>NZ_WRPO01000025.1 GCF_009746585.1 Novosphingobium aquimarinum
GCCGCCTCGTCAAAGACTATGAGCGATATGCACAGACACTGGCCGGACTGCATGTCGTCGCCTTCGCCTGCCTCATGATGAAACAGGCCGCCGCAATCGCTACAGGTTCATAACAACCTCTAGGCTGCTCTTTTCCCGGAAGACTAGACGCCTGCGGTCTTGCGCGCCCAGGAGATAATCGTCGCGGGAGGTATCGCCCCGCTGTGCCGGCCCAGCTCCCGCCCATGGAAGAACAGGATCAGCGTCGGTATCGACTGAACCGAATAACGATGGGCGATGGTCTGCTCGGCTTCGGTGTCGAGCTTGCCGAGGCGCATCGCCGGCTCCAGCGTTTGCGCAGCTGACGCGAATGCCGGTCCCATCACACGGCAGGGACCGCACCATGTCGCCCAGAAGTCGACCAGCAACGGGATATCGCTCCTGGCGGCATGCGCGTCGAAATTCGCGGCGGTCAGCACGATCGGTTCATGCTTGAAGAGCGGCGATCCGCACTTTCCGCACTTGCCTTCGGTCATGGCGCGTTCGAGCGGAATGCGGTTGCCGGTCGCGCAGACCGGGCACCGAATGATCTTTGCCGCATCCGTCGTCATCTGTCCCTGCCTTTCCAGTTCGTCCCTTTGCCGCCGACCGCCGCTGCACCCTGACACTCAACCCTT
Source organism: Novosphingobium aquimarinum (assembly GCF_009746585.1). GTDB lineage: Bacteria > Pseudomonadota > Alphaproteobacteria > Sphingomonadales > Sphingomonadaceae > Novosphingobium > Novosphingobium aquimarinum. The sequence goes on from NZ_WRPO01000025.1 coordinate 657, forward strand.
GACGGGGTCGATAAGGAATTTCTCGCCGGTCGCCTTGCGTACATAGGCGCTCACGACATCGGGTCGGAGCGCCTCAGCCAGGCCGATGATCCTCGTATAGTGGCTCGCAAAGGTCGTCTGCAGCTCCTCCACGATGCGCTGGCGCAGGCGTGCCGCCACCTCCGGTCCTGCCTTGCGCAGGAAGGGAAAAAGGAGCCAACCGGAAACGCTCCACAGGAACCCTAGGGCAGGCCGATTCAACGTCGTCGCCGCCAGATCGAGCGCGCCATAGATGTAGAGCTGCTTGAACGTCTCTGACCCGTAGCGATTATATTCGGTCATGCTCTCCACGGCGACCCGCTCCATGGCCTGGAGCACCTCGTCTCCAAGGTCCCCGCCGCCGATCGCGTCAAAGGCGATCGTGGCGCCCGTCTCCCGCAGCGCCTGGGCCAGCTCGTCCAGAAACCCCTCTGCCTTGCTGTTCAGAACATGCGTCGCACCAAGACCTCGCAGCAGGTCGACCTGTTCCTGGGACCGCACGATATTGACGAGCGGAATGCCGTCCTTGAGACAGACCTTGAGAAGCATCTGGCCGAGGTTCGACGCCGCGGCGGTGTGGACGATCGCGTGATGTCCATCCCGCTTCATGGTTTCCACGAAGCCGAGCGCCGTCAGCGGATTTACGAACATGGAGGCGCCATTCGCTGCGGTCGCGCCGTCGGGAAGGACCACGACGTCCTTGGCGGCGATCTTGCGGTAGTCGGCAAACATCGCGCCTCCCACCATCCCGACCCGCTTGCCCATGAGGGTGGCCACGTTCCTTCCTGCCGCGACGACAACGCCGGCCCCTTCATTGCCAACCGGCATCGTGATCCCGAGCCTGCCTCCAACTCCTGCTAGCCTCGCGGGAGGAATTTTGCCCGAGAGGGTCGGGTATTCGGCGCTTCCACCGGGGGTCAGGGTCGCGACGTCGGCCGGCCCAAGTAGCAGGAAAAGATCACTGGGATTGATCGGGGTCGCCTCCACCCGGACGACAATCTCGTCATCGCCCGGATCCGCAACGGAGACCTCTCTCACCGCTATTGTGATTGTGCCATCTTCGTCGATGGTTGACCCGATCTCTCGTCCAGTGAGCGACATGGTTCTCTCCAGAGATGCAGTGAGGACGCCGGTGGCCACGTCAATGCTGTGTCCGTCTCGGCTTCGCATGTATGAAATGAACGGCAGCAATAGACGTGCCAATCGGGAAACCGGCCAAATGCTGAGGTCTGCCGGAGGCGAGTGGGGATCGCACCGACAGCTTGTCCGTCCCGGAGCGGACACAATGTCCTACGCCTGTATCGCCGTGGAAAAGGCATCCGTCACTTCGGGCGACGCCATAGCGATGCGAGAGTGCGGTGGCTGACGCGCGCCACGATCCCGAGCGCGAGTGCCACGCCCAGCACGATCGCCACCGCATAAAGCGCGGCATGCCCGATTTCGCGGAAGAGACCGGAGAATGCTTGCCCGAACACATAGCCGATGAGAGTGAATGCGGTCCCCCAAAGAAGCGCAGCACAGGCATTGAGAGGAACGAACGTCCTGACCGGGACGTGGCTGGCCCCGATCGCGATCGGACTGATCATCCTCAGGCCGTAGGCGAAGCGAAAGCCGAATATGAAGGCCCTCGGGTGCCGCTCGAGAAGTGCGGTGGCCCGTTCGAATGTGGGCCGCCGCATAGCCTTCTGCACCCAGGCATAATGCTGGCAATGCCGCCCGAGGAAGAACCAGGCCTGATCAATGATGAAGGAGCCGGCGGAGGCGGCCGCCACGGCTTCCCATAGCGGGATGAGATGGCGATGCGCCAGTATCCCTCCGGCAACGACGGTTGCTTCACCCTCGAGCCCTGCTCCCAGAAGGATGGCGATCACCCCGTAGCGCACGAACAGCAGCTCGATCGACATGCACGTTTCTGCCCTCAAATATTGAAAAAAGCGGCGAAATCCCACGGCGTCTCAGATGCGGATTTCCGTTCCGAGTTCGACAAGGCTCTCCGAAGGGATACCGAACGAAGCCCCCGTCGGGGTCACGTTGCGCTGCATCCAGACGAAGATGGACTCGCGCAGCTTGGCCATGCCGCGCACCTTCTGGTCGGCGATGACCGTCTCGTGCCCGATATAGTAGGTCGCATCCGCCAGATCGGCAGCCGATGCGCAGGTTCTGGCGCAGCGCAGCCCGGCGGGGATATCCGGGCTCTCCATGAAACCGAACCGAAGGATCACGCGCTCGAAGCCGGCGCTCAGCACATGCACTTCGGCGCGATTTTCCGGATCCACCACCGGCACTTCTTCGGTCACCACCGAGACCAGCAGCACGGTGTCCTGCAAGGCCTTGTTGTGCCTAAGGTGCGTCGCGAGCGAGAGCGGAATTCCGCTGCGCACGGCCGAAAGGAACGCTGCGGTGCCGCTGATCCGGATCACCGATTTCGCTTCGAGCGCCGCGATGAATTGGGCCTCCTCGATCCGGCGCTGCGCCCTTGCAATATCGACGAGCTGAACACCCCGGCGCCAGGTCAGCATGAGGAAGGCGATCACGCCCGCGATCGTCAGGGGATACCAGCCACCCTCGAAAAGCTTCACCGCATTGGCGCCGAAGAAGAACAGGTCCACCGCCATGAAGAGACCGTTGACCGCGAGGACCACGAGCAGCGGGAATCCCCATTTGCGCGCGACCAGAGCCGCGAGGAAAGTGGAGATGGCCATCAGACCGGAAACCGCGATGCCATAGGCTCCCGCGAGGGCATCGGACGTCTCGAATATCAGCACGGCCGCAATTGTCGCGGCGGCGAGCAGCCAGTTGACCGTCGGCACGTAGATTTGCCCGCGTTCATCGCGCGTGGTGTGGAAGATCGCCAGCCGCGGCAGAAAGCCGAGCTGGACCGACTGGTGCGTCAGGGAGAACGCGCCCGAGATGATCGCCTGCGAAGCGATAATGGTGGCGACTGTCGCGAAGGCCACCAGGGGATAATGCGCCCAGGACGGGGCGAGGCTGTAGAACGGGCTGGAAGTCGCGCCGGGATCGCTGGCGACGGACGCAGCCTGCCCAAGATAGTTCAGGACCAGCGCGGGAAGCGCGACCACGAACCAGGCGGCCCGGATCGCGCCTCGACCGAAATGGCCCATGTCGGCGTACATTGCCTCGCCGCCCGTCACGGCCAGAAACACCGCGCCCATGACGCCGAAGCTCACCTCGATCGGCGCGCCGATCAAAAACCCGACCGCGTGCGTCGGCAGCACTGCCGTCAATATCGCGGGATGGCGCGCGATCGCGGCTACGCCCAAGACCGCGATCGCGACGAACCAGCAGAGCATGACCGGGCCGAAGATCCTGCCGATGAACCCCGTGCCCTTCGACTGGACAAAGAAGAGCGCGAGCAGGATTACCAGCGTCAGGGGAACGACGGCGTGGCCGAGCATGGGCGCATCGACCTTCAGCCCCTCGACCGCGCTCAGCACCGATATGGCGGGGGTGATCGCGCCGTCTCCATAGAGCAGAGCGGCACCGACGAGGCCCAGCACGAGTAAGGCGGCGCCGCGCCTGTTTGGCGTGCCGGACGTGATGCCGAGGAGCGCCAGCATAGCGACGACGCCCCCTTCCCCCCGATTGTCCGCGCGCAGGATCAGGAGCGCATATTTGATCGAGACGATGACGACGAGCGACCAGATGATGAGCGAGGCGATACCGGCCGCTGCATGAGCGGGGCCAAGACCGGATTTCACGCCGGCGGCGAGCGCGACCTTGAATGCATAAAGCGGGCTGGTCCCGATATCGCCGTAAACAACGCCCAAGGCGGTCAGCGCCAGGAGAGGCAGGGCACGCTTTCCCGACGAACTGCCCGTTACCGGCGGGACCGGGGGACTGACGGTCTCAGGCGAGGCCACCTCCAGGCCCGGCTCAAGGCTTCAGGACGAGGCGAATGACCCCGGCCACGATGCCCAGGGCCAGAACGCTGCCCGCCCAGATCGCAACCATCCAGGCCAATCGCTTGATGAAGGGGGCCTCATCGCCCATCAGTGATAGCCGTGGGTACCGGCCTTGCCTCGGAAGACCCAATAGGCCCAGCCCGTATAGGCGATGATGGTCGGAATGATCACCACCGAGCCCACGAGCATGAAGAGCTGGCTCTGATAGGGCGCGGCCGCATCCCAGATCGTCACCGCGCGCGGCACGGCATAGGGGAAAATGCTGATCCCCAGCCCGATGAAGCCGAGAAGGAAAAGGGCGAGCGCCATGAGGAAAGGCAGACGTTCATATCCGCGTTTCAGACCCCAGAAGAACGCCGCCGAGCAGATAAGCACCAGCAGCGGCACCTGCGCCGTCAGCAGGACGCCCGGCATCGTGAACCAGCGCCGCCAATAGTCATAGGCGAGAAAGGGCGTGGCCAGGCTCACGGCGGCGAGCGCCAGCAGCGTGGCGACACCGAGCGGCAGGGCCAGATGGCGCGCGCGTTGCTGGCTTCGATATTCGGTCCGCCAGATCAGCCATGTCGCGCCGAGCAGCGCATAGCCGATCACGACCGCCACGCCGGTGAGGAGACTGAACGGGCTCAGCCAGTCCAGCCATCCGCCCGCATAAGCGTCATTCTGGACATGAATGCCCTGCAGGATCGCGCCGAGCGTGATTCCCTGCGCAAGCGCGGCGACCACCGACCCGAGCGAAAAGGCCATATCCCAGAAGGGCCGATGCCGCGGATCGCGCCACCGGAACTCGAATGCCACGCCGCGGAACACGAGCCCCAGGAGCATCGCGATCATGAGGGGATAGGTTGCCGGCAGGATGATGGCGTATGCCAGCGGAAAGGCGGCGAACAGCCCTCCCCCGCCCAGCACCAGCCAGGTCTCGTTGCCGTCCCATACCGGCGCGATCGAATTCATGGCCTGGTCGCGCTCCTCTCCGACCGAATAGATCGGAAACAGGATGCCGATGCCGAGATCGAAGCCGTCCATCACCACATAGGCGCAGACCGCGAAGCCGATGATGCCCGCCCAGACGATGGTGAGGTCGATATGCTCCATCGCTATGCTCTCCGCTGAGGGGCAGCGGCGACCCCGGCCGCGGGGGTGATGCCTGCCGCCCGCTGCGGGACCTTTGCCGGCTCAGGCTCGTCCGCGCTTGGCGGCTTTGCCATCATTTTGAGAACATACATCGTGCCCGCACCAAAGGCGCCGAAATAGACGACGATGAAGGCGAGCAGCGAGGCCGCAACCGCAGGGGCAGCCAAGGGAGAGTGCGATTCAGCCGTTCGCAGGAGACCATAGACGGTGAAGGGTTGCCGTCCGACCTCTGTCGTCACCCAGCCCGCGATGACCGCGACGAAACCGGCAGGGCCCATCGCCACGGCCGCCCGATGCAGCCAGGTCCAGTCGTAGAGCTTCTTGCGCACTCTCGCGAGCAGGCTCCACAATCCCAGCCCGAGCATCGCAAAGCCCAGCCCCACCATGATCCGGAAGGACCAGAAAACGATCGGGGTCGGCGGCCATCGGTCCTTCGGATAGTCCTTGAGGCCCGGAAGCGGGGCATTCGGATCATGCTTGAGGATCAGTGAGCCCAGACGCGGTACGGCCAGCTCGTAGTGGACACGCTCATCTTCATTGCTCGGCAGGCCGAACAGGATGAGCGAGGCGCCTTCAGGGCTGGCCTCGTAATGGCCTTCCATGGCCAGCACCTTGACCGGCTGATGCTCGAGCGTGTTGAGACCATGTGCGTCGCCAGCGAAAATCTGGATGGGAGTCACGATCGCCGCCATCCACATCGCCATGGAGAACATGGTCCGTGCGCCCAGATTCTGCCGGTTCTTCAGCAGGTGCCAGGCGCCGACCGCGCCGACCACGAGGGCCGTCGTCAAGTAGGCCGCGATGACCGTGTGGACGAGCCGAAAGGGGAAGCTCGGATTGAAGATGATGTCGAGCCAGGAACCCGCCGGTACAAATTGCCCCTTCGCGTTGATCGCATAGCCCGTCGGCGTCTGCATCCAGCTGTTGACCGAGATGATCCATGTGGCGGAGATCATCGTGCCGAGCGCCACCATGCAAGTCGCGAAGAAATGCAGGCCCTTGCCCACCTTGTTGATGCCGAACAGCATGACGCCGAGGAATCCGGCCTCCAGGAAGAAGGCGGTCAGCACCTCATAGGCCATGAGCGGACCGATGACAGGCCCCGCCTTTGTCGAGAAGACCGACCAGTTGGTGCCGAACTGGTAGGACATGACGACACCGGAGACGACGCCCATGCCGAAAGCGACCGCGAAGATCTTCAGCCAGTAGCGATAGAGATTGGCGTAGACGCCCTTTCCCGTCCTCAGCCACAGGCCCTCGAGCACCATGAGATAGCTCGCCAGTCCGATCGAGAAGGCCGGAAAGATGAAGTGGAAGGAGACCGTGAACGCGAACTGCGCCCGGGCAAGGATCACTGGGTCAAGATCCGCGAACACTCTGCCTCCCCCTGTTTTCGTCTCAGACTATGCGATGGCGGCGCTTTGCTGGCTCACGCCGCCACGACCCGGACCGGGATCGACTTGGCGGCCGGCGTGCCGCTGATGCGATCATAATAGTCGAGCGGTAGAAGCGGATTTAGTTCCGGATAATAGCCCGCGATCGCGCCGCGCGGCATCGGATAGTCGATCACCGTGAGCGCATCGACGCGCCGCTTGATACCGTCGGTGCTGATCGTCTCCAGCGCGACGGTCGCTCGGGGTTCGAGGCCGCGTGCGATACGGTCATCCTCGTTCATGAAGAGGACCATCCGGTCATTGTAGACGCCCCGATAACGGTCGTTGTAGCTGTAGATCGTCGTGTTGAACTGGTCATGCGAGCGGACGGTCGCGAGGCGCAACATGGTCGGATCGTCGATCGGCGTGTTGACGTCGAGACCGGGCAGCACCAGGAAATTGGCCTTGCCCGTGGGCGTGAGCCAGACCAGGCGCCGCGGCGCGACATCGAGATGGAAGCCCTTGGGATCCTTGATCCGCTCCGAGAAATCCGCGTAGATCTCGGGATAGACTGCGGCGATCTTGTCGCGGATCAGGCTGTAGTCGTGAATGTAGGATTCCCAGGGTATCTTGCTCTCGGGAAGCGCGGCCATCGCCATGCGGCAGACGATCTCGACCTCGGGCATGCAATGCTCGCTCGCCGGCGTCAGGACGCCGCGCGACGCGGTCACGTTCGACATGGAGTCCTCGATGGTGACGAACTGTTCGCCGGCCGAGGTCTCGATCCGCTCGGAGCGCGCGACCACGGGCAGGATGAGCGCATCCTTGCCATGGACCAGGTGGCCGCGATTGAGCTTGGTGGCGATGCCGACGGTCAGGTTGAGCTTGCGCATCGCCGAATAGGCGATGTCGGTGTCGGGCACGGCTCGGACGAAATTGCCGCCCATGCCGATGAACACTTTGGCGGTGCCATGCAGCATCGCTTCGACGGACTCGACCGTGTGATGGCCATGCTCGCGCGGCGGCTCGAAACCGAAAACGTCGCGGACCCGGTCGAGATAGACCTGGGTCGGCTTCTCGTCGATGCCGACCGTGCGGTCGCCCTGGACGTTTGAATGGCCGCGAATGGGCGAGATGCCCGCGCCCGGCCTCCCGTAATTGCCCTTGAGCAGGAGGATATTTGCAACCTGCTGGAGGAGCTGGGACCCCAGCTGGTGCTGGGTAAGGCCCATGCCGTAGCAGATGATGGTCGCCTTCGAGCGGATATAGATTTCGGCGCAGCGCCGGATCTGCGCTTCCTCGATGCCGGAATGGGCAACGAGGTCCGCCCAGTCGAGCGTCATCACCTCGTCGCGCACGGCTTCCATGCCGAGCGTATGCTCGGCGAGGAAGGCATGATCGAGGATCTTCTCGCCCTTGGCCTCGCGCTCGAACATGACTTTCATCATGCCCTTCAGCAGCGCCAGATCGCCGCCGATCTTGATATGCACGAACTCGCTGGCGATCGGCGTCGAGCCGAAGGTCGCCATCTGAATCACATCCTGCGGTTCGGTGAACTTGATGAGCGCGCGTTCGGGCATCGGGTTGACTGCGACGATGGGGACGCCGCGCTTACGCGCTTCGACAAGGTTGGTCATCATCCGCGGGGAATTGGTGCCCGTGTTCTGGCCAATGACGAAGATCGCATCCGCATGCTCAAAGTCCTCGAGAATGACGGTGCCCTTGCCCACGCCGATTGCCGGCGGGAGCCCGCGGCTCGTCGGCTCGTGACACATGTTCGAGCAATCGGGGAAGTTGTTGGTGCCGAACTGGCGCACCAGGATAGAATAGAGGAAGGCGGCCTCGTTCGGCGTGCGGCCCGACGTGTAGAACTCGGCTTCGTGCGGGCTGTCGAGCGCTAGTAGATGCTTTCCGATCAGGGCGAAGGCTTCATCCCAGGAGCAGGGCAGATATTTGTCGCTCTTGGCGTCGTAGCGCATGGGCTCGGTGAGGCGGCCCTGCATCTCGAGCCAGTAATCCGACTTCTCCATCAGCTCGGTGACAGTATGCTGGGCGAAGAACTCGCGCGTAACCCGGAACTTGGTCGCCTCATGCGCCAGCGCCTTCGCGCCGTTCTCGCAGAATTCGAGCGTTTTCTTGCAGTCGGCATCGGGAAAGGCACAGCTCGGGCATTTGAAACCGCCCGGCTGATTCATCGCGAGAAGTGCGCGCGATCCCTTCGTGACGACGCTCTGTTCGAGGAGCACCTTGGCGGTCGCAGCGGCCGCGCCCCAACCTCCGGCAGGATGGTCATAGGGCTTGAAGCGAAGATTTTCGTCAGCCATGATGAGCTACGTCCAATAAGTCTGAAAACACCCCTGTAATTAAGCACGACGGGCCCCTGTTTTCCACGGACATTGCGTCCGTCGCCTTTGGACAAAATGTCCGCCCCACCTTGTCAAATCATCTCCAAACGGCTGATTTTGCTTTCTTCATCGATTGGCACGGCGCTTGCTCTTCAGCTTCTGTCGCCGGCTACCTGGGTGGTCCTGGCGATCGACTCGATGAAGGCGTCAATTGGTCTGCTGCTTCGATGATCGGTCAGTCTGGCTAATCGAAACGGACAGTATTTCCCGATGGGAGCAGGTGACCCAAAATATGGAGAGCTCATCTGCCTCCTCTCTACAATCAGGGACACGATGCCACCTCGCGCCGACCCAAACCGTCGGCCGCAACTAGGATAGCGCATGCACGTCACGTTCCTGTTTATCATGCACGAGGGCCTGCCCATGCTTGCCTTCCACGACAGCGTCAGCGACGCCTGGTCGGAGCTTGTGCGGTTCGTCAACGAAAGCTGGCCCAAACGCTTCGGCACGCAGAAGCCGCCCGAAGATGAGGTCAAACGCGCCCGCGCCTATTTCAGGAAAGACGAGCTCTATCTCGTCGCCGACACCGATCTGGCCGATATCGAGCAACATATCGACCGATACAGTTCCGCTGGAAGCACCGACAATCGAGAGAAAGCGCCATGACCGGAGAGAATAAGGGACACGACCAGACCGCCTCATCGCCGGCGGCACCCGACCGCCATGCCGAACCTGGCCAGACGCCCTCGCCTCATGCCGAGGGCCAGGAAGCCGCCGCGTCCGGAGCGGATGCCCCCTCACCGCAGGGCGACAATCCGGTCGCCCAGCAAGAGAGCGAGGTCGCCAGCCTGAAGGACCGGCTCCTGCGCGCGCTCGCGGAGGTCGAGAATGTCAGGCGCCGGGCCGAGCGTGACGTGAGCGACGCGCGGCAATTCGCGATCAGCAATTTCGCGCGGGACATGATTGGCGTCGCCGACAATCTCGAGCGCGCGGTCTCCAGCGTCCCTCAAGGCGCCGCCGACAGCGCGGCCGCCCTGAAGACGCTGGTCGAGGGCGTTGGCCTGACCGAGAAGGAAATGCTACGTTCGCTCGAACGTCACGGGGTCAAGAAGCTAGACCCGGTCGGCGAACGCTTCGATCCCAACTACCACGAGGCCATGTTCGAAGTGCCCGATGCCAAGACGCCCGCCGGCCACGTCACGCAAGTGATCAGTCCCGGCTATGCCATCGGCACCCGCGCGTTGCGGCCCGCCAAGGTAGGGGTGTCGAGCGGCGCCGGACCCTCTGGAGCCTGATGTTCGAATGCCTCTTTCTGGGGGATAGCCTCGCGGTTGGCACCGCTCAGTTCACCAATGCCCGCCTCGCGCGGCCATGCACGGTCGTCGCCACCGAGGGTGCGACGGCCAGGCAGATTGAGGCGTGGCGCAAGCCAGCCCGATCTTTCGGCGTCACGGTAATTGCAATCGGCTCCAACGACATGCCCGACGACGTGCTATCGGCGCGGCTCACACGCATTAGGGCATCCATCACCTCGCGGCGGGTTATCTGGCTTCTGCCCTATTCGCGCCCTCGCTTCTATGTCGTGAGCTCGGTGGCCGCCAGATTTCGGGACGAGACGCTCGATATGCTGCGGTTCCCCTCTCGCGACGGGCTTCATCCGAAGCGATATCAGGACGTGGCGAATAGCCTGTTGCGCTGAACGCGCACCAGGATCGAAAGGCAGACCCTGTCCGCCGGATCGGGGGCCACTGCGGCGACGAGAGACTATTCGTCATCCGGCTTGTCATCCTCCGGGGTTCGTCTGACGCCATAGAGTTCCAGCCGATGGTCGACGAGCCGGAAACCAAGCCGTTCGGCGATCGCGCGCTGAAGCTGCTCAAGTTCGGGGTCCACGAATTCGATGACGCGGCCGTTCTCGACGTCGATGAGATGGTCATGATGAGCGTCGGGCGCCGCCTCGTAGCGAGACCGCCCATCCCCAAACTCATGGCGGTCCAGCACGCCGGCTTCTTCGAACAAGCGAACGGTGCGGTAAACGGTGGCGATGGAAACCGAGGGGTCGATCGCCGCGACCCGCTGATGCAATGTCTCGACGTCGGGATGATCTTCGGCATCGGAAAGCACCCGCGCGACGATCCGGCGCTGCTCGGTGATCCTCAGCCCCTTCTCATGGCACAGAGCCTCTATGTCGATCTTGTGCTTCACCGATCCACCCCTCTTGTCAGGCCACGCCTCCAGCATTCCTTCCCGATTTCCCGAATGGCCTCAGCCTCGATCAGGCGATGGCCGCGTCAGGATATAAGCAGCGCAGGCGGCCATCGCGAGGCCAACAATCAGATCAATCTTGAGGCTCGGCCGAGCGCCCAGCCAGAACAGCGCGTAGCCAAGGGCGATCCCGCTGCAGGCGGCGATCTTAGCCCTGCGGCCGATTGCCCCCTCCGCGCGCCAGGCGCGGAGCGTGGGACCAAAGCGCGGATGGTTGAGGAGCCAGGCTTCAAGGCGGGGCGAGGAACGGGCGAAGCAGCCGGCCGCGAGGATGAGGAAGATGGTGGTGGGCATCAGGGGAAGAAGCGCCCCGATAAAGCCGAGCGCCACGAACACGCAGCCCAAAAGCAGCCAGACCCCCCGCGTCAGATGGTGGCGGCGAGAGCCGCGCTCAGGTCTATCTCCATCACTCATGCGCCGCCTTTCGGCCCATCGGCGGTTCGCCCAAAGCCCTCGATATCATAGTTCCCAAATCCGGTCGCCCAAATTGATAATCGTTCGCAACTGGGTTAGGCGTGCGGGGACGCTTTCGCGCCACAAAGGCTATTCCAAGTGGCGCGCTCGATCATGAAGGAGCCGGGGTGCGGATTTTACTGATATGTCTGCTCGCCTTCACAGGGCTGATGGCGGGCCCCGCCCAGGCGAAATGGCTTGAAGCCCGCTCCCCCAATTTCATCGTCTATAGCGACGGCGGGGAAGACGGCTTGCGGCGATCGGTCCAACAGCTTGAGGACTATGACCATCTCCTGCGGACGCTGACAGGGACGACCGCACCGCCTTCGGCGAACCCGCTCAAGGTCTATCTGGTCAGCTCCAACGAGAAACTGCGCCAGGTGGCGAACGTCCCGCCCGCCGTGCTCGGTTTCTATCAGGCCCGGGTCGGCGGCACCGCGGTCTTCGCGGTTCGCGGCGATCGCCCAGGGCTCGGCGGCGAGGAAGTCCTCTTCCACGAATATGCCCATCATTTCGCGGCGCGCTACTACCCGGCCTATTATCCCGCCTGGTACAGCGAAGGCTTCGCGGAATATGTCATGACCGCGCAGCTCCTCTCCGATCGGGTCGAGATCGGCCGCTACAATCCCGGCCGCGCAATCACCCTGCTTCGCGGCCAGTGGTTCCCGGTGGAGCGTATCTTCGCCGACCGTCTCAGCGGTCTCAGCCGCGAGCAGGTGGCCCAGTTCTATGCCGAGAGCTGGCTCATCGTGCATTATCTGTTCGCCGCGCCGGAGCGCCGTGAGGCGCTGACGCGCTATTTCGCGAGCCTTCACCGCGGGGGCGACGAAGCCGAGGCTTTCAAGATGGCTTTCGGCATCGATCATCAGGGATTCGAGACCGAGCTGAAGCGCTACATGAACGGGCGTATCGCCTACGGCGTGATCGCGCGCCCTGCAGGAGCGGATGTCACGGTTGCGGTGCGGTCACTGTCACCGGCCGCCGACGACCTGCTCCTCCCGCATGCCGCGCTGATGCTGGGGATAGCCGATCCGGCCCTCGAGAGCCGGACGATCGCAACGATACGGACGGCGGCCGCGCGCTATCCCGACGATCTTTATGCGCAGCGCGTGCTCGCCCGCGCCGAGATCAATTCCGGCGACCGGGCCGCAGGGGTTGTGATGATCGATCGCCTCTTGCAGGCCGCGCCCGGCGACGCCGAGCTCCTCTACTTCCGCGGCGTTGCGGACTTCTACAGCGGCCGAAAGGACGCTGCCATCCGTGACGCCCGGTTCGCGGCGGCCCGACCATGGTTTGCCCGGGCGACTGAAGCCGATCCGGCCTATTACACGGCGCTCTATCGTCTCGCACAAACCGCCCCGCCGACCGCTACCGCATCCGATGAGACCCTCGCCGACCTCATGAAGGCGCACGAACTGGCGCCGCTGGTCGGCGACATCGCGATCGATGCAGCGACGGTCTTGATTTCCCGTCACCGCTACAGAGAGGCGGAGGGGGCCTTGCTTCCCATTGCGACCAATCCTCATGGCGGCAATGTGGAGCGCGCCCGCACGCTGCTCGAGCGCGTCCGGGCCGAGCAAGCCGGGACCGGCACAACGCAACCGCCGGCCACCTGACGGGCCGCTCGCGCAAGGCCACGCTTCGATGGACTGCCAAGAGTATATTGCGCCGTCGGTCTATCCGCTCACTTCACCTTCCGGCGCGAAGGAGCGGGTCCGCCACAGGCCGGCGCCGACCAGCATCGCCGCGATGAACGCAAACGGCAGCCCATTGTCGAGCCCGTAGAGCGCTGTGCCGGCGATCGGTCCGACGATGATACCGAGGCCCTGCGCCGCTGCGACCGACCCGGCCGCCGCGCCCTGTTCGTGCGCTTCGACCGCGTTTGCGGCAAGCGCGGAGATCGAAGGATAGACCCAGCCCATGCCGAACGCCGCCACCGCATAGGCGGCCCAGAGGATCGGCGCCTGGGTGGCCAGCATGACGCTGGCAAAACCGATCGCCGAGATTACCGCGCCGATGCGGATGAGCCGCTCGGGCGGCCAACCTAGCTTGCGCAGCACGATCTGTGCGCAAACGAGCGCCACGCCGACGACGGCGAGCGCGATGCCGGCGGCATGGGCGGCATGGGCAGGATCGAGATGCAGGCGATCGAGCGCGAAGAAGCCGACCGTTATCTGCGCGACCGCCACGCTGAACGCGCCGACGAAGGCGACCGCGATCGGCCTGCGCAGCCGCTTGTCGGCAAGGCGCACCGGTTCGCTCTTGGGCGGCGTATGATGTTCGACCTTCGGTAGCACGCGCCAGAGCACAACGAGGGCGATAGCCGGCAGGGCGGCGGTGACGTAGAGCGGCAGGCTGAGGCTGATCGGCCCGACAAGCCCGGCAAAGCCGGGCCCGATGACCATGCCCGCCGCGCTCGAGGCGCCGATCGCGGCCATGGCGCTCGCACGTTTCTCGGGCGGCGTATGATCGGCGACGAGTGCCGCGCTGGTCGCCGGTACCGCGGCGTAGAACACACCGGCAATGCCTCGGCCGAGCACCAGGCCCGCAAAGGCAATGGCCGACGCCATCGCGGTGCGCAGCGCGAGGTCGATGAACAGGGACAACAGGAAATAGCTGACTGCGAAACCCGTGAGCCCCAGGAGGATGATCGGCCGCCGCCCGCGCCGATCGCTGAGGCCGCCCCAGAAGCGCGCCATGATCATCCAGGCGATGCCCGAGGCGGTCATCGCCGCGCCGACCTGCCATGGCTCGAGGCCAAGCACGCGCGCGATGGGCCCCGCGAGCGCCACGAACGACATCATCGCCATCGAGCAGACGAAGGTCTCGAACATCAGCGGCTTCATGCTGAAAACGCCCGATGCTTCCTCCCCCGCTTGTTCGTCGCGCGTCTCTGTCGCAGCTTCGGTCATGCTGTTTCGTCCCGTGACGCGACCGGCGATCGCCCGCCATTCCAGAGCAGCGCCGTCGAGACGGCATAGACGACGAGCCAACCGAGGTTGAACGCGGCGCCGTCGAGCCATGTGTGCGTCGGCTCGGGCAGGATGCGCGCGATCAGCATGCCGATCGCGACCAGCGAGACGGGATTGGCCAGCGCCGCGAACCAGCGTGGCCAGGCGGTACGGCCCAGCGCGATGACGATCCCGAGGAGCAGCAGCGCCAGACCCAGCGTCACGATGGGCATCAGCCAGGCGATGAGCAGGACATGGTAGAAGTGCTGGCCGAGATCGAGCAGCGCGCCATGAGCCGCGGCCGGCGTTTCGAGGATCGTCTTGTAGGCCATGCCGACATAGTAGAAGCCCGCATGGCCGAGCGGCGACCAGGCGTTGCCGGCGACCAGCAGGGCGAAGGTCGGCCAGCGCCACCAGCCCGTCGCCGGACGCAGGCCTTCGAGCAGATGCCAGCAGCCGGCGAGATAGAAGACGATCCCGGCGTCCGCCACCAGCGCGCCGGCAGCAAGCCGCGCCTCGGAGGATGGAAGCATGAGCGCGACACCGTCAAACTGAATGCGATCGGCATAGGTCTTCAGGAGCAGCGGATAATCGTCGGGGCTTGCCCTGGCCCCGATGATCAGGGCGTCGCCGAGCGTCCAGAGGATCGCGCCGATCACGCCCGCGATACCGCAGAGACGAACAAGCCGGAGCCGCTGGATATCCGTCATAGGCTTGTCCTTGCTTCGATGCGCGATCGATCGACGAGACGCATGATTTCCTGGGCGATCAGCTCGGGCTCGCTGAACGGAACCATGTGACCCGAATGGGCGGCGACGACATGGCGCCCATTCGTCGACAGGGCCGCGCGACGCGCGTGCGCGGCATTGGCTTCAGCCCGGATCTTTTGCGACATGCCCATGTCCGCGAGCGCGCCGGAGATGACCGTCACCGGCATGTCGTGGGGTTCGTCGGGCTTCCCGCGCAACACGTTCATCTCGCCGACCATGCCCGTCAGCTCGGCGCCGCGCGTGCGCATGACGCCCATGGTGAATCCTTCCTTGCGGAAATCGGCCTGACTGTCCGGCGGCAGGTGCAGGAGGAAGCCGTTGTAGAGCCGCTCGAGCAGACCGACTCTCGCGAGCGCGACGCTGACATGGTGGGCGAAGCGCTCGAAGCGGCGGAAGGCCTTTGAAAACACCGCCTCGCAGCCCTCATCGGTCGGATCGACCAGCACCAACCCGGCGATCCGCTCGGGGTGTCGCTTCGCGGCTTCCCGGGAGACGAGCGCGCCGCCGCTGGTCGCGACGAGAATGAACGGACCTGACCCAAGCGTATCGAGAAGGTCATCGAAATCATCGACCATGCGGGCGACGGTCCTGGGCTGCGGGTCGGGATCGCTGCGGCCGAGGCCAGCGCGATCATAGGCGACGCTATGGACCCCGTCCGGCAGAGCGGGCTGCACGAGGCCCCAGGACGAGCGCGGCGCCGCCATGCCGGCTTCGAAGATGACCGTCGGCTCGCCTTCCCTGGCCGCTCCCTTCTCCATGAGGAACAGGGAGCGCCCATCCCGGATGTGAACGGTGCGGCCGACGCCTTGGGTATGAGCTGTATCCATGGTCGATGGTCCCGGCCTGTTCCTGGAATCTGCGGCTATCGCGCGGACCACCCTCGCCAGGCGGCGACGATGACGATGAGGGTGAGGCCCAGGGTCACCCACGAGACGAGGTCGTACCAGCCGTCGCCCACGAGCGCGGCCACCAGCCCAATGGCGTTGGCCAGCGCCATGAGGAGCGGCCAGCGGAAGATCTGCCAGCCTGTCTGGCTGTTGCCCTTGCGCGCCGTCATTCGGCCGGCTCCGGGACGGCTTGCGTCTCCGCAACACCCCCCGACTGGAGCTCCGCCAACCGCTTCTCGATCGGCACGCGTCTGCGGCCGAGCCAGAGATAGAGGCCGCTCACCAGCACGACGATCGCCGCGATATCGAGCAATGCCCAGATGATCTTGAGCGGCAGGCCGCCATAGTCGCCGAAGTGCAGCGGGGCCGAGAGGAAGAGCGTCTTCACATACCAGGGCATCTCGCGCACGTCGGTGAGCCGCCCGGTTTCCGCATCGACCATGGCGGGGTTGATCAGCCGCTCGGTCAGCGGCGTGTTGCCCGCGAGCGCGACCATATAGTGGTGTTTGGTGCTGAACTGGCTGCCCGGCCAGGCGACGATGCTCACCTTACCGTCGGGGACTGCGGCCCTGACGGTGGCCACGGCCGCATTCACCGATGTGAGCTTCGTCGGAGGCTTCGCATCCTTGTAGGGCGCCGCCATCTCGGCGAGCTCGTCCATCTGCCAGATCATGGTGATCGGCAGCGTCATCGTGATGATGAAGCCGGTGAGTCCCACGACGCTGACCCAGCCCAGCGTGACGATCCCGATCATGTTGTGCGTGTCGAGCCACTTCACCCTTTTGCTGCGGTCCTTGCGCACCGTGCCGAAAGGCAGCTTGCGCATGAAAGGCGCGTAGACGACCACGCCCGAGACGACTGCGACCAGGAAGACCACGCCGATCAGTCCCAGGAAAAGCTGACCGGGAATGCCCAGCAGCAGTTCCGAATGGAGTTCGAGCAGGAAGGCCATGACGCCTTCGTCGAGCGGCGGCGCGTCCAGGCGTTCGCCGTTACGCGCGTCATACTGGATGATCTCGACCTGATCGTTGGGCGCATCGACCTTCGGACCGACGATCGCATAGATGATCGGCTTCTCGGGATCCCAGGAGAGGAACATCATCGTCCATCCCGGATGCTTCGAGAGCGCCTGCCGGCCGAGCGCATCCAGATTGACCGGCCGCTCCGCGACCTGTCCTGCCATGGCCGGAGCGCGGGTCATCTCGTCGATCTCGTGATGGAAGATCAGCGGCAGCCCGGTGATGCAGAACATCAGCAGGAATGCCGTGCAGACGATGCTGGTCCACTTGTGGACCAGATACCATCGCCGGATGCCCGTCTGCGAAAGCGCCATCGCTCGCGGCCCCCTAGAAGCGCAGCTCGACGCCGGCGCTGATCTTGCGCGGCGGCAGCACCACGGCATAGTCGAACGCCGGAACGCCCGGGACGAGAATCCCGACCTGCGTGGTCTTGAAGCTGTTCAACAGGTTCCGAACGCTGAAGAAGAGGCGCGCCGGCCCGATATTGTAGGCGATACGGCCGTTGACCACCGCATAGGGGCTGATCCGCGCGCCCGGATCGTTCAGCACGTCGGACTCGTAGGAACTCGTATAACGGACGTCCGCGCCCAGCTCGAACTTGCCGTCAGGCGAGACGTTGAACCCTGCCGCGAGGCTGAATGCGGGCGCGCGAGGCAGCTTGTTGCCCTCCGCGCCCGAGGCGGGATAGCGGTTGATCTTGCTGTCCAGCAGGCCGACGTTCGCAAACAGCTCGTTCTTCGGTGATGGGCGCCAGGCAAGCCCCATCTCTGCGCCGTAGGTGGTCACCCGATCCGCGTTGCGGATCTCGACCGACAGCGCCGAGAGGTAATAGGGGAGCTGCATGTCCTTGTAGCGGCTGTAGAAGACGTTGCCGGTGAAGGAGATGTCGTGGCCTAGCCCTGCGCGGACGAACCCCTCGTAGGTCCAGACATATTCGGGCTTGTAGGTGTAGGCGGTGAACGGAAATGCCAGGGTGACGCTGGAGCTGCCGGCATTGTAGCCGCGGCCAGCCGTCACGCCGATCGTCACCTGAGGCGCGACGTCGAGCGATACGGTCGCCTTGGGCAGGAACTCCTTGAAGGTCTTCTGGTAGTTGGTGACGATCGGCCCGGTCGCACCGACACGGTCGCGCTTTTCCTCCTCGTAGCGGGCGCCGAGGATGATCGAGAGCGCGTCGGTAGGCTTGACCGTCACCTCGCCGAACACCGCGGCGGTATCGGTCTTGTCGCGATAGGCGCCGCCGCCGAACAAGTCGTTGCTCTCGTTTTGGCGCGCGCGGAAGACATAGGCCGCGATGAAGCCGGAGAGGCGCTTGTCGGGCGAGGTGTAGCGCAGGAGCGGCTGCGCTACATATTCGGTACCGTCGATCCGCGAGATGCCCTGCGTCGCCGGCGCATAGCGGTCCACGCGGAAGTCGGTCGCGGAGAGGAGAAGCTGCAGACTGAGCGTGTCGCTGAGCTCGAAGGTCGTATCCGAGATGCCGGTGGTGGTCCTCTCGCGGAACACGGGTTGCTGCAGACCGCCATCGAAGGAAATCATGTCTTCGAACGGGCGCTTCACCCAGTTCGACTGCGGTGCCCGGCCATCCTGATAAGAGACCGTCAGCAGCGAGTGGATCGCGCTCGAGGGCGTGAACAGCAGCTTGCCGCGAAAGGTCTTTGTATCGTAGCGACCCGGATTATCGGTGCCAGGATAGGGCGCGAAAGCGACGAAATCCTGGCTCTTCTGCCAGTCGGCGCTCAGGCGGAATGCGAGCACGTCGCTGGCGATCGGGCCGCCGATCGCGCCCGACAACTGCACCTCGTCCCGGTTGCCGACGATAGCGCGCGCCGCGCCGTGCCAGTCGAACGTGGGCTCGGCCGACTTGATCGCGACGACGCCGGCGATGGCGTTGCGGCCGAGCAGCGTGCTCTGCGGACCGCGATAGACCTCGACCTGTTGCACATCCCAGAGGCTGGTGTCGCCGAACGTCGCCTCGTTGGCGCTCAAGGTCCGGCCATCGACCTGGAAACTGAGCCGTGGGCGGGCACCGGCGAAGAAGGCCGTTGCGCCGCCGCCAGGCCCCGTGCCATCGACACCGCGCACGGCGGGAAGGTCGTTGCCCGGCTCGATCGACAGGATGTTCGGAATTCGGTCGAGCAGGTCGTTGGCCGAGTAGACGCCGGACTTGCGCTCGATGTCCTCGCGTGTCGAGACGTCGACGCTCGATGACGTTTCGCGCAGCGTGCGGTTCGCCCTTTCGGCTGTCACGACGATGTCGTCGACACTCCCCGGTGCCTGTTCGGCCTCGGCTGCCCAGGCCGCGCCCGCCTGCAGCAGGGCAAGCATGGCTGAGCCCGTTCCCAGGAGTGTCTTTGTCCGCATTCTCGTTAAGCCCCCATCTTGTGGCGCACGGCGCCGATGGGAGATCAGGCCAGTCTCTGACATTCTTCAGCCTGGGTCAGCACCCAACGAACCGCGCGCCGGTCCATCGCAGCCAGTCACATACTATTTGCGAATGACTTTTATTAGCAACGATGGTGGTGCGCGGCGACCGGGTCGGCTATCGTGAAAGCTCAAAAATCTATCGCAGAAAGTGAGTCGTCTTGGCGATCCGCCCTCCACCAGCCGAGCGCCTGGCAGCCTCCAAAGGCATGCCGGATCGTTCGCGCCTCGTTTCTCGGGGCCGTTGATGGGCTTGCATTCCCCCATCATGGAGGGCGAGTTTTCGATCTCGGATCTGGTGCGAGAGGCTGCCGAACGCTCGATCGCGGTCAATTATCTGACGGACACCTGCCCCGATATCGACCTGCCCTCGATGTCCGGCACGCTGCTTGCCGAGGAAGTGCAGCCGGGCCTGCTGATCTCCGGATTCGATCTCACTTACACGGCCGACCATCAGCTCGATGTCGAGATGGAGCGGTCGGTCGGCTGCGCCGTCCTGCTCGACGGTTGGGGGGCGCCGCTGGAAGTCGCCGGTCACGCGCCGATCGGGCATGAACTCGGCCGCGTCTCGATCGTCGGTTATGGCGAGCCCATGACCTGCATGCGCCCTTGGCGCGCCGGGCAGCGCACGCGGGCATTCGGCATATCGATAAAGCCCGAATTCCTCGATCGCTTCCAGGATGCGGTTGACGATGGTCTCGGTCCCTTGCGCAGTTTCATCGAGCCGGGGCTCCACAGCGCACTCCTTCCCAGGTCGGAGAAGATCCTCGACATCGCGGAGGCCACGCTTCACGAACCCTACGCCGGCGCGCTGCGCGCGCTCCACCGCGAGTCCCAGGCCCTACGCTTCATGGTCGAAGTGGGCTCGATGCTGCGCGCAGAAAATGACCTCATTCGATCGCTCGGCGAGCGTCAGTTCGCCCGCATCTGCCACGCACGAGAAATTCTCGATCGGTCGCTCGTCAGCCCGCCCAAGGTGCTCGATCTCGCCAGGGAGCTGGGGGTCAACGTCACGACGCTTCAGGCCAACTTCAAGGCGGCCTTCGGAACGACCATTTTCGGCTATGTCCGCCAGAGGCGTCTGGAAATGGGCCGATCGCTGATCTTCGACCACAAGCTCGCAATAGCGGAAGCGGGCTATCGTGTCGGCTTCAACAGCGCCGCGGCTTTCACGGCCGCCTATCGACGCCATTTCGGACAGCCTCCCTCGGCCGAGCGACACGATAGCTGAAGGGCATGGCCAGCGCCGTGTCGCACTCGGTCGATCCCCACCAAACTCAAGTGGTCATTCATGTCAGGAACCCATCGTCGAGGCTCGCCCGAGACAGGATGGTAGGGTGCAGGCGCTTTGCAATTCTTTCGGTTCGCCAGAAGACTGGCGGAAGAGCCTTGTTTCCCGCAATTGCCTCGTGGCAAACCTTCCCACTCAGGGATCAAGGATAAGGGCCATGACTGTTCGGCGATCGGTTCTATGCCTGCTGGTGACCGGATTGCTTCTTTCCGAGCCCGCGGCTGCAGCCTGGAAGGCCGGCAATCCAGACGTCGCGTTGGCCGTCAGGGACGATCGAATTGCCGGCGCACTGGCTGCCGTAGACGAAATCGATCGCGCCGCGGTCCGCGACGATCACGCCGCATTCATTGCGCTGCTTGCCGATGACCTGGCGGTCAACAATCCTCAGAACGGCGTCTCCGTGCGCGGGGCAACCGGGCAGCGCAGCGCCGCCGGTCAGATCAGCTACACGCGCTACGATCGGGTCATCGACTATGCCGGATTGAGAGGGGACATGGTGCTCCTGATGGGTGAGGAGATCGTCGTGCCCAAGACTGAGGACGCGGTCTCCGCGCGCGAGACGCACCGCCGCTTTACAGACCTTTGGAAGCTCGTCGACGGGCGTTGGAAACTCACGGCACGGCAAGCCACCATCATCTCGCGCCCCTGATTTGCTCCAATCGAAATGGCTGGCACGTAGCCCTGTCCCAGGAATGTCGCCGACCAGAAGGGAACATTAAGCACTTTATCAGGGAATTTAGCCCGGTCGTTTCTTCTGCTGGCCAGTCAACAGCGACAAGGTGCGCGCGTCGCGATCTCCGCCGAACCAGCGGGCGAGCGCTGCGGAGAAAAGCGGATGCTCGAGCGCCGCTTCGAACAGGGTTAGCGATGAACGCAGTTTCACCGCATCCGTCTCGCCAAAGACCGCCACCGGATCGCTGATCGACAGATCCTGAAGCGCGGTCACGCACTCGCGATAGCGCGCGCCCAGCACCGGATGATCCAGATAGGCCCGAGCTTCGTCGAGCGATCGGATGGCGAAATGTCGCGCGGTCGTACTCTGGCCCAGCCCGGCCAGTTGTGGAAAGATATACCACATCCAATGCGAGCGCTTGGCGCCACGACGAATTTCGGCGAGGGCGCCGGGATAGCCGAGCGTCTGCGCTTCGACAAAACGGTCGAGGGAGGTTTCGTCGGGCATGTCAGAACGTGCTGGCTCGCTGATCGAAGGCGCCTGCTCTCAGGCCTGGCTGGCGCATTCGATGCAAAGCGCCGCCTCAGGTTGAACCTCCAACCGCTTGGGCGCGATGTCATTTCCACAACGAACGCATTCGCCATATGTGCCGTCATCGACACGTGCCAAGGCGGCTTCGGTCGCGGCTATTTCCCTGTCGATGACCACGATCTGGCCACCGAGAGGATCATCATCCTCCAATTCGACGGCTTGTTCGGATAGGTCGGGGCTGAGCGGCTCCAGCAGGGTATCGGCCAGACCCGCCCGCCGAGACTGCAGGTCGGTAAGCTGGGCGGTAAGGCGCGTCTTTGCTGCAGCAACGTCAAGCATCACGATTCCACTCCAAACACTTCCCGGCGGAAGCTCTGAACGCATGTACATAGGTCATCGCGCACGGCGCGACTACCGAAACACTACGAAGGTCCAGAGTCGGTTCAATCGACGCGCCGAACAGGGCGGGCATGACCGGCCAAATCGGCCACTGGAACCACCAGGTGAAACCGATCATGTCGGTTTCCTACAATATCAATTCGTCTCGCCATGGTAACGACTCGTCGCGACCCGAGGGGCACAGAATGAAAGTTCGAAGCCTCCAACTTCGTCAGGGCGGCATCCAAGTGGTGTCGCCCTTTTTTGTCGCCTTCTGCATTCCTCTCCAGGTCGCACATCGCGATCATGGCGCCTGACATCAGTCCGAACCGTCCAGGGGTTCTCCCGTCGGATCTCGTCCCGTCATCATATACCATTGCTCGATTGTGCTCGGAGCTCCGATCAGCCGCTCGAGACCATCGCAGACGCAATAGGCCGCGGCGTGTTCGTCGTGCGCGTCGAGGATCGCCAACGCTCGCTGAAGAAGGCACTTTGCCTCGGCCAACTCATCGGTCAGCACGCGCTCGGTAAAATGCATCATGTCGCACCTCTATTTCCCCTGCCCGCTTCAATCCCATTGATGAGAGGTGAGAGCCGGCAAGCAGCCCGTTCTCGGCTTCCCCGCACTCAACGTCCGTATGGAGTTTGTTGAGCGGGAATCCGTCCCACCCCGGATTCCCGCTCCTCTCGTCGGCAGCTACCCGGGCGCCGGACGAGGATGCCGTATATCTACTCCCCCCTATCCCTTTCTCCAA
Organism: Novosphingobium aquimarinum; assembly: GCF_009746585.1. GTDB lineage: Bacteria > Pseudomonadota > Alphaproteobacteria > Sphingomonadales > Sphingomonadaceae > Novosphingobium > Novosphingobium aquimarinum. Next base: position 23,844 of record NZ_WRPO01000025.1, read on the forward strand.
CTTCGGCGGCTTCGCGCAAAATGCCCGCCCAGCATGCGATCAGGAGACCTTGTGGATTGTCGGTCTCCGATGTCGTCGTCGCATAGATGGCCAGAATGTCCGCAAGTTCACGCATCGGAATGATGTTGGCGCGCCCAAGCACCGCGGCGATGACGGCGAATGTGCCTCCCAGCGCCAGTATCGTGGTTCGATCGAGCGACAGGCGGTCCGCGGATTTTGCCCCCTCGCTGTGCTCCTCGGCCGACGCCGGAACCGATGCTGCCGCCACATCATGCGCGCGCTGAAGATGCGCCGCAGCGACATTGAGCCCATATTGATCCAGAATCCGGAGCGCTTCCGCCATTAGTTTGATGGCATGCTCGAGAGCAGGATCCTGTTCTGTCACGCGGTCTGCTCACGGGTATTGAATGGCAGTTCCCTCGTTTGAAGCCCTTGGGCGTGCTCAGCCCACCCGATTTCGACCGCGTTCTTGCCGCCCCGCTTGGCCCGGTACATGATCTGGTCGACCGCGTTCATCAGCGAGGCCGCGTTCTGCGCGTTGTCAGGCCGGATGATCAGGGCACCCATGCTGCAGGTGACGGGATATTCTCCCGCTGCAAGGACGGCCGACACTCTTCCATGCAGTGTTCGCGCGAAGCTCTCCCCAGCCTCGGCCGGTCGGACGCGAAGGAGGAGAACGAACTCATCGCCCCCTATCCGGCCGAACGCATCATCCCGTCGCACGAGTTCTCTCGCGCCGCGGGCGAAGGTGCGAAGGACCGTATCCCCAGCGGCATGCCCGTGCTCGTTGTTGATCGCCTTGAAATCGTCGAGGTCGAGAATGGCGAGCAGCAGGGTCCCTTGGTCCTCGCGCGCCGTGCCGAGTGTCTCCTTAAGGAAGGCCTGAAAAGTTTCGCCATTGAGCGCCCCGGTCATTCGATCCCGCAGGGCGAGGTGACGCTGTCGATCGAAGGAGCGCCGGAAGCTCGCGATCGTGCCAGCGGCGAACAGGTAGGTTGCAACCCGAACGGTCACCCTGACGCCAAGAGCCAGGGGCGAAGAATCCGACAAGGGAAGATGCGGCATGATCGCCGTGACCGCGCAGACCAGCGCGACGAAGTAACCTGCGCGCTCACCCAGCGACCAGCACGCCGCGCAGATCACGGGTATGTAGAGCGGCGCGAGGCCGGCATCCGCGAACCTTCCGTTTGCCCAGGTCAGGAGAGCAGTCGTCGTCACAATGGCAAACCAGGCGCTCTCTCGCGACATGGATTCCAATGCTTGAGCAAGTCGTCCAACCGGCAAATGGCTGTTCACGTACTGTCCCTACTCGTTGCTAATCTTCCAGTTCGATGGTTGATTGGGAGATGCCCAGCCGGCGGCACGTCCCCTGTTCGGAGACGTGCCGGCCCCCGGAACCGGGTGTTGGAAACCTGAGAGTTAGTTCAGGCGCGGACGCCTTTGGGCCGGGTGGCCTTGGACATACGCGTCCGCCACCCGGTCAAGAAGCTTGACCGGCTCTAACTCTAAGAAGGTTTCCACGCCTCCGACCATGTCTCCACGGCTGGGGGCAAACTAGGCGAAATTGCTTAAGAAATGCAAGAAAGCGGCGCGCGCTTGCCATGAAAATCGATCCGTAACGGATTAACCGCGTGGATTTTGCGCATTCCTGGCCCCGCCAATTTCCGGCGCTCCACAGGGCAGCCTTCGCCGGCTCTAGCGAAGATTGAGGATCAGGCGCCTCAAATGGCGAGAGATTGCTGGACCGGCTTTCGTCTGCCGGAGCTGATTTCTTCAACGTCGAAGGTGTGTGCCGGCGGCGTGACCAGAATGTCCATCTCCGGCACTTGGCCGTCGAGCCAGTCCTTCACCTGCCGGCGAAGGATGACCGCTCCGTGCCGGTCCTGATACCGCGAGACTTCAGGATTTGCCGCAACGGTGATGATCCGGAACGCCAGCGGCCATTCGCCCATTGCCGGCTCCCAGACACCAGCGAGATAGAAGAAATTTCCATCATCCAATTTCACGCGGAAGCGTTTCTCCCCCACCGTCATCTGGAATTCGGAGGCTGGCACCAGGCATCGATGCGCCGGAAATGTCTTTCCCTCCGACCGAACGAACCGGAATTCGACGCCGTCGGTGAAGCGGGGGTTGGAACCCCAGCGCGCGTTGATCATCTCAGCCTTGCCCGGGTTGCCCGGTTTATAGCGTATGATCGGCCGCAGGCTGTCGCCCGAGGCATCGGAATCGAACGGTGTCGCGGAGACGTTCATGGTGTAGAACATACAGCGAACGGATTTGAGTCGCAAGACGAAGGAGTCGGACGGATTCCATGTGTAACGATTATCGCCTCGAGGTGGACATCGCCTCTATCATGGAAGATTTCGACGATCTCGAAATCAACATCGAGACGCCCGAAGGCGTGCCCGAGGACAACCTTCGCGCCGACATCAAGATGACCGACATCGCCCCGATCGTGCGCGCTGTCGAGCGGCCACCCGGGAATTACCGCGCGGTCGGCGAACTGGTCGATCGCCGCTGGAGCTGGCCGGGAAAGCAGGGGCCCGTCTATAATTTCAGGACCGAAGGCTTTGGCGGCAAGCCGCCCGACCTCAGCACGAACCGTTGCCTGGTGCTGTGCGACGGCTTCTACGAATTCACAGACCCGGTCGTACCACGTCCCAAGGACAAGCGGCTCGACAAGTGGCTGTTTACGATGAAGGATCACAGGTGGTTTTGCATGGCCGGGATCTGGCGTCACGATCCAAAGGTCGGCGAAGCCTTTACGCTGCTGACGATGGACGCCGGCGACGACATCAAACCCTATCATCATCGACAGATCATCCCGCTTGCCCGCGACCAATGGGCGAATTGGCTCAATCCCGAGGTGCCCGCCGAAGACGTCCTCCACTACCTTCCCGCGGGGGCGCTGACTGTCACCCAGGTCTGGCCCCCTGCAAACGAGCCGGACCAGTCAGCCTTGGCGCTCTGATGATCCCGTCATCGCAAGCCGCTTGACGAACTGGCATGACTCATCGGAACATAAAGGGAACATACGAGTCGATGCTGACACATGCCCGCACAACCATCCGCCCTGCCTCGGCCTCCGGCCGAGATGCTCGCCGCGCTTCGCGCCGAGCTGGCGGCCGCGCGCCAAACGCGCGGGCCGACGCTCGGCTTCGGCCTCGCTGCGATCGACGATCGGCTTGCTGACCATGGTCTCGATGCGGGCGCCCTCCATGAAATTGCCGCCGCCTCGGCAAGCCTGAACGATGACGCAGCGGCGACCCTTTTCGCGGCGGGAATAGCCGCCCGTTTCGCCGACGAGCCCGGCTTCAACGTATTCTGGGCGGTCACAGCGTTCGATCTCTACGCGCCTGGCCTTGAACAGGTCGGCCTGGGCCCGGGAAAGCTCCTCTACGCGCAGGGTCGCAAGGACGTGGACGTCCTCGCCATGGCCGAGGACGCGCTCCGGGACGGTTCGCTCGCCTGCGTGATCGCCGAGGTCAAGGCAGCTGATATGACCGCCACCCGCCGGCTCCAGTTGGCGGCGGCGGACGGCCAGACCCCCCTTCTCCTGTATCGCCGTCACCGGTCGCGCGAGCGCTGTCCGCTCGCAGCACCTTCATCGGCAATGACGCGCTGGCGAATAGGCTGCATCGCGTCCGAACGTCTTCCGTGGCCAGGAATCGGGAGGCCGCGCTGGCGGGTCGACCTGGTTCGGCAAAGGAACGGCGACCCATTCTCACTCGAACTGGAGGCGTGCGATGCAAAGGGTCGCCTCGCTCTTCCTGCCGCAATTGGCGATCGAACGGCTACGCCGGGGCGAACGCCAGCGCAGGAACGAGCGGTCAGTCACGCCGCCTGAAGCCACCCACACAGCCGCGTCACGCTTGTCGGGGCCGATCGACGACGATCCCGGGGCTTGCTCGGTACCGCGTGGCGGTGGCTGGCGTCCTGGCGCGCGTTGGGCTCGAGCCGGTGAAAGCGCGGGAGATCTCGCCCGTCGACCGGCGCAGTCCGATATCGACGCTTTGCCGGCGCATCAGCGGCCGACGATGCGCGAGATGGGCCGGCGCAGCGAGCCTGCCGGGCATCCATTCAAGACCCTGCGGTCGGACGACGGGCATGGCGGCGCTCTTGCCGCGGCGCCGACCTGGGCGATGCTGTGGGGAACGCCGACCGTGCTGGTCCTGCGCTATGGGCAGAAGGATGTCATCAGCGCGGCCTGTCCGCGCGCGCTCGAACTTGGCCTGCTGCCCGGAATGGCAGCGGCGCATGCGCGCGCGCTGGTCGCCGGCCTCGACGTGCGCGAGGCTGAACCGGACGCGGACAGCGTTTTCCTCGATCGGCTCGCACTCCACGCAGCGCGGCAATGGACACCGTCGGCCAGCGTCTCCGGGCCCGACGGTCTCTGGTTCGATCTCACCGGCACCACGCATCTGTTCGGCGGCGAAGAGCGATTCTGTCGCCGCTTGCTCGCATTTCTGAAACGCCTCGGGTTCACCGCCCGCATCGCCGTCGCCGGCACTCCGGGTGCAGCGCACGCGCTGGCGCGGTTCGGCCAAAATGCCGTCACGCTTATCGGAAGCGGCGAGGAGGCCCAGGCGATCGCGGAGCTCCCGCTCGCCGCCCTCCGCCTCGCACCCGAAGCCCTGGTCGCCGCAGCCCGGTTCGGCCTGGAGAGGGTCGCGGACCTCTATCCTATGCCGCGCGGCCCGCTGGCGCGCCGACTTGGCCTGAAGACCGTCGAACGGCTCGACCAGGCACGCGGGCTTGCGGGAGAGCCGCTCATTCCCGTCGTGCCGACCGAAGCGCCGAGCGTAAGCCGCCGGCTGCTCGAACCGATCGGCACGCCCGAAAGCATAGCTCAAGTGATCGGCGATCTCGTCGACGATCTCGTGCTCCTGCTGCGTAAGCGCGGGCTGGGTGCCCGCAATGTTCTGCTCTCTGCCGATCGCGTCGATGGCGAGGTGCAGCGTCTCGCAGTTGGGGCTTCGCGCGCTACGCGGGACGATCGGCACCTGAAGCGCATGTTCGGCCTCAAGATGGCCATGCTCGATCCGGGGCTCGGCATCGAGGCGATGCACCTTGCCGTTCCCTTGTCCGAGCCGCTCGGAGCACAGGAGGCGGGCGCACTGCTCGAAACCTCAAGGAAAGCGCGGGACCTCGCGCCGCTGGTCGACCAGCTCGCCACCCGTGCGGGCGCCTCGGCCCTATTTCGCATGTCGTCTCTGGAAAGCGACGTGCCCGAACGTGCGATCCGGCGCGTGCCACCTCTGGCCACGCCGAAAGGCTGGCCGGCCTGGAAACGTCCGGCGCGGTTGCTGAAACGCCCCGAACAGCTTTCCAACGTGGTCGCGCTGCTCCCCGATCATCCACCCCGGCGCTTCACCTGGCGGCGGCAGAGCTACAGCGTCGTCGCCGGCGACGGTCCTGAACGCATCCATGGCGAATGGTGGCGATCGCCGAAGGAGATGTGGGCTGTGCGCGACTATTTCCGCGTCGAGGCGGAAGGGGGCGCGCGCTTCTGGCTGTTTCGCCGCGGCGACGGGGTGGAAGCGCCGACCGGCGATCTCACCTGGTACATGCACGGTCTGTTTGGGTGAGAGCGCTCAGCTGATGGCGACCCCCATCCCGACCTACGTGGAACTTCAGGTCACGAGCCACTTCTCGTTCCTGCGCGGCGCATCATCGCCCGAAGAGCTGTTTGCGGCCGCGGCGGTGCTCGGCCACCGAGCGATGGGGCTGGCGGACTGGGGCACGGTCGCGGGCGTTGTGCGCGGATGGGATGGGCAGAAGGCGACCAATGTCCGGATGATCCCTGGCGCACGGGTTCTGCTTGCCGATGGCCGGGCATTTCTCCTCTATCCCCGCACACGGTCTGCCTGGTCGCGCCTGACACGGCTGCTTTCCCTAGGCAAGGCGCGCGGCGGCAAGGGCAAGTGTATCCTGGAATGGGCCGACGTCACCGCCCATGCCGACGACATGATCGGCATCCTCCTGCCTGACATGCCGGGCGACATCACACGCGATCATCTTCGGGACCTGCACGGGGTTTTCGGCGATCGGGGGTTTTGCGCTCTCTCGCTGCGCCGCCGGCCCGACGACGCCGAGCGCTTGCACCGGCTCGAGGCCCTGGCGCGTGCCACTGGCGTGCGCAGCGTCGCCACCGGCGATGTCCTCTATCACAGCCCGGCCCGGCGACCGCTCCAGGATCTGGTGAGCGCCATCCGCGAGAAATGTACGATCGACGAGCTCGGGTTCAGGCGGGAACGGTTCATGGACCGCAATCTCAAGTCACCGGAGGAGATGGAACGCCGCTTCGCTGCCTTTCCCGACGCGATCCAGGCCAGCGCCGACATCGCAGCGCAGTGCAGCTTCGATCTCGGCGAGATCCAATACCAGTATCCTTACGAGCAGGTGATCGAGGGCCGGACGGCGCAGGAGGCGCTCGCGTGCCTGACCGAGCAAGCCGCAGCAGCCAAGTTCCCCGCCGGCGTCCCCAAACGCTACCGCGATCAGATCGACCACGAACTGGGCCTGATCGGGCAGCTCGGCTACGCGCCCTATTTCCTGACAGTCAATTCGATCGTCGCCGAAAGCCGGCGACTCGGTATCTTGTGCCAGGGGCGCGGATCAGCGGCTAACAGCTGCGTCTGCTATCTGCTGGGCGTCACCTCGATCGACCCGATCCAGCACGAGCTGCTCTTCGAGCGGTTCGTCTCGGGCGAGCGGCGCGAGCCGCCAGACATCGATGTCGATTTCGAGCATGAGCGGCGAGAGGAGATCATTCAATGGATCTACGATACCTATGGCCGCGACCGCTCGGCCCTGACGGCTGTCGTTACCCGCTACCGCACCCGCGGCGCCGTCGCCGAGGTCGGTAAGGCACTGGGGCTCCCGCGTGACCTGACCAAGATGCTGACCGGCCTGGTGTGGGGCTGGTCGATGGACGGCATTCCGCGCGAACAGATCGAGAGCCTCAACCTCAACGCCGAGGATCATCGCCTCAAGCTCACCCTCGAGCTGGCGCGGGAGCTGATCGGCACGCCGCGGCATCTGTCGCAGCATCCCGGCGGGTTCGTGCTGACCCAGGACCGGCTCGATGATCTCGTGCCGATCGAGCCCGCCCGCATGGAAGATCGCCAGATTATCGAATGGGATAAAGACGATATCGACGCGCTCAAATTCATGAAGGTCGATGTCCTGGGGCTCGGCATGCTTGGCTGTATGAACCGCGCCTTCAATCTCCTCGAGCAGGACAAAGGCATCAAGGTCACAATGGCCGACCTGCAGGACGATGATCCCGACGTCTACAAGATGATCCAGCGCGCAGACACCCTCGGCGTGTTTCAAATCGAGAGCCGGGCGCAGATGTCGATGCTGCCGCGGATGAAGCCCAAGGAATTCTACGATCTCGTGATCGAAGTCGCGATCGTGCGTCCCGGCCCGATCCAGGGCGACATGGTGCATCCCTATCTTCGCCGCCGCGAGGGCAAGGAGAAGCCCGAATATCCCCGACCCGAATTGCGCGCCGTGCTCGAGAAGACCCTAGGCGTCCCGCTGTTCCAGGAGCAGGCCATGAAAGTGGCGATCGTCGGCGCCGGCTTCACTCCGCAAGAAGCCGACCAGCTACGCCGGGCAATGGCGACCTTCAAACTCACCGGCGGCGTCTCGCACTTCTATGACAAGCTCGTCGGTGGAATGGTCGCGCGCGGTTATCCCAAGGACTTCGCGGAACGGACGTTCAAGCAAATCGAGGGCTTCGGCTCCTACGGCTTCCCCGAGAGCCACGCCGCGTCCTTCGCGAAGATCGCCTACGCGTCGTGCTGGATGAAATATCATCATCCGGACGTCTTCTGCGCCGCCTTGCTCAACGCCCAGCCCATGGGTTTCTATGCGCCGGCGCAAATCGTCCGCGACGCCAGGGCGCACGGTGTCGAGGTCCGGCCAGTCTCGATCAATCACAGCCATTGGGACTGCACCCTCGAGAAGACGAACGGGCGCTATATGGCTGTCCGTCTCGGTTTCCGCCAAGCGCGCGGCCTAGCCAACATCCACGGTGCAGCGATCGTGGCAGCACGGGGACCGGCCCCCTATGACAGCGTCGAGGAGGTGTGGCGGCGCGCGGGCGTCCCCCGCGCTGCAATCGAGAAACTTGCCGAAGCCGATGCCTTCCAATGCATCGCGGAGGACCGCCGCCAGGGTCTGTGGAAGGTCAAGGGATTGGGCGATGCGCCGCTTCCGCTGTTCGCCGCCGCCGACGCCCGGGAAGGAGGATTCTCGCCCGAAGGAACCGAACCAGCGGTGTCTCTCTCCCGGATGACCGCGGGCCGCGAAGTGGTGGAGGATTATCGGTCCCTGCAGCTCTCGCTGCGCGGTCATCCCATGCAGTTCCTGCGCAGCCAGCTCGGCGACATGCGCATCGCCAAATGTGCGGACCTTCCCAGCATTCCAGCCGGCCGCAATGTCGAGGTCGCCGGCGTCATCCTCGTCCGACAAAAGCCGGGATCTGCGAAAGGCGTGCTGTTCATCACGATCGAGGATGAGACCGGCGTTGCGCAGGGTATCCTCTGGCCCGACCGTTTCGAGATCTACCGCCGGCAAGTGATGTCCGCGTCGATGATCGCGATGCGCGGCCGCCTGCAGAAGGAAGGCGAGGTCATCCACATCATCTGTGACCGGATCATCGATCATGACGCGATGCTGCGTTCGATCGGCCGCATGGACTTCTCGGTGGCGCCTGGGCGGGGTGACGGAGCATCGCATGGTGGCGGCCCCGACCCACGCGATCCAGCCTTTCCGCGTGGCCGCACGCTCACCTCGCCGCCCTTTGGGTCAATCCAGGAGCAAGAAGAATTAGTGCGCATCCGCAGCCATGACTTCCACTGATGCGGTCTCACGTCACACCGGGACCATTGAACGCGCGCTCAATGTCCTGCGGGAAGCAACCGCCGTTAAAGCGAAGGTCCAGACGCGGGGCGTCGCGCTCGCGCTCTGGGTGCTGCGGGACACCTGCCCTGACGACTGGCTGGTCGCCTTCTGGGAAGCCGCCGGTTCCGATCACGAGATTGGACGCAGTCAGGGTCTCCATGCCGCTTACAACGGCATCGTCCGACAGGTGCGGACCAGCGCCGGCGCAAAGCGGAAGAAAGGCCGGGCCGGCGGATGAGCCACCCCATGTGGACGCGCAGGATCGCGCCCGCAGAAGCATCGCGCTCGCCGGCCGCATTTGGTAGCCTGCCAGGAAGGGCCAGAGACATAGCGGATGCCATCAAAACCGGCGCTGGGGAGCGCTTGGGGCTGCCACGAGTTTCTGAGACAGCGGCTGACAAGAGGAGATCATCATGCCGGCGAAATCGAAGGCACAGCAAAGAGCAGCGGGCGCGGCCCTTGCCGCGAAGCGCGGAGATCAACCCAAGTCGAAACTGCGCGGCGCTTCCAAGGAAATGGAAGAGTCGATGAGCGAAAGGCAGCTCGAGGAGTTCGCCAGCACGGACCGCAAGGGCCTACCCGACAAGAAGGGTTGAGCCGGGCAAGGCGGCAACTGATCATTCGAGAAAGCCATGGCCGATCCGATCCGCATCGCTGCCTCCATCCTTTCAGCGGATTTTGCGCGGCTCGGAGAGGAAGTCCGTGCGGTCGATGCGGCGGGTGCCGACTGGATCCATATCGATGTGATGGACGGCCATTTCGTGCCAAACCTGTCGATCGGACCTGCGGTCGTCGCTGCAATTCGCCCATACACGCGCAAACCCTTCGACGTTCACCTCATGATCGCGCCGGTCGAACCCTTCCTGGCCAAGTTCGCGGAAGCCGGAGCGGATTCGATTACCGTGCACCTGGAAGCCGGACCGCATGTGCATCGCGCCGTGCAGATCATCCAGCAATTGGGCAAGCGCGCCGGCGTATCGCTCAATCCGGCCACCCCGCCTGACGCGCTCGACTATCTTCTCGACATGGTGGACCTGGTACTGGTGATGAGCGTCAATCCCGGCTTCGGAGGACAGCCGTTTATCGATTCTCAGCTCCGGAAGATCGACATCATAAGGGGCAAGCTCGAGCGAACCGGACGCAAGATCGATCTGGAAGTCGATGGAGGCATTGATCCCTCGACCGCGCCACGCGTGATCGCGGCCGGCGCCGACGTCGTGGTAGCAGGAACGGCCGTCTTCAAAGGCGGTCCAGCAGACTACGCCAAAAACATCGAGGCTCTGCGCCAGCAGGGCGCAAAGACGATCGAGCGCCTCCCAAATTAATCAGTTTTCTTCACCTCAAAACAAGCGCCCATCCATTAGGCTCGATCTGGAGACCCAGTCAGGGGTCAAGCAGACGTAGCTGGCAAAAATGATCGAAAACCAGAAATTCCGACCCGCGCAGGTCATTGGTCCCCTTGGCGAACCCCTCACGCTTGAGACGCTTCCGCCGCCGACGACAACCCGTTGGGTCATCCGCCGCAAAGGTGAGGTCGTGGCAGCCGTCAATGGCGGGCTCCTGACGATCGACGAAGCCTGCGATCGCTATCAACTGACCCTCGAGGAATTCGCCTCCTGGCAAAGGGCTGTTGACCGATCAGGTCTGCCCGGTCTGCGCGTCACCCGGGTTCAGCACTATAGAAGTCTCTACGAACGTCAGCAGCGTTTCTGAGTGATCGATCTGCCGACCAATCATGAAATGTCGAAGTGCGGGCTGCATTTCGACGATAAAATAGCGAGCAATAGGGACAGTTTATCCCTTGGCGCGCGACAAACTGTCCATGGCATTTGCCCATCCCCGAGCCTATCCTGCAGTCAGACGACGTCTCTCCTTCGAGGGGCGGGTCCACTGTTGGATTGCGAGGAGTTCAGATGCCTCTGGATTACAACCCGATCATGGCTCGCGAAATAAGCGAGGTTGCTCGTCTTGCAGCAGATCGAGCGATCGCAGATCAATGCGACATCACGGACGCCGTGCGGACGGAGCTCGATGCCCGCGACTATGAACCTTTTTCCGACATCGATGATGCGGATCGCGACGAGCTCGTGGAAGCCATCGTCACGGAGGCGCGGGAGCGCTTGAGCCCGGCAGGAAGGCGCGATGAGGAAGATGAAGCCTATATCAGGGCGTCTCGCCCGGATGCTTCCACCGCATGATCGTCACGTCACGAACGAGTGCCTCGGGGCCGCGACATTGCGCCTTTCCCCCGACAATTCGCCACCGAAACCGCCACTCATCCCGATCGATAGGAGTGATCCACGATGGCCAGCCAGCCTCCCGAATTGCCGGACGACTTCCCCGAAGATGTTCCCCCGGACGATCCCAGTCCGGCCGAGCCGGATAGTCCGGACGAATTTCCGGATGATGACCCCGAATTCGACGAGCCGGAAGACACGGTAGCTGATCTAACGGCATGAAGTATCGCGGCCGACCAATCACTTCGAACCCGATCGCAAGTTAACGTCGGCCAGTGACTTATTTCTGGCCCTAACTCATTCGACAGTTGGGCTTGAAACGCTGCCGAGCACCACATAGGCTCGGTATTCGAGAGGTGGGCTCGCAGGCGGTACTAGCCTTGTGGGTTTCTATACTATTGAGGGGTTTACAGAAAATGCGTAAAACTTCCATCGCCATCACGGCGGCGTCTGCCGCACTGTTGCTGCTTGGGGCCTGCTCGCAAAAGACCGACGACAAGGTCGACGCGGCTGCCACCTCCGCCGAAAACGACGCCAAGGCGGTCGCCTCCGATGCGGGTAATCACCTCGACAACATGGGTGCGGCAGCCAGCGATGCCGCTAGCGATACCGCTGCGGCCGCTCGGAACGCCGCGCACGATGTCAAGACGACGGCGGAAGACGCAGCGGCAGGCGCCAAGGCGGATGCCCGCCGTGCCGCAAGCGATATCCGATCCGAGGTGGACAAGCACACCGGCGACGGGAAGGCCAACTGATCCTCCCAACATCATGAACCAGGCGCGCCGGTCGGCACCGGCGCGCCCAATGCCACCGACCGTCAATCCGGGTGCGGTTGGCATGATGCTTGCTGACCATGAAACTCGAACGGGGTCACATCGATGCCGGCAAACCAGTATAAAGCGAGCTTGGTCCTGATGTCCGCACCCGAAGGTTTCCAACAATCGATCCTGAGGGGCCTGAAGCGACACTGTCCAAATTGCGACGGCAAGCACCTGTTCGAGGGCTACCTGAAGGTCCAAAAAATCTGCCCCGATTGCGGTTCAGACAATGGCCGCTTCCGCGTCGATGACGTAGCGTCCTATTTCACGATACTTTTGGTCGGGCACATAGTGATCGCGCCTTCCCTCGCAATTCCTGCGCTCTGGATGCTTCCGCTTTGGGGCTCATTTCTGCTGATGCTGATTGTTGTCCTGGTCGCAACGCTCGGCGCCCTTCCCTTCATCAAAGGCGCCGTGATCGGCGCGCTCTTTGCCGCCGACCAGAAGAAAACCCGGTCCTGACGGCGGCATTCCTGATCGGCTGGGTGGACAGGATGTCCTCCAACCTCGGACACCTTGTCACCGACGAGCTCTCTTCCGGACCTTGAACGACCGGTTCGTTGCACCGCCGCGAACGCAAAGGGCGCATCCGGGCTAGCCTCCTGCCCTGGCCAAGCCCGGCAGGAGCGCGGTCAATCCTGCCACGATCATCTCCACCGAGATCGCCAGCAAGATCATCCCCATCAGGCGCGTGGTGATGACACGCATCGTCTCGCTCAACATCTTGCCGATCTGCGCTGCGAAGAACAGGACCAGGAACAGCAGGAGGAGCATCAGGCCGACGATTCCCGCGATCATCGCGAGGTCGACGCTTCCCTTGCTGTGGCCGGCGTAGATGATGATGGTTGCTATGGTTCCCGGTCCAACCACCATGGGAAAGGTCATCGGATAGAAGGCGAGCCCCGAAAGCTCGTTCATCTGGGCCTGCTCCTGGGTGCTGCCTTGATGGGCCGCAATCCCGGCTCCGTTCAGCATGGACCAGGCGATATGACCGAGAACGGCACCGCCCGCCAACCGGAACTGATCGATGGTGATGCCGAAGAAGCCGATGATGGCATTCCCGGCGACCAGGATCACGCCGCACATGATCAACGAATAGACCGTGATCTTGAGAGCCAGCGCCCGCTGGTCGGCCTGCGAGAACCCTGCGGTCAGCGCCAGGAAGATAGGAAGATTCACGAAGGGATTCATGATTGCGAAGAACGCGCCTAGCGCCTTCATGAGATCTGCTTCGCTCATGCCTACCCCCGATTGAATTGAGACAGCGAGCGGATCAGGCCCCGACGAGGCCCGATCCGTAGATCGCGTTACTTGCTTGGCCCGTCAGAAACTCCGCCACCTTCGAATAGGGCATAGCACCGTAGCTGATCCGGGCCACCTCGATCACGGTCAGCTCATGCAGCGATGGCGTGCCGTCCATGACGAGCACGTTGACTGGAATCGGCGATTGCTGGACGACCTGAGAGATCAGAGCCGGATCCTTGAGACCCGGAACGAAGAACCCCGAAGCGCCTGCTGTGGCATAGGCCTTCGCACGATCGATCGCCTCCTTGACCGCTGCACCGCCCTCGCCGGTTGGTCCGAGGAACAGGTCGGTCCGCGCGTTGATGAATGCCGGCACGCCTCGCTTGTCGGCCACAGCGCGGATGGCGCGGATCCGCGCCGCCTGCTCATCGATTGTGTAGAGGCCATCGGACTTGACGACCTGATCCTCGAAATTGACGCCGACCACCCCTGTGTCGAGCACCTGGCCGAAATTGGCAGCGAGCGCGCTGTTGTCGCTGCCGGCGAAGCCTCCTTCAAAATCGACCGAAACGGGGCGGTCGATTGCCGCCGCTATGCGTGAAATGATGCGTAGAAACAGGTCGAAGGGGACTTGCTCGCCATCCTCGTACCCCTGCGAACCGGCAAGCGCCCTGCTGCTGGTAGCGATCGCGTGAGAACCCGCCTCCGCCACGGCCTTCGCGCTCCCCGCGTCCCAGACGTTGTAAAGGATGAGCGGCGCGCCCTTCTTGTGCAAGCTGGCGAACTGAACTGCTTTCTCGTTCTGGTTCATCGGACGCTCTCCGGTTGAATCTGGCAATCTCGCGGACAGTTCACCAAACGGCCTCGCGTCGAGCTCGACCATCCTTAGACCCCGCGGCGCACCCTTTGCGCGAAGCAACCTGCATGCCAACAGCAGCGCGAGAGGTTCTGGGTGGTTCTTGCGACAAAACGACAAGGCGCACGACATTTTGTCCAAACACCACAGACAAATTGTCCTAATTGCTTAGGGTCATGAGCTAATATCGAAGGTATCGACTAAGCTTGAAGCCGCAAACGTCTCTACTAAACGCTCGCTCGGCGCAAAATCGTCGTGGCTTTTACGTTGTTCGCCATACTCTATGCTCCGATGATCGCAATTTCTGCCTGATCTGGCACGTTCATGCTAAGTTGGCTTGGTCGGCGCGGAGTCGCCGACCTTGCGTGAAAGGTCCTGCGATGCCCGATCCAAAACCCGGCACACCTCTCAAGGTAGAGCCCGACATCCCTGAAGACGCTGGCCACCGTCCGTGGTTCGGCCCCAATGGCGAAGTGCATGGAAGTGGGGCCGGCGCCGGGGGCGGCAACCCTGGCGAGGATTATGACCAGGACCCGCAGGGCGGCGACGGCACAGTCGACTTCGAAAGCGAATAGCGCGGTTTCAGAGCACAAGCCGAGGCGGGCCCCCGCGAGACAGCCTCATTGCGGATTCAGGCGAGCTTCTCCGACTCATTCGGTCGGGAGACTGGCATCCGCCTTGGCCGGTTTGATTTTGATCGTGGTCGGCTCTGCGCCGGCCAGTGCCGAAGCGCACCGCATGCACGGGTCATCGCCACGCTCATCGTTCATTCGCGTCGTCTGGCATCAAGTACGGGAAAACTCGGCCGAAATATGCTAGCCTGGTCTCTGCCACATCGAGCCGCTGACCTGAACAGACGAGATTATATGGTGAGTACCCTGGCCCCTTATAGCGTGCATGAACCGCACCACTGCGCGCCGCACTTCTCTTCTCCACCGCTGTACGCGCATTCCACCAGATACGGTGGGATCTCGTCATGACCGGCGCCCGCGTGGAACTCCCGATGGACTACAGCCCGTCCTCGGAGGAAGAGTTTATGAACCCGCTGCAGCTTGAATACTTCCGGCAACGCTTGCTCACGTGGAAAAAACAGATTCTCAATGAATCGGAAGCAACGCTGAACGTCTTGCAGATCGAGCCCCTGCGAGAGCCGGACCTCAACGATCGCGCCTCGAACGAAGCAGGTTGGTCGATCGAACTGCGAGCGCGCGATCGCCAGCGCAAGCTCATTGCCAAGATCGATGCCGCTTTGCGCAGGATCGACGACGGCGAATATGGCTATTGCGAGGTCACCGGCGAGCCGATCTCGCTTCGGCGGCTTGACGCCCGCCCGATCGCGACGATGACGATCGAGGCCCAGGAGCGCCATGAGCGTCAGGAAAGGCTCTCAAGCGACGGGTGAGCGGCAAAGCCCTCGTCGACACCCGACGCTGCGACCCTCCTGGCTACAGGCCCTGCCCGCCCTTCGGCCGATATGCGCTCAAATGGCCAGATGGTCGAGGATGGGGCAGTCCGGCCGCGCGTCGCCATGGCAGGTCTCCGCCAGTTCCAGTAGGGTCGCCCGCATGGCTTCCAGCATCGCCGCCTTCCGGCCGAGTTCGTCGGCTCGGGCCATTGCCAGCGCCTTCACCTCGCTGCTCGATCGCTCCCGATCCGCCCAAAGATGGAGCAGAGCGCGGATTTCCTCGATCGGGAAACCTAGATCGCGGGCATTGGCGATGAATTTGAGGCGGTGGACGTCGGCATCCGAATAGTCGCGATACTTGCCGCGGCGGACCGGCGGCGGGATCAGCCCGATCGCCTCATAGTGGCGGATCATGCGCTGCGAGACCCCGCTCGCCCTCGACGCTCCCCCGATATTCACAGCGGCACCCGATTGAGCCGCAGCGCGTTGGTGACGACGCTCACGGAGGATAGCGCCATCGCCGCCGCCGCGATCATCGGCGAGAGCAACACGCCGAACAGCGGGTAGAGCGCTCCGGCCGCGACCGGCACGCCCAGTGCGTTGTAGAAAAATGCGAAGAACAGGTTCTGGCGGATATTGGCCATCGTCGCCTGACTGAGACGGCGCGCCCGGACGATGCCGGTGAGATCACCCCTCAGCAGCGTAATCCCCGCGCTTTCGATCGCCACATCGGTGCCCGAACCCATGGCGATCCCGACATCGGCGGCAGCCAGCGCCGGCGCATCGTTCACCCCATCGCCTGCCATGGCGACGATGCGTCCTTCGCGCTTCAGCCGCGCCACCACTGCGCTCTTCTGATCGGGCAGCACGTCGGCCTCGACCTTCTCGATACCGAGGCTCCGCGCGACCGCCAGCGCCGTGGTGCGATTGTCGCCGGTCAGCATGACCACTTCGATGCCCTCATCCCCCAGCGCCGCAAGCGCCTCGGCTGTCGTCGCCTTCACCCGGTCTGCGATCGCGATCACGCCCGCGGCCCGATTGTCTATGGCAACATAAATGGCTGTCGCGCCATCCCCGCGCAGGTGGTCCGCTTCCGCCTCGAGATGGGCGGTCTCGATAGTCGCCTCGTTGAGGAAGACGGCATTGCCGAGCAGGATCCGTTTGCCCTCGACCGTTCCGGTCGCGCCTTTCCCGATCGGGGAGTCGAAATCGGCAACCGGCGGGATGCTCACGTCTCGTTCGTCCGCCTCCGCGACAATCGCCAAGGCGAGCGGATGCTCCGACGCGCGTTCGACTGCAGCTGCCAATCGGAGCAACTCGTCTTTCTCGTGGCCTTCGGTCGCGATGATGCGGGTGACGGCTGGTCGGCCCTCCGTCAGCGTTCCCGTCTTGTCGACCACGAGCGTGTCGATCTTCTCCATCAGCTCGAGGGCTTCGGCATTCTTGATGAGCACGCCTTGCCCCGCTCCGCGTCCGATGCCGACCATGATCGACATCGGGGTGGCCAGGCCCAGTGCGCAGGGGCAGGCGATGATCAGTACCGCGACAGCGGCGACCAGTCCGTGGGCGAGCCGTGGCTCGGGACCCCAGATGCCCCAGGCGACGAAGGCGAACACGGCAACGGCCAGCACCGCGGGCACGAACCAGCCCGCCACCTGATCGGCCATGCGCTGAATCGGAGCGCGCGAGCGCTGCGCGTCGGCGACCATCTGCACGATCCGGGCGAGCATCGTGTCGTGCCCGACCTTCTCGGCGCGAATGACGAGCGCGCCGGTCTGGTTGAGCGTGCCGCCGATGACATGATCGCCCACGGCCTTCGTGACCGGCATCGATTCCCCGGTCACCATCGCCTCGTCGAGCGAGGAACGCCCGTCCTCCACCGCACCATCGACCGGCACTTTCTCACCCGGACGCACGCGCAGTCGGTCGCCCACGACGATCGCCTCGATCGCCACTTCCTCCTCGCTGCCGTCGGGCAAGATGCGCCTGGCCGTACGTGGCGCGAGGCCAAGCAGCGCCTTGATCGCGCCGGACGTCCGCTCGCGCGCGCGCAGTTCCAGCATCTGGCCGAGCAGCACCAGCACCGTGATAACGGCGGCCGCCTCGAAATAGACCGCGACCGTGCCGTCTGCGGCATGAAACGCGGAAGGGAACAGTCCGGGCGCCATGGCCGCGATCACACTGTAGGCCCAGGCGACGCCGGTCCCCATGGCGATCAGCGTGAACATGTTGAGGTTGCGCGAACGGAGCGATGCCCAGCCGCGGGCGAAGAACGGGGCGCCAGCCCAGAGCACGACGGGAGTAGCCAGCACCAGTTGCACCCAGACGGATATCCGCATCGGCACTAGATGATGCAGGGCCGGGAACAGGTGAGACCCCATCTCGAGAATGAAGACCGGCAAGGCCAGGACGAGCGCGATCCAGAAGCGCCGGGTCATGTCGGTCAGTTCCGCGCTGGGTCCACTGGTCATTTCCGCGACCGCAGGCTCCAGCGCCATCCCGCAGATCGGACAGGCACCGGGATGATCCTGGCGTATCTCGGGATGCATCGGGCAGGTCCAGACCGAGCCGGCCGGCGCCTGGGCTGTCTCCCCGCCCTGAGGTTCGAGATAGCGTGCAGGATCGGCAAGGAACCGCGTGCGGCAGCCACCACTGCAGAAATGATAGGTCTGGCCCGCCTCATCGACGTGATGCGCGGTGGCGGCCGGATCGACCCGCATGCCGCACACCGGATCGAGCACGAGATCTGCCTTCTCTTCCCGCTTCTCATGCGCAGACGCGTGGCAGCATGCATGTGCCTGCGCATGAGGGGCGTTGTGGTTTGGTTCGGACATGGATCAGCCTCCTGCTGTCCATGAGATAGGGTCTGACATGATGTGAGGGTCAAGCCCTGGTGAACAAAGGGCTCCCACCCGCGCTACGCCGAGACCAGGACATGCCCGGCCTCGGCCATTTGAGTACGACCGGCCCGAAAGAAGTTTCGTCATCTCCCTTCAGAGCAAGGTTCCGCGCAGGATCAGCAGGGCGACGCTGAAATAGATGACGAGCCCGGTGACATCGACCAGCGTCGCCACGAAGGGCGCGGAGGCACTGGCTGGATCGAAGCCAAGCCGCTTCAGGAGAAACGGGAGCATCGAGCCGGCGAGCGAGCCGAAAGTGACGATGCCGATCAGCCCGACACCCACGGTGAGGGCGATGAGCTGCCAGTGCGGGCCATAGTCGAAGATCCCGAACTGCTGCCAGGCGGTGATGCGCAGCAGACCGATCGCGCCGAGACTGGCCCCAAGCGCGATACCGACAGGCACCTCGCGAAGTGCCACCCGCCACCAGTCGCGCAACCGAATCTGCCCGAGGGCAAGCGCACGGATCAGGAGCGAGGTCGCCTGCGATCCCGAATTGCCCCCCGAGCTCATGATCAAAGGGATGAACAGGGTCAGCACCACCGCCTTCGCCAGCTCATCCTCGAAATGCTGCATCGCGCTTGCCGTCAGCATCTCGCCGATGAAGAGCGCGCAGAGCCATCCTACCCGCTTGCGGTACATGGCCGCGAAGCCCGTCGTCAGATAGGGTTCGGTCGCGCCTTCGACGCCGCCGAACTTCTGCACGTCCTCGCTGCCTTCCGCGAGAATGGCATCGATGACGTCGTCGACCGTGACGATCCCGAGAACCTGCCCCTTCGCGTTGACCACGGGCACCGAGAGCAGGTCGTGGATCGAGATCAGCCGAGCGACATCTTCCCGGTCCATATCGGCATGGACCGTGATCGGCTCCCGCTCGGGTGCCAGATCGAGGATAGCATCACCGGCCTCGCCAGTGATGAGCTGGCGAAGCGTCACGACGCGCACCAATGCGCGGGTTTCGGGATCGAGCACGTGGATCGCGTAGACGGTCTCTCGGCTGCGCTCGACCTCGCGGATATGGCGCAGCGTCTCGCCGACCGTGTAGCCAGCGGGCACCGCGACGAATTCGGTCGACATCAGCGAGCCGGCCGTGCCCTCGGGATAGGCGAGCAGCCGCTTCAGCGGCCAGGCGCTGTCGAAATCGACGTGCCGCAGAAGCTGCGAGCGATCTTCGCCATCGAGTTCGCGCAGAACGTCGGCAGCGCGATCGTCGGCCATGCCTTTCAGGATCTCGCCGATACGGCCCGCGGGCTGGCCCTGCAGGAGCGCGCCGGCGCGGCTGAGTTCGGGTCGATCGAAGGTGTCGATCGCGCGCTCGAGGGGCAGGTGGGCAAGGACCGCTGCCGCGGTATCCGCATCTTCTTCGTTGAGCCGGGTCACGATGTCGGCGGCGTGGGCGTCGAACAGATCGACGAACAGCGCCAGATCGACCGCGCCGGGCGCGGTGCGGGTATTTTCCATAATCTCACCTCTCGATCCGCCGTCACGGCGGATCGCGGGCGAGCTAACCCATCCGGGTCAGGCCAGCGTCAGCCGTGACGGCAAGGACAATCGACTACTGTCGCTTGGCATGGGGTTGGGTTTCCTTGTTGAGCACCGGCGGACGATGCCGGAGGTGCGGACGGGGACATGATCCGATTGGTCGGCCGGGTCAAGCATCCTATTCAGTGCCTGTCGCGGAGCACCAGTCACCTCACGGTGACGCCCTCAATGGCTTCGGGCTTGCGCCGGTTGATAACTTCAGGTGAATTTGTTGCTCGAGGGCGGATCGCTGGCGGGATAGCTCTCGTCACTGGCCTCATCGGTCGCGTCCCACTCCGGCATATCGCTCGCCATGGCCTCGGGCCCGGCGTTGCGAACCTCGACTGGGCCGGGCGTCGCCTCTCCCGGAGCGAATGCCGCTGGTGTGGGTTGCCCCGTTCGGGTGACGAAACGGTAGAGGCCGTATGCGATCGCCGATATGCCGGCGAGCCGGAAGATGAAGCGCATGAGTTGCCCTTTTGGTTTGGCTTTACCATCCTAACGCCAAGCTTGGCCTTTGGTTCGCGGATCACGTTCTGCACCAAAACTCACCGCGTTGCGATCGCCATTGCGCTTGCCGCAGCCCTCATTGGTTTGGCACTATTGGATAATGTCGCTGTTCTGTTTCTTTGGAAGGCACAGGCCTTCGCTCACGTCGATTGGAAGAGGTAAGCGCGGCGGCGAATATTCTGCGCTGTGCGAACGCTGCGGGATCCCGCTGGAGCGATCCCATAAGGGAAAATGGCTGCCCGTCGGTCCACTATACGACATCGGCAACCGACCCGGACGGTGATGGTGGCTCAAGCGCGGCCTATTCCGCGCTGAACCGCTTCGCGAGACGCGCGCTTGCCCCGCTCTTGGCCGCCAGTTTCGCGCCGTAGCGCATCACGGTCTTGGGATCGCGCCAGCGGTACGCCTGCATGATCGCCGGCAGGCTCTCTCCGGCCGCAAAATTGTCCTGGGCCACGCCCACCCGGATCGAATGGCTCGACACGGCCGCGACCCAGCGTTCGAGCTCGGCCTCGCTCATCGGGCCTAGCAGCTTCCTGTCGAACGCCTGGCGGATCAACCGCTTGTAGATCAGCGTGATCGTGCCGGGGTTGAGCGCCTCCTCCCCAACCCCGCGGATCGAGCCGTCGAACCAGGTCTCGACGCGCCGGAACAGGGCCCCGCGTACGATTCCGGCCTTGTCGCACCATTTGGCGATCGCGCGCATGGTCGCGGGCGAGAGATAGGCAAGAGCCCCCTGCCCTTCCTGATCGGTCTTGCTGCGGCCGATCTCGACCACCCCTGCCCCGTCGACGTCAGGCCCGTCGATATGCTCGATCCGCATTGCCGCGAGCTCGGAGCGCCGGCAGCCGGTATCATAGTTGACCAGCAGCAGCGCGCGGTCGCGCGCGCCCAGGAGATCGCGGCGCGTGGCCTTGAGGAGGATAGCCAGGCTCACGCCGCTCGCCGGCGCGTCGAGGTCGCTGACATCGCCCTTGTAGCGGATGCCCCGCGCCTGGGTCTGGCGCGTGCCGAGAAGCTTGCGCGCCGCCTTGTGCTCGAGCCGCACCAGCGGCGCAGCCGTAGGATCGCCCAGCCCCGCCATGCGATAGGCCCAACCGATGTTGACCAGATAGCGCGCGATCGTTGCGGCTGCCCGCTGCGGCGTCGCTCTCGCCGCGTCGTCATTGTCCTGGCCGGACAGCGCGCGGATATAGGCGGCGACGGTCCCAGCGGTCGCCTCCCCTGCCCGCACCCGTGCCCGCCGACACCACGCATCCCAGAGCTTCATGTCGGAGAGGAACGCGCGGATCGTGTTGGGCGACCACGCGCGCGCCGCGGCCGCGATGATCTGCGGATCGATCGCAGCCTTGTCGATCGCCAGCGCGCGGACCTCGCCCACGACGTCGTCGGCGCCGGCGGGCGCCGTGCTTTGCCTGCGTGTCAGGGCCGTTTTCGCCATGGCCACGAGCGATAGCCGCGATTCGGCTTAAATGATAGGGTCGCGATAATCTTCCATTATCACGACTTGGTATACCAGCGAATTTGACTGAGATGGTCTCTCGGTTAAAAGACGGCGTGGACGTGTCTCTTTCCAACAGCCGTTACGGCCCCGCCTACAGCGCGAAAATGGTCTCCGCGATCGCCTCCTGCACGGCGGCCATTGCGCGTCTGGATGCCCGGTTTTGCGTGAGTTTGGTGGCTGGGGCCTGGGCACGCCGCGCCGCCTGGAGCGGCTATACCCGCGCGCTCCAACTGCAATCGGCCGAGATCGACGAAATAGACGTATTTTCGTGGGGCTGCGGGCTGCAAATCCCCGGCCGGCCGCTGCGGTCGACCAACCTCGACCTGTTCGATCGCTTTCCCGCCTGGGACGCGGCACTTCGCGATCCCGACCCCCTCGCCTGGCGCGACGCGCTCCCGACAGCGATCGGCGAGATCGAGATCGCCGCGGACCATCCGCCGCTCATCCGCGCGCTCGACCGGGTCCGCCAGCATGCGCGTCTCGACGGCACCGCCCTGCCCTGGCTCTCGCTTCCCTTTGCCCTGCGCGACAAGGGGCTGGTGACCACTCCCCTGCCCTGCCTCGCGGGCGGCGTGAAGGCATTCAGGCTGAAGCGGACCGTCGGAGACGAGGACTGGTATGCGGCGATGCGGAGTCTTGAGGCAAGCGCCACCGCAAACCTCGCCCGGTTGCACGAACTGGAGAAGCTTCATCGCGAGGCCCAGCGCGCGATCGTCGCGGAATATCGACCCGGCAATCTCCCGGCGCTCGCGGCCCTCCTCCATCACCGCCCACTGCTCTCGCCTCAGTCGCTGGCGGAGCTGCTGGGCATGAGCGTTGCCGGCGCGAGCAAACTCCTGGCCCGTGGCGTCGACTGCGGTCTGCTTGTGGAGATCACCCAGCGGCGGACCTGGCGCGTGTTCCTGAGCACGGACCTTGCCGTCGAGTTTGGTTTTGCTGC
The DNA here is from genome assembly GCF_009746585.1 of Novosphingobium aquimarinum. Classification (GTDB taxonomy): domain Bacteria; phylum Pseudomonadota; class Alphaproteobacteria; order Sphingomonadales; family Sphingomonadaceae; genus Novosphingobium; species Novosphingobium aquimarinum. The sequence continues at coordinate 46,696 of NZ_WRPO01000025.1, forward strand.
GCCCAAGCGTGGACGGCCGCGCAAGGAGGTCCCTCCCCCGCCAGCGACCCGCGCATTGGTGGACGTGTTCGAGGCGTTCGATCGAGAGATGGCGAATATCGACGAACTTCTGCGACGCAGCGCGGGTGCAGTTTAGAGGATTGGCCGCGCCCCCGTTCATCCTATCCCTGTTCGGGCCAATGCTGGTCCAGTAGCGTTTTCAGAGCGGCATCGACCTCTGCTCGCGTACCGCCCCCCTTGCAGAGTAGAGTGAGGCTGACGCCTTTCCGATCCGTCCGGTCGATGCGGACAATTGGCGTCCCAGTCTCCGTTCGAATGACGCTTGCCTCCAATCCTGTCTTCTTGGGGGCAGCTTTAGGCTTTGCAATCGGCGCTTCGGTCGAAGCCACCAGCGCTCGAAGGACATCCGGGACTGTTGCAGGCGCCTCCGCATTCCCTTCGCGGCGAAGCTGAGCGATGCGTGCGGCCTCCGCCAGGACCAGCGCGCGCTTCTCTTGGGGCTTCAGGATCGGCTTCAGCGTTCCAACATGCGATATCTTGAGCTCGAACGGATCCGCGAAGGCACCAAGCAATTCCTCGGGGAACCGTGCGAGGTCCAGATAGCGGCTAAGCCAAGCCTCGGACTGGTTGAGGCGCGTGGCCATGTTCTTCTGCTTGCCGTCGTAATAGAGGTCGAGGGCGCGCAGATAGTCGCGTGCGCGTTCGACATCGCTGAGGTCCTCGCGTGCACGGTTCTCGAGATCGGATATCCGAAACGCCTGCTCGTCGGTGAGACTGCGAATCTCCACGAGGTATCGTATGTCCGGATAATTGTTGGCGCGGAGCCAAGCCACAGTCCAATGCCGCCGCGCACCGCATATCACTTCAAAGTCGTAGTCAGGGTCGCCGCTTAAGCGACGCACGATAGCCGGCACCTCCTGCTTACCTTGCGCGATGATGCTCTCGATGAGATCGTTACACCGGTCCCGGTTCAATGCCGCATAGTCACGGTTATGTCGCTCCCAGATGCGGCAGCGCGCCGGATCGACGAGTTGCTGCGGATTGTCGACGACCGAGCCCGATGCAAGATCGGCAAGCCGGCTGCTGCGTCCGCTAAGCACCCCCGCGCCAAGGCGAGACCCACGTTCGGCCGACTTGTCGGGTGCCTCGACACCCGCAGCAAGGTCAGCGATGAAGCCGAGGTTTTTCGAGCTCATTGGCCCCTCCCCCAAAAAATTGCAGGGCTGCAATTTTCAAAGTTCATGCGAGGCCCTCCTTCCGCAAGCGCCCGAGATGGCTTGGCCAAGTGCGCCGGATATCCACCTCAATCTCGCCGCAAACGCCGTCGAGATAGGTGAGGCAGCGATCCCGCACCTGCTTACTCGTCATCGGGCCATCAAGCTCATAGACCGTCATCAATCGAGCGGTGGCGTTGTCGATCTCCGCCGAATCCTTGAGCGGTGTTCTGATCATCGCGTTCCCGTAGAGCTGGCGCATCAGATCGAGCAGGCCTTTCTGCATCGATTTATTCTCGTCGACCCTTGAGGCCACGAACCGAAGAAACGAGAGCTGCGGCGCCAGATCATAGGATTTGAGATCTTCGATCGTCTCGTCAAGCATGGCGAGAAACGCCGCCGTCGATGAAAAATCCATCACAGTCGGCGGGACCGGCACAACCAGCGCGTTGGCGGCACGAAGGACGGAGAGCGAGATCGCGCCAAGTGCCGGCGGCGGATCAAGCACGACGACATCGTAGAGGTCGCTGACCGATGCGATACCCTGGGCCAATCGGTTCAAGAGCGTGCCCTGCCCTCGCGCCATTCGAGCGGCCAGTTCATATTCGGATTGGAACAGCCGGAGGTTCGCAGGCACGAGGTCGAGACCGTCAAAATGGGTCTTCTTGATCGCATAATCGAGCGTCTCACGCTCTCCTTCGCGGAGATAAGGATAGAGTGTTTCATCCTCGGTGAGGTCGAGATCGGGGACATAGCCAAACAGCGTGGTCGCCGAACCCTGGCTGTCACAATCTATGAGGAGAACTCGATAGCCCCTTATCGCGAGATACTGCGCGAGATGCACCGAAACCGTGGACTTGCCCACGCCGCCTTTGAAGTTCTGGATAGCAACGATGGAACAAGGATCGGACGCTTCGCGCCACGGCCGTGTGCCAAATGTCCCGCGCATGTCATTGAGCTGAGCGAGCGTGTAGCCTGTCCGCCGATTATTCTCCCCTCTTGGCGGGGCGACCAATCGCCCGTCCGCCTCGGCGTCGCGGATCGCCGCCGTTGTCCGCCCTACCAGTTCAGCCGCCTTCCCGATCGGAAAGGTCGGCTCGCGACGTTCACCGGCGCGGGCTGAACGTGCACTACTTCGCAGGCGCTCCAACACCGAGGACGATCGGCTCGCCAGAGCGGCGACGTCGAGCTTTTCCTCGTCACGAACTTGGTCCACAGCCGACGCCATTGATCCACCCTTTTTGAAATTCAATGGGTAGATGCTCGACTTTCGCTTTTTCGTCAATCTAAAGTCGATATTCGCAAGTTGAGGGAGGGATGCCTGACTTGCAAAAGCCCGATGTGCAGATAGCCCCATTTCACTGCGTAACGCCAAGGCGAGCGGCGCTCTATCCTGTCCGATTGGGGGCGTATTTTAGAAAATTGCAGGGCTGCAATTTTTGATCAGGGCCGTCCCCGGCGCGCAAAATAAGCCTCACAAAACCCTTTCCATGATCGTTCGAGCTTAGTCCCGCTCAAACGAAGGAGGCGATCACCCATTTCCTTTCGATAGGCTTCCGCGATCAGATCTACGTCCCATCCCCCACCGGAGGCTTTACCAACCGCGTAGAATTCCTCCGCTCCGTATTTCACTGAACCCGAAGGAAACACCGCGAACTTCGCCCGAACCTCGCGATCCGGAGCCGCCAGCTTCTCCGCGACGTTCGAAACGAGCGCCCGAATGTCGACCTGTGGGAGCGCGTCGGCTGCATCGACACTCACGCTCTCAACGGTACCGTCCCTGCGCGGCTGACGTCCCGCCGAGTGACGGGCAAGCTCATCAACCGTCTCTATCTGCGCGGGCGCGTCTTTCGGTGCGAAACGGAATTCGAGTTCGGCGACCGCCCTGCCCCGCCTGATCTCTACCCATTCGACCGTAAAGTGCGCGAGCTGATCGATTTCGCTCTTCGCCACGAGCAACACCTTACGGCGCAACTGAGCAAAGTCGGCATACTTGTCGGGATCGATGCCGAGCGCTGCACGCAGCCCCACCATATCTACTTTCCAAACAGGCTGCCGCCGATGGAGGCGCAGAGCGCCCTCCTCATACAGCTTCAAGGAATAGGCCGAACGGAATCCGAGAACTGCCTGCCTGTTCATAACGGCATAAGTCTGCGATTCCTGGATCAGCCTTCGCGCGTCGGGCGTGAATTGCCATTCGATCCAGCCTGTCTCCTTATCCCCATCCTCAACCTCCTCCCAAGAGGCCTGGATCAGGCTGAAACGCTTAGTGGCCCTCTTGCCTCGCCATGACTTATCGTCTTCAGCGAAGAGCGTCCGATGGAGCTCCTCCAGCATATCCACAATGCGCTCGTTGCCCTTGTGTCCCCGACGGATGTCCGCCTTGCGCATACGATGCGGGATGTCGCGCCAAGCGTCACCCCCGGCGGTCAGGATCATCAATGCGAGGAGACGAGAGGCCGTCAGACTCAAAGACTGACCCCTAACGAAGCGCACTTCGACTAGCTTACCCGGCTTTGCGAATTCGTCGCCGCCCTTGCGCGCGAGTGTCGCCGCAACCTTCATCGAGCGAACGGAAGAGACTCCCTCTTCATCTGTCGCTACAATCGGATCTGCCGATTCCCCCATTTCGAACACCTCGGCAGCGTTATCTGCCTGTCCTGACCTTGATCGTCAAGTCAGGACAGGATTGGCCGACCCATGCTTCCAAGTGCGCCCCCAATCGGACAGGATAGAATCCGCGCCCGACTCGGCGATCATGTCAGGATTCACCGCGAGTCGCGCGCAGCGGCATCAAGGCACGAAAAACCGCGTCAAAACCACGTTGATGGAGATCGAAAAGCCCAAACAGGCGCCGGCCCCCAAGAGGACAGGGTTACCCCAGACGGACAGGATACATCCCCCACGGAGACAGGATAACGCCCCCAACTGGACAGGCATATGCCCCCACGAGGACAGGAATACCCCTTATTTCCTTCACATTATCAAGGCCTTGCAGGCCCTGAATCATAGAATCATTAGAATCTAAGAATCACCCCGCCGCTTACGCGCCGGGCGTTTATCAAAAGATGATTCTTGGAAGAACAACGCCCCGAACCGATTCGCCAAACCACATGAGAAGAAGGGGAGGGGGGCCGAGATTGTGAAAGGAGCCGATCATGGCCCTCACAGCCGAACGACCTTCGCAGCAACTCATCGATCTTGTTGGCACACTTGGCGGCACATGGCACGGCAGAACAGCAATGTGCCTTTGCCCCGCGCATTCCGACAGCACACCAAGCCTATCGATCCGCCAGGGTGACCGCGGCATTCTGGTGACCTGCTTCGCCGGATGCGATCGGGAAGACGTCCTGCGTGAACTCCGACGCGTGCCCATCCGCGACCATTTCAGCTATACCGATGCTCCTGCCGTCTCATCCGGCAATGCGAGCCGACTGTGGGATGACGCCCTTTCCCTCGAAGGCACGCTGGCAGAACGCTATCTGGCTTCGCGCTATCTCGCGCCGATCAACGACGACCTGCGCTTCCATCCCCGCTGTCCGTACCGGCCCAAACCCTGGACAAGCTTCCACCCGGCTCTTCTGGTGGCGGTGCGGGAAGGGCAGCGCCTCACAGCCGTCCAGAGAATATTCCTCGATCCCATGACCGCGCGCTATCGCATGAAGCTTATGCTCGGTCGGCCAGCGGCGGGCGCCTGGCAAGGGGGAGGGCGGGGCGCCACGGTCCTTGCTCTCGCCGAAGGCTTCGAGACCGCGCGCGCCTTCACCATTCTCAATGCGCTGCCATGCTGGGCAAGTCTCGGAGCGCGGCGACTGCATCAGATCCGCCTGCCGGAGACGGTGCAAACGCTCATCCTTGCCCAGGATAATGACGCGGAAGGCCTCCGCGCCGCCGATCAGGCCGAGCTGCTCTACGCTCGCCCAGGCCTCACGATCGAACGAATGCCGCCCCCGCGCGGCTTCAAGGATTGGGCCAAGGTCCTCGAGAAACGCATGGCTGCCTGAGAGGAACGCCGCCCGTCCAACCTCGCGGAGCGAGGAATCTTTCAACGAACGCCGATTTCAGGCATGATTGCCACCATGAAGGCCTTTGTACTGACAGGTTATGGAGGACCGGAAGCGACGGTACTTCGCGAGATTCCGCGTCCCGAACCCGGACCGGGCGAGATCCTGGTCCGTGTGCATGCGGCCGGCCTCAATCCCGTCGACTTCAAGACGCGCGAGGGAAAGCTCAAGACTGTCCTGCGCTATTCCTTGCCGATCACAATGGGCAACGAGCTTGCCGGCGTCGTCGAAGCGTCCCACTCCGCCGGCTCGCAGTTCGCTCCGGGTGACCGAATTTTCGCGCGAATGCCCAAGGAAGCCATGGGGGCGTTTGCCGACTATGCAATCGTCCCGGAAAACCTCGTGGCGAGGATGCCGGCGGCACTTGATTTCGATGCGGCCGCAGGCGTGCCACTCGCCAGCCTCACAGCGCTTCAGGCCCTTCGCGACGAATTGCAGCTCAAGCCGGGAAGCCGCGTCTTCATCTCCGGTGGAGCCGGGGGCGTTGGCACATTCGCCATTCAGATCGCCAAATGGCTCGGCGCCGAAGTCACGACCACGGCTTCGCCGCGGGGAAGGGAACTGGTCGAGCGCCTCGGCGCCGATGTCGTGATCGACTACACGACGCAGCGCTTCGAGGATCATGTGCGCGACATGGATGGTGTCTTCGACCTGATCGGCGGCGACACCCTCATGAAATCGTTTCAGGTCGTGAAGCCTGGCGGCAAGGTCGTGTCGATCGCCGGGACACCCGAGCCCCAGACGGCGAGAAAGGACCTCCACCGGGGATTGCTGCTCACCGCGCTATTCTGGGCGGCCAGCTACAAGCTGCGCGCGGAGGCAAGAAAGCACGGCGTCACCTACCGATTTTTGTTCATGCACCCGAGCGGCCCTGAGCTCACCCAGCTCGCTGGCCTCGTTGAACAGAAGAAACTCGAGCCGGTGATCGACCGCGTTTTTCCCTTTGCCGACATAGCCGACGCATTCTCGCATCTCGAGTCCGGGCACGCGAAGGGCAAGATCGTGGTGCAGATGCCGGCCTGACGGGCGCCGATAGCATCCCGGCCTTCGGCACTGGCCATGCCAGCGCAATAAGAAGGGGAGGGGGATCGGAGGACTGATGCTGCCGATGGGGCAGCCAGTCCGGAGACCCCACCATGTCCGATCTCTTCGATACCGCCACCGCGGCCGAACGCCGCGCGGCCACGCTTCTCCTCAACCGTCTCCGGTCAAGCGACCCAATCACCCGGGCGAACCTCAATGCTGCCATGGTCGAGGGATATGGCGGGACCGACGCCGATGGCTTCTGGACCCAGCGTGACAGCTTCGAGATCCTCGAACACGCGCTCGCGCACCATCTCCAGTTCGGACCCTATCCCCTCCGCTCGCTCGATGACGTAGGCGCCGCCTGCGATCTCCTGGACCGGCTGCCCACCCAGACCGTTCGCAGCGAGGATCAGATCGAATGGCAGCAATTCTCGACGCCCGTCGATCTTGCGGCGATCGCCGTCCTTCTCGCCAACATCCAGAGCGATGACATCATTCTCGAACCCAGCGCGGGCAACGGCCTTCTCGTAGCGCACTGCCGCGATTTCGCAGCGCTGCAACTCAACGAATACGCGCCGGCCCGCCGTGCCCGGCTCGCCGACGTATTCCCAGATGCCGTCGTCACCGGTCATGACGGCGCGACGATCAACTCGACCCTCGCAGCCGCGCCGCGGCCGAGCCTGATCCTCATGAACCCGCCATTCTCCCGCTCGGTCGGGCTTGGCGCCGACGCACATGCCGCCGTCCGTCATCTCCAGGCAGCGCTACGCCGCCTCCAGACTGGCGGCAGGCTCGTTGCGATCATGCCCGACTGGTTTGGCCCCAACGCACGGATGCGCGATCTCTTCGAGACGACCTTGCGCGATGTCAGCGTCCAGACTTCGGTGCGGCTCGAAAAATGCTATCTCAAACACGGCACCTCGATCGCCGTCAGGCTCTTCGTCATCGACAAGGTGCCGGGCAAGACCATTCCCGCGACAATCCAACGCAGCTCGATCCGCGACCTCATCGGCGCACTTACGATCCACGACCGTGCGGTTCTCGGCGCACCCTTGGCCCCAGCTCCGAAGCGGTCGAGTAGCCCTTCGCTCTTCCGCGCCATGAAGAGCAATCGCGCGCAGCCGCGTCCGTATCACGCGCCGGTCCGCAACAATGTCCTGCCGGTCCAATACACGCCGCTCGATACGCCGGCGCCGCTGCTCGACCAGGTCGGCGTCTATCTTCCCTATCGCCCGAGCCGGATCACCTTCGAGGCCGCCGGCGAACATCCGACCGCGCTGGTCGAGTCGGTCGCGATGGGCTCAATCGCGGGGCCGATCCCTGCTTATGTGCCAAACCTGCCCGAGCGCACCGTCTCCGAGCGCCTGCTGTCGGCCTCGCAGCTCGAGACTGTCGTCTATGCCGGTCACGCCTGGGACCAGTTCCTGCCCGGCAAGTTCAGGCCTGCCAAGGAAGGCGTCGGTCTGGAGGAAGCGCCGGACGGCCGCGCCTATCGCATGGGCTACTTCCTCGGCGACGGCACGGGCGCGGGGAAGGGGCGGCAGGTCGCGGCCTGCATTCTCGACAGCTGGCTTGCCGGCCGCCGGCGCAACATCTGGATTTCCAAGAACGAGGCGCTCCTCGAAGATGCGCGACGCGACTGGACTGCGCTTGGCGGCCTCGCCGCCGACATCCAGCCACTCGCCAACTGGAAGATCGATCAGGCGATCCCGCTCGAGCAGGGCGTGCTCTTCGTCACCTATCCGACCCTTCGTTCCGCGCGCGGCGATCATAGCCGCCTCCAGCAGATCATCGGCTGGGCCGGCGAGGACTTCGAAGGCGTCATCGGCTTCGACGAGGCGCACGAGATGGGCGGCGTCGCCGGCGGCGAGGGCGCCCTGGGCAAGAAAGAGGGGTCGCAGCAGGGCATTTCCGGCGTGCTGCTGCAGAACCACCTGCCCGGCGCCCGCGTCCTCTATGCCTCGGCCACGGGCGCGTCCGACGTCAACAACCTCGCCTATGCCGTGCGATTGGGGCTCTGGGGCCCGGAAACGGCCTTCAGCAACCGTGAGCAGTTCATTGCGGGCATCCGGAAGGGCGGCATCGCGGCGATGGAACTGGTGGCCCGGGACATGAAGGCGCTCGGCCTTTACACCGCGAGGGCGCTCAGCTTCGCCGGCGTCGAATATGAGATCCTGCGCCACGAGCTGACCAGAGAGCAGATCGCGGTCTACGATGCCTATGCCGACGCCTGGGGCATCATCCACCGCAACATGGAGCGCGCGCTCGAACTGACGGCGGTGGTCGACGGGCTCGAGAATGCGACCCTCAACAGCGGTGCCAAGGCATCGGCGCGCTCACGCTTCGAATCGACGAAGCAGCGCTTCTTCGGCCAGCTCCTCCTCTCCATGAAGCTACCGACCGTCATCGCGGCCGCCAAGGCTCATCTCGCCGCCGGGCAATCGGTCGTTCTTCAGCTTGTCACCACCGCGGAATCGATCCTCGATCGGCGCTTGGGCGATCTCTCGCCCGACGAGCGCGCGAACCTGGAAATTGACCTGAGCCCGCGTGAGTACGTGTAATGTTGAGCTCAACATTAGACGTATTCTTTGCAGTCGCAGTTTATGTCGAGCGTGGCGGCAGGAGGCGCAGGTTTCCTTCGGTTTTCCATGATTTCACTCCAGATAATTACGGTTCCCTCGACCTCAACAAGTCGAAGGAACCAA
>NZ_WRPO01000026.1:0-40000 GCF_009746585.1 Novosphingobium aquimarinum
AATGACAATCCGGGTGTTGGCGACCCCCGCTCGGGCTACGCCCTCACGGCGCTCGCCAACACCCGGATCAAGTGGCCTGGTTTTACTCCGCCTAATGGACGACTTTTACTCCGCCGTTGACACTGTTCGTGGATGGCGGATACACCGCAGGATAATCGGAAAATACAACGTGACGACACCACTCAAGTCTCTGTTTTCGCTCCAAGGAAAGACCGCGCTGGTAACTGGCGGGTCACGCGGTCTGGGCTTTCAGATCAGCGAAGCGCTGGGCGAATTCGGCGCCAAGGTCATCATCACCGCGCGCAAGCAGGACGAACTCGACGAAGCGGTCGCTACGCTTTCGGAACGCGGTATCGCAGCCCAGGCGATCGCCGCCGACGTTTCCGATGTCGACGAACCCGAACGGGTCGCCGCGCAGATCGAGGCAGAGGGTGGCCGGGTCGATATCCTCGTGAACAATGCGGGGACATCTTGGGGGTCGAAGACGGAAGACATGCCCATCAAGGGATGGGACAAAGTCATGGCCATCAACCTGACCGCGCCGTTCCTCCTTTCACAACAGATGGCGAAGCGCTTCATGTTGCCGGCCGGATGGGGCCGCATCATCAACGTCGCATCGGTCGAGGGCATGCAGGGCCACCACCCCGAAATGATCGGGACGATCGCTTACAATGCCAGCAAGGGCGGGGTGATCAACTTCACGCGCGCGCTCGCCGCCGAATGGGCCGCGCGCGGCCTTACCGTGAACGCGATTGCGCCTGGGTATTTCCCCTCAAGGCTCACCGACTACACGCTCGACAAGCATGGCGATCACCTGATCCGAACCACGCCCAGCGGTCGTCTGGGCAACGACGATGACCTTAAGGGCGCCGCCCTGTTGTTCGCCAGCGATGCGGGCGCGCATATCAACGGACAAGTTCTTGCCGTTGATGGAGGGGCGTCGATCATCTGATTTTTGATACAGGAGAGGTGCCGTGAACAAGATCAGCAAATTTGGTACGCGCTATCCCTTCCATCCCTTTCCCACGGGATGGTTCGCGGTCGGTTTCGCCAACGAACTGGCGCCGGGAGATATCCGTCCCTTGCGCTATTTCGACCGCGATCTGGTCTTGTTCAGAACCCAAAGCGGCAAGGCCGTCGTGACCGATGCGCATTGCCCCCACCTTGGCGCCCATCTGGGCTATGAAAGCTGGATCGAGGGTGAGACGATCGTCTGCCCGTTCCACCAATGGCGTTATGGGGTGGACGGGGCGTGCAAGTCGGTCCCGTTCTCCAAATCGATTCCGCCGCGGGCAAAAGTGAAGGTCTGGCCGACGGTTGAGCGCGGCAATATGATCATGCTGTGGCACGACCTTGCCGACCGGGAGCCGTTCTTCGAGCTGCCTGAATGGGACGAAACGGGCCGGGTGGAAGGCGCGGGTTTCCAGAAGTTGCATGACGATTTCGGCTCCCCCCATCCGCAGGACGTCTTCGAGAACGGCGTCGACTTCGCGCACTTTCCGGGCGTCCATTCGTCCGGGCAAGCTGTGTCAGACGGTCCGATCAAGGCCGACGGGCATCGCTTTTACAGCCCGGTCCGGATCCTCCCCACGGATTACGACGGGCCGACCGACAACAAATCGGTCGGGTCCACCGTCGAGAGCGAAGTGCTGGGCGGCGGCTTGTCCCGTGTCGAAAGCCGTACGCCGCATGCGCCGGGCCTGACCACGATCTATTACGTCTCGGTTACGCCGGTGTCGGCGGAGCTGAGCCACTATTGGGTGCGCCAGACGTTCCTGCGCGATGCCGATTGCCCGCTGAGCGACGAACAAGCCATGGCCTTCACCAGTCTGGCGGCCAAGCACGGCGAAGCGGAGCAGTGGAGCGACGGCAAGATCTGGCCGCACAAGGCCTATGTCGAACGGCCGCTGCTGGGCGCCGCCGACGGCCCGATCCTGAAGTATCGCGACTGGTACGCGCAGTACCACCCGGAAATCGCGTAAACTTCGCGGGTCAGGCCGATTTCATGCGCTCGATCGTCGCGCCGAAATGCGCATCGGCCTGATCCACGAAATCCGGATGGGTCAGGATATACGGGCGGTTTTCCAGCGAACCTGAAAACGCGATTTCCGCCGCTTCGTCGGCGGTGATCGATCCCGGCGTTGCCTGATGATCGGGCTCGCTGTGATCGAAGATCGCGGTCCTTACCGGGCCGGGCAGCAACATCGAGACTCCGATGGGGGCTGCGTCCTGCTCCATATCCGCGCGCAATCCGTCGGCGATCGGCCACAGGGCATGCTTGGCCGCGCAATAGGCGGACAGGTCGGGATAGCTGAGCATCGCGCCGGTCGACGAGGTGATGACGATCTGCGCGGGTATCTGCGCGGTGCGCATCATCGGCAGGAAGGATTGTACGGTCTGGACCGTGCCGATAACGTTGACGTCGAACAGGGCGCGCAACCGCGCTAGCGGCATCTCCCCGATGCGACCCTGCCTGAGAATGCCCGCATTGGCGAAGAGCATCACGATTGGCGGGCATTGCGCCGCAACGCGCGATGCGAAGGCATCGCTCGCCGTAGCATCCGTCACATCCAACGGTCGTGCCAGACACGCGGCTCCCGCTTGCTCGACCAGTTCGGCCGTCTGCGCCAACGGCGCCTCGTTCACGTCGCAGATCGCCACCGCCATTCCGCGCCGCGCGGCGGCTAACGCCAGCGCGCGCCCGATACCCGACCCCGCACCGGTAATGACAGCGGTATTGCCTGTCAGCGACAGGTCGGGCCGGATCACCGGAAGTGCGGGATGACGTGCGTGCCGATCTTGCGGAGCGTTTCCATTTGCGCCCAGTGCGGCACCGTACCCATGTTGGTCATGAACAGAATTTCATCGGCTCCCGCATCGGTCAATTGCTGCACGTAATCAATGCAGTCTTCCACGGTGCCATAGGCGTTCTGCGCTGACAGGATCCCTGAGCTGGGCTTACGATCACCTTCGCGCTCCTTGAGATCCATCGTCAGCGTCTCGGACGCCAGCTTGGTCGTGATGATCGTGTTGGTGCCTTCCTCGACCAGCTGATCGTCCCAGGAATCAGGATCGGGGCAGGGACCGCCGCCGTACCAGTAGTTCAGCGATTCATAGAAATACCGCTGCCCCCGCAAGCCGATCTTGCGCGCCTCTTGCGCATCGTCGAGCACGATCGTCGGACATAGCGCCGCCAAATGCTGGATCGGGCGATAGCCGACCTGATCGCGTACATCACGGCTCTGCCAAGCGTCGCGATAGATCTTGTTCTTTTTCGCCACTTCTTCGGGCCCGCCGAAACCGAGCACCAGAGCGCCAAGACCGCGCTGACCCGCGCGGGCGAGCGTATCGAGGTTCGTGCACGCCATGTACATGGGCGGGTGCGGGCTCTGGAACGGCTTGGGATGGATCGGACGCGGCGGGATCGTCAGATGCGGTCCGTTGTGTTCCACCTCGTCTTCCATGAACATGCGCGGGATCAGGTACATCGCCTCGTCGATGATCGGCTGCAGTTCTTTCAAGTCATAGCCATAGGCTCCCGCCTCCTGCTGGCTGCCGCCCTTGCCGACGCCAAAATGCACGCGCCCCTTGGAGAGGATATCCAGCGTCGCGACACGCTCCGCCACCTTGATCGGGTGGTTCATGGCCGGCATCAGGCAGACGACGCCGTGACCGATGCCGATGCGCGATGTTTGGCCTGCCAGGAAAGCAAGGAAGGTTTCGGGTGCGGACATGTGCGCATAATGGGTCAGCGAAGTGTGCTCGACGCTCCAAATCACGTCGAACCCGAGCTTTTCGGCAAGAAGGGCCTGCTCCATCAGCTCATTGAAGACCTGCACTTCGCCACGGGGCGAAGCGTCCACGATTTGTGCTTCGAAAATCAGCGAGAAACGCAATTGAACCTCCAGTCGGTGTCTGTGCAAACCGTCGGCGCGATTGGGACTGGTTTCAAATGCCCTTTGCGTGCCATATTGTTGACATGGCAGCATCGCTCTCAAGTGAATCCGTGCCGCGAGAGGTCGCGACCCTGCGAACTCTGCGGATCGCAAAGCACTTTCCGTTCTTTCTCGTCGTAGCTGAAGAGCAGAACCTGCACCGCGCTGCCGAACGCTTGAATATCGCGCAATCAGCGCTTTCGCGGCGGATCGCCGATCTTGAAAAAGAGCTGGGCAATGTAAAGCTCTTCGAACGGCAGGCGCGCGGGGTCGAAATCACGCCCGCCGGACGCCTGCTTGCGCGCGACGTGCGCGAAATCCTCTACGACATCGAAGAAACGAGCCGTCGCGTCGCGCGCCTCGCGCACGGCGACATGGGCACATTGCGCCTCGCGTTTTCCGAAGCGATGATCCGCCGCCATCTCCTGCCCAGCGCGATCAAGCAGTTCCGCACCGCGTATCCCGACGTTGAGTTGAAGGCATTCCCTTTAACGTCGGAAGCGCAGCGTCAGAAAATCCGGGGCGGTGAAGTCGACATCGGCTTCGTGATCGAGGAAGCGAATGACGCGGAGGAATTCAACGTGCTGCGGGTCGGGATGGACAAGTTCATGCTGGTCCTGCCGGTCGATCATCCCTTGACCGCGAAGGACACGGTGTCGATCCGGGATCTCGAAGGCGAGCAGCTTATCTTTCCGGCCCGCAAGCTGTCACCGCGCCTGTTCGACCGGATCGTCTCGGCTTTCGATGTGAACAATGTGTCGCCGATCATTTCGGTCGAGGTCAGTGCGGTCGATATTGCTTATGGCCTTGTTGCCGCGAGAATGGGGCTGGCTATCGTGACGGCGGTCGCGGTGTCGAGCGCGCCCGACGACGTGTCCTTCCGCGAACTGACCGATCTCGACTTGCCGTTGCAGCTCACGATGATCTCCCGCAAGTCGAGCGAGGACGCGCTGCTCGCCAATTTTGCCGCGATCGTCGAGGCAGGGCTCGATGATCGAAAGCCGATCGAGGGTTCCGGCGATCCGATCCCGGCCGAGACCGTAGCCTTGAGCTAACGCGTCTGCCGCGCGGAACTTGAGATCCGTGCGACAGCGAGGCACGAGCCCGAGTGATACCGGTGCCACGTAGCGTTTTCGCCTTCCGAATTTCAGCGGCTCGGCGGTCGTTATACGTTGAGCCTATGTGCGAAGGATCGCTGCGTCTGCTCAAGCGCCGAGACCCTAGCCGCAATGCCCGTACCGATGCGCCGCGATGACCAGGAAAGCCAAGTCAAGCCGGCTGCTAGCCTGGCGATGCACGAAAACGTTGTGCTAAGCGATCTGGCTCCGGGATAATAATGACGCCCCGCGCCAGGACGGAACTCGTCGCGAGCTGGCGGCAGAACGTCGTCAGCTCGGCTATCATCGCTTGGGCTATCTGCTGGCAAAGCCGAAAAGGCTGATATCTCATAAAAATGGCGGAGACGGAGGCCGTAATTCCGAATCGCCACAGGCCGTCATGGCGCGTCGAGACGGGAAACAACCAATTGAAAAGACGCCAAATATAGGCGTCATGGGGCGTCACTAGGCGTCAGGGTTGAAAGTGCTTGGCGAGCGATTTCGGTGAGTGGCAGACCTGTCACTAGCCACTCACCGGAGCCCCTAAAATGCCTCTATCCGTCCCCACGATTAAGAAGCTTGTCACTGCACGACGTCCTGGCATGTGGGCCGCTCGAAATGGACTGAATCTGTGCATAGCGGCCAGCGGTTCGGCATCATGGAGCCTACGATATACTAACCGATCGGGTAAGCGTCGGCTCATGAAGCTGTCCGACTATGAACCGATTGACGCAGCAGTGCTGGCGGGACTGGAAGCGGAGGCAGCGGAGCAATTGAGGGCGATCAAGGCGGGAGGTGATCCACTCGCCAATCGCAAACCAGCGATTAGCCAAGCTGCAAATTCGACCATTGAAGGGCTGATGGATGCCTTCAAAAATGCAGGCGAACGCAACCAGCATAGAGGTTCGCTTCAATCCGACAACGCACTGGTAGGCATGACATTTCGGAAGGCGGCGCTGGCTTACATCGAACAGAACCGTTCGGGTTGGAAAAACGAAAAGCACATTACGCAATGGGAGAACACGCTCGCAACGTATGTCTATCCGATGATCGGTGACACTCCCGCGCATAAAGTGACAATGGACGATGTGATGCGCGTCCTACAACAGCCGTACAAGCGTGGCGATTATGACGGCATATTATGGAGCGGTGCGCGGGAAACAGCGTCGCGTGTCCGTAGTCGCATTGAGACAGTCATTCATGCGGCCAAGGCGCAGGCATTAGCCGATAATAGCAATCCGCAACGTCAGGCCTTGTGGCGCAACCATTACAATCCAGCGGATGCGAAAGCGCTCAAGCACGCTGGTCTAAATGGCAAGCAGATGAAGTCCAATCACGCAGCGATGGATTGGAAATTTGTGCCTACTTTCGCGCAAGAGTTGCAACGCAAATCCGATTATTCAGCCAAGTCACTATTGCTGACGATACTGTGTGCGACACGTACAAGCGAAACGCTCGACGCAACATGGAGCGAGTTTGATTTGGATGCTGCGACTTGGACCATTCCGGCAGCGCGGATGAAAATGGCCAAGGAACACCGCATTCCGCTATCGGACGCCGCGATTGCCCTGTTACGCGGCAACCTGCGCATACAGGGAAACGAATACGTGTTCCCCGGTGTGCGCAATGGCAAGCCGTTGTCCAACATGGCCATGCTCCAAATGCTGCGAGGGATGCGCGAGGGTGCAGGACTGACAGTGCATGGTTTCCGCTCCACATTTCGCGACTGGATCACGGAAACGACGCTGCACCCTGATACGATAGCAGAACAAGCATTGGCGCACACGATCACGAACAAGGTCGAACGTGCTTACAGGCGCGGTGATGCATTCGAACGTCGCCGCGATCTGATGCAGCAGTGGGCCGATTATCTAACCTGCGACACAGCCGCATATGTCGAGCGATGGTCTAAATTTTTGGTTTGATCGTGGGTATTTTGGTCAAGTCATATCCAAAGATGTAGATAACGCATGCACCTGCTGACTTCTTGATCATGTCATCAACGAATGAATCCACATCCATTTGCAACATGCTGATAAACATGGGCGCGTCAGTGCATGATTTTCCAGATGCAGACGCGCCCATTTCAAGTTCACTCTGGAAAACCTTCACTAATATCGCCTTTGGATTGTCAGGAATAGGCGCGTCGGCTCCTTCATAGTGTATCTCGGGCATTATTTTTCCTCTTGACGGTGAGTGGCGACTAGAGCACCTTACTGCCATAGCTGCAATGGCCTGATGGCCGGCGGCGTTCGAGGTCGGATGATCTCTGCCGGGAGGGAAACCCGGCGTAAGGGTTGGAATGGCCTATGCCGTTTGGAGCGGTGCTCGCGGAGTGGATGCCCCGCATCCCCAGCAATTGAGCCGAGAGCCATTCCCATGAGCGACATCACCGTACTTACTATCGAGCAAGCGTGCCGCGAAATCGGCCTGTCCGAACCGACCATGCGCCGACGTGCCGCTGCCGATCCTGACTTTCCGCGCAAGATCAAGCTGAGTGCGCGCCGCGTTGGCTATCTGCGCAGAGACATAGAGGATTACCTCACTCGCCAGCGCGAGGCCGCGTTCGCGTCCTGATCGATCCCTTTCAGTCACTATCGGTCAGCGGGATCGGTGAGTGACGGAAATCGATCAAGGAATTGCGCGACAAATGGCGGAGAGTGGTTCCGCTTGTGCCCAAAAATGAACCCGTCGCCTCGGTCGTGAAAGCGACGGGTTCCAAAGGTTTTGCACTCAATGTTTACTTCAGATTCAGCCAGCGTGCAAGTTCCGCGCGGCGTCGATTGGGCTCTATACGCTGCGGGCTGCGGCTTTCGAGTGATCCCACTCTCAGAAAGCAAAGTCCCGTTTGGCAATGCCGAAGTCGCCGCAGCGCAGGGAATACCAGGACCACTTGCGGGGCAAGGCGGCGTCTATTTGGCAACTCAAGATTCAAGGCGCATTCGTGCCATGTGGGCGAAATGGCCGAACGCGAGCGTGGGGCTGGCCATGGGCAATGGCCTATTGGCGCTCGATATAGATGAGAAGAACGGCAAGTCCGGCAGCGCCACCATGGAAGTGAACGGCTGGCTGGTTCCAAAAACGGCTATGCAGCGAACGCCCTCAGGTGGAGTTCATTACCTAGTCACGATTCCCGCGAGCCAAATTGCGCCCACCGATAAAGGAACTGATGGACTAGGTGATGGGATCGATCGACGTGGCGATGGCGGATACATCGTCCTCTACGATTCAGGTATTCTAAGTTCCCAGCGCGCAGTCGCCCCGCAATGGACGATGCGCAGCGCTCCTGCCGCTCGCGATGCAGGCCGAAAGTTTCCGCCGGGAAAGGGCAAGCTAGCTCCCACTTACGAACTTGCTTTGGAAGCATTGCGAAGTTGCGATGTGGATGCTGATCGCAACCACTGGCTCTTGGCCTCCGGTGCGTTCGTCACCGCGTCTGTGGGTTTGGCTACTACCGAACAACGATTGGCAGATTGGCAGGCATGGTGCGCCGGTCATGGTGCGACCAATGATCCAGCCGCCAACGTTCGCCAATGGCGCGCATGGGAGCGCAGCGGAACCGACGGTGACTGGCTTACATTGGCCAGGCTAAGCGGCAACATTAATGCAATGGGGTGGGCCGCGTTTGGTGGCATTATGCCAGCGATACCAATCACCGGTAAAGCGTCCTCCAAACGCAATCTGTTTGTTCGCGTTGCCGATTTGCAAGCCAGTCCGCCGGTCTTCCTAATCGACGACATAATGGAAGTGGACTCCACGGCCTGCCTTTTTGGTGATCCCGGTTCCGGCAAATCGCTGATCGCAATGGATATGGCTGCGTGCATCGCAACTGGTCAGGAATTCCACGGCCATAAAGTAAAGCCCGGCTCTGTGTTTTACATCGCTGGTGAAGGTCAGAACGGTTTGCGGCGACGTTTCGCAGCTTGGGAGGCACTGCAAGACAAGTCGCTCAAAGATGCGGCGCTGTTTTCATCTACAGCTTCAGTTCGGTTGCTCGATGACGATAGCGTGAGCGAAGCGGTCGGAGCAATCGACCAGTTGGCCACGCGTTATGGAATGCCGCGATTAATCGTCATCGATACATTAGCCCGCAATTTCGGCGCAGGCGATGAAAACAGCACGGAAGCGATGAATAAGTTTGTCGCCGCTCTCGACAGGTTGCGGGAGCGATACGCAGGATCAACAATACTTATTGTCCATCACAGCGGGCACGGTGACAAACAACGTGCCCGTGGATCGTCGGTACTACGGGGCGCGATCGACTGCGAGTATAAAGTTGAAAAGACAGGCGATAAGGTCACACTCACCAACAGCAAAATGAAAGATGCGAAACCACCATCCGCCATGTCATTTGTGCTGTCTCAAGAAGCAGGGTCGGTCGGGCTCGAATACACCGGTGCGAGTAGCGATAAAATCAGCATTCATGATCGAATGGCGTTGGACGCGTTGGCAGCGATCGGCGGTGCTGGAACCAAGGATGAATGGCGTGGACGGTTTTATGAGCGCCACCAGTCTGACAAAATTGATACAAAACGAAAGGCGTTCGATCGCGTCGTGAAAAGCCTCGTCACCCGACAAGCGGTCCAGTTGGACGGTGGCGAGGTTTATAGAATTCCGCCAATGCCGAGGTTTGTTTCGCGCTGATCTTTAGGCCGGACGGACGGGACATTGCCGGACATGTCCGGATGTCCGCCTAGTGTCCTGTCAGCAGTTGCCCGGACGGACGGGACACACCCCTAAGGGGTGTCCCAATGTCCGGCTGCGGACGTGTTCTCAAATTTGGTTATCTGTGGGGCATTTATAAAATTGCTACAATTGTAGCAATATCGTCACGTTTCAGAATAACGGACAAGACAAATTGAAATTGCATCAAACTTACACGCTGGTAAGTACTTCAAATAATTGAGAAAAATGTTGACATATAAGATGTTCTCGGAGAACAATTGGTCATCCCAAAAGACTGGAGTTGACCGATGTATGAAATTACCCGAACCGAGACTGCGCACGGCCTGGTCTTCGCGCTGCGAACCGAAGGTGGCGTCTCGCATGGCGCGCTTGCATCGGCATCGCTCGCCGATGCGCGACTGCCCGCCGCGCTCGAAGGGTTCGTCGCCAATGCGTCACAGCTTGCCCGCACTCTTCGTCCTGAGCACGCGCCCGACGCGATCCGGCAGGCCAGCGGCCCGGTGATGCTCGCGCTCGGCAATGCGATCGAAGCCGAAGGGCGCGCCGCCGCCGAACACGCTGCCACAGTGCAACGCACGTTGATTCCGCCCGCATCCGTCTCGCGCGATCGTGCGAGTGAATACCGCAGCCTTCACCGATCCTTGCCGGTGGGCGACCAAATGGCGCGCGTCAAAACAGCCGGGATCGAAGAACTGGCAGCGCTGCTCGAAGCGCCCGATCTTGCCGGGCTGGCCGAGCCGGTGCGCGAAGCGGTGCGGGAGCGAGCGTTGCGCCTCTTTCATATCGAGCGGGCAGGCACGCAAGCAGACCACCGCAAGCAGCCGAGCCTGGAGCGGATCATTGCCGTTGGCCCTGATGTCGAAGCCGCTGAGGCGAGCGCGGCGGAGGGTATCGCCCGCCTGCGCGCTGAGGGCGATCGGATCGAAGAGGCTGAATCTTCTCTGCAAGGCATCCTCACGATGTTGGCGATCATGCTGGACGTGCCGCGCGAAGACGTGCTGCGGCTGGCGATGGGCGCATGAGCCGCACAATCACTTTGCCCGCAGTCGTGATCCTGCCTGCCGTGCCGCGCGCGCCAGTTGGGCAGGTTCACGCTGCAATCGGGGCAACGCGGCAGCGTGTGGCGCGCTGGCGGCGGCACGGGTTCCCTTGCTCAAATGCTGGAATGCTGCCTGTCAGCGCCGTGGCCGCGTGGCTCGCTGCGCGCGGCGTCAACATTCAATGGATTTGATGACATGACCGATTTTGATCCGCCGAATACGGCACCGGCACGTTTGCCAAACGGTCAGTTTGGTCCTGGCAATCCGGGCCGACCAAAGGGCTCACGAAACCGCTTGAACGCGCAGTTGCTCGACAAGCTGGGCGACCTGACATCGCAATCCATTTTGGTGCTCAGAGAGAGACTGAACGCCAACGATTTGAAAGCGGCGATGTACATCCTTGATCGGTTCTTGCCGACCAGCCGAAGCATCGAAATCAACTCGACGGAACCGAACGCGTGGGCGGACGCGATGGCCGCTGGCGACCTCACGGTAGCGGAGGGCCACAAGGCCGCGAGTGCGTTGAAGCTCATCGCAGACAGTCAGGAAGTACGGGACCTGCGCGCTAGGCTCGACGATTTGGAGCAGGTGATAGCCGCAGCGAAAGGCCGGTAATGTCACGCGTGAGCCTTGCGAGGCGGATGGACCGCATTCACGCCCACTATCGCCCAACGCAGTCGCTAGAGGGCAGGGTGGACGCACTGAGCGACCTTGATCGGCGCGTATACCGGTCATGGGTCGCGGAGCGAGAACGCATAATTTCCCGGCACGAATTCGAACCGGGTGAACTTTACGAAGCGTGGCTCGATGGTCGCCTGCGGTTGCCAGCCATGTCCAAACATCTCCGCGAAGCACTGTGGCCCGAATGGCCCGACTTCAACAGCGATGATCTGGCGCGGACATACACCGACATGTTGATGGAAGGATCGCACGAATGACCTACACGACGCACGGCGCAATCATGGTCGCCGCCCCACTTCAAATGCTCACGGTTGATGATGATACTGGCGTCCTGCGACGGTTTACGCTGCGCGAATGGTTGCAGGCGATTGGCGGCATGAAGAATCACTACGCATTGAAGCGCTCAAATCAGGTCTACCATGTCGACCACCTACGATATGAGCGCGATGGTGACTTCGACATGCAACGTGATGAGTTGGGAAGGTGGTTCCTTAGATTGAACCTGACAGCCTTAGTTTGCCTCGCCATCACACACCAAGGTTGGGTCGGATCGGGCACGCTGCAAAAGGTGTTTGCTTACCGTGAAGATGCCAAGGCAGCACACCACGACTTGATGCAACTGGTTCGGGCGACTGAGCAAGCCGAGGCACAGCGATCGGTCAGCTATAGAGGTTAGCGCAACACTTCGGCCTAGGCTTTGAGCCATTTGGGGCGGAGGCTACTTCCGCCGTCCGATCGCGTTGCAGGGAGCCCCCCCACCCCCCCTTAGCGGACGGGGTATGAGTGCCGCCCAGATTTGACCTGCACATAATCTGTCCAGCCCAAAACACGTTTGAGACGCCACGAAACGCCACAAACAGTCAGTAAAAGTCATTCTTAGTCGGGAAATTCGGTCAGTGATTCGGTGAGCAGCTTCACGCCAAAACCTGAAAAATCCCCAGTTCGCGGGCATTTTCAGGCTTGCATGGCGGAGACGGAGGGATTCGAACCCTCGATACCCCGATAGAGGTATGGCTCCTTAGCAGGGAGCTGGTTTCAGCCACTCACCCACGTCTCCGCATCGCGGCCAGCGCGAGCGGCGGCCTATAGCGGGGGTGGGGGTGGGCTTCAAGGGTTTCGCGCAGGGTTGGGCAATTGAGTTTGCGATTGAGTTTGCGATGGCTTTTTGCCGTCGTGGCGGATTCGGCTGATCGCAAAAGCGACTCGGTTCGTCGCGGCGTTCATTGCGAGGTCAGGCGTGGTGGACTCTGTTGCGACCCGGAGAATGGGGCCGGGATCGCGCAGCTTGCGTCGGATCTGCCAGGTCCGGAAGGTGGGATTTCATCATGATGCCGGGAAACCGCAATTCGTTCGTGGCTGCAGTCTTCGCGCTGCTGGCCGCCGTTTCGCTGGCCACGCCCGCCATGGCGCAAGTCCGCGCTGTCGACCCCGATACCGCCATCGACGGGGACCTGATGGGCGGCAGCAGCACGCCGATGCCACCGCCGGACAGCCCTTATCCGGCCACCGTGCCATCTTCTTCGGCGTCCTCTTCCTCGCCTGCGTATCCGGTTGCGACCCCGACGATCGATGCCGCCCCCCAGGCCGACCCCGCTATCGGGAACGGGGCGCCGATCGAAGCCGAAAGCGGCGTCGATACCTGGCAGGCGCGCGATCTCGGCACCGAGCCCACAGCGGCGACGACGACCTACCGCAAGGATGACCTGATCGGCGCGGCGGAGGGCGTGTTCGGGCAGGGCGCCGAAGGGCTCGCCAGCATGATCGAGGATCTGCTGCGCAAGCAGGGCGAGCCCAACGGCTACATCATCGGCCGCGAAGGGTCGGGCGCGTTCGGGGTCGGCGTGCGATACGGCTCGGGTACGCTGCACCACAAGGTCGAAGGCACGCGACCGGTCTACTGGACGGGCCCGTCGATCGGGTTCGATGCCGGGCTGAACGCGGGCAAGGCCTTCGTACTGGTCTACAATCTCTACGATTCCGAAGACCTCTATCACCGCTTCGCCGCCGGCGAGGGCCAGGCCTATCTCATCGGCGGGTTCAATGTCAGCTACCTCAGGCGCGGCGATGTCGTGTTGATTCCGGTGCGGATGGGGGCGGGGCTGCGCCTCGGCGCCAACA
This sequence comes from Novosphingobium aquimarinum, assembly GCF_009746585.1. GTDB lineage: Bacteria > Pseudomonadota > Alphaproteobacteria > Sphingomonadales > Sphingomonadaceae > Novosphingobium > Novosphingobium aquimarinum. Next base: position 13,558 of record NZ_WRPO01000026.1, read on the forward strand.
TCGGGTACATGAAATTCTCGCACAACCAGCGCTGGTTGCCGTTCTGATAGACAGCGCCGCGGGCTTGATCGGTCAAGCGCCGCTTGCGCGCCTCAGCGCCCGGCGCTAAGCCGCCGCCGCCATGCTTAGCGACCTTCAACAACAGCCCGCCGACGCGCTCCTCGCGCTGATCAAGCTCCACAACGCGGATCCCCGTCCCGACAAGATCGACCTCGGGGTCGGTGTCTACCGCACGGGGCAGGGCGAAACGCCCGTGTTCGGTGCGATCAAGGCCGCCGAGCGCAAGCTTGTCGAGGCCCAGGACTCCAAGGCCTATCTCGGTCCCGAAGGCGACATGGGCTTCGTCACGCGCTTGATGCCTTACATCTTCGGCAAGGATTCGGCCGACATGGGCGGTCGGATCGAAGGCATGCAGACCCCGGGCGGCACGGGATCGCTGCGCCTCGCGTTGGCGATGGTGAAGCGCGCCGGTTACAACCGCATTCTCGTCGGCAAGCCGAGCTGGCCCAACCACGCGCAGATCTGCGCCGACATTGGACTCGAGGTCGGCGAATTCCATCACTCGGCAGCTGACGGTACCGCCAACATGGACGCGCTGCGCGAAGCGCTGTCCAGCGCCGGGCCTGACGACGCGATCCTGCTGCACGGCTGCTGCCACAATCCCACGGGTATCGACTATTCGAACGCCGAGTGGGACGAGATCGCCGGCCTCATCGCCGAACATAAAGTGCTGCCGGTGATCGATCTTGCCTATCAGGGCCTCGGCATGGGCATGGAGGAAGACGCCTACGGGCTGCGCCGCGTGCTGGTCGAAGTGCCCGAAGCGCTGATTTCCTATTCGTGCGACAAGAATTTCGGGCTCTACCGCGATCGCGTGGGTGCGCTTTACGCGATGGTGGCGGACGAAGGCGACTTGTCGCGGGTGATGTCGAACGGCCATTCGCTGGCGCGCGCCAACTGGTCGCAGCCGCCCGATCACGGCGCCGCGGCGGTGCGGATGGTGCTGGAAGACGAAGCGCTCACCGCGCAATGGCTCGATGAGCTGGACCAGATGCGTGAGCGGATGCGTCAGGTCCGCGCCAAGCTGGCGGCGGCGGGCGAAACCGGCGGGGTCGATCTCGCGCCGATCGGCGGGCAGAATGGATTGTTCTCGATCATCCCCTTCACGCCCGAGCAAGTGCAGGAAATGCGTTCGAAGCACGGCATCTACTTTGCCGGATCGGGGCGCATCAACGTGGCTGGACTGACGACGGGGAACATCGATCAGTTCATCGCCGCGGTTGCGGACGTCACCGGCTGATGACCAAGCTCCCATGAATCGCCAGCCGGTCCTCGAAGGGGAGCGGCTGATCCTGCGACCCCTCACTCCGGACGATCGCGACGCGCTCTACGCCGTCGCGTCCGATTCCGAGATCTGGGCGCGCCACCCGGCGCACGATCGCTGGCAGCCCGAAGTCTTCGCGACGTTCTTTGCCGAGGCGCTGGCGCGTGGCGGCGCGCTGGCGATCATCGAGCGCGATAGCGGGCGGATCGTCGGGTCTAGCCAGTTCGCCGAAGTCGATCCGGAGCATCCCGGGGAGATCGAAATCGGCTGGTCGTTCCTCGAGCGCAAGCTCTGGGGCCGCGGCTACAATGCCGAGTTCAAGCGCCTGATGCTGGCCCATGCCCTCGTGCACTACGAAAGCGCGATCTTCCAAGTTGGCGAGGACAACGTGATTTCACGCAGGGCGATGGAGAACATCGGCGGCGTGCTGATCGACCGGACGCGCGACATCGAGCGGTCCGGCGTCATGGTGCATCACGTGATCTACGCGATTACCCGCGAGCGTCTGGCCAACGGGCCGCTCAGCCCCGCAGGCTCTGCATCCGCTTGAGGTAGCGGGCAAGCACGTCGATCTCGAGATTGACTTTGTCGCCCTCCTGCAAGGCGCCGAGCGTCGTCACCTCGGCGGTGTGCGGGATGATGTTGACCGCGAAGTGGCAGGTGCCGTCGGGCTGATCGGTCACATCGTTGACCGTCAGCGAGACGCCGTCGATCGTGATCGAGCCCTTGGGCGCCAGATAGGGCGCCAGTTCCTGCGCGATGGCGAAGCCGATCCGACGCGAATCGCCTTCGGGGCAGATTCCGAGCACTTCGCCGACGCCATCGACGTGACCAGTTACGATGTGACCGCCCAGTTCGTCGCCCAGTTTCAGCGCCGGTTCGAGATTGAGCCGCGCTCCTTCTTCCCACCGCGCGGGAACGGTGCGCGCGACCGATTCGGCTGAGACGTCGACCGCGAACCAGGCATCGCCGGCGGTTCCGCCGCGATCGACCACGGTCAGGCAAACGCCCGAGCAGGCGATCGAGGCACCGATGGCGATACCCTTCGGGTCGAAGGGACAGGCGATGACGAGCCTGAGGTCGCCCGCCTTGCGGACTTCGCGGATCGCGCCAATGGCGGTGACTATGCCGGTAAACATCGCGTCCGGCTGTAGACTTCGAGCGTGTCGCTGCCAAGCCGCCGGATCGCATCGCGTTGCCAGCGGCGGTGCGCTTCCGCCAGCGAGCCGAGGCCGATGTCCCCGATCGCGGCCAGTCCGCTGCCGATGAGGATCGGCGCGCGGTAGAGCAGCAGGCGATCCACCAGGTCGGCGGCCAGGAACGCGGCGGCGGCTCCGGCCCCGCCCTCGATGAAAAGATATTGGACCCCATCCATCGTCGCGATCGCATCGGGCGAGGGCAGGGCGTTCCAGCCTTCGGGCGCTGGCGCGCGGGTCAGCACCCAGCGCTGCGGGCTGCGCGCCTCGAGGCCGGGCAGACGCACGTCGAGGCGCGGCGCGTCATCGCGCAAGGTGCCGCCGCCGACCAGGATCGCATCGGCTCGTGCGCGCATGGCATGGACATGCGCCCGGGCGGCGTCGCCGGTGATCCACTGGCTTTCGCCGGACCCCAATGCGATGCAGCCGTCGAGCGAGGTCGCGAGCTTCAGCGTCACGTGGGGGCGGCCGGTGCCTTTGCTCAGCAGATAGCCGGCAAGGCTTTCCTCAGCCTCCGCGCTGGGCAAGGGATCGACCGCGATCCCGGCCTCGCGGATACGCTGGAGGCCGGCGCCGGCCGTACGCGGATCGGGGTCCATGCAGCCGATGACCACGCGCGCGAGACCGGAGGCGGACACGAGATCGGCGCAAGCCGGCCCGCGTTCGGAGCGGTGTGCGCAAGGTTCGAGAGTCACGTAGAGCGTCGCGCCTTTCGCGGCGTGACCAGCGACCGCAAGCGCGACGGCTTCGGCATGGGGTCGGCCACCGGGTTGGGTCCAGCCGCGCGCGATGACAACACCCTCTCGCACGATAATCGCGCCGACGGCGGGATTGGGCCGGCTGAGCGGACGCGCTCGCGCCGCCACTGCCGCCGCGGCGGCCAGCCAGCGCGCGTCGTCGCTACTCACTCGCGGCTTGCGCCTTTGCTTTGGCGGCACGCTCGGCTTCGGCTTCGGCTTCGGCCCGGAACTTGCGGATTTTTTCGAGTTCGGCCTGTTTGCGCGCGGCTTCCTCGGCATCGGCTTCGCGGGCGATCTTGTCCACGTCCATGCCCGACCAGCGGCCCAGTTCCTTATAGATCGCACGCACATCCTGATCGCGGCGGGCCTGTTCGAGCGCCATCGCTTCCTTGCGCTTCTGATTGGCGATGTTCGAAGCGATGATCTCCGCATCGGTGCGATGTTCGGGCAGAACGGAAATGTATTCTACCTTGGGCGGCAGATGCGGGGCACGGCCTTCCTGCTGATACATCACGTAGAACACGCCGAAGGTGCAAGCGCCCGACAGCGCGAAGATTCGCCAACGATTGCGGCCGGCCTGGTTCCAGACCTCGCGGAAATCCGCAATCATTCCGCGCGGATTGACGTCGCGCCACATTCCGGATCTTTTGAGAAGGGACATGCGCCGTATTTAGGCGCTCCTCGCTAACCGAACAAGCCGTAGAGGCCGCGCCCCTCACGCTTGAGCCAGAGGTTGGCCGCCGCCAGGTCGCCTTCGAACAAGTCGGCAAGGCAGGCGTGGAACGCGGGCGAGTGGTCGAAATGGACGAGATGGGCGACTTCGTGCGCGACGACCGAGCGGCGCACCGCGTCGGGCGCCATCACCAGCCGCCAGTTGATCCGGATCGCACCGTCCGGCGCACAGCTGCCCCAACGACGCTGCGCGCTCGACAGCGCGATCCGAGGAGCGGGGCGGGCGATTCGCGCGCAATAGTCGGCCAGATCCTCGCTCAGCAGCGCGCGCCCTTCCTCCTGCAGCCAGCGGCGCAGACGCGATTGTAGCGAGTGGATCGGACCCCCGACGTGGAGCGCACTGCCATCGGGCCGGGGCTTGCGCGGCGCTTGCGGCTGGTGCGCGATCGTGAGTGCTTCGCCTCGAAACGGCACAAGCGTCCCGTCGCCGATCGGCTCGGCATCGGGGACGCGCGAAAGCTGCTGGGCGATCCAGTCGGTGCGCGTTTCAGCGAAGGCGAGCGCCTCTGCCGTCCGGCCCCAGGCCGGCATCGAGATGCGGACTTCGCGACCATCCGGCGCGAGTCGCAAGGTCATGCGCCTGGCGCGATCCAGTCTGCGGATGACGATGGGCAGATCGCGTTCGCCGACCGTGATCGACGGCTCGGGCGCATCGCGCTGCAGCCAACGAGGCAGCATGTCAGTCGTCGCCATTGGGGTAGGCGTCGCCATCTCGATCGTCGTCATCCTCATCGAGCATCGCTTCGTAGCCTTCGGGCAGGATGGCGTGCTGTTCGATCGGGCCGGCATCGACTTCGCTGATGACTTTGCCAATTACCGCGACCCCAGCCGCGCGCACCGCGTCGCGATCGCCGCTGATGAGATAGTGCCAATCATGCAGCGGCTTGTCGTCCGCGCGCAGGCGATAGGCGCAGGTTTCCGGCAGCCAGGAAATACCGGGCACATTGCGCAAGGTGAGGCGCAGACAATCGGGCACGTGATCGAGCCGGTTGCGATAATCGGCGCAGCGCGCGGTCTTGAGGTCGAGCAGCTTGCACGCGACGTTGGTATGAAAGATGTCGCCGGTATCGGCGTCTTCCAGCTTGTGGGTGCAGCACTGGCCGCAGCCGTCGCACAGCGCCTCCCACTCCTCGCGGTTCAGCGACTCGAGCGGGCGCTCCCAAAAGGGGCGGGGGCCTCCTACTTTACCCATTTCTCGAGATCCGCGGCGACGGCCGCGCTTGCTTCCTTGAACCCTTCGGGCGTGCCCTTCGCCGCTTTCTCGACCGGCAGCATCGCCAGGGGATCGCCGTTGGGCGCCATCAGGTAGGCGACTCGCGAGTGGTCCATCAGATAGCCGCCCGAGGTTTCGTCCCCTTTGGCGTAGTAGGCGGCAAAGGCATCGGCGGCCTGCTTCACTTGCGCGGGCGTGCCGGTCAGACCCAGCAGACGCGGAGAGAACGCCGCGGTCCATTGGCCGACGACTTCGGGCGTATCGCGTTCGGGGTCGATCGAAATGAAGACCGGCTGCACTTTCGCGGCCAGATCCGGGTGCTCCTTGGCGAACCGATTGAAGCCCATCATCATCGCTTGCACATCGAGCGGGCAGGCATCGGGACAGAACGTGTAGCCGAAATAGATGATCGCGTAGCGGCCGCGCAGATCGGACCATTTCACCGTGCGACCGGTCTTGTCGACCAGCGTGAACGGTCCGCCGAGCGCCGCGCCTTCGAGCGGCGGCCGCTCGTCGGCGCCAGACGAAGCCCCGCCGCAGCCGGCCAGAGCAAGAGACAGAGAAAGAGCGAAGGTGGCGCAAAGTCTGGATAACATGGCGCGGCGCTTCATGCTCTGCTAAGCGCAGCCATGCAAGCACAAGCCCGGTGTGATCGGTGGAAGGGCGGGCAATGAACTGGAAGGACAGGACAAAAGTGATCAGGCAGGTCCGGCGGCGCGGTAGAGCCTTTATCCTTGCGAGCGCGGGGTTGATGGCGTTGGCCATGGCGCCGCAGCCAGCGTTGGCGCAGTTTTCCGACAGCTACAAATTCCTCGAGGCGGTCAAGAAGAAGGACGGCGAGAAGGTCGAGCAGGCTCTCAGCGAACCGGGGTCGACGGTGGTGAACGCGCGCGATGTCACGTCGGGCGAAACGGCGCTGCACATCGTCACCGAGCGGCGCGATATTACCTGGCTGCGCTATCTGGTCGGCAGGGGCGCGAACGTCAATGCGCGCGACTCGCGCGGCGTCACGCCGTTGCAGATGGCCGTGAGCCTCGGCTGGATCGACGGCGTGCGCTACCTCGTCGAAAGCAAGGCGCGGCTCGACGAAACCAATGTCGCGGGCGAGACGCCGCTGATTAGCGCGGTCCACCGCAAGGATCTAGCAATGCTGCGCATCCTGCTGGGGGCCGGCGCCGATCCCGACCGCGCCGACAATTCGGGGCGGTCAGCGCGGGATTACGCCAAGCTCGATGCGAACAGTGCGGTCATCGGTGCGATTGCCGCGCGCGACGCGGCGCGCGAGAAGGACAGTGACAGCGCGCCGCAGCAAGCCACATACGGACCCACGCTATGACCGAGCATGCGATCAAGGACGGCCCGACACCCGGCGACGGCGAGACGCTCGAGACCTTGCGCCTCCGACTTGCGCCCGAGATTGCGCAGGCGGCGGTGTTCGACGGCTGGAGCCCGGAGGCGATCCGTCAGGCGGCGGTGGCTGCCGATGTCGATCCCGACGTCGCGGCCTACGCCTTTCGCGATGGTGCGATGGACATGATCGCGGCCTGGATCGCCTATGTCGATACCGTCATGGCCGCCAAGCAGGACCCTGCGCAGATCGCGACACTGCCGGTGCGCGAGCGGATCCGTAGGCTCGTCCTCACGCGACTCGATGCGATCACGGGACAAGAGGAAGCCCTGTCGCGTGCGATGGCGATCATGGCGATGCCCCAGAACGCGAAGCGTGCGCTCAAGCTCGGCTGGCATAGTGCCGATGCGATGTGGCGGCTCGCGGGCGACACCGCGACGGACTACAATCACTATACCAAGCGCGCGATCTTGGCCGGCGTCTACGGCGCGACGCTGTCGGTCTTCGCCAGCGACGATAGCGAGGGCAAGATCGAGACACGCGCGTTTCTCGATCGCCGGCTTGACGGCATCATCCGCTTCGAGAAGGCCAAGGCCTCTCTGATGCGCACGCCGGAGAACATCTTCAGCATGGCCCGCTTTCTGGGCAGATTGCGCTATCCGGCGAACTAACCGTTCCCGCTAATCCCTGAAGAACCGCGACGCAGTGGCCTGAAATAGTTATTGCGAACAAGTTGCAATATGTCGCTCGATCTGGCAGCGAGGACAGCATGACGCTCGACCATCTTCCGCTAGGCACGCAAGCTCGCATCATCGCGGTCGACTGGTCGCGACTCGTGGCCGAGGAAGGCGCGCGCTTGCGGGCGCTGGGGATCGACGAAGGCGCGAAGATCGCGGTGGCGCATCGCGGCGTGTTCGGCGGAAGCGATCCGCTGGCCGTGGTCGTCGGGCGGATGACGGTCGCGGTCCGGCGCGTGCATGCCGCGGCGATGGACGTGGAGGCGCTGTGAACCGGCAACGCAAGGTCGCCCTCGTCGGCAATCCCAATGCGGGCAAATCGGCGCTGTTCAATGCGCTGACCGGGGCGCGGCAGAAGATCGCGAATTATCCCGGCGTCACGGTCGAGCGCAAGGCGGGCCGCATGGTCCTACCTTCGGGCGAACCGATGGAGCTCACCGACCTGCCGGGCGCCTATGGTCTCGATCCGACGAGCCCGGATGAGGAAGTGACCAGCAAGGTCATTCGCGGCGAGTTCGTCGGAGAGGCGCAACCCGACGCGCTGATCGTCGTGATCGATGCCTCGAACCTCGAGCAGCACCTGGTGTTCGCGCAGGAAATCATCGCGCTGGGCAAGCCCACCGTGGTCGCGCTCAACATGCTCGATCTGGCCGAGCGCGACGGGCTGGTGCTCGATCCCGCCGTGCTCGAACAGGAACTGGGCGTGCAGGTCGTGCCTACGGTCGCCGTACGACGGCGCGGGCTTGCCGAACTGGCCGAGGCCCTCGCGGCCGCCGAGACGCGGCATCCCGGGCCGGGGCAGACGGATCTCTCGCTGACCGAGCGGCGCTTTGCCGCGCACGCCATGGCCAGTGCCGCGATCCTTTCCGAATCGCAGCGCCATCGCCTCCATGCGCGCCTCGACCGGATGCTGCTGCATCCCTGGCTGGGCCCGATCGTGCTGCTGGCCTTGCTATTCGTCATCTTCCAGGCGGTGTTCGCCTGGGCGACTCCCTTTTCCGATGCCCTGGAAGCGGGAGTGGGCGCATTAAGCGGCCTCGCCTCGGCCACGATCCCGGCCGGTTTCGTGCAGGACCTGATCGTTCAGGGCCTGCTCGCGGGCGTGGGTGCGGTGGTCGTCTTCCTGCCGCTGATCGTGATCCTGTTCGCCTTTATCCTCGCCATGGAACAGTCGGGCTACATGGCGCGCGCCGCTTTCCTGATGGACCGGATGATGGCGGGAGTCGGCCTCTCCGGGCGCAGTTTCATCCCGCTGCTGTCGAGCTTCGCCTGCGCCATTCCCGGGATCATGGCAACTCGCTCGATCCCCGATCCCAAGGACCGGCTGACGACGATCCTGATCGCGCCGCTGATGACCTGCTCGGCGCGGCTGCCGGTTTACGCGGTCATCATCGCCGCCTTCATTCCCCAGCGCACCGTGGGCGCGGGCATCGGTCTGCAGGGCCTCGTCCTTTTCGCGCTTTACGGATCGGGGGTCATCGGCGCCCTGATCGCGGCGCTGGTTCTGCGGCGCTCCTTCACCAAGGGCGCGGCAAGCGGCTTCATCATGGAGATGCCCAAGTACCAGCTGCCCAATCTCAAGGACATGGCGATCGGCCTGTGGCAGCGCGCCTGGATCTTCCTGCGCCGCGCCGGGACGATCATCTTCATGGTCACGATCGTGCTGTGGCTTCTGCTCAGCTTTCCCAAGGCGGGGCCGGGCGAGAGCCAGGTCGACGTGTCGATCGCGGGCAGACTGGCAAACGGGCTTGCGGTAGTGGTCGAGCCGATCGGCTTCAATCGCGATATGGCGCTGGCGCTGATCCCGGCTATGGCGGCGCGCGAAGTGGCGGTGAGCTCGCTCGCGACGACTTACGCGGTCGATACCGGCGATGACGAGGACGCCGAGGCGGTGGCGCTGGGCGATCAGCTGAAAGCGCGCTGGACGCTGCCGATGGCGCTCGCGTTCCTGGCCTGGTTCGTGTTCGCGCCGCAGTGCCTCTCGACCATCGCCGTCGCGCGGCGCGAGACCAATGGCTGGAAGTGGCCGGCCTTCATGCTCGCCTACTTGTTCGCGCTGGCCTATCTGGCGGCGGGAGCGACGTTCTGGATTGCCAGAGCGATGGGGCTCAGTTGACCGGTTGAAAACCGGGCCGGCCGGACTCGCACGGCCTGCCCGCTTTGGCTAACCCCGTGCCTCAGATTCGAGAGGACAGGTATTCTCCATGGCAGGCAGCCTCAACAAAGTCATGCTCATCGGCAATCTCGGCGCCGATCCGGAAGTGCGTTCCTTCCAGAACGGCGGCAAGGTCGCGAACTTGCGTATCGCAACGTCCGAAACCTGGAAGGACCGCAACACCGGTGAGCGTCAGGAACGCACCGAATGGCACACCGTCGCGATCTTCTCTGAAGGTCTGATCGGCGTGGTCGAGCGGTTCCTGCGCAAGGGCTCCAAGGTCTACATCGAAGGCCAGCTCCAGACCCGCAAGTGGCAGGACCAGTCGGGCAACGACCGCTATTCGACCGAGATCGTGCTGCGCGGCCTGAACGGGACGCTGACCATGCTTGATGGTGCCCAGGGCGGCGGTGGCGGCTCGCGCGGGGGCGGCAGTGGTGGCGACTGGGGCGGCGGCAATCGTTCCGGCGGCGGGGGTGACGATTGGGGCAGCAGTTCCTCTTCGGGCGGATCTTCGTCCGGCGGCTCGCGCGGCGGCGGCAACGACTGGGGCGGCGGGGGCGGCAGCCTCGGCGACGACCTCGACGACGATATCCCGTTCTGATTGGCGTTATTTATCGCGGTACTATCGACTGATGGGATCGTAAGGCTGGGGAGCTGACGGGAGCGCCCCCTGCCATGCGATTACCGGCGTCATGCTGAACTCGTTTCAGCATCCATTTCGCCACAGCCTCAGGTTTCGCTGAGCCGCATGGATGCTGAAATAGGTTCAGCATGACGGAAGCGAGGGGAGCGCAAGGGCTAAGGGGTGGTAGGCGTCGTGTCCGGACCTAGGTGGCAGCGCCCGCCTAAGGCCCTTTTCCGCTCTATTTCCGGCTGCCTTGCCCCAACCCTTTCAGCACGGCGAAGGGGCTGTTGTCCTCGGGCGTCGTCAGTCCGGCTTGGCGACGCGCCTCTTCGGCATCGGGGCCGGTGAGATAGGGATCGATCGCAAGCCCCAGCGTCTGGGCGACGGCCTCGCCAAGGTCGAAATGGGAACCATCGTATTCGATCTCGTCGAGATCCTCGGCTTCGAGTTCGAGTTCCTCGGGCAAGTCAGCGGGATCGGCGGCGGGCACGAAGCGCAGCGCGATCTCCTCGTGGATCGAGACCGGCAGATCTTCGGACGAAATCGCGCAGCTTTGCACCACGTCTGCGTCCAAGGTCCCGTTGGCGGCCACGTCGCGACCCTTGCGCCGCAGCAGCACGACGGCCTCCAGCCGATCGACCCGCACGATGTCGAAGCGCCGGGCCAGCGCCGCGCGCTCGGCTTCATCGGCGACGAGACGAACCTCCCGCCCGTCGATCTGGCGCACGTCGAAACTATGGGAAAATTCGGAAGACGTCACCGTGCGATCCTGCCTGCCAGCAGGTCATCGGCAGAGGCGGCGTCGATCTGCGCGGCAAGCTCGCTCACTCGTTCGGCGAGCGCATCGGGCGCGGTGCCATCGCGCATCGAGACATTGCGTACCAGCGCATCGCGCAAGGTGTCGCCGCCTTCGGCCAGGCCCTCGCGCATCGCCGCGATCCGGCCTCCGAGCACGCCCATCAGCTTCCCCATCCGCTTGCCCACGACGAGATCGCCGACCCCCGACTGCCGCAGTTGCCCGTCCATGTCGTCCACGAACAGTTCGGTGAGATAGACAGACGGCGCGATCAGGCGCTCCTCGCGCTCCATCCGCAGCATCACGATCGCCAACACCAGCGTGACGGCATCGAACCGGCCCGGAACGGTGTCGGCGACGCCGCATTGCGCATACCAGGGCTTTTCGCGCGCGATCTCCACCACGCGATGCCACAGCGGACGCAAGGCGTCTCTCTTGTCGGACCCCTTGCCGAACAGGCGGGAGATAAATGACACAGCGCGAAACCGACCTTTCATTCAGCGGCAATTCAACCGACGCCGCGCATCGCCGCCATTGCACGCGGCCGCGCGGAGCCCTAAGGCTTCCGGCCGATATATGGGCAGGGCCGGATGTCGCAATGACTTCCTTTCGGCACGGGCCTCGCAAGAGAATTTTGGAGTCTCAATCACGATGCGCGCGATCTCTTCCAGGATCCTGATGGCCGGTGCAGTCCTAGGTCTGGCCGTTGGTGCCAGCGGGTGCAGCTCGATCAAGGATCACCGCGGCTACATCGTGGATCGGGCGCTCGTCGATTCGATCCAGCCGGGCATCGACAATCAGGGCTCCGTCGAGAAAACGCTGGGCCGGCCCACCTTCGTCAGCCAGTTCGGCTCGAAGGACTGGTATTACGTGTCCCGCAATACCGCGACCAACGCGTTCCAGAAGCCGAAGACCTACGAGCAGATGGTGCTGCGCGTCCGTTTCGACGAGGCCGGCAACGTCGCAGGGGTCGACAAGCGCGGCGTCGAGCAGATTGCGCGGATCAGCCCCGAGGGCGACACGACTCCCACGCTCGGACGCCACCGTAGCTTCCTCGAGGACCTGTTCGGCAATGTCGGCGCGGTCGGTGCCGGCGGCGTAGGCGGCGTTCCGACCGGTCCGGGGCCCAACGGCAGCTAGACCTGGCGGGTATCGGCCGGTTGAACCACCGGGCAGCGGGCATATATCCGCTCCCATGGACAACAGCGCGGCGAGCCACGGCCTTATCCAGTGGCACGGAACCACCATCATCGGCGTGAAGCGCGACGGCAAGACCGTCGTCGCCGGGGACGGGCAAGTCTCGATGGGCAACACCGTGATGAAGCCGAACGCGCGCAAAGTGCGCCGCATCGGCAAGGACGAAAAGGTCGTCGCCGGCTTCGCCGGCGCGACCGCCGATGCTTTCACCTTGTTCGAACGGCTGGAGAAGAAGCTGGAGCAATACTCCGGCCAGTTGACGCGCGCGGCGGTGGAATTGGCCAAGGACTGGCGCACCGACAAGTATTTGCGCAATCTCGAGGCGCTGATGATCGTTGCTGACGCCGAAGTGATGCTGGTGATCACCGGCAACGGCGACGTGCTCGAGCCCGAAGGCGGCATCGCCGCGATCGGCTCGGGCGGCAACTACGCCCTGTCCGCCGCCCGCGCGCTGGTCGACTACGAGGACGACGCGGAAAATATCGCACGCCGGGCGATGCAGGTCGCGGCGGAAGTGTGCGTGTTCACCAACGATCAGGTGACGGTCGAGGTCGTCTGAGGACGGTGCGGCTTACGACATTGCTCCCGGCCGCTCGACCCGGCCTGCATTGGCAGATTGCGAAGCCATCGCTACGGCAGCTTATCGCAATCCCGGCATAACTGCGGCCGTTCCGGACTCGACGACGTTGCGGACGTTTGGTGCAAGTTCACCGATTGGTGCTATGAGATAGGGAATGGCACCAGCTGGCATCTTGATCGGGCTCTGCGCATTCTTATGGCCGCTCGTTCAGAATAGAACGGTCTTGCCCGTTCAGCAGCGCGGATGGACGAGGGATGCTTACATTCTCCTTTTCATCCTCTTATGGTTTCCTGGGTTCTTTTTCGGAGGAAATCTAGGCGGTGGCCTCGCTGCTGTCGCTTTTGGAAATATCTCCGCAGCCATACTGGCTGGAGTTACCCTAGGCGTCGCCGTTGGCACCTGTATAATCCCATTGCTATTTCTAACGGCAAGAGTCTGGTCGTCAAAAAGGCGGAGCGCCTAAGGTCAGCTTCCCACGACTTTCCGGTCATTGGGGCGTGCCGGGCCGCCCCGGCAAACCAGCCATTCCGCCGAGCTGCTTCGCGGCCCGAAAGCCGACATGGCAGGTCATCATATTGTAAGCGGGAAGGGTCACCCATTTGGAAAAAACCGTAGGTCCCGGTTCCTTTCCCCGCTTCGCCACCATAGAACCGCGCGATGGATCGGCGGGGTTTCATCGGATCGACTGCGGCCAGCCTGGCATTGGGGGCCTGCGCGAATCTGCCGCGTGCGGCGTTGGCTCCGGCGCCAGCATGTCTGCCGCGTGTCGATGTCTCCGAGAAACGTATCATTCGCAAGGTCGCCGGACTTCGACCCTACCGCCGCTCGGGCTTCGTTGTCCGGGCCGAGGCGTTGGGAGCGAAGCGGCTGGTGCACAATTACGGGCACGGCGGCTCTGGCATCACGCTGAGCTGGGGCACCTCGCAATTGGCGCTCGATCTGGCGCGCGTCGGTCCCGGCGAACCGGTGGCGGTGATCGGCGCGGGCGCGGTCGGGCTGGCCACGGCGCGGCTGGCGCAGGAGCGGGGCGCGCGCGTCACGGTCTATGCCGCCGCGCTGCCGCCCGAGACGACATCGAACATCGCCGGCGGGCAGATCAAGCCCGCGCTGCTGCGCCGCGCCGATGCGGTCGACGATGCCTGGCGCGCCCAGTTCGCATCCGCGCTCGATTATTCCTGGCGGCGCTTCCAGATCCTGGTGGGCGAGCGCTACGGCGTGCGCTGGGTGCCGACATACGAAGGCGGAACCCAGCCTTCGGCATGGCCTTCGGAGATGGTCCACGCGGGCGCGGTGGCGATCCCGGCTACCGACAGCCCTTTCGGCCGCCCCACGCGCCGCTACCAGACGATGTACGTCGAGACCGGGCATTATCTCGAACAGCTGATGCGCGACATCGTCGCGGCGGGCGGTCGCATCGAAGTGCGCGCCTTCGCCTCTGCCGAGGAAATCGCGCGGCTGCCAGAAACGGTGGTGATCAACTGCACGGGGCTGGGATCGCGCGACCTGTTCGAGGATGCCGAACTTATCCCGATGCGCGGGCAACTGGCGGTACTGCTGCCGCAGCCCGAGATCGGCTACGCCTACGAATTCCACGATGGCTACATGTTTCCCCGGCCCGACGGCATCCTGCTGGGCGGCACGTATGAGCGCGGCGAGGAGCAAGCCGAGACCACCCCCGAAGCGATCGCGAAAATCATCGCCAACCACGCGGCCATCAATGCGAGGGCCTGCGCACCTTGACCCCGGGGGCTGCGCTCCCCAATTCCAGCGCCAATGAACACGACCCCAGAAGCGCTCACCCCCAAGGCCATCGTTGCCGCTCTCGATGACCACATCGTCGGACAGAAGGACGCAAAACGCGCCGTCGCCGTAGCCCTGCGGAACCGTTGGCGTCGCCAGCGCCTGCCCGAGGACTTGCGCGACGAGGTAACGCCCAAGAACATCCTGATGATCGGCCCCACCGGCTGCGGCAAGACCGAGATCAGCCGCCGCCTTGCGCGGCTGGCCGATGCGCCGTTCGTGAAGGTGGAGGCGACCAAGTTCACCGAAGTCGGCTACGTCGGCCGCGATGTCGAGCAAATCGCGCGCGACCTCGTCGAAGAAGCGATCCGCATCGAGAAGGAACGCCGCCGCGAGGCGGTGAAGGAAGCCGCGTCCGAGGCCGCGATGGAGCGCCTGCTCAACGCCATCGTCGGCGAGGGCGCCAGCGAGGCGACGCGCGAGAGCTTTCGCCAGCGGGTGAAGGATCACTCGATGGACGAATCGGAAATCGAGATCGAGGTCGAGGATCAACCCAACATGCCGATGGAGATCCCCGGCATGGGCGGCTCGGTCGGCATGATCAACTTGTCGGACATGATGGGCAAGGCGCTCGGCCAGAAGCCGACCAAGCGCCGCCGGATGAAAGTGCCCGAGGCCTGGGAAAAGCTGATCGACGAGGAGTCCGAAAAGCGCATGGACCAGGACGACGTCGCCCGTGTCGCGCTGGCCAATGCCGAGACCAACGGCATCGTCTTCCTCGACGAGATCGATAAGATCGCGGTCTCCGACGTGCGCGGCGGCTCGGTCAGTCGCGAAGGCGTGCAGCGCGATTTGCTGCCGCTGATCGAGGGCACCACCGTAGCCACCAAGTACGGCCCGATGAAGACCGACCATGTGCTGTTCATTGCCAGCGGCGCGTTCCACGTCGCCAAGCCGTCCGACATGCTGCCCGAATTGCAGGGCCGCTTGCCGATCCGGGTCGAGCTGAAGGCGCTGACCGAGGAAGACTTCGTGCGCATTCTTTCGGAAACGCGCGCCAATCTGGTGGCGCAGTACAAGGCGCTGCTCGGTACGGAAAAGGTGACGGTGGACTTCGCGCCCGACGCCATCGCCGAAGTCGCCAAGATCGCGGCGCAAGTGAACGAAAGCGTCGAGAACATCGGCGCACGGCGCTTGCAGACGGTGATGGAAAAGCTGCTCGACGAATTGAGCTTCGAAGCCGAGGACCGCGTCGGCGAGACAGTCACGATCGACGCGGCTTACGTGCGCGACCGGCTCGAGGATCTGGCGGGCGACGCCGACTTGTCCAAGTACATCCTGTGAGCGAGGCACGGGTTCGGGGCCGCGACGCGATGCTCGCGGCGATGGACCCGGTGCTGGACGAGGAGACCTGGGTCTTCTGCACGTTCGCCGAGGGCATCCGCCGCGATGTGACGCCGATGGCGCTGGCGCTGTTCCGCGAGGAGGAGGGCCTTTCCGCGATCCTCTCGCTGGCTGACGCGCGCAGTCTGTCGCTGCCGCTCGACCAGCCGATGCGGCGGATCACGCTGCGGGTGCATTCCGCGCTCGATGGCGTCGGGCTGACGGCGGCGGTCGCGGGCGAACTCGCGGACGCGGGGATCGCCTGCAACATGGTCGCGGCTTATCACCACGATCACGCCTTTGTGCCCGCCGCCGACGCCGAGCGCGCGCTTGCGCTCTTGCTCACGTTGCAGGAGCAGGTCAGGAACGCGGCATGAGCACGCCCCCCGACGACCGCCCGATCTACCGCCTCCTCACCGGAAAGGACGACCGTGCCTTCTGCGATCGCGTGTCCGAGGCGCTGGAGCAGGGCTGGCGGCTGTACGGCTCACCCAGCCTGGCGTGGGACACCGAGAACAATTGCATGAAGGCGGCGCAGGCCGTGGTCTGGAAAGACGCGGATGTTGTGAAGGGGTGAGGGTTGGTTGCGGTTGGTGGCGCATGGCCTTCGACAAGCTCAGGCTGAGCGGGTTTTGTGAGGGGTAAACAAGAACTTGATCACGAAATATAACCCACATCCGCTCAGCCTGAGCTTGTCGAAGGCCACGCGCTGAGGGTAGTTCTCGGGAATGCATTGGGCGGCTACACCGCCAAACGGTTGCCGGTGAAACTACTTTGGTCTGAGGACTTTCCGACACGGGACGAAGCCTTTGCGGCGGAGCGGCAGATTAAGGGCTGGAGCCGTGCGAAGAAGGAAGTCTTGATCGCCGGTGACTGGGATAGGGTTTCGGACCTTGCCAGGTCTCGAACCGGATCAAAGCCCGATCGCGACTGACGGCGCATGGCCTTCGACAAGCTCAGGCTGAGCGGATGGGGGTTGTGGATCTCAAAATTTTGACACTTCGAACTCGTACATACCCCCGCTCGGCCTGAGCTTGTCGAAGGCCACGCGCCACCGCTAGCCTCCTGAACCCTCAGCCACCCCCCGCAGTCACGTACTTCGTCTCCAAAAACCTCTCACGCACCGCCAGCGCGTTCAGTTCGTTCTTTGCCAGATGTTCGGACATCGTCTCGATCTCGTCGGCGATGACCTTGAGGCCGTTCGACAGCTGCGTCTCGGGCGTCACCCCGCTCGGGCCGGGCTTGCCGTGGAGCGAGCGCGGCAGCTTGGTGTAGCTGTCGACCAGCCCGGGCAGATGCTCGGTCAGCAGCTTGCGCACTTCGCGCGCGGCGGGCTCGTGTTCGGGCAGGGTCTCGAGCTGCGGCGAGAGCTGTTCGAGCCGCGCGCCGATCAGGTCGACCAGATCGAGCGCGGGCGGGGGCAGGGCGCGGCGGCGGCTTTCGAGCCAGAGTTCGGTCGATCCGGCGAGTTCGGGCAAGTCCGCTTCGGGCAAGTTTTCCGCGCGGGGGCGCGGGGTGGAGGGGTAGATCGCCAGCACGCAGAACGTGACGATCGAGGCCAGCATCAGCAGCACCAGCGTACCGTCGGCCAACCCGCCGAGGCCAATGCTCGCGGCGATGGTGCCGAGGATGAATAGCGCGACGCTCAGGAAAGCCCGGCGCAGGCGGCGCATGCGATAGCGCCAGCGCTCTTTCTTGGCGCGGTGCAGGCGCAGCGCGCGTTGCCGCCGGGCATCGCGCAGCACGAGCATCTGCTTGGGGGAGCGGGAGGTGTTCATCGCGGGCTAGTCGAGCGCTTCGAGGCGCGAGAGTTCGCTTTGCGCCTTGTTTGCGCCTTCCGCCTGGCCTTGCGCGCGCGCGATGTAGGCCTTGGACTTGCCGATTTCGCCTTCGAGCGCGGTGACCGTCTGCTTCATGTTGTCGAGCGCCTTCAGCTTAAAGGTGTCGATCGTGTCCATGGTGTCGTAAATGTTCTGGAAGGCGCGGCTCAGCGTTTCGAGCGGGATGGTCGAGCCCGCCGCCTGCTCGTGAATGCGCGCGGTGTTGTCCTTCAGCATGCGGCCGGTGCCATCGATGATGTTGGCGGTGGTGGTGTTGAGCGCGGTGATCTGGTCGAGCACCAGCTTCTGGTTCGCCATCGCCTGCGCCACCGTGACGGCGGTGCGCAGCGCGCTGACCGTCGTGGTCGAGGCGCGATCGACGCCCTTGATTAATTCGACGTTGTTCTTCTTGACCAGATCGAGCGCGAGGTAGCCCTGCACGCTGACCGCCATTTGCGTCAGCAGGTCCTGCGTGCGCTGGCGCACGTAGAAGAGCGCGGTCTCGCGGATCGCCTTGGCCTTGGCGGGATCGGTGTGATCCAGATCGGCGGCCTTCTGCTCCAGCCCCGCGTCGAGCGCCTTCGACATGTGGATCATCTGTTCCAGCTTGCCGAGCGCGGCCCACAGGTTCTGCCGCTCCACGTCGATCGCGGCGTTGTCCATCAGCAGCTCGTCCTTGCCGCCCTGGAGGCGGGCGAGGATCGCGCTGATGTGGCCTTGCGCGCTCTTGTAGCCGTCGAAATAGTCGCGCAGCTTGTTGCCGAAGGGGATCACGCCGAACAGCTTGCGCGGCGCGAGCAGGTTGCCTCTCTTGGAGGGATCGAGATCCTCGACCGTGCGGCGCAGCTCGGCAAGGTCGGCGCCGACGCCTTCGCTTTCGTCCATCGCGCGGATCGGGCGGTCAAGAAAGCGGTTGGACTGGCCCGATGCCTCGGAAATCTCGCGCCGGCCCATCGCCGCGATCTCGTCGACGCGGCGGCCGAATTCCGGCGAGTTGGTATCCTGCGCGGAAAGATCGGCGATGAAATCGTCGACCTTCACTTGCAGCTTGGTGCGGGTTTCCTCGCTGACGGGGACGAGCCCCGCCGCGCGCTCGGCCTTGACCGGTGGTACCGGGTCGGGTGGCGTCAGGGTGAGGGTATCAACTGGATCCTGGGTCGTGGTCTCGGTGGCCATGCACTGTCCTCGGCTGTCCCGGAAAAAAGGGCCTGGAGGAAATCTAGGCGTAGGCACCCGGGTTCACAAGCAGAGCCCGACCGGGGGGCGATCCCGCTCGACCAGAGGGGGATCAGTGCGGCACGGCCCCAAGCTCGACGCCGGTCTTGTCGTGCAGCGCGAACTTGTCGACGATGTCCTTGCTCGCTTCGTTGTAGCCGACAACGCGCACGCTGGCGCCCGCCTTGTCGAGCTTGCTCACCACCTTGTCGAGCGCGCCGACTGCCGAGATGTCCCAGAAGTGTGCGTGAGTCACGTCGATGGTGACCTGCTTCGCGGTCTCGCCGAAGCTGGCCATCCGGTCGAGGAAGCGGTGGACCGAGGCGAAGAAGACTTCGCCCGAGATGTGGTAGGTCGCCAGTGCGCCGTCGGCGCTTTGTTCGCGCTCGATGCGGAAGAGCTTCTGGACCTTCTGCGCGAAGAAGATGCCCGAGAGCAGCACGCCTGCCGCGACGCCGAGCGAGAGATCGTGCGTGCCGACCACCACCGCGACGGTCGTGAGCATCACCACCGAACTCTGCCAGGGGTGGCGTCTGAGGTTGGGAATCGAGTTCCACGAGAAAGTGCCGATCGAGACCATGATCATCACCGCGACCAGCGCGGGCATCGGCACTTGCCCGACCCAGCGGCCCAACAGCGCGAGCAGGACAAAGAGGAACACACCAGCCGTCAGCGTCGACAAGCGCCCGCGCCCACCCGAAGTGACGTTGATCACCGACTGGCCGATCATCGCGCAACCGCCCATGCCGCCGACGATGGCGGCGACGATGTTGGCGATGCCCTGGCCGCGGCATTCGTAGCGCTTGAAGGAATCGGTGTCGGTCATGTCGTCGACGATCTGCGCGGTAAGCAGGGATTCGAGCAGGCCGACGGCCGCCATCGCGGCAGAGAACGGCGCGATGATCCGCAGCGTCTCCCAGGTCAGCGGCACTTGCGGCAGGCCGATCTCGGGCAGGCCCGTCGGAAGCGAGCCCATGTCGCTTACAGTGGATACCGGCAGATCGAGGCCGATCGAGAGCACCGACAGCACCAGGATCGAAACGAGCGGGGAGGGCACCGAAGTCGTCAGGCGCGGCAGCAGGTAGATGATCGCAAGGCCCAGCGCGACCAGGGCGTATGTATGCCAGGTCACGCCGACGAGCTGCGGCAGCTGCGCCATGAAAATCAGGATCGCGAGCGCGTTGACGAAGCCGGTGATGACCGAACGCGAGACGAACTGCATCACCAGATTGAGCCGCAGGATGCCCGCGAGAATCTGGAACACGCCCATCAGGATCGTTGCGGCGAACAGGTATTCGACCCCGTGCGCGCGCACCAGCGGACCGACGAGCACTGCGACAGCTGCCGTCGCCGCCGAAATCATGCCCGGCCGCCCGCCCGTGAAGGAAATCACGATCGCGATCGCCACCGAGGCCCACAGTCCGACCCCCGGATCGACCCCGGCAATGATCGAAAAGCCGATCGCTTCCGGGATCAGCGCCAGTGCGACGACGATGCCGGCAAGAATGTCGGCGCGCGGATTGCTGGTCCAGTCGCGGCGCATCGCGGCAAGGTAAGTCATGTTCGGTCCGTCGCTGTTCGGCGGCCCCGTGAGGGCGGTTGCGGTAAGGCAGGCGCGCTCGCGCCCGCGAAATGTTTGCGAAGCGCGCCCATGCCCGATCCCCGGCGCGGGGGCAAGGCGCGCCCGGCTCCGCGGCACACCGAAGGCCTTACTCGGCCGCTTCGCTCATTTCCTCGGCTTCGGCGGCCTGGCGCGCCCACATTTCGGCGTAGAGGCCATCGCAGCGGAGCAGTTCCGAATGCGTCCCGCTCTCGGCAAGGCGGCCTTCGGAGAGCACCAGGATGCGATCGGCATCGGCGATGGTCGAGAGCCGGTGCGCGATCGAAATCGACGTGCGGTCCTGCGAGACCCGGTCGAGCGTCGCGAGAATGTCCTGCTCGGTTCTGGAATCGAGCGCACTGGTGGCCTCGTCCAGCATCAGGATCGGGGGATCCTTCACCAGCGTGCGGGCGATCGCAACGCGCTGCTTTTCACCACCCGACAGCTTGAGCCCGCGTTCGCCGACTTCCGTATCGAAGCCTTGCGGCAGGCGCTCGATCAGCGGCGTCAACGCGGCCGCGCGAGCGGCCCGCTCGACATCTTCGTGCGTCGCATCGACGCGGCCGTACGCGATGTTGTAGCCGATCGTATCGTTGAACAGCACCGTGTCCTGCGGGACGATCCCGATCGCCGCGCGCACCGAGGCCTGTGTCACTTCGCGGATGTCCTGCCCGTCGATCAGGATGCGGCCCGACTGCGGATCGTAGAAACGAAAGAGCAGGCGGGTCAGCGTGGACTTGCCCGCGCCCGAGGGGCCGACGATGGCGTAATGGCTGCCCGCCGGCACTTCGAACGAGAGTCCGTGGAGGATCGTGCGATCCTTCTCGTAAGCGAAGTGCACGTTCTCGAACGTGACCGAGGGGCGCGCGATCACCAGCGCGGGAGCGCCGGGGGCGTCCTTCACTTCGACATCGGTGTCCATCAGGCGGAACATCTCGGCCATGTCGATCAGGCCCTGGCGGATCGTGCGGTAAACGGTGCCCAGCATGTCGAGCGGGCGGAAAAGCTGGGTGAGATACGTGTTTACGAATACGAGATCGCCCACCGTCATCGTACCCCGCGACCAGCCATAGACGGTATAGGCCATCGCGCCCGCCATCAGCAGGTTCACGATCACGGCTTGCGTGATGTTGAGCAGGCCCAGCGAATTCTCGCTCTTTACGGCGGCTTTCGCATAGGCGCTGGTGGCCTGGGCGTAGCGGGCCTTCTCGCGTCCTTCGGCGCCGAAATACTTCACCGTCTCGTAGTTCAGCAGCGAATCGACCGCGCGGCTCATTGCCTGGCCGTCGAGCTTGTTCATCTTCTCGCGCAGAGCCGAGCGCCATTCGGTGATCCACCGCGTAACTGCGGCGTAGGAGATCACCGCGACGGCCGTGGCGATCACGAGGCCAAGCCCGAAATTGATATAGAAGATCACTGCAACCGCGATCAGTTCGATGACGGTGGGCGCCAGGTTGAACAGCAGGAAGTAGAGCATCACGTCGATGCTCTTGGTGCCGCGCTCGACGACCTTGGTGACTTCGCCGGTGCGCCGTCCCAGGTGGAAGCGCAGCGAAAGCTGGTGCAACCGCTCGAACACGTCCTCGGCGAGGTTGCGCGTGGCTTCCTGTCCGACGCGCTCGAAGATGATGTTGCGCAGATTGTCGAAGCAGACCGAGGCAAAGCGACCCAGCGCATAAGCGGCAACGAACGCGAAGGCGATCGTGACCACGGGCTCGGCCCCGTCGGTCATCGCATCGACCGCGCTCTTGTAGAAGAAGGGCAATGCTAACGTCGTCGCCTTGGCAGCGAGGATCAGCACGATCGAAACGACGATCCGCCAGCGCAGGCCCGTGCTCCCCGCCGGCCACAAGTAAGGCAGGAACCGGGCGACGGTATGCCAGCCGTCGTGGCGGGCATTGGGATCGTTGGTGGCGGTATCGGGCGGCATGGGCCCTTATGTAGTCCGGGCGCAGGGAAACGAAAGACTGCGCGCGGGCAATACCCTACTGGTCGATCCGCGACGGGTGATCGACGTAGTTCACGATAGGGCGCACTTCATCGACATCGAAACGCACTTCGCGGGTGGGGAAATCGATCGCGACCCGGCGAAACGCGCGCAATTCACGCATCCCGAGGAACAGCGCCGGCTTCGCGTGCAGATCGAGCTCGCGAAACGCGGGCGTGTCGGCAAACGCGATTGCGACGTTGGTGACCTGCAGCTTTCCGATCGTGAGCTTGGTCGCGACGCCCATTTGCGCAGCGAGCGTCTGTCCGGTCACGCTCGCGATCGTCGCCGAGCCGCGATCGCGGCCGCGTAGGGCGCGTTGCAAGGCGAGATTGCCGATCGAATGGCTGGCACCGGTATCGACGACGACCGAAGTCTTCACCCCGTCGATGACCGCGCGGGCGATGATCAGCTGGCCGGACTTACGGCGGGCACGCACGACGATGTCGAAGCCGCTGCTGCCGCCCAGATCCTGCGGATCGCCTATCGCGATGAGATTTTTGTCGAAGTCGAGCAGGACGCGGCGGTCCTGCAAGCTGTCGGTCCCGACGATGCCGTCGGCGCCGATATGGCGTCCATCGAGCAGCGGGACGTCGAGCCCGGTCAGCGTCTGCTCGCCAAAGCGCATCTCCTCGATCCGCGCGCTCGCGACGCCACTGATCCCGGCGATCGAAACGATCCGCACGCGCGGTCCGGAAGCGAGCGCCAGGCTTTCGGCCACTCGCGTGGCAACGGCCGTGCGCTGCGACCCGGTATCGATCAGGAACTGGTATGGCCCCTTGCCGTGGAGGGCCACGGGCACCGTCAGCCGCGCATGGGCGTCCTCGATGCCATCGACGATGTCCTCGCCGACAGGAGGAACCTCGCTCGCAATCCTTGTCGTTTCGGCCTGCAGGATCACCGGGTTGGCGATCAGCAGAGCCAGCGTAGCCGCCGTGCCGGCCATTGATTTTTCTCCCACCATCCGGTTCGACGACCGGTGGCAGATCCTACCACGCCTGGCGCGGGTGCGCCATCAAGCAGGTACGAGCTCGGGAGGGCGGCGGCGGATCACGAGCGCAATCATCTCGTCGAGCGTGCTGCGCGAGAACACGAAGATGATCGCGGCATAGACGAGGCCGCCGAAGCCTGCCTGCACCACCAGCGAGAGCCAGGCGGGCAGCCCGCCGAGTCCGAGCGCTGCGAATTTGACGAGCGCGGCCATCGCCGTCGCCGCGCCCAGCGCGGGCAGGATCGCGCGGGCCAGATCGCTGGCGCTGACCCCCAGCAAGTGGCGGCTCTGCCAGAACGTGAACAGCGGCATCGCCGGGAAGGCGATCACCCAGGCCCAGGCGAGGCCGATTGCACCGTACTGCACGCCGACGAGGAAGGCCGCGATCATAACCAGCGCGCCGAAGATGGAAGTGCGCAAGGTAATCCGCGGGTGGCCCAGCGCATTGATGGCGGGGGCGAAGAGGATGTGCAGCGTGAACGCCGGCATGGCGAGTGTGATGATCGCGACGATGGGCGCCATCGCCCGCCATTTCTCGCCGAAGATGGTCAGGACCGCAGGTTCGGCGGTGACGCCCAGCCCGAGATAGATCGGCATCGTCACCAGCATGATCAGCCGCAGCGACTTGCAGAAGGCCGCGCTCAGAGCAGGGCGGTCATCCTGGAGACGCGCGTAGGCCGGAAAGGCGACGTCGTTGAGCGGCGGCACGAACTTGTTCGCGACGAGCATGGTGAGGAAGAGCGCTTCAGCATAGAGCCCGAGGTCGTGCGGATCGAGGCTGCGTCCGGCGATGAAGATGTCCGCCTGGGTCTGGATGGTCCAGAAGAAGTGGCTGCCGAGCAGCAGCAGGCCGAAGTTCAGCATGCCGCCCGCACCGCGCAAGTCGAAACAGGGCATGACGCGGAAGCGCGACTGCAAGACGAGGGTCGCCGCGCGTGTCCAGAACATCGCCAGTGGCGCCCACACCAAGGTCCACACGCCAAGTCCCGCCAGGGCGCAGCCGAGCGAGGTCGCAGCCATCGCGATGGTCGCGGTGAAGTTGGCGATTGCCGGGCGGCGGAAATCGAGATCGCGCACCATCAGCGCTTCGGGGATCGCGATGAAGGGAATTGCGAGGTAGATGAGCGCCTGCACGCGCAAGAGGTCGCCGATCAATGGCTGGCGATAATAGGCGGCCGCGAGCGGCGCGATTCCCAGTTGCAGCGCGGCAAGGGCGCCGTTGACCATCAGCAGCAGGCCAAATCCCTGTCGTATCATGCGCTCGTCGAGGGACTTTTCCTTTACCAGGGAACTGGCAAAACCGTAGCCGTTGAGGAAACTCAGAAAGCTGAGCACGACCTGCGTCATTGCGAACAGCCCGTAATCTTCGGGCCGCAGAATGCGCACGACTGCCAGCGTCGCAGCCCATGCGACGACTTGCGAAACGATCTGACTGCCCGAACGCCAGAACAGGGCGCTGCGGACCGAGCCGGTCATATCCTGTGCCATCAGGTGGCTCCGCGACGCGAAGAAAGGATGCTCGTCAGTGCTTGTACCGCGTTGCCGCCGTTGCCGCGGCGGTGCATCGCGCGGCGCCATCGCAGCATCGGCGGCGCGAGCGGCGGTGCCAGCTTCCACAAGGCGTAGGCCGCGTTCCACATGATGCTGGGAGCCCCGTGCCGAACTCGGTCGTGGGCCGTCTGCAGCCGGCCGACGCGCTCGCGGCTGCTATGCGCGATCACGGCGTTGACTGCGGTCTCGAACGCGACGGAGGCGTACTGCTCTGCGAGAAGGGCGTCGATCAGGGCGATTTCCGGTGCCCCCTCCGGAAGCTTGGTCCGCGCTTTTTCATAAACGCGGATATTGCCCGCAATCATCTTCAAGGTCACAGCCGAAGCGGACGAGGAGCGTATCCGATAATCCCCCAGGACTTCGTCGACGAAACGGGCGTGCCCGCCAAGCTGGAGGAGCCGGACCCAGAAATCGAAGTCTTCGGCATGGGCCATGGCCTCATCGAAACCGCCGACGGCATCGAAGTCGGCGCGCCAGAACATCGCGCCGATATAGACTCCGTAAGAACGATCGAGAACGTTCGCGAGCGTGCCCCTGCCACGGGCGTCGCCCTGCGGCCGTGTAAAGCAGAGGCGATCCTCGGGCACGGCGCCGAAGATCCTGGCGTTGCAGCTGGCGAATCTCGCCGACGGATCGGCCTCGAGTGCGGCGACCATTTTCTCCAGGTACGTCGGGCGCAGAAGGTCGTCCCCATCAAGAAGCGCGACGAGCGGCGCATGGCTCGCACGGATGGCGGTATTGCGGGCGGCGGAGACGCCCTGGTTCTCCGTCGAGAGGAAACGGATCCGTTGGTCGGCAAGAAAGGGCGTGACCGCAGTGGCGACGTCGTCGGGGGCTCCGTCGTCGATGACGATGCATTCCCAGTCCGCTAGCGTCTGCACCTGAAGCGAGCGCAACGCCTCTTTAAGCAGATGCGCGACGCCGTAGGCCGGGACGATGACCGAAACGCGCGGCCCTTCCCGCGAGATACGCACGGCCGTCGCTTCGGTCGGGGTGGCATCGACATCCATGCGCCCTCCCTAGGACCGCCGCTCTTAAAGAATCGCTTAAGCATGAAGAGCGCGCATGACGGCCGAAGTGCAGGGGCGAGATGCATCACTCGCAGCGAATCTTTGGCGATGCCCCGCGAAGAATCGGCTCGGACCGCGATTCCCCTCAGCGTGAATCAGAGCAGTTCGGGCGAAAAAAGCCTTATATCAGTGGCTTAGCGGCTACGACCCCGAAGAGAAGGCGGCGGGGACTCGCCTTTTTCCTCCTGCGATTCGCCGCCGGACGGCCAAATCTTCCACGCTCACGACACAAAATTTCGGCGCAAAAACCCCGGTTTGCGGGGCTTTTCGAAGCATGATGAAAGTTTTTTGAAAAAAGGGTTTGACCGAATCCCGAGTCCCCCATAGAAGCCGCTTCACCGACGGGGACAACGCCGCTTCAAACGGCTCCCGCCGGTCGCCAACATAGACGGACAACAAGTCCTCCGAGTAAAAACGGGGGGCGATAGTTGTCCGCCTTG
>NZ_WRPO01000026.1:45000-53496 GCF_009746585.1 Novosphingobium aquimarinum
GGAGCGCAGCAGGGTAGCTATGTATGGAAGGGATAACCGCTGAAAGCATCTAAGCGGGAAGCCTCCCTCGAGATTAGGTATCATCGAGTCGTGATAGACCATCACGTTGATAGGCTGGGTGTGGAAGCGCGGTAACGCGTGGAGCTAACCAGTCCTAATAACTCTGTTCATGCTTGAGAGTCCCACCATCAATGACAGGCCTGTAACGGTACTGTCTGATGGACGATAATCAGCCAGACGCCACAAACTAAGACTTGCACGGATACATCGATTAAAAACCCGCGAAACGCGCCGGCTTCATTGCTTGGTGACCATAGCGTCAGTGCCCCACCCGATCCCATCTCGAACTCGGCCGTGAAACCTGACAGCGCCAATGGTACTTACGCTCAAGCGTCGGAAGAGTAGGACGTCGCCAGGCATTGTAGCCGGCGCGCTTCGCGGGGATAAACCCATTCACATGTCAGGGCCTTGTGCCCTTATCGAGGGCCTCCGCGGCCCTCTTCGTGTCTTTGCGACACGGGTAAACTGGTGACGCGGGGTGGAGCAGCCCGGTAGCTCGTCAGGCTCATAACCTGAAGGTCGTAGGTTCAAATCCTACCCCCGCAACCATCTTTACCTTGCCAAGGCTTGAAAGCCCTGGATTTCCCTCAGTCTTAGCCAGTTTGATCTGCTCGATTTCCGCCTTCTGCGCGGGGCTCAGCGTGGCGAGGTTGTTGTACAAATTCTCCGATCCCGCCTTTTCGGTCATCAGCAGGATACCTGCCAAATCGCCGATCAAGTCGATGACCAGAGCGCTCTTATCGTCGTTCGGTGTGAACACGATCTTATCGATCAGCTTCCGAATGACCTGGGCGCTTTTGTCGCGTTGGTCGGGCTCTTCCATGGAAGCGATCAAATTCTGAATCTGGACGCTGTAACGATGCGCCATGTTCGGATGCACGAAAATCGGTGCGTCCTCGGTGGTCTCCAGAATTTGCGTCAGTTCTGTTTTGCGGCGGTCAAGTTCAATGGCCTCATCCTTGACCATCGCACCGGGCACACCGTCCATGATCGATTGGACCAGTTTCTTGATCCGCCGGTTCACGCGGTCCAGTTCGGCCGCATAGTCCGCCCTTGCCGCGTTATGCTCGTGACGGACGCGATTGAGATGGGCGGTGTATCGTTCGCAGAAGGCTGCGCACAATTCCTTGTCCATTAGACGGGCTTGAAGCGCGTGCAGAACGCGGGTTTCTATCTCGGATTCGGAGACCGTGATGCGGTTGTCACACGTGCCCTTATTGCGTGCCGTGGAGCATCCATAACGGCCTTGGGAGACGATGGACATCCCGCCGCCACAACATCCGCATTTGAGCAAATGAGAAAACAGTTTCGGCGGACGGCGCTTTGCCTCCAGTGAGGGCTTGTGATCAAGCCGCGCTTGCAGGGCTTTCACGTCATCCCAAAGCGTCTGAGCGACGATCCGTAGCTCTGGCACATCCACACGCTTGATTGTCTCATTGGCATTCGGACGCGCGACGCGCTTACCAGTGACCGGATCCTTTCCGAACTTCTGTCGATCCCAGACAAGGACACCGACATAGAGTTCGTTGTTCAAGACGCCCGTGCCGCGCTTGCGGTTTCCGTTGATCGTACTGGCTGACCATTCGCCGCCGCGCGGTCCGGCAACGCCCTCGGCATTCAGGGAATGCGCGATGGCACGAGGGGATGCGCCATCTTTATAGGCTTCAAAAATCCGCCTGACGATCGCGGCCTCATCTTCGTTGATGGCGCGTTCGCCGCGC
Source organism: Novosphingobium aquimarinum (assembly GCF_009746585.1). Taxonomy (GTDB): domain Bacteria; phylum Pseudomonadota; class Alphaproteobacteria; order Sphingomonadales; family Sphingomonadaceae; genus Novosphingobium; species Novosphingobium aquimarinum. The sequence goes on from NZ_WRPO01000026.1 coordinate 46,782, forward strand.
ATCCGGTCGCCGCCAGCATCGACGTCGCGCATCATAGAATAGCCGTAGGAAATTCCGCCGCCGCTCTTGCCCTGGAGAACCCGTCCCTCAAGGCCGCGATGCGTCTTGAGCGAGAGCTCGTCGATATACATCTCATTCATCGTGCCCTTGAGCGCAACGTGAAGTTTGTTGACGACGCCCTCACTCAAAGTGACGATCTTGATGCCGAGGAAGGTCAGGCGCTTGTAGAGATGCGCCGTGCCTTCCTGATCGCGGCTAAGACGATCTAGGGCTTCAGCAATGACCACATCGAACTTGCCATCCTGCGCGTCCGCCAGGAGATTCTGAAGACCGGAGCGCAACATATGCGTTCCGCTGATCTCATAGTCCGTATAGCTTTGGATTACGGCGTGGCCATCACGCGCGGCGATCTGGTTGCAGATCCGAAGTTGATCCTCGATCGAGGTGGGGGTTTGAAATGCCGAACTGTAGCGGGCGTAGAGGGCGGCTCGGGTCATGGCGCGCTCCTTTCTGGTTGACCGCCAGTATAGGGGATTTTACCCGTCCGAAGAAAGACTTTATAGTCTTTTTCAGCGGAGATTTGCGCCATGTGGTCGATAAGGTCTAATAACGAGAATTGCGATTCCGTAGCCTCATTGTCAGCATTCGCTTTGTATTGCGTGCTGTCATTGTCGGGGCGGCGGCGGTCATCGCACTTCTTCATGAGGAATTAAATCCTATCATAAATACTTGGATGATGTGCGGAATTCTATTGTGCGCCGCACAACATCAGCCTGTGTTGCGGCGTCGTGGTAGTACGCAGATGACCCGCAATGCGCGTGTAAACTCCGGGTACCCACTGTCAGATGGAGCGCCGGAATGCCGTTTGATTGGCTGAATGCCACGCCCGATGACCGAAAGGCGCTCTACCGCAGCGTGCGGCAGGCCATGGACGCGGCCAACCTTAATTGGTCTCAGGTGTTCGATCAGGCGTTTGACGGCGAGCAGGTTGGCAGCGGGCTTGAGGACACGTTTCGCGCAGGGCGGATCGGGCGCAAGAAAGCCAAACGCATCGCCGAATGGCTTGCGCGCGATCATCCCAAAGAGGCCGCGCAACTAGATGCTTTGCTAAAAGCGCCATCGGTGCCAGTCAGTGCTGGGGCTTTATGGAAGAAGTGGCTGGAAGAGCACGGGCATTATGACGGGATTGGGGTGGTGCGGCTATCTGATCCGGCTGCAGGCATTGTCACGTTTGCCAATCCGGAGCCATTGGCCGGGCCTATCATTCCGCTGGGCGCGCCATTTTGCTTTCAGCTGCACTCGGATCTGGCGGGAGCGAGCCTCGCATTTCAATCGGTCAAAGGGCTCTGGTACCCATTGCCCCTCAGCGAGAACGAATTTTCTTCGCGCGTTGACGAGGGCGTGCAGTACGTCCCATCTGAGTCGGAGAGCGGCCAACCTGTTGCTCTGTCCGAAGATGTGCACGCGGGACGACATCGTTTCGCGTTGCTCGTTGGCGAGGCGCAACTCGTCGATGTTGTGGCTGGAATGATAGATGTGAGCGAGGTCATCGATCCGGCAGTCCTCGATGCCATCGCAAAGTATGTCAGCGGTGCTCAATCGCCGTGGCGGCTACACAGGATCAACTTGCTATTTCAGGCGGGGGCGGCGTGAAAGCCAGTGATGCCAGCAGTTCGCCAACATTCTCCGGCATGGCGCCATTCTTGCGAACGCCCATGCCCGCCTCAATCCTATGCATGCCCGAAATCTTCGCCGCCAGCCGATTGAAGCTGGCGCACACTTCTTCATGGAATGGCGCGAACCCGTCTACCTCTTGATCGAACTCGCGACTTGCAAAGCTCACAAGATGCGCCAGCCGCTCTCTCGGAAACGGGTGCGTCTCATCGTGGAGCGTGTGGCCAAAGCGCTGATACTCATCAAACAGCCAGGCCATGAGATACGCAGCCAGCAGGCTCATCTCCATGCGCGTCCGAAAATCCAGCGTGGCAATTCCTTCGATGTTTTCGCCGCCCATAAGCTGAATGCGGCAAAGTGTGCGCAGCGCTGACGCGTCCGCATCCAATTCCAGCGCATGTAGAATGCGTCGTGCTTCGTCCGCCGGAAGACTGGACTTCTTCAGACTGACCAGCATCGCCGGATTTGGCACTTCGTTTAATGCCGCCCTGACCCCGAGGTCTTTGAGCAACAGCATATGCCCGTTCACGCCGTGTGCCAGCTCATGCAGCCAGACAAAGCGCCTCATGATCATCGCGAGATAGATTGCAGCGACATGGCGATCCGCGTCTTTGGGTACGCGGTGGCGATCCGTTTCGTTGTCAATCGTTTCGCCGCGCATCGTTTTCGCAAGGAGGAATATACCGGGCGCGGAGCCAAATTGCGGCGCGGTCGAATCTTCGCCCGCTGCATCACCAATCTGCGGAAACTGATCGGCCTGGGTGAACACGTAAAGGGCAAATTCGATGATCGTAATCACCAGCCCTTGATGAATGCCCAGCACATGCGAACTCTCATGTAGGTCGGCAAAGGCATTGGGGACGGCGGTATCGACATAGCCGCAATCGAACTTGAATGGGGCGCCGTGAGCGTTGATCAGCTCACGCGTGCGAGCAGCGAGCATCCGAAAGCTGCTGACTGCCGCAATGAAGGGCAGATCTTCAATCTCGCTCTGAGTTGGGAGAAAGCTCTCAACTCCTTTGGTCAAGCAGTATGAGTAAAATGGTTCTCCCAACACTTCTAAAATAGGCCGCTATTTAGAGAACAATTCTATGATCTATCTTGTAAATTATACGCGGCATGCAGCATAGGATGGAGTCTTATTTTGCTATTCGCGGATAGGACTTGCGCTGAAATGAGTGGCTGATCGATGTGCGCGAAGAAAAAGCGATCTTGCGGACTTATTTTAATGCCGACGCCCCCAACCCGGTATAAGATCGCTGCCAACTCTGCAACGACGTCAAATGCTATCTTCCTGCCGTCTTCCGCATAGCGATTGCATAATTCCCATACCGGATCATGCGCAACCTTTTCTTTGGTCCAAGCCTTCGTGCAAAAGTCATCAACACGGTCAATTAATTCAATCAAATCAACCCCAGATTTACGCCTCGACGTGACAAAATCTAACACTGCGTCAAGTGAAGGATAGGAACTTTTCCATTCCTGAACGAGAGCATCTCGCCTTTTGCGAGCAAAATCGACCTCCGATTTGCGAACGGTATTTACGGGAATATTCGTTCGTCCATTCGCACCATCAATGCACTCATTTACAAAGGCAATTATATCACGCGGCCGCATCAACGTGCGTTCGAGCATCCAATCGAAGGTTTCCTTCGCTCCGATTTTTGCTGGGAAGATATCTGTAAAGCCAATCAGTGATCCCGTATACTGCCGCTTGAAAAGTGCATTAAGGCGTTTCTCGACTAGTTGCTTAAGTTCTGAACGTGTCCATTTTAACCGAACAAGTAAGTCTTCGAACTTCTCGCGCTGGAAACTAATATCAGCTGTCTCTTGGACAACTCTCTCCAAGACATCTTCGCGAAGTGCTACAAGTATTTTTAAGTTCTTAATGCGTCGAAAAGTCTTTAAAGACTCCATTAGTCCTTTGATCATTCGAAAGCGAACGCTGTCGTCAACCCAGCGCTCATCAAGTTTGTCAATTGTTAAATAGTAAGAACCTGCGTCGGAATTTTGCGTCGCCAGCATCTCAATGACGCCATGCAACTCGGAAAGTTGATCAGAACTGATAATCTTCCGCGTACGAGCTATTATTTCGCTCTTCTTTTCGCGACTCAATCTCTTATCATATTGGCCGCCGGCTTTGAACTTCTCAATTTCACCACCTATCTCCGCCTTAAGTTTACGTTCAACGGTCTCGGTGACTTCCTTGATGTTCTGGTCCATCGTGATCCAGAATTTACCTTCCCATTCTCGAATATAGTCGAGTGATTTCTGCTTTCGCTCATCTTTCGAGAACCCGTCGAATAGCTTAGCAAAAATATTTCTGGATTTGTCGCCGCTGTTAACATCCCAACGCAAGCGGATATACTCGATACATAGGACATGCTTCCAAAGCACTTGGAAGAAAAGATCTAAATCAGCGCCAATTACATTTAAAAAGCGGAGTGCATCCGAATTGGATACGTAACTCATCGACATTTCGAATGGATCGATAGCAGAGCTATGTCTGGCTTCGTTTTCAAGGTATCGCAGTATCGCGGTTTTGCCGGATCCGGTACGACCCGCAACAACCATTGTTGGTGAGTTCAGGCGGCGGCAATCTTCAACCGGTGGATATTCAACAAAACAGTCGAAGAGGAATTCGTCATCGGTCTCGGCATTCCCTGTTCCGATTCCAGCTCCACGCCTCAAAACGACCGGGTTCGTCATGTTGCTCTCAGCCATTCCCGCAATGTAACCAAGAGCTTTCTAACCTGCTAGGCGCCAGACCGCCACTTTCCCCATAAGTTTCGCCAAGCTGCAGTACTGTGCTCTGCTTGAAATGCTGAACCTCTAATTTGCCGATTGCCACCGATCCTGGCCAATTCGGTCTGTTTGGTTGCCTCGTTCATGTCGCCAGTCCTGACCGGCCGCGCCCCCCCGTCAATGCCGCTGCCCGCTCCATTCGGCTGCGCTTCGCTTCGCCTCCCGTGTTGGGCATGACGGGTGGCCTCCTTCGTCCGGTCGATCGGATTGGCGTAACGAGCCAACCCAAACACCGAATAGGAGATCACATCATGGCTACACTGCAAACCAACCAATCTGCCGCTTCCAAAGCACCTGACTTCATTGCCTGGCACGTCCAGAACAAGGGCGAAAAGAATTTCTGGACCCGCGTCGGTGCCAGCTGGAAGCACAAAGATGGCAAAGGCGTCACGCTTCAGCTTGAATCCCTGCCCATCGGCGGGCGCATCGTGCTTCGCGAACCGTCCGAGGATAAACCACAAACCGAGGGGCGCGCATGAGCGCCCCTCTTACTCACATCATAGTCTGGGAGGGCATCGAGATCGAAGTGACGCACACGCCGCTCTATTGTGCTGAACCACCATTCGATCACATCGAGTTGCGCGTGAAAGGCAAGCTACGCCTCCCTATGACGGAGACGGGCTATCGCTCGCATTTTCTGCCTGCGCGCGAAGTCATGTCTTATGGTGATGCCGCAGGCTACGTGCGAGCGTGGTTGGATCACGAAGCGCAATCCGCGTCATGGCGCGTTTACGTGGAATCTTCACGCCAGCTCAGCCTCTTCTAACGAACAAGAGCCAGCCGAATGGGATTCGTCTGGCTCATTCTCGGCATTTGATCGGCGTGAAACGCGGCGCACCAACCTTGCGCGTTCCGTGCTATTCTCAGAGATCCGGCAGAACGCCGCTATTGCGCGCGGCGTCGACCTCTTGCGCTTGTCTCGCCGCCGCTTCCGCTTCGACATTGTTACGCCGTGCTTCGCGCAAGCGAAAACCGAGTTGCGGGTCGCCGAGCCGGTAGCGCGTGACATACGCAACCTCGGCATTCCGCCCGTTGGCCAGGACTTCCACGGTCATGAACGGCCCACAATTCTGATCCGGATAGGGGCCGCGGTTCATCATCGTAGAGAACCGGCTTTCCGGATCGTGGAGGAAGGCGAGGTTGGTGCAATGTTCGGCGATCTTGCCCTTGCCGCCGGAGACGTAGCCCACCGGATTGTTTGAGGGGGTGATCTTCCCGCCGCCAATGATGCCCTCACGCTTCGTTTGAATGTCACGAGGCAGATCGTACTTGTTGAGAAACTGCTTGGCGACGGCCTGCAGGAGCGGCGGATTCTCCCCGAAATACGACGTGCGGCCGATGGCGTAGACCTGCGGCGCGTCGGGCGGGCCTTCATAGAACAAGCGCGCATAATCCTCTTCGCCAGTCTTCCGAAAGTCCATCCGGAAAATGTTCTGCTTGGCTTCCTCTTTGCGCCGCCGGTCATCGTCATAATCGCCCGGCTTGGGATAGCCGAGCGTGTAGCCCTGACAGGTCAAAATCGCAGCGGCCTGCATCGGCGTCATGCCAGCCTGCACGCCGACGAGGCCATTCGGATCGGGGCTGAAGCCGCTGCAGTCCGAGGCCTCGGTTTCGGCTTCGGACGATTTGTTATCTGAGAATAGCGACGTCAAAGTCTCATTCGTCTTGCCATCCATCGGGTCAGGCTCGCGCGAACATCCAGCCACCGGCAGGAGAAAGAGTGCCATCGCGGCAAAACGACGTTTCATGATGATCCCTCTTTTGTTCGATGAAGTCAGTGGAAAGACCGAAGACCGCTCGCCAGACCCAAGAGTCCCGCGCACGCCGTCAGAGCCAGAAGTGTGATGAGAAGCGCGATGGCGGCCAGAACGAGACCCGCCACGCTCAAATAATAGCCCGTCTTGTCGGGCAGATCGGCGCCGATTTCCTTGCCCTTGCTGCCAAAGATGATGGCAATCACCACCGTGACGATGCCGATCGGCCCAAGAAAGAAAGTCGCAATCCCGCAGATCAGCGAGATGATCCCAAACGTCATCGCCTGACGGTTCGGATCTTGCCCGTCAAAGTTCAGCGGGCTTCCCGTGCCCGGAACGATAAAGATGCCGACCGCCCGATCTGAGAACGGCGGTGCAAAATTAGACCACGGTAGCGGCGGCGAAGTGCTGCTGCGGGCGGCGTAAAAGTCGTCCACTTTTTCCCTTTCGCGATGGCGGCGAGGGGGATGAGGGATTTACAC
>NZ_WRPO01000027.1 GCF_009746585.1 Novosphingobium aquimarinum
ATGACAATCCGGGTGTTGGCGACCCCCGCTCGGGCTACGCCCTCACGGCGCTCGCCAACACCCGGATCAAGTGGCCTGGTTTTACTCCGCCTAATGGACGACTTTTACTCCGCCGTTGACATCTCGCTACGAACCTCAGGGGCGCGGGATCAGACGGCATTATCTACCCGAGCATTCGGCATGCTGGTGGCGAATGTGTCGCGCTATTCTACCCTGACTGCGCGTCTGATCCCGTGCAGGGGCGACACCTCGACTACCACTGGAACGGGGCGCACGTTGACCTCGTCCGTTATGCTGGATCGGGGGCTGTTTTCCGCATTGTCGACTTGCCTGCCGATCCCGCCTGACGGCAGAAACCCGGTGTAGAGGGCCAAGCACTCTCAGACCGCCGAACTGAGTGAACGGCCAGCAGGGCTATGCCTGCACACCCGCACGAACGAGGTCATGAAGAGCTTTGTCTGGCGAAATTGCGCCCTTGTACAGCGGGCCACATGGTGTCTCTGCTAGCTTGGTCGAAATCGCCAGGAGGTCATCATCATCGCCTTTTTCATAGGCATAGGCGGCCAGCCAGAACTCGGCCTGCCGAACGAACTCATTGAGGATACCCACGACGCTCCGGTTCGCCGTCTTGGCGTACTGGACCTTGTCCATCCGCCAGAGTTCCTGTGCAATGAATTCGCTTGGGGCGCCGTGCTCTTTCAGGACCAGTGCCAGCTGCGCCGGGAAGCGTCGAGCAAGCGTGGCCGCTGGAGCCAGCGGCGTTAGCACGGGAAGAAGCGTGCGCTCAGAAACCAGCAAAGCTACTTGCGGCTTCCAGAACAGGACGGTGGCGTACCAGTTGCCCAGCGTGGTGTCGCTTTGCCCAGGCACAGCGATTTCCGGTTTGATCCGATCGAGCAGTTTCTTGGTGCAATGGAGGTGGAACATAGCGGTCCAGGATAGTGTCCGCCGTCCTGAACGTCCACTGACGCTACCGGCGTCGCCGATGGAATGGCAATGGCCGAGCAGCTTCGGACGTCCAAGGTCGGTGCTGCAACGACAGGTTTTGCTGAAACCGGGCATTCGTCTCGCATGACCCTGCCGGACTGGAAAGCGCCCCAATTGAAGAGATGGACCGCGCGCTAGCCGCCGCCGAAAGAGAACGCCTGCCGAAGCTCGCGACCTGGGCGTCGCGGTAATGCAGGAACGGCTCGGCGACGGCACCACGAAACCTGACGCTGACTGGGGGGCAAACTCCGGGCTTCAAAGTATAATTCGGACAACCGCAAGCAGACTCAGCGCCAGAGCGATCAAGCTGGGGATGATGACCGCCGCACCGCAGACGAAGGCCAGGATGCCGACCCAGTTCCAACCATGTGTACGCGTCATCGGATTTTCCTCGATCGCATTTTCGCCAAATATCATCCCCATTCAATAACTCGCTACTACCTGGACGGTTTCGGCTCGGTCGTGTCATCTTCGACGCTCGCCATTGGCCTGTCGGCATCGGCATCTATGAAGATGCGTTCTGCCGCGCCATCAAGATCGTCATATTGCCCGCTGCGCATGGACCACAGGAAGGCGCCCAACCCTACCAAACCCATCACCAGAGCAATCGGCACCAGCCAGACGAGAGCCGTCATGTCGCGCTCCCTGCTGGAACCAGCGCGCGCTCTCGACGAACCGTATTTGGCCTGGGGCCACTTTGAGAGGGAATGCGCAGAGCATTTGCCACGACTGTGATCGAGGACAGCGACATTGCGACCGCCGCCAGCAAAGGGCTGACATAACCTGCCAAGGCCATCGGCAGCACCATCAGGTTGTATCCGACCGAAAACACGAGATTCTGCCGGACGAGCCTACCGGCAGCGTGGGAAATACGCAGGACTTGCGGAATAGCCGCGAGATCCTGTCCGAAAAACACGATGTCGGCGGCCGCACGGCCGATATCGGCGGCATTGGATGGCGCCATGGAAACATGCGCGGCCGAAAGAGCCGGCCCGTCGTTCAAGCCATCGCCTACCATCAAGGTTTTGCACTGCTTGCCAGCAAGCGCTTCGAGACGCTGCACTTTCTGCTGAGGCAGGAGCCCGGCGTGAAATTTCGCGATGCCGATCGAGGCCGCGACCGCCGATACCGCTTCCGGGTGGTCGCCCGAAAGCAACTCCACATCGAGCCCAAGCTCACTGAGTTGCCGCACCGCGTCTCGTGCGCTGGTTTTCTCGATGTCCGAGAAGCGAAAATGACCTGCCCGTTCGCCATCGACCGAAAAGACCGTGTGGAGGCTACCGACATCGGCATTGGCGCCGCTCAGCGCCCAATCGGGTCGCCCTATCCTGAATACATGGCCGGCGCGGCACGCTTCCAACCCTTTCCCGGGAAGCTCGGAAAAGCTATCCAGATTGCCGCCCGCACGGCCCTCGCTACTCGCTGCAATGGCCCGCGCAACAGGGTGGTCGGATCGCGACGCCATGGCCGAGGCGATGTCGCGGTAGCGCTGGTCGATATCGGCTTCGGTCACGCGGAGATCGCCGATGGTCAGGGTGCCTGTCTTGTCGAAAACGACAATATCGATCTCGGCTAGTCGCTCGAGGGCGCTTCCGTCCTTCAAGGCGATTCCGCGTTCGAACAAGCGCTTCGCTGCGACAACTTGTACCATGGGAATGGCGAGTCCCAACGCGCAGGGACAGGTAATGATGAGTACCGAAATCGCGATGGTGAGCGACCGATGCCAGTCACCGGTCGAGAGGAACCATCCGACAAAGGCAGCGAAGGCCAGCGAATGGATGATCGGCGAATAATAGGTCGCCACGCGATCCGCCAGGCGCCGATAGCGTGCGCGGCCCTGCTCGGCCGCCTCCATCATCAGGATCATTTCCGCGAGAAAGGAATGTGCGCTCGTGCTGGTGACGCGGACTTCCAACGAGCCATCAAGGTTGAGCATGCCGGACAGAAGCTTGCTCCCGGCCATTACGGGCGTCGGCATCGCCTCGCCGGTTACCACTGCGGTGTCGACATCGCCCTCTCCGGCCAGGACGACCCCGTCGAGCGGCACGCGTTCTCCTGGAGCGACTACGATGGCATCGCCCACCGCTACGCTGTCGAGCGTCACAAATGTCCGTGAACCATCCTCGGCGATGACCTTCGCGCCCGCAGGCATCATTTTGGCGAGACCGAGCACTGCGGAACGCGCCTTGTCGCGCATCAGATAGTCAAGCGTTCGTCCGATCAGCAAAAAGAAGATCAGCGTGACGACAGCGTCGAAATAGGCATGCGGGCCGGAATGCAATGTGTCGAAGATGCTCAAGCCGAGCGCGAGAAGAATGCCGATTGAGATTGGCACGTCCATGTTGGTGCGACCTGCACGCAAGGCGGACCATGCCGATTGAAAGAAGATGCGCCCCGAATAGGCTACCGTCGGAAGCGCCAGGAGCGCCGATATCGCATGGAAGAGATGACGCGTACCTGGGTCAGCGCCTGACCATACCGACACCGAGAGCAGCATGATGTTCATCGCCGCAAATCCCGAGACCGCCATGGCGACGATCAGCCTGCGTCTTTCGCGGTCAGGTTGGCCCTCGAGATTGCTCAGCAGATTCGCTTCGAAGCCGACTTCGGACAGGGTTGCGAGCAACGGAGGAATAGTAGCCGTTCTTTTCCAGGTGACCGTCGCCCGCCGCGTCGAGAGGTTGACGCGTGCCGACACCACCCCGTCGAGCTGAGCCAGGGCCCGCTCGATTTTCCCCATGCATCCGCCGCAGTGCGCGGTAGGAACCGACAATTGAGTCTGAAGCAAACCATCGTCAAGCACCCTGCTGGCGAGGATGAGCTCGTCGATCGATTGGCGGGTCGATGTCCGTCGCAACGCGACATCGTTCAAAGCGGCGGGCGACGCCATTCCTAGGCGTCCGCTTCGGCGACCGCGCGATAGGCATGCCACGTGGCATGACCCAGCCATGGGAAAATAACGATGAGCCCGAGAAGTCCCGTTGCCGCGCAAAGAATGAAAAGCGCCAGCACGATCCCTCCCCACACGACCATGGGTGCAAGGTTGTTCCATACAAGCGCCATGCTGGTTCCCATCGCCGTGAGAGCATCGACCTTCCTGTCGAGCAGCATCGGGATGGCAAAAACGCTGATCGCAAAGGCGAACGACGCGAACAGCCCTCCTACCGCGGTGCCTACCCCGAGAATGATCCAACCCACATGCTCGGTCACGAGAAAGGCGGTAATGTGCGTCAGGCCGGGGAACGGGCGAACGCCGAAAAACAGGGCATAGATGAGGACCGCCGAACGAATCCACAAAAGCATCAGAAGGCTGAGCAGCAAGCCGGTGAAATAGACCTGTGGCCCCGCTGCGGGTTTTACGACAAGCATTCGGCGCAGACCGATTGTCTCGCCCTGCTCGCGGGCCCGGCTCTTTTCATAGAGTCCGACGGCGAGCAGCGGAGCGACGATCATGAAGCCTGCGAGCGCGGGAAACAGGATATAATCTCGCCCGTACAGGGCGAGGATCGCGACCGCGGCGACCGAGAGGGCAAAAATGCCCAGACCGTAAAGAAGGCTCGGGACCGGTCGATCCATCAGATCGCGCCAACCCGCTCCAAGCCAGCGCAAGCCGACGAGCGGCGGGAGGTGGCGCTGAAGCCGGGCGTTCCTGGTTTCAGCGATCCCCGACGTTTCGGTCAGCAATCCGTAAGAGGCGCTCTCCTCAGTCATATCCAGCAACCTTTCAGCATGCCGATTTCGCCGCGCGATACTGGCCGCTCTCGCTCGCTCGCTCCTTCAAATGCCCAACGCAATTGGGCTGCGATTGGAACGCGACGTAAATCAAATGCGCATTCGCGAGCACAAACAGGAGCAGCCCCGCCGCTACGAGGCTCCAAACAAGCCATCGTGATCTGCTTCGCGTCGCTCTCATGGCGCCGGTAAACTCAGTGAGTGAACATAGAGTGCCAAAATCTTGATATCGGCGGCGCTCAGCCGTTCATCCCAGGTCGGCATATGGCCTTGGCGACCGCCATGTACCGTCTCGACAATCTGATCGAGGTCGCCGCCATAGATCCAGCGCGCATCCGTCAGATTGGGCGCGCCGACATCGCGTTTGCCGCGCGCATCTTCGCCATGGCAAATCGCGCAATTCGACATGAACACCTCGCGACCCGACAAGACCGAAGCGCGATTGGCCGCCGTCACGAATTTGGGATGCGACAGGGAATAGATGTAATTGGCCGCCAGACTGACCTGATCGGCGTCGAGAATGCCATCCCGTCCGAACGACGGCATCTGAGAGGTTCGCCCTTGCGGATGCTCGACATTGACTCCCACACGCATGGTCTGGGCGATTGTTTCGAGATCGCCGCCCCAGATCCAGTCGTCGTCGGTCAGATCGGGATAGCCATAGCCACCCTTGGCATTGATGCCGTGGCAGGCGGCGCAATTATCGCCGAAAAGCCGGTGCCCCGTGCTGCGCACGATCGCCATGAGCTGCGGGTCGGCCGCGATCTGTTCGAGGTTCTCGCTTTCAATCCGCTTCATCCAGGCAGCGCGGCCCGCCTGCGCATCGACCAAATGCTTCTCGACCGAAGTGCGTTGGTCCGTGTTGAGAATGCCTTTTGTGTAAGTCTGGCCTACCGGCCAGGTCGGCATCAGGATCCACCACGCAAAGGCGAAAAGATGGGTGACGATCAGAAAGATCAGCACGCCTTTGGGAACCGGCGTATCAAGCTCCTTGATGCCGTTCCAAACGTGGCCGGTCGTCTCGCGACCGCTGACCGGATCGCGTTCTACGTCCACGGCTTGTCATCCTGATCGAGAACGCTTTGTTTGGCTCTGTCGAACTTCTTTCGGTTGGACGGACGGAACGTATAGATGAGAACGCCGATCATCAGCCCAATGAGGTAGAACAGCCCCCAGCTTTTCGAGAATGCGACGAGAGCGTCGTGGCTTATATCCATGGGTCTCTCCTCATATCATCTCACCGGCTCCGGTGGCTTCTGCGGGGCAGCCGTGTTCTTGTACGGCGCATCGGTAAGCCTGCCCAAGACCTGCAGATAAGCTACCAAGGCGTCCATTTCGGTGACTTCGGTCGCCACATCGTCGAACACGCGCACCTGCGTTTCTTTGCCATAACGATCCGCAACACCGGACGATGTCGAGCTTTCCGGCGTCGCTTGGTCGTATGCATCGACGCTGGCGTTTTCGATCATCGCGTCGGTGTAGGGGACACCGGCAGCGCGCAGGGCTTTCAGATGCAAGGGCAGATCATCGACCCGCAGTGCGGTGCGCGCCAGCCAGGAATAGGCGGGCATGTTTGAATCGGGCACGACGTCGCGCGGATTGGTCAAATGCGCGACATGCCAGAAATCCGAATATTTGCCGCCGATGCGGGCAAGATCCGGGCCGGTTCGCTTTGAGCCCCAGAGCATCGGATGGTCATATTTGGACTCGACCGCCAGAGAATAAGGCCCGTAGCGCTCGACCTCATCCTGCAATGTGCGAATCATCTGGCTGTGGCAGGCATAGCAGCCCTCGCGAACGTAGATATTCCGACCTGCCAGTTCGAGCGGTGTGTAGAGCCGCATGTCAGGCGCCTTCTCCACTGTCTCATCGATCGTGAAGAGCGGGGCTATTTCGACGAGACCCCCGACACTGGCAGCCGCGACAATTGCGAGCACGAAGCCGATGGCGCTTCGCTCAAGCTTGCGATGAAAAAGTTCCGCCATCGCTCAGCCCCTCGCCACCGCTGTGGCGGCACTCAAAGGAACGTCGCCTTCTACCGGCGCGCTAGATGGCGCTGAGCGAATGGTCCTCCACATATTGTATGCGCCGATCACCGCTCCGATCAGGAAAAACAAGCCGCCGAGGGTGCGCGCGATGTAATAGGGATACATCGCTCTCAGCGAGTCGATGAATGAATAGGCGAGCGTGCCTTCCTCGGTGTAAGTCCGCCACATAAGACCTTGGATGATGCCGGAATTCCACATTGCAAAAATGTAGATAAGGGTCCCGGCCAGCGAGAGCCAGAAATGCCACTCGACGAGCGCCGGCGAATACATTGTGTCGCGCTTCCAGAGCGAGGGAACCAGCGTATAGAATGAGCCGAAAGTAATAAGTGCGACCCATCCGAGCGCGCCTGCGTGAACATGGCCCACGGTCCAATCGGTGTAATGGGACAGCGAATTGACAGGACGGATGGCGAGGAAGGACCCTTCGAAGGTCGAAATGCCGTAGAACACGGCTGCGACCATCATGAAGCGCAGCGTGGCATCGTCGCGCACGCGGTGCCAGGCGCCATTTAGCGTCAGCAAGGCATTTCCGGCCGAAGCCCAGGACGGAACGAGAAGCATGACCGAGAACGTCATCCCCAGCGTCTGCACCCAATGCGGCAGCGCTGTATAATGAAGATGATGCGAGCCAGCCCACATGTAGAAAAATGTGATGCCCCAGAAGCTCAAGATCGACAGCCTATAGGAAAAGATCGGCCGCTGGGCCCGTATCGGCAGATAATAATAGAGCATCCCCAGGAAGCCGGCCGTGAGGAAGAAAGCGACGGCGTTGTGGCCATACCACCACTGCACCATCGCATCCTGCACGCCCGACCATATCGTATAGCTCTTGGCGTGCCCCAGCGAGACGGGGACAGCGAGATTATTGATGATATGCAGAATTGCGACGACGAGGATAAAGGCCATGAAATACCAGTTGGCCACATAGATGTGGGGTTCTTTGCGGCGCGCCAGCGTCCTGATGTAGAGGACGAAATAGGTCACCCAGACAATCACCAGCCAGATATCGGCGTACCATTCGGCCTCGGCATATTCCTTCGATTGGGTGACACCGAGCAGATATCCGCTGGCGGCCAGGATGCAGAACAAATTGTAGCCGACAAGGACAAACCATGGGGAAAGCTGATCGGGAAGCCGCGCGCGCGACGTGCGCTGCACGACATGCAGCGATGTCGCGATAAGCGCGTTGCCGCCAAACCCAAAGATCACGCCACTTGTGTGAACCGGTCGTAGGCGGCCGAAGCTCGCCCAGGCGCCATCGAATGTCAGATCGGGAAACGCGAGCAGGGCCGCCACCCATACTCCCACGAACATGGCGACCACCGCCCAGGCCATGCTCGCGATGATGCCGGCCTTGATCGGCTCATCATAGTAGCTCTCGAGGCGGGATCTTGGCGGCTCCGGTCCCCATAAATCTCGGATTACGACAATTGCGCAAATGGCACCGAATACCAGGATCAACCACCCGTGAACTTCCATCGTGTCTTGGGTACCTGCGGCGGCGAGAACCAACCCACCCAAGGCGACAGCGACAGAAATTCCGAGTGCGATCTGTCGCTCGGCTTCGGTCAATGTCAAAATCATGGCCGATCAATCCCCCCCTTTTTGGTTGCTGCCATGCGGTTTTTCAGCGCAGCATTGCCTCCGGGGAGCGGGCCACGGAACTTGCGCATAAGCTGCAACACCTTAGTCCGCTCCGGGTTCCCGCCACGGTGCTCCAAACCAATCGGCACGATGCCGGTCACCAGTCAATTCCTTCACAGCAACCCGTGACTGCCTGCCACGGCGCCGAGAAGCGTGACCACGGCAAGACCCAGAAGCCCGCGATGACCGACCTCCATGCGATGAAAGTCTGTGGCAGGCTGCGACGAATCCTCCATGCGCCGATGAAGAAACAGCGGCTCGATCACGAACAGCATCGCCGCGAAAATCGCCCAGAGGCCAACCATTGCGTGCATCCACCAGAAACGCAGATCGGCGAACCGATCCCACATCTGCCCGCGTTCTACCATCCAGAAGCCGCTGACACCGGCAAGCATCACCCAAATGCGCGCTTGCGCCGCGAAACGGCCTTCGAGCTTGTGGAAGGCCGCCAGCCTGTCAGCTGGCGGATGGGCGCCGCGAATGGACGGCATCACCACGAGCGTGACAAAGGCCACGCCTCCGATCCAGAACATAACCGCCAGGACATGAATTGCCCGGGCTATGGTGATATCGCCCATCCCCTACTCCATCAGGCTGCCAGCAGTTCGTCCGCCGGGCCGAAAAATTCGTAGTGAATTCGGTCGGACGGCACGCCGGCGAGCGACAAGGTCGAAACCGCGTGACGCAGGAACGGGCGCGGTCCGCAAATGTAGTAGTCGGCTTCACCGACCGGCGTGTTGGCGATGAGCCACTCATCGGTGATGATGCCGGCGACATCATAATCCTGGCCCTGCGCTTCGCCTTCCAGCGGAGTTTGATGGAAATCAGTAACCGACACCGCCTTGCCCTGGCCGGCGACAGCGCGAACATGGTTGCGCATCGCATGCGTGTCGCGATCATGGGTCCCGTGAATGTAATGAACGGGCACTTCGGCGCCGCTCTGCGCAAGCGCTTCGAGCATCGCCACCATCGGGGTCAGGCCTACCCCACCGGACAGGAGGATCACCGGGCGTTCGACATGCTCAGCAAGGAAGAACTCGCCCGCTGGTGCGGCCACCTTCAGCACCGTTCCGGGCTTGGCTTCGTCATGGAACCAGCCTGAGGCCAGGCCATGCGGTTCACGCTTGACCGAAATGCGGTAGGTTTCGCCATTGGGGGCGGCCGAAATCGAGTAGTTGCGCTTGACCGGCGGATGACCAGGAATCTCCAGCCAAAAAGTCAGATACTGCCCCGGCTTGTGCTGCATGACAGGCCTGCCATCGACCGGGCGGAGAATATAGGAATTGATGACACTGCTCTCGCGCACGACGTCTTCGACGCGGAAGTCACGCCAGCCATTCCATCCGCCGGCCGCGTCCTTCTGCTCTGTGTAGACCCGCTGCTCTCGTGCGATCAGGATATTGGCGAGGAACCAGTAGGCCTCGCCCCAAGCCGCGAGAATTTCCTCCGTTGCTACGTCACCCAGCACTTCCTTGATCGCTCCAAGGAGCGCCTCGCCGACGTGCGGATAGTGCTCGGGCAAAATCTGAAGGCCGACATGCTTTTGCGCGATCCGCTCAACAGCAGGCGCAAGCGCACCGAGATTTTCAATATTGCTGGCATAGGCGAGAATGGCGCCCGTGAGCGCACGGGGCTGCGAACCGGTGTCGCCATGATGCGACTGATTGAAAAGATCGCGGATTTCCGGGTTTTGGAACATCCGGGAATACATTTCGTGCACGATATCCAGACCATGCGCTTCCAGCGCGGGAACGGTTGCCTTGACGAGCGCGATGGTCTGATCGCTAAGCGGCTGCGACATGAACTTCTCCTTGTGAAAGGCGTTGGAATATACGGGACATCAGCACGCGGGAGGTTGATCGTAGAAATCGACCTGCATCTTCATGGGCCCCATCGGCGTCACGAAATGCGGTTGCTGCGGCAGAACCAATCCTGGCTGATCTGGAGTCAGCACGATCTCCGAAGGCGGATCGAGATAGGTGAGCTTGAGCTCGCCTTCCAAAACGCGGATCAGGCCCCAAACACCAGCCTTGGTATCGTGTCGCGCCCGCAAGGCAGACGGGAGCGTATCCTCGTGAAAACCGGTGTGGAACGATAGGGAAGGATGTCAGGCATGGCTTTGCACTCTCCGCCTTGGGCAATCCAGCGTATCTGAATTGATTGCCGAGCCTTCCGCGCGTTGGCGATCGAGCCGAAAAAACATGGCGAGCCGCAGGCTTTCGGCGATCCGCTTCGCTTTTGCTTGCAAAGCGGCGGCGGCCTCGGCCGACATTATTTCGTTGGTCGTCTCAGACCAAAGCGTTAGCCATCGGTCGAATAGCGCCGGCGTAATACGCGATTTGTGCTTCAAATGAGCCGGCACCGGTTGACCCTTATATCGGCCACTGGTGAGCATTACCGATGACCAGAATGCCGCCAGCTTTTCGAGATGTTCCGGCCAATCGCTGATCGCGTCGTTGAAGATCGGCCCCAGCTCGGCATCCTCTCTTACCCGCGCATAGAACAGCGTCACGAGATGGCTCAGCCCTTCTTCGTCAACCTGCCTATCGTCATCCATTGACCGACTCCGAAATCATGTATCTAAGCTACATGTATCACCGGGTTGGAAACATGCAACAATGCATATATTAGTGCAGCGTCGATTGGGCGCTGTGACCGGGAAGCGACATGAAGCTGACGCGCTACACCGACTATGCCCTTAGGGTGCTGCTTTACCTTGGAGCGCGGCCTGATCGGCTATGTTCGATTTCCGAGATGGCGGGTGCCTATGCGATCTCGCAAAACCATTTGATGAAGGTGGTTCACGACCTCGGAAAAGCGGGCTTTGTAGCGAGCGCTCGGGGGCGTCTTGGCGGAATTCGGCTCGCGCGACCGCCGGGTGAGATTATCATCGGATCGGTCGTGCGGCACACGGAGGATGGGTTCGATCTGGTCGATTGCGGGAGCTGCATCATCGCTCCGGCGTGCGGAGCGACGGGCGTTCTTCGCGAGGCGCTTGCCGCATTCATGGCCGTGCTCGACAGCTACACGCTCGACGACCTGTTGGCGAGGCGGGTCGATATGCTCAGTCTCTTTGCACCCGAAGCGGCATAGAGGCTCTGCCGATGGAGGAGGAATGCGCGCGCTATCGTTGTGAGGGAGAAGATGGCTCGCCGATCACCGTTCTGGAGTTTCAATACTTCGATCAAGCTGAAACGAAAGCCGGCCGACGCCGTTACCCAGGTGCGCAGCGCCTAGCTCTCTCCACCGGAGAGGCTGTCCGGTATATCGACCCCACCACCTTTGAGGTTATTGGCAGCGGGGAGCTGCTTCGGCGACGCAACCGCCGCTAAGGCGCGCGCCGCCCTTTGCCAGTTTTCTCGGCGAACCAGCTCCTCAAAGCGGCAGAGCGGGATCGAATCCGGGTCATTTTTCATGCGCCGAACCCCTTTTCCAGACCAGTGATCAGATCGTCCAAATGCTCAAGGCCAATTGAACGCGGCGCTCGCCGGCGAGCCAGACATGGCCGCCATCAGTGATCTATATGATGATGCATTAATTGGGTCTTCTCCGGCAGGCGTTATGGCCGGCAAGAAGGACGAGGATTTCCAGAAGGCGCTTGCTACTGGCTTCGCGCACAATCGCAAGATCGGCACTCAACGGATGGAGGTCGTGGACCTGCGTCACGAAAAAATTGTTAGCGTCCGCGCACGTGGTGTAATTTCTGGTGGAGATTGAGGTGCCGCAGGTGGTGGGGCATGCCCCACCACCTGCGGTTTCGATCTCGGTGGCCACCGGGCTCATCGGTAAGGTGGAGTTTCCACACTTCACACCCACCGAGGAGTTGATCCCGATGACCGAAGATAGACTACCGCTTGCCGAGCTGATGGCGAAGACCGGCGACAGCGATTTCTTGCGCAGCATTGCCGAGAGCGTACTGCAGCTGATCATGGAGGCCGATGTCGATGGCGTGATCGGCGCCGGCCGACACGAGCGATCCGGCGACCGCACGACCTGGCGCAACGGGTATCGCGACCGCAGCCTGGATACCCGGCTCGGCACGCTCAACCTGAAGATCCCCAAGCTCAGGACCGGGGCCTACTTCCCCGGCTTCCTTGAGCCTAGGAAGACCGTGGAGAAGGCGCTGGTCTCGGTGATCCAGGAGGCATGGATCGCTGGCGTCAGCACCCGGCGCGTCGACGAACTCGTCCAGGCCATGGGCATGACCGGGATTTCCAAGTCGTCGGTCTCGAAGCTGTGCAAGGATATCGACGAACGCGTGCACGCCTTCCTCAAGCGCCCTTTGGTACGCTAAGCGTAAACGGCGGCCGCTACCTCAACTGAGTTCGATTCGGGATGTGAGGAGCGTCTGATTGCCCGGTTATTTCCACCGACAGCGGCCACTCCGCTGGCAGCGCATTTTCGGCCGATTATGCGCTGCCGGTCGGACAACGCCGAATGTCGGCTCCTGACAAAGTCTGCCGTTCGACACATCGCCTGGAAACGGCAGCAAAGTCCCAGCCATGGTCATTCGTCATTGCCCGCTGCTATCGGCGATTTGCTGCGAACGCATAAGAGGGGAGTGGGCTTTGCCCTGATCGAGCCAATTGGGCGTCGAAGGTCGATGCATCGGGCTCACAGTCAGGAGTGTTTCCCATGATCAAGTCGATCCCGCTGAACAAACTCGTCCAATCACCCCGCAATGTCCGTCGTCACAGCGATCCGGCGGCAGATGCAGAACTCAAAGCCAGCATTGCAGCGCATGGATTGCTGCAGAACCTGATCGTCCGCCCCGCTGCCAAGGGCAAATTCGAGGTCGAAGCTGGTGAGCGCCGCCGCCGCGCGATGCTGGCGCTCGCGGACGAGAAGATCCTCGCCCGCGATCACGAAGTAACCTGCCTGGTGCTGGAGGACAGCACTGAAGGCGCGGTCGAAACGAGCCTCGCCGAAAACTTCCATCGCCTCGCGATGAACCCTGCCGATGAAGCCCAAGCCTTTGCTGCGCTTATCGCAGGCGGTGCGACCGTTGAAGACGTTGCGCGCCGTTTCGGCCTGACAATCCGCTTCGTCGAAGGCCGTCTGCGCCTCGCTACGCTCGCGCCGGTCGTGTTCGAGGCGCTTGCATCCGGGGAAATCACTCTCGACATTGCCAAAGCCTTCGGCGCGACCTCGGACCAGGAAATCCAGGCTCGCGTTTTCGAACAGGTATCCTCGGCCTACTATGCTCCCAATCCCGAAAGCATTCGGCGCATGGTCCTGTCCGGCACGGTCCGAGGCAGCGATCCGCGCGCCCGGCTCGTTGGCCGCGACGCCTATTTTGCAGCCGGCGGCCGGATCGAGCGCGAACTGTTCGACGATGATGACAGCGAATCCTGGATCGATGTCGCGCTCCTTGAAAGCCTCGCGGCAGCGAAGATGGAAGAGCAAGCCAATATCCTCGCGGCCGAGCAAGGGCTCGCCTGGGTCAAGCCCACGCTCGATCCCTACGCCAGCCATGATCTTGTCGAGGGTCTAGTCCGTCTCCCCGCCGAAGCCGCCCCTCTCACCGAAGCGGAACTGGCAAGGCTCGACGAGCTCGATGCCTTCTATGACGAGCATGCGGCAATCGTCGAAGACGAGGGTAGCGCCGAGGAAGCAGTTGCTGCGGCTGAAGCGGCTATCGAGGGAATCGAACGCGAATGCCAGGAAATCCGCGCTCGACCGCCTGTCCTCGCGCCGGATCTCAAGGCCGAAGCCGGCATGATCCTGATCCTTTCGCGCGACGGAACACCGGTGCTGCAGCCTGTGTTCTACCGTGAGCGCCAAGCGGATCCAGCCGATAGCGACGAGTCCATCGAATTGGTTCCCACGAACGGCAATTCGGCCACACGCCGGACGGCGCTGTCCAAGCGCCTGGTCGACGAACTGGCCATGCAACGTCGCGACGTTCTGGCGCTGCACATCGCTTCCGACCCCGGACTTGCGCTCGACATCATGGTCTTTACGCTCGCCGATGCAGATATCCACGACTGGCGAGCGCGTGCGGCGACCACGTTGCGTGGGCCTGTTCCGTCAGGGCCGATCATCGGATTTGAAGCCAAGGATGCTCCGGCAAGTAGCGCACTCGCCGAACTCAGATCCGGCCTTGATGAGAGCTGGCGCGCTGGCAACAACACGGCTGCTCGTTTCGACCTGTTCCGCGCGCTGTCAGATGACAGCCGGGCCGCGTGGCTCGGCTTTGTCGTCGCCCGCTCGCTCGAAGTAAGCCTCAACATGACCGGCGAACGCCAAGTGGCCTTCCAGGATCACCTCGGCAGCCTGGTGGGCATCGACATGGCGCAGTGGTGGCGGCCGACGTCAGCCAATTACTTCGACCGGGTTTCGAAGCAGGTGATCCTCGACGCACTGACCGACGTTGGCGGCCTCGAACTCTCCTCGCGCTTTGCTTCGGTCAAGAAGGGCGATCTCGCGATGAGCGCGGAGCGCGTCTTTGCCGGCACCTACATCACCGAGGTCGAGGTGCGCGAAAATGCGCTGGCCTGGGTGCCCGAGGTCATGCGCTTCGCTTCGGGCGCTCAGGAGTCGACATCCTCCGAGTTGGACCCCGCCGATATCGACAGTGGTGAAGACGACCAAGACCAGTCCCCCCGCGAGCTGGCCGCCTGACCTCCTCCTGACAGGCAAGGCCACTCGTCCCTCGAGAAGCGGTCCTTCGGCTTATGCCGGAGGGCCGCTTCCTTTTTGGGAAGAGAGCAGAGGAGGCTTACTGGTTCCTCGCCGAGATCCTGATCGGACGGGAAAAGGAGATCTACGGTGGCGCCACTGCTACTGCCTGAAGCCGTGTCAGCCTAACTCCCTGAAGGTCTCGTCAGCTACAAGCGGACGGCGACCTTCGATCAGGACACCGTTCCTTCCGCTCTTCTGGCGGGTCACCGCACGAAGGAGGGCGTGTGGGGCTTAATCCACGTCGACCAGGGTGAACTGCTCTACCGGATCACTGATGCACGGCGGCCTGCCAGCGAGCAGCAGCTTGCAGCTGGCGGAGACCTTGGCGTGGTGCAGCCGACGATCGCCCACCTTGTGGAGATCACGGGACCGGTTCGGTTCTGGGTGGAGTTCTTCAAGGCAGGCTCGCTCTAAGGCCGGTGCGAACGAGCATGCACCCGTGCGCCGCACTGCAGTGCCACCAAAGTGGCACGAAGCGGTCGAGCAAATTGTCAAATCAATGGGTTGATTGGTGTCGCGAGCGAGGCCGATTTTGACGTCACAAATGTCGGCAGGGCGTCACGGCTAAAACTTGTCAGGATAGGTCGGGAGCGACCCCAGTGCTGAAGGCGTTGTCTCGCGCGAGGAGACAAGCGTGGCCGATCACACCAGCAACTTGGATGAAGGTGAGCAGCGCGAGGTGGAGGAGAACAGCGCGCCGGCCGCGAAGGTGGTCCACGCGGTGGTCTCAAAGCAAGGCGCCGAAGAGATGGAACGGCCGCTCGCCTCGCTGTTCTGCTCGGCCACAGCCGCCGGTGTCGCAATCATGGCCTCTCTTTCGGTCAGTGGCGCTCTGCACCACTCCTTGCCCGATGCGCCCTGGCGCGAGTTGATCGCGGCCTTGGGTTATCCGGTCGGGTTCCTGGTGGTCGTGCTGGGGCGCATGCAACTGTTCACCGAGCAGACGGTGGTCACGATATTGCCGCTCGCGCGTGAGCCAACAATGCGCAACTTCATTCGAGTTGTGCAGCTATGGATCTTGGTCTTCGTGGGCAACGTCACGGGCGCGGCCTGCGTCTCAGCGCTCTGCGCCTTCGGGCACGTACAATCGCCCGAGGTGCAGGCGGGAATGATTGACGTCTCTGCCAAGCTGCTCGAGCGCGATGCCGTGCAGACACTCCTGCAGGCCATTCCTGCGGGCTTTCTCATGGCAGCGCTGGCCTGGGTTCGCGCCGCCGAGGATCATATGAGCTTCTGGATCGTGCTAGCGCTTACGCTCGCAATCGGCTTGTGCGGCTTTGCTCACGTTGTCGCCGGATCGACGGAAGCTTGGCTGTTGTTGTGGACAGGCAGGACAACTCTAGCCTGGGTACTGGGCGGGTTCATGCTTCCAGCTCTAATTGGCAACGTGATTGGCGGCACTGGCCTCTTTGCTGTTCTCGCGCACGCACAAGTGCGTAGCGAGATTTGAAGAAGCGATCGCATCAGCGTCTCTTATGGTAGGAGAAGTTGGGGCTAAGCACGCTGGTGGACTCCACCAAGCGTCGGCTCACTCCTGCAATTAGGACCTGCAACTCGCAGGCGGTGCGCGGATTGTCGACTTTTGCTGGCGACAATGACTTAATCTCAAGCTGCCGCTGGCGACAATGGTGTTCCTGATCTCTGAGGCAATCCGCTTCACTATAGTCTTTGACCGCATGGTCGAGACCTGCAAGGGAAACGGCGAGACTCTCAGTTTTGCTGAATTGCGCGCCTACGTCCAGAACTGGGCAGCGCTGTCTTCGGGAGAGTGGTGTCACCTTTATTGAACAAATTCCGATGGTGAATTTTTATCACGCACCGACAACTGGTAGCGAGCTGGTCTATGTTCATGTGCGGCTCCGCGGGGGAGGCTCTACATGGAGCCGCTGCGGATGGATTTCTCTAATCGCCCGTGAGCTAGCGCCCGCCGGTATTCAGCCGGCGGGCGAGCAATTGGGTGCGGGCCCGATGGATGGCACGCTTCTTCAACGATGACGCGTGGGTCGCCCGAGTATTTCCAAACGGCTAAGATCTCACGACCGGAGCTGACTCAGACTCTTTGCTACGGGCCAGTCCAACATAGCCTGACCTCGCAACGTCATCGCACTTCGTCCGGTACGCTGCCATTCCGCCGATATAAATGAGCATGCGGCGGGGTTTGCCGGGGATGTTGTCGCCCATGTACCAGGAGCTGGCCTTGGGAAAGAGGGTCATCTGAACCAGGCTGGCCGCATGCTCTGACCAAGCTTCTTCAGCCTCTGCAGTTGCTTCCACGGTGGCATCGCCGCGTTCGCGCATGTCGACGAGCAGGTCCGCGATCCAGTCCACGTGTTGTTCGATCGAGCTGACGCAATTGGTGAAGGCGGAAGGGCTTGTAGGGCCAAGCACCAAGAACAGGTTTGGGAATCCTTCCGTCATCAACCCCAGGTAAGCGACCGGGCCATCCGCCCACTTTTCGGCCAGCGAAAGCCCGTCCACGCCACGCACGTCCATGCGCAAAAGCGCGCCCGTGACCGCATCGTAGCCGGTGGCAAAGACGATAGCATCAAGGTCATACGTCGCGCCGGAGGCGGTCACGATGCCCTCGGCCGCAGTTCTCCCGATCGGGTCCTTGCGGACGTCGATGAGGTTGACATTGTCTCGGTTGAAGGCTTCGTAGTACCCTATCTCGAGGCAAGGCCGCTTGGTACCCAAGGGGAAGCCACGCGGCTTGAGCGCGTCAGCTGTGACAGGGTCGGCGACAATCTCGTCGATCTTTGCCGCAGTGAAGTCAGCGAGTGTGCGATTAGATTCTTCGTTCACAATGAGGTCGGGGTAGGCCAGCGTGATCTGTCCCCCGCCCATGTCCCAGAACGTTTGATATCGCGCCTCGCGCTCTTCGCGTGTCGCGTCCAGAGCGCTCGCGACAGGTGGGACACGGTAACTGTCGTCCATCCGGGTGTCGCCGAACCCAACGATTTGAGCCCAACGGTTCTTCTCGCGGATGTCGCGGAAGTTCGTTCGCCACCACGCCTGGTATTCCGCGTCGAGCGCATAGTTCTGAGCCGGAATCGCGAAAGCCGGCGTCCGCTGGAACACGTAGAGGTGTTCAGCCTGCTCGGCCAGGCGAGGAATAACTTGGACTGCCGACGAGCCGGTGCCGATCACACCCACCCTTTTGCCTGCAAAGCTGACTGGCACCTTCGGCCAGTTGGCGGTGTGGTACCACTCGCCAGCGAAGTCGCCGAGTAGCTCGGGAGATGGCAGCGACGGCACAGAGAGGATGCCAGTCGCCATGAGACAGAAGCGTCCCTGGAGGGTCCGTCCCGACGCGGTCGCGACCGTCCAGCGAAACAGCGACTGATCCCAGGTGGCACCCGTGACCTTCTGGTTTAGCAAAATGTCCTTTCGCAGGTCAAAGCGATCGGCAACGTGATGAAGGTAGGAGAGGATCTCCGGCTGGGCAGGAAAGCGCTCGCTCCACTCCCATTCCTGGTCGAGTGTCTCGTCGAAACTGTAACTGTAAAGAACGCTTTCAACGTCGCAGCGAAGGCCCGGATAGCGATTGCGGTACCAGGTGCCGCCCACGTCGTCCTCTGCCTCGAGCACGATCGCATTGAAGCCCAAACCGCGCAGCTTGTGCAGGAGGTAAAGCCCGGAATGACCGGCGCCGACAATGACCGCGTCGTAGACTTGGCTGGATAGTTGTTCGGGCACGTGTCCTCCGTGGCCTGATGAATGGCTCGACTAGTGTGCAGAGTTGTTCGTATTTGCGTGCTGCACAGAGGGACTTGTCGTCGGAGGAAAGTCTCCGACGACAACCCTTGGCAGTACTTGCTGTCACCGGCTTGTTTTGCCAGCAGCACTGACCTCAGCTTACGGCGGCAAGCTGGTCCGCGAGCGGGCGAATGGCACCGGCGCCTTCACCGCCGTCGGCTGCGAATTCGCTCCCGGTGGACAGGCTGGACAGGTCGCTCGCCAAATAGACGACGAGATTTGAAATCTCCTCCGGCTGACCAAATCGATTGAGCGCGTTGTGCGCGACCGAGTCTGGCAGGCCGGCGGTCATGGGCGTGCGAATAGCTCCGGGATGGACCGAGTTCACGCGAATGCCGAATGGCGCCAGCTCAAGGGCTGCGCTCTTGGTAATGCCGCGCACACCAAACTTCGATGCGACGTAGCCGTGGAAGCCTGCCACTGCCTGCGTGCCGGCGATCGAAGAAATGTTCACGATCGACGCCGGAGTGGACTTCTTCATGGCTTCCACGCAGGCGCTCATGCCCAGGAACACCCCGGTGAGGTTGACCGCAATGATCTTGTTCCACTCGTCGAAAGAGTAAGTCCCGAGGGCGCCGACATTGATGATACCAGCGTTGTTAACGAGCACGTTCAGGCCGCCGAACGTGTCGACAGCTGTTTTTACAGCCGCGTCCCAGTCTTCAGGATTGGTGACATCTAGGTGGACGTAGACCGCACTGTCGCCGAGTTCGGCGGCCAATGCGCGACCCGCCTCGTCAGCCACGTCGCCGATCACGACCTTTGCGCCAGCGGCGACAATCGCGCGCGAGTGAGATGCGCCCATGCCCATGGCACCGCCAGACACCAGCGCGATCTTCGAAGTGAGAGAGATCATATTAGGCTCCTTCTTGGGATGATTGCGGCAGCCGTGTCAGGTCGCTGAGACCCGAGAGGTGGCAACCGGGAGGTAAGGGCATCGACTCGACCATCCAGTGCATCTGTCGTGCACCGCATTTGCACGACACGATGTAAACTCAACGGTTTGGGGCGTCAATCTGGACATTGCATTTATATCGCGCGACAAAGCAGCATGACGAAGGAGGCGAGGGCAGCGCGAGCGGCCTACGGAACATACTCGCGAGCACGGGAAAAGGCGGCGCGCCAGACGCGCGATGCCATTGTGACTGGGGCGCAAGACTTATTTTCGAAGCAGGGATACGGGCCGACTGGTATCGCCCAAATCGCGGCTTCAGCGGGGGTCAGCCGGCAGACCTTCTACCTTCATTTCTCCTCGAAAAGCGCCGTGCTTGCAGAGTTGATCAGCGAGTTCGAGCGCGGGCTCATGGCGCTTTACGAAGAGTTGGCCGAATCAAAGCCGGCTCTGCCCCAACTTGTTACCTGGTCGCGGCGCTTCCTTGAATACTGCGAGGCCGACCGCAAAACAGTGCTGTTGTTGCTTGCAGCAGTGCCTACCGAGCCTGATCTCGCGCAAGACCGCGCTAATCTCTACCAACGGATCATGAGCACGTTAGGCAGGACGCACCCGACTTTCGCCGTCGCCGCGTCCGGGCGTGATCCGGCGCTGCGGGGACGGGCCGTGACGTTGTTGGCCCAAGTGGAAGCACTACCCAGGTTGGCCATCGCTCCAGTACCCCTCTGTGATCGTGACAGTCTTATCGAGGCGCTCGCGGGCAATCTGCTGGAGTTCCTCCAAAGAGGGTGAGGGCGGCCTGCAATCGAGCAGGCCGCACGCGCGTTAATCGAGATGCTCGCCCAGATTATGCACCACGCCTGCGGATTCGCCGCCGTCCACCGCGTACTCGGCGCCGGTGGTGTAGCTGGATTCATCGCTGGCCAGGTGCAGCACAATGCCGGTAACTTCCTCGACAAGGCCCCAGCGGCCCATGGGTGCGGTAGCGGCGCTGTCGGGAAAAGCCGCTGTCATGGCGGTGCGCACGCCACCCGGGTGAACTGAATTTACCCGAACACCGGTTCTCGCAAGCTCGAGCGCAGTACTCTTGGTAAGTCCGCGAAGGCCGAACTTGGAGGATGTATAGCCGTGAAGCCCCGCCATGCCCTGCAGACCTGCAATGGAGGAAACATTGATGATCGAAGCAGGTGCTGACCGCTTTAGTTCATCGATGGCAGCGGACATCCCCAAGAACGGTCCCGTCAGGTTTACAGCGAGAACTTGGTTCCAATCGGATTCGGCAAACGCTCCCAACGGTCCACCGTTGACCATGCCTGCGTTGTTGACAAGCACGTTGAGCTTCCCAAAGCGAGTGACTGCGGCCTCGACGGCAGCCCGCCAATCGGCCGAGTGCGTGACATCGAGATGAACGAAGTGAGCGGAGTCGCCCAACTCAGCCGCAAGCGCCTTACCCGCCTCGTCTGCTATGTCACCCAAAACCACCTTTGCGCCCTCGGCGACCATCGCACGGGCATGGGCACTGCCCATTCCAGAAGCGCCGCCTGAGATCAGCGCCACTTTGCCTTCAAGTCTTCCCATGTTCGGTCTTCCTTCGTGTCAGAGATCGATTGCGACGACGGCTCCAGTAGCCAGGCCCATCGTTTCGGGCGAGGGCAGCTGCTCGACGACGGTGGCGAACACGCGCGAAAAATCCGGAGCGAACGCGAGCGACGTTGCATGCGGAAAGCCGGTTGCGATCTCCCGCGTCTTGCGGCCGTCTGCATCCAGCTCATAGAGTTGGCCGCCGAGCATGTTGGCATACCAGAGCTTCTCGTCAGGACCGATTGCGATGCCATCGACGCCCATGCCAACTCCCGCAACCGCGCGCGTGAATACGGGGTCTGCAGTAGATGTGTCGACATGCCAGATTGCGCCTTCAACGAATTCTGCCACGTAGAAGCCGTTCCCTCCGGGGGCATCAGTCATGCCGTTGGCAAATGCGATCTGCGGGCCGACGCGCGATGCCGTTCCGTCAGGTTTGACATAGAGCAATTGCACTGTTTCCGGTGGGGCGCCGGCAATAACGTCGAAACCAATCTCACCCACGAACATGCTGCCATCCTCCAGCAGCGTGACTTCGTTCAGCATCGTGGCAGCGAGGTTCGACAGGTCGGCAACGACGCTTACCGAGCCATCAGGCGCGACACGCATTGTGCGTCGGCCAGCCGCATCGTTGGTGAGGATCGATCCGTCCGAAGCGAAGTCCAGGCCGAGCAGAATTGGGCACTCGACCGATACAACCACCTCGACAGAGCCGTCGGCCGACAGCCGGTGAACGGACGGTCCATCCACGAAGTGGAGTGCGCCGCGATGCCATCGCGGCGACTCCGGTATGTGAAGCCCACTGGCGAGAACGGATACTTTGGTCATCTTCTAAAATCTCCAGCGCTGCATAGTGGGCGAGGGGGCGATTACATGTCCCAGCTTGCGGTAACCCCATACATGCGAGGCGCATCATCGGCGGCGAACGTGCCGAAATTGGTGAAGGACTCGGTGACGAACCGTTGCTTGTCGAACAAGTTCGTGACCCACGCGGTCAGCTTCCAGTTCTTGTCGGCGGTAGTGTAGGTCGCCGAGAGGTTCACGTTGCGATACGAGCCCTGCCGCAGGTCCCCGGCAGGATCCCAGTTGAAGCCGCTGTTGTGGTAGAGGCTGGCGGTCAGGTCGAAGCTGGAGCCGTCCTTCAGCGGGATCTTCTGGTTCAGCTCGGCTGTGCCCACGAACTTTGGCGCGCGCATCAGCGGATTGCCGTCAGCCGGGCGACTGCTGTTGATGTTCCCGGTGGGAGAGAGGATAAAGAACGCCGCCTCTGGGAAGTCCTTGTATTCGGAATGTTCGACTGCAGCGCCGAGCTTCAAGGTGGTCTTCTCGGTCAACGCCGCCAAAACGCTTAGGTCGATGCCATAGGCGCGTGCGCGCGCTGCATTGCGGTAGCTCTGCGCTGCCCCGCCCTCGAAGATCGCAACCTGGAGATCCTTGAATTTGTAGTAATACGCCGAAGCGTTGAAGCGCAGGCGCCGGCCGAACAGGTCCGACTTCACACCAGCTTCCCAGGAATCCAAGGTCTCAGGATTGACCGGTGTGTTGTCGGCCGAGGAGGTTGTGAAAAGTCCTGATTTGTAGCCCTGCGAATACGTCGCATAGAGCAGAGCATTGTCGAGCTTGTACTCGAGGCCGATTTTCGGAGTGAACTTCTCCCAGTTGCGCGAAGCCGCCGGATAGGGGATCGATGCGGCCACCGTTCCGTCGGGTAGGAGCAGGTCCTGACGTCCGGCGCCCTTGGCCTTGCGATCCCAGGTGTACCGCGCTCCGAGCGTCAGGGTCAGCCGATCCGTCAGCGGTGCGGAACCCTGCGCGAAGACGGCGAACGAGCGCGTTTGGATGGGCGAGAAGAAATCATATCCGATTAAAGGCGCCGGCAAGAGGACTCCGGAGCGGACCGATAAAGGCAGGTACCCGCTCTTCTCCTTCAGATAGTAAGCGCCGGCGATCCATTTGATTGGGCTGCCAGGCTTCGACACCAGCTGCGCTTCCTGTGAAAATTGGCGGCTGCGGATCGGAGAGTTGACATAGGCCACCGGCGTGTCCGTTCCGTCCAAATTCGCCTGAACGATGCTCTTTCCTTTGCGGTAGCCGGTGATGCCGACGAGATCGGCGAACCCGAGATCGACCTCTTCACGTAGGATTCCCGTTGTCGCAGTGGCACGACGGAATTGCGGTATGTCGGAAACAACCACGTAGTCTTTGATGATCGGGGTGCCACCCAGCGTGTTGCCGATCGCGTTGGGCTGCACGTTACGGTAGGATGCCTCTACATTGTAGTCGTAGCTGTGCTCGATACTGCCGGTCAGTTTGACGGCGTCCACCGGCTGCCACACGGCCTTGAAACGCGCCGCCCAAGCCTTGTTCTTTGTGCGTTGACCCGGCGGCAGAGCAGGGGCGTAGTTCAGGTAGGTGTGTCGCTGTGTCCCTATGGCGTAGACACCGATAGCAAGGGTATCACTCACTCCGCCCGACACGTGTGCCGAACCTTCGAAAAGGTCGTAGTTGCCGCCGGTGACAGATGCACTCGCCTCCAGCTCCTGCTTGGGCGTCATCGTGTAGATGTTGATCGCACCGCCGGAGGCATTGCGACCGTAAAGAGTACCCTGCGGACCGGCCAGGACCTCGACGCGGTCGATCCCGAGCAGGTTGGTGATCACCGACTGGTTGTTGACGATGTACACGCCGTCGATGAATGTGGCGACGCTCGCCTCCGCCCCGGGAGAGCCGATGTCGCTACCAACGCCGCGCAAGAATGGCTGCGCGAATCCTGCATTCGACGCGTAGTTGAGCGATGGTACTTCCAGCTGCAGGCCCTGCGTATCCGCAACGCGTGCGTTCGCAAGATCACCGGCGGCGATCGAGGTGACTGCAATCGGAACGTTCTGCACGTTTTCCGAACGCTTCTGTGCTGTGACGATAATCTCTTGGAGCGGAGACCCTGCGCTCTCCTCCTGAGCGTATGCGGCGGGCGCAAGTAGCGTAAGCGTCGATAGGCAGGATCCCCACAGGTACTTCATTATTTCCTCCCCTTTGATTTACAAGTTTCAACAATTATTGATTTGAATAATCTTTGGAATATCTCAATCAGACGGCTTCTCTGCTTTCCAACATCGACAAGCGGAGCTCGCGTTTAAGAATTTTACCGCTCGCATTGCGCGGCAAAGTCTCAGTGATGTGGATGGCTTTGGGTCGCTTGAAGCCGGACAAGTTCGCCGCACAGTGCTCCATCAGGTCCTCGACTTTGCTGTGACAGCCCGGCCGCAGAACGACCACTGCAGTCACCGCCTCTACCCACTTTGGATCGGGCAGGCCGATGACCGCGACTTCCGACACTGCCGGATGGCGATAGATCGCTTCCTCTACCTCGCGCGACGCGACGTTCTCGCCGCCCGACTTGATCATGTCCTTCTTGCGATCGACCACGGTGATGAAGCCATCTGCGTCCATCCAGCCCAGGTCTCCACTATGGAACCAACCACCTGCGAACGCCGCGGCAGTTCGCTCCGGGTCGTTCCAGTATCCGCTGAGAAGCTGAGGCGAGCGATGCACGATCTCGCCGATCTCGCCTGTCGCGACGTCGTTCATGTCATCGTCGACAATGCGCGTCTCGACGTGCTGGGTAGGCCGCCCGGCCGATCCCAAGCGACCTTCGTGCTCCTCGGGGCGCAGGACACTCGCCACGGGGGCGATCTCAGTTTGCCCATAGAGGTTCCAGAGGCGTATGGCCGGGAAGCGCTCTTGCAGTTCGCGAAGGACCTCCACTGGCATGATGGAAGCGCCGTAGTAACCCTTTTCCAGCGAGCTCAGGTCCGCGCCTTCAAGTTCGGGCGAACGCAGGATCGCGATCCAAACGGTCGGAGGCGCGAAAAAGGAGGTTGCACGATGCTTGGCAAGCAATCCGATGATATTGGACGCGGCTGGGTTGCCGGTTATCACGTTGCAAGCACCGACCTGAAGCGCAGGGCCAAGCATGCAATCCAGCTGCGCACAATGGAACAGCGGCATCGCATGAACAGCCACAGTATCGGGCGTCCACTCGCAATCGATGATGCAGCTCTGATACTCCCAGAGTACTGCACCGTGCGAGAGCATCGCGCCCTTCGGCTTCGATTCAGTGCCGCTGGTGTAGATGAGTTGGAGCAGATCATCGCCGCCGCTAAGGCAGGGCGGCGGGACATCATCAGTCCGCAGAGTGTCCCAAGACGGAACCTGCAAAGGCGGAGGCGTCGTCTCTCCCGGGATGCCGAAGATAGTCTCGACGGCCGAACGGTCCGCGGCCAGAGCGACGTCAACTGTAGACGCGTCAACAAACAGCAATTTCGCGCCAGAATGATTGAGGATGTACTCGATGTCTCCAGCGTTCAACATGAAGTTGATAGGCACCAGAACAGCGTTCGCACGTGCCGCAGCGAAGCGGAGCGCCGCGAAGGCATGGCTATTGCGGGCGAAGAGAGCCACGCGATCGCCTTTGCCGATGCCGGCGTTAGCCAAACCTGCGGCCAGCCGCTCGACGACACCTTCAAACTCGGCGTAGGTCCAAGAGGTTTCGCCGCAAACTACAGCCAGGCGGTCGCCATGCCGACGCGCCGAGCGACGGAGGAGTGCCGTCAACGACTGACCGCGCGCGCTTGCAACTGCGGGGCTGAGTTCCGCTGGCATTGCGCTATCCGGCCCGTCGGGCATCACTTCTCTCCTGAATGGCTCTATGGCCTTGTGCTTTGCTTGGATGCGTGGGCTCCCGCGGCTGGCGGGATGCGGAAGCCCACGCTGGTACGCGCTCTTAGAAGAAGGCTGGGATGCGTCCTTCGAGGCCAAGTCCGAGAAGCACCCGACCGCATGTTTCTTCCGCGTAGTTCACGTCGCCGGTGCTGTGGTTGCCCAGCATCAGCATGTCGCGGTTGATGCGGTCGAGTTCCTCACCGGCGAAGTGGATCGAGCCACCAGCCTGCCGCACGATTTCGGCAACCGCTTCTGCCGCCCAATCGACAGCTTCAGCGGAAAGCAGCGTGAGATCGGCCCGGCTTTCAAGGGTGAACCCGTTGCGAATGCCTGCAATGGTGCCCTCCACAACTTCGCGCTGCATCATTTCGGCCGCGCGCAGCTTGGCGTAGCACGCGCCGAAGATGCGATGGATCGTTTGTGACTGCTGCAACGGCCCGCCACCCCAGTAACGTGCGCGGCGAGGAAGGATGTCTTCCTTGAAGATTTCCAGCGCACGATGAGCGGCGCCGAGCGGATAGGCAGGGTGGCCGAGGGCTGCAATGCGGAAGATGGGGCAGCGCGACAGTTCGTTGTCGGGATCAGCTTTGACGCCCGGGGCTTCCGGCGAAATGTAGGTCTCCATGTCCTGCACGCGCTCGTCGGGAACGAAGACGTCCTTGGCGAGGATGTCGTTCGACGCCGTTGCGCACAGACCAGTGGTGTACCACATATCGTCGATCTGCATGTCGCGCATCGGCACCAGGCAGAACATCCGCGTCTTCCGACCGTCGAGTTCGTGCGGCACGCTGACCACAGCCCAGGTCGAGTGCATACAGCCAGAGCTGAAGCCCCAGCGACCATTGAGAATCCAGCCGCCGTCGACTTTGGTGACGTTAGAGCCTTCGCGGGCCTGGTTGGTGCCGCAGCAGCCGTTGTAATCCGGGTCTCCGAAAACTTCGGCCTGCACTTCAGGGGAATACTTGCGGATCCAGATTGCACACTGTGCAAGGAACGACGCCACCCAGCCTGCCGATGCCGAACCCTGGGAAACCAGGTACGACATTTCATAGTGTTCCCAGAAGCCCAGGTCACCGCCGCCGTACTGCTTGGGCACGTGCATGTGGATCACGCCGGCATCGCGCAGATCCTTGATGGTTTCCTTAGAAAGGTTGCGCGCCTTTTCCTCAGCGTTTGCGCGTGCGCGCAGGCCGGGCACGATCTCGCGAACGCGCTCAATAAAATCGCGTCCTTCCTTCGACAGTCCTTGCGCAGGACCGATCTTGCTCATGTACATCAGGGATCTCCCAAGCGGTCATTGCCAGCGGCGGTGAGGCGTCAAACCCTCATCGCGGAACGCCGCGGCCTGGTTTGCGTACGACGTGGGTTCTACCGGGTCTAATACTTACTACTGCTCTCGCATACCCTTTTGGGTATCTCTAGGTGACCACCGGGAGGAACGTGTCATTGAGCTTCTTTTCATAATAGAAGACCGCCGGGCCGGCATGTTCGAACTCCCAGGACCGCTTGGGATGGTCCGGGTAGAACGTGTAACCGCCCGCGAAGACTTCGTTCCGATTGCCGGAAGGGTCCCAGAAATAGATGGTCTTGCCGCGGGTGATCCCGTGCCGCGTCGGTCCGATGTCAACGGGAACATTGTACACGGCCATGAGGTCGGCAGCATGGCCGATCGCGGCCCAGTCTTCGACCAGAAAAGACGCATGATGGAACTTGCCGGGCTCCGGGTGTTCGACAAGAGCGATGTCGTGAGCCTTGTTGGATGCCGACAGGAACACGGCCAGGGGGCTTCCAGTCGGATCCTCGAGATGCTCTGCCAGCTCGAATCCGAAGACCTCGTGCAAGATGGCCTGAGCAGCGGCGACGTTCGTTCCGTACAAAAGGCAGTGATCGAAGCGGATAGCTGCTGCCCCGGACGGAGGCTCGCGAAACACGTGCGGGTTGCGCGTCAGCGGCGCGCGGTCGGACAGTTCCGCTTCCGCGTAGAAGTCGAGGAGGTGTCCCGTCGGCATATGCACGCGCAGACGCCGGCCCATGCCTGGCTGTTCTCCTGCTGCCACCCATTCGGTGTGAATGCCGCGCTTCGCCAGCGCGGATTCGGCTTCGAGCAGGAAGGGTTCGCCGTCGCACTTGAATCCGGTGCAGTCCATGCCCGCCTCTTCCGCGGGACGCAGCACGACGCTGTGGCGGTCGAATTCATCGAAGGCTCGAAGGTAGACGCGGCCGTCCGGCTCGGTTGAGACGATCTGCAGGCCGATGATGGCCTGATAGTGCCAAAGCGCCTTATCCATATCGAGCACGCGCAGTTGGACGAAGCCAGGCCTAAGTACGCCGCGAAGAGCCATAATCAATCTCCCGATTCTGAAAACTTAATGTTCACTTTGGTTGGCTGCAGCGCACTAGGCGGCCTGCCACGCTGACGCTCATGTCGGAGAGCGGCCACAGCTGGCAGGCCAACGCAAACCCATCGGATTGCTCTTCGACGCTGACGTGGGCTCGGCTCATCGATCCACAACGATAGTTCCCGTGACGAACCTGCACCTTGCAGATGCCGCAGCCGCCACCGCGGCAACCCGAGATGATCCGGTCTGGATTGCGGCTGGCGCGCACCGCCGCCAACAGGTTTTCACCCTCTCGGCAGCAAACGGGGTCGCCTCCGTCATTCAGCTCAATGCGCAAAGGGACCACGCCTACACGACCGTTCCATTGTTAATCTGCGAAGCGCGAACGGACGAATGGTAAGCCGTTTCGGTGCGACCGGCTTCTTGCGCCTCCAAGAAGCGACGGATGTTGGTTCCAGCAAAGCGGGTGAGGGCCGATCTGTCCCAGCCGCGCTCCATGAGGGCGGCGATGAGGAGCGCGTAACGGTCTACGCGCAGCATTTCGGGGATGTGCAAGGCTGGTGACGGACCGGCTGGCGGTGCTGGTGGTGTCTTCCCCCGGCGACGCCATTTGGTCGGACCCACCGGAGCATGCTCGCCCACGAGGTGAGCGAAACCTTGCCAAGGCTCTTCGAAGCCAAGAGCGACAGCCTCTTCCCCGGCTACGTTGCGAACGTGGTCCGCCAAGTCGACGAGTTCTTTTACCCCCACCAATGGCTTCGAGGAGATCAGATAGGCGCTTGGCTGAATGCCGATGATACCGCCCTTTTCACCAATCGCGCGCATCAGCCCGTCGGACTTGTTCTTTGGCACGGGCGCCAGTGCAGCCGCGGCCGTATGGTTGGCCCAGATCGGTCGTGTCGACACGTCCAGGGCGTCGAAGGCGGTGCGCTCGTTGGCATGCGAAATATCGATCGCCATGCCCACGGTGTTCATCCGCTCGACAACGCCCGCGCCGAAATGCGTCAATCCGCCGTCGTGGCGCTCGCCGGGCGGGCAACCAATCGCGTTCTGCCCATGCGTGACAATGACGCAGCTGCGCTGGCCAAGGCGGTAGAAATAATCGACGTCGTCAAGAGTGCGGAACATGCCGCCAAAGTGCATGCAGAGAAGCACGCCTACGCGCCCTTCGGCTCGCGCACGATCGACGTCTGCGACGCACCCGATCCGCACTACTCGATCGGACAAGTCGAGCAGCCGGCTGTTCCATCGCGCGATCTGCTCTACGGCGCCCTGGTAGGGATCCGATCCGATGCAGAAGACCGGTACGCCCACGGCATGCAGGCCGGCTCGCTGCCACTCATCGACGATCTCGCGGGACAATTCGAAGCCGTCGAGAAGAAAGCGGTCGCCGTCGCCAACGCGCGACAAGGTGAGTTCCGACCCCTGGATGACCAAGGTTTCGGCCAGGAACTCCTTTGCAGCCGCGAGGCCGGCTTCGGTGGCAATCTCTGTGTCCGTCATCGCCTCAAGCACTTGTCATGGTCAGCCGCAATCCGCGCGGCATGGGGTAGGGCGCTGGTGTTGCCTGGTTGGCCTGATCGACGAACCGAACGATCTGGTCGAACGCCAAAGCGGCTTCAGGGATCGGCAGCAGCGGCCAGTTGTGTAGCATCCCGGGCTCCTCGATCAGGCGGAAGTGCTGATGGCTGCTCGCTACCTTCGCCTTCAGCCTCTTTGCGTCGGAGTTCAGGAGGTCACGGCTACCTGTGAGCACCAACGCGGGAGGCATGCTGGAGAGGTCTGCATTGAGCGGACTGACTACGGGGTCGGCCAGCGAGCGCTCGCCAGCGAACGCAGCGGCGGCCCACCGCAGCCCGGGGAGATCGAGCACTGGATCATGCTCCGCGGCAAGATCGAGCCCAGCGGCGGATAAGCTCAGGTCCAGCCACGGCGAAATCAGGACCATGCAGCCTGGTGGGATCTGCTTCTCGACGCACGCGCCCAGCGCAAGATCAAGAGCTAGGCCAGCGCCGGCCGAATCGGCAATTAGCTGAATGGGCTTCCCGTTCGCGTGCTCTGTCGCCTTTACATAGCTCTCCCACACGGCCTTGCGGATCGCGTCGCCATCCGCATCCGGGACCAGGGGAAAGATGGGCACCCACACTGCAAAACCTTGAGCGATCAGCTTGCCGATAAAACGCCAGTGCAGGCCGTTGATCTCAAGCGCGTGAGCACCGCCGTGGATGTACAGGAGGTCAGCGCGAGGAACGCCGCCGTGAGGAACGAGCCCGCGCGGCACGAGGCGGAACAGCGGGTACTGAACCGTTCCGTACTTGGAAACGATGGCCTGCCGCTGCAATGCACGTCCAGGCCGCGGTCGGGGGCGAGTGCGCTGCCGATCGATCGCACGCTTAAGGCGAGCAGGATGGGTAAACATCGTCTTGAGCGGCAGGATCGAGAATATCCCACTCAGCAATTTGGCACGCAAACTCATCGAAACAACTCTGGACTTGGTGAAATCAAGCAGCAGTCCAGGCTGGCGCATGAACTGGCGTCACACATGCGGCACATAGGGCCGGACTGAGGGCCGCCCTCTCGAGCGCGGCGCCTGTCCTTGTTTCTTTCTGGCACAGCAGACGCTTCAGCCATGGGTTTCCTCGCCCGTCACCTGCATCGGAAATGCAGCTGGATTCTTCTGGGTAAGATGCCACGGGGATGATCATCAGTCGATAACAAAATCGACAAAAGGCAGTTTCGGCGATTTTTTATTTCGCTTTAACTGCAGCCTCGGTTTTGTCGATAGCCTTGAGGAATGCCTTCAGCATCAGGTCCGAACTCTCGCGGAGGTAGGCACAGGCAAGGTCGACCGACGGCGGATCTTCCATGCGGAAATCGCGGTACGCCACTCCTTTGAAGGGAAGCGTACGACTGGACTCCGAAACCAGCGCGAAGCCGAAACCGCTAGACACGAGGGACAGGCAGGCAAGCGGCTCTGACACCTCGTGAGTGACCCTCGGAAGCCGACCGACCGAGCGGAAAGCTTCTGTCGCGAGGTGAAGATAATTTACGCGTTCAGGTCCCGTCATCAGGATCAGCGGGGTG
The DNA here is from genome assembly GCF_009746585.1 of Novosphingobium aquimarinum. GTDB lineage: Bacteria > Pseudomonadota > Alphaproteobacteria > Sphingomonadales > Sphingomonadaceae > Novosphingobium > Novosphingobium aquimarinum. Next base: position 31,470 of record NZ_WRPO01000027.1, read on the forward strand.
TCGACGATCTCGGCGGGAGCGATATCCGCATGCTTGGTGAGGGGATGCCGCTCGGGAAGCGCAATGAGAAGCCGTTCTCCCGAAATGCGACGGACCACGACATCCGGGGCGGATTCGCTGAGAGGATTGAAGCCGATCGCAACTTTGTGGTTGCGCAGCGCAACCAGCAGTTCCGCCCCGTCCATCGCCAGTAGGTTGATCTTCACTCCCGGATACTCTTCCATGAACCGGCGAAACACTCCCGGGACGAAGTGATAAGCGCTCGAACCATAGATGCCGATGCTGAACTCTCCCATGAGGCCGCTACCGATGCGCCGCGCATTCTCGATCATGCGGTCGTGCATGTCGATGACATGCGCGGCATCTTGAACGAACGAACGGCCTGCTTCGGTAAGCTCTATGCCGCGTGAGGTTCGCAGGAAGATATCATGCCCGAGTTCCTCCTCGACCTTGCGGATCATGCGGGTAAGGGGCGGCTGCGATATGTTCAGTGCTTCGGCTGCCGTGCTGATGTTGCCGGCTTGCGCCACTTTTATGATCTGAGAGAGCTGGCGTACGTTCACGGATTTAAGCTCGTGAAAGCTTGCCTGCGCCTTTGCGCTGTTCGCGCTGGGCAGCCATGTCGGCCATTCTCTGTTCGACGACCTGCGCTGTTAGCAGGATGTGTTGGCGCGCAGCTTCGCAAGCCGTATCTGCGTCGCGGCCAAGGGCAGCGTTGTAGATGGCCTCGTGCTCGTCAAACAAGTTGCGCCGGTTCATGTCGAGACCAATCGCGATCGCACGATAGCGGCCATGAAGATCGTATAGCTCCTCGTGCACCTGGAGGAGCTTCTTCAGCGGACATGCCGACATGAGGGCCTGGTGGAATGCGCGATTCCGGCGCTCGCGATCTTCACTGTCTATATCGCCTCTGCGCTCAATTCTGCCGAGGGAGTGGAACGCGACGACAACGCCATCTTCCCAATCGTCGGAGCCGGCTAGGATCGAGCGGCGAAGCGCTTCCGTCTCTATCAGGATGCGCGTTTCCGTGAGGTCACGCAGTTCATCCAGCGAGATGGGTGGCACGTGAAACCCACGTTGCCCAATTGAGATGACCAAACCTTCTGAGACAAGTCGATTCAACGCCTCGCGCAAGGGACTTCCCCCCACGTCGTAGCGCTCACGCAATTCGCTGATTCGCAGTTTGGAGTCCGCGATCAGAACTCCACGGATGATATCCTCTCGCAACCGCCGGTAGACGCTCTCCACAAGCGTCGGTGCAGCATTCTCGTTCATTGATGGCCAGCTCACCCCATGAGTTTCTCTCGGATCATAGACATAGTCGCTGCAAATGCCACCATGCTTGGAAAATCGGTGTATTGCCAAAAAATCGATTTTCTCCTAAGCCGCCGACAGCTAAGGGGATGTCATGGTCAAGACGATCAAAAATTTCATCGGCGGCGAGTACGTTGCCGGAACGGCCGGACGGCTGTTTGACAAGCTGAGCCCGGTCGATGGCAGCTTGGTGGCACGTGTTCACGAAGCTTCGCAGGCCGATGTGGACCACGCTGTGGCGGCCGCCCGTGCAGGGCAGGCAGAATGGGCGGCGTTGATGCCTGCCCAGCGCGCACAGATCCTGCACAAGGTTGCCGATGGCATTGACGCTCAAGCAGAGGAGTTCGTCGCGGCAGAGTGCGCCGATACGGGCAAGCCTTATACATTGGCCAGCCATCTAGACATTCCAAGGGGCGCGGCGAATTTTCGGATTTTCGCCGATCTCGTTGCCAACGTTCCGACAGAGTCGTTCGTGATGCCGACCGCAACGGGCGATGCGCTTAACTATGCTCTTCGCGTTCCCAAGGGTGTGATCGGCGTCATTTCGCCGTGGAACCTACCGTTGCTGCTGATGACTTGGAAGGTCGGTCCGGCGATGGCTTGTGGCAACGCAGTCGTCGTCAAGCCATCCGAGGAAACACCTGCGACCACGACGCTTCTTGGCGAAGTGATGAATGCAGCAGGGGTCCCCAAGGGTGTCTTCAACGTTGTCCATGGCTTTGGACCAGGTAGTGCTGGAGAATTCTTGTCGCGGCACTCTGGCGTCGACGCGATTACCTTTACCGGCGAAACCCGGACCGGCGCGGCAATCATGAAGGCTTGTGCGGATGACATCCGCGACGTGTCGTTCGAGTTAGGCGGCAAGAACCCCGCGATCGTCTTTGCCGACTGCGACCTCGAGAAGGCGATCGATGGCACTGCTCGCTCCGTCTTTTCGAATTGTGGGCAAGTCTGCCTGGCAACTGAGCGTGTTTATGTGGAGCGTTCGATCTTCGAAGAGTTCGTCAGCCGACTGGCTGAACGCGCACGGACCTTGCGGCTCGGAATCCCGTCTGATCCCGCCACCACCATGGGCCCGCTGATCTCGAAGGAGCACCAGAGCAAGGTTCTCGGGTATTACAAGCTGGCGGTTGAGGAAGGGGCAACGGTGGTGTGCGGCGGCGGCGTTGCTGACGTCGGAGAGGCTTACCGCGACGGCTGCTGGGTGGAGCCTACGATCTGGACCGGTGTCGACCACTCGCACCGGATTATGCGCGAAGAGGTCTTCGGGCCGTGCTGCGCCATCATGCCGTTCGACACCGAGGGGGAGGCCATCGCCCTTGCGAATGACACCGACTATGGCCTGGCCTGCTCTATCTGGACTGAAAACCTGTCGCGTGGCCACCGAGTGGCGGCGCAAATAAACTGCGGTCTGACCTGGGTGAACTGCTGGTTCTTGCGCGATCTGCGCACTCCCTTCGGAGGCTCCAAGCAGTCTGGCATCGGCCGCGAGGGCGGTGTTCATAGCCTCGAGTTCTACACCGAGCTGCGCAACGTGTGCGTGTTGCTTTGACGGAGATCGTTGTGTCCGAACTGTCCGCCCAGAAGATTGAAGAGGTTGCGCAAGCGCTCCGCCAGGCCGGCGAAACCCGCGAGCCATGTGCACCTTTCCAGGCAGACCTGCCGGGATTTACCGTGCAAGACGCTTACGCCGTTCAGGAATTGAACACCGCTCATGGCTTGGCTTCCGGGCGGCGCTTGGCGGGCCGCAAGATTGGTCTGACGAGCAGGTCCGTCCAGCAGCAGATGGGCGTTCACCAGCCTGATTTCGGAATGCTGTTCGCTGACATGGCGTTCTGCGACGGTGAGCCTGTACCGGCCTCCAGGCTGATGCAGCCGCGGATCGAGGGTGAAATTGCTTTCGTTTTGGGCAAAGCGCTCGATCGTGAGCAGTTGACGCTGCCTGATGTGATTAGCGCGATCGATTACGCCCTGCCTTCGATCGAGATCGTCGACAGCCGTATAGCCGACTGGAAGATTGGTATCTTCGATACCATTGCCGACAACGCGTCCTCAGGGCTCTACGTGCTCGGAACGCGGCCGGTGCGGCTGTCAGCGCTGGATCTGACTCTGTGCGGCATGGTTGTCGAAAGCCGGGGTGAGCCACTGTCCACCGGGGCTGGCATCGCATGTCTGGGCAATCCGCTTCATGCGGCCCTTTGGCTGGCCCGCAAGATGGTCGAGGTCGGCCGGCCGCTCGCTGCGGGAGATACGATCCTTTCGGGTGCTCTGGGACCGATGGTACCGGCAACCGCCGGCGAGGTCTACGAGGTCCGGATCAACGGCCTAGGCAGCGTGCGCGCTGCGATTGAAGCATAGGAAGGGCGCACCAGCATGGCGAAAGTCAAAGCGGCTATCATCGGTTCGGGCAACATTGGCACAGACTTGATGATCAAGATGGTCAAGTACCCGCAGAACATGGAACTGGCCGTGGTGGTCGGTATCGATGAGGCGTCCGAAGGATTGGCGATGGCGCGAGAGCGCGGCATTGCCACCACGCACGATGGGCTTGATGGGTTCAGGTCAATGCCCGAATATGCCGATGTCAAGATCGTCTTCGATGCGACATCCGCCTACGCGCACAAGGTCCACGACCAGGTTCTTCGAGCTGATGGCAAGCTTGTGGTCGATCTCACTCCGGCCGCGATCGGACCGTTCACCGTTCCTCCGGTGAACATGGAAGAGAACCTTGCTTCCGGCAACGTCAACATGGTGACGTGCGGCGGCCAGGCAACCATTCCGATGGTCGCGGCAGTCAGCCAGGTCGCGACGGTGCACTATGCAGAGATCGTCGCATCCGTTTCGTCGCGCTCTGCAGGCCCGGGCACTCGCGCCAACATCGACGAATTCACTCGCACGACCGCACGGGCAATTGAAAAGGTCGGCGGTGCTCAGAAGGGCAAGGCGATCATCATCCTCAACCCGGCCGAACCGCCGATGATCATGCGTGACACGGTCTTCACCCTTTCGGAAGGGGCGGACGAGGATGCGATCCGCGCTTCGGTCCAGGCGATGGTCGAGAAAGTGCAGGCCTACGTTCCGGGCTATCGCCTGAAGCAGCATGTCCAGTTCGAGCACTTCGGCGATAACAATCGCCTGACGATCCCCGGTTACGGAGAATTCGCCGGCATCAAGACGATGATCATGCTCGAGGTCGAAGGCGCAGGCGACTACCTGCCCAGCTACTCGGGCAACCTGGACATCATGACCGCCGCTGCCAAAGCGACCGGAGAACTGATGGCCAAGCGTGTCCTCGACAACAAGGTGGCTGCGTGATGGCTTCGAATTTTGACGTCGCCAGCGGCGACAAGCTTTACATCCAAGACGTTACGTTGCGCGATGGCATGCACGCGATCCGGCATATGTACGGGCTTGACCAAGTCACAGCGATTGCCAAGGCCCTTGACGATGCCGGCGTCGATGCAATCGAGGTTGCGCACGGCGACGGGCTGAGCGGAGCGAGCTTCAACTACGGTTTTGGTGCTCACACGGACTGGGAGTGGCTTGAAGCCGTCGCATCGGTCCTGACCCGTTCTGTGCTCACGACACTGATCTTGCCCGGCGTCGGCACGGTGGAGGAACTGCGGCGCGCGTATGACATCGGTGTACGTTCGGTGCGCGTGGCGACGCATTGCACCGAAGCCGACGTGTCGCGCCAGCACATCGGCATCGCGCGTGATCTCGGGATGGACGTGTCAGGCTTCCTGATGATGAGCCACATGATCGGGGCGGACGACCTTGCGCAGCAGGCTCTCCTGATGGAAAGCTATGGAGCACAGTGCGTCTACGTCACCGACAGTGGCGGCGCGCTCGATATGAACGGCGTGAAGGCGCGGTTCGAGGCTTACGATCGGGTGCTGCGACCCGAGACGCAGCGTGGCATCCACGCGCACCATAACCTCTCCCTTGGCGTCGCAAACTCGATAGTGGCTGCCCAAGCTGGCGCCGTTCGCATCGACGCGAGCCTTGCTGGCATGGGGGCAGGCGCTGGCAATGCACCGCTTGAAGTGTTCATTGCCGCTGCTGATCGGAAGGGCTGGAATCACGGGTGCGACGTCATGATGCTGATGGACGCCGCCGAGGACCTGGTGCGCCCGCTTCAGGATCGTCCCGTTCGGGTTGATCGCGAGACGCTGGCACTTGGCTATGCGGGGGTCTATTCCAGCTTCCTGCGCCATGCCGAGAAGGCCGCGGACACTTATGGGCTCGATACCAGGACGATCCTTGTCGAGCTGGGCAGGCGCAAGATGGTTGGTGGCCAGGAAGACATGATCGTCGATGTCGCACTGGATCTACTGAAGGCCAGGGAGAATGCCGCGTGACCCGCGATTACCACGCCATAGCAGCTATCGTCGACGACGCCGCACGGTTCGCTAACGCGATCCCACAGCTTTCCCTCAACGGCAACGACCTTGATCTGCAAGAAGCCTACCGTGTGCAGGCCGCCTCCATCGCGCGGCGTTATCAGCGCGGCGAAGTGCCGACTGGCATAAAGATGGGCTTCACAAGCCGTGCCAAGCAGGTGCAAATGGGCTTGTCGGACATGATCTGGGGTCGGCTGACCGATGCTATGCGCGTCGAAGACGGCGGCGAGATACGGCTGCAAGACTATGTCCATCCGCGAGTAGAGCCGGAGATTGCATTCCTGCTAAAAAAGCCACTGACCGGCAAGGTGACGGTGCTGGAAGCGATGGCTGCAGTCGAGGCGATTGCGCCTGCGATCGAGATCATCGACAGTCGATATGAAGGTTTCAAATTCAACCTGCCGGACGTTGTGGCGGATAACACCTCGTCCTCGAGCTATGTCGTAGGCGCCTGGCATAGCCCGACGATCGACTTTTCCAATCTCGGCATGTCTCTCGAAGTGAATGGCATCCCGGTTCAGATCGGCTCCAGTGCCGCTATCCTGAATCATCCCGCCCGCGCGCTCGCTGCCGCCTCGCGATTGATTGGCGAAGAAGGCATGTCGATGGAAGCGGGTTGGATTCTGATGGCTGGCGGCGCGACGGCGGCGCATGCACTCAAGGCTGGCGACGACGTTCGCTTACAGGTCGAGCAGATGGGGCTTGTCGGCTTCTCGGTGGCATCGGCATGAGCCAAGGTTCACCGCGGCCGGGCCGCACCGCGGTCGAGGTCTACTTCAATTTTCGCAGCCCCTACTGCTACCTGGCTTCCAAATCCCTTTTCGATGTAATCGGCCGCTTCGATGTCGATCTCGTCTGGCGGCCGCTTGGTGGATGGAATGGACGGTCCCCGCCCGAGCGAGCCGCGGAAAAGCTGCCGCTGGCGCGCCAGGACGTTTCACGTTGGTGCGCGCGGATGGGCATACCTTTCTGCCCGCCTCCCAAGGACACCGAACCTACAGCACCTGCATTGCTCTCGCTAGCAGCGCAGGAAGCTGGCCTGCTGCGCCCGTTTGTCGAGGCAGTGATGCACGCCGAATGGGGCGAAGGCTTGAACATCGGTCAAACTGCCGTGCTCGAACCGATCTGCGCGAGCGTCGGCCTTGGTCCAGATGTTCTCGAAGCTGCGCTCGCGAACGCAGATTACGCGCGCGTCCTGGATGAGAACTGGTCCAAAGCCAGGGTGAGCGGCGTGGTCGGCGTCCCCAGCTTCGTTGTGGAGGATGAGGTTTTCTGGGGCAACGATCGACTCGACTTCCTGTCCGAGCACCTCGCCACCTTAGGCCCTGAGCGCGGCTGAGGCACTGCTCGCACCACGGCCGATGTCGTTTTTCATCGAGACTGAAGTTTGAAAAAAAGGTCCTGAGTCCGGCCAACTTTGGAGAGGTTGCAAGCCATGGAAGACAATCCTTTAGAGGTGATCCCGGACCTCTCGCTCTGGAGCGAGAATTACGCCTACATGATCACCGACTCCTCGCAAGGCTTCGCTTGTTTCCTGCTGATGGGCCGCTGGATCCCTGACCCGACCGTCTGGCGTGAATTCTTGATGGTGCAGATGCCGGATGGCCGGATGTTGCACCACAAGAGCTGGGGAAGGGCGACGAGCCGGAATGTGGTGAGCGCAGCTCTCGCCAGGATCGAGCTCGATGGCGACGCAGGCTGCCGCATTTTCTTTGATGGCCCGATCGCCGAGACGTCGAGGGAAGTACTTCTTAAGCAGGGGACCCGCAACCAGTCGCTCGGACGCCTGACGCTTGACCTGTCGATCAGCAGCGAGGTGCCCGTCTGGAATATGAGCGGGCATGCCAGCAGCGCCGAAGAGATCGCTGGCAAGATGCACATCGAACAGGTCGGCGTCGCCTCTGGCACAGTGACTTTCGGCGACGAGACGGTGCAGGTCAACAACGCCTTCATGCAGCGCGACCATAGCCGCGGTGTTCGCGACGTCACGAAGTTCTACCGGCACTGCTGGGCCCAGGGCAGCTTCCCGGAGCGTGACCTCACTTTCAACCTTTACTCGATGCTCGTGTTCGGACGGGAAAACGAGCCGATGATGAACGCAAGCGTGACCCAGGCCGGCAAACGGTACCCGGCAACCATCATCGAGATCGCCTATATGGACTCGCGCGCCGACGCGATGAAGCCATACTCGATCACGCTGGCATGCGAATTGGGCAACATGACCTTTCGCATTGTCGATTTCGTCGCGAGCTTCCCGACCGCATTCGTATCTCCTTGGGACATTGTGGCAGGCGTCTTCCCCGAGGAGCACAGCGTCACCGGTGTCGAAGAGGCCGTGGTTTGGGAGTGGGAGGGTCTGCGCGGTGAGGGCTGGAGCGAGCGCAGCTTCACAGACCAAGCCTTCGACAAGCAGGGGGCAGCCGCATGAGGCGCATCACGGCACCCGGACGCGACGCCGCCCTCCTGGCTGCGCTGGTCGATGCTTCTCCAAAACTGCGTATCGAGGGAGATGCCTCGGAAGGACCGCTGTCGAGCCGTGGGCTCTTCGCTGCAGCGCTACGAGCACTGGCGGCACAGGAAGCGGCAGGTGGGGAGGGTGCGCGCAAACGCATTTCGAGCTTCGAAGACGTGGAACGCACCGTGGCAGGTTCATCCTCGATCGGTGAGAGCAACGAGGTCGATGGTGCTCTTCACGAGACGTTAGCACGGTCCGAGGCCCGATTGTCCGACGCGCCGGAGCATTTGCGACCACAACAGTTGCAGGCGCTCTGCAAGTGGGAAGCCGATGACCTGCTCTCCGCCATTGCTGAGCATGACGGGGGCTCAAGCGATGCGGACGTAGTGGATGCCGTGCGATTAACGGCATACCTGCGTCGCTACCTTTCCGATCCTACAATCAGCGTGTCAGTCTGCCACCAGTTGAATGGTGGGTTCGGCAAGGAGACCTACCTCTTCTCCGTCACCGGAGAGAAGCTGGCCGGCGACTTTGTCATGCGTCGAGACATGGCGGTGCAGTTGATCCCCAACGCGTGTCATCGCGTCGCGGCCGAGTTCGCCCTCGTTAAGGCTGTCGGCGAGGCCGGCTTCGAGACACCTGATCTGCTGTGGGTTGATGTGGAGCATCCGGAAATCGCCGGAGGAGATTTCATCATCATGCGCCGGAGCCGGGGGCAGGCAGGCGGTAATCTTTTCGGGGCCGACCAGACCCCTTCGCCTGAGCTGAATGATCGCTTGGGCAACATCATGGCCGCCTTGCATCAATTGCCGCCGCTGACCGGGCTGGGGGATCTGACCGAGTCCATTCGCTCCGATCTCTGGGGCGCACCCGCCCACGTCGCGGTCCGCAACTACCTTGAGGGCTACCTTAAGATGTTCCGCAAGGCCGCGCACACGCCGTCGCCGGCTACCGCTGCTGTCTTCCGATGGCTTATCCAGAATGTTCCCGAGAGCGACACGACTGCCACGCTCGTCCACGGCGACATCGGCTTTCACAACATGCTTTTGGACGATGGCGAGTTGGTGGCGGTGCTTGATTGGGAGTTCGCTCACATCGGGCATCCCGGAGAAGATCTCGCCTATGCCTATAATGCAGGTGGGCGCGACCTTGATTGGCCGAGAGTTGTGCGCGCCTATGAAGCGGCTGGAGGTCCAGTCGTCTCTAAGCGCACGTTCGAGTACTTCCGCATTCTCATGCAAGCCCGCAACGCTGTGAGCACCAACCTGGCCAGCGCGAAGCTGTTTCGCGGCGAGGTCACAGACCTGCGCCTGCTGTCCGGTGAGTTCTATTTCCGGCCGCATATCCTTCAGTCGTTGGGCGAAATGATCTCAGCTTATGGATCGGATTTTGGGGTATGACGCACAGCAGCCGCTTATTTGAGCCGACCTGCGTCGCGGGCATCAAATTGCCCAATCGGATAGTCATGGCACCAATGACGCGGCGCAAGGCGCCAGAGGGTGTCCCCGGTCAAGACGTCCTGGAATACTACGAACGCCGGGCTGCTGCCGATGTAGGTCTGATTGTGACCGAAGGCGTTTGGATCAATCACCCTTCGGCATCGAACGCCAGCGACGTGCCGCACATCTATGGCCAGGAGGCTTTGGCAGCGTGGGGCCGCGTGGTCCAAGCGGTCCACGCGCAGGGCGCCAAGATAGCGGCGCAGCTTTGGCACGTCGGATCACTGGCTTCGGATTCGACGAGTGACAGTCGTCCGGATCGGATCCTCAGCCCGTCGGGGTTCTACCGCGAAGACACGATTGTCGGTGAGCCGATGACAGAAGACGAGATCGCCGCGGTCATTGACGCTTATGCATCTGGCGTCGAGAATGCTCGCGCGGTCGGATTTGATGCGGTCGAGTTTCACGGCGCACATGGCTATCTTATCGACCAGTTCCTGTGGGAGCGGACGAACCGACGGACTGACGCTTACGGCGGCAACCTCAAGGAGCGCACCCGCTTTGCAGTCGAACTGATTGCCGAGTGTCGCCGCCGGGTGGGGCCGGACTACCCGCTGATCCTGCGGATTTCGCAGTTCAAGTACGAGGCTTACGACTACAAGCACGCTGCCAATCCAGACCAACTTGCAGAAATCATCGAACCTCTGGTGGATGCCGGAGTGTCGATCTTTCACTGCTCGCAGCGGCGTTTCTGGGAGCCGGAATTTGCTGGCGACGATCGCAATCTGGCGGGCTGGGTCAAGGCGATTGGTGGCAAGCCCACGATCACCGTAGGCTCCGTCGGCCTCAGCGCAGATTCGATCTCCACCAACTACCTTGAGCCCGGGACGCTAGCCGGGCCTGCCGATCTGCGCCGGCTTGAAGAGATGCTCGCTCGCGGCGACTTCGATCTGGTGGCGGTGGGGCGCGCTTTGCTCCAGGATTGGGAGTGGGCACGCAAGATCCATCAGGGCCGGCGTGACGAACTCCTGCCCTATTCGACGGCTGCGATCGACACTTTCTACTGACGTCACGCCAGGACAGGATAGCCAATGCTCAGCCCTTACGACGAATTCCCGATACACCAGACTTCGCACACATTCGCCAGCATCCCATCTACTGACTTCTCGTGGGATGACGGCTGCTATTTCGGGTTCTTCAGTCCCGCCGAGAAGGTGTTTCTCGCCGTCGGATACCGCGTCAATCCCAACTCCGACATAATCGGCGGCTTCGCGATCCTGAACGTCGATGGCAAGCAACACACGACGCGGTTCAGCCGATGCTGGCGACGGGACATGACTACGCGGGTGGGACCGTTCGCGGTCGAGGTGATGGAGCCCTTGCGCAAGCTGCGCGTCAGCCTCGATGAGAACGAAACGGGGCTCAGCTTCGACCTCGTCTGGACCGGCGTTTCTCCAGCCGTTCTCGAAGAGCATCACCTCGCCGAGAACCGCATGCGTCGCACGACCGATCAGAGCCGCTATTGCCAGGCGGGTGAGCCGAGCGGCTTCATTCGATTTGGGGAGCAGCATTGGCAGGTGGACCCCGCCGGCTGGAGTTGCGCCCGTGACCATTCTTGGGGCCTTTACGCCGAGCGTCGACCGCTTTCCCCCGATCCGCGTTGGCTCCCGCCCAAGATCGTGCAGGCCCATCAGCGGGCGCTGCGCTTCTGGATCATACTGCGTGCGGGGCCATTCAGCGGCTTTTTCCATCTCCATGAAGATGCTGACGGCGTGCAGCGAGACTTTTCCGATGTTTTCGGAACCGCTCTGGGCGGCTCCCTCTTTGCAGGATGGGACAGCAAATTCGAGATAGCGACAGCTCGGCACGAGGCCGTCTATCAACCGGGCACTCGGCTGTTGAGCAAGGTCGTGATGGCCATTACCGACACGCAGGGCGGTAACTGGAAGTTGGAGTTCGAAGCGGTCGCACCCCCATGGATCGCTCAAACTAGTGGCTATTTCCCGGGTGGCTGGAAGGATGGCGGCAACGTCCACACCTACCATGGCTCAGAGGAACTCGCGCTCGAGAGCGACAGCTTCGACTTCTCGATTCAGCCGATTGATTATCGACCCTACCAGGCCGAGGCTGATACAACGGACATGTTCGGTGCCGGCAGCTCGAAGGTCCAAGGCATGGTGTACCTTTGCGCAGTGAAGGTGAAGGGGCCAGACGGTACGGTGGGACAGGGCGCTGCGCACGTCGAGCACTGGATCAATGGTAGGTATGCTCCCTACGGCTTCGAATGAACTTGGTTTTTGCCTCTTTGCGAAAACGAAAAAAGAAGGGGGCCCGGTCCATTTGGACCGGGCCCCTTTTTCAGGTGGGTAACAGAGTGCAAGAGGAGAGACGCTCAATGCGTCTCTCTTTGCTCCCGATGATCAGTACTTGAATTCCACGCGTGCACCGATTGTGCGGGGCTCGTTCCACAGGCCATAGTAGCCTAAAGCGTTGTAGTTCGGTTCGGCGTAGAAGTTGTTGTCGAACAAATTGCGGGCGTAGGCCGAGATCTTGAACTGGCCGATCTCGTAGCCAACCGACAGGTCGACCAGGACTTCACCGTCCCGCTCCAGCAGGTTCCTGCCGTTGGTATCCAGCAGAATGCCGTTGGAGGCAAACTTGCTAGAATACTTCAAATTGGGCGAGATGTTCAGCTTGCCTGGACCGATTGGAAGGTCGAAGTTCAAGCCAGCGTTAAGTGTGACATCTGGAGCATTTAACAAGCGCTCACCGGTCCAATCCTGCGAAACGTTCACGAGGAGCGGGTCGGTGGGATTGTTGGGATCGTAAAAGTTGCCGGCAGTGCCCTGCACACCGGCATTTCCGTCCGGGAACTTGGTGAAGCGGCCATGCATCACTGCGCCGTTGACGAAGAAGCTCAAATTTTCGGTGGGGTTGAGCGTAACCTGGAACTCGCCGCCGTAGATTTCAGCCTTCGCCGCATTCTGTGCGATAGTGTTGCCGTTGACGTAACGGTTGGTCTGAATGTTGTTCCATTTGTAGTAGAACCCAGCCAGGCTGAGGTTCAACAGGTGGCTTCCGGTCTTGTATCCCACTTCGTACGCGGTGAGCTTCTCCGGCTTCAACGGCTGAGCCGCCAGATCCGCCGGACCAGTAAGACCCGTCGCGTCCGTATTGAACAGCCCGCTCTTGTAGCCCTGGCTGAATGAAGCGTAGACGTTTGACCGGGATGTCAGATCGTACTGCAGCACCGCACGCGGCGAAACGTTTTTGTAGGACTTGGTGCTCCGGAAGAACAAGCTGTCGTCTATCGTATCGTATGTGAAAGAGCGTTTTTCAAACGTATATCGCAGACCGCCAATGACACGCAGATTATCGGTGATGCTGTAGGTCAGGTCGATGAACGGCGCGAGAGAGAAGGTGTCTTGGTGGTGATAGGCCCCGATGTATTCCTTCACAAACCTGTCGTCATAGATGAACAGACCCACCACGGCGTCGAGCGGCCCGGTCTTGGTGTTGACGATGAACTCTTGCGAGAAAGTCTTCTGAGAAGAATCCCATTGTGCCACGATCGGGGCCACTGTGGATTGCGAAACGTCCACGTGAAGGAAGTTGTTGTCCTTCCTGTAAGCTGTCGTGGACTGAATGCTCGTGTCACCGAAGTTCTTCGTCATCTTCAACGAATACTGTGTGAAGTTGACATCATTGGTAGGCACAAATCCAGCGAATGCCCGGTAGGGCGGCAGATCGACGTCACCGCCGAGCAGCTGATTTGAAATCGCAGGATAGACGGTCGCTCCGGAATCGCTGAGCTTGCCGTGCCAGAACGTGAACACTGCATTGAAGTCGGAATCGGGGCTGAAGCGCACCTTGATCCGCTCGCCCGAGTGTTCGACCGCGTTCAGCGGTGTGCCTGCCTTGACCGGCTGCGATCCCCCTGGGATGTTGTTGACTCCCATTTTGATCCAGCCGTCGGACTCGCGATAGTTTCCGGAAACGCTGACCGCCACCTTGTCGCCGATCGGCACGCTGACATAGGCATTCGCGCCCCAGCCGTTGCGTTCTTCGACAAAGGCGGACGCGCGCGCGTCGATGGTGTCGAGGTCAGGGTCGGGCGTGATGATGGTGATCGCACCGCCGGTGGCATTGCGGCCGAAGAGCGTGCCTTGAGGTCCTTTCAAGACTTCAACCCGCTCGACTGCCGCGAACTCGCTAAGCGCGCTTACAGGGTTGGGGATGTAGACGCCGTCGATGTACTGTGCGACGCTGTTCTCGCCCACGCGGCTGCCGACACCGCGGATGGTTGGCGTCACCCAAACACCGTTGTGTGAAACTTCAATGCCTGGAACGAGCTTGGGCAAGTCCAGTGAAGTGCGGATCTGCTGCTGCTGAAGCGCTTCTTGCGAAATGGCAGTGATCGAGATCGGCACGTCGGTCAGTCGCTGCTCGCGCCGCTGTGCGGTTACGATGATGCCGCCGTCGCCATCGTCCGACTGTGGCTTGGTCTCTTGAGCCGTGGCCGCAAGCGGGATCAGTGACGAAGCGCAGAGCGCAAGCGTGAGTGTTCGCTTCATTTCAAAGGTACCTCCCCGTTCATTCGCAGTCCGACCGGATCGATTTTCTTTTCCGAAATCCGGGCCCAGGGCCGAGCGGCACGCTGAGCGAGCCAATATGATCGACAGACAGGGCGTAATGTCAATAAATTTCTCGACGATCATAAAAAATATCGATTTTGTGCTGCTTTGCCTATTTACCGGAACCGGCCTCTCCCATAGAAAGGTCGCGAGGTGGTGGGTACAAGCCGCGAGAGGATGTGAACGCTGGTGACTGTAACAGTCGGCAATTCGGCGCCGGGCGCCTCCGTACTCCCGGCCGCACTCGACGATTTTCCACTCGAGCCGTTCCCCCCGGTGCCGATGTGGAGCGAGAATTACGCGTTTATGATCAACAGCCCTGGCGATGGTCTTGCCCTCGCCAGCCAGTTGGGCCGTTGGCCAGTTGATCCGAGCGTTTGGCGTGAGTTCTTCATGCTCGCGCTGCCCGGCGAGCGGATTGTCTACCACAAGGCGTTTGGGCGCGAGCCGAATTTGCAGCAGATCCGTGCTTCGTTGTTCGCCATAGACGTTTTGGAACCCGGCCAGGCTTATCGGCTCCGCTTCGACGGCCCGGTTAGCAGCGACCGGCGTGACAGCCTGTTGACGCGCGGCATTACTCCTCGCCCGCTTTCTCCGCTGCAGTTTGACTTGGTGTTCGAAGGCGTTGCGCCGCCATGGGACATGAGCGGCCACGCGAAGGCTGCCGAGGCGTTGGCGGGAAAGTTGCACGTCGAGCAGGTGGGCTCCGTGTCGGGGGTCGTCACCTTTGGAGAGGAAAGCTACGGCATCCAGGGTGCCTTCGGGCAGCGTGATCACAGCCGCGGCATCCGTGTGATCACCCAGCTTCACAGGCATTGCTGGGCGCAGGGTTGGTTCCCTGAAGCCGAACTGACATTTAACTTGTACATGATGGCTGTGCACGGCGGCCCGCCTGCCATGTCCAACGCCAGCCTCGCGACAAAAGGACGGCGTCTCGACGCAAAGGTCGTGTCAATTGACTTGATGCAAGCGGCGGGAGACCATCAGCGTGCCTACGCCGTCACGATTGACAGCGAGCTGGGCCCAATGACGTTCGAAATCGATCGGTTCGTCGCCAGCATGCCGGCGGCCTTCTGTTCGCCCTACGACAAGTCTCCGGGTGCAATGCCGGGCTTCCATGCTGCGTCCTCGAATGAAGAGGCTGTGGTCTGGAAGTGGAACGGCTTGGAAGGGCCGGGCTGGAGTGAGCGTAGCTTCAACGCCAGTCCCTTTCCTGTATGATCGGGCATGGACCAAGCGGGGCAAAACATCTTCTCGCGGCTATGCTCAGCGCCTGCGAGCACATGGTATTTCCGGGTGAGATCGACGCCGGGCTGACTTCGAGCAAGCTTGCGTTCCGCACCGCCTTGGAGATCCTCCTCGCTCGCGAGTGCACCGGGAACAGCGCCGCCTTGCAGTTGATGGCGGCCGCCGCCCGCTCGACAGGCGTGGACCCCCGCGACGATCACGGCGTCTCGGGCGATAGCGAATGGAGTAGGGCCTGTGCATTGCTGCTTGCTGCAGAACGCAAGATGGCCGCGGAACGCGGTAATCTTGACGGTCTGGCCCTTGCGGCGCTGTGCCGATCCGAAGCCGATGTGCTTTCTCTCAGTCGCGCGAATCTCGATGTCGCACAAGAGAGGCATCCGCACGCAATTACCTCCGACCGCCTTGAGGCATACCTGCGGCACCGGACCGGTCACGGGACGCTGCGCGTCCTGGAGCTACGGCATCTGATGGGCGGTTTCGGCAAGGAAACCGTTTTCTTCAGCACAGACTCCGATGCTCTACGCGGCGAATTCGTTCTACGCCGCGACCAGCCGGTCGAGCTCGTGCCAGGTGCATGCCACCGCGTACGGCATGAGTACGCCGTCATCGACGCTGTCCGGCAGCGCGGCTTTCCTGCTCCAGATGTCCTCTGGCATGAATGCGATCACCCCATGATGCCAGGGCCGGACTTCTTCGTGATGCGCAAGAGCGAGGGCGCCACCATCGGCACCTTAGCGGGCGCAACCAGTGTCCCCGACCCTCGCCTTAACGAGCACTTGGGAAGCATGCTCGCTCGACTGCATGGGCTAGGGACGCTTCGCGAGCTCGGGGATCTTACCGAGACGATCCGCAGCGATCTCTGGGGCGTATCGGGCGCTGAAGCGATCCGCACTTATGCGGCCAGCATGGAGACGATGCTGACCGACAATCCACACGCTGCTTCGCCCGCGACCCTGGGTGTCTGGCGCTGGCTGATCGCCAACGTGCCTGATAATCTGGGCCGCTCCTGCCTCATCCATGGCGACATTGGCTTCCACAATATGCTGATGCGCGATGGAGAGCTGACGTGCCTTCTTGATTGGGAGAACGCACAGATCGGCCATCCCGGCATGGACTTGGGCTACGTCTACAACGCCGCTCACGAGAGCCTGGACTGGCATCGCGTCATGGAGGCCTACGAAGCTGGCGGAGGCATTCCGCTGTCAGAGCGCACGCTGCTGTTCTTCCGCATCCTGATGCTCGCGCGTCTTGTAACGACGCTGAACGTCGGTCCTGCGCATCTTTTCGTCGGCAACGTAGATCAGATGCGCCTCCTGAATGCGGAAGTGTTTCTGCGGGGCCCGGCACTCCAGAGGCTGGCGAACCTTATGGAACAGTATGAGAGCGCTGCTCCTGCCGTCCAGCGACTCGCCTGCAACACTTGAGAGTTGGAACGAAATCACGATGCCTGAGTCTCTTGATGCCGAAGTGGCGATCTTCCTGCGCGCCGTCCGAGAAGAACTGGCCCACTCCGAGCCTGGAAACGATCCGTTTCGGCCTATCCGCGCGCAACGGCTGGTCGGGGCGATCGACCATCTTATCATGAGAGCCGAGAATGGTGCTGCGCACGCAAGTGCCGGCCTCGCCGATGCTCGTCGCCTCCTCGAGCCTCATGGGGATTCTTTCCATGTCCAATCCGGCTCTGACGACGGATCCTTCGCGTTGGCCACTGCGGCGCGTGAACGAGCGTCCGGAGCTCGAAGCGCCACGGCAGCCGACGCTGATTACGACTCCTTTGTTGCTGCGCTTAGGGCAGATGCGCAGCGGCGAGCTGAGCGCCGCGCGGAAGGCCTGCTTCAGGCCGGACGCGATCGCGCACAACTTTTCGGCACGGCACGCGAAGAGACACCGGCGCTGACCGCTGCAGCAGTAGAGATCTTTCTCAAGACGCGCTTTCCGGAACACTCTACAATTAGCGTCGCGAACTTCGTGCGTCCTGCCGGCGTCTACTCGAAAGAAAACTATAGCTTCGACATCGTTGGCCTGGAAGCGCAGCCTATCAAAGCAATCCTGCGTCGCGATCGCGGGTTCGAGATCATCCCGACCAGCGCTTCTGGCGAGTTCGAACTGCTCAACGCCTTGCGGGATCAAGGCCAGCCAGTCGCTCGATGCATTGCTGCGCAAACCGATAGCGCCGCCCCGCTCAATGGCCCATGCCTTATCATGGAGCGCGTGCCTGGAGCGCCGCCTGGAATGGCCCGCACGTCTCCTGAGGACAAGGAGGAGTGGAGCGCGATGGTGCTGCAGTTGGCAGCTGCTCTCGCGCGCCTCCATTCTGTAGATGTAAGCCGGTTGCCGCTCGATGGCAGTGGGCAGAGCAACCGCGCAGCGTTCCTGGCGGTGCTCGATGAGTATCACGACCGCCTCCATCGCTGCGAGCGTGAGCCTTACCCGCTAGTAGAGGCTGCCTTCGTCTGGCTCTACAATCATGCGGGCCTGATCGACGACACCACCGTCATGGTGCACGGCGATTACGACATGCGCAATGTGCTGTTCGAAGAGGGGAAGCTGACGGCCATCCTCGATTTCGAACTCGCGCACATCGGGCACCCGGCAGAAGACCTGGGATATGTGGCTCCCGACGTCCTTGAGACAATGGACTACGGCCGTTTCATGGAAGCTTACCAGGCAGCTGGCGGGCCGGCGGTTGCGCCACGGCTGATCCACTACTTTCATGTGTGGCGATGGACCTTCCACGCTGTCTGCAACATCGTGGCGTTCAGCGGCTACCGCAGTGGCGTGCATGATGATCTGCTGCTCGGCACTGTCAGCTTTGTCGAGTTTCGCCGCGTGCAGGAGAAGCTGATGGCGCTTCTTCCGGGCGGCCCGCTTTATCCCGCATGAAGGAAGTGACCATGCTCAGCCCCTTCGACGAGTTCCCGATCCATCAGACATCTCGCACCTTTGCGGAGCTGCCCTCCACCGACTTTTCGTGGGATGATGGATGCTACTTCGGCATTTTCAGCGCGGACGAGCGAGTATTCCTGGCTTGCGGGTATCGGGTGAACGCCAACACCGACATGATCGGCGGCTTCGCCATCCTGAACGTCGCGGGTCAGCAGCGCACAGTCCGGTTCAGCCGTTGCTGGAGGCAGGAGATGGACACGCGCATCGGGCCGTTTCGTGTTGAGGTGATCGAGCCGCTGCGCCGATTACGCCTGACGCTTGAACCCAACGATAGCGGGATCTCCTTCGCAATCGACTGGCATGGTGTTTCACCGGCGGTACTCGAGGATCATCACGACGCCAGCAATCGCATGCGCAAAACGACTGACCAGTCGCGCTACTGCCAACCAGGGGCCCCGCAAGGCTTCATCGCTCTTGGCGAACGGCATTGGACGGTCGATCCCACTTCATGGCACGCGGCGCGCGACCATTCCTGGGGTCTGTACGCGGAGCGTCGGCCACTGTCGCCCGATCCAAAGTGGCTGCCTCCCAAGAGCCCCAAGGGAGCGCAGCGAGCGCTGCGGTTCTGGATCATATTCCGGTCTGAACCTTACAGCGGGTTCTATCATCTGCATGAGGACTCGAAAGGTGTCCGGCGGCAGTTTGACGATGTGTTCGGAACCCCGCTGGGCGGCTCAATCGCCGAGGGGTGGAACGGTGTAAGTCACGAAATTGTCGACGCGCGCCATGAAGCCGAATACCTGCCGGGCACAAAAGTCCTCAAGAGGGTGACTATGACCCTCACTGATGCGCTGGGCGGAGTGTGGTCACAGGAGTTCGAAACTGCCGGACCGCCATGGATGGGGCAGACGTCCGGGTACTATCCTGGCGGGTGGAAGGATGGTGGCAACGTTCACACCTACCACGGTTCAGAGGAACTTGCGCTTGAGTGGGACGAGTTCGATTTTTCAAGCCAGCCGTTGGTTCATGAGGGCTACAAGACAGATGATGGCCATTTCGATGGCTTCGGGCGGGGCGAGGTGAAGGGGCATCCTGTACAGGGCAACGTGTACCTTTGCTCAGTGCAAACCACGGCTCCCGACGGATCGATTTCGATTGGTGCTGCGCATGTGGAGCATTATTACAATGGGCCCTATCACCCCTACGGCATCGCCTGATGCCGTAGGGCGGCTTGCTGGCCACGAGACCTAGCGCGGTGCAGTGAAGCGCGTGGCTATCAAATAGACCAGCGCGGCCAAGAGGTAGACGCTCAGTGAGATCGTCAAAGCATCGGTGAGGCCTTCAGACGCTGCGTGGGCGCAAGCCTGCTGAAGCGCCTGTGCAGGTCCTGCGCATTGTTTCGCGTAATCACCGCCGCTGAACACAGATGCGGCGAGCCTGTCACTGAGAATGCCAGTGAGCGTCGGGCCCACGCCAAGCCCGATCACACCGGTCACCAGCAGCTGGATAGCCGAGCCTGAGGCCCGCATGCGCGGCGCAAGCCGGTTGAGTGTCAACGGCGGAGTAAAAGTCGTCCATTAGGCGGAGTAAAACCAGGCCACTTGATCCGGGTGTTGGCGAGCGCCGTGAGGGCGTAGCCCGAGCGGGGGTCGCCAACACCCGGATTGTCAT
>NZ_WRPO01000028.1 GCF_009746585.1 Novosphingobium aquimarinum
TTCCATCGACAGGTCCAATCCGGCATAGTGCTTCATGGCTGTTTCCTTCCTTCAGGATTCGACAACCAGAAGTGTGCGCCTCAACCAAGGTCCGAGGGAAGCAGCCGCAATTACACGATGACTCACTGATCACAGCCAGAAAAACACGGTGGCGGCGAGAGCGAGTGCGGAGAAGTAAACGGTTGGGCATCGATCGTAGCGGGTAGCGACACGACGCCAATCCTTGAGGCGGCCAAACATGATCTCGATGCGGTTGCGGCGTTTGTATCGGCGCTTGTCGTATTTGACGGGCATGGAGCGGGATTTTCGGCCCGGAATGCACGGCTTTATGCCCTTTTGCTCGAGTGCGTCCCTGAACCATTCGGCATCATAGCCCCGATCGGCCAGCATCCACTGCGCCTTTGGCAGGTCGTCGAGCAGGGCCGCCGCGCCAGTGTAATCGCTGACCTGGCCAGCCGTAATGAAGAAGCTCAAGGGGCGGCCGTTGGCATCGGTGACGGCGTGAAGTTTGGTGTTCATGCCGCCCTTGGTCCGTCCGATTAGGCGCCCGAGATCCCCTTTTTTACCCCAAGGCTGGAAGCCGTGCGGTGGGCCTTGAGATAGGTTGCGTCGATCATGACGGTTTGGGGCTCGGCTTTCTGGGCGGAGAGGCCTTCCATCATCCGAGCGAATACCCCCATCGCGCCCCACCGCTTCCAGCGGTTGTACAATGTCTTGTGCGGCCCGTATTCCCTCGGCGCATCGCGCCAACGCAGGCCGTTCCGGTTGACGAAGATGATCCCGCTCAGGACCCGCCGGTCATCGACCCGCGGCTTTCCATGACTCTTGGGGAAATACGGCGCCAGACGCGCCATCTGCTCGTCCGTCAGCCAATACAGATCGCTCATGCTCAGTCTCCTCGCGGAGCCTGAATCATATCGTCGCCTGCCAATCAATGGGTCCTGAGCCTAGATTATACGCTGAAACGGCTGAAGGCTCTCTTTGGTATGTCTTGCGCGCCCAAATTTCCGAAAGGTGATGCATGCCCGCCATGGCATAGTTATAGGTTATGTTTACGGCAAAATTTCTTTTGGGATCAATTTGTTCGGCTTTCTGATACATCTCAGCGGCTTGCCTATGATCGCCGGCTGCAGCAGCAGCGCTTGCAAATGTAATGACCGCGCCGACGGGAGGCCGACCGTGGTTTTCATATAGAACGCGGTTGAATTCTTGTTTGGCCTTCAAGAGGCTTGTTTCCGCCTCCGTTAGCGGGTGGTTCGCTAGTGGATTTAAAATGGCGGTTTTGGCTATTCGACTGCCGATCTGCGCTTCAATTTCAAGGATCTTCTCTCGGGTAATACCCACGGAGAGTCGAACCTTCGAACCTACTTCAAAGCCTGCGTCATCAGGCGCTTCGATTGTCAGAACGCCGAGCAATTTTTCCGCTGACGAGACGCAGATCGGTATTTCCACCTTTGATTGTCCGCCTACCTGAACGATCAAATCGTCATTGAATTCCTTACTAGTGGGTAGAGGCGTCGAGGCCGGGATGATCGTCGTTGCCTGTCCGCCCTTGGCAATCGCCAGGATGGGCTCTGATGTAATTGGCTGAATGAAGTCGAATCCGCACCCATTGAACCAATAGGAATGGAGTGCGGCTCCCTTTGAGACGTGACTGCGGAGATCCGATGGTATGATAGCTTCCACTTCACATCCAAGGCCCTTCATCACGGCCTCGCGAACGATCGGATTTTCGCTGCTGCCGCCGATAAAAAGCACAGCATCGAGGTCTTCAGCGATCAGACCGGATTTTTCTAATGCATCTCGAACCGGTGCGAAGACGTGGGGAATTCGGTCATCGAACGGCGCTGGCAGTTTGACATAAGGTTCCAGCGCATCAGCAAGGTCGGAGAGGCTCGCACCTGGCGATGGCAGTTCATAACGGTCGGGGCCGATTGAGAAGGGTTCAATGTCTGACGAAGTTACGCGAAGATCGCTTGCCCGGCGCATCGCGGTGACGGTGACCATCCCCTTATTCTGGACGTGCTCGAGGAGCCGTATCTTGAGCAGTTCAGCAGAAGGTTGGAGACGAGGTATTAGGCGCTCTTCGATGTCGCGTTGGGATGGGGTCGCATCGCTAGACGCTTCACAAAGCTGCGGGAGAAGCACCTCGCGCGCCAGAGCACGATCAAAGTCATCGCCGCCGAGCGCGGTAAACCGAGACACCGCGCGATTACGAGATTCTATCCCCCCAGCGCCGATTTCCAGTTGGAGAATTGAGACGTCGCATGTGCCGGCGCCAAAGTCGTAGACCAGGACATTGACAGGACGCGTGCGCAGAGCGTCAAGAAGCCGATTATCGGCCTGACCCTGAGCTGCTTCAAAGAGATAAGACAAGAAAGCTGCGTTTGGCTCGTCAATAAGCGCTACGTCTCCTTCTGAAATTCCCCCTTCTCGTAGGGCATCTTCCAAGTCACGTCGCTGGTTTGCCTCGAAGGATGCCGGCACCGATACGCACCATTGCGTCTTGTCAGGTACTTTCTCTGAAGCAATTGCGCTGCCAACTGCCTGGCGTATGAACTGGAAGAATGCCTTTGCAGCATCCTGAGCCGATTCAATTTTGATTCCGGACTTCATGACACCGGAGCGAACGGCGCTTTCTGGATAAGATGGGCCTAAGTCTACACCAAGTTTCATCTTAAATGACGAAAAAACATTTCTGCCTTCATGAAGAAGTGATCTCTGTCGATAGGCTTCTCGTCCAAACACGAGGCGACCATTCAAATATGCAATGACCGAGTTCACTAAATGGGAGCGAGTGGGTACTCCGTATTGATCCGGCTGCTCGAGGGTGAGAGGCTGCATTTGCACCCGACCATCCTTATGAACAGCGGCACTTACAACAGTTGTTGATGTGCCAA
Source organism: Novosphingobium aquimarinum (assembly GCF_009746585.1). GTDB lineage: Bacteria > Pseudomonadota > Alphaproteobacteria > Sphingomonadales > Sphingomonadaceae > Novosphingobium > Novosphingobium aquimarinum. The sequence continues at coordinate 2,901 of NZ_WRPO01000028.1, forward strand.
AATCCATACCCAGGTACGTTGTGTTGCTGAGAGATTTTTCGGGAGATTTGGGGGATGGGCTTTTCAGCCCTAAGTAATTTCCGTCGGACACTTCAGATGTGTCGTCAGCAGAATTTGACGATGAAGTTTTTTTCTTTTTGGCCATCGAGGCCCTGAATTCTGCGGAGGCCTGCTTCAGCCGCAGAGACAAATCAGTATTAGATCCGATGATATCAATTAATTCAGCGCTATCTTCGAGATCCCTTGCTTCGATCGCAGGCTTATATCCATCAGCAGGCGCATGGGCGTGTCGATTGCGAATCCTCTTAATTTTCTGCAATACATCAATGTATTGGTCAGAGGCGTGACCATTCGCAACAAATTCGTCACAACTGGCAAGTGCAACCTGCAGCAGTGCCGCAAGATCGAGATCGCCGAGGTTTTGCTGCGTGCCAACCCGATGAACTTGATAGGGGCTCAATTGGGCGAGGACGTAGGTGTTCCACCAATCCTCGCCACCAACTTCGGGCAATTTGGATTTCAGAAATTTGACAAGCTCTTGAACAATCTCACGCTGGAAAAATAGCCAACCAATCACCCAATTACCCTCACTGACATCAAGGATGAGCCTCGCGATCAATGGAATGGAATTGATCGCGATTCAAGGCAGTGGCTGCTTGGTAAAGCGCTTTGGTGGAACGATGATTAACGGGCAGGCCCAGGTCTATGGATCGAAGCAAGCATGCGCCTCGATCATCAATCGCTATTGCAGTACGTTTCGGTGACGGCTGTGGAGACGTGAACGCAAAGTCGGGCGATGGCGCGCAGAGTTGGCATTGCAGGTGGATCGCTGGGGATTTGGAGAGGCGAGTTGGAACGTTGCAGGAACGAATTTTTGCGGGCCTTTCAGTCCCTGCCTCGATAAATTTTCTGCTTTTGTTCACAGTATCGAAATGGCGGAAATCCGCGATTTTTGTAAGTTTCGAGTCCCTGAATTGGACTCGAACCTCTAGACCACATTGAAATGCGGGCTTTTCTGCGGGCCTTCGCAAAAACCACATTGCCTATATTGCTGTAATAACACACAAAATATAATAAGATGCGAGTCCTCTTCTGGCACCACTTTCTGGCTATGGATACGTCCAGTAGCATTCAGTAAGCGACTGGTTTCACAGAATTTTTTAGATCGAGAATCGCCAGGCACCGTCCGGCGAAATCCGGCTAAGGGCATCAGCAGCGACCACAAAATGCTGCCCTTTTCGTTGCCCTCGGATCTGTGCGGGAACAGCTATTTCAACGCCGCGATAGTCAGGCTCGACGGTGCGTACCGGATGATGCCTTCGCCTGCCGCCTGACACCGTCGGTCCCCGGCAACAGGGGCTGCGACCAATTCGACACTCGGTGCAGGTTGGCAGTCACCTGGCTGTGTTGTGATGCTGTGTCGACGCCAATCGTGCGGAACGACGCTGCAACGATGCGTTCGAGGCTTAGGACCTAAGCCACTGAGAAACGGGAACAGATGAGCAACATGACTTTTCTGAAGCCGGGCATGTCGGGAAGACGCAGCGTGAGCGCCGCATCTTATTGCTAGCGGCGGATTATCGAGTTCTGGGCGCGGGAATCGCGAAGTTCGTCTCGGACGCTGGCTGGACCGCGTCGCCGCTCCAACGATCTCGTCAGCCGTGCGCGGCGGCGCGATCTCAGTCGGCTAGACGCGTGGAGGACTGCGCCACAGTGTGGTGACGGCGGGGCGACCGGTTTCCGTCTTGATGATCGCCTCGACGCCGTAGACGTCGCGCAAGTGGTCCTGGGTCAAGACCTCACCCGGACGTCCATCGGCGATCAGGGCTCCGCGATCGAGCAGGATCAGGCGGTCGCAGTAGCGGGCTGCCATGGTGAGATCGTGCAGCACGGCAATGACCAGCGCCCCCGCCCGCGCTTCCGCCACAAGCAGGTTCATGACGTCGATCTGATGCCCCGGATCGAGACTGGCGAGCGGTTCGTCGGCGATCAGCACCGGCGCTTCGACGGCAAGCGCGCGGGCAAGCAAGACGCGCGCGCGCTCGCCACCCGAAAGCTCGGTCGCGGCGCGAGTGCGCAGGGCGATGACATCGGCGCGGGTCATCGCGCGTTCGATCGCCTTGGTGTCTGCCTCGGATATGCGCGACATCGGTCCGAGATGGGGCAGGCGGCCAAGCCCGACGAGACGCTCGACCGACACCGGCCAGTGCAGGGTCTGACCTTGCGGCAGGTAGGCCATCGCGCGCGCCAGCGCGGCGCGACCAATGCGCGCGGTGTCGCGATCGTCCAGCGCGATGTGGCCCTCGCTGCGGACGAGCGCGAGAATGGCCCGGATGAGGCTGGACTTGCCGGCGCCGTTGGGACCGATCACGCCGACCAGCGTGCCGGCCTCGAGGCGTGCGCTGACGTCGCGAACGACGGGGCGCTGGCCGAGCTTTACGTTCACCTTGTCGAGGCTGAGCGTCACCATAGCCGCCGCTCGCGCAGGAGATGGACCAGAAAGACCGGAATGCCGAGGAACGCGGTGACGACGCCCAGTTTGAGTTCGGCGGTCGTGCCGATCAAGCGCACCGCGATATCGGCGCTGGTCAACAGCGCCGCGCCTGCGATGGCGCTCGGCACGAGGATCGCCGAGGGGCTGCGGTCGGTCAGCGGACGGATGATGTGCGGCACGATGAGCCCCACGAAGCCGATCGCGCCCGACACCGCGACCGCTCCGCCGACACCGATCGCCGTCCCCAGGAGCAGCCTGAGGCGGGTGATTCCCAGCGAAACGCCGAGCGCACGCGCGCCGTCCTCGCCCAGCGTAAGCGCATCGAGTGCGCGTGCGTCCCACAATAGCAGGACCATGCCCACGACGACGCAAGGCAGGGCAATCCAAACGTGCACGAAAGACCGGTTCTCGAGACTGCCCAGCAACCAGTTCATGATTTCCATCGCCGCAAACGGATTGGGCGAGAGGTTGAGCGACAAGCTGATCCCAGCTCCGGCGAGCGTGGCGACCGCGATGCCTGCAAGAATGAGCGTGAGCGGACTTTCCGAATTCCCGGCAAGCAGGAACAGCAGACCGAGCGAGCCCAGTGCGGACACCACGGCAAGCGCGGGCAGGATCGCCGGGTGCCACTCGGCAAGGCCGAAATAGAGCGCGGTGACTGCGCCGAGCGACGCCGCATTGCTCGTTCCCAACACGGCGGGTTCGGCCAGCGGATTGCGCAAGAAGCCCTGCAGCACGGCGCCGGAAAGACCCAGCATGGCGCCCACGATCAGGCCTAGCAACGTCCGCGGCAAGCGCAATTCGAGCACGATGGTGCTGGCGATCGCGTCCCCGTGCCCGACGAGCGCCTCCAAGATCCGCTCGGGCGACAAGGCCACCGGGCCGAGCAGCAATGAGGAGAGCGCCGCCAGCATCGCCAGCATGCCGAGCACACCGATCACGATGTAGCGGCGAGGATGGCCGGGGGGAGGGCGAACCCCTTTCGTATGCATGGTTGCCAGCACGTCAGACGCGGCTATGGGAGCCGGAATGAAGCGTCTTCCTGTGATGATCCTGGGGCTTGCCGCAATCGCTACGACCGCTTCGCTCGCCGTCGAACCAAAGAGCGTGCCAACTGCCGGCAAACCGCAGCGCATCGTCTCGCTCAACTTGTGCGCCGACCAATTGATCCTGGCTCTGGCCGATCGCGAGCAGATCGCCGGGCTCACCCGCAATGTTACTGACGAGGACATGTCGGCGGCAGCAGGGCAGGTCCGAGGCCTGCGGGTTCTGCGAGCCTCGGTCGAGGAAATCCTCGCGATCGATCCCGACCTGGTGATCGGAATGCCGGCCAGCGGCAGCGCCGCGGTCGCGATGCTGCCGAACCGCAACGTTCGGACGCTGGATCTCGGTTCGGCCAATTCGCTCGACGAAATCTACGTCTCGATCCGTGATGTCGCGGCGGCCGTCGGCCATCCCGAACGCGGCGAGGCGCTGGTGGCGCGAATGCAGCGCGAGCTTGCGGCGATCCCGCGCAATGGCGGAGCGCGAGTTGCCGCGTACTATCAGCGGCGCGGCTACATGACCGGCACCGGCACGTTGATCGACGATCTGATGCAGCGGGTCGGGTTGCAGAACCTCGCCGCGAAGCTCGGCAAGCCGCCGCTTGCCAATGTCAGCCTCGAGGAAATCGTCGCCGCCCAGCCCGAGTATCTGATCGTCGAAAGCGCGACTGCGCGGGTTCGCGACCAGGGGACCGAAATGCTGCATCATCCGGCGCTCGACGGCTTCGCCCGCATCTCGATCCCGCAATCCTGGACGGTCTGCGGCGGCCCCGCTTACGTGAAGGCCGCGCGCAGCATCGCCGATCAGCTCGCCGCCGAGCATCGGACGGCGAACCGTCCGCAGAAGGGCGGCTGAGCCCATCAGAAGCGGACGCGCACGCCGCCATAGGCCGCGCGACCCGGCGTCGCGAAGCTGAAGACTTCCTCGTAGTCCTCGTCGATCAGGTTCTCGATCCGGCCATAGACCGAAATCGCGTCGCTGATACGGTAGTCCGCGGCGAGGTTCACCAGCACGTATTCCTTCAGTGAGACGCGGACGGGCGTGTAGCTGGGGTCGGTGTAGGCGACGTCGGTCATCCGGCCGTTATATCGCATAGTCAGCGTGCCCGAAAAGCGTTCATCGTCGCTGAACACAGTAGCGTTGACGCTGCCGATGTGCTTCGGCCGGCGCACTTCGCGGATGTCGTTTTCCTTGGAATCGAGCCACGTGTAGGCGAGGTCGAGCTTGATGTTGGGGATCGGCCGCGCCGAAGCGAAGACCTCGATACCGTGCTGTTTGGAGAGCGTGGAACGGTTGTCCGGGGTCGCGACATAGTCGGGCGCCGGGTAAATGGTGAAGATCTCGTCCTTCAGCTTACTGTCGAAGTACGTCGCGCCGATGACGGCCTTGCCGTCGGCGAATTCCTGATCGACCCCGGCTTCCCAGCCCTTCGACTTTTCGGGCTTGAGGTTCGGATTGCCGATATAGCGGCCGTCCGAATAGCCGAACAACTCGTAGTATCCCGGGTTCTTGACGCCGGTGCCATAGGCGCCGCGCACGCGCAGTCCGAAGGGCAGGCGATAGCCCGCCTGGGCACGCCAGGTGGTGGTGTCGGCGAAGCGGTCGTTCTCGTCGCGGCGCACGCTCGCACCGGCGGAAAAGGCATCGTCGATGGTCAGCTCGTACTGGCCGACAAAGCCCCAGTTTTCCGTTGAACGACGCCCCTGGAAGACGAATGCGGATGGGGTGGTATTCTCGAACTCCTCGCGTTCGAAGTCGAGCGCGCCGGTCACGCGATGCACGACCGTGTCGCTGCCGAAGCGGTAGCTGCTTTCGAGCGTGCCCTTGTAGCGCCGCCCCTTATTGCCGAAGTCGAAGTCGCCATCGGCGAAGCTCTTGCGGGTCGTGTCGGCGAATTGTCCCGAAAGCGCGGTCTGCCAGCGTCCGTCCGCCAGCGACAGCTCACCGCGCAGCAGGCCGTAGAACGCCTCATTGCGATAGTATGTGCCCGGGCTGTCGACGATATAGCCGAACAGCGGGCTCGACGGGTCGTTCTCGGTGTTGTTGGCGTCGGCATCGGTATAGCTGTAGCGGCCGACGCCGGTCAGCTTGAGGTTCGGCGCGGGAGTCCACGTCAGCTTGGCGCTGGCGCCGACGTTGGTCGAGCCGATGTCGCGGCTGCCGTTGCGAGCGAGCGGCGTGCCATCGGTGCCGTAGACCGAACCCGAGACGGCATAGTCGAACGTACCCGAATAGCCTGCGGCACGCGCGCCGCCCGAATAGGTACCGAACGAACCGCCCTCGGCCCGCGCCGAGAAACCGGGCGCCTCGCGACCGGTCAGCGTGATGTAATGGATCACGCCGCCGATCGCGTCCGAGCCGTAAAGCGAGGACTGCTGGCCGCGCAGCACTTCGATCTTGGCGGCCTCGTCGGCGATCAGCGAACTGAAATCGAACTCGCCCTGGAACGGATCGGACGCTTCGATACCGTCGATCAGGACCAGGACATGGTTGGCTTCGGAACCGCGCACGCGAATCTGGGTCAGCCCGCCGATCTGGCGATTGACCGCGACGCCGGGGACATCGCGAAGCACGTCGGAGACGATGCGCGTCTGGCGCTGCTGCAGATCGTCGGCAGTGAGCAGCGTTACCGAGGCGGGAAGGTTGCGAACCGCGACCCCGTCGCCCGATCGCGACGCGGTCACGACGATGGCATTGCCCGCGGCATCTTCGCTCGGCACGCTCGGATCGCCTTGGGCATGGGCGCTCGTGGCCAGTCCGACCGCGAGTGAGATGGCCAGCCACGAAACGGAAGTCTTGTACATTTCAAATCACCCCCGCGCCTTGCAACGAGTGGCGCGGCAAGGGGCGGTTCGCGGGCAGCGAACACCGGGGCGCAAACCTCGGACCGGCGCGGTGCCAGAGGCCATGCGCCGTCCACGACCCCTTAGTCGCGCGGCAGTTCGTCGCTCAAAGCGGAGGGTTTCTCCGTGCCGTGGCCTATCCCTGGGCCTCAGCATAAAGCGACACGCGCCGGCCGGTCTCCTGGCTCGCGGGTCAAAGCTCCATGCACGCCTTCCCAGGTTTCCCCAGTGACTGCCCGATCCTTCGGATCAGGCTGTGTATGTCGCTCACCGCTCACAGTTGCAGGGACAGCCCCGGTCTCGGTCGATCCTTGGACCGACCTCGCCGTGTTCCCGATTGAGCCCTTGCGGGCACCGGTGCGATGTTGCGAGGCAACGGGCCTCGCGAGATCGCCCTTAGCGCAATTCGCCGGGTTCGCAATGGGATATGCGATTGGGGGCAGGGCCGGGTCGGACGCGATGCTCCGCCCTTGGTCGCTCCTTTTGAGGGGAAAGGATCGAGCGAGGATCAGCTAGGTCGAGTAGCGATGTCAGCTCGCTCAAACGCCGGCGCGCTGGGCGGCAGGCAGGACAAGCGCGACCGCGGCAAACCAGCCGGCCGTCACGAGGCTGTCCGGGGCCGTGGCGAAAGACGCTGCCGATAAGACGAAGAGCCCCGTCAGCATGATTCCCGGAACGGGGATGGAATATTTGGGGCTGACGCCGGGAAGGTTCTCGCTGTCCATGCGTGAACCTTGCGGGACTGGCGTCGAAAAAGCTGTGGCGTTTGCCACACGTGGCGTAAATCACACCGAGCGCGAAGCGCGCCTCAGATCTGCGGGCTCACGACCTGCTCCACTGCCGGTTCGACCGTGAGCTTGCTTGGTTGTTCGAGATCGAGCGGCTGCATCGCCAGCGAAGGTGCCGCATTGCTTCGCGTGCCCGAAACGACCCTGACGATGCCCTTCGTCTTGTCCGTTCCCGCCACGACGACAGTGCGGGCGGGGACCACGTCCTGCGCGGTCAGCGCCACGGGCATGATTTCACGCGGCGCCGCGGATCTTTCGAGGTTTACGGGCGTGGGATCGGGGCCGACCGCGCGTTCGCTCATGTATTCCATCGCGTCATAGGCAACACGGTGAGCCATCGGGTCCGGCTTGGGAACGTAGAGATCTTCGGGCCCGGCTTCATACAGCTTGCGGTCGTCGCTTCCCGCGGCGAAGGTCTTTTCGACCATGCCGCGCCACTCGGGTTCGGCGGCAATCACCATTTCGGTGGGGATCTTCATGCCTGCGACCATGCCTAGCAGGGCCGTGCAGCCCGCTGCCGTTGCGATCGGTTTCCAGACGCTCATGGTGAAATCTTCCTGTTGCCTTCCACGTTTTTCAACGCGTTGGCCCGGATCTCGTTCCCAATCTGCCCATCGAGCTCGGGATCGGTCTTGCCAGATCGGGGCCCGGCACGGCATTCTTCGTGGGCGGAGCAGAGCGGAGATGCACGGCATGAGCGAGTACGTGAAAGTGGCCAGCACCGGCGAAATCGCACCGGGACAAATGATGCCGATCGAAGCGAAGGGCGTGAAGCTGCTGCTCGCCCGCGTTGGCGACGCGTACTTCGCAGCGCAGCGCAAGTGCCCGCATCTTGGCTTTAACTTGTGCCGGGGCAAGCTCGAGGGCCGGGCGGTCGTCTGTCCGCTGCACAAGGCGAAATTCGATCTTGCCACTGGTGAAATCGAGCGCGATCCGCGCCTCTTGTTCATTGGCATGAAGGCCAAGAGCGACCTCGCGACATACCCGACGAAGATCGAGGATGGGGCCGTGCTGGTCGCCATCTGATCGACTGGCCCTGGTGCCGTCGGGTATCTCGCAAAGCGCGTTGCCTGGAACTGAAACGCCCTTGTCTGCGTTGAGGTCAGGTGATTTTATACCGAGGTGATCATGACACAGGACCGTGATGGCACAGTCCATTACGATCAGGCTGGCACGAATGTCGCCAATCGCTCCGACTTGAAAGCGGACGGGAAGCGAAAGTTCAATGCGGACCAGCCAGGCGATCACTTCTCCGGTGCATCCGGTCTGCTGTTCGAACAGGCGATGGCGCAGACACGGATGGCAGTCTGCTTGGCCGACGCAACCCAGCCCGATTGTCCCATCCTCTTTGCCAACCGGGCCTTTCGATCACTCACCGGCTATGACGAGGACGAAATCGTCGGCCGCAATTGCCGGTTTCTGCAAGGGCCGGATACCGATCCGGCGACGGTGGCGAAAATCCGCGATGCCATCGATGACGAGAACGTCGTGATTGTGGAAATCCTCAATTATCGCAAAGACGGCACGCCCTTCTGGAACGCGCTGCACCTCGGCCCGATCTACAACGACACGGGCGAGCTGATCTATTTCTTCGGCAGTCAGTGGGACGTTTCGGACATGCGCGCGACGCGGGCCGAAGAGCGGCACCAGCGGCTACTCGCGCGCGAATTGTCCCACCGCATGAAGAACATGTTCTCGGTCATCTCCGGGATCGTCAACATCACTGGCCGCGTGCGGGGAATTCCCGAGGAGGCGGGCGAGATCAACGGGCGCATCCAGGCCCTGGGCCGCGCGTACGAAACCACGCTCGATGAAGCGTCGAGCGGCTCGATCGAGATCGGACCCGCGATCCGCGCGATCCTGGCGCCCTATGACGCCGATGGGGAGCGGCTCAGCTTCCACGGCAATGGCCTACGCGTGCATTTCGCCACGGTGTCGGTCGTCGGGCTCGTGCTGCACGAACTGGCTGCGAACGCGACCAAGTTCGGAGCCTGGTCCCGCGACGTCGGCACTGTGGCCGTGGACTGGCACGAATGTGCCGGACAAGACGGGATGCTGGAAGTCACCTGGACCGAAAGCGGCGGGCCTCGCGTTCCCGAAGCCGTCGCGGACGAGGGCACCGGTACCGCGATCGTCAATCGCATGTTGCGCCATGCCGGGGGCGAAATCACACGACGCTGGTGGCCCGAAGGGCTCGAAGCGACTATCATTATCCCGGCCTGAGGTTTTGGACCAGATGCATGCACGAACCTGCCAGATACTGCTGCTCGAGGACGAGCCGCTGATCCTGATGGACCTTGAAATCGCAGCGGAAGATGCGGGGTGCATTCCTTTATGCGCATCCAACGTGACTCAAGCGATGAAGCTGATCGGCCCCGATCGCCATGTCGATGTCGCGATCCTCGATGTGTCCTTGAAGGGCAACGAAACCTGCCTCCCGGTCGCGCGGGCTCTGCAGCAGCTCGGAATTCCTTTTCTGCTGCATTCCGGCGATCTCGATCGCAAGGACGAGACCGTCCGCGAACTTGACGCGCAGCTTATCGCGAAGCCGGCCAGCGCCGAACGCGTGATCGAGGCGGCGATGCGGTTGAAGCGTGAACCGAGCCATCAGAGCCAAACCACGTGAGCCGACGTCGGGCGGCGATCGATCCCTTCGCCTGGAATAAGATCATATTCGATATGTGGGCGCTGCAACTCGAAGCGAATACGGTCATCGCGCTGCGAATGGCCCGGTTCGCGGGCGGCGGCGCGATAGCCTCGCGCGAGAACGAGCTGATGGTGAGCGAGAAACTCAACCTGCAGTGGGAACTGGCGATGAGCGCATGGGCCGGTACACTGGGCAAGACCCCTGAAAGCATGGCTCGCGCGGCCGTCAGGCGAACGCGAACCAAGGTCAGAGCCAACCGCAAGCGGCTCGGCGGGGCCTAATCGGTTCCGCTGCGAGGAGACCAGCCCTCCGGCGCGAGTTCGAACCCCGCGAAGTCGAAACCCGGGGACACCACGCAGCTTACCAGAGACCAGTCGCCAAGCGCGCGCGCCGCCTGCCACCAGCCTGCCGGAACCAGACCTTGCGGTTTGTCGCCGGCGAGCACTTGCGGCCCCAGGCGGATGCGCTCGATCGGGCCCGCCTCGTCCTGCGCGATCTCGAGCGTAAGCGGCGCCCCGGCATGCCAGAACCACAGCTCGGCGGCATCGACGCGGTGCCAGTGGGAGCGCTGACCATCTTCGAGGAGGAAGTGGATCGAGGTAGCCGACGCCCGTTCCCCTTCCGCCGCCGGCGCGCGCCAGGTCTCGCGGTACCAGCCGCCTTCCGGATGAGGGGTAAGGCCCAGCCGGGCGATGACATCGTGGGCACTGTCCATCACCGGCCCTCCAGGATCATTTCGGCGCCTTTTTCCGCGATCATCATGACCGGCGCATTGGTGTTGCCCGACGTGATCGTGGGCATCACCGAGGCATCGATCACGCGCAGCCCACCCAGGCCGTTCACTCGCAAGCGCTCGTCGACCACAGCCCCCATCGCGGCAGTGCCGACAGGGTGGAAAATCGTGGTGCCGATGTCGCCGGCGGCTTGTCGCAATTGCTCTTCGGTCTCGAACTCGGGGCCGGGACGAACTTCTTCGGGATGGAATTTTGCCAGCGTGGGCTGCGCGGCAATGCGGCGCGTCATCCGGATCGCCTCGGCCGCGACGCGACGGTCCTCGGCTGTGGCTAGGTAGTTGGGGCGGATCGCCGGCGGCGTTTCGCCATCGGCGCTGACGATACGCGTCGTTCCGCGACTTTCGGGCCGCAGATTGCAGACACTGGCGGTGAAGGCAGGATAGGCGTCGAGCGCCCCGCCGAACGCCGCGAGCGAGAGCGGTTGGACATGGTATTCCAGGTTCGCCGTGGCGAAGCGCGGATCACTGCGCGTAAATACGCCAAGTTGGCTGGGCGCCATCGCCATGGGACCCGACCGGCGCAGCAGATACTCGATGCCGATCAGGCCCTTGCCCAGCAACGTCGCCGCCCGCTGATTGAGCGTGGCCACGCCATGCACCCGGTAGGCGCAACGAAGCTGGAGATGGTCCTGCAAATTGGCGCCGACTGCGGGGTTGTCGACCAGCGGCTCGATGCCGAGCGATGCCAGGCGCGCCGCCTCGCCGATCCCCGAACGTTCGAGGATCGCGGGTGAGCCGATGGCTCCGGCGGCAAGCACGACCTGTCCGCCCGCGCGTGCTTCGTGCGCCACGTTACCGACGCGATAAGCGATGCCGACTGCGCGCCCTTCCTCGACGATGACACGATCGACGTGCGCTCCCGTTTGGACTTTGAGGTTCGCGCGCGACCGGACCGGTTTGAGGAAGGCGTCGGACGCGCTCCAGCGCCAGCCATTGCGCTGGGTGACCTGGAAATAGCTCACGCCCTCGTTGTCGCCGGTGTTGAAGTCCTCAACGGCGGGAATGCCCGCCTCGATCGCGGCATCGCGAAAAGCCTCGAGGATCTTCCAGTGCAGCCGTTGCCGCTCGACGCGGATCTCGCCGCCCGAGCCATGAAACGCGCCAGGGCCCGAGAAGTGATCTTCCGCCCGCTTGAAGTAAGGCAGCACCTCGTCCCAGCCCCAGCCGGTGTTGCCGGACTGCCGCCAGCCATCGTAGTCCGCCGCTTGCCCGCGCATGTAGATCATGCCGTTGATCGACGAGCTTCCGCCCAGCACTTTGCCGCGCGGATACTTCAAGACCCGTCCGTTCAGCCCGGCCTCGGCGTCGGTCGACATGCACCAGTCGGTGCGGGGATTGCCGATGCAGTAGAGATAGCCGACCGGAACGCGGATCCAGATGTAGTTGTCGCGCCCTCCCGCCTCGAGCAGGAGGACCCGGTTGCGCGGATCGGCACTCAGCCGATTGGCCAGCACGCAGCCGGCGCTCCCGCCACCAACGACGATATAATCGAACACGTCCATCGATCGAGTGCGCTAGGCGCGGGCGCGAGCATGATCAAGAGGAGCCAAAAGCGGGCTCCGGCAATTCATCGGTAAGATACGCAAGCAGGGTTGAAGCACTCTTGTCGGGGTCTAGATTGGACGACACCATGAAACGAGAGGCCGCAGTGAGTGCACGAATAGATCGGCGCAGCGGGGCGGGTGAGCCATGAGTGTTCGTCCGGATTGCCTGCAGGTTGTCGGCGAGACGTCGATGGCTGAGCCTACGGCTCAGTCCCGGCAATTGGCGGAAGTGGCGGTGCTATGGCCATGACGCCGTTCGAGCCGACCCTGCTGGCGCGCGAAGAGGGCGCTGTCCGCCCGCAAGGTGTGTGCCTTGTGCATGAGATCGAGATTGCCGCGCCGCCCGAGCTCGTCTGGGATTTCATCGCCGACTTCGAAGGCTGGGATGCCTGGAACCCGCTTTATGTCCGGACTGCGGGCAAGGCCGAAATCGGGCAGACGCTGCGATTTACGGCCGCCGTGCCGGGGCTGAAACCGCGCAAGGCGCAGGCGCAAGTCTATGCCGTTATCCAGGATCGTCTGCTGGAATACGGGCTTTCGAATCTGGTCGGTCTGCTCAAGGCATTTCGCTTCGTCGAGATCGATGAAATCACCCCGACGCGGTGTCGCGTCTCGAACGGGGAGATCATGGCCGGGCCGGTGGGACGATTGCTCGCGCGCGGTGTCGGAGAAAAAGTGCGTCAGGGGCTCGAGGCCATGAACTTGGCGCTCAAGCAAGTCGCGGAACGAAAGTGGCTCAGTCGACCGGTCTGAACGCCGCCGGCATCCTTGCAAATGGCAGTCGCGTAGCATCACGCACAAATCCTCTGTCCTACATCGGCCAATGTCAGCGATAGGTGCGGTCCTCGAAAGGAACGTATCATGAACAGAAAGCCGATCTTCGATTGCGTTCGCGAATTGCTCGGGCGCGGGTTTCGTCGGGCGGAAGTCAGAGCGCTCGATGCCGCGATCGATCGTGCCTTGGCCGAGGACCGGAAAACCAGCGGATCCGGCGCGCCGCGGCTTGGATCGCTATCCGAGCGCTACGAAAGCGGCGGACGCGGTCCCGGTACGGTTTCGGGAGGGCAAGGCGATCCAGGCGGCGTGTCCTACGGGATCTTCCAGCTCTCCTCGAAAGCCGGAAGCGTGGCAGCCTTTCTCGCAAGCGAAGGTCGACGCTGGGCGCACGAACTGGGGGATGCCATCGGCAGTGCCGCGTTTTCGGCACGCTGGCAGGCGATTGCCGCGCGCGATCCAGTCGCGTTCGCGAACGCGCAACGCGGTTTCATCGAACGCACGCACTATCGACCGGCGGTCTTAAGCGTGCAGAGCGCGACGGGTCTCGATCTCGACCGCAGACACGCGGCGGTCCGCGATGCGACCTGGTCTACCGCGGTCCAGCATGGCGGCGCGAAAGCGATCCTTTGTGATGCCGTGGCCCGCGCCGATGCCTTGTTCGCACGCGGTGATCGTTTGTACGACGAGGCGCTGGTCGAAGCGATCTACGCGGTGCGAACAGTCTACGTCGAAAGGCTCGCGGCGCGAGCGAATGGCGCGACTCGGCAGGTGCTGACGAATGTCGCGGCCCGGCGCTATCCGGCCGAGCGCGCCGATGCGCTGCGGATGTTTACCGACCATCGCGAATAGGGAATGCCCTAATGATCGCGATCTGATGCCATTGCCAGTCGGGATCCGGTTTGCCGTGAGCTCCGGACGGCAAGCGCCTGCTACAGGTCGCCACGAAGGAGCGACAGCGTGCGATCGTCGCGCGAGCCATCGTAGAACCCGTCGAGAACCAAACCGAACAGTGGGTCGTCGCTCACGGCCTCGAAAAGCGTCATCGAACTGCGGACCTTGAGTGCGTCGATCGAACCGAGGATTTCCTCGGCGCCGCGTCGCCCCTGCCATGATGACAAGGCATTGGTCGCTTCGCGCAGGCGCGGCGCGAGGATCGGGTGCGCAAGATAGTCTTGCGCTTCCCGTCTATCCGAGATCGCGTAGTGCCGGGCCATTGTCGAGTGACCCAGACCGGCGATCTGCGGAAAGATGAACCAGATCCAATGCGTTTGCTTCTGGCCTTCTCGAAGCTCGCCTAGGGCTTGTTCGAAGGCATCCTCTTGCGCAGTGACGAAGCGACCGAGCAATGCGCATCACGCCTTTTTGAGTTCGGATCCGCGCTTCAGCACTTTGGTCCCGTCATCCTGGCAGATCACATAGGCGGGGTTGTCCGAATCGCCTTTGCGGCGAATTCGCTCGCCTTTGATCGTCCGGCTGACCTCGCGCTCGAAACGCTCGGCGATCTTGCCGGTCGCCGTACCGTTCCCCCAATTCCACTGGACTTCGCTGCCTTCTCGAAAAGAATTCGACATGGCTTATTACTTCGCTGCCTCTTCCTGCACCGCGGTGATGGTATCGGCATTCCCGCCGGTATCATCGTCGGAGCCAATCGCACCGGTGATCCAGATCGCCGAAAGCGCGACGATCGCCAGCGCAAGGCTGAAGAACAGGATGTAGCGAACGATGTGGGGAGTCGATCCCGCGCGGGCGGCATCTTCCTCGACGTGAACGTCTGGGCCTTTGGGTTGCATTTGTCTCTCCTTTTGAATTCCGGGTCCGACACACAATGCCGGTGTACGCGATCGAAACGCATGACGGGAAGGCCCGTTCCTTCGAACGAAGCTGCCCGCCGGGGCATCAGTCGCGCAAGAGTTCGTTGATTCCGGTCTTGGAACGCGTTTGCGCATCGACGGTCTTGACGATCACGGCGCAATAAAGCGCGGGTCCTGGCAGCCTGTCGGACCTCAGCGTGCCGGGCAGGGATCCCGGTACCACGACCGAATAGGGCGGTACGCGCCCGATATGGACCTCGCCGCTCTCGCGATCGACGATCTTGGTGGAGGCCCCGATGAAGACTCCCATCGAAAGCACGGCGCCTTCGCCGACGACCACGCCTTCGGCCACTTCCGAGCGGGCGCCGATAAAGCAATTGTCCTCGATGATGACCGGACCCGCCTGCAGGGGCTCGAGCACGCCGCCAATGCCGGCCCCGCCCGAAATGTGCACGCCCTTGCCGATCTGCGCGCACGAGCCGACGGTAGCCCAGGTATCGACCATGGTTCCTTCGCCGACATAGGCTCCGAGATTGACGAAGCTCGGCATCAGGACCGCGCCCTTGCCGATGAACGCGCTGCGCCGCACGATCGCGCCCGGAACGACGCGGATGCCGGTTTCGCGGAAACGCTCGGCGTCCCAGCCAGTGAACTTGAGCGGCACCTTGTCGAATGCGGGTGCGCCCCCGGCACCGTATTCCATCGGCACGTTATCGGAGAGGCGGAACGAGAGCAGGACGGCCTTCTTGAGCCACTGGTTCACCTGCCATTCGCCGTCGATCTTCTCGGCGACGCGCGCCTTGCCGGAATCGAGCAGGTCCAGCGCAGCCTCGACGACCTCGCGCACGTCGTCGCTTGCCGGAGTGACGGTGTCGCGGTTTTCCCAGGCAGCTTCGATCGCGGTTTCGAGTTCGGACATTGGCATGGTTCCCCCTGAGATCGGCCGCACTGGACGCGCGGTATGAACGGTCGCAGCGCGACTATCGCCTGGGTCCGGCGAGAACAAGAGCCGGCAGCGATATACGACTAAAGTCAGGAGCTGATGACGGGCCTCGTCAATTCGCGCACGAAGCCGATCAGGCCGGTCTGGCGCGCGCGCCGCATGCGTTCCGCGGCGAGGATCTGCGTGACCTTGGCGTAGCAGCGGTCGATGTCGTCATTGACGACGACGTAGTCATAGCCGTCCCAATGGCTGATCTCGGCCTGCGCCCGCGCCATGCGGCCGTCGATCACTTCGACGCTGTCGGTCGCCCTCGCATCGAGCCTGCGACGCAACTCGACCAAGCTGGGCGGCAATAGGAACACGCGAACGACGTCGGTCTCCAGCTTTTGATAGAGCTGCTGCGTGCCTTGCCAGTCGATGTCGAAAATGAAGTCCTGGCCTTGCTTGAGCCCCGCTTTCACGTGCGCCTTGGGCGTGCCGTAGCAGTGGCCGAACACGGGCGCCCATTCGAGGAATTCGCCCGCCTCCACCATCGCATCGAACTGCGGTTGGTCGACGAAGAAATAATCGCGCCCGTCGATTTCCCCGGGCCGGGGCGGGCGGGTCGTCGCCGACACCGACATGCAGAGATGCTCGTCACGCTCCAGCAGCATACGCGAGATCGTGGTCTTGCCTGCGCCGGACGGCGAGGAAAGAATGAACATGAGGCCGCGCCGCTGGAGCGCGTCCTTGCTGCCTGGCAGGTCGCTGATCATCGCGCGCCGATGGCTGGCCTTGGCTGACAGATCAAGAGGCGAGCAGGGTTATTTCTTTTCGCCTTCATTCGCCAATTCAGCCATCTTCACTTCGCCTTCGACCTCGGCAGTGCCGCCCTTCGAGCGATCATAGAGCGTCTTGGCGAGCAGGCCGCCACCGACGATCAGCATGCCGGGCACCGACCGTGTGGCAACTTTCGCGATTGCGGTGTGCAGCAGAGTTTCGCCGAAAGAGCGCGCCTTGAGGATCGAACGTGCCTTGCGCGGCGCGTATCGCGAACCCAGCAGCGCGCGTTCCATCGCGCGACGCGCCAGCATCGAACCACTGCGCAAGGCCACGTCGGCAACGATCAGGTTGGTGCGTGGATTCGGGCTCGGCCCGCTGAATTCCCCGGTATTGCCGACGATCGCGCGTTTTGCCTCGATCGCCTTGCGGCCCAGTCTCGTTCCCGGTCTGCGCTTTGCCATTGGTCCCCTTTTCCCGGACCCTGCAGGCCCGCCTACTTCTTTTTGCCGAAATCGACCGAAACCACGTTTGAGCCGTCCTCGCTTGAAGTAATGCGCGAAGCGACTTCGCGTTCCTCGCCATCGTTTCCGGCCGGGACTTGCGACTCGAGGTCCTCGTCTTCGGACGTGGCTTGAAACTGCAGGCCGAAATCGACTGCGGGGTCGACGAAGGCCGTGATCGCCGCAAACGGAACCTCGAGCTTCGCGGGAATCTGGTTGAAGCTCAGGCCCACCGAAAAGCCTTCGTCGGTCACGATGAGGTCCCAGAACTTGTTCTGCAGAACGATCGTCATCTCGTCGGGAAAGCGCTGCCGCAAGTCGGGCGGAACGCTGACTCCGGGCGCGCCGGTCTTGAACGTGATGTAGAAGTGATGGGCGCCGGGCAGTTCGCCGCCCGACGTCTCGACTTGGCCGAGAACACGGCCGACGACGGCGCGCAGGGCTTCCTGCACGATCTCGTCATAGGGAATGAGGCTGTCCGGCGGCGTATCGGTCATGGCTGCTAAGTGCGCACGCCTTTTGTCCCGGTCAAGCCGCTAGCATGCAAGGATTGGCAGGAAATGATGCCTTTTCCCCGATTCGAATGCGAATAACACGACAAACTGCGCAATAATCGTGTTCTGATCCCCTCGATTGATTCCCTGCCGCAGGCGACTATAGGCCCTGTCATGCGCACTGCACGGATCGAACGTAAGACACACGAAACCGACATTCTGGTCGAGGTGAAGCTCGACGGGACCGGCCATTATGCGGTTTCGACGGGCATCGGCTTTCTCGATCACATGATCGAGCAGTTCTCGCGTCACTCGCTGATCGATATCGAGTGCCGCATCGTCGGCGATCTCCATGTCGATCAGCATCACACCACCGAAGACAGTGCCATCGCGATCGGCCAGGCGATCGACAAGGCGCTGGGCGACAAGGCCGGCATCGGGCGCTACGGCTCGGCCTATTCGCCGATGGACGAGACGCTCGCACGCGTCGCGCTCGATATCTCGGGCCGCCCGTATCTGGTGTGGAAGGCAAAGTTCACGCAGGAGAAACTGGGTGAGCTGGATACCGAGCTCATCGAGCACTGGTTCCATTCGATCGCGCAGGCGGCCGGGATCACGCTGCATGTCGAAGTTCTCTACGGGCAGAACAATCATCACGTCTGCGAAGCGATCTACAAGGGTTTCGCTCGCGCGATGCGCAGCGCGGTCGAGCCCGACGCGCGCAAGGCAGGCGCGATCCCCTCGACGAAGGGCCAACTCGGTGGCTAGCGGCTGGGCGGCAGCATCGCGGGATGACTGAGGTTCTTGCCCTGATCGACTACGGCGCCGGCAATCTGCACTCGGTCGCCAATGCCTTGCGCGCCGCTGGCGCCGAGAACGTGACCGTCACCGACGATGCCGACGTGGTGCGCGCCGCGGATCGCATCGTCCTGCCCGGCGTCGGCTCCTATCGCGCTTGCGCACAAGGACTGCGCGCGCTGCCGCACATGATCGAGGCGATGACCGAGCGAGTACACGTCGGCGGGGCCCCGTTTCTCGGGATCTGCGTGGGTATGCAGCTGCTGGCGACACGCGGGCTCGAGCACGGCGAAACCGAAGGGCTCGACTGGATCGCGGGCGAAGTCCGCCTGATCGAACGCACCGATCGCGCCATCAAAGTGCCGCACATGGGTTGGAACATCGTGTCGCCGGGGCTGCACGATCCCTCTGCGGGCCTGATCGAGCTCGGCGAGGCCTATTTCCTGCACTCCTATCATTTCGCGGTGGAAGACGGCCGGGCCATCGCCGCCATGACCGATCACGGGGGCGGGCTCGTGGCCGCGGTCGCGAAGGACAATGTCGTGGGCGTGCAGTTCCATCCGGAGAAGAGCCAGGCCTACGGACTTTCGTTGCTTTCCCGTTTTCTCGAGTGGAAACCGTGACATGATCGTATTTCCTGCCATCGACTTGAAGGGCGGACAAGTCGTCCGGCTGGCAGAAGGCGATATGGCGCGCGCCACGGTATACGGCGACGATCCGGCCGCGCAGGCGATGCTCTTCGCCGACGCGGGTTCGCAGTTTCTGCACGTGGTCGATCTCGACGGCTCGTTCGCGGGCAAGGCCGAGAACCGCGCCGCGGTCGAGGGGATACTCGAAGTGTTTCCCGGCCACGTCCAGCTGGGTGGCGGGATCCGCACGCGAGAGGCGGTGGACGGCTGGTTTGAGCTTGGCGTCAGCCGGATCGTCATGGGAACGGCTGCACTCAAGGACCCGCAGTTCGTCAAGGACATGGCGAAGGAGTGGGAAAACGGCATCGTCGTCGCGGTCGACGCGCGTGACGGCATGGTCGCGACCGAGGGCTGGGCGGACGTCTCCGACGTCCCCGTCACCGATCTCGCGCGGCGGTTCGAGGATGCAGGCGTCGCCAGCCTGCTGTTCACCGACATCGGACGCGACGGCATGCTGAAAGGCGTGAACGTCGATGCCACGGTCGATCTGGCGCGCAGCGTCGACATTCCGGTGATCGCCAGCGGCGGAGTGAAGGGTCTGGCGGACATCCGCCTGCTCGCACTGCATGCCAAGGACGGCATCGAGGGCGTGATCACCGGCCGGGCGCTTTACGACGGCCGGCTCGACCTCGCGACCGCGATCGCCATCGGCGAGGGAGACTGAGCGCGATGACCGTCTGCGTCCGCGTCATTCCTTGTCTCGACGTGGCCGAAGGGCGCGTGGTCAAGGGCGTGAACTTCGTCGATCTGCAGGACGCCGGCGATCCGGTAGAGCAGGCGCGTGCCTACGATGCTGCCGGTGCGGACGAGCTCTGCTTCCTCGATATCTCGGCGAGCCACGAGAATCGCGGGACGCTGCTCGATATCGTCCGGCGCACGGCCGAAGTCTGCTTCATGCCGCTGACAGTCGGCGGCGGCGTGCGCACCGCGGAGGATGCCCGCGCGCTGTTGCTGGCAGGTGCCGACAAGGTCGCGGTCAATTCGGCCGCGGTCTCGCGCCCCGAAGTGGTCGCGGACATCGCCGAGCGGTTCGGCAACCAGTGCGTGGTCGCGTCGGTCGACGCTCGTCGCAGCGGCGAGAGCTGGGAGATCTTCACCCACGGCGGCCGCCGCGCGACGGGCATCAACGCGATCGAGCATGCGGTGAAGCTGGCAATGCTGGGGGCCGGAGAGCTGCTCGTCACATCGATGGATGGCGACGGCACGAAGGCCGGATACGACCTCGAACTGACACGCGCGATTGCCGAATCGGTCGGCATTCCGGTGATCGCCAGCGGCGGCGTCGGTACGCTCGAACACTTGGTCGAGGGAGTCACGCAGGGGCATGCGAGCGCCGTTCTGGCCGCCTCCATATTTCACTTTGGTACGTATACGATTGCCGAAGCCCATGCCGCGTTGCGCGCTGCCGGGCTTCCCGCCCGCGCCTGAGGCCGCAATCTTTGCCAGATCGCGTGTCCTGCTTAGGGACACTCGCAAATGGGCGCTTGCTGCAATGCGGAAAGAGCGACACCGGAAGCCTCGAGTTCGTCCCCATGAAGGTGCGTTCAACAGGACAATCAACCGTGTGTCGCAACAGCCTTGCCAGCGCTCTCTTCCTGAGTTTCATCGCGGCCACGCCCGCCTATGCCAATGGCGCTGTCCAACTTCCCGAACCGAGCAGCCTTCTGCTGCTCGCGATCGGCACCACTGGCTTGCTGGTCGGCCGCAGGATGGCGATCAAGCGCTCGTCCGGCGACGACTGACCCCTCCGGGGGGATCCGGGGAACGGCTTTCGGCTTGACCCGGTCCGTCCGGCGTTCCATTTCGCGCTCGATGAGCGGCCCCGACACTCTTGCGCGCCTCGAAGCGACAATCGCCACGCGTCGTACGGCCGATCCATCGAGCAGTTACGTCGCCAAACTCCATGCCAAGGGCCTCGGCAAGATCAGCCAGAAGCTGGGCGAGGAAGCGGTCGAGACGGTGATCGCGGCGCTCAGCGAAGACCGCGAGGCACTCGTCGGCGAAGCGGCCGACTTGCTGTTCCACCTGATGGTCCTGCTTAGCGCCCGGGATGTATCACTGGCCGAAGTTATGGACGAGCTGGACCGGCGCGAAGGAACTTCAGGCATTGCCGAAAAGGCGGCCAGAACCTCCTGAAAGGACGAGATAATGCCGATCGACCCGCGCGAACCTTACGACAACGACAACATCTTCGCGAAGATCCTGCGCGGCGAGCTGCCGTGCAACAAGGTCTACGAGGATGAGCACGCGCTCGCCTTTCACGACATTCGCCCGCAGGCACCGGTCCACGTGCTCGTCATCCCCAAGGGCGCATACGTCAGCTGGGACGACTTCACGGCCAAGGCCGAGGATGGCGAGATCGCCGGGTTCATGCGCGCCGTCGGCCATGTGACGCGCGAACTCGAGCTCGACGAGCCGGGATATCGGCTGATGATCAACATGGGCACGAACGGCCACCAGGAAGTGCCGCATTTGCACGTTCATATCTTCGGCGGGCGGCAATTCTTCCAGATGATCGCCGATTGAGGCGCGTCATCGCGGGATTTCCGCCGATAAAATGAGCCTGGGCTGCCGCGAACTGTTCGCAGCAGCTAGGCAGCGCGATTCGAGCCCGCTACACACCCGTCGCACCCATGACGGAATTTCCCAAACCTTCCAGCGGAGTGATCGAAGGCGGCATTCACCGCTATGCCCTGCGCGTATTCTACGAAGATACCGACGCGGGCGGCGTGGTCTATCACGCCAATTACCTGCGCTGGTTCGAACGCGCGCGGACCGACCTGCTGCTTTTGCTGGGCGTCGATCAGCGCGAAGCGATCGAAAGCGGCCTGGGGCTCTATACCGTGGCCGAAGCCTCGCTGCGCTACCTCGCGCCGGCGCGGCTGGGGGACACGGTGATCCTCGAAACCGTCGCCGAGACGATCCGCCGCGTCTTCGTCGTCATGCGCCAGATCGCCTGGCGGGGTGACACCAAACTCTGCGAGGCCAGCCTGCGGGTGGGCTTTGTCACCCCCGAGGGGCGGCCTCGCGCGCAACCCGAGGCCTGGCGGCAGGCCTTCTCCCGTCTCCAGCCCGACCCGAAAGGTCCCGAATGACTCTCGCCTCGCTCACGGCGTCGCTTTCCGGCATGGCGCCGGCCGGCAGCGGTACGCCTGACCGGCTCGACCCGGTCCAACTGTTTCTCGATGCCGACATCGTCGTTCAAGTGGTCATGATCGGCCTGCTGCTGGCCAGCATCTGGAGCTGGATGATCATCGTCTCGTTCTCGATGCGCATGGCGAGCGTGCGCCGCCGGTCGGACGCCTACGAGGAAGGGTTCTGGGATGCGCCCAACTTCGACGCCTACCAGAAAGAGCGCCGGCGCGGCGACGTGCCTCTGGGCAAGGTCGCGGGCGAAGGGCTGGCCGAATACAAGCGCAACGCCGCGTTGAAGCGCTTCGACGCCGAGGGCGCGCGCCAGCGCATCGCGGCCGCAATGGATTCCAAAGTGGGCGAAGAGGCGGAACGGCTCTCTGACCGGCTCAACTTCCTGGCGACGGTCGGCTCGGTTTCGCCGTTCGTGGGACTGTTCGGCACCGTGTGGGGCATCATGAACAGCTTCTTCCAGATCGGACAACAGCAGAATTCCTCGCTGGCCGTCGTCGCGCCGGGCATTTCCGAAGCGCTGTTCGCGACCGCGATCGGCCTGTTCGCGGCCATCCCAGCGGTGATCGCCTACAACCGCTTCTCGCACCGGGTGAACGCCTTCGAGGCGCGGATGCAGCGCTTTGCCGAGCAATTCCACTCGGCGCTGTGCCGCCAGCTGGAGAACCGCTGATGGCGATGGGGCTGGTTGGCGGACGCCGTCGCGGGCGACGCGGACGGGGCGGCTCGCGCGCGCCGATGTCGGAGATCAACGTCACGCCGCTGGTCGACGTGATGCTGGTGCTCTTGATCATCTTTATGGTCACCGCGCCGCTGCTCAAGGCGGCGGTGCCGATCGAGCTGCCCGAAAGCCGCGCCAAGGCGATGTCGGAGGAAGCGCAGCAGCTGACCATCACCATTCGCCGCGATGGCGTGATCTACCTGGAAGACGCGCCGCTGTCGCCCGGCGAGCTCGCGGATCGGCTGGCCGCGGTTCCCGCCGGCGCCGACGGTCGCCCGCCTCTGGTGACGCTGCGCGCCGACCGGGCAATCGATTACGGGACGGTGATGGGCGTCATGGGCGAACTCAATCGCGCCGGCTTCACCTCGATCTCGCTGGTGACCGATGTCAGCGGCGGTTCAGGCGCCTGACGGTAGCGAACGCAAGAATGGCTGCAGCAACGCTCAGGAGAGAGGAAGGGCTCGGGCTCGCGGTCGCGATCGCGGCGCATATCGCCCTGGTTGCCGTCCTGCTGCTGCGCCCCGAAAGCGCTGAGATCGTGAAGCCGCCCGAGCGGATTGAAGTCACGATCAGCGACGAGGTCGCGTTGCGGTCGACCTCGCCCACGCCGTATGCGCAGCCTGCGCCGGACATCGCGCCGACACTGGGCGAAGCGGCGCCGATGGCCGTGCCGGACTTTGCCGAACCTCTGCCGCTCCCGCCGCAGCCGGTCGCTCAGCCAGAACCACGTCCCGCGCCTCCTGCCGATGAACGGCCGCGCCGCCGCCCCGAACCGAGCCGCAGCGAAACTCGCCCCACGCCGCGCCGCGCTCCGCCGCCGCCCAAGCCCCCCGCGCCGCCACAGCGGACCGAACGTCGCCAAGCCGCGAAGCCTGCGCCGGCCCCCGCCGCGCCGAAAGCGAATCGTAAGCCTGCGACCAAGTCCGCGCCGGCACGAGCCACGCCCAAGGCGGATCCCAAACCGACCGCCAAGTCGGGGGGTAGCCGGGTTGGCGCTGATTTCCTCGAAGGCGTGAACAGTTCCGAAGGGAGCTCGCGTTCGAGGCCGGCCGCGGAAATCGGCCCTCGAGTTCAGGCCTCGCTGGCCAGCGCCATCACACGGCAGTTGAAGCCGCACTGGCAGGCTCCGCAGGGTGCGGATGCTGACCAGCTGGTGACGATCGTGCGTTTCCGCCTCAATCGCGACGGGTCTCTCTCCGGGAGCCCGACGATCGTACGCCAGAGCGGTGTTACGTCGGCGAACGAAGCGCAGAAGGAACGCCATGCCGAACAGGCGATCCGGGCGGTGCGACTGGCGGCCCCGTTCAATCTCCCGGAAGAGTTTTACGACGGCTGGAAGACCGTAACTTCTCAATTCGACAGAAGGTTGTCCCAATGAAAACTGCTGCCATCGCACTTCTTCTGGCGAGCGCGAGTTTCCTCGGATCTCCCGCGCTTGCTCAGGTCGAATCATCGTCGCCGACTGTCGCAGCGGAACCGATGGTCGAGGAAACCGACCCCGATGGAGGGTTGAGCGTAACGGTTTCCGATGAGAACGAGTGGCAGGATCTCGGTATCGCCATCACCAACTTCGCCACCGATGCGGACGTCTCGACGCAGACCAATGCGGGCAGCACCGCTCAACTCGGCCGAGCGATCTCGGGCGTGATCGCATCCGACTTGCGCAACAACGGGCTGTTCAAGCCGTCGGGCCCGTCGGGCTTGCCCGATGTGCCGTATCCCGCGGTGCAGTCGCCCGATTACCCGGTCTGGAGCTCGCGCAGCGCCGACATGCTGGTGCAGGGCTACGTTCGCGCAGGCGCGGGCGGCACGCTGACGGTCGGCTGCTACCTTTACGACGTCGCGCTCAAGCAGCAGCTCGTGAAAGGCGGCTGGCAGTTCGGCGCGTCTGACTGGCGGCGCGCGGCGCACAAGTGCTCCGACCTCATCTATTCGCGCTTGTCGGGCGAGAGCCCGTTCTTCGACAGCCGCATTGCCTATATCGCCGAAACCGGCCCCAAGGACAGGCGGATGAAGCGTCTGGCAGTGATGGATTCGGACGGTGCCAACCACAAGTACCTGACCAGCGGGCAGGCGACCGCGCTGACGCCGCGCTATTCGCCCGATTACCAGCAGATCCTCTACTTGTCGTACCTTAACGGCCAGCCGAGCATCTATGTCTACGATCTTGCCACCGACACGCAGAAGCTGATCGCGCGCAACACCAACCCGACTTTCGCGCCGCGCTGGTCGCCCGACGGGCGCTGGATCCTCTATTCGATGGCGACCGGCGGCAACACCGACATTTACAAGATCTCGGCCAACGGCGGCAGCGCGCAGCGGCTGACCGATACGCCCGGCATCGACATCGGCGGCAGCTTCTCGCCCGATGGCACGCGGATCGTGTTCGAGAGCGATCGGTCGGGCAGCCAGCAGATCTACGTGATGAACGCGGATGGTTCGAACCAGCGGCGGATCAGCTTCTTCGGCGGACGTTCGGCAACTCCCGAATGGAGCCCGCGCGGGGATCAGATCGCGTTCACTCACATCGCGGGTGACTTGCGGATCGCGGTCATGCGCCCCGACGGTGGCGGTTTCCGCTACCTGACCGACGCCTGGCAGGACGAGGCCCCGACCTGGTCGCCCAACGGCCGCATCGTCCAGTTCTTCCGGACGCAGCGCAATTCGGGCGAAACCACCATCTGGCAAGTCGATTTGACCGGCCGCAACGAACGCAAACTGCCTACCCCGGTGGGGGCTTCGGACCCGGCCTGGGGGCCGATCCGTCCTTGATTTGCTTGACTGCCGCGCAATTCTGTCAATTTGTGTGCGGAACTGCTGAGCGCCCCGTCCATTAGCTTAAAGCAGACCGAGGAGACAACTATGCCCAACCTGCTGAAATTCGGCCCTACCGTATCGCTTTTCGCTGGCGCTCTCGCGCTGTCCGCTTGCGCCTCCAAGGCGCCGAAGGAATTGCCGCCCGAGCCCGGCCCCGCGACCAATACCAACACCGGTGCCGGTTCGCTTGGCGCGGTCCCCGGTAGCCAGGCCGATTTCGTGCAGCTCATGCAGGGTTCGGACACGATCTATTTCAACACCGATCGATACGATATCGATTCGTCTGATCAGGTCGCGCTCGCCAAGCAGGCGCAATGGCTTGCCCGTTATCCGTCCAAGCGCGCCACCATCGAAGGTCATGCCGACGAGCGCGGGACGCGCGAATACAACCTCGCGCTGGGCGAACGCCGCGCCAACGCGGCTAAAAACTATCTCGTCAGTCTCGGGATCGACGCCTCGCGCCTTTCGACCATCAGCTACGGCAAGGAACGCCCGGTTGCGCTGGGCTCGAACGAGCAGGCATGGGCACAGAACCGCCGCGCGGTGACCGTCACCATAGATTGAACGACGTCAGCCACCGAGCGGCCCCGGCAGGACCGGGGACGCTCGCGGTTGGCTGCGCGACGATGGCGCTCGTGTTTGCGGTCGGGCCGAGGCTGGCTTCGTAAGCCTGCGAGCCGAACAGCACGTAAGCTGCCATCATCAGGATCGAAAGTCCGGCGGAGATTGTGAGCTTGTCGCTCATGCCTGTCATCCCAACTACTAAACTAGGTTATATTAACTCAGGTTATGAGTTGTTGCAACTGCACAATCGCATGCCGCCGTTAATTCGCTCTGAACAAGGGGCAAGGCCTTGCATCGCTTTCGAGTCATGGATTAGGCACCGCCGATGAGCAAACCGCGCCGATCGAACGACTGGGGCTTCCCGCGCTGGCGGGGCTATGAGAGCGGCCGCGAAGCCGCCAGCGTGCGCTTGTGTGATCGGCATGGCTGCACCGAACAGGGCACTTGCCCGGCGCCGAAATCGCCCAATAGCCCGGATCGGTGGTATTTCTGCCAGAAACACGCGGCCGAATACAACTCGGGTTGGGACTACTTCGCGGGTCTCGATGCCGAAGCGGCGGCCGAACGGGAATCGCAGGAACGGGCAGACAACGCCGGCTACAAGGAATCGGCGCATTATGGCTGGGCCGGATCGGGTGACGGCTCGCGCAGCCGCGACGAGATGCGTGCGCTCGAATTGCTCGGGCTGGAAGCCGACGCCGATTTCGAAATGATCAAGAAGGCCTGGCGGAGCAAGGCCAAGGAAGTCCACCCCGACGTCAGGCCGGGCGACGAGGAAGCCGCCAAGGCGTTCCAGGCGTTTCAGGTCGCCTACGAGGTGCTGCGCGCGGCCGAGGAACGTCGCGAATGGAAGCCCCACTCCGAACTCTAAGCGCCGCTACCCAGTGAGCGCGTGAACGGTCCAGGCGACCGCGACCAGCAGCGGCGCGCCAGCGATATCGAGCAGCAGACCTGCCTTTACCATGCGGGGCAGGGCGATACGCCCCGTGGACCAAGCGATCGCATTCGGCCCGGTTCCAGCCGGCAGCATGAAGCCCCAGCTCGCGGCGAGCGCCGCCGGAACCGCGAGCAGGATCGGATCGGCTCCGAGCGCGACTCCCAGACTGGCGACCACCGGCATGATCCCGCTCGCGGTGGCGACGTTGCTGGCGAATTCAGTGATGAGAATGACCATGGCGACGATCGCCACCGCGACCAGCCACAGCGGGGCCGCCGACAGCGGCAGCAGCGCCTGACCAAGCCAATCGGCCAATCCCGAAGCGCCCATGCCTTCTGCGAGCGCCAAGCCGCCGCCGAACATCATGATGACGTCCCATGGTGCGCGGTTCGCCTCGGACCAGATGAGCAAGGGCCTGCCGGTCCCGTCGGGGACGAGGAAGAGCAATAGGCCGACGCCGATCGCGATCGTCCCGTCGGTGAGCGAACCTGCCGGAAGCAGCGGCGCGAGCAGAGGGGTGGCCATCCACAAGGAGAACGCGAGCGCGACCAACGGTACGAGCCGGCGTTCCGCGCTCGACCAGGTCGGGTCGATTTCGATCGCGGTGCGGGCCGCGCCGATATCGAAGCGGCGCGCGCCGACATGCTGGACAGCCGTGATGATCACCGCAGCGAGCGGAATTCCGATCAGCACGACGGGCACGCCGACGAGGCTCCATTGCGCGAAGCTGATCCGCACGCCCATCATCGAATCGAGCAGCGCCACCGCGATCGCGTTGGTGGGGGACCCCACGATCGTGCCGAGCCCGCCAATCGAGGCGGCAAAGGCAATGCTCATCGGCAAAGCGCCGGAGAGCCCGTCGTGATCGTCCTCGCCCAGGCCGCCTGCTTCCAGCACGGCCACGGCCATCGGCATCATGATCAGCGAGGTCGAGGTGTTCGAGATCATCATCGAGAGGATGGCGGCCGCCATCATGAACGCCAGCAGCAGCTGACGCGAACCGCCCCGCGAACCGAGCCGGTCGAGCAGTGCGAGCGCCAGCCGGCGATGCAGGCCGGTGCGCTCGATCGCCAGAGCAATGAAGGCCCCGCCCAGAATCAGGAAGAGCGTGGGCGAATAGTAGCTGGACGCCGTTTCGCCCGCGGTCATCACGCCGCAAAAGGGCAGGACCACGAAAGGCAGCAGCGCGGTGGCGGTGAGGGGCACGGCCTCCGTCATCCACCAGGCCGCCATCCAGACCACGAGCCCGGCAACCAGCAGTGCCTCGCGCGGCATTCCCGCCGGTGTCGGCAAGACGATCGCGGCAAGGAATGCCGCCACGCCTGCCAACAATCCTGCCCTGCGCGCCGTCATGCCCGCGTCGCCCCCCACCCCGTTGTCAAATCGCCGGACGACTCTAGACTGCTCGCACGATCGGACAAGCTGCGAGGAGCGCACCAATGGCGCAATCGGATGGACGCGTTCTCGGGATAGGCGGGTTCTTCCTGCGGTCGAAAGATCCTGGTGCCCTGGCGGCATGGTACCGCGACAATCTCGGCATGGTCGTGACCAAGGCCGGCGAGCCCGATCCCAGTGGGGCCTGGACCTGGGTTCAGGAGTCGGGTGAGACGGTGTTCTCGACCTTTCCCGCCGATACCGATTACTGGCCGGCCGAGCGCCAAGTCATGCTGAACCTGCGCGTCGCCGGTCTCGACAGCCTTGTCGAGCGTCTCGCAGCGGCGGGCACACCGGCCGAACGACGCGCCGAGTGGGACGATCCCCACGTCGGCCGCTTTGCACGGGTTCACGACCTCGAAGGCAATCCGATCGAACTGTGGGAGCCGCCCACCGGTTGACCCCCTTCGCGCAGGATCGTGACGCGAGTGCCGGGCGTTCTTCGCCGCACGGGCGCCTGCATGAACACGGAGCGCGAGTTTCGAGGGCCCACCGCAAAGCGGGACTTGCTACCTCAGGATCGTGAGCCGGGATCGTTCACCGAGAAAACGCGCCTCAACGCGGCGCGCTTCACAATTTCGATCCGGTTGGGCTTACTTGGGGGCAAGCACCATCAGCATCTGGCGGCCTTCCATGCGCGGATAGGCTTCGACCTTCGCGACTTCCTCGACATCGGTCTGGACGCGGCGTAACAAGTCCATGCCCAGCTGCTGGTGCGACAGTTCGCGACCGCGGAACCGCAGCGTGACTTTGACCTTGTCACCATCTTCGATGAAGCGCTGGACGTTGCGCATTTTCACATCGTAATCGTGATCGTCGATGTTGGGACGCATCTTGATCTCTTTGATGTCCTGCGTCTTCTGCGTCTTGCGCGCGAGATTGGCCTTCTTCTGCGCCTCGTAGCGGAACTTGCCGACGTCGAGGAACTTGCAGACTGGCGGGTCGGCATTCGGGGACACTTCGACCAGATCCAGCCCGACTTCGGCGGCCTGCTCGATCGCCTCGCGCGTGAACATGACGCCGAGGTTCTCTCCGTTTTCGTCGATGACCCGCACCTTATCCACCTGGATGAGGTTGTTGTAGCGCGGACCGCTCTTTGTAGGCGGCGTCATCATGCGCCGTGGTGGGGGTGCTATAAGCGTTCTCCTGTGCAGTTTACTGGTTCAAGCGATAACGGGCGTCCTTAGGGCGAAAGTCCTAACAAGGAAATGCAGGATTTTCACTGGATGCGACGCACGGCCCCGGCCATCGGTCGGGCTCCGCCAACTGATATGGGTACTCAGGTGGCCGAGCGCCAGAGCGGAAACTGCACGAGTTTCCCAGTCGCCGGCAGAATGGCATCGATCGCATGCGCCGGCTGCATCGCCGACAGTATTTCGGGACTCGTGGCATCCATGCCGCCCGTCAGCGCGCCGAAGGCCGGCAGGATCATGCGCCTTTCGCTACGCACGGCGCAAGCCCGCGCGATCGATCTGCCGCGGGACTTGAGCCTGATCTTGGGGTGGAAATGTCCCGAGAACTCCGGTCGGCGCTCGTCCGGATGGGCCTTGTGGCGCAGGATGATGCCGCCCAACTCCGCGTCGGGCAGCGGCACGCCGCCGCTGTGCGCCACCAGCGCTTCGTCATGGTTGCCGGTGATCCAGATCCAATCGACGGCGCGCGTGAGCGCCGCCAACATCCCTGCCGCGTGCGGATCGAGCCGTTCGTTGCCGCGGCTGTCGTGGAAGTTGTCGCCCAGCGCGAAGACACGCCGAGCGCCCGTCTTGCGGATCGCGTCGGCCAGGCGTTCGAGTGTTTCTCTGCTGTCGTAAGGCGGCAGCATCTGCCCCCCCCGCGCGAACCAGCTCGCTTTCTCGAGATG
The DNA here is from genome assembly GCF_009746585.1 of Novosphingobium aquimarinum. Lineage (GTDB taxonomy): Bacteria > Pseudomonadota > Alphaproteobacteria > Sphingomonadales > Sphingomonadaceae > Novosphingobium > Novosphingobium aquimarinum. Next base: position 33,306 of record NZ_WRPO01000028.1, read on the forward strand.
CAAGTCCGCCACAAGCAGCGCGCGCTCGTCCGGCCAATGGACCGCACGGCCATCGACGAGGTGCATTTCCCTGCCTGAGAACAAAAAGGGTACCATGCGCTCCCCTTGCCGGAGCGGTCGCGATTTGGCAAGCGCTCGGCAATGGCGCAAAGGGATGGGGTTACCGCGATGAGCGACTGGACACGGCATACCGAAGAGGCGCGCGCATGGTTCGAGTCGTTGCGCGATTCCATCTGCGCGGCTTTCGAGGCTATCGAGCGCGAGGTCGGCAGCGACGCCACCTTCGAATATACGCCGTGGGAACGCGACGCCGATAATGGCGGCGGCGGCACCCGCGGCCTGATGAAGGGCAAGGTCTTCGAAAAGGTCGGAGTCAACGTTTCGACGGTTTCAGGCGACTTCTCGCCCGACTTCGCAGCGTCGGTGAACGGGGCTTCGGTCGAGCAGCCCGGGTTCTCGGCAACGGGAATCAGCCTCGTCGCGCACATGGCCAATCCGCATGTCCCCGCCGTGCACATGAATACGCGCTTCCTGACGACGACCGCCGCGTGGTTCGGCGGGGGTGCGGATCTGAACCCGCCAATCCCGTACGAGGAGGACACGCGCGACTTCCATAAGGCGCTCGAAGCAGCTTGCGACGCGTCCGATCCCGGCTACTACGAACGCTTCAAGCAATGGGCGGACGAGTACTTCTACATTCCGCATCGGCAAACGCATCGCGGCGTCGGCGGCATCTTCTACGATCACCTCGAATGCGCCGATGAAGCGGCGTTCGCAGCGAATTTCGCGTTCACGCGCTCGGTTGGCGAGGCGTTCCTCGATGTCTTCCCACGGCTGGTGCGCCGACGGATGGATTCATCCTTCGATGCCGCGGACAAGGCTCGCCAGCTGGAATGGCGCGGACGATACGCGGAGTTCAATCTGGTCTACGACCGCGGGACCTCGTTTGGCCTGCGCACGGGTGGCAATGTCGAAGCCATCCTGATGAGCTTGCCGCCCGAAGCGACCTGGGCCTAGCCGCCGGCACGCAAGGCTAGACCCGTCGGCAGCGCGGCTGCGCTACCGACGGGATGGCCTGGCATCAGCCCATGCCGCTGATCGCGCTTAGCGAGGACGCCAGGATATCGGCGCCCGGTTCGACCACGGTGATATCGAGGCCACCGACGCCGATGGTCTCGTTACCGGCGACATCCGTGACGTTCGCCGTGATGGTGTGGCTGCCCACGGACAGCGAAACGTCGATCGAGAAGCGACCGTCGGCTCCGGCAATTACGGTTCCCAGAGCATTGGAGATGTCGAACAGTTCGATCTCCGCGCCTGCTTCGGCGAGCCCGGTGATGGTCAGGCCCGTGGTCTTGGTGGTGACGTTGTCGGTGTTCGACGAACCGGTGTCGTCCTCGCTGGCGAGATCGAGCTGGGAGACCGGAAGCGGCGCCGTCGTGTCGACTGTGATCGACAGTGCAGGCGAGTTTTCGGACGCGTTGCCCGCCACGTCGGACGTGCGCGCCACGATCGAATGGGTTCCTGCCGCCAACGACACATCGATGTTGAACAGGCCCTGCGCATTCGTGGTGCCGCTGCCGAGCAGAAGCGTTCCTTCGAAGAGCTGCACGGTCGAAGAGGCGGCGCCGATACCCGTCACCGTAAGACCGCTCGTCTTGTTGGTGATGTTGTCCGTGCTCGAAAATCCGGTGTCGTCGGCCGCGACCAGGTCGAGCAAGTCGATCGGCGCGGGGGCGGTGGTATCGACCGTCACGTTGAGCGGAGCGGATGCCGCGCTTTCGTTGCCGGCGATATCCGTGGCGATGGCACGGATCGCATGGCTTCCGGCGGCCAGATCGACGTCGAACGAGAAGGTTCCGGTGGCCGAAGCCGTCGTAGTCCCCAGACTTGTGGTCCCATCGAACAGTTCGACTTCCGAACCGGATTCGGCTGTCCCCGAAATCGTCAGGCCTTCGGTGACGCTGGTGATGTTGTCGGTCGTGGAACTGCCGGTATCGTCCGCCGTCGCGAGATCGAGCGCGGCAGGCGCTGCCGGAGCAATCGTGTCCTTCTTGCTGCCACCGCCGGAGCTGCCAATGGCAAAGGCGCCGATCGCGAGGCCGCCGCCGACGATCGCGCCCAGGGTGAGGGTGTTCTTGTCGTAGCCCAGCACCGAATCGTCGCTCCGGTTGTCGCCACCGGAATACCAGGGATCGGCACCGCCGACCGTTGTCGCAGTGCCCATCGAGGCTGCGTGCGAGTCGTCGCTGGCGGGCGGCGGAGCTGCGGCGTAGGCATCGAGCCATTGCTCGGCCACGGCCCAGTTATCCACGGTCTCGATGGTAACCTTGTCGTTGACGATCTGGCCGTCCTCGGCACGGCGATCGTTCTGTGCGTGATCGTTGACATACTGGCCGAGCGACATGCGCTCGCCAGTCTCGGAGTCCTTGACGTCGACTCGCGCGCCGGCCGGAACCTTCAGGTTGGCCGGGAGGGCGGGAAGTTCCTTCGTGATGACCTTCTTGCCGTCGGCAGAGGTTATGCGAACGATGATTGCCACTAAAAACGTCCTTATGGGAATGTCGGCGCGGGCTCGCTTCTTGCGCCTAGTCGGGGGATTCTGCGCGGCGGCGGGGGCAATGCCGCGAACCGGTTCTTGCGACCAGTCTCGCGCCTGACAGCACCATGGCGCACGGTTGGCAAGAGGTTATGCCCTAACGCAGTGGAGGAATGCGACGCTTGGCTCTTGCTCCGCGTCACAAAATCCTCACATGCTGCTCACGCTTATGCTCCGTCAGTACGAACTCGTCGAACGCGTTCTCGAATACGCCCCCGAAGCCGACGAGGCCCTGCTCAACCGCGCCTACGTCTTTACGATCCAGAAGCACGGCGCGCAGAAGCGTGCGAGCGGCGATCCCTACTTCAGTCATCCGATCGAAGTCGCGGGGCTGATGACCGAGCTCAAGCTCGATCAGCAGACGATCGTGACCGCGCTGCTCCACGACACCGTGGAGGATACGCTCGCGACGATCGCCGACATCGAACAGATGTTCGGCAAGGAGATCGCCCGCCTCGTCGATGGCGTCACCAAGCTTTCCAAGATCGAGACGCTGACCGAGAACGAGCGCGCCGCGGAAAACCTGCGCAAGTTCCTGCTGGCGATGAGCGAGGACTTGCGCGTCCTGCTCGTCAAGCTTGCCGATCGTCTTCACAACATGCGCACGCTGCATTTCATCAAGAGTGAAGACAAGCGCCGCCGGATCGCCCGCGAAACCATGGATATCTACGCCCCGCTGGCCGAGCGGGTGGGCATGTACGAATACATGCGCGAGATGCAGCTGCTCGCCTTCGAGCAGCTCGAGCCCGAGGCCTATGCGACGATCACGGGCCGGCTCAGCCAGATCCGTAACCAAGAGGGCGGCCAAGTCGATGCGATCGCCTTCGCCATCAAGCAGGCGCTCGCGGAAGCCGGGCTCAACGTCGAAGTCGCAGGGCGCGAGAAGCACCCGTACTCGATCTGGCGCAAGATGAGCGAGCGCCACGTCACTTTCGAGCAGATCACCGATATCATGGCATTCCGCGTGCTGACCGATAGCGCCGACGATTGCTATCGCGCCCTCGGCGTGCTGCATCGCACCTGGCAGATGATTCCTGGCCGCTTCAAGGACTACCTCTCGACGCCCAAGAGCAACGGCTATCGCTCGCTTCACACCGCGCTCATCTACGAGAACTCGATGCGGATGGAGGTCCAGATCCGCACGCGCGAGATGCATCGGACGAACGAGTTCGGCCTGGCCGCGCACTGGGCCTACAAGCAGGCCGATCGCCCCGACGGCGAAGTGGGCTGGCTGCGCGATCTGATCGAGATCGTCGATACCAGCCACGATCCCGACGATCTGCTCGAGCATACAAAGCTTGCGTTCTATCAGGACCGCATCTTCGTCTTCACGCCTAAGGGCGCGCTGCATCAGTTGCCCAAGGGCGCGACCACGCTCGACTTCGCTTATGGCGTGCACACCGATCTCGGCAACGCGGCGGTCGGCGCCAAGGTCAACGGGCGGCACATGCCGCTGCGCACGCGGCTCGCCAACGGCGACGTCGTGGAGATCATCAAGTCCTCGCATGCCGAACCGCAATTGTCGTGGCTCAGCTTCGTCGTGACCGGGAAGGCGAGGGCGGCGATCCGCCGCGCGGTGCGCGCCAAGGAGCGGCAGGAAGTCGCCGAAATCGGCTCGAAACTTTTCGACGAGATCGCCAGCCGCGTTCCCGGTCGCGTCGGCCGCAAGTCGATCGACAATGCGATCGCACGGCTCGGACTGCGCGACGAGGAGGACTTGCTCGTACGGATCGGCTCGGCCCGGCTGGGGGACCGCGAAGTGATGGAGGCGTTGGCCCCCGGGAGCACGGCCAAGCTGCCAGAGGACCATGATTGGCCGAGCCGCGAACGCGCGATCTCGATCCGCGGGCTGACGGCGGGGGTCGGCTTCGAGCTGGCTGATTGCTGCCATCCGGTCCCCGGCGATCGCATTGTCGGCCTGCGCCGCCCGGACCAGAAGGTCGAAGTCCACGCGATCGACTGTCTTTCGCTGGCCGATGGCATCGATGTCGACTGGCTCGATCTCTCATGGGGCGAACGCACCACCGGCGCGACTGGGCGGATCCGCGTGGTGCTCTACAACCGCCCCGGCACGCTGGCCGAAGTGACGGACGTGTTCGCCCGCGCGCGCGCCAATGTGACCAACCTGCAGATGAGCCAGCGCGACGAACACTTCGGCACGTATGACGTCGATCTCGAAGTGAGCGACGTGGCGCACCTGGCGCGCATTATCGGCTCGTTGCGGGGCTGCGAGGCCGTGGCCGAAGCCGAACGGATCTAGTCGCCGGTCGAGACGCGTCGTACCGGCACCGGAACGTTGCAGATATCGACGCCGCCGGCGGGGCGGAAGTAGAACGAGTCCTTGCGATTGGCACGGCTGGCCAGATAGGCGGCGAAGCTCCCACTGTCGGTGTCCAGATATTCGAACGCCGGTAGCCCGGATACGTCGGAGCCGAGACGGATAGCGGTGATGGCGGTGCGCTCGCCCGGGGTTTCGTAGAACCCCAGCGGTCCGGTCCCGCGCGGCAAGGCGGACAGATGCTCGATCCCCTCGATCACGCGCCCGACCACCGCGATGTTGCGATCGAGATGGCGAGGGGCCTGGCCGATCACGGCGTAGAGTTCCGCGCCCGAGCCGGTATCCGGCGAAACGTCGCGGCCCACGCCGACGTAACCGTAGCAATGCACTGGCCAGAACTCCGACCGTTCGACATCGCGGGATATTTTTTGCTCCTGAAGGATGTGCCCCTGCGTGTTGGCGGGGCGGGCAACCGCGTTTCCATCCTCATCAACCCAGCGCCCCGTTTCTTGGTTGGCCAGCGGCCAGCCGTTCCAGAATTCGACCCACGGGGCATAGCTGTCCCGCTCGTGCCAGCCCTGGCTGGCGAGTTCGGTCTGCGTTGCCTCGATCGAAATGAGAGCGCGTTGTTCGGATGGGGAGGGCTGGTTGAAGTCATCCAACGCCGCCACTTCCTCCACAGCATCGGCGATCGCACCCTCAGCCGAAGCACCGGCAAGGGTTTCGACGTCGACGGTGTAATCGCTTTCTGGAACCTTCGTCAGACCGGACGGCAACGCTTTGGCCTTCGCACGATCCTCCGCGCCGGGATCGCCCCACTGGACCACGTAGTTATCCTGGACACGGTTGATGCTGGTGCCGTCCCACCACTTGGCACGAGCCAACTTGCGCATATTGTCGATCCACCCTTGCGAGAACGGCGCAGGCAGCAATTGAATGACCACGCGGCGCGCGCGGCCGGCCGCATCAGGCGCAAGATCCATCACCAGCAGATCCTCGGGCGCGATCCTGTTCCAGTCTGTGCCGGGCGCCGCGGCCACGATCTCGTTGGGGGTCGTTGGCTCAGCGGGCGTGGCTGGCTGGGTCTGGGCCGCGATCGGCGCGGCGAAGACAAGAGCGGCACAAAGGACAGGATATCTCATCCCGTCACCATGGCATCACCCAGCGACTTGCGGAAGCGTCACCTTCCCGCTAGGGGCCCAATCCTTGCCGTCAGGCATGCGGAGCGGTGGCCGAGTGGTCGAAGGCGCACGCCTGGAAAGTGTGTATACGGTAACCCCGTATCGTGGGTTCGAATCCCACCCGCTCCGCCACCCAGTGTCTTGATTTCATTAGAAAATCGGTTTGAGCATTGCTCAAAAGTTCAGTACGGTTTTCGTTCTCCGGGTACGTTTTGCAGGGAAAGTTGCGATTTGCGCGCCGATTTCTCCGGTTGCGACCTCCGCGTCGCAATTGTGGCGAGATTTTGGGCGTTTACGTTCGTAGCCCGTACCCTGGTTCGACAGACTACCCGCACCGCCACCCAGTCATTCTCTGACTAACCTATTCCACAAACTGGCAAATCTCGGCGCGCTTCCGCGCCCTTTCGCGCGTCCGCCGTACCTCGGAGAGCGCCAATTCGCTATGATCGGATGTGCTTCGTGCCTCTTTTCTCCGAGGCTTGCGCCCATGGTACGGTTTCCCATTTTCGTGGGAATCTCGTGGGAATCTCGCCGATGCCCGCCGCATTCCAATCATTCTTCCTTAGGAAAGCAGCGGAGAACCAAGGGTTTAAGGCAGCTATTCCCATATCGTGGGTAAGTGGGAATACGCGGCCAGTGCGTGGGGCAAACCTGCGCAATAATCTTCAATGCTGCGAAACCGCCAGGCCGCCATTCGATCTTGCCGTTCATGATTTGATCTGCTAGGCACCAAGCTTCACCACAAAAGAGATGCTTTCCAACACGCCGCTTGCGGCCTCTTTTTTGTGAGTTTGATAATGCCATCACAGATTGAAATGCGAGCGACCACGTCGCTCAAGGCTTACAGCAAGAACGCTCGTTCTCATTCCAAGAAGCAGCTGGGAAAGCTTAAGAAGTCCATCCAGGAATTTGGTTGGACGAACCCCCTTATCATTGATGAAGCCGGCATGGTCTTGTGTGGCCATGGGCGCCTTGCCGCCGCGATCGAGCTTGGCATGACCGAAGTGCCGACGGTCAAGATCGATCACATGACCGAAGAGCAAAAACGTGCTTACATCCTGGCCGATAACCAGCTTGCCTTGGAATCGTCTTGGTCAAAGTCGCTACTGCGCGACGAGCTGAAGGGCCTTGCCGACTTTGGCTTCGATCTTGAACTGACGGGCTTTGACACGATCGAGATCGATCGCGCCATCAGCTTCGGAGACCCCGAGCCAAAAGCGGATGACGATGTTCATCTGCCTTGCGAGAAAGCCAAGCCGGTTTGCCGGATTGGGGACCTGTGGCAAGTTGGAAAGCACCGCTTGACCGTTGGCGATGCCCGCGACCCGGTGGCATATGAGCGTTTGCTGGATGGCAAACGCGCGCAGCTCATATTGACCGATCCTCCTTATGGCTGCGCGATCGCTGGTAATGTGTCCGGCTTGGGTAAGGTCAAGCACGAGGACTTCGTGATGGGGGCGGGCGAAACTTCGTTGCCGGAGTTTGCCGCCACGATCCTGCGCCCCGCTTTCAAACAGATGGCGCTCCACGCCAGTTCTGGCGCGATCGCATTTGTCTGCACCGACTGGCGCGCGGCGCCGCATCTTCTCGACGCGGCCCAGGGCGTGTTCGATGAGCTCAAGAACCTCATCGTCTGGGCTAAGACCAACGCTGGCATGGGGACGTTCTACCGGTCGGCGCACGAGCTGTGAGATGGTGCCGGTTTTCTGGACAGGGTGTTAAGCTACTCCCGACCTGATGGATTGGTACGGGAATGAAGACGACGAGGAAGCGCTACAGCGCCGATTTTAAGGCCAAGTGTCAACGGCGGAGTAAAAGTCGTCCATTAGGCGGAGTAAAACCAGGCCACTTGATCCGGGTGTTGGCGAGCGCCGTGAGGGCGTAGCCCGAGCGGGGGTCGCCAACACCCGGATTGTCAT
>NZ_WRPO01000029.1 GCF_009746585.1 Novosphingobium aquimarinum
TGACAATCCGGGTGTTGGCGACCCCCGCTCGGGCTACGCCCTCACGGCGCTCGCCAACACCCGGATCAAGTGGCCTGGTTTTACTCCGCCTAATGGACGACTTTTACTCCGCCGTTGACACTGACGGCTCCTCCACCACCCTCAGATAAGAAGAGGCTTTGCGCTGCTCGCGCCTCCGGTCGGGCTACGCCCTCCCTACGCCGCGAGCAGCGCCGGGATCGCGCCGAACCATCCTTGCGCAATCCTGAAAAGGGGTCCCTTTTGCGCGCCGATAGGGGGTCCCGTTTGCACGCCGATTGACAATCTGCGTCGATTTCGGCTATGGGTTGCGGTGGACCGTTGCGCTCGAAAAGCGTTCCTAAAATCACCCCACGGTTGTCAGCAAGGCGAACGGCGTACCCCGGAGACGTGAAAGCCCGGACACCGCACCCATCGAAGCATAGCTCCAGCCGAAAGCGTTCGGCAGCGTCCTCGACTCGCCTCCGATCTGGGATGGCCCGATCGATCAGAAATCGCGGAGCACTCACAGCACGCATATCGGGGTGTATATCCGCGCGACGTCTATTGAATCACCAATGACGAGCGAACCTTGCTGTACCCAGCAGTGCGCGGTGAACGGGTTGATCCGGACTCCAATCACCAAGTGGGCATTGTGGCCCAAGCGCAGGCATCGTCTAATCAACGCGATCGCTCGCGGGAGACAGCGATCATTGCGGCCGAAGACGAAGTCGCTGACCTCGAAGGCGGCCGACAGCCCAAGGTTTGACGCTGGATTGCAGCCTGAATGGCGGTGAGCGAACCGTAGGCGTTCTCGCTCGATAAGGCACCTAACATCAGCTATGTGTCGGCGTGTCGCGATCTCCTTTGATCGCAGGCGCTCGAAGACAGCTGCAGCAATTTCAACCGCTGGTGCAACATGAGCGGAATACGCCGTAAGGTCCTCATTTGGCTCGGCGACCGAAGGGGGACTCGTTAGTCCGCTTCCCTCGGCGTTTTCGCCATCGATTATTTCCAGAGAGATCAGGTCAGTGATCAAGGCAGTATCAGGGCCATCATCGAGTTTTCCGTTCGCCAAGATCGTGTGTTGAAATGCGCGATCGACATCTGCAGGAATGCAAAAATATCGGCTCTTACCCTCATCGAGAAAGATCGTTCGTCCCTCGACTGTACAGAAGTGCAATCCAGGCTTAACGCGAAGGTTCATCGCCAAATTTCCATTCAGAAAGGAACGTCCGCAGCGATCAACCTAGCGGACGTTCCGAGGCATCCGATTCAGTCGGCGGAGAGGCCGCCGAAGATCGGACGAAGCCCATTCTGGTTGTCGTTGACCGATTGGGCGCCGCCCCTCGTCTGCTGCATGACCCCGCCCAGATCCAGGCGTTTCACGTCGCGCTTGTCGTTCTTCCGTTGCATGATTCACTCCTCTTCAACAGCCGCACTGATTTGCGACTGAAGGAGGATAAAATGATGTCTGGGAGATCCCCGAAAATATACCCCGACAAGATGGCTGGAAATCCACGCTGTTCAGACCGCAAGGGATGAAAAATTGAGCAATGAATTGATTATAAAAGGATTTTTCCTACGATACGAGCTGAACGATCATACGAGACTGAACTTCTGTCGGTCAATTCTCCGCATATGATAAGCTTCAAGCCTGCGCCGCATGCTCTTTTGGAGGTCTGCGACCGAAACATTGGTCAAAGTTCGAACCTCTTTCACGGCGTCGCCGAGATCCTGAATTTCCCCGATTCGGATATAGTGCAGCCGTTCGTTTAGGTTGTTGACCGACGAAATCGCAAACTCGTTTCCCGTTGCGGATGCCAGTGAGAGAAATAGGGAGCCAACGGCCTGCGTGACTCCCACAGGCGTCTGTGGCAGAGTCTGGGGTGTTGCCTCTTCGATCGCTCGCTTCAAAGCTGGTAGCCTGACGTCGTGAACCAAGCCCATTAGTAAGCTCATATTCCAGGCGTACAGCTGGATCAGCTTTTCGCCATTGTAGTGGGACAGCCGAAGACCGCCATCGGGATGCGGCTCAATCAATCCTTCACCCATCAGGCGGCACAGAGCCTCTCGCGCAGGCGTTTTGCTAGATCGGTGTCGGTCCGCAATCTCCTGCACATCCAACCGGCGCCCTGGGGAAAACACGCCAGCGGCGTAGTCTTCCTTCAATGATCGATAAACCATTTCCTGAAGCGGAGGGTCCATCGCCGACATCATAGACCAGTCTCCGACGCCGTCGCCGCCACAGGCCATGCTGGCGTGAGGGCTTGCGTAAGATGGTCGAGATTCCGCTGTGCGATCAACTCGATGCACATCCGTTCCAGATCGCTGAGATCTCCGGTCGCGAGCTGCCGCGGAAAGCACATCTTCTGGCCGGCGAACAGCAGCGGTATCAGGATATGGCCCGTCGACAGGCCAAGTCGATAGGCACAAACAAGGTGATCGTCGAGCCGTGAGCGAGGATTTCCGCCTTCGATTTCGCGAAGCCAGCGTATACCCATACCAAGCTCTCGCGCCAAATCGCGTTGCGTCAGGCGCCTCTTCTTCCGTGCCTCTTCAATTTGTCGCCCGGACTGCACTTTGACGTACAGGATTGGACTTTCAGCAACGGAAGTCGCTAAATAGTGCGACATGTCCGCGTCTCCTTACGGGAGATACCGCCCGCCAAGGCAATTCCATAAGTCGGTTCCTATGGTGTACTTACCACCAGTGTCAAACACAACCTCGGCCAACCTGTCGCGATTTACCCAACAAGATCATTGGGATCGCGTGAAGCTGGTGCTCGTGCCCCCGACTGCAATGCGCGATCGAAGGCACTCATGAGGTCCACTTGGTCCGCTTTGGGAATCTGCAGTAGGGCGACGATATATATGGTCCCTAGATTGGGCTGCCGTCCTCCAGGTGAACTTTGCTGGATTCGTGCGGTTATTCGCGTAGCAACATCCCAGAGGCGAAGAGACGCCCCGACATGATGCTCCTCGCCACCGCCAAGACAGCCAAGCTCCAGCGCCTTCAACTGGTCGACGATTTCAGCGGTAGACAGCGTATCAAGATGTTCTATCGCCACGTGGAGCGTCGTACCCCAGGCTATCAGCGAGCGCGTAACGCGAATCAGATGGCAATGGGAATCGATGAGCAGGTCGAGGCCGGCCGGTGAGAGCCGGAGCTTGAAGCTGCGTCTAGCTCGAGCCATCTCTCCTTCTCCCGGCTGGACTATGTTTTTGTCACCCGCCGGCAAGCCCAAGCGGGTGCATTTCCACGACGAATTGCGGCGAAAGCGGCATTATAGTGCCGCTTTCGCGCAAATCCGATCTTTCCAACGCTTTTCGAGATCATTTAGCCGCTTTCGTCTCAACAGTGCTTTGTTTCGCCGCTTCGGCACTTCAGTGCCCTCCCTATTGCGACGGTCATTTCTGATCGTCATGCCTTGGGACGCGCCGGATCGGCGGCCAGCAGGGACCTAAATCCCGGCCAACCCATCCGGCTCATCCAAACCCCAAACCCGAGCGCTTCGCAGCGCCACGAGGAGACATGTGCCATGGACTTCCCATGCTCATTGCCGATGCTTGCCGGAGCACTGTCGCTCGGCACCGCCGCGGTGCCGGCTTGCGCCCAGACCTACCGGCCGGACGCTGAAGCCTATCCTTGCGCTCGCAGTGCCCAGCTCACTGTCGTTCAGAGCGATTCCGGTTTCTCGATCCGCGAGAAGGCGGAACAACCCGCCGTTTCCACCACACCGACGGCGATCAAGATCGGCAACTCGCTCACCCTAGACAGCCGACTTTTCGCGCGCACCTCCCTCGTTCGTCCGGAGTCCAATCATGTCCCGCAGCGCTAAGCTGATCGCGGCAGCGCTGATCTGCGCAACAGCGCCTGCTTACGCCCAGGATAGCGGCACCGAGCCGCTCACGGCCGCAGCCGAGGAGGCTCAGCGTCAGTTGCGCCAGACCTTCACCAATCTGACGTTTGAGGACTTTGGTCCGGCGCCTGTCAGAGGGCCAATATATCAGGCCATTGCGGGGGGACGAGTCATCTATTTCGCGCCCGAGAGTCAGCATCTTCTGTTCGCCGCGATCTACGACAAGAACGGCGTCAACCTGACGGCCCTTGCCCAGGACGCGAGCGCGCGGAAGCGCCTCGGCGCTATCGATCCAGCGGATGCACTGGTCATTGGGCCCGAAGGGGCACCGAAGGTTGTCGAGTTCACCGATCCCGATTGCCCCTATTGCCAGGCACTGGAGCGCTTCTGGCTGACGAAGGAGGCGGAAGGGAAGCCGGTCCAGCGGCTCGTCTATTTCGTGAGCGGCATTCATCCGCAGGCAGCCGCCAAGGCCGAACACATTCTTTGCTCTCCTGACCGCCAGGCCACCTTCAAGTCGATCTATGCCGGCGAGCGACCGGCGGTGCTGCACAAATGCCGGGCCGGCGCCGAGAAGGTCGCCCGCGATGCCGAGACGGTCCGCAAGATGGGCGTCTCTGGCACGCCGACGCTCTTCGTCGACGGCAAGCTCGTCTCCGGCTTCCAGCAGGCCGAGCTTGAGGCTTTCATCGAAGCAAGCGCCAAGAAGGCCAAGCCCAGCCCCTGAGCACCATTCCAGCGATTTGGCGGACCTCGCCTGTGTGCGCTCCCGAGGCGCCCGCGAGGGCCGGAATGCCGGCGAGGACGTAGCTCCGGGAGCCGTCCAGCGCCTCGTCGGCCGGAAACGTCGTGCCGCGCCGCGTGTCGCGGCACGACCGTCGGTGCCGGCAAGCATGATCGGGACGGCTCCAAACACGACCGCTTTTGGTCACATCAGGAGACTGCATATGTTGACTTTGCTTCGGGGAAGGACGTTCCGCACGATCGACGCGGCGGTCCTTTTCCTCCTGGCTGCGATCGCCGGAACGAGCGTTGCCTACGCCTTCCAGGCGCCGGCTGCTGGCGACCTTGGTTACGACATCTACGACATCGTCGTGAACCAGGGCGTCAAGGGGCCGCTCGGCTTCGTGGGCGGCGTTGCCGCCTTCCTGTTCGGCGTCTCGCGGCTCTTCTCCAACATCATGATCGGCATCCCAACGATCGTGGCGGCGGTCTGCCTCATCAAGGCGGATTCGATCCTCCAGACCTTCGGCATGCTGATCTGAAAGTCAGGCTGGGCGCCGGACAGACCGGCGTCTCGCCACCGGAACGGGAGGCGGTGGTCGTCTTCCGCAATCCACGCCCAGCGGCGTGGTGAAGCAAGGGAGAAGAGCGTGGACGAACGTCTGCCACAGTTCCTGCATCGGCCGGTCCAGATCCTCTGGTTCGACAGTCAGGAATTCATCGTCGTCATGAGCGTGATCTTCGTCGCGGTCATCGTCGGCGGATTCATCGGCTGGCTCCTCATCGGCGCTCTTCTTCTTTTCATTCCCTGGAAGCGGACCAAGCCGCGCGGGTTCATCCCGCACCTGGCCTGGCGCTGGGGCCTTGCCCGCTTCCGCAACTATCCGGGTCCGACCCAGACCCGCTTCTTCGAGTAGGCGAGATGGCTCATCCCTTCAGGCGCAAGCGCCAACCCGACATGATCGGTGACACGCGGCCAAGCTGGCACCTGCACCGCTATCTGCAGGGCTCGGCCAATCTCTTCGAAGAGAACCGGCTCCTCAAGGTCGCGATCGCGGGTCTGTTCGGGATCACTGCTGTGCTCGGGACTGTCATCTATACGTCGAACCAGAACACGCGCACCGTGATCGTACCGTTCGGCGCGGACGGCGACCTCTATGTGACCGGCAACAAGCCTTCCGAGGCCTATCTGCGCTCGATCACCTTCAACATCGTCGGTCTCGCAGGCACCTATTCCGCTTATTCGGCGGATCGTCAGTTCCAGGAACTGCTGCGGATAGCGCATCCCAGCGCCTATAACGGTCTGCGGGATAGCCTGAATCGTCTCCTCGACGAGCTCGGCAACAACCCGACACTTTCGATCGCGACCTATATCCGCGGCGACCAGCCCGTCACCTGGACCGGGAGCGAGATCCTCGTGCCGGTGGAGAAGGTCCGCGTCATCGGCGGCGTGATCCGCAAGTTCCGAGGCAATCTGCGCATTCGCTACGCGCTCGAAAACGGCCGCTTCTGGCTGACCGCCCTCCAGGAGGAGAATTTCAGTGCCGATGTCCGCTAACCGCGCGAGGCTCGCCTGCCTGGCCGGGGCGCTTGTCGCGTCCTTCCCCGCAGCCGCCCCCGCTTTCGCCCAGTCGATAGCAGCGCTGCCTGACCAGACGAGCCGGATCCGGCTTTCCAACCATGACGTCAATCATGTCGTGTGCGTGGGCGGCGACATCGAGGACGTCAAATTCTCGGCCGAGAAGGGCCTTGCCGTCGAGCGCGGCGGCTCGGACGCGTGGATCAAGTTTCTCGTGCTTGAGACCGAGGACCCCAATATTCCGGGAAGCGGCGCCAAGACGCACAGCCATGTGACGACGCCGTCGGAATTCTTCGTTTCGTGCAACGGCGCGATCTATCCGCTCTATGCCGAGCCCGCCGACATCCCGGCCCAGACCGTCACCCTGGTCCCTGGGGCCACGCAGCGCGCCCGGGCGAATGATGCGCTGCTTGGTCCACTCGTTGAGGAAGAGCGCGCGGTGGGGATCGCGCTGGCGATCCTGCAGGACCGGGTGCCCGCATCCTTCTCCGAGGTCGCGCCCGCGCGTGGCAGACTGGTGCTGGCCGACCTTCCCACCGCGTCGCTTACCGAACGACGGCGGCTCGAAGTGGAGGGCGCCGGCCTGTCGGTCAGCGAATATCTGGTCCGTGCCAGCGCCACCACCGTGCTCGATGAACGCAATTTCCTCGATACCGCGCTTGGGGCCGACATCTTTGCCATCACTATCGACCGGCTGACCCTGAGCGCCAACGAAACCGCGCGGCTGATCGTCGTTCGCCGGAGTGTGCAGCAATGACGACGCCTGACGAAAACGGGCGGGCGACGCCTGCAGCGGCCCCGAGCAACCTCGCCGAAGATAGCGAAGATAGCGCCGTCGCACGGCCGGCCCTGCTCGACCTGCCAGCGCAATGGTCGAAGCTGACCTCCGACCAGAAGCTGCGCGCCAAGCAGTTGGGCGTCGTCTCAACGATCGCACTGCTCGGGCTAGGACTCTACACCGCAAGCACCAGCGGCCACAAGGAAGCGCCCAAGGCGCCCCAGGCCTCGAACCTCGACATGGGCGCCGGGCTTCGCGGCGATAGCCTCGAAGTGAAGCTGCGCGGCGATCTCCAGAAGATTCTCGATGGACAAACCTTGCTCGGCGATCGGGTCACCGCGATCGAGGAAGGCAAAGTGGTTCCCGGCACGGGTGGCGGGACTCACGGGCCGGGTATGGCCGGCGGCGATGGTGGCGATCTGCCGCCGGCCATACCCGGCGAGGCGCCGGCCTATCCGCCCGCGCCGCCCGAAGCCCGGGGCGCGGCTAGCGAGATCCCCGCGCCGCCTGCTGCTCCGGCTGCGCCGCCAGCGCCGCCGGTTCCACCCACGCAACGTCAGATCGGCGCGATCGGCGCAGCGACGGCCACGCAAGCTTCGGAAGGAGGTGCTGGCAGCGGCGCCGCCTCAAAAAAAGGGAAGCGGACGATCTATTTGCCACCTGGTTTCATGAAGGCGCGGCTTCTGACCGGCATCGACGCCCTGGCGAGCCGGGACGCGACCAGTAATCCCGAACCGATTATCGCCAGGGTCCAGGCGCCGGCCGTCCTTCCCAACGAGGTCAAGGCCAACCTCGCCGGTTGCTTCGTGATCGGCAATGCAACGGGCAGCCTCGCCAAGGAAAGGGTCGAGATCCAGCTCGTCTCGATCTCCTGCGTGGACTTCGACAGTCATGCGGTGGTCGACCAGGCGATCAAGGGCTTCTTCGTCGATGCCGATGGCAAGAAGGGCCTGTCCGGCAAGGTCGTGACCCGTGCCGGCGCCACGCTCGCCCGCTCGTTCATTGCCGGCACGATCGCCGGCATCTCTCAGAGCGTCGAAGGGTCTTTCGGCAGCCTGTCGACATCAGCGCTGGGGAGTGTGCGCAGCCTGGATGCGGGCGATGCGGTCAAGTCGGGCGTCGCGGGCGGCCTCTCCAAATCCTCCGACAAGCTCACCGACTTCTACCTCGATCTCGCCCGCCAGGCTGGCCCGGTCGTTGAAGTCGGCGCGGCCAAGGATGTCGTGGTCGTCATCCAGGAGGGTCTCGCCCTCGAGATCAAGCCGTCGGTCGGGAGCAAATTCTGATGCGCTCGCCCTTTTTCTCAGGAGATCCCGCCATGTCCGTGCTGGCCTACCAGTCTCTTCATCGTTCGCTGCTTTCGCTCAGCCTGCTCGCAAGCCTTGGTGGCTGCGCGGCGGTCGGATCGATGATGTCGCCCTATTCTGAGAAGTTCGACTGCAAGAACAGCGATCACGGGCAATGCATCCATCCGGATCGGGCCTATGAGGACGCGGTCGCGGGTGTGGCGTCGAAGTCTGACCCCAAGGTCACCAATGACCGTGCGATGCTGCGCGGCCAGGACCAGGGCAGGGCGAACGGCAAACCGGGCAGCAATCCCGCAGCCAGTGCCTATGGCAGTTACCGCGACAGCGTCTATCAAGAACTCAAGGGTCTGATCGAGGCGCCGGTCACGCCGATGCTGAAGCCTGCGCGAACGGTGAGGACGCTCATTCTCCCCTATGCCGATCGCCAACGCCCCGACCGGCTCTACATGCCTCGCTATGTCTATTCGGTGATCGACAAGCCGGTCTGGGTTGTGGGCGGCGCGCTTGTGGCCTCACCCGATCGCGCGTCACAGGCTCCAATTCTCGGCCAGGTGCGCGATGGCGCCGCGGCCGACGGTGAGGCGGTGCCGGCCACCGTTCCCGCCGCACCCGCGATCGTGCCGCCCGCCCCGGAGCCGCAGCCATGAACGGGCTCAGCTATGCGCGGCTGCGCAGCGCCGTCCGGCGGGATAGTTTCTCCGACTATCTTCCGTTGGTTGCCTGGGACGAGGACACCGAAGCGTTCCTCTGCATCGACGATACCTGGGGCCATGCCTGGGAGCTGCTGCCGACCGCCTATTTGTTCGCCCATGTTCAGGGCGCGCTGCAGGGGTTGCTCAACATCCATTTCCCGGACGGGACGGTGTTGCAGCTCCACACCTTTGCGGATCCGCTGATCGACGATGCGCTCGACGCCTTCCTGGACCTCAAGACCCGTGATGATCCGCTGATCCAAGCGTCGGCGCGCTATACCCACGCCTATCTCAGCAAAGGGCGACACGGCCTCAAGGCGCTCCACGGAATCCCGGTCCGCAATTTCCGCACGCTCTTGTCGATCAAGACGCGCCGGCCGCTTGGCGAAGACCTTCGGCGTCAGGTCGAGGAGCAACTGGCAAAGCTCGGCATCCGCCGGCTTCCGCCCGAAGAACTGGTCGCCTTCTACAGACGCATTTTCAACGGCGTGGCAGATACCGCCCCCGGCGTCTTCGCTGACGGCACCACGACGGGCGCGCCGCCAATCGGCAAGCAGATCATCGATGCGGGGCCGGATCTCGTGTTCGAGGGTGCGGAGGTGTTCCTCGGCAACCAGGTCGCGCGATGCCTGACACCCAAGGCGCCGGCGCGGCGCATCACAGCTGAGCGGGCGAACCGCCTCATGGGCGGGATGCGCGGCGCGTCCGAGGACAGCGATCAGATCGGCGGTCCGTTCCTCTACACGCTCAATGTCCTGTTCGATCACTCGCAGTTCGAAATCCACAAGCGCGCGCAGATCCTGTCAGCTCAGAAAGCAGCCGGCAGCTTCGCAGTCGAGGTCGGGAAGCAGATCGAGGAAATCGGCTGGATTCTCGACGAAGCCGGCAACAGTAAATTCGTCCGCGTCATCCCGACCGTCTGGGTGTTCGGGCGCGATCGCGCGCATGCCCGTGATCTCGCTGCGCGCGCCAAGCGCCTGTGGGAAGGCGAGCCCCTGCCCTTCTCGATGCAGGAAGAGAGCTATCTCAACCCGACGTTGCTGGTGATGAGCCTGCCTTTCGGGCTCTATCCTGACCGGACGACGCTCCGGCTCCTCGAGCGCGACTTTCGCATGCCGGTGAAGGCGGCCGTTCTGATGGCGCCGATCCAGGCCGACTTTCGCGGCGGCGGACGTCCGGCCCTGCTCTACACCGGACGCAAGGGCCAACTCGTCACGCTCGATCTGTTCGATCCGCGCATCAACAATTATAATTTCATCGTCTCGGCCGAGAGCGGTGCCGGCAAGAGCTTCCTGCTCAACAATCTCTGCCAGCAATATTACGCCAATGGAGCGCTGATCCGGATCATAGACATCGGCGGCAGCTACAGGAAGCTCTGCACGCTCTGTTCGGGCCGCTATATTGATATCGGCGAAGAGCATCTCGTCCTGAACCCCTTCGATATGGGACTGGCTCTGGACGGCGACGACAAGCAGTCCGCCATCACCATGGCGGTTGCGATCGTCGCCGAGATGGCAAATGCATCCACTCGCAAGGGCGTCACCACCTCGGAGTGGAATCTCCTCAAGTCCGCGGTCCAGTGGACGATCGATACGGGTCGGGCCGATCATGGCATCGATGCCGTGCGCGAATGGCTGGGCACCTACCCCGAGCTCGTCGAGACCGCGCTCGATCATGTCGATCATCTTGTGCCCGTCGCGCGCGAACTCGCCTTCAATCTGCGCGATTTCGGATCGGGCGGCGCCTATGGCCATTATTTCAACGGCCCCTCGACGCTGGATATCCGCCACGATGAATTTGTAGTGCTCGAACTCGAGCGCCTCAAATCCATGCCGGATTTGTTCAACGTCATCGTCATGGTGGTCGTGAATGCGGTCACGCAGGAACTCTACCTGTCCGCGCGCGACAAGCCCCGCTTCGTGCTGTGCGACGAGGCCGCGCAGTTCATGACGCGCACCGACGGCCAGGACCTCTCGCGTCTCGCAGAGGCCTTCGGTCAGGGCTACAGACGCGCGCGCAAATATCGCGGCTCGTTCGGTATCGTGCTGCAGTCGATGAACGACCTGACTCTGTTCGGCGGCACGGGGCAGGTGATTCTCGAAAATGCCGCGACCCGCTTCCTGCTCCAGGGTTCCACCTATGATCGGGCCGTAGACAACAAGATCCTCGATTATTCGGGTTTCGTTCTCGATCTGCTGAAATCGGTCCGGAATTCCAAGCCGAACTACAGCGAGGTGTTCATCGATTCCCCGCTGGGGCTGGGCATCGCCCGACTCGTGGTTGATCCGTTCAGCTACTGGATCAACACCTCAGCGCCCGACGAAGTGGCTGCTTTCGAGGCGCTGATGCGTCAGGGCCTTTCCCCGCTCGAAGCCATTTGCCGTCTCGCGGGCGTCGAGCCCTCGCAGATCCTGGGCACGCCTCCCACGCCTGGCTTGGTGGGAGTGTGATCGCCATGGCACGTTTCACGCCGCATCCCGACCAGTTGCCGCTCAACTGGTCCGACAATGAAGCCATCGAGTTGATCGTCGAGCGTCGGCTCGCCGAGCGGTTCGAAGCGGAATCCTTCCAGTGGCGCTTCCGGCTTGTCATGATCGAGACGGTGATGATGGGCCTGCTCGTGCTCATCGCGGGGCTTCTGCTCAAACAGCCGACCATGATGGTGCTGCGTGCCTCGCTCCTGGTAGCCGCATCGTGCCTCGCGACCGGGATCCTCCTGCTCAGCCTCTCGGCGGGCACCGCGAAGCTGATGCGCCGCCTGCGCCGGTGGAGGGGCAAATGAACGGCCTGACCTCCTCCGCACCCTCGCCATCGGTGATCCGACTCACAGTCAGCGGCTTTCTGCTCATGCTGGTCCAGAGCGCACTTCTGCTGTTGTCCCCGGAACTCGACCGGGCCTCGGGCATGCTGATCTGGATCCTGACACCTTTGGCATTCTCGGCCTTCGTCACGGCGCTCATCGGCGTGCCTGAACCGCCCGAACAGCATTGGAGGCAGCGCCATGGGCGATAATCTGCTCGGCCGTGTTCGGCGCGGCCCGATCCTGCTGGTGTTCGCAACGGGCAATCTTCTGGCCGTCGCGGCTGCATTAGCCGCTGCGGGACCGATCAGCGGCACCGCCCCGTCGCGCAGCACGATCGGGCGGACATGGCCGATCGCGGAACCGGATGCGCTTGCCGAGATCGAAGCCAAGGTGGCGACACTCCCCAGCGACATGAGCAAGGCGTTCGGCCCGCGCGACAAGTGGACCGCGCTCAAAGCCGCGCCACTCGGGATTGCCGGCGCCGACCGGGTGCGCAGCGTCGTGCCCTTCTACACCCTCGATTTCGACATCACGCTGCCGGACGGCAAGACGCTCTATCCCAAGGGCTTCACCTTCAACCCGCTGACCTATGTGAAGCTACCCCAGCGTCTCGTCGTCGTGCATCCGCGTGATCTCGGCTGGGCGCTCCGCACTGCCCGCGCCAGCGATTTCATCCTCTTGTCGGCGCTGGGCACCCAGAATGGCGATGCGATCGATCTCAGCGAGAAGACCGGGCGACCGATCTACATTCTGGAGGAGAGGGTCAAGCAACGGCTCGGGCTGACGGTGGCGCCGGTCATCGTCGAGCAGTCCGGCACACGCCTCGTTCTCACCGAATATGGGCCCAAGAGCCGCGCATCCGCCGCTCCGGCAAAGGGAGCGACGCGATGATCGGGCGCCTTCCTGTCTTCGTCACCGGCCTGGTCATCGGGCTTGTCATGACACTCGCCTGGCCGAGCCAGGCCCATGCCTCCAAATGCGAGGCTGGCACCGTCTTTAACCCCATCACCAAGGTGCGCTGGACCTGCATCTTCCCGATCACCGTCGGCGGCATCCGCGTCGGCAGCTTCGACAAGCTCGACAAGGCTCTCGACGCGCAGTCCGCGTCCAAGCCCTTGTGCGCCTGCCGCAAAGGCATCCAGTTCTGGTTCGGGGTCAAGGTCTCCTACTGGTCGCCCAACCGGATGGTGGACGTCGTGACCGAACCCGGCTGCATGATGGCCCTGGGCGCCGATCTGCTGCCGACCGGCGGCAAGCTGCAAGGCAGCCAGTCGTCGATCTCGGACGGGACGAACATCCGCAAGATGTTCGCCCAGATGCATTATTATATCTCGCCGGTCTGGGCGATGCTCGATATGTTCACCGACCTGCCCTGCCTTGAGAATGACGGCTTCGACGTCGCCATGATCACCGAGGTGCTGCCAACCTGGCAGTCGGGGACATTGGGTGCGATCATCCAGCCTGAGGGCATCCTGTTCGGAAACCCCGCCGCCGGCCTTGCCTGCATGGGCGACAGCGCCGCAGCGGCCGCAGGCAAAGTCATCGACCCGCTCTTCTGGTGCATGGGGAGCTGGGGCGCGACCTATCCGATCGCCGGCGATATCCACTTCGATGACAGCGTCGAAGCCTGGGCCGGGCTTGCCGCACGCGGTGTGTTCATGATGGGGCGCCTCGGCGCGCTCACCATAAGCTCGGCTGACGGCTGTTCGTTCATACCCCAGCCCGTCTGGACCAAGAGCCGCTACAAGCTCCAGATCATGGAGCCCGTGAAGGGCGGCAAATGCGTCAATATTGGCCGCCCAGAGTCGCTCTGGTCCTCGGCCAAGCACGCGCCGGGCAAAGACAATGCCCAGTTCATGCTCTTCGAAAAGGTGATCTGCTGCGCCGGGATACCGGTGCCATGAGGAGGTCACTTTCCCCCGTTCCCGCACGAGACAGCCGTCCATTCCGGAGGTCTGTTCGCCAAGGCCCCTACGGTCGAGGGCTGCCGTGCGGGATAGGAGCGGCGCCGCCAAGCCCCCCTGGCGGCGTCGCTCCACCCCCGGCCAGCGCGGTCGCAATGCTCCCCCGGTGGGACCGGCGCCTCCTCTCCGCCTGTTCCATCATCGCGACCGCGCTGGCCATCTCCTTTTCTTCGTCCGCATCGGCACAAACAATGGAGCAAAGGGCGCATACCGCGGCCGATGCATCGCGTGCTAAGACCAGCGACAGCGACACGCTCCAGCAAAATTATGTGACGCCGGGTCTTGCCGGACAGCAGATCTCTACCGTCGACAACAGTCACACTTTCACGCCGAACATCGCCTGCCAGAAGACGGCAACGATGCTCGAAGTGTTGGTCCAGCCTTCGGGTACCGGCGACCTCGGCAGGGTTACGATCGCGCGCGACACCGATCTCGATGGCACGGTCGATACGACCTCGAACCTGCCCGGGCCTGTGTCCGGGATATGCGCCAATGGCGTGGTTTCCTGCCAGCCCGGCAGTTGGAATGGCTGCAGCTTCTACCGTTGGGATGTCGATGCGGCCAAGGCGCTGAAGCTGACCTCGGTCGATATGCCCAAACTCGCCGGCTGCTACTGCATCAACAATAGCTGCGGCACCAATCTTGCCTGGGGCAATATGGCGTCCGTCCTGCGCGATCTGGGCGGCGGGATGATCGGCGCGCTTACGACCGCAGACCCCCGCTATGGGGTCGCGGAAGCCGTCATCGACGGACCCGCCGTCCGTTATGTCGGCGCGCAGTCGACCGCCTGCTCGTCCGACCCGGCCCTCCCCCAGACTGCCTATCGATCCAATCCCACGGCGATCTCGGGCGATGCCGCTGCCGCTGCGGCCAGCAACAGCGTCTTCCAGATGGTGCTGGCCTCGTCCGCTGCCGTCGGCAAGGCCCAGGAAATCCGCAGTTGTACGATCGAACGTCAGGTGACAGTCGCGTCGGCGACCTACGACGATATTGTCAGCGCATCGGGTTCGTTGCTCGGTGTGTCGAGCTGCGGGAATGGCTGCCGGCTCTATCGGATAGGCGGCACAGGGAACTGCAACGATCCGCCCGCGACCTTCACGCTCCAGTTCACTGCCAGCAAGCCCCACCGCATCGTCTCGGCCAGGATCGTAGACCTCCAGACCGCCGACTGGCTTCAGGCCCGTGTGAACGGTACGCCGGTTGCATCCGCGGGCAAGCGCCCCTGGCTCACCAACGCGCTCCCGGCGGGCGATTGCGGCGTGGGCGACAATTACAGCGCCTATCCGAACTATGACTTCACCGGCGTGCTTAAGCAGGGCAGCGCCTCGGTCGACGCCCGCATTCGCGCGACCGGATCGCACAAGAGTGGCTATCTCGAAATCGAGGTCCAGGTCGATACGAGTTGTGAGACGAGCGAGCAGCTCATCAACCTTTGCGCGGGCTATGCCTCGGATGCGAACTGCCACCTTCTCAGCGAAAATGTCGACGGGGTCGACACCTTCCGCAACGGGGTCGGCACCGGCCTCACGCCCCTGCCCCAGACCCGGCTCTTCGGGAACGATGTGTGCACAGTCTCGCTCAGCCGCGACTTCTTTTTGCGCACGCGGCAATATCGCTGCGAGGTCGACACCGGGTCAATGCCTGAACCGGACCTCAGCCGGGGCGCCTATATCATCAACCATTCGACCGAGACGCTGCTGGCCGACCGGACGCGTCAGAGCGACGGCAGCTACGCCACCTCGACGCGAACATTCAGCTTGCCCGACCGTGGCTCGGTGCCTGCCTGCGAACCCGTCTGCAAAACGCGCGCGCCCAAGGCAAACAATGACGCGGCGATCGATGGCGTCGTCGGTGCCAAACAAAATGTGCCGACAGGCTACGACACTTTCTTCCACGCCTGCACCTCCGACAATCAATGCCCGGCTGGGCCAGGCGAGGAAATTATATCGGCTTGCGGCTGCCTCGACGATTTCCCCGAAGCGGTCGTGATGATGCAGACCGTCCGCCTCGCCGGCGCGGACCTCGTCTGCACGGGGAGCGTGCAATGATCGGCTGTTCCACCAACAGATACCGGCGTTTCGACCCGCGCGGCGCCGCGCTTGCGCTGGTGCTTGGCCTAGGAGTTGCCCTCGCCAGCCCGAGTGCCGCCAACGCGCAGCAGATCTGCGCCGCCGATCTTAACAATAATGGCGATGCGGCCGACGAAGGAGAGCAGGCAAGCTGCCTCGCGACCACCAGCGGAGCATGGCTCTGTCCCATTCAGGAGGTCGATTGCGTCGCCGATGCCATGGGCCAGTATAGCTGCCCGGTTGGCCCGCCATATGCCTGTCTCGTCAAGAGCACCGGCGGTGCGCCGTCCTGCTCGCCCAATCACTGCGCCGATCTTGCGACCAATCCCCTCGTCGAGGAACCGCCGATGGACGATCCGGGACGCAAGCGGACGGCGGCATCGATGCCGACGGCAATTGTATGGGGACCATCGAGATCTTCTCAGGCCGCGGCGTGCGCTGCCGTCCCGCCGGACTTTCGACCACCTTCTCCAATTGCTGCAAGGACAAGGGCAAAATCGTGAAGGACGGGATGGGGTCGTCCATCTCGTCGATAGGCACCAAGATCGCGGTGGCCAAGGGCGTGTTCACCGGCATGAAGGCCGCCTACACCGCGTTCAAGGCCGGGGCGACCGCAAGCCAGGCGGCGAGTTCCGGCGCCAATGCGTTGATCGTCGGACTCGACCCGACTTCGATCGCGATCAGCCTTGCGATCAATTTCATGATCGATTTCCTGTTCTCGGGCTGCGACCAGCAGGACATGGAGACGGCTATGCTCGACAGTTCGGGCATGTGCCATTTCATCGGCAGCTACTGCACCTCCTCCTTCCTCGGCATTTGCCTTCAAAAGGCGCATGGTGAGTGCTGCTTCAACACCAAGCTCGGCCGGATCATCCAGGAACAGGGCCGTCCCCAGCTTAAAAGCTTCAACGGCAATCTCTGGGGCACCGCGAAGAAGCCGATGTGCCGTGGCTTTACGCCTGAGGAATTTCAGGCGCTCGATTTCAGCAAGATCGACCTTTCCGAATATTATGCGGACATCGAGGCCCGCGCCCAATCCGATATCCAGATAGACATGGGGGAGCGCGTCAATGCGTATCTCAAAGCCGTCAATCCATAGCGCCTGCGTTGCCCTACTGATGAGCGCGGCAACCGCCGCGCTTGCGCAGGATAGCGCGAGTGACGCGCCGAGCGGCGCCGGCAGGCAATCCGTCGCCGATCAGGGCCAGGCCAGCATGGACCGGCTCGAAAGTGCAGTCACGCACGGCAAGGAGGCAGCAGGGCGAGCGCCCGATCCGAGGCTTCCGCGCACGGACGATCCCGCAGACCGCCGACGGGCGTTCGAGGGGCTGCGCAGCCGAATACTTGCGCCCGACATGGAAGCCCGTGCTCGTGCGGCGCAGGCTCGTGGGCAAGCAAGCCTTGCGGCAGAGCGAGAGCGGCAGGCCAGGGCATTGCGTCAGGCACTGGGGCTCGAGCCTGCTGAGGAACAGGCGCTCGCCAAGGCCGCACCGGCGGTGACCGCCAAGGGTTGGGTGCCGGTCCTGTTCGTCTCCTCCTCGATGCCGATCTCGACGCTGCGCAACTATGCCGCCCAGCTTGAGCGGGTGCATGGCGTCATGGCCTTTCGCGGCGTGCCGGGCGGTCTTCGGAAGATGGGACCGATGGCAAAGCTGACGGCCCAGATCCTGCGGCTCGATCCGGGCTGCGAGGGGCCGAACTGCGTCATGCGCAATGTCCAGCTCATCATCGATCCCGTAGTGTTCCGGCAGCACGGCATCGCCCAGGTCCCCGCGCTGGCGATGATCCCGGGCGATCCGACCCAGGCGTATTGCGAACGCGACGATGACAGCCCTCGCGCGACCCATGTCGTGTTCGGCGACAGCGCGCTCTCTGGAATGCTCGACGAATATGCCCGCCTCGGCGGGAAAGAAGAGGTAAGCCATGCTCAGGCTCTTCTGGCTGATCGCTAGGTGGATCGCCAACCTCTGGTCGCGCCTGCGCCGATTGCCGCGCAAGGCGGCGATGGCGCTGGGTGCGCCCGGACCGGATCAGCCCTCCCGGCCTGACCGGCTGTGGCGGGCCATGCTCGTGGTGTCGCCGCTCGCTTTGTTCGCAGCGCTGGTCATGCCGCAGGTGACGCTGGTCATGTCCCCGTCGATCGAGGCCTATGCAGTGCGCAAGAGCCCCGGACCGATCGCCCGGGGCGACTATGTGATGTTCACGCTCCATCACCCGATTGCCGGCCCAAAGCCTGTCTCCGTCACCAAGCATGCGCTTTGCTTGCCCGGGGATCGGCTCACCATGTTCGAGACGCCCTCGCCGCTCGCGGAGAACAGTTGGGACGGTCATTATTACTGCAACGGGCAGCTTCTGGGCATCAGCCTCCCACAAGCCCATAACGGGCTGAAGCTCACCCATTTGAAGTGGAGCGGCGTCATCCCCGCCGGCATGGCCTATGTCGGCTCAACGCATCCGCGCGGGTTTGACAGCCGCTATTTCGGGCTGTTGCCGATCGTGGACCTGATTCGGATGGAGCGTATCCTGTGAGCGCGCGCGATCAGGAAAGGCGCGCCGAAGACAACTCGGGACGGACGGCCCCTTCACGCTGCAGGCAGTGTGAAATGTGGTTAGCCTTGCACGGCCCGAACCGCTTCGATGGGCATGAGCAAAACGTGCTCTCCCAGCGGCGACGCGATGAAACCATGCCGCACGTAGAAGGCTACCGCATCATCGTCGATCGCATGCACGATGACCGCCCGAGCGCCGGCGATCTCGGAGGCGGCCGCACAACGGCGGAGCGCATCAGCAAGCAGATCGGCGCCAAGGCCGAGTCCCTGGAAGCCGGAAGCGACGGCCAGCCTCGCGATCAGCAGCAGAGGCACCTTGTCCGGCATGCCCTTTCGCAGCTTTGCGCTGGGCAGCGCAGCGCGCTCCTCCATAGCGGTCGTGATCGTATAGTAGCCTACCACCTGACGGGACCGCTCGGAATCGCAGACCACATAGGTACGGGCCGAGGCGCGTTCACTGGCAAGGGCGCGCTCAACCAGCCAGTCATTCAGCGAGGCATGACGCCCGCTGTCGAACGCGGCGACCTCGTGATCGGCGTTCAAACGCTCGGGCGGCGTCACGCGGCGCGTGGACATGGAAACGGTCAACGCCGCCGATCATCGATTCCAGAGTGGTTCGCGCTTCATCAACTTCTCAAGGGCAGGCGACGGCGCGGGCGGCGCATCGAGAAGACTGAGGAACTGCTCATGGCTCTCGGCATCCAGGAAGAAGGTGCGTTGATCGAGGATGGCGGCCTCGGCCTCCCGCCGCGCGCTCGCGAGCATGAATTCAGAGAGGTTCTGTCCGCGCAAGGACGCTGCGCGGCTGAGCATCGCCTTGAGCTCGGCCGCAGCCCTGATCTGGATGACGTCATCCTTGCGCGCCGAAGCGCCTCGGTCGGTACGGGCGTGCTGTGCCATGTCGCTAAACTCCTCCAAGATATCTGGTGATTTGCCACGACAATGTCAATACATTCACGCTCTCCGCGTCCTTGGCTTCAGGCCGTTGGTCTGGCGATGATCGCGATCCTTGCAGGCCCTCAATCGGCCAGCGCGCAAGCCAGTCCGCTCGGCGGTGCATCAAAGCAGGGCTATTGGTGGTACGAAGCGCCCAAGCCGAAGCCTGAGGACAAGCCCGAAGCCGACCCGCTCGTGAAGCCCGTCATCCCGCCGATGGCGGAACTCGCGACCTGGACTCCGCCGAAGATCCGCAAGCTCATCGAGCAGCAGCGCAACTATGCCGCGACCGTGCTGACGGTTGATGCCGTCGCCGATTTCTGGCGGCTCCAGGATTTCGCGCGGCGCAAGGCGCGTGCGTTCGCCGGCGTCACGCAGATCGCGATGCTCCAATATCCCGAACTCAATTCAAAATCGGCTAACCCGATGGTCGGCGACGCCCGATCCGAGCTGTCAGCGGAGAAGGACGCTATCCGCCGATCCTATCTGCGCGCCCATGCGAGCGAGTTCGCGCTCGTCATGTTCTCGCGCTCGACCTGCGGATATTGCCGGGTCCAGTGGCCGATCATCCAGCGGTTCCAGGAGGAAATGGGCTGGCAAGTGACGCTCATGGACATCGACAAGCGCCCCGACGTTAGTGCGCGGTTCGGGGTCGAGATCACGCCCACCACGATGATCATCCGGCGCGGTAGCCAGCAGCGCATGATCCTAGCCTCGGGCGTCGAGGCATATCCCAATCTCGCGCAGATGGCCTATCAGGCGGTGCGCCTGCTGCGCGGCGATATCCGGCCCGAACAGTTCATGACCGGCCCGGGCGAGGATGCGGGATTCTTCGACGCATTGAGCAATGGCCCGGTCTCGGCGACCGATCCGCGCGCGCTGGGCGGCGATCTCATCAACACGACCCCGGAGCCCCAGCCATGAAGGCGTTCATCACGCGACAGCGCCCGATAATCGAGCGAACGGCCGGATCAAGCGAGAAGCCGGGCAGCCTCGCCGCTCCTTTGCAGGAGCTTGACGGCCTTATCGTCGAAGCTTACGAAAGACTCGGCCCCGAGCCATCGCCCCTCATGGGCGATAACCCCATCGGCGAAGTCACCTCCTGCATCCAGGAAGGCGAGCCCTGCCTCGACGGCCGCCACATCAGCCTCGGTGTTTTCAGCCGCAAGCAAAGTGCGAATGGCTGCGGCAATGCGCTCGTGGCTTTCCTTATAGCCTTTCAACATCACCCACACGAACTCGCACAGGGCGGGAAGTGTGAGCGCGACCAGATCGGCTTTCGTCAACGCTTTCTTCGCAATGGGCGTCTGGATTTCGTCATCGTCCGCAAGGGCTCGCAGAAGCACATTTGTATCTGCTGTAATCTTCACAGTTCGCCAGCCCAGCCCTTTGCCGCGATCTCGTTGATTTCCTCGATCGACAGCGGCTTTCGCCCGTCCTGTTTCAGCATGCCGAATGCGTCGGAAATCTTGCCGGTCGGCCTGACCGCGCGAATCCTGACCTCACCGCCGGGCAGCGTGTCTACGGTGATCTTCTCACCGGGGTGGATGCCAAGGTGCCGCAGCAATTCCTTGCGCAGCGTGATTTGGCCTTTGGCAGACACGGTGATCGCGTTCATCAGGCGAGTCCTTTCGCCCCACAAAGTAAGAAAGAAATATCTTACGTTCAAGGGAGAAGTGGCATGAACCGCCCTCTCCTGGTGCTGCTGGGTATTCCCGGCCTGGTCGTCGGCATGGGGTCGGCCGCAGCACAGACCGTTAGCCAACAGGATGCTATGCGGGCCGCGATCCACCCCGTCGGTGATGCGAGGACCATGCAGGCGTGGCTCTCCCGCGTCCCCGTGACGCGCGAGTTCCCTGATGATTTCACGACAACGCTGCGCGGGCACGGCGCTGCGTTTGTCATCGAGATGACGACGACGCCGGGATGCGTTCCCTGCGGTGACCTCTGGACCAAGCTGACAGCGCTCGGAACGCGCTATGGCTGGCAGGTCCGCACCATCGGGAGCCAGGAAGCGATGATCCGGTCGGGGCGCCTTGGCCTGCCCTGGGTCGGACATCCGGTCGCCTGGGTAAGACCGATCGCCGACGATATCCGCGTAGTGCCGGTGGCGATCGGCACGGACCATGCGCCCAATCTGGCCCGCAACCTCTATCTGGCTGCGAAGATGCTGACGGGCGTAAGGCCTGCGGTCGGCGTCCGGGCCATGTCCAAGTTCACCGGCATCGTGGGGCTGCCGGCGACCCGTCCGGGAAGGCACTGAGCGATGGCGGTCTCAGTCTTTCCTCCAATATCCACGCTTGTTCGGAGTCCGCCATGTTCGCTCGCCCCCGCGCAGCCCTGCGCGCGCTGATCGCCCTCGTCTTCGCCACGGTGGTTTCGACCGCGCCTGCCCATGCACAGAGTTGGGCGGAAAGCTGGTTCGACAATGTCACCTACACCTCCCCCGGCAGCTTCGAGGATCAGACCCGAGGCTATGTGACGGCGGGCGGCATGTCGGGACGGGTCGACGTCCATAACGACTATCTCATGTCGGTGAGCCTGCCCAAGGTGCGCGCCGGCTGCGGCGGCATCGACATGTTCCTCGGCGGCATGAGCTTCCTTGATCCAGATTATCTGGTGCAGAAGCTCGAGAGCATTCTGCAGGCTGCGCCTGCGGTTGCGTTCCAGTATCTGCTCGAGACGCTCGATGAGAAGATGGGCAACATCATCTCGAAGATGGAAGCGGCGACCAATTTCCTCAATTCGATTCAGGTCAACGACTGCCGCCTCGCCAACCGGATGGTGCAGATCGCCAAGGGCGACGACAATATGTCGGGGATCATCGAGGAGATGACCGGCTACCGCTCGGTCAAGCAGGGGTTCGCGAAGAGCTACCAGCAAAGCCGCGAGAAGATCGAGGCCAACAACAACAACCCCACCGAGGATCTGAAGGACGCACTCGCCAACTGCCCGGCGGAAGTGACGGACATCTTCCGCACCGGCTCGCTGCTGTCTCACGCCGCCTCGCGCGTCGGAGCAGCTGACTGGGCGAGCGTGATGCGAGCGCGGGTGGGTGACGTCTATATGCGCTGGGACGATGGCGACCGGGTGCCCTTGTTCACAGCTATTCCGCAATGTCCCCCACAGGACACGGAAAGCGCGCAGGATTTCCTGTCCGGCCGCGTCCAGCGCCGGACGCTCAATTTCCCCCCAACCGGCGCCGACTGCGCGCAGGACGGGTCGGGCCGCGGCGCGCTCGTCCTGGCGCGCGAGCGTATGCAGTCGATTGCGACCAAGATCCGCACACGTGCCGCGCTATCGGCCGAGGAACGGCAATTTGTTGCCAATGTCCGGACGCTTCCTGTTTACCGCATGCTGGAATGGGGCGTGCGCCAGGGCGTTGTCGACTCCGTCATCGGCGATACCGACGAACTGGTTGCGCTCACCCTCGCCTACCAGATGCTCAATGACTTGACCCGCACGATAGACTTCACGGTGACGAATGCCGAGCGCGGTGCGACAGTGGCCGGGTCGGCCGACGGCAACAACAAAAATGTCTGCCAGACGCGGATATTGTCTAAGGGCATCGAGCAGCTACGCGATCTCAGGGACGAGGTGCTGCGCCAGCGCGCGCAGATGCGCCAGAGTTACATGGCCGCTCTCAACCAGGCCAATCTTTCCACGAACTACGCCGGGCTGCTGCGCGAGCGTGACCGCGATGCTCGCGACGCCGCCGGCGCTGCCGCCCGCAACCAATAGGAACGAATGTCATGCGCAGGCTCGTGAGGCTGATTGCCGCCCTCCCCGCCCTCTTCCTCGCGTCGCCCGCACTCGCGGTCGATACGAGCTTCCACACCTATGACGGGTTCGCCGAGACAGTCGACGCCTTCCGTCTCGTCTCGATGATCTTCGGCGATCCGCGTTACGAGACGCTGGTGATGATCGTCGCAACGGTCGGCATCGGTCTCGGCGCAATCATCGCCAGCGTGCGCGGGACCGGCATGGGCCTGGTCGCGTTCGGGTTCCAGATCTTGGTAGGGGTCGGTCTCTTCGTCGGACTTATCGCCACAACCGGCACGGTCCACGTCTATGACAGGGTGCGCAACGCCTACCAGCCTGTAGGCGGCGTTCCCAACCTTCTGGTTCTGGTCGCCGGCGCAACCAACATGATGGAACGCGCGATGGTCGAGACGATCGACGACAACACGCTCGATCCCAACGCCAAGATCGAGTTTGGCGCCGGTGGCCACAGCTTCGATCTTTTCCTGAACGCGGTCAGCCCACGCGGCCCCATGACCGATGTATTCCTCGATGCAACCATCAAGGACTATGTCCGTCAATGCTATCCGGTCGCGCGCGTGTCGGCCGCCTATGGCGTCGACGATGACCAGCTTTTCCGAACCTCGACCGACTTGCCCGCTTCCTTCGCGGCCATGGCGGGTCCCGCTACCTTCTCGACGGTCTACACCGA
Source organism: Novosphingobium aquimarinum (assembly GCF_009746585.1). Lineage (GTDB taxonomy): Bacteria > Pseudomonadota > Alphaproteobacteria > Sphingomonadales > Sphingomonadaceae > Novosphingobium > Novosphingobium aquimarinum. Next base: position 23,713 of record NZ_WRPO01000029.1, read on the forward strand.
GGCCGACAAGGGCGGCACGACTGTGACTTGCACCGATGCCTGGACGCACATTTCGGATCGCCTGTCCGACCCCGTGCTGTTCGACAATTATACCAGCCAGATCTGCGCACGGACGGGTTACGACACCGGCAATGCCCAGCAGATGACGCGCTGTCGGCAGCAGCTTGGCGAAATGGGCCAGATGATGCTCGGCCGATCGCTGAGCGCGCAGGCCTTCCTGACCCACATCCTCCTTGGCAACACAGTCGGCGACGTCCTGTTCGAGGATTCGCCGGCCAGCGCGGCCAGGGTCATGGCCAATCGCGCGGTTATCTCGAACGGCCTTGCCACCATGTCGGTCGCAAATGAATGGATGCCGACGATCCGTGCCACTGTGTTCGGTATCATGCTCTTCATGATCCCGATCGCGCTGCTGTTCATCCTGACGCCGATCAACCTGCGCGTGGCGAGCTTCGCGCTCGGCATGTTCGTCTTCGTGGCGCTCTGGGGCGTGATCGACGCGGGCATCTATCAACTCACCCTCGGCCGCGCGACGGCAACACTCGCCGAGCTGCGGTCCAATGCACTCGCCGCCAATGCCTGGTTGCTCGCGCCTTCCGCAGCGATGAAGGCGCTTGCGATCTTCGGCAGCTTCCGCACGGCTGCCGCTGGCCTCGCCGGCGCCTTCGTCTTCACTGTCTTCCGTTTCAGCGGCAATGTGTTCACCTCGTTCACGTCGGGATCGCTTGGTGTTGCCGCCCAAGGGACAGCCGCGGCAGCGCCGATGGGCACGGCCGAAGGGCAGGCCTCCGCGTTGGAGGCTCAGGCGTCAGCCATGGGCACGCGCTCCCGCGCGGCGGCGGCTTCGAGCTTTGGGGATTTCGGCGAGCGCTCCACCTTCGGCGCCAACCGGACCTATGGCGAGGCGGGCCATATCCTGGGCGAGCGCTCCGGAACGCCAGGCGGCACCGCTTTCGCGCTTGGCGGCATAGAAGGGTCGCGTCAGTTGGGGAGCCTCGCGCCCGCGCTGGGTGGCCGCGATCTTGCCGATCCGGCGGTCGCGCGCGCGATCCAGGCCAATGCCGCGACCACCGCCATTCATCAGTTCGCCGAGAAGGATGCCTTGAGGAGTCTAGGGACAAGCTATTTTGGCCGAGGCGAAGCCGGTGAAAAGTCGTTCGCCGCCTTCAGTCAAAACCTTGTCCAGTGGCGCGCATTCGGCGACCAGCGCGCTTATGACATGATGATGCGGGGAGCGACGCGTCACTTTGAGCGCGCCGGCTATTCGCCCGCGGACGCGCAGCTCAAGGCATCAGGTGTCATCGGCGAGGCACAGGCCGATCCCACCTTCGCCAAGCTGACGGCCAATGCCTTCGACCAGGAACAGATGTTCAGGAACGACCTAACTTCCGCGCAAATCCAGGTGGGTGCGATGGAAGGCCGCCGGGACTATGCGGGAGACAATGTCGCCGGCGTCGAACGCGCCAATGTGGCAACCGAGCAAGGCTGGCGTACTGGCAGCAATCAGGGTCAGCGCGAAGCCGCATCGATGCTGGGCCTGTCGGTGGACGAGACATCTCGCCGTATCGGTTTCATCAATGCGCTGTCCGGCGAAGCGCGCAGCACGGCGATCAGCCAGTTCTCTCGCGCCACCGGCCGCAACGAGGCACAGGTTGAGGCTGCATTGGAGCGTTACAGTGCGGCGACGCAGCTTGGCACCGCGGATGGCGCGACGGCCGAGGCGGGCCGGGAAGGCACGAGCGTCTATGGCCGGACGCGCGAGGCGGCCGGCTATGATTTCGCCGAGCGCTCGGGCAAGCTCGATGCGCAGCGCGAGGTCGGAACCTCGGGCACGCGGGACGCGGCGCGGATCGGCGAACAGCGGCGGCAGTCGGATAATTTCGGCTATGCCGAGGGTGCGGCGGCGGTTGGCGTCTCGACGCGCGAGGCGGCGCGTCTCGACAGCTTCATCCAGGCGCTGACCCGGACCGCGGGCAACCAGGTCGATATGGCCGAAGGTGGCGCGGCCGGTGTCGCCGATCGCGCGCGCAACGAGCGGCTGACCTCGATTGTCGACCGTGAACGCCTGACCCGCATGCAAGGTCTGCTCGCCGAGCACGGCATAAACCTCAGCAAACGCCAGATCGCTATGGACCAGAATGGCGATCTCGGCCTCAACCTGACACCGGAAACCGCTGCCGCCATGTGGAAGGCTGGGCTTATCAACGAGAGCCAGCTCGGCGCGATCGCCAATGGCGGTCACGCGCGCTTCAGTTTCGCGCACAATGACCTGCTCGTCTCCAGCGGGACGGATTTCAGCCGCTCGGCGCGCAGCGACACCAGCACCCGTTTCGAGGCGGGCAAGCAGGCTGGTCCTGATACCATCGAGCACTTCATGGGCGGCGGTGCCGAGGGCCAGGCGATGCTCTCACACTGGCTCCGCGGCGGGTTCGAAATGGACCGCAAAGGCGAGTGGCGGCTCAAGCCTCAGGTCGCCGACACGCTCCAGCGCGATGTCCAGGCAATTATGGCGCAGACAGGGTGGCAGAGAACTCTCTCCCGTTCGGCCACAGATCAGACGACGATGGGGACCAGTGTAAATCTAGAACTCGGTCGTTCGGTTGGAGTGACCGAAAACGAGAATGTTGGTGGAAGCACCCCAGGAGCTGGCAGAAGAACGCAGGGCCGGCAGGTTCAAGGGCCTCAGAAGGTACAATCGACGTCGGGGCGAGTTGGCGCGGGGGTTGGATTTAGCAGCAGGGACACTGGCTCCACGAGTGAAACTGCCGGATCAACGCTGGATATCGTCAACTATGACGTGCGGGACTCGATTGCTGCAGCTGAGCGTGCTGCAGCGCGCTCAAGCGATCCCGCAGCAACTTTCTCCCATGAGTTGTCGAACCGCGTCCTGGGACGCGAAGGAGTGCGCAATCGATACCTTCAGGATGCGGACAATGGGCGCGCCACGTTTGATATCACCGGGCCGCTAACGTCCCTTGAGCAAAACTCGGTATTGGCAAAAGGCAGCTTTTCGACGGATATCGCCGGCAGCTCCGGTGACGGGGACAGTAGCTTCAAGAAGCGTTAGCGGTGCTTTCCGGTATGGGGATCGATGTAGCCTGGATTGAGCGGGTTTGAAGGGTTGCCGATCCAGAGCGCCCCTGACCGAGGGTCGAAAATGTCTGTCGTGGCGGCAAGGTCTTCCATCGCCCGATCATGATCTTCCCAGACCCGTTCCGTCACAGCCAAAGCTTCATCATCGGACAGCGGCGTTCCGTTGCCTGAGCCCACAAATCCGTCCAGGCGTTCCCTGGCATAGCCGACGCCCAGCACCATCAGCGCCGTCATCGGGAAGAAGAGGATATTCAGATAGCCCGCGGGCGCTCCGCGATAGAAAGTCTCCAGAGCGTCAATGCGCGTCGACACGGCCATGCCCATCCACCACACTGGAATGGCCGCCCACCAGAGCTTGGCATACCAAGGCAACCAGAGCCATGCCGACAGTTTCGGCGCCGTTGGCCTGCTCATAGTGTCCTGATCGTCGAGGGCGGTGTTCACCTTGGAATCCTTTCAGATTCCTCTTACCATCAAAGCCGTCTACCGTCACCCTCAATCAACAATCCTCGCTTGTCCTTTTTGTCGTAGTTGATATATTGCAGACAGAAAGGACAGTCATGGCCAGCACCGCCCACGTTCCAAAATCCAGCAGGCGAGCCTCGCCGCGCGCAGCCTTTCCCGCAAGCGATACTTTGCGGCACAAGGCACTGGAGAAGCTGACACTGGCGATTGCCAAAGCGGTAGATTCTGCCAGCGACGATACGCTCGCCGATATCGTCGGTTCTGAGGATCTCCGGCACGCGCTGGTCATCGCGCCACGCGACATCGCTCCCGAAGCACCTGCCGACCTCGAAGCGATCAGGGCGGCGCGCGAGCGGACCGCACAATTTCGCGAGGAAATGGCTGAGCGGGCCGGGGGCATGTTCGACCGCGCGCATGTCGCCGAGATGCTGGGTGTCTCCCAGGCCGCGATCGACAAGCAGCGCCAGCGTCGCCAGATTCTGGGCGTGCCCTACGGGACGGAGATCCGATATCCTGCGGCGCAGTTCGCCAATGGCGAGGTGTTGCATGGCCTCAAGGCGGTGCTGGAAGCGTTTGACGATATGAACCCGTGGGAACAGCTGATGATGCTCACCACGCCGCTCGATGGGTTCGGATCTCATCGTGAGACCGTCTTCCAAACGCTCGCGAGACGGCCGGAGCAGAGAGTCCTAAAGCAGCTTGCGGGTTTGGCGGCGAGCTGGACTGCCTGATATAAATGGCGTCCATTCGATTGAGACGTATCGATGCGGGCGTGCGCCTCCATCGCATACACCGTGCCGAGCACAGTCCGATGTTTTTCGGACCTGCCGGCTATGCACCTCAGTCCCGCTTCGACTCGCCCGATGGCAGCTACAAGGTGCTTTACGCAGCTCGGACGCTTGAAACGGCATTCGGCGAAACACTCGTTCGAACGCCCGAAACGCCATATATCCTGTCGTCAGCCATCGAAAGCCGAGTGCGCAGTGAACTGGAGATCACAAGAGCGCTAAAGCTCTATCCTCTGATCGATGCCAGCGTCTCCGCAGACGGCCTCTCCTTCACCGATCTTCACGGTATCGACTATCTGCGATGCAGGGAGGTCAGCGCCGAAATCCATGCAACGACGGTTGCCGATGGCATCCTTTATACGTCCCGGTTCGACAACCATCGCTGTGTGGCGCTATTCGATCGCGCGGCGAACGCGATTGCCGAAACGACGACCAAAGCGGTTGCGATTGGAGCGGCCCAGGCGACCGTCCTCGCCTATCACTTCGGAAAAATATTCGTTGAGCCCTGAATGGCCGAACCGGCGAGACGCCGCAACGCGCCTATCGGCCATGTGGAGGGAGCCACGCCGTCAACAAGCTTCACATGCCAGCCGCGGATTAGTTGATTGCCCATCCCGTCGGTGCCCACCATCATTTTCCAGGGAATACCTGACTCTGTGCATGGCGACGAAGGCAGGGACTGTAGCCATCGGTTGACACTTCAGCCTAATCTGGAGCAGATTCGCATCCTCGAAATGGCGCGCCCTTGGATCGTCGCCTATCTTCTTGGTTCGACTGTGGTTCGGGCGGGGCAGTGGCGCGCACGCGGTCGATGGAAATGCCTTCACAAAATTCTTGAAACTTTCACTATTCGCAAGTATCTAGAATTTTATGAGTGCACTTGCTTCCAGCCTGTCCCATGGAAAGCTCGCTGGCCGCATCTTTGATGAGCGGCAGCTGGCCGAAGCAATCGGCGGCAGTGATGCGCGACGGTATGCGCTCGTAAACCGCGCGCTGAAGGACGGTACACTCGTCCGGTTGAAGCGCGGCGCCTACCTGCTCGCCCAATCCTCCCGCGCCGATACACCTCATCCCTTCGCAGTCGCGCAGGCTCTCCTTCCAGGCAGCTATGTCTCGTTCGAAACCGCCCTCTCCTATCATGGCTGGATTCCCGAGGCAGTCTATGTGATCGCAAGCGTGACGCCCGGCCGCAAGACGCTCGAATTTGAGACACCGGTCATGGGGCGCTTTTCCTATCATCCGCTCGCCATCCAGAAATATCAGTTTCTGGTCGGCGTGGAGCGACTGAAATTGGGCGCCCTTACAGCATTCGTCGCCACGCCCTTACGCGCGCTCCTCGATCTCATCGCACTGCGCAAGAGCGGCTGGACGGACCTCGGCTGGCTGACAAGCGGCTTGCGTATCGATGAAGACCATCTGGGCTCGCTCAAAGCCAGGGAGTTCGCGATGCTGCAAGGCGTCTACAAGCACAAGGCGGTCAACGATTTTCTTCGATCGCTCGAACTCGGCATCAGTGCCGACCGCTCTCCATCGTCTGGACCATCGCGATGATCGACATGTTGCAGAAGAAGCTCCGCGACTATGCTGCGACCAACGCCCTTGAAGAGGAAAACGCGACCAAGGAGATAATCCAGGAGATCGCGCTCTACGCTCTCTGGCGCGCCGATTTTTTCGATGTCGCGCTTTTCCAGGGTGGCACGAGCCTGCGCATCCTGCATGGGCTCCCACGTTTCTCCGAGGATCTCGATTTTCTGCTGCGTACCCCCGATGCCGCGTTCCGATGGTCCCCTTATCTCACTGCCCTGGTCGAAATCTTCGCTCAGTTCGGCCTCAAGCTCGAAGCCCAGCCGAAGGAAAAGATGGACAGGGCGGTTCGCGAGGCGGTCCTCAAGGACGACTCGATTGCGAACCAACTCAACCTGCGTTTTGCAGGATCGAACCGTGGCAGGACGATCAAGATCAAGCTTGAGATCGACACCAATCCTCCGGCGGGATCGGAAGAAGCCACTACCTTCCTCGACTTCCCTGCCGATTACGAGGTGCGGCACCAGGATCTGCCGTCCAATTTCGCGCTCAAGGTTCATGCCTTGCTCTGCCGCCCCTATCTCAAGGGCCGCGACTGGTTCGATTTTTCCTGGTATGTTGCAAATCACGTTCCCCTGAACCTGCCCCTCCTTGCCGCCGCGCTGCGGCAGGCCGGCCCGTGGCAGGAGAAGCTCGACATGATTTACGACGGCGAATGGCTGGTCGACACTTTGAAGGAAAAGATCAGTTCCGTCGACTGGAGCGCGGCGGCAAGCGACGTTGCTCGCTTCCTGCGTCCGGCCGAAGCGAAATCCCTCTCCCTGTGGAGTGAGCGCTTCTTTGATGCCAAGCTTGGTCAGCTTGCCAGAGACGGCATCAAATGAGCCCGTGGAGGTACGTGACCCAGCTTGGCAGGATCGAACCAATGCTAGATTCTGCGGCGGGCCAGTAGATGGATATGCTAGACGCGCTTGCGCCACGTGATCAGTGCACGCAACCACCTCCGTACGGGATTGCGGGTATCGCTGTGACGCCCGATGAGAACATGGGTTCGATCAGGAAGCATTTGGCTCGATGGCTCGAGCGTCGACCGATCGGGTAGCGCCTGCTTTATCCGTTCGATTGCAGGCAATTCGCCCGCGTCGAATAGTGAACCTTGGCTCGAATCGCTCTGCTTGGCCATAGCATGATGATAAACGCGGAACGCAAACCGCGGAACCAGTTCCACCGCACTTGTGGATAAGCGCGAATCACGGAACTCGCGGAAGAGCTTTGCGAGAAAGCAACCTGAACCGCTTGCCCAACTGCTACCGAGAGGCTATATCTGACCAGCTAGTCAGGAGAAGACCAGTGGGCACAGCCGTTCGCAAGGGAAACAGAGACAAATCCGGTCCGCCCGGTGCCTGGAAACTGGAGGATGCCAAAGCTCGCTTCAGCGAGGTCGTCAGGCGCGCGCAGAGCGAAGGGCCGCAGCGGGTCACGGTTAGGGGCCGCGAAGCCGTTGTCGTGATCAGCGTCGACGAACTCGATCGCCTTCTCCCCAAGGATGCCGGCAAGCCCGATTTCGTACCATTCCTCGAGGGTCTTGGCCTCGACGGTCTCGACCCTGAGCGGGAGGTCGACCGTGGACGGGACATCGTCCTGTGAAGGGTTGGCTGCTCGACACACATGTCGTTTCGGCGCTCGCGAGCCCAAATGGCGCGCCAAGCGTGAAGGCATGGGCGACGGAGCAGCCTGAGCATCGCATGTTCCTGAGCGTGCTGGCACTCGCGGAATATGATAAGGGCATTCGCAATCTGGAACCCGAACACCCTGATCGCTCGCGTTATACGGCCGCGCGCGATGCGCTTGCTCACCGGTTCAGCGATCGGCTCCTCTCTGTCGACGACGCCATCGTCTACCGTTGGGGCGCGATTTCCGGCGACGTCAAGCGCAGAATCCGGCAGGCGCCACCGGTCATTGACACATTGCTCGCCGCGACCGCGATAGAACATGATCTCTTCCTCGTGACGCGCAATGTGAAGGATACGCGCCACAGCGGGGCCGTGATCTTCAATCCCTGGGAAGACGATCCGTCCCGCTTCCCTTTGACCTGAGCCGAGCGACATCGACACAATGAAAACCGAACTTGACCATCTGCCGGCGAACAAGCGACGCGAACTTGATCGGGTCATCCAAATCCTGTTTGAGGAATTCGAGGACGCGCATGGCCAGCCGACCGGCCCCCGAAAGCTTGGCCGCATCCTGAAGATCATTCTCTATGGCTCATACGCGACCGGGCGTTGGGTCCATGAGCCGCACACCGAGCGCGGCTATCGATCGGATTTCGACCTGCTCATCATCGTCAACCAGAAGGAATTGACCGACCGGCTCGAATATTGGGAAAAGGCGGCGGAGCGCCTCGACCGCGAGACCATGATCCTGAACCGGTTGCGGACCCCGGTCAATTTCATCGTTCACACCCTTCAGGAAGTGAATGACGGGCTGGCGCATGGCCGTTACTTCTTCATGGACATCGCTCGCGAGGGCATCGCGCTGTATCAGGTCGACGATAGCGAGTTGCACAAGCCCAAGCCGAAGACCCCTCAGCAGGCGTATGACATGGCCAAAGGCTATTATGACCAGTGGTTTGGGCTGGCCGTATCCTCACGGATGGGCTTTCAATTTTTCTACCAAGCCAAGCAGTATCCGGACGCTGCCTATAACCTGCAACAGGCGTGCGAGAGGCTTTATTATTGCATTCTGCTCGTCTTTACCTTCTACACGCCGTACAGCCACAACATCAAATTTCTGCGGCAGCTTGCGGAGAGGCTGTCGCCCAAACTCATAGATGTCTGGCCTCGCGACAAGCGAAAGCTCGAGGCACGCTTTTTGAAACTCAAGGACGCTTATGTGAAGGCGCGCCACTCCGACTGGTTCCAGATGACCGACGAAGAGTTCTCCTACCTCTCCGAGCGGATTGAATTGCTGGGCAACGTCGTCAACGCGCTATGCCAGGAAAAGCTGGCTGAACTGCAGGCAAAGATATAGAGGGCCCGGCCCTCACCGAACCACTGCAACACAATGGAGTTTTTGCATGAACAACAGTGATCTCGCCGACAAGCTGGCCGCTGAGTCCGGCCTGAGCAAGGCCGATGCGCGCAAGATGGTCGACGCCGTGTTCGCCTCGATTGCCCAAGCTGCGGCAGCGGGCCAGGAGATTTCCCTCAACGGCTTTGGGAAGTTCAAAGTCAAGGAAACCGCGGCTCGCGAAGGGCGTAATCCGGCGACTGGCGAAACCATTCAGATCGCTGCGTCAAAGAAGCTGACGTTCGCGCCTGCCAAGGCGGTGAAGGACAAGCTGAACGCGTGAACAACTGAGCTGGCAGCGCGCGGAAGCCTGCTGCCGGTTCTGGACGCGAGATCGGGTCGCGTGCGATGCCAAGAGTCGGCAAGTTCGGACGTCGAACCAGTCCTGCAACCATCTCTACCGTTTATCGAGACCCAAAGCGCAGCTTGGCTACATCGGATACTGGTGTGAATAGGCTGATCAACGTCCCTTCGGGATCGCGAAATTGTGTGGCGCGATTGCCCCAAGGCATATCCTTGGGTTCCTGCACAACTTCCATCAGGCAACCAATGAAGAGACGGTCGATCGTGCGTTACTGCGCTCAGCTATCCATGGCTGGCGCAAGCTTCGGCTGCCCTATCGAGCGGGCGACGGCGAGGAGACGCGGCGCATCGTCTGGTCAATCATTCTTGGCTATGCCGATACCTACCGCATGTTGATCGCTTGGTACGACTTGCGAGATGGCTTCCGTCACTTTCGCACTGGCCGGATTATTGAGGTGGAAACTTTGAACGATCCGATCGGCGAAGCGTAGGCGGCCTTGCCGTCGATGGGAGATCTTGCGGCTTTCCCAAATGGGCGGCATCGGTCTTGCCCATGGTCATAACCAGTACGGGAGTATCGTCGCCATGCAATCGGCCGGCGACCATGTCGAACCTTAAGATGACAATGGTTCGGAATGACGACATATTGCCGCCGAGCCGGGGACCGGCCGATCTTTCGGAATCGAGGATAATCACGTGGCTGAGGAGGCGATTTCCGACCGGGCGGCTCGCAGAATCGCACTTGCGCTTGTAGAGCAATGCGTTCGCAATAGCCGCCTTGAGGATCTACACGCCGGAACGACGCCGGATAGCCTTTCTGGAGACTTCAGCGACTCAAGGTGGTGTCCCCATTCGGCGAAATCCCCTGGACCCAAGTCTCGCGGATATCGGATGCAGAGATGAAGGCCCTCATGATCGAGATCGTCAACCGGGTGTATACCTTCCTGACCCATATTGAGGATCTCACCGCCCTCAATGGTTCAGCGCGTTGGAATCGCCCCGAGCACGATCCGAGGCTTTTAGAAACGGCACGTCGTCGCGCCACCGCCCACAGAGATTCGCCGATCGACGATAGCTGATCAGCTCCCTCCCCCTCTCCACGCGGTTATCCTATCAGCGGCTGACGCCGCCATCGCGCCGGCGTTGTTCCATTTGCCTTGGCAAACGCCTTCGTGAAATGAGCTTGGTCCGTAAAGCCGCATTCGAGTGCGATCTGGACGATCGGGAGCTGTGTACCGGTCAGCAGGGCTTCAGCATGCTGCATGCGCTTCTGCACGAACCATGCGTAAGGTGCGATGCCCACCGTGTTGGAGAATGCTCTGACGAAGTGACTGAGCGACAACCGGCACTGACATGCAACATCGAGAATCGAAATACTCGTGCTGAAATCGCGTTGCATGATCTGGGTTGCGAGCCTTACTTGCCAAGGCGCGAGTGTCGGTTTCGCGTCAGGTCTTCATGCTCGGTCTTCTGACGCTTCCGGCCCCGATCTGGTGGCGAGGAAGACGGCCGGGCCTCCGACTGTCGAGCGTATAACGCGACGTCTACGATCATACGTTCAAAGCCGCCATGGCGACTCCTCGGGCGTATTGAAGCAGCCCTTTTCGCGCTGGGAACCTCAACGCACTGCTTCATCGATCACCACCCCAATCCGGCACGGGTACATCCGCGGCCGCTTGAGGAGGAAATCCGTCCATTCCCGTGTCTGGACACCTGAGGGAGCAGAAAGGCGCCCTCTTTTTTTCATCGTGGGCTGCGCAGCCGGCTGCGGCAGGTCCCGACCTACAATTTCGGCCGCCGAAGAACCTTGCGGAGGAACGCTTCGGCTCGCGCGAGTTCCTTTTGCACTGATCGCTTGTGCAACCCGAATTCCAGCGCGATCTCGGCCTGCGACGTGCCGTCCCGCCATCTTGCAAGGAACAATCGCCGCCGCCGCTCGGGCATGGCGTGCAGCGCGTCGAACGCGCGCTCCATCTCAAGGCGAGCAAATGCAACCTGCTCGGGATCCGGGGCGATGTCCGGGACCAGCGCAAGAATGAAGTCATCTACCGTCGTTGTCCGGCTGTGGGCCCGAATGTTATTTTTAGCGAGATTCAGGCTCATCCTGTAAAGGTAGGCCCTGTGGTTCCTGACCTCACTTATGTGGAGATCTGACCGGAGCTTCACATACACGTCGTGGAGAGCGTCTTCAGCCGCCTCCTGCGACCGGAGACGATGCGACAAGCGATGCAGCAGGATCAGATAGTCTGTTTCAAACACGGCCAGCAGGCCAGCGATCACGCTTCCATCGGTCGGAGCTTCCTCAGGCTTCCTCCGCAGGGAAGACGAGAACAGGTTTGGACCGAAGGCGATCACTCATCCACCTTGTCCGGTAGTAACCTGCGGCGGTGAACGCCATGGAGAACGTCCGTCCCCACTTCCTCGTGCATGGCTGGCACTGGACCGGATTGCATCGGCAGATCAGCCATGAACTGCACGGAGCCGATGGCGATGAGACGCTCCAGGAGGCCAAGATCCATGCCTGCGGGGTCTGAGCCAATGCGCCTGAGACGGCAGCATCAGTCGCCAGCGACATTCGTGGGAAGCATATAGCATTGGCTATATCAGTTGCACCGAGTTGATGCCGCCCCAAGCACCTGCCCCGCCCATTTAGGTAAGAAGCCGACCCTTTTCCAGAGCATTCGAATAGACCTTCGGCGCCTGCAACGACGCGAAGGCGAACACTACGTTGTGCAGCCCAAAGCGCGACGGTCTTCCGCCGTTTGACCGCCCCGGCGAATGTCACGACTTGCCCGGGCAAAGCCCGCATTGCCCTATTAACGCTAGCTCGTTCAATACCAATACCGATCGTTATCTTGGCCAAAGCTCCGCCATGAACTGCGCCGGGTTTGCCCGGGATCTTGGGCTGCGAGTACGCTGCCATATCGAGGCAGTTTGCGGCAACTTAATACTGATCTTCGGCTTCAGCGGGTAGGATATGTGACACACCACATCAGGGTAGAGCTTGTTTATAACGTTACACCTGCCCGTTCCAATATCTTACGCGCCTGCAATAGATGTGGCGCATCGATCATCTGGCCGTCGAGCATCAGCACACCGGCATCCGGCACCGCCGCGAAGGCGTCGACCACGGCGCGTGCATGGGCAACCGCCTCATCGCCGGGGGTGAAGGCCGCATTGATGATCGGCACCTGCGCAGGATGCAGCGCCAGCATGCCCGTGAAACCGTCATGAGCGCCGCGCGCAGCATAAACGGCAAGGCCGGCCTCATCCTTGATCGCGGGGTAGACGGTCTCGATCGCAGCGACATGCGCGGCGTGCGCGGCGAATAGCGTCAAGGCCCGCACCATCTGGTAGGGCGCCGTGTAGCTTCCGTCGGCAGAGCGGCTGGTGAGGGCACCGATTGCGGCTGGCAGATCCTCTGCACCCCAGGTGACGCCCGCCAGATGGCCAGCAACGGCGCGATAGCTGCCCATTTCGAAGATGGCGGCCGGCGTTTCGGTCGCGATCGGCAGGATCGGCACGGGTGAGTCGCCAAGCCTATCCAAGAGTGCCCGAACGCTTGCGTCTCCTTCCGCCTTGGGCAACATAATTCCGTCGGGCCGGGTGCCAGCAATGGCGGCGAGATCGGCATCGACATGTGCACTGTCCAAAGGATTGAGACGCACAAATGTCGTCAGTGGACGCTCGCCGGTCAGCCAGTCAGCGGCGGCTGCGCGCGCGGTATCCTTTCGCCCGAGCGATACGGAATCCTCCAGGTCCAGGATGATTGCATCCGCTCCGCTCTGCGCGGCCTTGACGAAGCGTTCGGGGCGATCGGCCGGCACGAACAGCAGCGATCGCAGCTTCATGCGTCGCTGCCCTTGATCAGCGCCATGCGCAGGCACTGACAAACAATCTCGTCACGCTGGTTGAGCAAACGATGGGTAAAGGTGACGATTCCAGCGCCGGGGCGGGACTTGCTGGGCTTGAGATCGGTAATCTGGGATTCCGCCCGCAGCGTGTCGCCGATAAATACCGGCTTGGGCATGGTAAGCTTGTCATAACCTAGGTTCGCGACCAGCGTACCCAGCGTCGTATCCGCCACCGAAAGCCCGATCATCAACGCGAAGGTGAAGGTGCCGTTGACGAGGATCTGGCCAAACTCGCTGGCCCTGGCTGCCTCCAGATCGATGTGCAGCGGCTGCGGGTTGTGGGTCATTGTCGAGAAGAGGAGATTGTCGGTCTCCGTCACGGTGCGGCGGATTTCGTGTGTCAGCGTCTCGCCGACATACCACTGGTCGAAAAATTTACCCGCCATCAGGCCGCCTCCACCTTGTCGATTTTCACCAACAGCGCGCCTTCGCTGACCTGCCCGCCCACACTGGCATTCAATTGCGCGATCGCGCCGTCGAATGGCGCGACCAGGCTGTGTTCCATCTTCATAGCTTCGAGCGTCAGCAGCTTCTGCCCCTTCGCCACGACCTCGCCTGCCGAGACAGCGACGGCGATGACGCGGCCGGGCATGGGCGAGAGGATCGCGCCGTCGGATGCCTCCGCGCCTGCTGCGCCGCCGGCGCGGAAGGGCATCAAACGCCAGACCTGTCCGCTCTCGGCGACGAGTATATCCTCTTGCCGGACCGCCGCACCTTCCCTTGGATCATAAGCAATTGTGACTGCCTCGCCATCGAGGAGGAAGACGCCTTCCTCTCTGACCGGCGCATTGAGGCGGAAGCCGGCAAGGCCACCGCCCTTACCCAGCGCAGCAGCAGCGTCCGCCAGCGCTTCGTCGCTGGGACGGGTAGACGGCATCAGTGCATCGCCTTCCCGCGCGATAAGGCCGGTGTCCAGCCGCGCCGCCGCAAAGTCGGGGTTGGTGAGCGCTTTCACCAGGAAGCCGGCATTCGTCTTGAGCGGCCAGACGGTACTGTCGTCCAGCGCTTCGGCAAGGCGTTTGCGAGCCTCGTCACGGGTGGCGCCATGGGCGATGACCTTGGCGATCATCGGGTCGTAAAAGGGGGATATCTCCGCACCCTGCTCTACCCCCGTCTCGATGCGCAGCCCTGGCATCTCGCCGCCCAGTTCGAACGTATCCAACCTGCCGATCGACGGCAGAAATCCCTTTGCCGGATCTTCGGCATATAGGCGCGTTTCCATCGCCCAACCGTTGATCGACAGATCGTCCTGTTTCACCGGAATCGGCTCGCCCGACGCGACGCGCAACTGCCATTCGACCAGATCCTGACCGGTGATCTCTTCCGTCACTGGATGCTCTACCTGGAGCCGCGTGTTCATCTCCATGAACCAGATGCGGTCGGCGCGCAGGCCCTCCGATCCGTCGGCGATGAATTCGATCGTGCCGGCGCCGACATAGTCGACCGCCTTGGCGGCATTGACCGCCGCCCGGCAGACGGCGGCGCGGGTCGCTTCGTCCATGCCCGGCGCAGGCGCTTCCTCAATCACCTTCTGGTGCCGGCGCTGAAGCGAGCAGTCACGTTCGAACAGGTGGACGACATTGCCGTGGCTATCGCCGAAAATCTGCACTTCGATATGGCGCGGGTTGGTCACCCATTTTTCCAGCAGCACGACATCATTGCCGAAACTGGAGATCGCCTCTCGCTGGCAGGAAAGCAGCGCGTCGGCGAACTCGGCAGCCGCATCGACCTTGCGCATGCCCTTGCCGCCGCCGCCGCCGACCGCCTTGATCAGGACGGGATAGCCGATCCGGTCCGCCTCTGCCTTGAGGCGCTCGGGGCTCTGATCGGCACCCAGATAGCCCGGCGTCGTAGGAACCCCGGCGTCCTGCATCAGCGTCTTGGCGGCGTCCTTGAGGCCCATGGCGGTGATGCTGGCGGGATTAGGACCGACCCAGATCAGACCGGCGGCCTGCACGGCGGCGGCAAACTCGGAATTTTCCGACAGGAAGCCGTAGCCCGGATGGATCGCTTCGGCGCCGGTGGCCTTGGCCGCGGCAATGATCTTTCCACCCACCAGATAGGATTCGCGGACCGGGGACGGGCCGATATGCACCGCCTCGTCAGCGGACCGGACGTGAAGGGCCTGCGCATCGGCGTCCGAATAGACAGCGACGGTGCGAATGCCGAGCCGGCGCGCGGTGCGGATGATCCGGCAGGCGATTTCGCCGCGATTGGCAATGAGGAGAGACTGGATCATAGACATTACATCCGGAACACGCCGAACGAGGAGCGTTCTGCAATGGGGGCGTTGATCGTGGCGGCAAAGGCGAGGCCCAGCACGTCGCGCGTCTGTGCGGGATCGATGACGCCATCGTCCCAAAGCCGCGCCGTTGCATAATAGGGATTGCCCTCATCCTCATATTTCTGGCGAACCGGCGCCTTGAAGGCTTCGACCTGCGCCGGTGTCCAGCTGGCCGCGTCACGGTGAACGTTCGCCAGCACGCTGGCCGCCTGCTCGCCGCCCATCACCGAAATGCGGCTGTTGGGCCAGGTGAACAGGAAGCGCGGGCCATAGGCACGGCCGCACATGCCGTAATTGCCGGCGCCAAAGCTCCCACCGATGAGCACGGTGATCTTCGGCACACTCGCCGTCGCCACGGCCGTGACGAGCTTGGCGCCGTTTTTCGCTATGCCTTCCGCTTCATATTTGCCGCCGACCATGAAGCCGGAGATGTTCTGAAGGAACAGCAGCGGAATTCGACGCTGGCATGCCAATTCGATGAAATGCGCGCCCTTGACCGCGCTTTCGCTGAACAGCACGCCATTGTTCGCAAGGATCGCGACCGGCATGCCCCAGATATGGGCAAAGCCGCAGACGAGCGTGCCGCCGTAGAGCGCCTTGAACTCGTGAAATTCGGATGCGTCGACGATGCGGGCGATCACCTCCCGCACATCATAGGGCGCACGGACATCCTGCGGCACGATGCCGTACAGTTCCTCTGTCGCGAATTTGGGCGGGCACGATTCGCGCAGGTTGAGATCCGGCTTGAAATCGGGTTGCAGCGTGGAGACGATGTCCCGCACGATGGTCAGCGCATGATCGTCATTTTCCGCGACATGATCCACCACGCCGGACTTGCGCCCGTGCAGGTCGCCGCCACCCAGATCCTCTGCGCTGATGACCTCGCCCGTCGCCGCCTGAACGAGCGGCGGGCCGGCAAGGAAGATCGTTCCCTGGTTACGAACGATCACCGTTTCATCCGACATCGCCGGCACATAGGCGCCGCCCGCCGTGCAACTGCCCATGACGCAGGCGATTTGCGGGATGCCGCGCGCGCTCATGCTCGCCTGGTTATAGAAGATGCGGCCGAAATGCTCGCGGTCGGGAAAGACCTCGGCCTGGTTGGGCAGGTTCGCGCCGCCGCTGTCGACCAGATAGATGCAGGGAAGCCGGTTCTCCAGCGCGATCTCCTGCGCACGCAGATGTTTTTTGACGGTCATCGGGAAATAGGTCCCGCCCTTCACCGTCGCATCGTTGCAGGCGATCATGACCTGCCGCCCCGACACCCGGCCGATGCCCGCGATTACACCTGCTCCCGGCACTTCGTCGCCGTACAACCCGTTGGCGGCGAGTTGCCCCACCTCCAGAAAGGGCGAGCCCGGATCAAGCAGCCGCTCGACGCGCTCGCGCGGCAACAGCTTGCCTCGCGCGACATGCTTCGCGCGGGCGTTTTCCGATCCGCCCTGCGCGGCGGCGGCAACCTTCTCGCGCAATTCCTCGGCCAGCGCCCGGTTATGGGCAGCATTGGCGCGGAAGCCCTCGGCGTCGGGCGACAGCCTGGTGTCGATGACGGGCGCGCTCATGCTCCGATCAACTCCCGGCCGATCAGCATGCGCCTGATCTCGTTCGTGCCCGCGCCGATATCCAGCAGCTTCGCGTCGCGCATGTAGCGTTCGACCGGCCAGTCCTTAGTATAGCCTGCACCGCCCAGCGCCTGCACCGCCTCCAGCGCCACCTTCATCGCATTCTCGCTGGCTAGCAGGATCGCACCCGCCGCGTCGAAGCGCGTGGTCTTCCCCGCATCGCAGGCGCGCGCCACGGCATAGACGTAGGCGCGCGCGCTGTTGAGCGCGACATTGAGAACGGCGGTGCAAAATTAGACCACGGTAGCGGCGGCGAAGTGCTGCTGCGGGCGGCGTAAAAGTCGTCCACTTTTTCCCTTTCGCGATGGCGGCGAGGGGGATGAGGGATTTACACCGT
>NZ_WRPO01000003.1 GCF_009746585.1 Novosphingobium aquimarinum
TCCCGATGCGCCGTGGCTTCCTCTATCTGGTGGCGATCATGGACTGGGCGACCCGCAAGGTGCTCGCCTGGCGGCTGTCGAACACGATGGACGCCGGCTTCTGTGTCGCGGCGCTGGAGGAGGCGTTGGCCCGGTTCGGCAAGCCGGAAATCTTCAACACGGACCAGGGCAGCCAGTTCACCAGCTACGCCTTCACCAGCGTGCTGCGTGACGCCGAGGTCCGCATCAGCATGGATGGCCGGGGCCGGTGGATGGACAACGTCTTCATCGAACGCCTCTGGCGATCCCTGAAGTACGAGTGCGTCTATCTCCACGCCTTCGAGACCGGCTCGGAGCTGCGGGCTGGCCTTGGCCGGTGGATCACCTATTACAACACCCAGCGTCCGCACTCGGGACTGGCCGGGAGAACCCCGGTCGAGGCCTATCGGCGGATCGGGCAATCAGATCATGGGGGGCATGCCCCCCATGATCTGATGATCAAACAGGCGGCATGAACGACAACCGGGATTAGCTTAACTCAGCCGCCAAACTGTCCAAGAACGCGGGACCACCTCAGATCGCCCTCATTCAAAACCTGCTTGCCACGCTGTGCGACATAACCGTCGACCACGTCCGACAGCTCGATCTCGAAGACTTCACGATACTGTCAGAGGAAGTGGCCTTTCAGGTCGGAACGGTCGCAAGCGCTATGGGCTTTCCGCCTCGCTTCTTCTTCGAGCCGCGAGCGGTTGGCGACGCTCAAAGCGAGCGGGTCCATTGACCGGCACGCCGATCGCCGTCCTGCCACCTGCCGGCGCGATCTGGCCGGCTGTGCGCGGAGCCGGCGCCCCGCAGTGGATACACTTGCTGCCCGCCGGTACGATTCGCACGGCCGACAAGCACGGTCCCTATGTCGTGGAATCCATGCACGCGATCGCCAGCAAGCTCGCACCGGGCGATAAGTTGCCGATCGACGAATGCCATTCCACCGATCTCGCCGTGCCGAACGGCGGCAGCGCTCCCGCGCGCGGCTGGATCATTGCGCTTGAGGCGCGCGCTGATGGCCTTTGGGGCAAGGTTGACTGGACACCCAGCGGGCGCGAGTTGGTCGCCGATCGCGCCTATCGCGGCATCAGCCCTGTGATCCTGCACGACAAGAGCGGCAACGTCCTCGCCATCCTGCGCGCCAGCCTTACGAACACGCCGAACCTGCAGGGCCTCGTGACGCTTCATTCGGCAGGCGTCGAGAATGGCGACGATCTCGACGCTGGCGATCGAGAAGTCATCACCAAGCTTGGCCTGACCGAGGATGAGTATCGGCGCCAGAAGAGCGGCCCCGATCTCGAAGGCCTCGATGAAGCCGATCTCCATGTGATGCGGATGTTCGGCCTAAGCAAGGCGGACTATCTCAACGGCCGAATAAAGGAGTGACGCGCTCCCCCGTACCTACGTCCAGAACCGCTCCCGGTTATCGGCCGGGCGGCAAGATGAGCGCATCCCGGTCACAATAGCCTGCGACGAAATACTAGAGAAGGTCGAATATCGACGATTGCCGATCGTCGCGCTCTTCGCTGATGATGCGATAGACGTGGCGTTCGCTATACGCGGTTTGCAGCGCGATTTGGGCATTTGTCAGGTTGCCGCGCGAATGCAGGTCGAGCACACGTGCCCGCCGAGCTGCTTGCTTAGGAACATCGATCGAACCACCGCCAGCCCACGCCGCGAGGCGATCGGCAGCATCCCTGCCCATCACGACGCAAATTTGATGAGCGTCGCCAATCGAGCGGGGGAACATAGAGACGGGTTCCCCCAAAGTGCTCCGCAAGGCGCTGCGCGTCCATGTCGCCGATTGCTTCAGCGAGTTGACCTAAGGCGTCATCGCCTGCCCGCCTGGTCATGGCTTCCTCAGATTGGCCGGAATGTCATGCTTGCGCCGGATGACGCAGACGTGCGAGCGCGAGCAGCCGATCTCTGCGGCAATCTCGCTATCATTCCAGCCGAGTGCATTAAGGCGGCGAACTTCCGCGAGGTGACGGGCAACTCGCTGATCGCGCGCGCCATGGCCTAATCCAAGATCCCTTCGAAGGTGGACGACATAGTCGGGATGCAGACCGACCTTCGCCGCGATTTTCTTTACCTCCAAACCTTTGCGGCTCAGTCGCTCAACTTCCTTTCGCCGATGTGTCGCGCGCGCCGAGCGGCGGGCTGTGGGAACTTCGGAAAGCGCCTTAGCCTTCTCAAAGCCGATCGCTTTCGCGATAGGATGATCCGGCGTCATCTCCATCGGCCATTCGAATTCAGTGATCGGCGGCAATGCATCAGCGGCAGCCATGAGCCTCGCGCGGGCGGCCGACATTCGATCGATGAACGAGGATGCACCTGCGGACGATACGCGAGCAGGCCGAGCGCGCTTCTTCATGACAGCACTCGCGATTGATCAGCGGACCGAAGGTCGCTCGCGCAACAGGCACGAGGATCGAAATAAGAAGGGCTAAGAAGGGGGTCGGGAGCGCATTGGCCGTCATGGGGCATGCAATCACTCAGCGGCGCTCCACGGGCCTCCTGCGGCAAATTGCCGATGCGATGCCGAGCACGATCATGCATCGCATTTATCCGACGCGCAGATTGCCCAAAGTTCGCCGAGCAATTCCAAAGTCTGCTTGGCGGTTTCGTCTGCCTCCGAGAGCAGTATCCGCGACGCGCCACCGATCGCCATGATCTTGTCGTTATCAAGGTGGCATTCGAGATCGCCAGTGGCATCCTCGATCGTTTCGGCAAGGTGGCGGCAGTACGTGACGCGGTAGCTCAGCTTCGCGAGGAGTTGGCTGGCCTCGTTGTAGACATCCTCTGCCTTTCGGTTGCTTCGGCGCATCTCAGTTGCTCCCACAAAGCTCTGCTGCCGATGGAGCATCGCCCGAGGCTACGCGCATCTCTTGGATGATGATTCCGAGTAGCGAGGCGAAGTCGTCGGCATTGACGTGCCCAAGGGTTGGCATGCGAAGGTTCGATGCTTCGACGCAGAACCCACGAATGGCAGATAACGCGCCGACAGCATGGCTTAGCCGATCCGTGTCGACGATCTTACGCTCCAGTCGACCTGATGCGCCAAGTCTGGGCTTATTGCCCGCTGCCTTTGCTCCATAGCCGGGCGCGGTTTGTCCCCCCACGTGCCCGCCATTGCTCGCGAAGGCGCAGCCATTGTCGATTGGTTCGTTCTGATCGTGAGCAAGTCCGTCTGATTGAAAGGTCATCCTAAGAACTCCTTAAAGAACGTGGTTAATTCGGGAGGGGAAATGAGCCTATGAAAGGCGCGCATGGAGCCGCTCAGCCGCCCGTGATGATGTCGCGGATGAGGTCCAGCGAGATTGGAGCGTCCCCCGCCTCTCGGCGACAGACGGCGAGTTGGCGATCTGCCAGGCGCAAGTCACGCTTTGCTCGCCCATCCTTGAAATGGCCGACAAATTCTCGGAGCGCAGCGCCGTCCGTCACTCCGCGAGACTGGGCAAAGATCGTGAGGTCGGTGTCGGCCAGGTGGGTGTAAGCGAGTGGCAATTCGTAAAGCAGTCGGCTACGAACGGCGCCTGACAGAACGCTTTCGCCTGCGAGCGTTTCTGCCATCGCGAATTCGTTGTTGCCGACAAAGATCAGACCGACCGGGAAAGGCGTGGTCGTTCGATCGCGATCATTCCAGAACCGCAGCATTTCGATCGCTTCGCGCGAGAGATACTGCGCTTCGTCGAAGATGCGAGGCTTCATGTCGTCGAAGCGCTTCGCGTCGTTCTTTGCGATGTCGACGATCTGGTGATAGCGCAGCTCTTCGATCGTGCGCCGCGACAAATGGAAGGCGTTTTCCGGTAACTCGATGCCGCGCTTGGCGCATTCGGTCCGAAGGCATGTGAGCGTCTCAAGGCGGATGCGCTTCCAACCTGCGCGTTGCAAAGGTGATTGCCAGCATCCCGCCAGAATGCGCCGCAGCCATTCCGCCAGTTCGACCAATTCGCTATGGTCGCGGCCTGCCGCGCGGAAGGCCTTGTCGAACGGCCTCGATACCCAGACGCGCTGCTGACCTGCGTCAGAGGGCCGCTTCCGGCCAAA
This sequence comes from Novosphingobium aquimarinum, assembly GCF_009746585.1. Classification (GTDB taxonomy): domain Bacteria; phylum Pseudomonadota; class Alphaproteobacteria; order Sphingomonadales; family Sphingomonadaceae; genus Novosphingobium; species Novosphingobium aquimarinum. Next base: position 4,075 of record NZ_WRPO01000003.1, read on the forward strand.
TGCATTAAGGTCCCAGCCGTGGTCCTCGGCCTGCTTCACCCAGTGCTGGACCGTCCGCTTTTTGACATCGTGATGATACACTGCATCGTCGATCGCGGCGCCTCGCTCGCGTGTACCCTTCTCGGTGTGCATGATGTGCCGCAGGACTGCGAGGCGCTTGCGTTCTTCCTCGGTCTGGTTCGGCGCCGGGATGAACTTCGATGTCATCGGCCGGACTGGCACCGGCAAATAGACCGGCTCCTCGCTTGCGGTTCTGAACGCCCTCTGAAAGGCCTCTGGGAGGCTGCTCAGAAGCACTTCATACCGGAGGCCAGAGCGACCACCACCAGCTTCACCTGAAGCCTGACGAACTAGCAAGATGTGCCCGTTCCAAGGCAACCCCGCCATAGCTTTGCGAAGTGCCTTATGCCCGGCTTGGCGGCTTATCCCTGCCAAAAATGCAAATTGCGGAGCAGATAGGAAAGTTGACATTGTCGGCCTATCGCCCGGACGCCACAACAATACGGGCGATGAGGTTGCTCGCGGCAGGTCCGCGCCATTTGCCCTTGAGGGCGGCGCTCGCATTCTGGCGATGCACATTATTTCTACGGCACCATGCCGCGAGGGAGCTACCCTGACGGACAAAACCCGCACGAACTTCCGCGAGTAGTGCTGGGCTAGCCTTTAAATGAGCGATCGTTTCGTTATGCAGAGTACCGTGTGCCATGAGCACATTGATATGCGGAATCTCGTGTTATGCAAGAGGAATATACGGAATCGCGTGCAGGTGAGCGATTGCGTGCGTCAATCGAGGGACGCGGGCTATCGCTTGCCGCTTTCTCACGACAGTGCGGAGTCCCTTACCGCAGCTTGCAAGATTATGTTTCTGGGAAAAGCAGGCCTGGCTTCGAGCAGTTAATGAAATTCTCCAATGCAGGTCTCGATGTCGATTTTATACTCACCGGCAAGACAAAAGATGGTGTTATTGTATCACTTCCTGAGAGCATTTCGCTCGGTGATGGACTATCTTTTGGCAGGAGACCCTACAAGGAAACAGAACTGACCGATTTCCGTCAAAAAATTTCTCAAGGTATCCAGTTAAGAGATTGGATCGATATTTGGAATTTTGCCGAGGATTATGTTCCTGCGAACCTCGAAATCGAGGATAGACGACGTCAAGCTGCTATTGCGCTTGTTGCCACAAGCGTATCAGTCGACCTTGTTCAGCGCTTGCGTCAACTTGGTTGGCTTAGCGAATAGAACAGGGCCACCATCCATTTTAAGCAAAATTGACACTACTTCTGAAGCCCAATAGCGTGTGCGCTTGGCGTGGAGGAGGGGTGAATGGCAGAAGAATATACTCAGGCAGCACTATTGAACGTTGTTGCGACACCGCACCCGGAGGGTGTTTACGAGCGACTTCTCCGAAGCGCCGCTTACAACGTTGTTCAGTATTGGGGCTCCGAACATGCAGCAATAAGCCCGCTCCGAAAGGTGCGTAATCAAGACGGCTTTTTCGATTTCAGCTTATCGCTTTGGATCGAAATAAATCCAGACGAGCCGACTATACGAAAAGAGGATTTGGCGAAAGCCAACTTTCCGCGCGAAGGACGAGAGTTTTCCGAAGCTTACGGTATCAACGGCCGCGTCTTCACCTGCGTCCTGGACACCCAAACTCACGTTATCACGGTCGAGCTCAAAAACGAGGATGGCAAGCGCCTATCGGCAGGAAGAGCCGAACTAATTTTTCAAAACCTTTTGAGCCCTCTGGTTCTCGGTGCTGATGCCGAAGACGTCGAGGTCACGCTCATCCCGCAAGACGACGCTTTAGATTATGTTCTTGGTTTCAATAGGTTAGACCGATTGGAAATCCTTGTAAAACTCCCAAATAACGACGATATTACCACCGAGACAAACCGCGTCCTGGGGCGTCTCCGTGAGATGAATGCCAAGAGTGAAAAATCTGTCCTTTCTCGTTTGGCGGGTACCGATGGGATAGAGCCAGACGAAGAGCATCAAACTCTGGCTAGGGTTGCGGCCGCTGGCAACGGCAAAGTCGAGACTGTTGGCTTAGATGAGGATGGCGAGAAGAGCGAGCGCTCTACTAGAGAGAAACCTAAAATTGTCAGATACATCCTCCAACGAGGTCAATCCTATCTTGGGGCTATCCGCAGCGTTGCGAGGCAAGCTCGCGACGATCATGACCCCATTTGAACCCTTCAGAATATATTGGCGCATCTATGGCGGGGTGAAGGAACTCGTCAAATCTCCCTATTTATGGTTCGCGGTAGTACTGACATTAATTTGTCATCCGCTTTGGATGGATCAGGGCTTCCTGGATGACGAGCGTCCAGTTGCTGAAACGCTCCTCACTGTTGTCCCCGCGCTTATGGCGTTCACGTTAGCAGGTATGGCCATTGTCTTGGCCCTTTCTGGGAAGCAATTCGTTAGCGCAATTAGGGAAGACGGGCGTGAAAATTCGCTATTCATGCGCGTCGTCGCACTCTTCTTTCATTTCATCCTCGTGCAATCCATGGCTCTCGCTTTCGCATTCATCTCAGCAAGCTATCCGTCTCTTGACTCGCTAGCAGGACTTGCATTTTTCATGGCTTCTTATGGGGTAGCTTCAGCGGTTGCGATTGCAGCGATGCTGCTCAACGTTTCGCGTGTTTATAATGCGTCGAAGGACGATGACGATCCGCCACGATGAACGGTGTCCAGGGCGAGAATAATAGAACCCGCGATCGTCAGCTTTCGGTTTACGAGCAGGTTTACCACCCCTTTCTCTTGGGAAGCGCGAGCTACGAAACGGCGTCGATTTTGCTCTGGTAAACCTGGCCCATAGAGATTTGCCACAATCTGACTTGAAAGCCTCAGAAAACTGCCAACCTACGCGCAGACTGGTCACCCTGTTGCCGCAATCCGCGAGCGCAAAACTCTATGGGCCGCTCCACCGCTCCACCAGGCGCAAAAATACCCGGCAAGACCTCTTGTGTTGCAAAAATACAACACCATATCGCACTGGTCAGGAGGACATACCAAGCCATGAATCTCGAAAAGTTCACCGATCGCGCCAAGGGCTTCCTGCAGGCGGCGCAGACCGTTGCGATCCGCCTCAACCACCAGCGCATCCAGCCCGAGCACGTGCTCAAGGCCCTGCTCGACGACAGCGAAGGCATGGCCGCCGGGCTGATCGAGCGCGCGGGCGGCAATCCCAAGCTCGCCGTTGCCGAACTCGATGCCGCGCTGGCCAAAGTGCCGGTGGTTTCGGGCAGCGGCGCTTCGGGCGCGCCCGGGCTCGACGGCGACACCATCCGCGTGCTCGACCAGGCCGAGCAAGCCGCCGAGAAGTCGGGCGACAGTTACGTCACCGTAGAGCGGCTGCTGCTGGCGCTCGCGCTCGCCACCACCACGCCCGCGGGCAAGGCGCTCAAGGCCGGCAATCTCACCCCCCAGGCGCTGGAAGAAGCGATCACGCAGCTGCGCGGTGGCCGCAAGGCGGATTCCGCCTCGGCCGAGGAAAGCTACGACGCGATGAAGAAGTACGCGCGCGACCTCACCGAGGCGGCGAAGGCGGGCAAGCTCGATCCCGTGATCGGCCGCGACGAGGAAATCCGACGCACCGTCCAGATCCTCGCGCGCCGCACGAAGAACAACCCCGTTCTCATCGGTGACCCCGGCGTCGGCAAGACCGCGATCGCCGAAGGCCTCGCGCTGCGCATCGCCAACGGCGACGTGCCCGACAGCCTTAAGGACCGCGCGCTGATGGCGCTCGACATGGGCGCGCTGATCGCGGGTGCGAAGTATCGCGGCGAGTTCGAGGAACGGCTGAAGGCCGTGCTCGACGAAGTGAAGGGCGCCGAAGGCCACATCATCCTGTTCATCGACGAGATGCACACGCTGATCGGCGCAGGCGCGTCAGAAGGCTCGATGGATGCCGGCAACCTGTTGAAGCCCGCGCTCGCGCGCGGCGAACTTCACTGCATCGGCGCGACCACGCTCGACGAGTACCAGAAGTACGTCGAGAAGGACGCGGCCCTGCAGCGGCGGTTCCAGCCGGTGTTCGTCGACGAACCCACGGTCGAGGACACGATCTCGATCTTGCGCGGGCTTAAGGAAAAGTACGAGCTGCACCACGGCGTGCGCATCACCGATGGCGCGCTGGTGGCGGCGGCGACGCTTTCGAACCGCTACATCACCAACCGCTTCCTGCCCGACAAGGCGATCGACCTGATGGACGAAGCGGCGAGCCGTATCCGCATGGAAGTGGAATCGAAGCCCGAGGAAATCGAGGCGCTCGACCGGCGCATCGTTCAGCTCAAGATCGAGGAGCAGGCGCTGCAAAAGGAAAGCGACGCCGCTTCGCAGGATCGGCTGACGACGCTGCGCGGCGAACTCGCCAATCTGGAGCAGCAATCCGCCGAACTGACCACGCGCTGGCAAGGCGAGCGCGACAAGATCGCGGCCGAAGGCAAGCTCAAGGAGCAACTCGACCACGCCAAGCTGGAGCTGGAACAGGCCCAACGTTCGGGCGATCTCGCCAAGGCGGGTGAGCTCTCCTACGGGCGCATCCCCGCGCTCGAAAAGCAGCTGGCCGAAGCCGAAGCCCAGTCCGCCAACGCGCTGCTGCGCGAGGAAGTGACCGAGGACGACATCGCCGGCGTGGTCTCGCGCTGGACCGGCGTGCCGGTCGACAAGATGCTCGAGGGCGAGCGCGAGAAGCTCCTCAAGATGGAAGAGATCATCGGCCAGCGCGTGATCGGACAGAGCCAGGCGGTGGCGGCGGTCTCCAAGGCGGTGCGCCGCGCGCGTGCCGGTCTGCAGGACCCGAACCGGCCGCTCGGCAGCTTCCTGTTCCTCGGCCCCACCGGCGTCGGCAAGACCGAGCTGACCAAGGCGCTCGCGGGCTTCCTGTTCGACGACGACAGCGCGATGGTGCGCATCGACATGTCGGAGTTCATGGAAAAGCACGCGGTCGCCCGCCTGATCGGCGCGCCTCCGGGCTATGTCGGCTACGAGGAAGGCGGCGTGCTCACCGAAGCCGTGCGGCGCCGGCCCTATCAGGTCGTGCTGTTCGACGAGGTCGAGAAGGCGCACGCGGACGTGTTCAACGTGCTGCTGCAAGTGCTCGACGATGGCCGCCTGACCGACGGGCAAGGCCGCGTGGTGGACTTCACCAACACGCTGATCATCCTCACCAGCAACCTCGGCAGTCAGTTCCTGACGCAGATCGAGGACGGCAAGGGCGTGGAAACCGTCGAGCCGCAAGTGATGGATGTCGTGCGCGGGCACTTCCGCCCCGAATTCCTGAACCGGCTGGACGAGATCATCCTGTTCCACCGCCTGGGCCAGGATCACATGGGCCCGCTCGTGGAGATCCAAGTGGAGCGCGTGCAGAAGCTGTTGAAGGACCGCAAGATCGTGATCGACCTCACCGATGCGGCGAAGCGCTGGCTCGGTCGCGTGGGTTACGATCCGGTCTACGGCGCCCGGCCGCTGAAGCGCGCGGTGCAGAAGTACCTGCAGGACCCCCTCGCCGAGAAGCTGCTCGCGGGCGAGATCCCGGACGGCAGCACGGTGCGCATCGACGACGGCGATGGCGCGCTGGCGATGCAGGTGGAGTAATGGGCCTCCTCCTGATCGGCCCTTGAACGGAACGGGCGGCGCCTCGCATGAGGGCCGCCCGTTTTGGCGTGTGGTGGTCGCGAGCGCTGCGCCTGCCCTTCGACAAGCTCAGGGCGAGCGGGGGTGAGTTGGACATCGCACCGCCCTATCCCCCAACATGCACGCACATCCGCTCATCCTAAGCCTGTCGAAGGATCGGGCACGACACCCGCCCCTCGACAAGTCAGGATAGCAAGAAGCCTCGGCCTTAAAGGCCCAGCCCGGCCAGGTTCAGCTTCACGCCCGCGTAGAACGTGCGTCCCACCACGTCGTAGATGCCGCTGCCCGCGCCGGTGCCGGTGAGGCCCTGCGGGGGCAGGCGGTTGCCGATGTTGTCGACGCCGAGGTAGAAATCGAAGTCCTCGTTGGCCGAATAGGCGACGCGGATGTCGTGGTAGAACACGTCGGTGTAGTACCGGTCTTCCGCATAGTCGGCGTTTTCGGGCGGACGGCCCTGCTTGGAGAACAGATCCTCGTACTCGTTGATCACCGCCTTGCCGATGTAGCGCATCTGGTAGCCGATGCTGAACTTTCCGGTATCGAAGCCGAGGTTGAGGTTCACCGCGTCCTCGGGATAGTTCAGCTCGAGCAGCAGCTGGTTGGCGCGGCCCGGATCAGTGGGATCGAGGAACTCGTCGTTCTGCAGCATGTGCGTGTAGGCGACGCGCGCCGACAGGGTCCCGCCCAGCGAATCGAAGCGATGCGCGTATTGCGCGTTGGCATCGATGCCGCGCACCTTGAGCTTGGCGTAGTTGAGCAGCGAAGCGGTCAGGCTGCCCTCGATGATGCGCCCGGTGATCTCGCCTTGCGGCCCGGTGCCCGCGCCTTGCCGTTCGAACAAGTCGCAGAACTGGTTGTCGAGATCGGAAGCGTCGTAGCAGGCGTCGATGATCTGCTGCGCGCTGGGCGTGGTGATCACGTCGTCGACGGTGATGTCGAAGTAATCGACCGAGAGCGAGAGGCCCGGAACGAACCGCGGCTGCAACAGCGCGCCCGCGGTGAACGAATCCGAGGTCTCCTCGCGCAGTTCGGGGTTGCCGCCCGACTGATACTGCAGCGAGGCGGTGTAGATGTAGTTGTAGCCTTCCGGCACGCCGTCCGCGCGGCAATTGGCGACGCGGTTCGCCGAACCTTCCGCCAGGAAGATCTCCGAGCACGGATCATTGAAGTTGCTCTCGAAGTTGGCACCCAGCGGCGTGTAGAGATCCGCGAGGTTCGGGGCCCGCACCGCACGCGAATAGTTGGCGCGCAGCGTCAGGTCCGGGATCGGCGCGTACATGCCGCTCGCGTTCCAGGCGGTGACGGTGCCGGTCGAACCCTTGTAGTCGGCGACGCGGCCCGCAAGGTTGACCGTCAGCTCGTGCGCCAGCGGCACATCGGCGAGGATCGGTAGACGGACTTCGCCGAACAGCTCCTTCACTTCGAACGACGGCGGATCGAAGGTCGGGATGGCGTTGTAGAACGTCTGCCCCGCCTGGACGAGCGCGTCCTGCTCGTAGCGCGCGGTCTCGCGCCGGTACTCGATGCCGACAACGAGGCCGATGGGTCCGCCCGGCAGTTCGAAGAAGCCGGAGGTGTCACCCGATAGGAAGGCGTTGCCGACGAGCTGGGTGATCTTGCCGCGCGAGATCGTGTCCTGCACGACGTAGTTGCGCGCCGCCTCGCTGAGCGTGCCGACACCGAAGTAGTTACCCGGGACGCAAGCCGCGACGTCGGCGGCGAGCGCTGCAGCGGCGAAGTCCGGATCGGCGGCGAAGGGGTTGGGGAACGCCGCCGAGGGATCGATCTGCGAACGGCACACGATGTTGCCGGTGGCGGGATCGGTCACCGCGTCAGCCGAGAGCAGGTAGCGCTGGTAATTGACGTTACCGAGAACGCGCGTCGCTTCCTTGAACTCGCCGTAATTGACCGAGGCCTCGTAGGACCAGGCGCTGGACAGATCGCCCCGCGCGCCGGCGACGATGCGATAGGTCTCGCGCTTGGCATCCTCCTGACGATTGCCGAGATCGGTGACCGAGCGGTACATCTCGAACGGGAAATCGACCGAGGGGTCGCTCACACCGTTGAGCTGGCGGATCAGCGCCTCCGCCTGCGGATTCAGATACGGATTGTCTGTGGTGAACGTCTCGATGCCGTAGGCCGGCACGAAGAACGGCCCCGAATTGTTGCTGAGCGAATCGGTGCGGACGTACTTCGCTTCGACGAAAGGCACGAACGCGGGCGAAACCTCGAAGTGGCCGACGAGGTTGGCGCTGAAGCGATCCAGCTTCGGGCGCAGGCCCGATTGCTTGCCGCTGCGGAAGTTGTCGCCGTTGCCGCCAACGAACAGCGGAACGGGGAAGCTCAGATCATCGATCCGCTCGCCCGTCTGCTGGACGAGCGAGCCGTCGGGTTGGAAGAGGTAAGGCACGATCCCGAGATCCGGATCGAACCCGAACACAGTCCCGCCATCCGAATAGTAGCCATAACGCAAGTCGTTGCGGAACACCCGGTCGGGGATCCCGTCGCTGCCGTTGGGGGTGCCGACGGGATCGCTGTCGAGCTGAACATAAGCGCCAACTTCCCGCGAGAACTTGCGCGACGGCGCGTAGAAATCATCCGAATGCGCGTATTCGACATTCACCGCGACGTTGCCGCGGCCGTCCGCGAAGTTCGTTCCGGCCAGGCCGCTGACATAGTAGCTATTGGCATCGCCGTACTTGCTGATGCCGTTCTGCGCGCGGACCTGGACGCCTTCGTAATCGTCCTTGAGCACAAAGTTGACGACGCCCGCGATCGCGTCCGAACCGTAGACGGCCGAGCTGCCGCCGGTGACGACGTCGACTCGTTCGATGAGATCGGTCGGGATGGTGTTGACGTCGACCGAGCTCGAGTTGAGCAGGACGTCGGAGCCCACATGGCGCCGGCCGTTGACCAGCACCAGCGTGCGCACCGTGCCGAGGCCGCGCAGATCGAGCAGGTTGAGGCCGCCGGTGCCGAGGTTGCGCGTGGAATTCTGCTGCGAATAGGTCGAACGCAGCGAAGGCAGCTCGTTGAGCACGTCGCCGACCGAGATCTGGCCGGTCTGGAAGAACTCCTCGCCCGAAACGCTGGTCACGGGGACCGGCGAATCGACGTTGGGAACGCGCAGACGCGTGCCGGTGACGATAATCGCCTCGCTCGCCCCTGTATCGACCGAATCGTCGGAAATGGTTTGCGCAAAGGCGCCGGAGGGCATCAGCAACGCAGCCAATGCGACACTGCTCGAACCGCGCAGAGCGGCTCCAACCCACGAATTTTTCATGTCTGTTCCCTGTTTAAAATAGTGACAGTTCGAACGACCCACCCAAGGGTCCGCTCGATTTTTTCTGCCCCACGAGAACGTGCCAGGTTCCCCACCTTAAGATCAGGTGAACGCCACAGTTGCGCCCGGGATGGTTATCAAATCAATAACGAACAGCTACGGCCAACACACTTTCCAAGAAGTGTGGCGCGGCGGTCACAAAGCTGCGGCGAGGTCCCGTTTCGGGGTGCGCGCGCGTGGCTTGAATCACCCTGCTACCGCGCCGGTCGCTACCACGCGGTCGCTTTGACGATCGTTCGGACGCAAGCTGTCGCTGCCAGTCGCTCCGCCACCATCGGCGTCACCCCGGACTTGATCCGGGGTCCCGCTGGCAGTGCGCGAGGAGAGCTGGACCCCGGATCAAGTCCGGGGTGACGAGAGTAAAATTCGACCACGCAGGCGGTAGTCCGGCGTGGATCCGGGAGTGCCGGGTATCGTCCGGCCCGCGCCTTTTACGGCTGCGGCACGCCGCCCGGGGCCGCGCCGGGGGCGCCGCCGGGCATGCCGCCGCCGCCCATCTGCATCTGCTGCAGCTGCTGCATGATGCGCTGCTGCTGCTCGATCTCGGCGCGGCTCTTGAAGTCGAGCAGTTCGATCTCGAACGTCAGGTCGGTGTTGGCGGGGATCTCGCCCATCTGCTTGTCGCCATAGGCGAGCTCGGACGGGATCACGACCTTGTACTTGCCGCCGCGCTGCATCTGCTCGACCGCCTTGGTGAAGCCCGGCACGACTTCGGACAGCGGGAACACGGCGCGCTCGCCCTGATCGAACACGGTCCCGTCAGGCAGCGTGCCCTTGTAGTTGAGCAGCGCGACATCGTCCGCGGTCGGCGATTCGCCGGTTCCCGCAGTCAGCACTTGCACGTCGACCGAAGGCGGCAACGCGGCATAGGCGATCCCGCCCGCCGCCAGCGCGACGACGGCCACCGCGACCCACAACTTGGTGAGCGAGCCCTTGGCGATCGGCTGAAGGGGAACGCGGGTGATCTCGGTCATCGTCGGCAAGTCCTGTCAAAACGCGAAAGGGCGCGGGTTACGCCCGCGCTCTCTTGGCCGATTGCTCGGCGGGCATCAAGGTTCTTGGAAGAGTGGGGTGGGTTTGTTGAACGCTGGTTGGAGTCTTTAAGTTTGGTGCGCTCGTTACATCCGTGACGCGCTTGCGGCACCAGCCCACGCCCCCACCCGACCTCCCATCAGGATACACTCGTGGGAGGTCGGGTGGGGGCGTGGGCTGGTGCCGCCAAGGTTCGCCCGGATGGGCGGACCGCACAAAACAAACTCGGGCTGGTGCCGCCAAGGTCCGGACGGATGTCCGGACCATATCTCACTAAAGAGTCTCAAACGGGCCCAGCCAAACCGGCGCGCCCGTCAGCGATCCTTACCGCGAACCGTCGCGTTCGAGGCGCTTGCGCTCGAGCTTGCGGGCGCGGCGCACGGCGGCGGCCTTTTCGCGAGCGCGCTTCTCGGAGGGCTTCTCGTAGTGGCGACGCAGCTTCATTTCGCGATAAACGCCTTCACGCTGCAGCTTCTTCTTGAGCGCGCGGAGGGCCTGATCGACATTGTTATCGCGAACCATGATCTGCATAAAACGAAACACCTCGTAAAACGTGTGCGGCAGAGCCCCGCATGCCGGCGGGGTTAACCTTCGATAGAAAACAAAAGCGCGCCGAATCCGAACCGGATCGGCCACATCGGGCGGCCCGGTACCAGTATGATCGCGCGAAGACAAGCGCGAATAGGCGATACGCAGCGCGCAGCCGTGACCACCTACATAGGCGTTTGCGCGGTTTTTGCAACGTCGAACCCCAGGATCGAACCGCGCCGGCCACATTGCCGACACCCGCAAAACCCCCGCCCTGCCCCCTGGCCGCCGCGCGTTTGGAAAACGCCGCGTTCACCGCTATGGGCCGGATCATGCCGCAGCCCTCCTTTCTTGCCGCCTCGCTGTTCGTCGCCGTCGGCGGCGGGATCGGCGCGTGGCTGCGCTTCATGGTCGGGCGCTTGTGGGTCACGGCGCTGGGCCCGCTTCGCGCCGGCGCCTTTCCCTACGGCACGCTGACCGTGAACGTGCTCGGCAGCGTCGCGATGGGGCTGCTGGTGGGCTGGCTCGCGCGGTTCGGCAGCCACGGCGAAGGCACGCGGCAGTTGCTGGCGATCGGCTTGCTGGGCGGTTTCACCACATTCTCCTCGTTCAGTCTCGACGTCGTCGGCCTGATCGAGCGCGGCGCCGCGGGCACGGCCGCCTTCTACGTCGCGGTATCGCTGGTCGCCGGGTTCGCCGGCCTCTGGCTCGGCCTAGTCACCATGAGGATCGGCGCATGAACTTACCCCGCCATGGCGACGACACGCAGGTCCGCCAATTCACCATCGATGCCGACGACGACGGCGTGCGGCTCGACCGCTGGTTCAAGCGGCACTTGCCGCAAGTCGGCTTCGCGATCGTCTCGCGCTGGGCGCGCACCGGCCAGATCCGGGTCGACGGCAAGCGCGCCGACGTCGCCGATCGGCTGGCCGCCGGGCAAGTCCTGCGCGTGCCGCCGGGCGGCGAGGCGAAGCCGGGCGGCAAGGGCCCGCGTCCGCGCCGTGAACTGACCGAAGAGGAACTCGCGCTCGCCGACGAGATCGTGCTGACGCAGGATCGCGCGGCGATCGTGATCAACAAGCCGCCGGGACTCGCGACGCAAGGCGGCAGCGGCACCACACGCCACGTCGATGGCCTGCTCGACGCCTACAACCTGGACGGCCCCCGCCCCCGCCTCGTCCACCGGCTCGACAAGGATACCTCGGGCGTACTGCTGGTTGCCCGCACGCCGGGGAGCGCCGCGTACTTTTCCAAGCGCTTCTCGGGCCGCTCGGCGCGCAAGATCTACTGGGCGCTGGTGGTCGGCGTGCCCGACGTGGCCGACGGCCTGATCGAACTGCCGCTCGCCAAGCAGCCCGGCACCGGCGGCGAAAAGATGTACGTCGACGAGAAAGGCGGCCAGACCGCGCGGACGCGCTATCGCATCGTCGACCGCGCCGGCAACAGCGCCGCCTGGGTCGAGCTGCACCCGCTCACCGGCCGCACGCACCAGCTGCGGGTGCACATGGCAGCCATCGGCCACCCGATCGTGGGCGACGGCAAGTACGGCGGGCAAGCCGCGTTCCTCACCGGCTCGATCAGCCGCAAGATGCACCTCCATGCGCGCCGTCTGGTGATCGAACACCCCGACGGCGCGCCGCTCGACGTGACCGCGCCACTCCCCGAACATTTCGCCGCGAGCATGCAGCAGCTCGGTTTCGATGAGGCCGATGGCGAGATCGTGGTCGAGATGGACGCGCCCGAACCTTCGCGCGAGGAAAAGAAGCGCGCCGCCAAAGCCTATTCGAAGGATCTGCGCAAGGAACGCCGCGGCGAACGTCGCACGCGCCGCCCGAGCGAGCAGAAGCGCGCGGCAGGGCCTCCCGGCAAGAAGGGTCCGAAAAGCGCGCCCCCCGGCGCTCCGAAGCGCGGCCCCGGCGCGCAGAAGCGTCCGGCCGCCCCTGGCACCCGTACGGGCGGCAAGCCCACGGGGCCGAAGCGGGGCAAGCGCTGATGCAGCCTGGTCCGATGCGAGCCATCGCCGGATGAAGCTTGCCGTGTTCGATTGCGACGGCACCCTGATCGATGGCCAGGCCTCGATCTGCGACGCCATGGAGCTGGCCTTCGCCGGCGCAGGACTCGCGGCGCCGGCGCGCAACGACGTGCGGCGCGCGGTCGGGCTCTCGCTGCCGCAAGCGATCGCGCGGCTCGCGCCCGAGATCGACGAGGCGACGCGCGTGGCGCTAGTGGCAAGCTACAAGGATGCGTTTCGCGCGGCGCGCAGCGGCGGCACCTTGTCGCAGACGATGTTCCCCGGTTTGCGCGACGTTCTCGAGCAATTGAGCGCGGGCGGCTGGACGCTGGCGGTGGCCACCGGCATGTCCGACCGGGGCCTCGCGCATTGCCTTGCCGCCAATGACATCGCGCACCACTTCGTCACGCTGCAGACCGCCGATCGCCACCCGTCGAAACCGAATCCGGAGATGCTGGAAACCGCGCTGTTCGAAGCCGGGGCGCAGCCGCGGGAGGCGGTGATGATCGGCGACACCGCCTACGACATGATTATGGCCCGTGATGCCGGCGTGCGCGCGATCGGGGTCGACTGGGGCTATCACGAACCGGCCGAATTGACCGCCGCCGGGGCCGAATTCATCGCTGCCACCCCTGCGGCGCTGAGCGAGTATCTGTTGAAATGAGCGCGGATCCTGCCCGCAACCGCTTCTTCATCATCCAAGCCGTGCGCTTTGCCGGCGTCGCGCAAGTGATCCTCGGCATGGTGATCGCCGCCGGCCGCTTGGGCCTACCCGAATGGGTCGGCTGGGTGCTGATCGCGAACGGCGCGCTCGATGCCTTCGTCATCCCGCAAGTTCTCGCGCGGCGCTGGCGGACTCCGAAATGAAGCGATTCTGGAAAACCGCCGAAGCCGCGCGCGAAGGCGATCACTGGCGCGTCCTGCTCGACGGGCGCGGGGTAAAGACGGTCGGCGGCAGCCCGCAAGGACTGCCCAGCCACGCGCTGGCCGAAGCCATGGCGGCCGAATGGGCGGGGCAAGGCGAGACGGTCGACGCCAGCGCCTTCGTGCTGCGCGATCTTGCCGATTTCGCGCTGGACGTCGTCGCGCCCGATCCCGCCAATGCCGCGCGCGAACTGCTGCCTTACGCCGAAACCGACACGCTGAGCTATCGCGGCGAACCCGACGAGCCGCTGTTCGCGCGTCAGGAAGCGGTGTGGGAGCCGCTGCTGGCAGGCGCCGAAGCGCGTTGGGGCGTACGCTTCCCGCGCGTCTCGGGCATCATCGCAAGCCCCCTGCCCGCCGAGACCCGCGCGAAGATGGCGGCGATCCTCGAAGCGCACGATCCCTTCACCATCGCCGCGCTGACGATGCTGGCGAGCCTTGCCGCCTCGCTGGTAATCGCGCTCGAAGCGATCGAGCCGGAGGCGGACATCGATGCCTTGTGGGATGCGGCCAATCTCGAGGAGGACTGGCAGGCCGAACTGTGGGGGCTCGATGCCGAAGCCGAGGCGCGGCGCACGACTCGCCTCGAGGCGTTCCGGCTCGCCGCACGCTTCGCCGCGCTCGCCCGGAGCCGCTGAGGCCCGGATCGCTTGAAGATCGTCTTCAGCCGCAAGGGTTTCGACAGCACCGCAGGCGGGGTCCCCTCGCCGATCGTCGACGGTGTGCCGGTTTCGCTGCCGATACCGGCGGCAGACCGGTCCTCGACCAGCTATGCGCAGCGCGGCCACGGCGATCTGGTGGAAGCGGTCACGCGCGGCCGGATCGCGCGCGACGCCTTGTGCCACGACGATCCGATGTTCGCCGATGGCCATGTCTGGTTCGGACAATGCGCCGCCGCCGAGGGCCACTTGCGCAAACACGCAGTCGGACCGGGCGACGTGTTCCTGTTCTTCGGGCTGTTCGCCGAACCCGAGACCGGCGAGCGCCATCATCGCCTGTTCGGCTGGCAACAAATCGCCTGCCATGGCGAGCCCAGCGGACTTCGCGATCATCCGCAGTGGCGAGACCCGCCGCGCCCGCATCCGCACCTTTCGGGCGACTGGCCGAGCAACAACGCGATTTATTTCGGACCCGGCGACCTCGCGCGCACGGCCGCGCCGCAGCTGCGCCTCACGCGGCCCGGTGGCCCGCTCAACACTTGGCGCGTGCCCGGCTGGCTGCGCCGGCTGGGCCTGACGTACCACGCCAATCCCAAGCGCTGGCTTCCGGGCGACGCGCTCGACAGCGCCAAACGCGGGCAGGAGTTCATCTGCGATATCGGCGAGGAGCCCGAACCTCGGCGCTGGCTCGATGCAGTGAGGCAGGCCATGGCGAACGAAGCGCGCTGAAAGGGGGCGGAGAGGACTCTTGAAGGCCCAACCCCAACTCTTCCGTCATGCTGAACTTGTTTCAGCATCCATGGTGCCACCCGGTCAGACCTGAGCAGAGCGGCGGAATGGATGCTGAAACGAGTTCAGCATGACGGGAAATATAGAAGCCCCGAACCCAGCGCGGCTGCTCGGCCTAGCCCCCGACCCAGTCCGCCACTTGCCCGGCGACATCGTTCGCGGCGCTGTTGAGTGCGGAGGCGACCGGGGCCGCTTCGGCAACGACGCCGGGAATGCGGCTTTCGAGCCGACGCGTGGTGACGGTGCCGTCGACCCCGGTCCGCATCGCCTCGAAGCGCACGATCACGGCCTGCTGGGGCGCATCGTAGCCCATCTGCAGCAGACGGCCGCCGATCATGGTCTGGCCCGCGACTTCGAAATCGCCGCCTTCCACCACGATCCTTCCGGTCTTGGCGCGCAAGGTTTCGGCGAGCAGCGCGCGGAATTGCCGGGCGGGCTTTTCCACCCAGGCAACGTCTTTTAGGTACGCGATCGTCGCGGCATCGACGCGGACCGGCACGCGCAGCATGTCGAGCGAGCGGTCGGTATCCGGGTTCAGCACCACGATCGCATCGGACATCTTGCCGTTGCTCACCGCGCCGGTATCCGCGGCGGTGCGCGGCGTCAGCGAAATCAGCTGGTCGGGCGTCTTGCCGCCGAGCCCGAGACAGCCCGACAGCGCCACGGTGCCCGCCAGCACTCCTGCCATTGCGAGAACTCTCGCCACTGGCCACCTCTCGAAGCTTGGTGTCGCGCGCTTCATCGACTGTTCTTTCCTTGCTGGCTGCCCGTGCATCCGCGGCGTCTGCGTTTCGTGCGTCATGGCTCGTAATCCGGCAGCTTCTGACCCTTGAGCAGCGCTCCCGCGCCCTGCTCGTCGATCTTCTCGGTGACGTTGCGCAGCGCGCGGCTAGTGGAGCGCAAGTCGCGGATCGCGGCTTCGGCGGCGGGCAACGTCGATTCCGAAACCTGGCGCAGCGCGGGCTGCGCGGTGTCCATCGTCTGGTTGAGCTTGTCCATCGCCTTCTGTGCCGATGCCAGCGTCTGGCGCAGCTGAATGGCGAGGCTCGATCCCTCGTCGCCCAGCAGCGCGTCGGCCTTGCCGGCCACGCCTTCGAACGCCGCCATCGTGCGCGTCGCTTGCGAGAGCGCACTTTGCAGCTCGGTCATCGTCGCCTTGAACTGCGGTGTCGTCTCCGCGAGATCGGCCGTCATCCGGTTGGTGTTGGCCAAAATGCCGGACAGCGATTGGCGGTTCTCTTCATTCAGCAGCAGATTGAGGTTCTCGGTCAGCGTCGCCAGCCGTTCGAGCAGCAGCGGCGCGTTGGCCAGCAATTCGCCCAGGCCGCCGGGCTTGGTCGGGATCACCGGCACGCCTTCCGGCCCCGGCTCGGTGATGCGCGGCGCGCCCTTCTGGGCGCCTTCCAGCTGAATGTCGGAAACGCCGGTGAAGCTGCCCTGGATCGTCGCGGTGGTGCCCACGGTGATCGGCACCTTTTCATCCACCTTCACGCGAACGCGGATGAAGCTGGGATCCTTGGGCCACAGCTCGATCTGGCTCACCTGGCCCACCGGCACGCCCGCGTAAGCGACTTCGGAGCCCTTCGCGAGCCCGTCGACCGATTGCTTGAAGAAGATGTCGTAATCGTTGCGCGCACCTTCGTTCAGGCGCGCGATCCAGATTATGAATGCCGCGACCATGGCCAGCAGGAGGATGGTAACCGCCCCGACCCAGACGTGATTTGCTCTGGTTTCCATTCGTTCGCCTTATGGCTCCCTGTCCGCGGGCTTGTCCAATGCTGCATGATCGGGACCCGATGCGTCCACGGCCGCCTGCGCTGCCGCCGCCTCTTCTGCAGCCTCGTCCTCCCCGCGTTCATGCGTGGTAAGGGCGGCGCGGCCGCGCGGCCCGTTGAAGTATTCCTGGATCCAGGGGTGATCGAGCGCCAGCAGTTCGGCAATCGACCCCACCGCAATCACCTTCTTGTCCGCGATCACGGCCACCCGATCACAGATCTCGTACAGTGTATCGAGATCGTGGGTGATCAGAAACACTGTAAGTCCCAAGGTTTCCTGCAGTTCCTTGGTCAAGCTGTCGAACGCGGCGGCGCCGATCGGATCGAGGCCCGCGGTCGGCTCGTCGAGGAACAGCAATTCCGGATCGAGCGCAAGCGCGCGCGCCAGGCCGGCGCGCTTGCGCATACCGCCGGAAAGCTCGGAGGGATACTTCAACGCCGCGTCGTCCGGCAGGCCCGAAAGCCGCACCTTGAACTGCGCGATTTCGCGCCGCAGATCGTCGCCCAGCTCGGGGTAGAACTGCTTGAGCGGCACTTCGACGTTCTCGCCCACGGTCAGCGTGGAGAACAGCGCGCCGCCCTGGAACAGCACGCCCCAGCGCGATCGGATGTCGATCTCGCCCTCTTCCTGCGATTCGTCCATCGGATGGCCGAGCACGCGGATCTCACCCGAAACCGGCTGCTGCAACCCGATGATCGAGCGCATCAGCACCGACTTGCCGGTGCCGGACCCGCCGACCACGCCGATGATCTCGCCACGCTTCACTTCGAGGTCGAGGTTGTCGTGCACGGTGAACCCGTTGAAGGCGTTGGTGAGGCCCTTGACCACGATCGGGCAATCGGTTTTCGGATCGACGCTCATGCCCAGCCGATCTCGGTGAAGAAAATCGCGAAGAAGGCGTCGATCACGATGACGGTGAAGATCGCGGTGACCACCGATTGCGTGGTCCTGAGCCCCACTTCCTCGGCGTTTCCTTTGACCTGCATGCCATGGTAGCAGCCCGCCAGCGCGATCACGAGCGCGAAAACCGGCGCCTTGATCAGGCCGACCCAGACGTCGGTGATCGGCACCACTTCCTGAATGCGCTGGAGGAACGTGAGGAACGGGATGTCGAGCGCGAAGTTCGAGATGAAGGCACCGCCGACGATCGCGAGCACCGCCGAGTAGAAGCCCAGCAGCGGCATCATCACCATCGAGGCCAGCACGCGCGGCACCACCAGCGTTTCCATCGGCGCGACGCCGATCGTGCGCATCGCGTCGACTTCCTCGGTCAACTGCATCGTGCCGATCTGCGCGGCGAAAGCCGAGCCAGAGCGACCCGCGACCATGATCGCGGTCATCAAAATGCCGAGTTCGCGCATCGAGAGGCGGCCGGTCAGGTTGATCGTGTAGATTTCGGCCCCGAACTGCGCCAGCTGCACCGCGCCCTGCTGGGCGATGACGATGCCGATGAGGAAACTCATCAACCCGACGATCCACAGCGAGTTGATGCCGATGTACTGCATGTGATGCACCATCGCCGTCCAGCGCATCCGCGAGGGGTGACGGATGACGCTTCCCAAGGCGGCCATGAGCGCGCCGAGGAACGTGACAATGTCGACCAGGCCATGCCCCCAGGCGACGATGCGATCGCCCACGTCGCTGATCGAGCGGACCACGACGTTGGGCTCTGCCTCTGTCTCGGTCTCTTCCTCGTCGACCTGGCTGACCGCCTTCAGCAGGCGCGTCGCGTTTTCGTCGGCGCCGACGATCTCGGCATCGTGGCGCGCGGCGAAGCGGGTGGTGACCCAGGCGCCGGTGGTGTCGATTTCGGTGATCTCGGAAAGGTCGATCTTGGCCAGCGGCTGGTCGATCGTCTCCAGATCGCGCTCGAGCTTGCCGATCGCATAGACGCGCAACGGGCCGCGTAAGGCCAACGTCGCGGCGCCGCCCTGGTCTCCTTCAGACAGCGTATACTCGGCCAACTCGCGCATCTAACCCTCGTCATGGTCGAAAACGGCTGCTGCGGCAAGGGGTTCCCCAATGTCGACAAGTCGATGTCGTTCAGTTGCGCGGCCGGTGTGCCTTGCGTGCACCCGCGCGCGCTGGCAAAGCGCCGCGCCATGACCGAGAACGCCACGCCGCCCTCCGCGCAGTCGCCCGAGCCGTCGCTGCCCAAGACCTTCGATCCCGCCGCGATCGAGGCGCACTGGTACGCGCATTGGGAAGACAACGGCCTGTTCCGCCCCGAACGCCCCGATGCCGCGCCCTTCACCATCGTCAATCCGCCGCCCAACGTCACCGGCTCGCTGCACATCGGCCACGCGCTCGACAACACCCTGCAGGACATCGTCATCCGCTACGAGCGGCTGCGCGGTAAGGATGCGCTGTGGGTGGTGGGCACCGACCACGCGGGGATCGCCACACAGATGGTGGTCGAGCGGCAGATGAACGAACGCGGCGAGAAGCGCACCGACATGGGCCGGGACGCCTTCATCGCCAAAGTCTGGGAGTGGAAGGAAGAATCGGGCGGCACCATCACCCGCCAGCTCCGCCGCCTGGGCTGTTCGATGGACTGGAGCCGCGAGCAGTTCACCATGGACCCGCATTTCACCAAGGCCGTGGTGAAGGTGTTCGTCGATCTCTACAACCAGGGCCTGATCTACCGCGACAAGCGGCTGGTGAACTGGGATCCCAAGCTGGGTACCGCGATTTCCGACCTCGAAGTCGAGACTCGCGAGGTGAGCGGCCACTTCTGGCACTTCCGGTACCCGCTGTCGGACGGCTCAGGCCACATCTCAGTCGCCACCACGCGGCCCGAAACGATGCTGGCCGACATGGCCGTCGCGGTGCATCCCACCGATGAGCGCTATGCCGCTCTCGTGGCGCGCGGCGCCAAGGTGACGCTGCCGATCACGGGGCGCGAGATCCCGATCGTCGCTGACGAGCACGCCGATCCCGAGCTGGGCTCGGGCGCGGTGAAGATCACGCCGGGGCATGATTTCAACGACTTCGAAGTGGGCAAGCGCGCCGGGATCGCGGCGGGCGACATGCTCAACATGCTCGATGCAGAGGCGAAGGTCTGGCAGACGGCGGACGGCCTGATCCCGGCGGACCTCGTCGGGCTCGACCGCTTCGAGGCGCGCAAGCGTGTGGTCGAGCTGATGGATACCGACGGCCTTCTCGAACGCGTCGAAGAACGCGTGATCCAGACGCCCTACGGCGACCGCGGCGGCGTGGTGATCGAGCCCTGGCTGACTGACCAGTGGTATGTCGATGCCCATACCCTCGCCCAGCCGCCGCTCGAGGCGGTGCGTTCCGGCGCGATCGAGATCGTGCCCAAGACCTGGGAAAAGACCTTCTTCAACTGGATGGAGAACATCCAGCCCTGGTGCGTCTCGCGCCAGCTCTGGTGGGGACACCGGATTCCGGCGTGGTATGCGGATGATGGTTCTGTCTTCGTCGCAGAAACCGAGGAAGAGGCGCTGGCGCTGGCAGACGGCAAAGCGCTCTCTCGCGACGAAGACGTGCTCGACACGTGGTTCTCCTCGGCGCTGTGGCCGTTTGCCACGCTCGGCTGGCCGGACGGAGAAGAACCCACCCCCAACCCCTCCCGCATGCGGGAGGGGAGCGAGACTTGCCGAGCCGAAGGCGAGGCTAGTCGCAGCGGGGTGGGCACCTCCCTGCTCGCCAAGCACTACCCCAACGACCTGCTGATTTCGGGTTTCGACATCCTGTTCTTCTGGGATGCGCGGATGGCGATGCAGGGGATCCACTTCATGAAGGAAGTGCCGTGGAAGCGGCTCTACCTGCATGGGCTGGTGCGCGCGGCCGACGGGCAGAAGATGTCGAAGTCCAAGGGCAACGTGGTCGATCCGCTGGGCCTCATCGACCAGTACGGCGCCGACGCGCTGCGCTTCTTCATGGCGGCGATGGAAAGCCAGGGCCGTGATGTGAAGATGGATGAGAAGCGGGTCGAGGGGTACCGCAACTTCGCGACCAAGCTGTGGAACGCGGCACGGTTCTGCCAGGCCAACGGCATCGCCGCGAGCACTTCGATCGCGGCGCCGGCGGCGACCAGCGCGGTCAATCGCTGGATCATCGGCGAAGTGGTCGCGACGCTCGCCGAGCTCGACAAGGCAATGGCCGAGCTGCGCTTCGACGCCGCCGCGAACGCGATCTACCACTTCGTCTGGGACCAGTTCTGCGACTGGTACATCGAGCTGATCAAGCCTGTCCTGAGCAATGCCGAAGGGGGACAGTTCGACGAGGAGACCAAAGCCGTCGCCGGCTGGGTGCTCGACCAGATCCTGGTCATGCTCCACCCGTTCATGCCGTTCGTCACCGAGGAACTGTGGAGCAAGATGGGCGACCGGCCCGGCTACCCGCTGATCACCGCGCAATGGCCCGCGCCGGAAGCTACGGTGGATGCGGAGGCGAAGGCCGAAGTCGAATGGCTGATCGCGCTCGTCGGCAATCTGCGCGGCGCGAAAGCCGAACTCGGAATCGCGCCGGGTGCGCGGCTGACGGCCTACGTTGCAGACCCGTCCGATACGACGCGTGCGATCGTCGGCCGCAATGGCGGCGCGATCGATCGGCTGGCCCGGCTCGATGCGATCCACTTCGAACCGGCCCCGGCTGGCGCGGCGATGCAAGTCGGCGCGGGCGATGCGACGCTGGCGATCCCGCTCGAAGGCGTGATCGACATCGCGGCCGAAAAGGCCCGGCTGGAGAAGGCGCGCGCGGCGTCGCTCAAGGAAGCGACGGCGCTCGAGGGGCGGCTGCAGAACCCCAAGTTCGTCGAGAAGGCCAAGCCCGAGGCGGTCGAGAAGGCGCGCGCCGATCACGCGCACCACGCCGCCGAGGCCGAGCGGCTGGCGGCGGCGCTGGCGCGGCTGGGGTGACATCCCGGGGGTCGGGTGCTGGCTTTAAGGCCCACCCCCAGCCCCTCCCGCAAGCGGGAGGGGAGCGAGAGAGTACCGCCCACCCGCTTGCGGGAGGGCCGCGAGACTTGCGGGCTTGCCCGCTAGTCGCAGCGGGGTGGGCACAGCGCGCGCGCCGAAATCGCTTTCCTACAAACCTCGCATCCGCCACCGTCCGCCCCGGTTTCGGCCGCACCGCCAGAAAAACGACACCGCACGCGTGTCACCCACGCCAAATGACGCATTATCCATGACAATCAGCAGCTTGCACGCCGTACTTGCGAGACCCCCTGTGTCACCTTTGTCACCTTCGCGCGGCGGCGGATGCTGACGCTCGCCACCACCACGCCCGGCGAGCCGGAGATCTTCGCCGCGATCCAGGGCGAAGGCGCCTCGATGGGGCGCCCTTGCGTGTTCGTGCGCCTCTCGCGCTGCAACTTGGCCTGCGAATGGTGCGACACCGCCTATACCTGGCACTTCGAAGGCGACAACCGCCCCCACCGCGACGATCTCGCCTTCGACCGGCAGGCCAACCAGATCGCGCTGGACGAGGCCGACGTGGCCGCGCGGATCGCCGCGCTGGGGCAGACGCGGCTGGTCGTGACTGGGGGCGAGCCGCTGCTGCAAGGCGCGGCGCTG
This sequence comes from Novosphingobium aquimarinum, assembly GCF_009746585.1. Classification (GTDB taxonomy): domain Bacteria; phylum Pseudomonadota; class Alphaproteobacteria; order Sphingomonadales; family Sphingomonadaceae; genus Novosphingobium; species Novosphingobium aquimarinum. The sequence goes on from NZ_WRPO01000003.1 coordinate 26,320, forward strand.
GCCCGCCTGATCGCGCAGCTTCCGGGCGTCCGCGTCGAGATCGAGACCAACGGCACCGTCGCCCCGCATTCCGCGCTCGATCCGCTCATCGCGCAATACAACGTCAGCCCCAAGCTCGCGCACAGCGGCAATCCGGCCGACCTTGCGCTGCTTCCCGAACGCCTTGCCGCCTTCGCCGCGGATGAACGTGCGTGGTTCAAGTTCGTGATCGCCGAACGGACAGACCTGGCAGAAGTCGAGGCGATCGTCGCCGCGCATGGCATAGCCCCGGAGCGCGTGTTCCTGATGCCCGAAGGCCGCGACAGCGAAACCCTGCGCCAGCGGGGCGCGTGGCTGGCCGATGCCGCCGTGGCACGCGGCATGGCCTATTCCGACCGGCTGCACATCCACTTGTTTGGAGACACCAGAGGCACATGAGCGAGACACGGTCAGAACTGCCGGTCGATACCAGTCCCGAAGCCGTGTTCCCGCCCACGGGGGCCACTCCGGCAGCGAAGCCGATGAAGGGCGATCTCACGCAGGGCCCGATCCTCAAGACGCTGATCGCGTTTTCGATCCCGATGCTGATCGGCAACGTCATTCAGTCGCTTAACGGCTCGATCAATGCGATCTGGGTCGGTCGGCTGATCGGGGAAAGCGCACTGGCCGCCACGGCCAACGCCAACAACGTGATGTTCCTGCTGTTCGGCGCGGTGTTCGGCTTCGGCATGGCGACCACAGTGCGGGTCGGCCACCATTTCGGCGCGCGCGACCTCGACGCCGCGCGCGCCAGCTTCGGCACCGGGCTCGGGTTCTGCACGATCATCGCGGTCGGCGCCGGGATCATCGGATGGTTCTGGACGCCGTCGCTGCTGCGCCTGCTCTCGACGCCGGAGGAAAGCCAGCTGCAGGCGCTGGCCTATCTGCGCGTGATCTTCGTGATCATGCCGCTCGGCACGATTTCGATGCTGGTCTCGATGGGACTGCGCGGCGCGGGCGATGCCAAGACGCCGCTTTACGCGATGATCCTGACCGTGCTGCTCGACATCGTGCTCAATCCGCTGCTGATCCGGGGCTACGGCCCGATCCCGTCGCTCGGCATCGCCGGGTCGGCGATTGCCACGGGCTTCGCCAATTTCGTCGGTTCCGCGGCGATGATCACGACGATGTACCTGCGCGACTTGCCGCTGCGACTGCGCGGGCCCGAGCTCGGCCACCTCATTCCCAAAAGCCGCGAGCTGGCGTTCGTTGTCACCAAAGGCATCCCGATGGGGGCGCAGATGCTGATCATTTCCTCTGCCGGGCTGGTGATGATCGGCCTCGTCAACCGCGAGGGGCTGTTGACGGCGGCGGCCTACGGCGCGGCGCTGCAATTGTGGAACTACATCCAGATGCCCTCGCTGGCGCTGGGTTCGGGCGTGAGCGCGATGGTCGCGCAGAACGTGGGGGCGGGAAACCACACGCGGGTCGGGCGGATCACGTTGATCGGCATCGCGGCCAACGTGGTGATGACGGGCGTGCTGGCCGCGCTCCTGCTGATGTTCGACCGGCCGATGCTGGCGCTGTTCCTGGGCGCGGATAGCCCCGCGGTCCCGATCGCGCGGCATATGCAGCTGATCGTGACCTGGTCGTTCATTCTTACCGGCGCGACGATGATCCAGGTCGGCACGATGCGCGCTTACGGGGTGGTGTTCCTGCCGCTGGTGGCCCTGCTGATCGCGCTCTACGGGGCGCGGCTGGGCTTCTACTTCGTCGCCTATCCGCTGCTGGGTGCCGATGCGCTGTGGTGGGCCTATCCCTTCGGCTCGGTCGCCGCCGTCGCGCTGATGAGCGCGGCCTGGGCCTGGACGCGCAAGCGCCAGCAGGCCGGCGCCTTCGAGACCGTGGCGCGGTGATCGCGGCTTGCGTCACAAGCGTCCCCGATCGTCACCCCGGACTTGATCCGGGGTGACGCTACTTGGAGAGCGGCCACGCAAGTAGAAGCGGGATCCCGGGTCAGGCCCGGGATGACGAAGAGGAAATGCGCGGCGCTTACCGCCCCTGGGCGCGCCAGCGCTGGACGGTGCGTTGGACCATTTCCTCGTCGCCGCCGCTGTCCTGCCACAGCTCGGAGAACGAGGGATCGCCCGAGGCGGGGCGCTTGTGTTCCTCGAGCGTATCGAACGAGACGCGGATCGGGATCGACACGCCCTCGCCGCAGATGATGCACTCGCGATTGCGCAGCGCCGGGATCGAATCGAGAAAGCCGCGCGCGCCTTCGGGCATCGCCGCGCGGACGAAGGCCTGGTCGCGATCGTTGTTGAGGCGCATCGAGATGATCGTGCCGCACTGCGAGAGCACGCCTTCGGCAAGGTCGGACGGGCGCTGGGTGATGAGGCCCAGCGAGATGCCGTATTTGCGGCCCTCCTTGGCGATGCGCGAGAGGGTCCGGCCGACCGAGGAGCCGTCGGCGTTCTTCTCGTTGGGCACGTAGCGGTGCGCTTCCTCGCACACCAGCATGATCGGGCGCGTCCGCTCCTCGCGGCCCCAGACGGCGAAGTCGAACACCAGGCGCGACAGCACCGCCACCACCGTCGAGGTGATGTCGGACGGCACGCCCGAGACGTCGATGATCGTGATCGGCCGGCCGCGGGCGGGCAGACGGAAGATCTTGCCGAGGAAATCGGCCATCGTATCGCCCACCAGCATGCCCGAGAACATGAACTGGAAGCGCGGATCGGACTTGAGCTCGTCGAGCTTGTTCTTGATCCGCTGGTAGGGCGCGCTGGTACGGCCCTTGTCCAGCTTGCCCATCTCGTTGTTGAGGATGTTGCCGAGGTCGGACAGCAGATAGGGGACCGGTGCGTCGACGGTGATCTTGCCGAGCTGATCGGCAAGCCGGTTCTTCATCCGCGCTTCGAGCAGGCACTTGGCGAGGATCTCGGCATCGTCCTGCCGGTCGTTGCCGCGCGAGGTGAGCAGGACCTCGCAGTGTTCCTCGAAGTTCATCAGCCAGTACGGCATGTTGAGGTTGGTGACGTCGAAAGTCTCGCCAGTATGGCGGAACGCGGCGCCGTATTCGCCGTGCGGATCGATCATCACGATATGGCCCTCGGGCGCATGCTCGCAGATGCGGTGCAGGATCAGCGCGGCGCTGGTCGATTTGCCGGTGCCGGTGGAGCCGAGCAGCGCGAAGTGCTTGCCGAGCAGCGCATCGACGTAGAGCCCGGCGCGGATGTCCTTGGTTGGGTAGACATTGCCGATCTGAATCGAGGTGCGCCCGTCGCTGGCGTAGATCTGGCGCAAGTCCTCGCTGGTCGCGGGATAGACCAGCGCGCCGGGGATCGGATAGATGGTGACGCCGCGGCGGAAGGAATGGATGCGCCCGGTCAGGCGCTCCTCCTCGCCCTCGCCGAGGAAATCAGCCGCGGCGAGAATCCCGCCGGGGATCTTGGTGTCCTTCTTCTGACTGCGCACGCTCGCCAGCAGCCAGCCGTTGCCGACGCGGATCTTGACCTGGCTGCCGACTTGTCCGGACAAGGCGACCGAAGGATCGGAGTCCGAGGAACACTCGCTCAAGCGATTGAGATCAAGCGCGATCCTGCTGCCCGAGCCCGCGATTTCGAGCACGATTCCGATCGGTTCGGCGGCGTTTTCGAATGGCGGCGCGCCGGGCAGATCCTGCACATCCCTGGCTTGCGCAGGCTGGGTCGCGGAAAAGTCGCTCTTGCTCAAATCGGACATCAGGCACCCTGGCTGCACGTAAGTCAGTGAAGCACTTAGGATCTTACCGTTAAGAACGACCTAATTCGGCTCAGATCAGCGCGAACAGCCGCCCTGCGATCCAGCCCATCGCGATCGAGAGCGCGACCGCCACGAGGCCATAGAGAAACCCGTACTGGTCGGCGAACTCGGCGATGGCGCGCTCGATCCCGAGCTTGTGGACGATCACGGTGCTGCTGGCCGACGCCACCACCTGCCCTTTGGTGATGGCGAAAGTCTCGGCAGTGTACGTGCCGGTGGGCACCCGCGACGGCAGCGCGATCCGCGCCTGGTACAGCACTTGCTCACTCACCGTCACGCCTTCTTCCTCCTGGCGGTAGAGGCCGGTGCGCTGGTTGAGATCGACGAGGCCGGACGCGAACCGCTGCTGTTCCTCCGGATCGATCGCGCCGATGGGCGAAAGCTGCAGCCACCGGAGCCCCAACTCGTAGATCGCCGCGGTTTTGTCATCCACGATTCTGTCGATCGGTCGCGTCGAGGCCAGCGCGAAATACGAGGGCGCGGAGCGCAGCTCGATGCTGTCGGCGTTGACCCAGATCCCCGCGACTTTCGCCTTTTCGCGCACCACGATCGCTTGCGTCGGGCCTTTCAGCACCACCACGATGTCGTAGTCCTGCGCGGCGCGCGTGCCCTCCGGGCTCAGGATCGCGCCGAACAGCAGCAGCTCGGTGCCGGTGAAGCCCTGCCGCAGCCGGACTTCGTGCTGCGAGACTTCGGGCACCAGGATCGCGTCGCGCGCGCCGGACAGCACCAGGAGCAGGACGAGCGCGATCACGGTCCTCATAGCGGGGCCACGGTGTAGATCTCGTCCGGCTGGTAGCCGAGGCCGAGCGCCATGCGCAGCGCGACGAGCAGCACGATCACCGCCAGCACCAGGCGCAGTTTCACCGGGCTCGCTTTCTGCGCGAACTGCGCGCCCAGTTGCGCGCCGGTGACCGACCCCAGCAGCAGCAGGCCGGCAAGCACGATGTCGACCGCGCGCGTGGTCATCGCATGCATCATCGTGGTCGCCATGGTGACGAACAGGATCTGGAACAGCGACGTGCCGACCACGACGTTCGCGCTCATGCCCAGGATGTAGAGCATCGCCGGCACCAGCACGAAGCCGCCGCCGATCCCCATCAGCATGGTCAGAATGCCCGTCAGGATCCCGAGGATCAACGGCGCCAGAGGTGAAATGTAGAGCCCCGAACGGTAGAAGCGCCAGCGCATCGGCAGACTGGCGACGAGGGGATGGTGCCGCCGCTTGCGCGCCGCAGGGCGCACGCCGGTCTTCTCGGCGCGCAGCGTCTGGATCGATTCGTTCGCCATCAGGCTGCCGATCGAGCCGAGCAGCAGGACGTAGAGCAGGTTGATGACCGTATCGATCTGGCCGAGCGCGGTCAGCAAGTTGAACAGGCCGGCGCCGATGCCCGTGCCGATGATGCCGCCAGCCACCATGACCCCGCCGATCTGGAAATCGACACCGCCGCGCCGGTAATGCGCGAACATCCCCGAAACGCTCGCGCCGGTGACCTGGCTGGCGGCCGACGCGGCCGAGACCGTCGGCGGCACGCCGTAGAAGATCAGCAGCGGCGTCGTCAGGAACCCGCCGCCCACGCCGAACATGCCCGAAAGCAGTCCGGTCAGCGCGCCGAGACCGACGATGACGAGGCCATTGACCGAAAGGTTGGCGATGGGAAGATAGACGTCCATCCTGGCGTGTTCGCTACCGCAGCGAAAGGAAACAGGAAAGGCGCGTTTCAGAAACCTGAGGATAGGGTGAGAGCGGGGCCCGATCGCGGTTCGGCATCCCCCGCGACCCGTAAGCGCCAATCGAGCGCCAGCCGCGCTCCGCTCGATCGCGACAAAGGCAGCCAGATCGTCGCGCTCGGTCCGATGTCGAGCCGCGCCGCGCCTTTTTGCGCCCCGCCCCAAGCGCCGGCGCCAATGCGTGCGCTCGCCCCCCCGACCTTTGCGAGCGAGCGGTCGATGCGCAGCTGACCGTCCGCGAAGGCCGTGGCGAATGCGCCTCCGACATACCCCGCTTGCGCATAGACCTCTGCCTGCAGGTGCGCCGGCAGGGCAACAGGAGCGAGTTCCGTGACGACGAAGGCCGCAGGCTGGGCCTTGAGGCCGCCCGAACCATCCACGGCCCGGACTTCGGCGGCCGCGGAAACCGGAATTCGTGCGATCGGTCGCACCCCCAGCCCAAGAGCGGCTTGCTGCTCGCTGGGACCGCGCAAGGTGGTGGTCGCACGCAAGTAAGCGAAGGGGCGGCGAGCGCTGCCCGGCGCCAGGCGATAGCGCAGAATGCCGCCGGCCTGGCTGGCACCGTAGCTCGCAGGGCGCAGGCCCGACGCTGCCTCGCCGCCGCTGCCTCTGCGCAGCAACATCCAGCCATCGCCGGACCAGCGGTTCTGCGCCGCGGTTGCCGCCGGCGTGGCTACGAAGGGCCGATAGGGAGCCACCTCGTTTCTTGGATGACCGGCATCGGCCAAGCGCGCCGCACCGCGCGGCCCTTCTTGCGACCCGGTTTGCGACGACAAACCGAAGATCATGCGAGAGCGCCGCCCGCGCATCAGCGAAGCCGGCAAAACCCTCCTCGTTCCCCCGGCAGAGGCGCGGCGTTCGGTTGCTCCGAAGCCGACCAACGATCGTGCGGGCCCGGGCTTGCTCGCCTCGGCATCGTGCAGCGCCAAGGCATGGGCTGGGGTCGGCGGCAAGGCCGGATGCGGTGTGTCCGGAAGCGGCACTTGCAGCAGCGGCAGCGCGCTGAAAGTCGCGACGCGAACGGTGACCCAGGCAATCAGCATCAGCCCCAGCCCCTTGAGCGGGCCGCCCTTGCCACGCACCCGCATCACTCGGCCGCCGCCATCGCATAACCACCCGTCCGCAGCGCGGGCGTCGCCAGCGTGATCGACGGATGGAGCGCGTGGTCGGTCTTGTCCCAAATCGGGCGTTCGCCGCGCAGGGTCCGGGCATAAGCGAAGACGGCCCGGCGACCAGCGATGATCGCGATGATGTTGGACACCGGAATGCGCATCAAGGCGCGCAAACCTTCGATGATCCCGTATTCGCGAGAGGTGAAATGGAAGCGCCACAGGGCGCGCCAGGCGAAGCTGGTGAAGCTTATGGCGAGCAGGACCTTGAGGATCGGCGACATACTATACGTGCTCTCCCATCCCGCAAACCGCGCCACGATGAGCACGCCTTCGATTCCCAGAAGCAGATAGGCCGTCCCGAGCACCAGGGCAGTGAGCGGCCCGCAGCGATCGCGCAGCGCCATCCAAATCTCGACAGGCCGTGCCGACCAACCGAGCCGGTCCCAGCTTTGCAGGGAAATGCCATGGATCCAGCGGCTCTTCTGCCGGATCGCGGCATCGAGGGTACTGGGAAAGAAGGCCCGGGTGGCGACGAGATCGCCATATCTGTCGTGGCGGCGCACGAAGCGCGAGCGGCGGCCCCGCGACACGATGAGGCCCAGCTCGTAGTCTTCGGTCAGACATTCCGAGGCAAAGGGCCCCGCCTCGCCTTGCGCGCGCCGCTCGTCGAACAGCGCCTCTATCGCGCTGCGCGAAAAGCCGCAGCCGACCCCGGCGGCGGGAATGCCTGCTCCCAGAATGTCGCGCACCACCATCGACTTGGCATGCGCCTCGGCGAATTCATCCGAATAGTGCCCACCGACGAAATGCGACGCGCGCTGCGGCTCCGGTCGAACCGGTAGCTGCACGAAATCGACCGGCCCCAAGGTGGAATCGATCAGTGCCAGAGCATCGGGATGCACCATATCCTCGGCATCGTGCAGCACGAGGCTGCGGAAACGCCGGGCCGATCGCGCTTCGTCCTCGCACAGGGCGCGGTACAAGCGGTTGAGGCAATCCGCCTTGGTCGTCGGGCCCGGCTGATCGTTAACCACGAACCGCACGCGATGATCGCTTCCGGCGGCTTCCACCGCGGCCGTCAGCGTCGCCTCGTCGTTGGGGTACAGCCCGATATAAAGGGTGAGTTCGTCGTGCCGCCAAGCGTCCAGAGTGTGGCGGATCATCGGTCCGATCACTTCGGCTTCCCGCCAGGCCGGCACGAAGACCGCCGCGGGTCCGGTTAACGGCTGCGTCCCGTCGCCGGCGAGAATTCTGGAGCGTGGAACACGACCGGTGAGCCGGTACCACAACCACAATGCATCGACCGCCAATTCGTCGACAGCGCTAATCGCAAACCAAGAGGCTGCGAACAGCAGCAGTTCCCACTGCACCATTTGCAGCACATCCAGCGTGTGCTGCAGGACTTCCACCGCCGCCACGGATGTCCCCCGACCCATTTTGCCCAGGATCTTATACATTTATACTTAATGCGTCCGCAAGTGGGTTGCGCAGGTCGACCAGATCGACAAAAGGAGCGCGAATGAGCCTCCAACGACATTGGGCAAATCGCCTTGCGCGTACCATCAGCAAGATGTTCGGCGGCGAGGCCGCCGGCGGCATCCTGCTCATCGTCGTCGCGATCGCGGCCATGCTCGCTGCCAATTCGCCGCTGCAGCACACCTATCACGACCTGTTTCACGACCGGCTGGCGTGGACGCCCATTCCCAAGCTCGACACGCTGCATCTGTGGATCAACGATGGGCTGATGGCGGTTTTCTTCTTCGTCGTCGGCCTCGAGATCAAGCGCGAGGTGCTCGACGGGGAGTTGTCCGATGCCAAGCGCCGCCGCCTGCCGGTACTCGCCGCTGCGGCCGGTATGATGGTTCCCGCGCTGGTCTATCTCACCATCGCCGGGACGGGGCAGCCGATGCAGCGCGGTTGGGCGATCCCCGCCGCCACCGATATCGCCTTTGCGGTCGGCGTGCTGGCGCTGCTGGGCAAGCGCGTGCCCGCCTCGCTCCGCCTGTTCCTGCTGACCGTCGCCATCGTCGACGATCTCGGTGCCGTCGCCATCATCGCGGTCTTCTACACGGCCGGGATCAAGCTGGCCTGGGGGCTCGGCGGGCTCGGCTTCCTCGCCACCCTGATCGCCGCCAACCGCTTCGGCTTCCATCGCTACTGGCTGTTCCTGGTGCTGGGCATCGGGATGTGGTTCTGCGTGCTTTACAGCGGGATCCACGCCACCGTCGCCGGCGTGCTGGCGGCCTTCTGCGTACCGCTGACGGTGACGCGCGGGGATTCCATGCTGCTCCGGCTCGAACATGCCCTGGTGCCTTGGAACAGCTTCGTGATCGTCCCGCTGTTCGGCTTCGCCAACGCCGGTGTGGCCCTCGCAGGGATCGGCTTCGACGGCCTGTTCGACCCGATCCCGCTGGGTGTCCTGCTCGGCCTGTTCATCGGCAAGCAGGTCGGGATCTTCGCCGCGATCTTCGCATCCGACCGCATCGGTTTCGCGCCGCGGCCCGAAGGCGCGAGCTGGGCGCAGCTGTGGGGCATGGCGGTGCTGTGCGGGATCGGCTTCACCATGAGCCTGTTCATCGGCGCCCTCGCCTTCCCGCGCTATCCGCTCCTGATCGAGGAGGCGAAGCTCGGCGTTCTGGCGGGATCGCTGCTCTCCTCGGTGCTCGGCTACGCGGTGCTGCGCTTCGCAAGCCGGCCCGCAAAGCTCCCCGCCTAGTTCGCGCCTAGGCTCGGGAGCGCCGAGGCTTACCAGCTGCCGACATTGGGCATGCTCGCCCAGGGTTCCTCGGCAGGCAGCGTCCCGTCCTGCAGCAGTTCCACCGAGATCCCGTCGGGCGTGCGCACGAAGGCCATGTGCCCATCGCGCGGCGGGCGGTTGATCGTCACGCCCGCATCCATCAGGCGGCGGCACGTCGCGTAGATATCGTCGACCCGGTATGCGAGGTGGCCGAAGTTGCGCCCCCCGCTGTAATCTTCCGGATCCCAGTTGTGCGTCAGTTCGACTTCCGCGACCCCTTCCTGTCCGGGAGCGGCGAGAAAGATCAGCGTGAAGCGGCCCTTCTCGTTGTCGAAACGGCGCACTTCCTCGATGCCCAGCAAGCGAAAGAACGCCACGGTCGCATCGGGATCGGTGACGCGGATCATGGTGTGGAGAAATTTCGTCACGGTATATCCTTCAATTCGTCGCTAGCAAAGAACGGTTCATCGCTCAGAAAGGCGATAGTCTGCACCTTCCATAGCATCAAGAGCGAGGGAGAGCCGTCCATGTCCGATGTTAACCCAGACGAGCCCGTGCGTGCCACTGGCTTCTTTTCGAGGCCTTCAACCCTTCTGTGGCTCGGCAGTTCCGCGCTGCTCGCAGTGGGCCTGGTGATCGGCGGATATCTGCTCGGCGACGGCCTGCTCCGCGCGCAGCAGGCGAACCGGTCCGTCACCGTGCGCGGCCTCGCCGAGCGCGACGTGACTGCGGATCTTGCGACCTGGACGATCACGTATTCCGCCAGCGCGGGCGACCTGGCCGGCGCGCAAGCCGGCGTCGACCGCGACACGCGCGAGATCCGCGCGTTCTTCGCCGATCTCGGGTTTCCGTCCGAAGCGCTGCAGCCGACCGGCGTCAACGTCTCGCAATTCACCAACGACGGCGTCACCACTTACACCGTGCGCCAGCGCATGAGCTTGCGCAGCAACGACATCAAGCGCGCGCAGGATGCGGTGAAGCGCCAGTTCGAACTGGTGCGGCGCGGGGTGATGCTCGAAGACGGCTCGGGCATGGCTTATACCTTCACCAAGCTCAACGACATCAAGCCGGGAATGGTCGCGGATGCGACCAAGGACGCGCGCGCCGCAGCCGAACAATTCGCCAAGGACAGCGGCACCAGCGTCGGCGCGATCAAGAGCGCGACCCAAGGCTACTTCTCGATCGATGCGCGCGACGGGGACAGCAGCGGCGAGTGGGGCGTGGCCGGATCGCCTTACAAGAAGGTCCGCGTCGTCACGACGGTCGACTTCTACTTGCAGTGAAACCCTGACCGCGTCGGGCCGCACGTCCGAACGGCTCCGGGCATATGAAGAACGACAAAGGCCTGCCCGGCGCGAACCGGACAGGCCTTTCCGTGTAGCAAATCTGATTAAGATCAGAAGCTGACCGAAAGCGTGCCGACGACCGCACCATCAGTGAAATCGTAGTCGCCCGGCGCGTAATCGCCCTCGGCATCGATGTAGGACACGCCGACCGAGAGATTGTCGTTCACGGCGAATTGGGCGCCGATCGACCAGTCGAAGGCATTGCCGTCGTTGGTGTAGGTCAGGAAGCCGTCGGTGTAGCCGATGTGGCCGGACACCGAGACCGGCGTGTTCGGGATACCGATGCCGACATCGGCGTAGAGATAGAGGTTGTCGTCACCGCCAAGCGAATCCTGCTCGAACGCATAAGCGACGCCGAGCGTGGTTTCGGCCGGACCGAACGTGAAGCCGACAGAGCCGTAAGCCTCGAAGTAATCGAAATCGCCCGGCCCCGCGTTCGGGTAGAGATAGGCGATCAAGCCGACGTCGGCGGTAACGCCGCTGGTCACTTCGCCGGTCCAACCACCGTAGATGTCGAGTTCGGTGTGGCCGTAGCCCACGGTGTCCTCATCGAGCGAGGAGCCCCAGGTGCCGATGTAGAAACCGCTCGAATGGCTGAGGTCGATGCCGCCTTGAATGGCGATGTCGCCACCCGACAAGTCCACGCCGCGGAAGCGGTATTCAGTCACCAGCGCGGCGTTGCCGGAGATCGTGATCCCCGAATCATCCTGCGCCAGTGCCGGCGTCGCGGCGATCGCCGCACCTGCGAAAAGAGAAGCGGCCACGAGGCCGCGGATGGACGTAAGCATGCTCAGTTCCCTCACTGTTGTGTCTGCTTCGTCCCACCTGCGCCATCGCCGTCACCTCTTTGTTCTGGGCGTCCGGTCGATGGAGTAATGTTGCTGCATGTTTCTGTTGCGTTGCACAAGATCAAAAACCTTGCGTAGCCGATAGGCGCACTTGGTGTTGATTTTTTGCCACGGCCTACTGAATAGAGCGGCTTTCGATCAGGTAACGGTTGCGAAAGAGCCACACGAACCCAAATCGTTCGTGGACGTAGGCTTATGAAAATTCTCGATCTCTTCAGGAAAGGCGCTGCGGCTACCGGCGCCGCGCGCAGCCGGACACGGGTGGGCTCCATCCCCGAAGGACAGCGTGTCTACGCGATCGGCGACGTTCACGGCTGTCTCGATCACGCGCTCGAACTCGCCCGCGCCATCGAAAGCGACGATGCGCAGCGCGGCCCCGCGGACACGACCGTGATCTTCCTCGGCGACCTGATTGATCGGGGCCCGAGCAGTGCGACGATGCTGGAATTCGTGCGCCAGTGGTCGAAGGAGCGCCGCGTGCGGGTGCTGATGGGCAACCACGAGGAAATGTTTCTGCAAAGCTTCGATGAGCTCGAAGTGTTCGCCTATTTCATGCGTTATGGCGGCCGCGAGACGGTGCTATCCTATCCGATCGACGCGCGGGCGTTCGCCGGCGCCGACCTGGTCGAAGCACACGCGATGATGCGCGCTGCCGTACCGCAGGCCGATCGGGAGTTCATCGCCGACTTCGAACACCGGATCGTGATCGGCGACTACGCCTTCGTCCATGCGGGCATTCGCCTCGGCATCGGCATCGAGCAGCAGTTGCTGACCGACCTGCACTGGATGCGCGAGCCGTTCCTCAGCCACGATGCGCCGCTCGATCACATCGTCGTGCACGGCCACACGATCACCGACGCCCCGGATTTCCGCAACAGCCGCATCGGCATCGACACCGGCGCCTTCGCCACCGGCCGCCTGACCGCGCTCGCCCTGGAAGGCGACCAACGCTGGTTCCTGGAAGCCGCCACCCAGGACGACGGCTCGATTGCTACGCGGTCCTTTGGGTTTCCCGAGGGTTAGAGGTCAGGGCGCTACGGCAGTTTTGCGCTGATCGAGGCCAGCAGCGGCACTTCCTCGGACACGACGACTTTACGGACTTGAGCTAATCAGCATAGCTAAGAGAAATCGCACGGAGGAATGGATGATTCGTGGTTTATGCAAGGCTTCATTGATCATTGCTTTGCTGACATTTTCGGCGTCCGCCTCTTCGGTGCCATCATCGTCGGGGATGGAGTTTGACTGCGACGTGCCCGCTGATCATTACTCTTCCATATCACAGGACCTGATTGGTGTTCCGACTATCAGGGGATTAGTGCGGGCAATTGAACTGCGCCCTGGTAACTACCTGCCTCTAGCTGGGGCGCGAATAGTAAGCCCCGATGGGAAACGAAGTGTTACTTTCCAAATAATTGCTGATTCACCTCGCGCAAGGCAATTTGACGTTATACTAAGCACTCAAAATAACGAGACTTCCAATCGGAAAACGGTGGCACAGGTAGCGGCGGAATCCGATATTCAGTTCAGCCTGTCCCTAGCCGATGCTGGCAAAGCGACACTGGTACTCGACGACATGAGTTTCGATACCGACTTCGAACCTCTTCCTAGCGCACGCGGAAAGGCGTTTTGTTCTACCGCGCAATTCAAATTTTTCGACTTGGCATTCTCGTCAATCTGATTGACTTACGGACCACCTCCCACGATCTGCCTTCCGTTTGCGGCTCGTGTCGGTGCTCCCGATGGCCGGCATGCCAGCTAATCGCTTCTTACGCCTGAGAGCGGACTTACCAGACACGACGAGATTGCGGTCAATAGCCTTGGAATGCGCGAATGGTCGCTCTCGTCAGCTTCACAACGCCTGCACCAATGAGAGTCCCATATGCAGCCCAAAGCGACAAACCTAGGGCGAGGGCGATCCAGTACCCAACTTCGCCTGCTCTTGGTATCCTAATAAACACAGGCGCAGCCGTGAAAAATGAGAACAGGAACGGCCAGATCAAGCGAGGCGCTTGACGTCGACAAATCAGCGCTACACCCATCGTAGCAATGGCAACGAACGCATTGTAGGGAAGGATAAGGATCGCCGAAAAGTCCCCGCCCAAGATTACCCGTTTGCTTGTCGTCTTGATAGACGGGAAAAAAATCGGGGCTGATGTCCGCTAACCACGACTTTTCGGTCATTGGTAGCGTGCCGCGCGGCCCATGTTAGCAGCCATGGCGGCTTATCGCGTATTCACCCCACAAGCCGCCATTCCGGAAGCGACGACATCGCTGCCTGTCATTCAGATGAGGTTGGCGCCGCAGGCGTCTTGTCGCGATAAACGATCTTTTGCATCAGTGCGACAAGCTGCCGCTGTTCCTGCGCTGACAGGCCGGCCATTGTTTCGGAATTGATAGACTTGGCCGCCTCAATTGCCGCATCGCGCAGCCCTCTTGCATGGTCGGTCAACCAAATCCGCTGCACCCGGCCATCTGCCTCGTCCTTTTGACGCCGAACAAGCCCATCGCGTTCCATGCGTGCCAAGGTGTTGGCCATGGTGGCCTGTTCAATGTCGAGACGTTCGACCAGCTCCTTTTGCGTCAGTCCGTCTCCTTCCCACAGTTCCAGCAGTGCCGGGAATGTGCCCGGGGTAAGCCCAAGCGGCCGGATGCGCGCAGCCAGCCCTCTCTCGAACAGCCGCGCCGTGTGATTTACGAGGTATCCGGCTGATAGGTCTTTGGAAAATTTCATAGCGCGCTGATAGCACTTGCATAGCAAGCTATACAAGTTTACATAGCTGACTATGTTTTCGGAAAACGCGGAAGGTTTCCATGGCGAAAATGATCCACCCCATCGCAGGCGCAATTGCTTTGCTCACAATCGGTTTCTTCTGGTTATCCACGGTGTCGTCAGAACTGCTTGGCAGTGAAGCGCTGGTCGTCACCGTCAAGACCATGATCCCGTGGGGCTTCCTGATCCTGATCCCATCGTTGATGGCGGCGGGCGGCTCCGGTCTTCAATTGGGCAGGGGATGGCGCAACCCGTTGGTCGCCGTGAAGCGCAAGCGCATGCCAATCATTGCAGGGAATGGTATTCTGGTTCTGATACCGTCAGCTCTTTATCTGTCGTTCAAGGCTCAGGCGGAGACTTTCGATGCTTGGTTTTACATCGTGCAAACGATTGAGCTGATTGCGGGCGCGGTGAACATCGCCCTGCTCAGCCTCAACATGCGCGACGGACTGCGTCTGACCCGCAAACGTCCGGCGATGGACGACGCCAGTACTTGAGCAAGTCGCATATCCCTATGCGTGGCCGCTACGGATGCTCCTGATGTGATCGGCAGCTTCCCACGACATCTCGGGCATCGGGAGCGTGCCGCGCGGCCCATGTTAGCAGCCATGGCGGCTTATCGCGTATTCATCCCACAAGCCGCCATTGCGGACACGAAGACGTTGCGGACGTTACGCAGAAATCTTAGCCTACAAGTCTGTGCACGCCCTACCTGTTCGAGAAATTCGTGGGAGTGTTGAGGTGGTCGGCCGCGCCTTGTTTTTTAGCGTTCATTGGTGCGTGTTCGCAGGCGGCAGAATTGATCGATGATCGGCCGTTAGGGACAATTGAGCAAGTTGAATTAGCTGCCAAAAAGTGCGGAGTTGCTGAATGGCATCTAGACGAAGTTTTCGCTTTCGATGCACCGCAAACCGACGAACGTCATCTTTCCTTCAAAGTTGCGTCTCTTCCTCACGAAGAAGTCGATGATCCCAATGGTAGAACTTGGAACAGGACCAAGCGTGTTGAACGGATTGAGGCGTGCCTTTTGAATTCTTTCGACGAGCAAGGTGTTCGTGTGCCAATGCTTGGCGCTGCTCGCTCGGTTAGCTGCCAAGGCTCAGCCTGCGACGGATTCGAACGCCAGCCACAATGATGCCCAAACGCACTGACATTTCCGCTCTCCATCAGTGTCCGTGCTGTTACAACCGCACACTCAACGAGCGCGGCAGTTTTGAAATTTGTCCCGTTTGCTTTTGGGAAGATGATGGCCAAGATAACCACGATGCAGAAGTGGTAAGAGGCGGACCAAATGGCGGGCTATCATTTACGGTTGCTCGCTCAAATTACCAAGCCATAGGCGCGTGTGAACAAAGCGCAGTAGATCATGTTCGAGCCCCGACAGCATTCGAAACTGACGAGCGCTGATCTTCCGCTCCCCATGGCAAACTCGTCATTACGCGGGTTCCTCCCGTCCCCCGAAAGCAGACAACCGCTTGCATGCTCTCATCGAGGCCAGCCGCTCGCGCCTATAGCTTCCGCCCTGTCGAAAGCGCATAAAGGTGCCGGGGAGCCTGTAAGCCGGGTTCTGTCCGGCGAGCGGTATCGCTTGCGCGACCGGCCCCGCCGGGGCAGCCATTCCTCTTACGCGGCGCATTGCTGCGACCGCTCCAGCGACCAACCCGGTCCGCCTCGGCCCGAAACAGGCCTGCCCCGAACCTTGCGATCCTTGGCGCGCGGACCCTATTCGGTCTTGCTCCGGGTGGGGTTTGCCATGCCGCTACCCGTTACCGGGAGCGCGGTGCGCTCTTGCCGCACCCTTTCACCCTTGCCTGAAGTTCGAAGACCCCATCGGCGGTCTGCTCTCTGTGGCACTTTCCCTGAGCTTCGCGACAGCTTGCGCCCTCGCTCGCCCGGCGGGCGTTACCCGCCACCCTCGTTTCGTGGAGCCCGGACTTTCCTCGACACACCTTGCGGTGTGGCGCGGCTGCCCGGCTCCCCGGCGCGAGCGCCTCTGACACGGATTGCCCGCGAAGGAAAGCTCAGCGCGCGCGACCGATGTCGCGTTGCAGCAGCAGCTCGAACAGGATGCCGCCGATCTCGCCGTCGATCTCGCCGTCGATGACCATCGGCCGGAAGCGGCGCTGGAACGCGCGCACCGCGGCGTGGCCGTCGGAAATGTCGTAGCCGAAGCGTTCGAGCGCGAGATAGAAACCGCCGGGATTGTCGTAGAACAGGTTCATCTTGGCCGGCGGGGCTTCGAGCGCGAGCCCGATCTGGGCGAGGCGATGCCAGTCGAAATATTCGCCCGGATCCTGCTTGCGCGCGGGCGCCACGTCCGAATGGCCGACGACGTTGGCGCGCGGAATGTCGTGCCGGTCCATGATGTCGCCGAGCAGCGGCAGCAGCGCGTCCATTTGCGGCTCCGGGAAAGGACGGTAGCCCCATTCGTGCCCCGGATTGGCGAGTTCGATGCCGATGCTGGCGGAATTCACGTCGGTGATCCCCCGCCAGTAGGACTTGCCCGCGTGCCAGGCGCGCTTTTCCTCGGGAACGAGGCTGGTGACCGAGCCCTCTTCGTCGATCAGGTAATGCGCGGAGACCTTGGCTTCGGGATCGCACAGCCGCGCGAGCGCTTCATCGGCGCTCTTCATCCCGGTGTAGTGCAGCACCACCATGGTGATGGGCGCTGTGCGATCATCGCAATTCGGAGAGGAAACGACCCGGTTGACCAGCCAGCGATTGATCACCGCGCCGCCTCGCCCGACTCAGGCGTCCGGAAGCACGGCGCCGAGCACCAGGGCATCGTCGGCAAGCGCGAATTGCAGCTCCCCCTCGAGCACGGTGGCCAGTTCGTGGAGCATCGCCGCCGGCGCGGTGCGGCTCGAAAGATCCGCGCGATCGAGCTTGCCCGAAATCGCCCGCCCGATGTCCGCGTCGAACGCGATCTTCGGGCCAGAGGCGCGCACCACGATCTCGCTGGCGTGGTCGCGCTGTTCGGCGGCCAGATCCAGCGTACCGCCGCGCGGCAAGGCGTCGATCCCGATCAGGGCGAAGTTCAGCAGCGTCTTGATCGCCGGCTTGGGCAACGAACTGCTACCCAGCGCCCAGTTGATCGTCAGCCGCTCGTTATCGGCCACAAGGGCATCGACCAGCAACCGCGCTTCGGTCACCGGCACGAGATCGCCGAAGCCACCCGCGGCGCCGAAGGCAAGGCGAAAGAACTTGAGCTTGTCCGCCGAGACGCGCGCGCTTTGCTCGAGCAGTTCGAAGCAGCGCCGGCGCATGTCCGGGTCCTTCTCGTCGGCCAGCAGTTCGAGCCCGTTCGACAAGGCGCCGACCGGGCTGAGCATGTCATGGCACAACCGCGAGCACAAAAGGCTGGCGAGTTCGAGCGAGCTCGTGGTGTTCATCGTGTCAACGGTTCCGTTCGTCATCTTGCCCTTCGGCTAGGTCTGCCTGGTGCTCTGGCACCAGTCCTCTCCCCTGCCCGACATGCGATGTGATCATCCATCCGCCTCGCGACAAGCGACACTTTCGAATCCTTTTACCGTATCGCGCCAGAATGCAACCTGTCCGGCAGCAACGATTGCCCAAATCCGCAAATCACCGGTGGAATGTTCGCGATCGGTCGCAGAGGGCCGTGCCGGACCTTGCGGATGCGAGTGATAGTAACCGATCACTGCCGGCCCGTCCGCCCGCGCCGCCCGATGCGCACCCAGCAGCGTGGCCGGATCGATTTCGAAATGCCGCAACGGATCGGCCGCGACGTTGGCCGCCGGTAGGATGGACGCGATCGCGTCGCCCGTCCCCAGCAGCAGCCCGCAGCATTCGGCGGGATGCGCGTGCCGCGCCTCGGCGAGCAGTTTGTCGTACAGACCCGCCGCAATCGTTATCGGCACCCCACTTGAACCGTCATCGGGCATGGTGGAAAGCCTAGCCATGAACGCGCCGCGCGAACAAGTCATGACAGGAACGCTCATTGCGAACGGGCAGCGCCTCGACAAGGCGCTCGCCGAAGCGACGGGGCTTTCGCGCGAGCGGGTGAAGGCGCTGATTGCGGAAGGCCGCGTTTCGCTCTCGGACGCGGTCGTGCGGCAACCCTCGGCCAAGCCGGAGGATGGCGTGTCTTACGCCGTCGTCGTTCCCGAGGCGGTCCCGCTGGAAGCGGAGGCACAGGCGATCCCGCTCGATATCGTTTTCGAGGACGATCATCTCGTGGTGATCGACAAGCCGGCGGGCCTCGTCGTCCACCCTGCCGCGGGCAATCCCGACGGCACCCTGGTCAACGCGCTGCTGCACCATTGCCGGGGGCAGCTTTCGGGCATCGGCGGCGTCGCGCGGCCGGGCATCGTCCATCGCATCGACAAGGATACCTCGGGGCTCCTCGTGGTCGCGAAAACGGACGCCGCCCACGAAGGCCTCGCGCGGCAATTCGCCGACCATTCGATCGGGCGCGCCTACCGCGCGGTGGTGAACGGGCGCCCGGTTCCGGCCAGCGGCACGGTGCGCGGCGCGATCGGGCGATCGAACCATGACCGCAAGAAGATGGCGCTGGTGGAGGACGGGCGCGGCAAGCATGCCGTCACGCACTATCGGACCCTCGAACTCCTGTCCGGAGCCAGCCTCATCGAGTGCCGCCTGGAGACCGGGAGAACCCATCAGGTGCGCGTTCACATGTCGTCAATTGGCCATGCGCTAATAGGGGATCCTGTCTATGGGCGCAAATCTTCCCAGCTTCAGCCGGTCGTCAAACGACTCGGGTTTCGCCGACAAGCTTTGCATGCGGCGGAACTCTCCTTCGTCCATCCCGTTAGTAGGGAAACAGTCCGGTTCGTCAGCCCCATTCCGCCCGACATGACCGCTCTGATTGACGAATTGCGACACTGAAATCGGATTTATGTGCTATAGTGTTCGTGTGGCCGCAAGCTAAGGTGCCTACCAGGGCCTTCGATCGTCGGCCGACGTAGAAAGGATCAGGAAACGTGAGCGATACGCAACGCAAGCTGCCCGCGGTGCCCGCCCTCGGCGGGGAGCAAAGCCTCAACCGCTATCTTACCGAAATCAAGAAGTTCCCGGTGCTGACGCCCGAGCAGGAATACATGCTCGCGAAGCGCTACGAGGAGCATGAGGACCCCGAGGCTGCGGCCCAGCTGGTCACCAGCCACCTGCGACTCGTCGCCAAGATCGCGATGGGCTATCGCGGTTATGGCCTGCCCGTCTCCGAGCTCATCTCGGAAGGCAATATCGGTCTCATGCAAGGCGTGAAGAAGTTCGATGCCGAACGCGGCTTCCGTCTCGCGACGTACGCGATGTGGTGGATCAAGGCTTCGATCCAGGAATACATCCTGCGTTCGTGGAGCCTGGTGAAGATGGGCACGACCGCGGCCCAGAAGAAGCTGTTCTTCAATTTGCGCCGCATGAAGAAGAATCTCGACGCCTACGAGGACACCGATCTGCACCCCGACGATGTCGCCAAGATCGCGACGACGCTGGGCGTGTCCGAGGTCGAAGTCGTCAACATGAACCGCCGGATGATGATGGGCGGCGATGCCTCGCTCAACGTCTCGCTGCGCGAGGAAGGCGAAGGCCAGTGGATGGACATCCTGCAGGATGACAATCCGCTGCAGGACGAGATCGTCGCCAACGCCGAAGAGAAGACCGTGCGTCACGACATGCTGATCGAGGCGATGGACTCGCTCAACGATCGCGAGCGTGACATTCTCACCGAACGCCGCCTGACCGAAGACCCCAAGACGCTCGAAGAGCTCAGCCAGGTCTATCACGTCAGCCGCGAGCGCGTGCGCCAGATCGAAGTGCGCGCGTTCGAAAAGCTTCAGAAGGCGATGAACCGGATCGCGACCGACAAGAAGCTCATGCCTGCCATGGCCTGACGCTTACCGTCATACCGAAGTCTTGGAACGGGTCGCCCAAAAGGCGGCCCGTTCTAGTATTTGCGCGAGATGCGCGGGTGTCAGCCCGCGTTGAGCGCGGCGAATACGGCGTCGTACTTTTCCTGGTCGATCGTGGCGCGCAAAGGGACGACCCGCTGCACGGCGATGACCGGCGGCGTGGGAACCTGCGCAAACAGGCCCATCACTTCGTCGATGTACTCGTCGAGCGGCATATAGCCTTCGCGAGTCGATTGGCCCGGGGTCAGACCGGTCTGCACGCCCGGAGGTGCCAGTTCGATCACTTCGACCGCATCCTTCAGGGCAAAGCGCAAGGAGTCGGTCCAGGACCGCGCCGCCGCTTTGGTCGCCGAATAGACCGCGCCTCTGACCGACGGTACATAGGCGAGCCCCGAGGTGACGTTGACGATCGCGGCATCGGGCGCGGTGCGCAGATGATCGACCAGCGCGTTGGTCATGCGCAACGGGCCCAGGATGTTGGTGGTGATCATGTCCTCGTCATCGGCAAGATCGCGCGCCGCGGCCGCGTCTTCCAGCCGCATGATCCCGGCGTTGTTGACGAGCACGTTCAGCGCCGGGAATTCGGCGACGACGCCCCGCGCGAAATCGGCGACCGCTTCGGGATCGGTCACGTCGAGAACGCGCGGATGGATGCGATCCCGGCCTTTCGCGGTCTCCTCGAGACCCTTTTGCGAGCGGGCGGTCGCGATGACGGTATTGCCGGCCTCGCTCCAGCGCCAGGCCAGCTGCTGTCCGATGCCCGCGCTCGCCCCGGTGATAAGGATGGTATTGCCACTGGTTTTCATGAGAACGTCCCGTTCGCCAGGCACCCGACGGTGCGATGCCCAACATTTAGGGTGCCGCTCCGCCTTAAGGAATGAGCGCGCGCGGAGGTTTTCCGCCGAGCCGGTCTCGTGCAGCGATGGCGCTCGCAGCGTCGAGGCGCTAGCTTGCGATCATGGCAACCAAACCCAAGCCGCGATCTAGGAAACGAGGAGCAGGATCACGAATGGTGCGATTTGTCGCAAAGCTGGTGATCTATTTCATCGTGATCAGCGTCGCCGTGACGCTCGTCTACCGCTTCGTGCCGCCGCCCGTGACGGTGACGATGGTCACCGACGGCAACGGCATCACCAAGGACTGGACCGCGCTGTCCCGGATCGATCGCAACATGGTCGACGCCGTGATCGCGGGCGAAGACGGCAAGTTCTGCACGCATTCGGGCTTCGATGAGGAAGCGATCCGCAACGCGATGGAGCGCAATGCCGAAGGGGGCCGCCTGCGCGGCGGCTCCACGATCAGCCAGCAGACCGCCAAGAACGTGTTCCTGTGGCAAGGCGAAGGCTGGAGCCGCTACGTGCGCAAGGGGCTGGAAGTCTGGTTCACCTTCCTCATCGAGACTTTGTGGGACAAGCGGCGGATCATGGAAGTCTATCTGAACGTCGCCGAGACCGGGATCGGCACGTACGGCGTCGAGGCAGGGGCCATGCGCTACTTCGGCAAGTCGTCCGCCAGCCTCACGCGCAACGAGGCCGCGCGTATGGCTGCGGCCCTCCCCAGCCCGAAAAAGCGCTCGGTCAAGAACCCCAAGGGCTTCACCCGCCGCTACGGCAACACCATCGCCGCGCGCGTCGGCGTGGTGCGCCGCGACGGGCTGGATGCCTGCGTTTACGAATAGACCTTCGAGGACACGAAAAAGGGGAGGAGGCTCGCGCCCCCTCCCCCTCATCTCATGGCGATCGGCGGGACCGATCAGAAATCGTAGCTGACGCCCAACTTCAGACGCCAGACGGACGAGCTGAAGTTGATCTGATTGTCAGCCGCGATCGCGTCGGCGCCGCGGAAGCCGGTGATGATGTAGCGACCCGCTGAATCGACACCCGTTGTCGAAGCAACGTTCTGGAGACCCGAGAAGTCCCGGCGGCGCTGGACGTTCCAGCCGCTGTCGAGGAAGTTCAGGAAGTTATCCATCGTCGCGTAGAGCTTGATCTTGTCGTCGCGCCCGAAGAACGTTCCCGGACCGGGCAGTTCCTGCGAGAACGAAAGATCCATGTCGTAGTACCAGCTACCCGAGCAAGTGTTGCGCTCGATCGACTGGCCGACATATTTCTTGGCGCAGTTCAGGCTGTTGGCATAGGCCGCGAGCCCCGCCACCGCTTCGGCGTTCGAAGTCGGGGAGACATTCGGATCGTCGATGCCGGTCGGCAGATAGACGAGCGCGTTGTCGTTGCCGGACGAGGAGTCGTTGAACACGCCGCTACCCGAGAACGTCAGACTATACGGACGGCCCGATCGCGCAATGAACGTGAAGCCAAGGCGAGTCTGCAGGTCGGACACGAACTCTTCCGCGAACGAGGCCGACAGCGTGAAGTTGTGCTTCGAGCTGAAGAAGCTGCGCGAGGCGGCAGGGTTCTGCCGGTCGAAGGCCGCAGTCCGGTCATAATTCGAACCGGCGGTCGAGTTGTACATGTTCCGGCGATCTTCTGCATCGGTATAGGCATAGCCGAAGCTGAAGTAGCTCGAACCGCCTTGCGTGAAGATACCGCCTTCCACGTTCTTCGATAGGATGAAGGAAGCGATCTTGCTGTCGTAGCCCTTCTGATTGGTCAGCTGCAATTCGTCGTCGCGGCTCGTCGCGAAACAAGCGGCGGTGACGTTCTCGAAGACCGGTCCGGGGTCGAGGTTCACAAGCGATGCGTCGCAACCTGCCGCGGTCGGATCGATCGCGCGGTAGATCGGGCGGCCATCGATGGCGAAGCCCGAAATGCCGCGGCTGGGATCCGGGATCTGCGAAAGATCAACGATCGTCAGCGGGTTGCGGTAACGGCTGTAGATGAAGTCCAGGTTCATGTGCCAGCCGCTCAAGAGGCCGTTGCCGGCCGGGCCGAGGTCCGTAGCGAAACCGAGGTTCGCACGCACGACGGTGGGCATTTTAAGGTCCGGACTGATCGACTGGGTGTCGCCGCGGCCGGCCGCGGCCGCAGCCGAACCGGATGCCTGGAAGCACGTCGGGAGGCCGGTGAAGGTGCCGCCGACCACCACATCGATGGGTTCGGTGCCGCAAGCCGCATCCTGCGTGGTGCCTTGCGCGAAACCGCGACCGTCGTTCTGGAAGGCGTTGCCGAACCACACGACGGGGTCGCCGCCCGAGAAGATCCCGACGCCGCCACGAAGCTGCGAGCGCGAGAGGAACGAGAAGTCATCCATGTCGTACGTGAAGGCAACGCGCGGCATCACGATCGCGGGCAGGTTGCTGAAGCTCGAGGTGTTGGCAAAGCCATAGCGGGACACGAAATTGGGGTTCACCGTCGGATGGCCACCGTCGTACCAGTCGACCCGGACCCCCGCCGTAAGGGCGAACTGCGGCGTTGCCTGCCACTCGTCCTGGATGAAGGCGGAATAGATGTCGCGAGTGAACGAGGCGGCAGCCGCATTGACGTCGCCGGTTGCCGAGAAGTTACCGAATGCGCCCTCGACGCTACCTGAAACGACGTTACCCGGGGTATTGAAGGTTTCGTTGTTGCCGGTTCCCGGCGAAAGGATGCCTTCGCGCAGATCGTCAATGTTGCGGAAGACGAGCGTGCCGGTCGCGTTCTGGACGAACAGGTTGAACAGGCTTGCGTGGTTCACTTCGGCACCGATCTTCAGTCGGTGATTGCCCGCTTCAAGCGTGCCCGCGAAACGATACTGGTCGATCGTGGACTGCAGATCGTTGGCCGAGCGCGAGAACCCCGGGCCGGCTTCGACCGCGCCGGGAGCACCGCTGCCGTTGTCGACACCGACGATGATGCGCGGAATGGGATTGCCCGACTGCGCTTCACCGCCGCCAATCGGATCCTGAAGGTCCTGCACTTCCGAACGCGAATAGCGAAGCTCGGTCGAGAAGGTGTCGCTCCACTGCGAATAGAGTCGCGCCGAGTAGTAATTCGACTCGGTGCCCGAGAGGTAATAGGTGTTGCCACCGACCACGGTACCCGCGAACGATCCGGTGGAAGCCTGATCGTCGGAGCGCACGCTCGATTCCTCGAGCCGCTGGTAGGTCACCTCGAGGCGATGGTCGTCGGTGATCTGCAAGTCGCCGCGCACGAAGTAGCGGTCGTTCTTGAACGGCCGGCTCGTCAACAGCGGCCCCGTCTCGACGCCGTAGACCGAGCTGAGAACGTCGGAGATCGCATTGAACTGATCGACCGTGACGCCGGTGATCTCGGTGGGGTATCCGCCGCCGACAGGGCCTTCATCCTGCGAATCGGCGGATTCCTGATGCTCGTAAGCACCGAAAATGAACAGCCGGTCCTTGATGATGGGACCGCCGAGATAGGCGCCCCAGCGCTCCTGCTTCTGCACCGGAGCGACATTGAAACCGTCTACCGAATCGCCGCGCAGGCCATTGTCGGAATATTCGTAGAAGCCGCCAAAGTGGTATTCGTTCGAACCCGACTTCGTGACGACGTTGATCGCGCAGCCGGTAAACTGGCCATAGTCGACGTCGAACGGTGCGAACTGCACCTGCGTCTCGCGGATCGCGTCGTAAGGGATCGGGGTGGAGCTGCGCGAGGAAAACCCGGTGTCGTTGAGACCGTAGAGGTCGCCCTGACCGATGCCGTCGACGGTGAAGGCGTTGCCACGGTCATTGCCGCCGAGGCAGGAAATACGATCCTGGCCCGAGCCACCATCGTCGCGATCGAGGCTGACGCGCGGATCGAGACGAATGACGTCCCGCACGTCGCGATTGAATGAGGGCGTGGTCTCGAGAACGAGCTCATTGAAGCTCGTGCCGGGGCCGACCGCCATCGTTGCCGCCCGCACGCGGCTGGCGGTGACGACGATCGCGCCCTCGCCCGACGTCAAGGTGAAGGTGAGGTTCGTGTTACCCTGAAGCGAGGTAAAGATGTCGGGGGCCGACTGCCCCTCGAACCCCGGAGCCGAGGCCGAGACCTCGTAAGGGCCACCGGTGACCAGATTGGTCGCCAGAAAGCTGCCGGTCGAACCGGTCGTGACCGTGCGCGTGGCGCCGGTGCGCGTATCGGTGACGGTGACCGTCGCGCCGCTCACGGGCGATCCGCCCTCGTCGGTGACGACACCTTCGATTGCGGTCGTGATCTGCTGCGCGACCGCGACGGCCGGCAATGCGACGGAAATCGAAACGCCGGCGACGCCGGCTGCCAAAAGCGAAAGGTACCTCATTTTATAAGCCCCTGTATGGTAGCCACACCCATGGTCCGCACCCTCGGACCTGCTGCAACGTTCCGGAATCAGTGGAATGTCGCGCCTGCTAACACCAGTCCTTTATGACAACAGTCGGACAATGCGAGATCTTCCATCGAACTTTTGCCGAAGCGTTTCGCGAGACTAAAAAAAATCCTTATATTACAAACTCCAATCTTTCGCTTGCCCGTTTTTTCTTGCTAGCAGCGACAATTCTGCAACACTTCGGACACGCTCAAACGAGCCTTGTGCGCCGCACCATTCGTGACACTTCGATGACTAGGTGAGGTCATCGCCAGTCGCGCGAGGCATGGTAACGTGGTCACATTTCTTGATGGGCGCATCGATAGCTGCAATGTCGGGGCATGGCTGCGGTGCACGATCATCATCATCATCATTCCCCGGGGCCGGAAGTCGCCGGAAATCGCGCTTTTGCGATCGCAGTGGGCCTCAACCTCGTGTTCGTCGTTGCCGAGACCGTCGCCGGGCTCGCCAGTGGATCGATGGCGCTGCTGGCGGATGCGGGGCACAATCTCTCGGATGTGCTGTCGCTGGTGCTGGCATGGGCCGCGAGCATTCTGGCGGCGCGCCCTCCCTCGCCGCGCTATACGTACGGGTTCAAGAGCTCCTCGATCCTCGCGGCGATCGCCAATGCCGCTCTGCTGTGGGCGGCGATCGGCGCGATCCTGGTCGAGACGATCCGACGTTTCGCCGATCCCGCCCCGATCGCGGGATGGACGATGATCGTGGTCGCCACGATCGGGATCGCGATCAACGCGCTGTCCGCGCTGCTCTTTGCCCGCGGGAGCAAGACCGACCTCAACTTGCGCGCCGCTTTCCTTCATCTGATGGCGGACGCGGCGGTTTCCGCAGGAGTGGTGATCGCCGGCCTCGTCATCCTGTGGACCGGCGCCGCGATCATCGATCCGATCACTTCACTGGTCATTACCGCGGTGATCGCCTGGTCAAGCTGGGGCTTGCTGCGCGATGCGCTGCGGATGGGAATGCTCGGAGTGCCCGATCAGATCGACCTGGCCGACGTGCGACAGTTCCTGGAAAGCCGCGAGGGCGTCTGCGCGGTCCACGATCTGCACGTCTGGCCGATGAGCACCACCGAGACCGCGCTGACCGCGCATCTGGTGGTCGAAAGCGGCTATCCCGGCGATGCGTTTCTGCACACCCTGGCTCACGACCTGCACCACGATTTCGGGATCGGCCATCCGACCTTGCAGATCGAAACCGGGACCGGCGGCGAATGCAGCTTGCAAAGCGAGGCCGTGATCTAAGGCTCGGTCACCAATTTCAGACAAACACGAGCCTTTCGCGGGAGACCGATCCGGATTGATCGCCCGCGAGGAACTTCAGCACAGCAATTCGCCGACGTGGCGTTCGACCTCCGCTGGCCTGGCGACGAGGAAGTAGTTCTCGCTGAACGGCTTGGTTTGCAGGAACGCCCGCAAGTCGCCGGTGAAGTGCTCCAGCGTGCCATCGTCCTGCACCGCATAGAGTTCGCGCCCGTTGCCGCCACATAAAGGGACGAGCGCGTCAAGCGTGCTGTGCCGCTCCCAGCGATCCAGTCCCAGCTCGATCATGATCGCGCAAGCGGGCGATCGCGCCAGGGTCCGCGCCGCGCCCTTGAGGATGAACGATTCGTACCCCTCGGCATCGAGCTTGATCAGATCGACAGGCGCGGCGTTCCCCAGATAGGCGTCGAGCGTTTCGACCTCGACGGGGAACGAGACACCGGCATCCTGATCGCCGATCAGATTGGCGGATGCCATATTGCTTCGCGAGCGCGTCAGCGTGGCCGTGCCCTGCGTATCGCCGAGCGCGAGCGGCAGGACTTTGGCGAACCCCGTCAGCCCGTTGATCTTCAGGTTCTCGACACAGACATCATAGACTTCGGGATTGGGTTCGAAGGCGATCAGGGTGCCGCCGGCCCCGATCTTCGCCCCGAGCTTCACCGCATAGTATCCCATGTTCGCCCCGATATCGAGGACATGCATCCCCGGCTGCGCATAGGCGCACAGGACCCGGTCGACATTGGTTTCCCAATGACCGCCCATCAGGATCCAGGGCGTGATGTTGCGATCCTCGGTGTTGACGAAGAACGGCTGCCCCGTGCTGAGGTACGTCAGCCCCCAGCCGTCGTTGAGGGGATAATAAGGACGGTTGGACCGTTGGCCGTAAAGGTCGGCATGCTGCGCCGCGACGTGAAAGGTTTTCTCCACGTAGGTCTTGATGAACGCAATGTCCTCTTCGCTTAGCCCCGCCATCTTTACCCCCTACCAGCCGGGCATGCCGATCGTTGGCGTGCCTGCCTATCCATTGCACCGTTCCGCTTCGAGCAAGTCCGCAACATAGTCGGCGAGGCCATCGCGCCAGTCGCGCATCAGGTTCATTCCTTCATCGTCGAGGCGTTGATTGATGGCTGTTTCGTTGGGCGAAACCGGCGCCAGTCTGGGAAAGGCCGGCCCCGGAACGACCCGGCACTCGATCTGGGCGAGCCGGACGATCTCGGCCACGTAATCGTAACGGCTCGCCGAACCGCCCGCAGTGGCGTTGTAGAGCCCCTGCCCGCCCGCTTCGATCAGGTGCACAATTTGCCTGGCAAGGTCCGTACAGTTTGTCGGGACGCCGCGCTGGGAGGTATCGCTCGCCATCTGCGCCGTCTGCCGGGCCTCGATTATCCGCTTCCACACGAAGTTCTTCGGACCCGCAGCATCGCCGCCAAACAGCCAGCCGGTGCGCACGATGATGTGGCGGCACCCGCTTTGCCGCACGGCCTGTTCGCCCGCGAGCTTGTGGCGGTGGTGGACCGTGGTCGGCTGGCCCCGGTCGGTCTCGACATAAGGCGTGTCCTTCCAGGCGCCGTAGCATCCGGTGCTGGAGACATGGACCAGCCCCGCCCCCGCCTGCGCGCAGAGCTCCGCGAGCCGGGCCGGAAGGGCGACGTTCGCACGATAGTCCGTGTCCGGATCGCGCTCCGCTTGCTCGACATCGGTATGCGCGGCGCAATGGATGACCCAATCGGGCTGCAGCACCGCGAACGCCTCGCAAGCCGCTGCGCCGCCGCCCTCCAGCAGCCGCCAGTCGAGCAGGCGCAGCTGTGCCGGCGGGATCTCGCGAGTCATCGCCTGACCCAGCATGCCGCCCCAACCCGTGACTGCCAGAATGGTCATCGCGCCCATTCCCATCGGAAACGATCGAGTTCGCTCGTCACCGCCTCGGCAGGATCATGCGGCAGGTCGGCGATGTTGAGCAGCATGCTCGTTTGCGCATCGAGACCGCCGAACGCCATCCACAGCCCCGGACTCACGGTCAACCGGGCGTAATCGTCCGTGGGGCTCAGAACGATATTCGCGAAGCGGCCGGCGGCTTCGTCGTGGACGCGAAACTGGATGCGACCCACCGGCACCACCAGATTGAGCGTCATGCGCGTGTGCCTCTTCCAACCCTTGATCGCGCCGCTGTCGATCAGCGAAAAATAGGCCTCGCCGAAGTCCATGCACCCGGGATCGCCCGCCTTCATCGCATGAAAGATCGGACCGTTCAGGCTCGGGATCTGGCGCAAGGGGGTCAACAGAACGCCCAACATGCCTGTGGTCATTTTAGCCGCTCCACACCAATTGGCGGTCGCGAGCCAAGGCGAGGTAGCGATCGATATGGCCTTGCGTGACCGCATAGGGATCTTCGCCGAGGCGGACGACGCGGCGATACCAGCTTCCGGTGAGGTCGACGCACTCGTCGTAAGTGAGATTGGGCCTCCAGCGCAGGCACAGCAGCGCCTTGTCGACGTTGAGCTTGAGCAGGCCCGCTTCGTGAAACGGGACATTGTCGATCACTGCGTAGCTTTCCCTCGGCGCATCAAAGCCCCAGACCCTGGCCAGATCGCTGAGCAGTTCGACGACGGTGGCATTCTGTTCGCCGCGCGGGCCGAAATTGAAGCTTTCGCCGTTCAGCGCCTCGTCGCTCGCAAGCGCTTGCGCCAAGGCGAGGTACCCGCTCAGCGGTTCGAGCACATGCTGCCAGGGTCGCGTCGCGGTGGGTGAGCGGATCTGTACGGTCCGGCCATCGCGCCACGCCCGGATGCAGTCCGCAACGATCCGATCCGCCGCCCAGTCGCCTCCGCCGATGACGTTGCCCGCGCGCGCCGTGGCGATCCGCAACGAGGGCAGCTTGGTCAGGAAGGACTGGTGATAGGCATGGAAGGCCAGTTCGGCGGCGCCTTTCGAGCCGCTGTAGATGTCTTTGCCACCCAGCCGGTCGGTCTCGCGATAGCCCCATTCCCATTCGACGTTTTCATAGGCCTTGTCGCTAGTGATGAGCACGACGGTGCAGGGCCACTCCACCTCGCGCAGCACGTCGCACACCGTCGCGGTGCCCATGACGTTGGTCTCGAACGTCGCCAGAGGATCGGCGTAGGACGTCGAGACGATCGCCTGCGCGGCGAGATGAAACACGAAGTCCGGCCGGAATTCCGCCACGACTTTGGCCAGCGCCGCCCGATCCCGCACGTCGCCCCGCTCGTCGCGAATGAAGCGGGCGATACGCGCGGCTTCGAACACCGAGGGCTGCGTCGGCACGCGATCGGAATAGCCGCACAACTCCGCGCCAAGCTGCTGCAGCCAGCACGTCAGCCAGGATCCCTTGAAGCCGGTATGGCCCGTGACCAGAACGCGCTTGCCGGCAAAGACCCCCGCGAACGGTGCGGCCGCTTCGCAGGTAATCCGCTCCTGGCGCATCACCAGCGCTTCCACGGTGCTTCGCCGCGATCCCACAAGTCGCGCATGAAGATGATGTCGCGCAAGGTATCCATCGGCTGCCAGAAGCCATCGTGCCGGAAGGCGTTGAGCTGCCCTTCGCGCGACAGGGTCTCCAGTGGATCGCGCTCCAGGATCGTGTCGTCCGATCCGATGAGATCCTTCACGCTGGGCTCGAAGACCATGAACCCGCCATTGATCCAGCCTTCGCCGATCTGCGGCTTCTCGGTGAAGGACTTGACGCACTCGCCGTCGATCTCGAGCCCGCCGAACCGTGCCGGAGGACGCGTCGCCGTGAGCGTCGCGCGCCGCCCGCAAGCGACATGCGAGGCAAGCAAGGCCTCCACGTCAAGATTGGCCAGACCATCGCCATAGGTCGCCATGAAACGGCGCGCCCCCAGGAAATCCGCCGCGCGCCCGATCCGGCCTCCGGTCATCGTGTCGAGGCCGGTATCGAGCAGATGCACCGTCCAGGGCTCGCCCGATCGACTGTCGTGGCACTGGATTTCGCCACTCATCAAATCGACCGTCACGCTGTTGTGCCAGTTCCGGTAGTTGAGGAAGAACTCCTTGATCCGCTCACCCTTGTACCCGAGGCAGATGATGAATTCGCGCGAGCCGAAACTCGCGTAGTATTTCATGATATGCCAAAGGATCCGGTAGCCGCCGATCTCGACCATCGGCTTGGGCTTGGTTTCCGTCTCCTCGCGCAGCCGCGTGCCGAGTCCCCCGGCCAGGATCACCACGGGAATGTCTTCCAACACGACCATCTCCCGGACCATGTGATCAGCGCTCGCCCGAACCGGCGGCATCGCGCCCAAACCAGCCCCACGCTCCCGTCGCCTTCGTCGGCACCAAGTGGCGCAGGCGCTGACCGACGGTCGAGCCGCTGTGCATCAGATCGATCGTGATCTGGCGGACAGCGAACGCGGATTCCTCGGTGCAATGGATGCGGACTTCCGCGAACTCGGAGGGCTTGCCGATGGTGAACTCGAACATGGCGGTGCGGCCGTTGGAAACGGCTTGCAGGTCGATCGCGTCCATCAAGCAGCGCTCTCCGTATTCGCCCGAGACTTCGGCCCGCGCGCCTGCCAGATGCGCACCGCCAACGAACCGGACGGTGACTCGATACGTCCCCGCGTCGAGCGAGACATACGGGCCGAACACCAGGCAGCCCGCGGCACCATCAGTTCGGATCATATCGCCCTCGATCCGCCCGACGATGCTGCGCAGGCCCGAACGGGCAGTGAAACGACCCAGCGAACTCTCGGGAATTCCGGCTTCGAGCCGCTCGATATCGTCGAGCAGGACATTCGCCTGCCCGCCTCTCTGCGCGGAATGTTCGGCGTAGAACGATCCGGCGTCATGCCAGCTGCAGGCGAAGTGATGGCACAGCGACGTGTTCTCGGTCAGCGCGTCGAGCTCGAACGGCTTTTCCGCCTGGCCGGTGGGCGACAGCGGCGCGAAGTACGCCTGCGGATAGACCCGCACGCGCGCGACATCGATCGGCTCGTCGAGCCGCGGCATCGTGCCCATCCCTTCGCGATTATGCCCCTTGTGCGCGAAGTACGAGGCGGTCAGCTGCGGCGCCCAGAAGTAGAAGTTCTTCTTTCGCCACACGACGAGGTCGCCCATGCTTTCGTAGACCGCGCACATGAACCGGGCGAGCTCGCTCTGCGGCCGGGACGCCATCGTGTGGGCCGTGTACCAGCCGCCGTCGCGCTTATCGATGCCGATGAACGCATCGTAATTGTGCGCCTGCTCGAGCTCTTCGATCAACGTCCGGAATTTCGCGCCGTCGTAGACCTCGACGTCGGCGTCGAGATAGACGCCGCCATATTCGCGTAAGACATACCATCGGAAGTAGTCGGTCAGGAACGCGTGGTCCTGCTCCTGGTGCAGCCGCTTGACGTAGTCATTGCAGTCCATCGGCAGATTGGCCGCATTCCAGTGCATGATCTGGAAGTCGGGGAGCTCGCGTTCCCAGGTATCGAGATAGGGGCGGAACTGGTCGGGCCTTCCGTCGAAGCCGAAATAGATGCGATGCAGGATCTTGAGGTCGGAGAGCTTGGCGATCTCCAGTCCCTGGATGGTGATGCGATCGACGTTTTCGCCGCTCAGCACGCATTCCAGATCCGCAATCGCGGCTTCGTCGACCGCAAACCGGACCTTGATCTCCTCGTCGAGCGGGAACTCGAAGCGATCCAGAGCCAGGGACTTGCGACCGTTGTCCGCAGTGATGCTCAGCGTCGCCGCGCCGCTTCCGGGCCGCTCGGCGAGGCGGAGCCGTGCCTCGTATTCGCCTTGCGGCAAGCTGACGTACGGGCCGAAGCAGATGACCCCGTTTGCCGAGAAGGCGCGAATGCCGTCGTCGGTGTGCTCGCCCGACTGGGTTTCCAGCCAAGATGCATCGTAGACTCGGGGAAACAGCAGCGCACGCTGTAGATTCCGCCGGTATTCTTCGAAAGTAGCGGCCCGTTCGCGTGCGTCCTTCAACCGGCGGTTCTTGCTGAAGTCGACATTCGAATTGGCGAACATGTGGTACACACATGTTTTCCCCGGCTGGTAATCCAACTCCATGCCGGTAATCGCGAATTTCGGCGAGAAGTACGTCTGCGGATAGACTTTGCACCGATCGAGCACGACCGGCTCGTCGATGTTCTTGATGAAACCATCATCGGCCGTGTTGATGCCCTTGTTGATGAAGTACAAGGCCATCAGCTGCGGTCCGATCAGCCCCCGCGTCTCGCGCCAGGGCCACAAGCTGCCCAACTGATCTTCGTAGAGCGACTGCATGAAGCGGACGAGCTCCGCGTCCTTCCTCGCACCTATGGTTTGCGCGGTGGGGTGGCCGTTGCTGCGCTCCTCCACGCCGAAAAAGCAGTCGTACGCGCTGCTCTGGAACAGTTGATCGATGATCCGCGAGAAGACCGCGCCGTCGACGATTTCGCAATCGGCATCGAGATAGACGCCGCCGTACTCGGCCAGCAGTTTCCAGCGAAAATACTCCGCCAGAAACACGGGTGCATTCGCCTTGGCCGCGCGTCTGGTCCACTCGTTCGCGTTGACGTCGAGATTATCGGCGTTCCAGCGCATGATCGTGTAGCCGGGCATCTGCTGAACCCAGCTATCCAGGAAATGCTCGAAGGGGTCTCGATAAGGCGCGAAATTCTCAAAGTAGATTCTGTGCAAGATCCTGGGATTGCCGTGATCCATGAATTGATCTCTCGCTCCCCGTAGGCGTGAACACGCGCCCTGCCGGGCAAGAGCGATGCCGTCGCGCCCAGGTGCATGCAGTCACCACTGCTACTGCGGGGGAAGGAGCGGCGCGATACAGGGACATGCGTAGTTTTTGCACTTTGCGCCGAAAGGTTTGCGCCAAAAGGGAGCAAAGACCTTCAGGGCCTGGCGCGAGGTTTGGAGGCGCGCAAGGCGCGCGAATCTGCCGCGCTAGGCACGAACGGCCGATCCGCTCGTGCGCCGGTTCAGCGCCAATCGAGAGTCAGAGGGGCCGCGCAACGCGCTGTGCACGTGGCAGCGGCCCGATCCATTCCAATCCGACGCCGCCGAAGCGCACTGTCAGCGGATCGCTCGTCATCGCATGGACGCGGGCTTCAAGTGGAAGCGTATGATCGGCGACCTCGAAGTCGAGAACGCACGTCCCATCCGAAGCCGAACTGATCGTAACTTGGCGCATGGCCAGGACGACGCGGGTTTCGCTGACGATTTCCACGCGCAGCGGCGCCACGGTGTCGGCTTCGAGGGCAACGCTGGCGCGCCAGCGACCCGGCGGGAGATAGAAATAGGGGCCGAAGACGAGGCAGGCCGGTTCGGCCGCGGTCAGCGAGCGGGCGCCGTCCGCATCGGCGGCATCGTGATAGCTGAAGAGTTCGGGTTGCCACCGGATCGAACCGTCCTGCCGGTATTCGCCTTTCGAAAGCGCGGCGAAAGCTTCGCAATAGGCCTCGGACGCTTGCGCGGACAATCGATCGGTCCATTTGCGGACGCGGCCGTCCCCGACATGATTCGGGTGCCAGTGCGTCGCCGGATCGAACCAGTCCGGCTCGTATCCCAGCTCGGCCAAGGACGCGGTATGGCTGCGGACCGATGCGACTTTCAGCTTCTCGAAGATGGCGGCGTAGTCCGACGGGTCGCGTTCGATCGACAGGAA
The DNA here is from genome assembly GCF_009746585.1 of Novosphingobium aquimarinum. Taxonomy (GTDB): domain Bacteria; phylum Pseudomonadota; class Alphaproteobacteria; order Sphingomonadales; family Sphingomonadaceae; genus Novosphingobium; species Novosphingobium aquimarinum. The sequence continues at coordinate 60,656 of NZ_WRPO01000003.1, forward strand.
GGCGGCGATCTCGCCGATGGTGGACTTGCGGCGCGCAAAGCGCGTCTCGTAGGCGAGATGCAGATGGCGCGGGACATCGCTGCGAACGACGGCGATGCTGGCCACCGACAGCGCGATCTGCCGCGTGACGTCCTGAGCGGCGTGCCCGAAGCGATCCTGCATCGAGAGCAGCGAGTCGCGCGGGTCGCGTGTCGACACGATCAGGTGCCCCCCGCTGACGCGCAACAGCGCCAGCCATTGCGGATCGAGCGAATGCGCCTTGATCACCACATGACGAGCGTCGGTTGTACCCAGTTCCGTCAGCAGATCCTGCGCGCGGTCGGCGTAGAGGCTCACTGCGGGCTCTCCGCGCCCCGCCACGAGTTCGCGCACGACATTGAAGATCCAGGTCGAGGCGCTTCCAGGCATGCCGAGAACGACGGCAATCATCGGCTGCCACTCGCGCCTTTGGCCCACATCGCACGGCACTCGGGTGCGAAAGGCGACTTGTCAGCTTTCCGCGCCATCAGGACGACGCTAGCAACACCGCGATCGCCGCGCGATAAGCAGAACGCCGCGTTTTCGGGCACAGCCGCATGGGAATGGATCGCGCGCCCTGCCGCATCAAGGGCGGCGGCACGAAGGCTTGAAACCGCGGCAGCGGAGGGCATTCCTCCGTCCCCAAAAGCAAGAGGCCGCCCGGCGGAACCGGGCGACCTCTTGATGCTATCGAGTTGTGGCTATCCGCCTAAACGTCAGGCCGCTTCTTCGGCCTTGTCGCCCTTGAGGACGCGAACCGGCTCCTTGCGGCCTTCGACCACGTCCTTATCGACCACGACTTCGGCGATGTCGCTCTCGGTCGGCAGATCGAACATCGTATCGAGCAGCAGACCTTCGACGATGGAGCGCAGCCCACGAGCGCCGGTCTTGCGCTCGATCGCCTTCTGCGCGATCGCTTCGAGCGCATCCTCGGTGAACGTCAGTTCGACGTCTTCGAGCTCGAACAGCTTGGCGTACTGCTTGACCAGCGCGTTCTTGGGCTCGCGCAGAATCATCACCAGCGCGCCGATGTCGAGATCCTCGAGCGTGGCGATCACCGGCAGACGGCCGACGAATTCGGGGATCAGTCCGAACTTGAGCAGATCCTCGGGTTCGGCCTTCTGCAGCAGTTCGCCGACGCGGCGCTTGTCCGGATCGGCGACATGTGCGCCGAAGCCGATCGAGCGCTTCTGCAGGCGATCCGCGATGATCTTTTCCAGGCCCGCGAACGCGCCGCCGCAGATGAACAGGATGTTCGTCGTGTCCACCTGCAGGAACTCCTGCTGCGGATGCTTGCGGCCACCCTGCGGCGGAACCGAGGCGGTCGTGCCTTCCATCAGCTTGAGCAGCGCCTGCTGCACGCCTTCGCCCGATACGTCGCGCGTGATCGACGGGTTCTCGGCCTTGCGGCTGATCTTGTCGATCTCGTCGATGTAGACGATACCGTGCTGAGCCTTTTCGACGTTGTAGTCGCTCGCTTGCAGAAGCTTGAGGATGATGTTCTCGACATCCTCGCCGACGTAACCGGCTTCGGTCAGCGTCGTCGCATCGGCCATCGTGAACGGCACGTCGAAGGTCTTCGCCAAAGTCTGCGCGAGCAGCGTCTTGCCCGAACCGGTCGGCCCAACGAGCAGGATGTTCGACTTCGAAAGCTCGACCTCGCCGGACTTGCCCGAGTGCTTCAGCCGCTTGTAGTGATTATGCACCGCCACCGAAAGCACGCGCTTGGCGCGGTTCTGGCCGATCACGTAATCGTTCAGCGTCTCGCAGATTTCCAGCGGAGTAGGCACTCCGCCGTCCTTCTTGCCCGCGATCCCGGCCTTGGTCTCTTCGCGAATGATGTCGTTGCACAGCTCGACACACTCGTCGCAGATGAAGACCGTCGGCCCCGCGATCAGCTTGCGCACCTCGTGCTGAGACTTCCCGCAGAAGCTGCAATACAGGGTGCTTTTTGAATCAGATCCGCTCAATTTTGTCATTCTCTGCCGCTAGGCCCCCGATGAGGCGACTCGCCGACCTTACTATCTGGTCGGCCTCATGATCAATCCTGCCACACATTTGCTTGCTCAAGACTGAAGACGTTCCTACGCTTCGTTATTCCTTGGTCTCCGCCTTCTCCGCATCCGGACGGCTTTCGAAGACCTTGTCGACGATCCCAAATCCCAGCGCCTCGTCGGCTTCCAGGAAGGTATCGCGGTCCATCGCCTTCTCGATCTCGTCTAGCGTCTTGCCGGTGTACTTCACGTAAAGATCGTTCAGGCGCTTGCGCATACGCAGGATTTCGCGCGCCTGGATCTCGATGTCGGCGGCCATGCCGCGTGCACCGCCGGAGGGCTGGTGGACCATGATCCGGGCGTTCGGCAGCGCGATGCGCATGCCCGGCTCGCCGGCTGCAAGCAGGAAGCTGCCCATCGAGGCGGCTTGGCCGATGCATACGGTCGAAACGCGCGGACGGATGTACTGCATGGTGTCGTGGATCGCCATGCCCGCCGTAACGACGCCGCCCGGCGAGTTGATGTACATCGAGATGTCCTTGGAAGGATTCTCGGATTCGAGGAACAACAGCTGCGCCACGATCAGCGAAGCCATGCCGTCCTCGACCTGACCCGTCACGAAGACGATGCGCTCGCGCAGCAGGCGCGAGAAGATGTCGAAACTGCGCTCACCGCGGCTGGTCTGCTCGACCACCATGGGCACGAGCGCGCCGGTCACGGGGTCGGTAGTGAATTTGCCCTGGCTTCCGGAGTGGCCGAAAAGGTCGATCATGAGGGTCCTCTTGCTTCTGACCCGCATATGTCGCGTCCTCATCAGCGATGTTCAAGGGCATTAACCGATAATCCGCCCGGACGGATGTGGATGAATGTCCCGCCGGATGAGCTGAAGCGCCGCATGAAGGCCTGATCTGCCTGCTTTCCCGGATCAGGATCGGGCGCATCGAATGGGTCGTCGCCCTGTGCCCCCGCGGCGCGAACCGTTGAACCGGGGAGATGAATCCGGTGCCGCGCATAGACTGAGAGCCTGAACGATACGGCCCAACGCGAACGGCCCGGCGGATGGTGCACCGGGCCGTCTGCGTGCCATGCGGCAAGATGCCAAGAGATCTTATTCGTCGGAAGCAGACGCTTTCTTGGCCGGAGCCTTCTTGGCGGCGGGCTTCTTCGCTGCGGGCTTCTTGGCCGGAGCGTCGCCGTCGGCATCCGCCTTCTTGGCAGCCGCCTTCTTCGCGGGCGCCTTCTTGGCGGCGGGCTTGGCTTCGGCCTCATCGCTCTTCGCTTCATCGGCCTTGGCGTCATCAGCCTTGGTTTCGTCGCCACCATCTTCGGAAGCTGCCGCCTTCTTCGCGGCGGGCTTCTTGGCAGCCGCCTTCTTCGCCGGCTTGGCCTTGGCCTCGTCGCCCGAAGTTTCGTCCGTGTCCGCTTCGATCGCGGCCTGCAGCTCATCGCGGCTGACTTCGCGCTCGGTCACTTCGGATTTCTCGATCAGGAAGTCGACGACCTTGTCCTCGTAGAGCGGCGCGCGCAGCTGGGCGGCGGCCATCGGGTCGTTACGGATGTACTCGACGAACCGCTCGCGATCCTCGGGGCGATACTGCTGCGCAGCCTGCTGGATCAGCATCTGCATTTCCTGGCCGGTGATGTCGACCTTGTTGGCCTGGCCGATCTCGGAGAGCAGCAGGCCGAGGCGCACGCGGCGCTCGGCGATCTTGCGATAATCGTCCTTCTCGTCCTCGATCTCCTTGAGCGCGGCCTCGGGGTCTTCCTCGCTGCGCGCTTCGTTCTCGAGCTGGGCCCAGATCTGCGCGAACTCGGCTTCGACCATCGAGGGCGGGACATCGAAATCGTGGCCGGCGGCGAGGTGATCGAGCAGCTGGCGCTTCATCTGCGTGCGGGTCAGGCCGGCGGTTTCCTGCTCGAGCTGGCCCTTGAGCAGTCCGCGCAGCTGCTCGAGGCTTTCGAGGCCGAGCTGCTTGGCGAATTCGTCGTCGATCTTGGTCTCGGCCGGTGCCTTGACCTCGTGCACGGTGATGTCGAAGGTCGCGTCCTTTCCGGCCAGGTTCTCGGCCGGATAGTCCTCGGGGAAGGTCACGGTGATCGTGCGTTCCTCGCCCGCCTTGGCACCCACCAGCTGCTCTTCGAAGCCGGGGATGAGCCGGCCCGAACCGATCACGATCGCCTGGCCCTCGGCCTTGCCGCCTTCGAACTCGACGCCATCGAGCTTGCCGACGAAGTCGCACATCACCTGGTCGCCGTCCTCGGCGGCGCGATCGACCGTCTCATAGGACTTCTGCTGATCGGCAAAGCGCGCGATCGCTTCCTCGATCTGCTCGTCGGTCACGGGTACGACCAGCTTTTCCAACTTGATCCCGTCCGTCGATGGCGCTTCGATCGCAGGCAGGATCTCGAGATTGACCGAAAGCTCGGCGTCCTTGCCTTGCTCGTAGCCCTCGCCCAGCGCGACCTGCGGCTGCATCGCCGGGCGCAGCTCGTGCTTGGCTACGAGCGCGTCCATCGCTTCGCGAATCGAGGTGTTGAGCGCGTCCTGGTGCAGCGCATCACCATGCATCTTGCGGATCAGGTTCGCCGGAACCTTGCCGGGGCGGAAGCCGGGCATGCGCACTTGCGGCGCGAGCCGCTCGACCTCGCCCTCGATCCGGTCGGTGATGTCTTTCGCCGGAATCGTGACGGTGTAGGCGCGCTTCAGTCCTTCGCTGGACGTCTCGACGATCTGCATTACTGGGAAGCCTTCCTGTTATTCTGTCGCTCTGATCCGGAGCGCGGAAGACTGGTGCGGGCGAAGGGACTCGAACCCCCACATCACGAAGATACCAGAACCTAAATCTGGCGCGTCTACCAATTCCGCCACGCCCGCCCGGACAAAGCATGAAACTCAAGCGTGAGGCCCTTATAAGCCATAGGCGAAAAGGGCAAGCACTGCTGCTTGCGCCCGCGTCGCGCGATCCCCAAGTCGTTTGCAAGGCAAACAAAGGCTTTATCATGGCAACCCAACCCGACCCGCCGCCCGATCGCGACGAACCGCTATCGCCGCCCGAAACGCCGCCGATGGCGCCCGAACCGGGCCCGGCTACACCGCCGGCGGAAACTCCGCCGCTTGCCCCCGATACCGACGTTCCCGAGATCGCGCCGCCGGAAACCCCTAGCGAATTCTGAAGCCGGCGAGCAGCGCAAGCGTCTCGAACAGCCCGGTTTTCGCCGGCCCGGCGTGTGTCCCGGGTTGCGCCGGGCATTCCATGCAGTAGGCCTGAACGCCGCGCGGCTGCGCCATCGTGCGCAAGCGATCGAGCAAGCCCGCCGCCGACAGCCGCTGGCGATCGGCGACCAGCGCGGTGAAATCGCCTGACGCCTGCGCGGTTTCGGAATTGCGCAGCTGTAGCAGGAACTGGCTCAGCGCATCGCTTTCCTCGCCCAGATACTGCGCGTGCCAGGGCGCATTGCCGATGCCACCCGCCTTCGCCGCGTAAGCGAGCGCGGTCTGGAGATCGCCGTACTGGTCGATCAGCCCGATTCGTTTCGCGTCCGACCCGATCCAGACGCGGCCTTGCGCGATCGCGTCGATCTGTTCGGGAGAGCGCCCGCGTGATTGCGCCACATGGCCGATGAACTTGGCGTAATTGTTTTCGACCGAAGACTGGAAGATGCTCGCCATCTCGGGCGAAATCCCGAACAGGATGTCGGGCTGGCCGGACAGCGGCGTCGTTTTCACCCCGCCACCGGTCACGCCGACATCGGCCAGCAGATCCTCGAACGATGCGAGCACCGCGAAGACTCCGATGGAGCCCGTCAGGGTGCCCGGATCGGCGAAGATGCGCTGCGCGGGCGTTGCCACCCAGTAGCCGCCGCTCGCCGCCATGTCGCCCATCGAGACGACGACCGGGATCTTCTTTTCCTTGAAGGCTTCGATGGCAAGGCGGATCCGTTCGGACGCCATCACCGATCCGCCGGGCGAATCGATCCGGACGACGAGCGCCTTGAGATCCTCGTCCAGAGCGTCCTCCAGAATCTTGGCGATGCGCTCGCCGCCGGCGGTTCCCGGCCCGGCCTCTCCGTCGACGATGGTGCCGGCGATGGTGACGACGCCGATGGCCGCGCCCTCGGTGGGAAGCGGCGTCGCGGCAAGAAACGTATCGTAATCGGTCGCCGCGAAGCTGCCGGTCTCGCTGTCACCGATAGGCTTGCCGACGATCTTTGCGATTCGTTCGCCGAACGCGGTCTTGCTGCCGAGCCGGTCGACCAGGCCCGCGCTCTTCGCCGCGGTCGCGAGATCGCCGCTCGCTTGTTCGATCCAGGCGGCGGGTTGCTGGGTGACCGTTTCGAACGCCAGCCTGGGTCTCGCACCGGTAATGTCGCTGCGATAGGCAGCGAGGCGCCCTTCGTAGACCGCCTCGAGCGAGCGCCGCGCCGGTTCGGACGGGCCCTCGAGCAGATAGGGCTCGACCGCGCTCTTGTAAGTGCCGACCCGATAGACGTGCGGAGTCACGCCGTACTTTTCGAGCGCCTTGCCGAAATACATGTTGTTGCCGCCCGGCCCGGCGATGAACGCCGCTCCCATCGGGTCGAGCCAGACTTCGCTGGCATGCGCCGCGAGTTGCACGCCATCGTCGACATAGCCGTTGGCGTAGGTCAGCACGGGTTTGCCGGCCTGGCGAACCTCGTCCATCGCCGCGCCGATCTGGCGCAAGTTCACGTATCCGCCGCCCAGGAAGCGCGACATATCGAGCACGACCGCCTTGATCCGCGTGTCCTTGGCCGCCGCACGGATCGTGCGGGCGACGTCGCGGGCGCGAAATTCGCGAGTGGGTGCCTGCGTCGCGGTGAGCAGCGAAAACGGATCGACGGGCGCCGGCTCTTCGACGACGACGCCGGCAAGCTCGATCAGCAAGGCCCCGTCCGCGATCTTGCCGGGCGCGGGCCGCATCGACAGCAGCGCGTAGAGCCCGCCGAAAAACAGCAACATGAAGACGAGCACAAGGCCGTCCTTGACCGCGACCAGCAGTTTCCAGACCTTGCGCGCGAATTCCATGAGTGTCGTTCCTTCGGCTTCGGCGCCGCCTTACGAGCTTGGTGCGAGGCTGAAAAGCCGAACTGCCCCAAACGGCATCGACAGGCTGCGCACGAGAGACGACAATAAGCGCTTGAGCGAGGATAGCGGACGGCTTAGGGCCTCGTTTCCAATGCGATCGAGTGCCACATCCTATCCGGAAGGCTCCGCGGCCTTTCCGCACCGCGGCCTCGTGGGCATTGCCGGACTGGCCCCGCACGAAATCATGTTCCTGCTCGACGAGGCGGAACAGTGGGTCGACCTCAATCGCCATGCGCAAAAGCACCGCGATTTGCTGTCCGGGCTCACCATCATCAACGCCTTCTTCGAGAACTCGACCCGCACGTTGCTGAGCTTCGAGATCGCGGGCAAGCGGCTCGGCGCCGACGTCGTCAACATGCACGCCGCGACGTCGAGCGTGAAGAAGGGCGAGACGCTGCTCGATACCGCCGCGACGCTCAACGCGATGCATGCCGATGCGATCGTCATCCGGCATGCCAGCTCGGGCGCGGTGCAGCTGATCGGCGACAAGGTCGATTGCCCCGTGCTCAACGCGGGCGACGGCCAGCACGAACATCCCACCCAGGCCCTGCTCGACGCGCTGACGATCCGCCACGCCAAGCGCGCTTTCAATGGCCTGCGCGTGGTGATCTGCGGCGACATCCTGCACAGCCGCGTCGCCCGCTCGAACATCCTGAGCCTTTCCTCGCTCGGTGCCGACATTCGCGTCTGCGCGCCGCCCGCGCTGATGCCGGTCGGGATCGAAGCGATGAACGTCGCGCCGTTCCACAATTTCGACGCCGCCATCGCGGGCGCCGACGTGGTGATGATGCTGCGCCTTCAGAACGAGCGGATGCAGGGCGACTTCATCCCCTCCCCGCGCGAATACCGGCACCTCTATGGCCTCACACTCGATCGGTTGTCCCTCGCCAGCCCGGATGCGCTGGTGATGCACCCAGGCCCCATGAATCGCGGCATCGAGATCGACAGCAACGTGGCCGACATGGTCGAACGCTCGCTGATCACGCTGCAAGTCGAAATGGGCGTCGCCATCCGCATGGCCTGCCTCGACGTGCTGACTCGGCGCGCCCGCGGGGTGGAAGGCTGGGCATGAGCAAAACCGCGCCGCTCACGATCACCGGCGGCAAGCTGCTGCGGCCCGATGGCACGCTGGAAGCCGGCACGCTGCGCTGCGCCGACGGCCGGATCGTCGCGCTGGGTGCCGATGTCACGCCGCAGGACGGCGACACGGTGCACGATGCGGGCGGGTTGATCGTCGCGCCCGGTCTCGTCGATCTCGGTGCCTATGCGGTCGACAAGCCCGCGTTTCACTTCGGCGGCATCACTCGCGCGGCGCTGATGCCCGACCAGACCCCGCCGCTCGATGTGCCATCGCGGGTGCGCTACGTGGCGCTGTCCGGAAAGCCCGACTTCTGGGTCCATCCCCTCGCCGCCGCGACACGCGGCCTCGAAGGCAGTGCGCTCGCCGAACTCGGTCTGATGCGGGACGCCGGCGCGCGCGGCATCGCCACCGGGCGGCGCTGGATTGCCGATTCGGGCACGATGCTGCGCGTGATGCAGTATGCCGCGATGCTCGACCTCGTGGTCTTCGTGCATGCGCAGGATTCGAACCTCATGGGCTCGGCGGTCGCGACCGCAGGCGAGATGGCGACGCGGCTCGGCCTGCCTGCCGCCCCGGCCGAAGCCGAAGCGCTGGCGATCTCGCGGGACCTGCTGCTTGCCGAAATGACTGGCGCGCGTCTGCACTTGCGCAAGGTGACGACCGCACGTGGGCTCGATCTCGTGCGTGCCGCCAAGGACAAGGGCATCAAGGTCACCGCCGGCGTCAGCCCCGCCTATTTCATGCTGTCCGACCTCGCGCTGGCCGAATACCGCTCGTTCATGCACCTCTCGCCGCCACTGCGTTCCGAGGCGGACCGCAAGGCAGTGATCGCCGCGATCGCCGACGGCACGATCGACGCGATCGCTTCGGGACACGATCCGCGCGGCTCGGAAGACAAGCGCCTGCCTTTCGCCGATTCCGCCCCCGGCATGGCCGGCGCCGAGACGCTACTGCCGCTGACGATGAACCTGGTGCGCGACGAGGTCATCACGCTCGGCCGCGCGTTCGAACTGCTTGCTGGCAACCCTGCGCGCGTGCTCGGGGTCGAGGCGGGAAGGCTCGAACCCGGCGCCGAGGCCGACATCGCGATCATCGACCGCGATCGGCCCTGGATCGTCGACTCGGACCAGATGGCTGCCAGCGCAGGCAACACCCCGTTCGACAAGCAACCGGTGCAAGGCCGCGTCGCCGCGCTGTTCAAGGGCGGCGCGAGAGTCGGGCAGAAGAAGACGGCGACGACGTGAAGCCGATCATCACCGTGTTCGAACGCTCGCCCGACCGCGGGCGGGGTCTCGCGCGCGACATGCGAGTGCGCTGGGCGCTGGAGGAAGCGGAGCAGGACTACGAAGTGCGCACTGTCTCGTTCGAGGCGATGAAGCAGCCCGGGTACCTTGCCCTCCAGCCTTTCGGGCAAATTCCGGTTTACCAGGAAGGCGATCTCGTCCTGTTCGAATCGGGCGCGATCGTCCTGCACGTGGCGGAGCGTTTCGGCGGCCGCCTGTTGCCGGAAGCCCCCTCGGCCCGCGCTCGCCAGATCAGCTGGCTTTTCGCTGCGATCGATACCGTAGAGCCGCCCGTGTTCGAGCTCGACCTCGTCGACATCCTCGATGGCTGCAAGCCCTGGCTCGAGGATCGCCGACAAGCGCTGGAGGGTCTGGCCTCCGTCCGGCTCGATGCGCTGGCGGCCGCATTGGGAGAATCCGATTGGTTGGATGGCGCATTCGGTGCCGGCGACCTGATGATGGTCACCGTCCTGCGTCGACTGTCAGGCACGGCCCTGATGGGGCGCTACCCATCGCTCATCGACTACATCGCGCGTGGAGAGGCACGTCCAGCCTTCCAGCGCGCTTTCGCCGCGCAGCGCACACTTTTCGAAGCCTCTCAAGCCGAGTGAAGAAAAACCCCCGCCGCTGAGCGACGGGGGGCAAGGTTTTCGCAAGAGGGATGCGAGGGAAAGAAGGTCAGCGGCTCGCGAGCATCGCACCGCTCTTGCCGCGCGCGGGCAATGCTCCGGGAAGCGGGCTGGTCTTGGCATAAGCAAAGCAGCCGAAGCCCGAACGTTTCACGGTCGAACACATCGAGCGTGCCGTTCCGTGATCGAAACCGGCGGCCGCGACGCGCCAGAAGCGCTTGCCGCGCACTTCGGCCTCAGTGATCACGAGATCGTGGTCGCGCAGCGCGGGATTGCGTTCGAGGTATATGTTCCAGGCCCGCTGCGCGTTCTCGGGGCTCGAGAACGAGCCGAGTTGCACGAGATGGGTCGGATCGCCGACCGGACGCGCGAGAACCGGATCGGCGGCCGCGACCGACCGCGTGCGCGGTGTCGTGGTGCTCGCCACAGCGGGTGCCGGGATCGCTTTCGCGACGGCGGCCGGAAGCGCCGGCTCACGCGGGACGGGCGCCGGTGCTGGCGCCGGAACAGGCGAGGCAACGGGATTGCGATACGCCTTTTCGAACGAGTTTTCGGTCGCGGCCGTGCGCACTTTGGTCGCCGGGGCGGGTTCGCTCACGGGCTGCGCAGGCGCGTTCCAGTAGGTCTCGCCGCCCTGGACGGGGGGCAGTTCCTGATCGCCGAAACTGGCGGGCAGTGTCTGCGGCTCGGCAAGCGGTTGCGGCTCGGCCGCCGCGAACTGCGGCGCGGACGGCGCGGCGCCGCCAAGCGCGAGCATCACCGGCTGACCGGGATCAGAGCGCACCGGCGCACCGAGCAGGCTGGCGACGCGGGTCGAATAATCTTCGGGACGGCCCATCCGCGCCCAGGTGCTGATGCGTTCGTCGAGCTGGTCGGCGGGAACGTCCTGCGCCGCCATGATCCGCGCCTCGCTCCAGCGCCCGTCGAGCGCATAGGCATAAGCCAGGTTCTGGCGCAGCTTGGGCGTATCCTGCCCGGCGCGCAGCGCAGCGATAAGCACATCGACGCCTTCGCTGGTCGAACCGGCGAGCGCCAGGGCGAGCCCGAGGTCCCCGGCGGGGATCGTGTCGCGCCACTGTTTGAGCAAGGTGACGGCTTCGGAGCTGCGGCCCGAACCGATGTAGGCGAGCGACATGCCGAGAGCGGTGCGCGCCGAAACATCGCCGAGCGAGACCGCATCTTCGAACGTCGTCGCAGCCGAGGCGAAGCGGCCCGCCGTCAGGTAGGCCTGCGCCAGATCGACGCGCGCCGCCGCAACGTTCGGCGTGTTCAGCACCACTTTCTCGAGACGCGCGAGATCCTTGCTGTCGGCAAAGCTGCCCGGAGACGCGACCGGCGCCCCGCCGCTCGTGCTGGCGACGTGAGACTGCCCGGCGCAGCCAGCCACCAGGGCAGCGGCCATCGCGGTGCAGATCGCGAAACCTACGGGTTTGTTGTTGCTGAAGCCAATTGCCATGGCAGGTTCCTCTTGTCGGATCTCAGTCGCGATTGCGAATTGTGCCGGCGAGTTCGGCAACGGCGGGCATGGTTGCGAGATGAAGGTCGAGGGCCTGCGTCACGATCGCTTGCGCGCTGCGGCCCAGCATGGTGCTGGCGAGGCGCAGTTTGAGATGACGCTCGGGATCGAGACGCAAGGTGAAAGCGGCGCGGCGCTGAAGAGGCGGTCCCGCGTCGGAAGCAAAGCGCAGCAAAGCCGCGCTCTGCCCTTCGGATATGCCAGAAACCTCGTCAGTCGAAGCCTGTTTGGCGGCGCGTTCGAACGGCACGACGTTGGCGGTATGGATCGGCGCGGAATAGTCGTCCCGGCGATCCTCGCCCATGTCGTTCCAGCCGAGATCGTCGTGCAGTTCCTGGGCGCTGCCGTCATGCAGGTGGTCGAGCGGAATCACTTGCGAGCGCATCGCCGGACGCGCGCCGCCCTTGCGCGCCAGCAGCGACGGCGAGAGTGACGAGAAACCTGCGGACTGGCCCATGGCGATCGTCCCGTCAGGAACCGGCGACGCGGCGGCCGAAGCCACCGACCGGGCGGCCCGTGCCCGAGATCATCGGTTGCTGGGTGGGCCCGGAAAACACGGTGCGGCGGAAGTTCTTCTCGAGCCGATCCGCCAGGTAGTTCCACAAGGCGGCCATTTCCTGCGACGAGCGACCCTGCGGATCGACTTCCATCACCGTGCGCCCATCGATCATCGAAGCGGCGAAATCGGTGCGGTGGTGCAAGGTGACCGGAGCGACAGTGCCATGCTGCGACAGCGCGACGGCAGCTTCGCCGGTGATCCGTGCCTTGGCGGTCGCGGCATTGACGACGAAGATCAGCGGCTTGCCCGCCCGCTCGCACAGATCGACGGTCGCGCCGACGGCGCGCAAGTCATGCGGGCTCGGACGAGTCGGGACGACGATCAGTTCGGCCACCGAAATGACGCTCTGGATCGCCATCGTTATGGCAGGTGGCGTGTCGATCACGGCGAGCTTGAAGCCCTGCTGGCGCAGGATCTGAAGATCGCCCGCCAGGCGCGCGACAGTCGTCTGGGCGAAGGCCGGGAATTCTGCTTCACGCTCGTTCCACCAATCCGCGAGCGAGCCCTGCGGATCGATGTCGATCAGGACGACCGGCCCGGCGCCGGCGCGCTGTGCCTGTACAGCCAGGTGCCCGGACAGGGTCGTTTTACCCGATCCGCCCTTTTGCGATGCCAAAGCCAGAACTCGCAATGCCTATGTCCCCCAACAAATGCGATAGACGCACAAAATCGATGCGTTCGCCGAAGGGGATCGCAGATCGTTCCTAATTTAGGGTTAAACCCGAAAGCTTGACTGGAGAGCTATTACCGGGCCCGACGCGACATTTTCCGTTGCTAATGTCTTCTTCACCATGCCAGTTTATCGCGTTACCATTCGCGCTTACGGGTTCGGCATAGCGGAAATTCGCGCGTGATTTGGTCGGTTCGGAAACCATGTTCGAGGCAAGGCAGGCATACTTATAATGAGCAGATTTCTTCGCCGCGCGGGTTTCCTTTCATGTGCAATACTCGCGGCAACGCCTGCTGTGGCCGACGTGAAGCAAGGCGTCGACGCTTGGAGCGCGGGGGACTATGCCCGCGCGGTCGCGGAATGGCAGGGTCCGGCCCAGGCGGGAGATCCGGATGCCATGTTCAACATGGCGCAGGCCTACAAACTCGGCCGCGGCGTCCCTCGCGATCTTTCGCGCGCGGAAGCGCTTTACCAGCAAGCCGCCACCAAGGGTCACCTCGGCGCTGCCGACAACTACGGCTTGCTTCTGTTTCAGAAGGGCGAGCGGGCCAAGGCCATGCCCTACATCGTCGCCGCATCCGATCGCGGCGATCCGCGCGCGCAGTATCTGCTCGGCCTCGCCTATTTCAACGGCGATCAGGTCCCGCGCGACTGGGTGCGCGGCTATGCCCTCGTCAGCCTAGCGCAGCAAGCGGGGCTCGAACAGGCGAAGGGTGCGCTTGCGCAGATGGACCAGCACGTGCCGCTCGCCGATCGCCAGCGCAGCGTGCCGCTCGCTGCCGAACTGGCCGCGCGCGCCGAACAGACGCGCACACGCCAGATGGCGGCTGCCGACCTCGGCGGCGTGGGAGCCAATGCGCCTGTCGCCAGCGCCCCTGTCGCCAGCCCTCCGGCTCCGACGATCGCCAGCGCGCGGGACGCGGTCGCACAAGCCGCACGCGTCGCCAACGGATCGAGCCCCGCCGAAGCCGGCGCGGACTATACCCGAACGCCGCAAACCGCGACGATCCGCGCCCCGCAGCCCAAGCCGACCGGCGCCGTGCCCAAGGTCGCGAACGTGATAGAGCGCCAGCCGAACCGCACTCCGACGACCAGCCCGACAGCCAGCCCGACACCCGCTCCATCTTCGAAAGCGGCGACGCCGGCGGCCAAGTCCCCTGCCCCCGTCCGCAACGGCGCCTGGCGAGTCCAGCTTGGTGCCTTCGGGGTATCGGGCAATGCCGAAAAGCTGTGGCAGAAAGTGAAAGCGCGCCCCGAACTCGCAGGACATGAACGCCTGTTGGTGCCTGCGGGCCGGCTTACCAAGCTCCAGGCTGGTGGCTTCGCCAGCTCCGCCGATGCCGAGGCGGCGTGCGCGCGACTGAAGGCCGGCGGCTACACCTGCCTGGCGACCCGGGACTAAGGCATGCCGCAAGGCGCGAGCGACCGGATCGCGTCGCTCGACCTGATCCGCGGCATTGCCGTGCTCGGGATCCTGGCCATCAACATCGCCGGCTTCGCCGGTCCTTCGACTGCGGCGTCCGACATCAACGCCCCTATCCCGGCCTCCGCCGCCGATCGTGCGGTCTACGCGCTCAATTTGCTGGTGTTCGAAGGCAAGATGCGCGGGCTGTTCTCGCTGCTGTTCGGCGCCAGCATGGCGGTGTTTCTCGATCGTATGACGATCGCGGGCAAATCCGCCGAACTGCTGCAGGCGCGGCGGCTGTTCTGGCTGATGGTGTTCGGCCAGTTGCACTATTTCCTGTTCTGGTGGGGCGACATCCTGTTCCTCTATGGTGCCTGCGGGCTGCTGCTCCTGCTGCTGTCACCGCTCGAACCGCGCGCCATGGCGGGATCCGCGGTACTCATCTTTCTCATGTGGCATGGCTGGGACGCTCTGATGAGCGCCTCGGGAGTGGCGGCGGAGCACGCGGTCGCACTCGGCACCGCCACTGCGGCGCAGGCCGACTTGCACGATCTGCACCTCGACTGGTTCGCGCAGCGCTCGGCCGAAGACCTGATGCTCTTGCAGTCCGGATTTTTCGACATTGTCAGCGACAAGATCGCCTCGGAGCCGTTCTGGCTCTTCACCATGGTCATCGACAATCTCGGCGAAACCCTGCCGATGATGATCATCGGCATGGCGCTGGCGCGATCCGGCTTCTTCGCCGCACAGTGGCCGCGAGTGGCGATGTGGCTCGTGGCCATCGGCGCCACCGCGCTCGGCCTCGTTCTGACGGCCTTCGTCATAGCTCGCCTGTGGGTGGACGGCTTCCCGCCCATTGCCACGAACGCCGCGATGAACGGCTGGCTGGGCCCGGCGCACTTGCTGATGACGCTGGGCTACGCCGCGATGCTGGTGCTGGCGGCGCCCGCCCTCGGTGCCACCGCGCTGGGCCAGCGCGTGATCGCGGCGGGCCGGCTCGCGTTCAGCAATTACATCGGCACGACGATCGTGATGACCGCGATCTTCTATGGCTGGGGCCTTGGATGGATCGGGCTGTTCGGCGAAGCGCAACTGACCGGCTTCGTGCTGCTGGGCTGGGTCCTGATGCTTGCCTGGAGCCGGCCGTGGCTGGCGCATTTTCGCCAGGGCCCGCTCGAATGGCTGTGGCGTTCGCTGAGCGAAGGCAGGATCGTCCCTTTCAGACGCGAGCGACGTTTATCCTGAAATTGAAGGGGTTGCAGACGATTGGACGCTAAAAGCTATTGCGATCAATTCTCATTTGCTTATATTGCGAATCGAGAGGAGATCGCATGTACGTTTGCATCTGCAACGCCATACGTGAGAGCGACCTGCGCAGCGCGGCCCGCCGATGCTGCGGCGATGCCGAATCGATCTACGTCTCGCTCGGCCGACCGCCACAGTGCCGCCAATGCATCGAAGAAGCCGAAGACATCGTCCGTGAGGAGCGTGATCGCGAGAGTTTGCCCGTAGCCCTGCCTCACTGACTTGCCTCCTCCTGCCGCTCCGCCTAACTAGCGTTCCGGCGGCAAAGGAGCATTGGCTATGAAAGGCGACCCTCAGGTCATCGATTTTCTCAACAAGGCATTGTTGAACGAACTGACCGCGGTCAATCAGTACTGGCTGCATTATCGCATGCTCGACAATTGGGGCGTGAAGAAGCTCGCCGATTACGAGCGGCACGAATCGATCGACGAGATGAAGCATGCCGACATGCTCGCCGAGCGAATTCTGTTCCTCGACGGGCTCCCCAACTTCCAGGCGCTCGGCAAGCTGAAGATCGGCGAAGGCGTGGAAGAAATTCTTCGGGCCGATCTTGAAGTCGAGTACGAAGCCTGCCCGCTGCTCAAGGACGCCATCGCCCATTGCGAACAAGTGCGCGACTACGTGAGCCGCGAAATTTTCGAGCGCATCCTCGAGAACGAGGAGGAACACATCGACTTCCTCGAAAAGCAGTTCGACATGATCAAGCGCATGGGCCTGCAGAACTACATCCAGCTGCAGAGCGAACCCGCCGGGGAGTGACGCAGCGCTTTCGCTGCGGAGCTTGACCGGTCGCATTTGCGATCGGCGCATCAAACCAGCAAAACGTCACCCCGGACTTGATCCGGAGTCCGGCTGCTTGCAGCGTCGCGACGACAAGCGGGATCCCGGGACAGGCCCGGGATGACGAAGGATCTGCGCGCTCCTCCAAATAGCAGATCGGAGGACGGAGCTACCGCCCCCCGATCCGCACAGAATTACTCGGCTTCTGCCTCCGACCCCGCAGCGGCGGGCGCCGCCTTGTCCGTGCGGTATTTGTCGAACCACGTCAGGATCGCCGAGGCCTTGGCGGCGGACTGCGAAGGTCGGGCGGCGATGCTGCCGTGGCTGGCACCCGGCACTTTGATCAGCGCGGTCGGCACCCCGCGGATCTGCAACGCGGTGTAGTATTGCTCCGCCTCGCTGACCGGGGTGCGATAGTCCTCGCTGCCGACCACCACCAGCGTCGGCGTTTTCACGTTGCCGACGAGGCTGAGCGGCGAGCGGTTCCAATAGACCATCGGCTCTTCCCACACCGGCTTGTCGAACCAGTGGTCGTGGTAGATCGTGGCGCCATCCGAGGTCAGCGAGAAGCTGCCCCAGTCGATCACCGGCTTTTGCGTCGCCGCCGCTTTGAAACGGTCGGTCTTGCCCACGATCCAGGCGGTGAGCACGCCGCCTCCCGAACCACCGGTAACGAACAGGTTGTTGGGATCCGCCACGCCGTCCGCGATCGCGGCATCGACCGCCGCCATGAGGTCGTCGTAGTCGGGGCCGGGATAGTTGCGATCGATAAGGTTGGCGAATTCCTCGCCATACGACGTCGAACCGCGCGGATTGGTATAAAGCACCGCATAGCCGTGCGCCGCGTAAAGCTGGACGTCGGTCGAGAACGCCGGGCCATAGGCAGACATCGGCCCGCCGTGTATCTCCAGGATCAGCGGTAGCCGCTGACCGGGCTGCGCGCCGGGAGGAGTCGCGAGCCAGGCATCGATCGGCCGGCCATCAGGCGCCGTCACGGCCAGCTTGCGCACCGGTGCCAACGCTTTGCCCTGCATCCAGGTGCTGTTGAGGTCGGTGAGCTGACGACCCTTGCCCCCCGTGGTGACGTAAAGATCCGCCGGGGCCTCGGTGCCGCCGCCGGTATAGGCCACGCGTCCGTTCTTCGAAGCCGAGAAATCGCCGCCGGTATAAGGCCGGTCGTAATGCGATCCCGCCGTGAGGCCCTCGACGATGGTGTTGACCCCGCCGTTCAGCCCGACTTTCGCCACCTGCTTCACGCCATGATCGTCATAGGACACGTACAGCGAATTGCCGACCCATTCCGCGCTGTCGATGCTCTGGTCGAGCCCGGCGGTGAGCGATCGGGACGAACTGCCATCGGCGTTCATCACGTAAAGCTCGGTGTTCTCGTAGCCGCGCTTGACGTCATCGAAGCCGAGATAGGCAATGCGGGAGCCATCAGGCGAGAAGACCGGCGCGAAGTCGGGGCCCTGGCGGTTGGTCAGCGGCGAGACCGCGCTACTTGCCACATCGACCGAATAGACTTCCGAATTGTTCGGATTGCGTTCCCAGTCCGCGCTGCGATTGGCCGCGAACAGGATGCGCTGACTATCGGGGCTCCAGCTCAGTGGACCGCCATCGTCCCAATTCCCGTAGGTGATCTGGCGCGGCGCGCCTCCGCTGGCGGCGACCACGAAGATGTGGTCGAAGCCCGGCTTGGCATAACCAACACCGTCGTAGCGGTACGTCACGCGGTCGATGATCTCGAGCGGCTCGGCCCACTTCGCGCCCTCGGGCTTCGCGGGTGCCTTGCCCAGCTTCATGCCTTCGCCCGGGACGCGCATGGTATAAGCAATCTGCGAGCCATCCGGCGACCAGGCGATCGCGCCCGGGCTGTCGGGCAGGCCGGTGATGCGCGCCGTCTCCCCGCCATCGAGCCACATAACGTAAAGCTGTGGGCCGCCCTCGCCATCGCTCGAGACATAAGCTAGGCGCTTGCCGTCGGGCGACCAGCGCGGCGAGAAATGGCTGCCCTTCCCGGCGACCAACGGCCGCTGGCGTCCCGTCGCTGCATCGACCAGCCACAGGCTCGACACATCCTTGTCGGACATGATGTCCGCGCTCTTGCGCACATAGACGATCTGCGAGCCATCCGGGCTGATCTCGGGGCCGGTCGCCCCCGACAGCTTGAACAGATCTTCGCCGGTGAAGCTGCGTTCTGGGCCGTCCGCGGCGACCACGGGACTGGCGAGTAGCTGAAATGCACCCGAAGCAAGCAGAATGATGAGCGATTTGCGCAAGAGTTGTCCCCTGGACGGCGAAAAGGATTACGTGACTTAGCAACAATGCCACAAGGGAAACCAGTTGGGGATAGTCGTTGGTCGATCGCTGATGGATTTCATCGATTCCCTGCTAGACGAAAGGCATTATGGCGAGATCCCCGATCGGCGGCACCAAACTGGAAGATGGCGGCTTTTTTGCCGTCGTTCTCATCGTCACTCTCCTTTTCGCCTGGCTGCTCGCTCCGTTCTTCGGCGCGATCCTGTGGAGCCTGGTCGCCGCGATCCTGTTCCAGCCGTTGACACGCCGCCTCTCGGTTCGGCTCGGCGGTCATCGCAACACCGCCGCCCTGCTGATGCTGCTGACCCTGCTGGCCTTGTTCATCATCCCGGCCTTGCTGATCGGGTTCGCGCTCGTGAACGAGGCGGCGAGCTTGTACATGCGCATCCGCGAGGGCCAGATCGACCTCGGCGGCATGTTCAACGACGTGCGCATGGCGCTGCCGTCGCGCGCCCGGGTGCTGGTCGATCAGTATGCGACGACCGACTTCGAATCGCTGCGCCGTATGTTCGGATCGAGCCTGGCTTCGGGTCTGCAGGAAATCGCCTCCCGCGCGATCGTCTTCGGCCAAGGCGCGCTCGCCTTCGTGGCGACGCTGGGCGTCATGCTGTATCTTACCTTCTTCCTGCTGCGCGATGGCGAGCGGATGTCGGATCTGATCAAGGGCGCGGTGCCGCTGCGCGCGGACTTGCGCGACGCCCTCATCAGCCACTTCGTCGTAGTCGTGCGCGCGACGATGAAGGGCACCGTCGCGGTGGCGCTGGCCCAGGGCTTCATCGGCGGCATGATCTTCTGGATGCTGGGCATCGAAGGCGCGCTGCTGTGGGGCGTGCTGATGGGCTTCTTCTCGCTGCTCCCGGCGGTCGGTAGCGCCATCGTCTGGGTGCCGGTCGCGATCTACCTGTTCATCATGGGCGAGGTCATGCAGGGCGTGATCCTGGTCGTGTGCGGCGTGTTCATCATCGGCATGGTCGACAACGTTCTGCGCCCGATCCTGGTGGGCCGGGACACCCGCATGCCCGATTTCGTGGTGCTGATCGCCACGCTGGCCGGGCTGCAATTGTTCGGCCTCAACGGCTTCATCGTCGGCCCGGTGATCGCCGCGCTGTTCATCGCCGTGTGGAAGATGGTCGCCGAGTTCCGGGCACCGCACGCGGCCGCCAGTGAGCAGCTGGCCTTGGAGGATGGGCCGGGCGAGGCTTGAGGGGGCGCACCCGCGCCCCGCATCCAAGCCGACTAGCCCTTGCTGAACGGGTTCTTCGGGCTGCGCAAGTTGAGCCGGATCGGCACCGCTTCGAAGCCCAGTTCGCGCCGGATGCTGTTCACTAGGTAGCGCTTGTAGCTTTCGGGCAAGTCGTCGAGCCGCGTGCCGAACATGACGAAGCCGGGCGGGCGCGTCTTGGCCTGGGTGATGTAGCGAAGCTTGATCCGCTTGCCGCCGGGCGCCGGCGGCGGATTGGCCGCGAGCGCATCGTCGAACCAGCGGTTGAGCGCCGAAGTGGGCACGCGCCGGCTCCACGCCTCGCGGATCGAGAAGCCGGCGGCGATGAGCTCGTCGAGCCCTTTGCCGGTGCGCGCGGAGACTGCCAGCAGCGGCACGCCGCGCACTTGGGCCAGCCCGTCTTCGAGCGCCGCGCGGATGCCGTTGAACAGCTTGGAAGCGTCTTCGGCCACATCCCACTTGTTGATCGCGATGATCAGCGCGCGGCCTTCCTCGAGCACCATCGAGGCGATCTTGAGATCCTGGTGCTCGAGCCCCTTGGTGGCATCGAGCAGCAGCACCACGACTTCGGCGAAATCGACCGCGTGGCGTGCATCGGCGACCGCCATGCGCTCCAGCTTCTCTACCACGCGCGCTTTCTTGCGCATGCCCGCAGTGTCGATCAGCCGCACCTGGCGCGTCTCGCCGGTCTTGGGATCGTCCCACTCCCAGTCGACCGCGATCGAATCGCGCGTGATCCCGGCTTCCGGCCCGGTCAGCAACCGGTTCTCACCCAACAGGCGGTTGATCAGCGTCGACTTGCCCGCGTTGGGCCGTCCGACGATCGCCAGCTTGAGCGGCGCGCGCAGCAGCGCTTCCTCGTCGTATTCGACCTCGTCTTCCTCGGGCGGCTGCAGCGGCTCGAGATGCGGCAGCAGCGCTTCGAACAAGTCGCCCATGCCTTCGCCGTGTTCGGCCGAAATCGCCAGCGGATCGCCGAGCCCCAACTCATACGCTTCGAACAGACCGCTCTGGCCGGCACGGCCTTCCGCCTTGTTCGCCACCAGCACCACCGGAACCGGCGAACTGCGCAGCCAGCGTGCGATCTCCTCGTCGAGCGGAGACAGCCCGGCGCGTGCATCCATCACGAACAGCGCCACGTCCGCGGTCAGCAGCGAGGCCTCGGTCTGCGCCCGCATTCGTCCGGGGAGCGATTCGGCATCCTCGTCCTCCCAGCCCGCGGTATCGACGATCTGGAACTTGAGGCCGAGCAGTTCGGCATCGCCGAAGCGCCGGTCACGTGTCACGCCCGGCTGATCGTCGACGAGGGCAAGCTTCTTGCCCACCAGCCGGTTGAACAGCGTGGACTTGCCCACATTGGGCCGGCCGATGATGATGACCTGCGGCAGCATAGCGCGCGGACTTGGGCGCGCTGGCGCTCCAATGCAAGAAAAAGCAGGGCGGCAAGCACGTTTGGCGCGAAACCGGCAAATGCTTGCCGCGCCATTAACCGCGTCCGGCAGCCAAGTCCTTACCTCCATTGGACATCATGGCGACATGATGATTCGTCCCAAATCCCTAGCGATCGGCACCCTCGCCGCGCTGGCCGCAACCACTCCGACGACGGCCACGGCGCAGAGCGAGTCGTCGACTGTCTCGAACCTTGCCGGCAAAGTCTTGCAGTGTGTCCCCTATGCCCGGCGGCTGACCGGAATCACGATTTTTGGCGACGCGCATACCTGGTGGAATCAGGCGCAAGGCCGCTACGCCCGCGGCCACCAGCCGCGCGAGGGCGCGGTTCTGGCGATCAAGCCTTACGCAAATTCCAAGCTGGGCCACGTCGCCGCCGTCAGCAAAGTCGTCGATGCGCGTACGATCCTGATCAGCCATGCCAATTGGTCGGGCCCCGGCAAGATCGAGAAGAACGTGACCGCGCTCGACGTTTCGGCCGACAACGACTGGAGCCGAGTGCGCGTCTGGTACGGGCCGACGCATAAGCTGGGCACGACCAAATGGCCGGTCGCGGGGTTCATTTACCCAGACGGCAAGGCGCCAAAAGGATTGCAACGCGCGGCCTCGAACCGCCGCTCGAGCTTGCGCGATGCGATCGGGGCGATCATTTCGGGCACGTACTAGGGCGGATTGCCAGCCTAGGCGGAGGCGCGTTGCGAAGCGGCCCGGCCGGTGAATTCAGCCTGCAGATCCCGCAAACCGTCATGCTGAACTTGTTTCAGCATCCATGTGCCCGTCGGCGAGACCTGACTGCGAGGCGGAATGGATGCTGAAACGAATTCAGCATGACGCGGTGGAGCGGAAAAAGATCCGTCCCGTACCCAGCATGCCGATCAGCCCCTTCCGACCGTCCCCCGGCCCTCAGTCCTTCTTGGCGACCGGCGGATTCTCGCCCAGATCTTCGTACCAGGCCTCGACCGGCCCATTGAGCTTGATCGTCAGCGGATTGCCCTTGCGATCGAGCGTCTTGCCGGCCTGAACCCGGATCCAGCCTTCCGAGATGCTATATTCCTCGACATTGGTGCGCACCGTCCCCTTGAAGCGGATGCCGATGCCGCGCTGCAGCTTTTCGGCATCGAAATGGGGGCTGCGCGGATTGATCGCCAGGTGATCGGGCGGAACGTCGGCGCCCGAGGTCGTCGCGGCGGCGGACGTTTCGGACGCCGGAGCCCCGTTCGCTTCAGGGCTCGCTTCGGTGCTGTTGGTCTCGTCGGTCATGGCTCGGGCCAATAGGCCTCGATGCCCGCTTGTCAATCGCGCGCGCTTCGCTTAAAGGGCGCGCCTTCCGCATGGATGCGGGCGCGTAGCTCAGTGGTAGAGCACACCCTTCACACGGGTGGGGTCGCAAGTTCAATCCTTGCCGCGCCCACCATTTCCCCCAAGCCGAACCTGCCCGCACGTCCTATCGTGAAGCTCGTCTTGCGCCGAGTCGGCCAAATCGGCATAGCGCGCGGGCCATGCATGACATTCGCCTGATCCGCAGCGATCCCGAAGCCTTCGATGCCGCTCTTGCCCGCCGGGGCGTGGCGCCCGTCGCCGCCGGGCTGGTCGCCATCGACGAGGAACGCCGCGCGGTCGCGACGCGGATGCAGGAGCTGCAGAGCCGTCGCAACGATGCCTCCAAGGCGATCGGCAAGGCCATGGGGCAAGGCGACAGTGCCGCGGCCGAAGCGCTCAAGGCCGAAGTCGCCGAGATCAAGCAGACGCTGCCCGCGCTGGAAGCGCAAGACCGCGAACTCGCCGCGCAGCTCGAGGACGAACTCGCGCGCCTGCCCAACTTGCCCGCCGCCGACGTGCCCGAAGGCGAGGACGAGGACGGTAATGTCGAAGTCGCGCGCTGGGGCAGCCCGCGCGAATTCGCGTTCGCGGCGAAGGAGCACGCCGATCTGGGCCCCGCGCTCGGGCTCGACTTCGAAACCGGGGCGATGATCGCCGGCGCACGCTTCACTTTCCTTAAGGGCGCGATGGCGCGGCTGCACCGCGCGCTCGGCCAGTTCATGCTCGATCGCCAGACGGGCGAGAACGGCTTCCTGGAATGCGCGCCGCCGCTGCTGGTGCGCGACGAGGCGGTCTACGGCACCGGTCAGCTTCCCAAGTTCAGCGAGGACCTGTTTCGTACTACCGACAATCGCTGGCTGATCCCCACCGCCGAAGTCTCGCTGACCAATGCGGTGCGCGAGCAAATTCTCGAGCCCGCCGCGCTGCCACTGCGCATGACCGCCCTCACCCCCTGCTTCCGCTCGGAAGCCGGCGCGGCCGGGCGCGACACGCGCGGGTTCATTCGCCAGCACCAGTTCGAGAAAGTCGAGATGGTCACCGTCTGCGCGCCGGAAGACAGCGCGGCCGAGCACGAGACGATGGTCGCGGCCGCAGAGTCCATTTTGCAGGCGCTCGAGCTGCCGTATCGCAAGATGCTGCTGTGCGCCGGCGACATGGGCGCCTCCGCGCGCAAGACCTTCGATCTCGAAGTCTGGCTGCCGGGACAAGGCGCTTACCGCGAGATCAGCTCGATCTCGAACTGCGGCGACTTTCAGGCGCGGCGGATGGGCGCGCGCTACAAGCCTGAAGGTTCGAAGAAGACCGAGTTCGTGCATACCCTCAACGGCTCGGGTCTCGCGGTCGGGCGGACGCTGGTCGCGGTGCTGGAGAACTATCAGCAGGAGGACGGCACGGTCACGGTGCCGGATGCGCTTAAGCCGTGGATGGGCGGCATCGAGAGACTGGAGCCGATCGCCTGATGCGTATCCTGCTGACCAACGACGACGGTATCAACGCTCCCGGGCTCTACGTGCTCGAAAAGATCGCGGCCAAGCTGTCGGACGATATCTGGATCTGCGCCCCGTCCGAGGAGCAGTCCGGCGCCGGCCATGCCCTCACTCTGACGCGCCCGGTGCGACTGCGCGAACACGCCCCGCGCCGCTTCTCGGTGACCGGGACGCCGACCGATGCGGTGACGATGGCGCTCAAGAAGGTCCTGCCCGAACCGCCCGATCTGATCCTTTCCGGAGTGAATCGCGGCGCCAATCTCGGCGACGACATCACGTATTCCGGCACGGTCTCGGCGGCGATGGAAGGCGCGCTGGCAGGGATCCGCTCGATCGCGCTGAGCCAGGTGCCGCCGCGTGAGGACATGGGCAACACCGTCCCCTTCGATGCCGCCGAAGCCTGGGGCGAGCGCGTGCTAAGGCCTCTTGTGGATAGAGAATTTGCCACGCGCAGTTTGATTAATATAAACTTCCCTCCGGTGGTGGCCGAAAAGGTGAAGGGGATACGCGTGGTGCGACAGGGGTTCCATGACTACGCGCGCGGCTCGCTGGTCGAGAGTGTCGATCCAAGGGGCTTTCCCTACTACTGGTTCGGACTGCATCCGATGGAGCATACGCCGGGCGCGGATACCGATCTGGAGGCGATTGCCGGGGATTACATCTCGGTCACGCCGCTCCATCTCGACCTGACGCACGACGCCGAGCTCGGCCGTCTCGCCGGGCGCTACGAGCCATGAGGGCCGGGCGCTACCTGGCTTCGCTCGCGCTGCTCGTGGCCGCGCCCTCTTTCATTTCGACCGCCAGCGCCTCACCCGCCGACGAGACCGAACATGTCGTGCTGGAAGGCGAGACGCTGAACGGCATCGCCAACCGCGCGGGCGTGACGCCTGCCAGCATCGCGGAAGCGAACGGCCTCGAAAAACCCTATGTCGTGCGCATCGGTGAGACGCTGACGATCCCGCGCGGCTCCGGCGCCAGGCGCACGATCGCAGCCGGCACGGCGAAGACGGCAGACACGAAGACCGACAAATATGCGGGCCTCGCCAAAGCGCTGAGCTACAAGGTTTCGCCGGGCGACACGCTTGGCGGCATCGCCAGCGCCGCTGGGGTGCCGCGGATTCTGATCGCCGAAGCCAACGGCATCGCGCCGCCCTACACCATTCGCGTCGGGCAGATGCTGCGCATCCCGCGCACGGGTCGCCATGTCGTCGCTGCCGGAGAAACCGGGTTCAAGATCGCGATGGACCGGGGCGTGCCGTGGAACGATATCGCCATCGCCAACGGCCTGGAACCCGACGCACCGCTGCAGCCCGGCACCACCTTGCTGATCCCCACGGTCCTCGATCCGCCGATGCGCGCCACTTCGGCTCCGGTTCCCGCCAGCGCTCCCCAGGCGGGCTTCCTTTGGCCGATCGCCGGAAAGGTGCGGCGCGGCTACACCGAGCGTGGTTCTTCTTCCTACCACGACGGGCTCGACATTCGCGCGCCGCGCGGCACCGAAGTGCGCGCGGCCGCGGCGGGCAAGGTGATCTTCGCCGGCAATGAGGAAAAGGATTTCGGCCAGCTGGTGGTGATCGATCACGGCAATGGCTGGCACTCGGCCTACGGCTTTCTCAGCCGCATCACGGTGAAGCAGGACGCCGAAGTCGCGCGCGGCGAGCGGATCGGACTGGTCGGAGGCACCGGCCGGGCCAAGGGCGAGGAACTGCACTTCGAAATCCGCCGCGACAACGCCCCCGTCGATCCCTTGGCAGAACTGCCAGCCAGCCCGTGAAAAACAAGCGCGCGCAGGTCGCATTCCGGCCGCTGCGCCGCGCCATTTCGGTCCCCGTATGGGCGGACGCCGGCTTGCGACTGTTCGCGGCGCTGTTCCTCGTTTTCATCGTCGTCATGGTCCACTGGGCCGATCGGGCGGGCCTGAGGGACGCACACGACGGCTTCGTCAGCTTTCTCGACATCGTCTATTTCACGATGATCTCGATCACCACGACCGGTTTTGGCGACATTACCCCCGTCACCGATCGCGCGCGCCTGGTAGAGGCGGTGATCGTCACGCCGATCCGGCTCGCGGTGATTTTTCTTTTCGTCGGCACCGCCTATAACTTCATCATCAAGCGCAGCTGGGAGAAATGGCGCATGGCCCGCATCCAGGAGCGGCTCAAGGATCACATCGTCGTTCTCGGTTACGGTGTCAGCGGCTCGGAAGCGGTGAGCGAACTGATCCAGCGCGGCACCGATCCTTCGTGCATCGTCGTCATCGATCCCAGCGGAACGCGCCTCGCGATGGCCGAACAGGCCGGCTGCAACGTGATGGAAGGCGATGCCACGCGCGACGAGACGCTGGTCGCCGTGCGCCTGTCCGAAGCCCGCGCCGTGCTCGTTTCCGCCGGGCGCGACGACACCACGATTCTCATCATCCTCACCGCAAAGCACGTCGCGCCCAACGTGCCGATTACCGCCGTGGTGCGCGCCGACGACAACGAACAGCTCGCGCGGCAAGCGGGGGCGGACAACGTCATCAATCCAGTGCGATTCACAGGATTGCTGCTGGCGGGATCGGCCGAGGGCAAGCACATTTCGGACTACCTCGCCGACCTCGCCTCGGTCACGGGCCGCGTCCAACTCGTCGAACGCGAAGTCCTGCCCGACGAAGTGGGGCAGACGCTCGAAAGCCTCGACACTGGCAAGGGCCTCCGGATCTACCGCAAGGGCCAGGCGATCGGCTTTTGGGAACCGGCGGCGGCCCGGCTAGAAGAAGGCGACATCATCGTCGAAATCACCAGTACATGCGAACGGGACGGCTTCTAGCGCTCCCCGCGCCCAGTGCCGCTTCAAATCGCTATCCGAGCGCCCAGAAGACGGCGCCCATGGCCAGGTACGCGATCAGCCAGAACGCACAGTCGGTGATGCGCTTCATAGGCTCGCTGCCGTTTCGCGCGTGCGTCAGCCAGACGGCGGGGACGGTGAAAAACAGCGCCAGTCCGCCAGACATCATGAAATAGAGCCAGGGCTTCACGTCCAGCGTCGCGCTGCCGATCCGCGCGAAATTGTGCCCGAGCATGATCGCCGCGAGCAGCATCACCACCAGAACGACGCCGTAATGGCCGGCTCTGCGGCCGTGGCCGGGAAGAATCTGACGGCCGGTGCGGAACATCGGCCGGTTCCAGACCAGCCCGATCGCGACGGCCACCGCGGCCGCGAGCGCGACCGCGATCCAGTTGACAGGTCCCATCGCGCGTTCTCTCCGAATACCTTCGTTGTCGCCGGACGCTAGCCGAAAGCCGCGAAGCGGTGTAGGGGCCGCCGCCAATGACTGTGGAACTTCCTTCCGTGCGCAAGGTCGGCATGGTGAGCCTGGGCTGCCCCAAGGCGCTCGTCGATTCCGAACGCATCCTGACGCGCCTGCGCGCCGACGGCTACGCAATGAGCGCCGATTACGACGGCGCCGACGTGGTGCTGGTCAACACCTGCGGCTTTCTCGATTCCGCCAAGGAGGAGAGCCTGAGTGCGATCGGCGAGGCGATCGCGGAGAACGGCCGCGTCATCGTGACCGGCTGCATGGGCGACGAGGCCGAGGCGATCCGCGCGCGGTTCCCGCAGGTTCTCGCAGTGACCGGCGCGCATCAGTACGAAGCCGTGGTCGAGGCGGTGCACGAAGCGGCGCCGCCCGAACTCGGCCCCTTCGTCGATCTGATTCCCCAGCCCGACATCAAGCTGACGCCGCGCCACTACAGTTATCTGAAGATCTCGGAAGGCTGCAATCACTCGTGCAGCTTCTGCATCATTCCCAAGCTGCGCGGGAAACTGGCGAGCCGGCGCATCGACGCGGTCCTGCGCGAAGCGGAGAAGCTGGTCGCCGCCGGAACGCGCGAACTGCTGGTGATCAGCCAGGATACCTCGGCTTATGGCGTCGACATCGGCCACGAGCCGCGCGACTTCCATGGCCGCGAAGTGCGCGCGCACATGACCGACCTGGCTCGCGAACTCGGCACGCTGCGTACTCCCGATGGCGTGAGGCCCTGGGTCCGGCTGCACTACGTCTATCCCTATCCGCACGTCGACGCGGTCATCCCGCTAATGGCCGAGGGGCTGTTGACGCCCTACCTCGACATTCCGTTCCAGCATGCGAGCCCCTCGGTGCTCAAGGCGATGAAACGCCCCGCGAACGAAGCGAAAGTGCTCGAACGGCTGAAGCAGTGGCGCGAAATCTGCTCCGACATCGCGATTCGCTCGAGCTTCGTCGTGGGCTTCCCCGGCGAAACGGACGCGGATTTCGCGTATCTGCTGGACTGGCTCGAGGAAGCGCAGCTCGACCGCGTCGGCGCCTTCCGCTTCGAACCGGTTGCGGGCGCTGCCGCCAACGACCTTCCCGGTGCGGTTCCCGAAGCGGTCAAGGAAGAACGCTTCGCGCAGATCATGGCAAAGACCGCCACGATCAGTGCCGCGAAGCTTCAAGCCAAAGTCGGTCGAATCCTGCCCGTCATCATCGACGAGGTTGGCGAGCCGGATGAGGATGGCGACATCGGCGCCACCGGCCGCTCGCAAGCCGACGCACCGGAGATAGACGGATCCGTCTATCTGCGAGATGTGAGTGCAACGCTCCAAGTCGGTGAAATCGTTGACGTTCTCGTCGAAGATGCGGACGAACACGACTTGTTCGGCGCGATCGCGGGCGAGTAGATTCGTCGCTGGAAACGGCTTCGTGATTGCAAATTATGCAACCCTAGCAAATCTTTTCGCACTTGCAGCAAAAGGTATGTGGAGTCATAAAGAGCCTGCCTTTCAGGCATCCTCTCCCAAGACTTCAAAGGGTCGGTCGCAAGACCGGCCCTTTTTTTCGTCCCGGTACCGCACTGCGGCGGCCGGTGGCAGAAGTCCATGGGCCTGCCTCCGGTGCTGGCGGCGAGCGGCCATTTGTCCTAGTCCACCGCCATGGCCGAATCGCCCCGCATCTACACTGCCGCCCTCATCGTGATCGGCGACGAGATCCTGTCCGGACGGACGCACGACAAGAACATCGCGCAAGTCGCCGGATGGCTGGGCATACAAGGCATCCGCCTCGCCGAAGTGCGAGTCGTGGCCGACGTCACCGCGGCGATCGTCGAGGCGGTGAACACGCTGCGCGCGCGCAACGATTATCTGTTCACCACCGGCGGCATCGGCCCCACGCACGACGATATCACGGTGGATGCCGTCGCTGAGGCGTTTGGCGTGTCGGTCATCGTCCATCCCGAAGCGCGTGCGATTCTCGAAGGCTACTACGAGTCTCGCGGCGGCCTGAACGATGCGCGGCTGCGCATGGCGCGCGTGCCGGAAGGCGCGGAACTCATCCCCAATCGCTATACCGGAGCGCCGGGAATCCGCTTCGCCAACGTCTTCCTGATGGCGGGTGTGCCGCACATCACCGCAGGCATGCTCGATGCGCTCTCGGGTACGCTCGAAGGCGGCGCGCCGTTGCTGGCCGAGACGGTCGGCTGCTGGGTCCAGGAAAGCGAAGTCGCGGACTTGCTGCGTGCGACCGAGAAGGACCACCCCAATTGCCAGATCGGCAGCTATCCGTTCTGGCGGGAGGGCAAGTCCGGCGCCAACTTCGTCATTCGCTCGGTCGGCGCGGATGATCTCGCCGCGTGCACCCGCGCGCTGATTGCCGGGCTCGAAGCGATGGAGCGGCCGGCGATTGCGGGCGGCATCTAGGATCGCCGCTATCGCTGTTCCCGCGCTTTTGCTGACCGGCTGCGCCGCACAGGCGCGCTTGTCCGATCTCGAGACGGTTCTCGCCTCTCGCGACAGCGCGACGCTGGCGCTGGAGGACTGGTGCGCGCGGCGGGCCCTTGCCAATCCGGCGACGATCCGCGCCGTGCCCATCACCCAGCCCGACACGCCCCTGCCCGTCGACGGACGCGCCCTGCTGGCAGCGAGTGCGGACGAACCCATCGCCTACCGCCATGTCGCGCTGGCTTGCGGCGACACCGTGCTTTCGGTGGCGCACAACTGGTACCGGCCGGACAAGCTGACCGACGCGATGAACCGGGAGCTCGCGAACGGCCAGAGCTCGTTCGGCAAAGTCGTGGCGCCGCTCGGCTATCGGCGCGAGCGGCTCGAATCCGCGCCGGGCGCCGGAGCCGGGTGCCCGGCGGATACCGTGCTCACTCATCGTGCCTTGCTGCGCCTGCCCGACGGCGCGCCGCTGGCGCTGCTGGTGGAGTGCTACACCGAAGCCAACCTGCGCGCCGATCCCACCTAGCCCCCGAGGCCGCTGTAGGACAACGAAAAGGGCCGGCGGATCGCTCCGCCGGCCCTTTCGTGTCTGCTCGCAGAGCGCCGGCGATCAGGCGCCGGCGATCTCCGTAGTGTCGACCTTGAGGCCGGGGCCCATCGACGAGGACAGCGTGATCTTGCGCACGTACTTGCCCTTCGAGCCCGAGGGCTTGGCCTTGACGATGGCATCGACGAACGCGTCGAAGTTGGTCTTCAGATCGGCGTCCGAGAACGACATCTTGCCGATGCCGGCGTGGATGATGCCCTGCTTCTCGACGCGGAACTCGATCTGGCCGCCCTTGGCGTCCTTCACGGCCTGCTCGACGTTCGGGGTGACCGTGCCCAGCTTCGGGTTCGGCATCAGGCCCTTGGGACCCAGCAGCTTGCCGAGGCGGCCGACGACGCCCATCATGTCGGGCGTGGCGATCACGCGGTCGTAGTCGAGGTTGCCGTTCTGCATGTCTTCCATGAGATCCTCGGCACCGACCTTGTCCGCGCCGGCGGCGAGCGCGGCATCGGCCTTGTCACCCTTCGCGAACACGGCGACCCGGACGGTCTTGCCCGTGCCCGAAGGCAGCGAGACCATGCCGCGGACCATCTGGTCGGCGTGGCGCGGATCGACGCCCAGGTTCATCGCGACTTCGACGGTCTCGTCGAACTTGGTGGTCTTGAGGTCGCGCAGCATCGTCAGCGCCTCGTCGACGCCGTAGAGCTTCTGGTTGTCGCCCAGCTTGGTCGCGAGCGCCTGCTGCTTCTTGTTCAGCTTAGCCATCGGTTCAGCCCTCCACCACTTCGAGGCCCATCGCGCGCGCGGAGCCTTCGATGATCTTCGTCGCCGCTTCGATGTCGTTGGCGTTGAGATCCTTCATCTTCATCTCGGCGATCTCGGACAGCTTCGAGCGCGCGATCTTTCCGGCCGAAACCTTGCCCGGCTCCTTCGAGCCCGACTTGAGGTTCGCCGCCTTCTTGATCAGGAACGAGGCCGGCGGAGTCTTCGTCACGAAAGTGAAGCTGCGATCCGCGTAGACCGTGATGATCGTCGGGATCGGCATGGACTTCTCGAGTTCCTGCGTCGCCGCGTTGAACTGCTTGCAGAATTCCATAATGTTGACGCCGCGCTGACCCAGCGCAGGGCCGATCGGCGGGGACGGATTGGCGGCGCCAGCGGGCACCTGGAGCTTGATGTAGCCCTCGATCTTCTTGGCCATGGTGGCCTCCTGTTCTCACTCTCGCCCGCTGCGCCGGGGCGCGGACGGGCTCATGGTAAGCGGTACCAGCGGCGTGCCTGGGGCAACACCTCCCGCGCGGATTTCCCGCTGCCGAAGCGACGGGAAGGCGCGCGCATAGCGGCGAACGGCCAGGAACGCAACCAGCGCGACGGTTGGCGGCGGCGAAGGTGACAAAGGTGACACGGTGTCACCCGGCAATTTCGGGTCATTCTCCTTACGATTCAAGGACCTATGCTGCAAATTCGAAGGTGACACTTCTGCGGCCCGTTTTTCGGCGTCTGCCCAGATCTCTTGAAGAGGTCATGGCGAAATCACCACGATTAGGAAAGCCTCCGACGGCCTTGCCGCGCCCGCCCCCCCACCCTTCCCGGACAGCCCTCCCCTCCTCGTCATCCCGGACTTGATCCGGGATCCCGCTGACGTCACGAGCCGTCCCCGCAGAAGCGGGACCCCGGATCAAGTCCGGGGTGACGGCGGGTTATGGGGATAGACCCGGTGGCCGCGAACGGCAGGAAGGTCGTGGGAAGCGGACAGTTGATTCAGGTCGTGCATCTTATATCGTTGTCACACGATACTTTTGAAGGCCGACACCTCGACAAATTATCGTCTAGTAACGACTACTTGAAAATCATCCGCGCCGGAAAACTCGATGCTCTGTCTGCGACGCATTCTGACATATTGCCGGGAAGCTGATGAAATCGATCTCACCAAGGTTTTGCAATCTTCTTTCAGATCCAATCTTTCGATGGTTGCTTCGAATGAATATGTGTCAGGATCGTTAGCGTTGCCGCCAGCTTTCCTTATATTGAGGGCCAGCTTGTATGAGTTGCGCTTGGTGCCGATTTTGAGGGGACATTCGCTTCCCGACGCTTCTTCAGCTTTCATCGAGTAGAATGCACTAGCCATGCGGCTGACACTTGCAACACCTGTCCAAAGTGTCTCGCCACGCGACTCCACTTCAAAATCGAGCAGGTCGACACGCATCGAGACACGATGAAGTTTTCGAAGTCCGGCGTCGCTGTAAATGTCGACTGCACACCCTGTTAGGAGGAGGCAAATCGGGAGAAATATAAATGAGCGGCTAACCATCGTGTATCCCACAAGCTTGACAACTTCACCTCACCTTAGGGTGGAATACACTGGAACGTCGTCGCAAATTGCTAAACTCGATTTCGATTCCGTGGATATGCTTGAAAACGGAATGGCCGCAACGTCGTCGTGTCCGGAAAGTCCGCTTTCGGACGGAAAGTGCGATAAGCTGCCACTTCCGCCATCGTGCGGCGTCACGGAGCCGTGAACGGCTTGCAAGTCGCCAGGGATCGGGCGATCCGATCTCTGTCATCACCGTGGCAGCCGGGGTCGAATTTGAATGAGCACGGCATTTACGCCACCGACAGCGATGCCAGCATTCGCTGTCATGACGGGCGGGTTGGCGATGGGTGGCGCGGGGCCTTCGACAGGCTCAGGCTGAGCGGGTTAGGGCGATAAATGCCGCGGCTGAGGACGCGAAACGCCTGCCGCGTGCGCCTTCGCTGCCGGATGCCTGATCCGCAGCACCGCCCCCGCTCGGCCTGAGCCTGTCGAAGGCCAGGCACCGCGCGGGCGGGCAAGCAGCCCGAAGGTTACTTCGAGAGTTCGACTTGCTCGAAGTCCAGTTCGACCGGCGTGGCGCGGCCGAAGATCGAGACCGAGACCTTGACCTTGCTCTTGTCGAAATCGAGTTCCTCGACGATGCCGTTGAAGCTCGCGAAGGGCCCGTCGAGCACTTTGACCGAATCGCCGATCTCGTAATCGATGTTGATCTGCTTCTTGGGCGCGGAAGCGGCGGCTTCGGCGGCGCCGAAGTAGCGCGCGGCGTCCGATTCACTGATCGGCTGCGGCTTGTTGTTGGAGCCCAGGAAGCCGGTCACCTTGGGGGTGTTCTTGACGAGGTGGTAGACGTCGTCGTTCAGCGTCAGCTTGGCGAGCACGTAGCCGGGCATCGTCTTGCGCTCGACCTGGACCTTCTTGCCGCGCTTGACCTCGGTCACCGTCTCGGCCGGGACTTCGACTTCCTCGACGAGCTGCGACAGGCCGATGCGCTCGGCCTCGGCGAGAATCGCTTCCTTCACCTTGTTCTCGAAGCCGGAATAAGCGTGAATGATGTACCAGCGGGCCATGTCGTCTTCTACCTTGCGTGCCTAAAAGCCTGCGCTTGCGCGCGGAAATCTCGAACCGGTCAGATCAGCGTGAGCAGCCACTGCACGATCATGCCGAACAGCGAATCGATGCCGAGGAAAAACACCGCGAGGATCACCATCATGATCCCGACGAAGATCGCCGTGGTCACCGTTTCCTGGCGGCTGGGCCAGTGGATCTTCGATGCCTCGGTGCGGACCTGGCGCAGGAACTCACCGGGATTCGTCTTGGCCATGTTTCGCGTCTTTCGCCTTGGACCGTTTCACGTCGCTTCCGCCTAGGGCTCATCGCCGTCCCGGCCGGGGCCGGGAGGGGCTTCGAGGATCCTTCTGTCGGAAGAGTTGCGCGAATTAGCGCTCTTGCGCCGGATTTGCAAGCCGGGCGAGGAACGAGTTGGGCGTGGCGTAAAGGACGCGCGCGCCATCGGGAAGCGCGACCGGGTGGACGGTGCCGATGAACCAGAGGTAGTCGGCATGGCGCGCGGGGCGGAATTTGCGCAAGTCGATCTTCTGGCCGGGCGAATACATCACCCGCTGCATCGGATCGGCGAACCAGAACCGGGTGTCGCGCATCGAGAGCATGTGCACGTCGGGCAGCGCGAAGTTCGAGTTCTCCTTGGCGCTGTTGCGCACCACCGCATAGCTGCCGAGATGCTCGAATGGGCCGAAGCGCCACTGCTGGCGCGGGATCGCCACCGCGGTCGCCACGCGGGCGCCTTCGGGCACGTAATCGAGCGCGCCGAGCATGCGCTGCGACGTCTGCCCGTCCTGGTACCAGACGCCGGTGGTGACGGCGAGGCGGCCGAGGAACAGCGCCGCGGCGAGCGCCAGGCCCCAGCGCGGCACTCGCCAGTCGATCGCGAGGCAGGCAAGCAGCAGCGCGGTCGTCGCCAGGCGATAGTCGGCATAGTCGCCACCGAAGATGTTGCGCGGCATCGCCAGCGTGAGGCCGAACACGAGCAGCGCCGCCCAGCCGAGGCGACCGTCGATCCGGCGCTTCCACAAGGCCCAGACGAGCACGGCGACGACCGCGATCAGGCTGGCGATGTCGAGCGTCTGGAAGTGGCTGCGCATCGACTTGTAGAGGATCATCCACTTGTAGCTAAGGACGTAGTGCCCGTAGCCCATCTTGGTGTTGCTCCCCATGCCGAGCAGCATCGGCACCATCGGGAAGATCAGCGGCCAGGGCGCGAGAAACGCGGTCCAGTCGCGCCGGCGATGCCATTCGTAGCCGAACACCATGATGCCCAGCACGCCCCAGCCCGAGACGTGGCAGATCCACACCACGAAGCTGGCGGGAATGAACACCAGCGGGCGCCAGGCCCTGCCCTCCAGCTTCACCCAGCCGGCAAAGGCGAACAGCGCGAGCGCGAGCGACAGCGAGAAATTGAGGAACCCGAGCAGCAGTGAAGGCGACCAGATCATCGAGAAGGCCAGCACCGCGCCGAGGCTGACATAGCCGCGTAGCGCCTTGGCGACGGTGACGATGCCCAGCCCCGTCAGCAGCGGGATCAGCACCACGACGAGCCGCGAGGCGCTCTCGATGCCGAACAGCGCGGCCAGGGGCACCACCAGCAGCTCGGCGCCGAGGTTGCCCGTCCAGTGCCAGGCGAAGTCGTAGTAGCGCGCCAGCCAGGGATCGCTCGCGTGCTCGAGCATGATGCGAAACCCCGCGAGGTGCGAGGGGTAGTCCGTCATCTGCGGCGAAGACGCGACGAGCACCGGCAGGCACGCCAGCAGCGACAGCGCCAGACCCAGCCACAAGCCATCGCTCCGGTGCCGGAACTGGAAGCGGGCTTTCTCGCTGATTTCGGGCTGGGCCGAACCGTGCATGGAGGCTCAGGTTCTCGAACGGGGCGGGAAATTGGCAGGAGTGGCAGGATTCGAACCCGCGGCCCTCGGTTTTGGAGACCGATGCTCTACCAACTGAGCTACACTCCTGCAGGCGCCGGTGCCTCTAGAGGCAGATGCGGCGGAATACAAGTGAAGCCGTACATCATATTCGAGCGCCGCGCGATTTGCTACAGCCAGCCGATGCACGCCCCCGCGACTCTGCCGCCGATCGAGCCGCAACTGCTCATGCTCGCGTATCGCAGCGGGATCTTTCCGATGTCCGACCGCCGCGACGACCCGGACATCTTCTGGATCGAGCCGCGAATCCGCGCGATCCTGCCGCTGGACGGGTTCCATCTGTCCCGCTCGCTGGCGCGCACGCTGCGGCGCGGGCGCTATCGCGTCACCTGCAACCACGCGTTCTCGGCAGTGATGGAGGCCTGCGCCGCACCGCGCGAAGGGGAAAGCGAAAGCTGGATCAGCCACCGCATCCAGGACAGCTACGAACGGCTCAACGCGCTCGGCCATGCCCATTCGATCGAGTGCTGGGCCGATTCGCCCGACGGCGGCGAGCGGCTCGTGGGCGGGCTCTACGGCGTGCAGTTCGACCGGGCCTTTTGCGGCGAGAGCATGTTCTCGCGCGCTAGCGATGCCTCGAAAGTGGCGCTGGCCTGGCTGGTCGCGGCGCTGCGCGAAGGCGGGGCAAGCGTGCTCGACTGCCAGTTCATGACCGAACACCTCTCCTCGCTCGGAGCCACCGAGATCAGCCAGAAACGCTACCTCGGGCTGCTGCGCGCGGCGCAGGACGACACGTTAGCAAGCGCCGGGAAAGGCGCGCGGCGCGATCCGCTGCCGCTGCCCGAGGCTTATGCTTCGCTTTTGTCGGAGGCATCGTCGGAGGGGCTATCCTCTTCGCCAGGAAAGCTCATCGCGCAGCGCTTGACCCAGACGTCGTAGATCGGGTGCTCGACAACGTTGAGCGCCGGCGACTTGGCAAAGAGCCAACCCGAAAAGACTTTGTGCCAGGCCAGCTCTTCCTGAACGTTGGCGCGTTCCTCCACGAAGACCTGGACGAAGGCGCCTTCTTCCTCGGGCCGTTCCCACGGCGCGGTCTTCTCGCAAGCCGCCATGCGCACCACGAGATTGCCGAGACGGCGCGATTCGCCGGGCTTCATCTCGAGGTCCTGCTCGAGATTGTTGCGCTTGTTGAGCACGCCGATCGTGGCGACGCGGTCCTTCATCGGCGTGCCGACGGTTTCGCCCTTGGCTGCAGGCGGCGCCTTGACGGCGGGCGCGATCGCGGTGGGCACGCCGGTATCCTCGGGCGCGGGTTCGGGCGGCTCGCCGCCGCAGCCCGACAGGATCGCGGCCAGCGCGAGTACGGCTACGCCGCCGGTCCGCATTCGCCGCAAGCCCACGCTGGTCAGGCGTCCGGAGACCAGGCTTCGTAGTCGCCGGTCGCGCTCGCGCGCTGACCGCCGCGATCGAGCGCGCCCTTAGGCAGGTAGGCACCGGCCGTGCCGGTCGCGTTGGGCGTGTAGTCGACTTCCCAGATCCGGGGCGGCGGCAAGTGGCTTTCGGGCACGCCGTCGTAGCTGTGGTGCAGCCAGCCGTGCCACTCGCCGGGAACGTTGCTGGCGTCGTTGGCGCCCGCATAGATCACCCAGCGGCGTTCATAGCCTTCGGTCGTGGTGATCTTGTCGCTCTTGGAGCGATAGTACTTGTTGCCCTGCGCGTCGGTGCCGACGTGCTCGCCGTTACGCGAGCTCCAGAGCGACGTGCCGATCGTGGCGCCGTCCCACCAGGTGAAGATCTTGCCGAGAATTCCCATGCCCCGCGCGTTAGCCGGGTTCCGGCCTCATGCCAAGCCGGTCCGACACGGCAACCCCATGGTCATTTGGCCCATGCTCATTCGCCGGGCGCGGTCCATGTGACCAGATCGCCCGGCTTGATCCCCAGTTCCGCCGCGCGGCCGCCGTTCAGTTCGAGCACGGCGCCGGTCAGCCCCTCGGCCTTGAGCTGGCTCTCGTCATACGGCACCGCGTTCGCCGCGATGTTGATCACGCGGCCGTCGGGTCCGACGAACAAGAGATCGAGCGGGATCACGGTGTTGCGCATCCAGAAACTGGCGACGCGCGGCGGCGACATCGGGAAGATCATGCCCTCGTCCGGCCCCATCGCGGTGCGGAACATCAGCCCCTTGGCTTGCTCGGCGGGCGTGCGCGCCAGTTCGACGCGGAAGGTGTGGACCTTGTTGCCCGAACGGATCGTGAGCGGGACGACCTTCAGTCCGGATTCGGGATGGACCGCTACTTGCGTGGTTTCCGCCGGTGACGAATTTGCCGCGGCGTTGCCGCTCGCATTCGAAGAACAGGCGGCCAGCGCGAGAGCCAGCAGGCAGGCAGTGGCGGGAAGGCACTTGCGGGGCAGGCGCTTGGCGTACAGGCGCATCATTCGTCTCCGTCGGCAGACTCGGCCCATTCTTCGAGCGCGAGCGGATCGGTCGCATCGACGATTTCGCGCGCAATGTCGAGCGCGTGGCCGGCGCGCAGCATCGCCGCGAGCTGTTTTTCGCGAATCGCGCGATCGACTGCCGCGCGTCCCCATGGACCGAAGCGGCGGCGCTGCGCCAGCGCCAGTGCCGCCCGACGCGCCGCGCCGGCCCCGGGCGCCACATCCTCGCGCACTTCGGCTTCGATCCCGGCGGCATGGAGCGCCTGGGAGACGCGCCGTCCGCCATAGCCACGGCGCAGGAGGCTGCCCGCCTTCATGCGCGCCCATGCCTCATCGTCGACGTATCCGGCTTCGGCGAAGCGCTCGCACAGCGCATCCGGGCGCGGCGCAAGTTCGCCCTCCCAGCCGCGCTCGCGCAACTTGCGCCGCAGATAATCTTCGAGTTTCGCTCGCGTCGTCGCGAACTTGGCGACATAGGCGAGCGCCAGTTCCTCGAGCTTGGCCTCGGTGAGCGGCTTGGGGGTGGGGCGTGGAGTGCGAACCATCTGCCCTATTCGTGCCACACTCGGCATCGATTGGGGAGAGTTAGGAAAAGAGGGTGAACGCAATGTCAAAGTCCGGTTCAGGAAAGCACGAATAGACCGGGACGGGTTACGCGGGTAAAAACGAACAATAACAACGGATTATTGCGAATGACCGACACCTTGAAGCTGGTGCCGAACACGGCCGGGCCTCTCGTCGCGACGCCTAATGGCGATACGCTCCCCCGACGCATGGCGGACTTCGCGACCTTCGGCGAGGCACTGGATTATGCCGCGCGGGGAAAACGCGGGTTCAATTTTCACGATCCGCGCGGCGCGCTGCAGCGGGTCTATCCCTATTCGGAATTGCGCGAGGACGCGCTGGCGATCGCTTATGCGCTCATCGCGCGCGGCGTGCGCAAGGACGACCGGATCGCGTTGATCGCCGAGACCGGTGCCGATTTCGCCGCGCTGTTCTGCGGCGCGATCTATGCCGGCGCCTGGCCGGTGCCGCTGCCGTTGCCGACCAGCTTCGGCGGTCGCGACAACTATATCGAGCAGCTTTCGGTTCAGCTCGCGAGCTCCGATCCGGTGCTGCTCGTCGGGCCGGACGAGATCGCCGCGCTGACGACCGCCGCGGCCGAACGCCAGGGCTGCAAGCACGCCACCTGGGCGGATTTCGCCGCGCGCGACGCCGCGCCTTGCGATCTGCCCGAGGCACAGCCCGACGACATCTGCTACCTCCAGTATTCCAGCGGTTCGACGCGGTTTCCGCACGGGGTCGCGGTCACCCACCGCTCGCTGCTGTCGAACCTCGCCAGCCATAGCCACGGCATGCAGCTGGAAGATGGCGATCGCTGCATCTCCTGGCTGCCCTGGTACCACGACATGGGGCTGGTCGGCTGCTTCCTCTCGCTGATCGCCAATCAGGTTTCGGGCGACTACTTGCGCACCGAGGACTTCGCGCGCCGCCCCTTGGCGTGGCTCGACCTGATCACGCGCAACGAGGGCACCTCGATCTCCTATTCGCCGACGTTCGGCTACGACATCTGCGCGCGCCGCATTTCCAGCCAGAGCCCGGTTACCGACCGGTTCGACTTGTCGCGCTGGCGGCTCGCGGGCAACGGCGCCGACATGATCCGGCCCGACGTGATGCAGAACTTCGTCAACGCCTTTGCCGATGCCGGCTTCAAGGCGAGCGCCTTCCTGCCGAGCTATGGCCTCGCCGAAGCGACGCTGGCGGTCACGATCATGCCGCCGGGCGAAGGCATTCGCGTCGAGCTGGTCGAGGAAGAGCGGCTTTCGGGCCGCCCGCGCGACTTGTCGCGCCCTGCCCGCTACCGCGCGATCGTCAATTGCGGCAAGCCGGTGCGCGACATGACCGTCGAAATCCGCGGCGAGAACGGCAAGCGCCTCAAGGATCACCAGATCGGCAAAGTCTGGTGCCAGGGCCAGAGCGTGATGCACTCCTACTTCCGCGACCCCGAAGCGACCGCGGAATGCATGGTCGACGGTTGGCTCGACACCGGTGACATGGGCTACATGGTCGATGGCTACTTGTTCATCGTCGGCCGCGCCAAGGACATGATCATCATCAACGGCAAGAACCACTGGCCGCAGGACATCGAATGGGCGGTGGAGCAGCTTCCCGGCTTCAACCATGGCGACATCGCCGCGTTCTCGATCGAAATGGACAATGGCGAGGAAACGCCCGCGGTTCTGGTGCATTGCCGCGTCTCCGATCCCGACAAGCGGCTCGCGCTGCGCGACCAGATCCGCGACAAGGTGCGTTCGATAACCGGCATGAACTGCGTGGTCGAACTGATCCCGCCCAAGAGCCTGCCGCGCACCAGCTCGGGCAAGCTCAGCCGCGCCAAGGCCAAGAAGCTCTACCTTTCGGGCGAGATCGAACCGATCAAGCTGGCCGCCTGATAGCAATCCGAGGACCGGGGGCACGGAGACAGCGCGCCCGGTCCTCAGCCCTATATGTCGCGTTCGAGCTCGAGCAGATCGCGTGGAATGCGCAGCGCTGCGGCCGAAATCCGCGTCTCGCGCAGGAACAGCACCAGCCCGACCATCAGCAAGGCGAGCGCGATCAGGAAGGTCGCAGCGGCGGGAAGCTGCAGCGGCACATGCGCCATTTCCTCCACGAACAGGAAACCCACGGTCAGGCCGATGAACAGGCCGCTCGTGACGAGAAGCCGGATCGCGCGCGTCACGAGGCCGATGCGGGCATCGACGAGACGGATCTCCTGAACCACCACGTCATGCTCGGTGCCGCTGGTGGTCGTGTGCCGTTCCTGCAGCGTGCGCGCGCGATCGACGATGCGGCTGAGCCGCGTCGACAGCAAATTGAGGATGTTGCCGATCGCCACCAGCATGAACACTGGCGCCAGCGCGAGCTGAATGGTTTGCGCAATCATGCGCGGGGGCTCCTGCTCGTGACGTTCAACCGGCGAGCGGCCGTGCCAGCAGGCAGACGCCGTACTGCGCGAATTCGACCTCATCGAGCGACATCGCCAGCGCGCAGCCGCCCGGCGCGACTTCGGCGCCCGCGACGTGGACGGGTCCCTCGCGGGGGATCACCAGCAGCCGACCGTCGTAGCGGGCCGCGACGTCGGGCCACGGTACGCCTTCGACCTGATCGAGCCGGAACAGCGGGCCATCGACCAGCACGTGACTGCCGTTCGCCGGTATGTGCTGACGGCAGCCGTCGGGATAGGCCTCGCCGTGCGCGACCGCGACACCGTCTTCCAGATGAAGCTCGCGCGGGCGGCCGTAGTCGTAGAGGCGGTAGGTGATGTCGCTGTTCTGCTGCACTTCGATCAGGCTCACGCCCGCGCCGATCGCGTGGACGGTGCCGGCGGGAATGTAGAAGAAATCGCCCGGCCGCACCGAGTGCCAGGTCATGAGCTGCTCGATGCTGCCGTCGGTCGCCGCCGCGCGCATCGCCTCGGCCGAAAGCGAGGCATCGAAGCCGATACCGAGCTTCGCATCGGACTCGGCATCGATGATCAGCCAGCATTCTTCCTTGCCCTGCTTGCCGAGCCCCGCCGCGACGGTTTCGGCGTCCGACGGGTGCACTTGCACCGACAGCGCCTCGCTGGTGAAGATGTACTTGACCAGCAGCTGGGGCAGTTCGGGCGGCGGCTCGAACCAGATTTCGCCGATCCGCTCTCCGGCCGGGGCCGTGAACGGCGCGGGCAGCACGTCGCGCCCCCAGGGCTTGGCGACCTGACGCGTGGGGAGGCTCGCGCTCATCGTTTCGTCCTCACTGGTTCACCGCGCCTGAAAGCTTGCCGACCTTCTGCGCGCCGGCGGCGGTGGTGATCATCACGTCGTTGCCGTCGATCACCACGATCACGTCTTCGAGGCCGATCACCGAGATGCGCGGCCCGTCGCTGTCGACCAGGACATTGCGGCAATCGACCAGCTCGACCGGCCCGCGCGCGAAATTGCCCGAGCCGTCGCGCTCCATCGCCGCGTGCAGCGCGACCCAGTTGCCAATGTCGGACCAGTTCATGTCGGCGGGCACCATCGCCGCACGCTGGGTGTTCTCCATCACCGCGTAATCGACCGAATCGCTTTCCACTTCGGAGAACAGCTTGGCATCGGGATGGAACGAGCGGCCATCGCTCTTGCCGGCCTCGACCGCAGCTTGCACCGCCTTGAGGATGCCGGGCCGGTGAGTGCCCAGTTCGCCCAGGAAATCGCCGACTCGAAACGCGAAGATACCCCCGTTCCAGGCGTATCCGCCTTCGGCCAGGAATTGCCGTGCGCGGTCCAGATCCGGTTTTTCGACGAAGCGCGCGGTGCGATAGCCCTTGGTGCCGATCGCCTCGCCGCGCTTGAGGTAGCCGAAGCCGGTCTCCGGTTCGGTCGCCTCGATCCCGAAGGAGACGAGCCAGCCGTCTCCGGCCAGCTCGGCTGCGGCGCAAGCGGCCCTGGCGAAAGCGTCCGCATCGCCGATGTGATGATCGCTCGGGCAGACCAGCATCACGGCGTCCTCGGGCAGCCTCAGCGCCGCCAGCGCGATCGCCGCGGCGGTGTTGCGCGCCGCCGGCTCGACGATGATCT
The DNA here is from genome assembly GCF_009746585.1 of Novosphingobium aquimarinum. GTDB lineage: Bacteria > Pseudomonadota > Alphaproteobacteria > Sphingomonadales > Sphingomonadaceae > Novosphingobium > Novosphingobium aquimarinum. The sequence continues at coordinate 103,346 of NZ_WRPO01000003.1, forward strand.
GCGCGCCCTCCACAGCCCCCAGCTGCGCCTCGACATGATCGAGATGGCGAGTCCCCGTCACCACCACCGGCGGGGCGAAGCCGCCGCTCCTCGGGCACCGCGATAACGTCGCTTCGAACAAGGTCTTGTCGCCGACCAGCGGCAGGAAGGGCTTGGGTTTCGCCGCCCGACTACGTGGCCACAGCCGCGTGCCGCTGCCGCCGCAAAGGATCACCGGAACGATCGGGTTCATAGAGCACTTGCCTCATGAGAGTCGCTGCGGGACAGCCCCGCTTCGATGGCTTTGGCGTTGATAGTCAATTCTGCCCTGCGGTAAACCAGCGTTGCCGCCAGCCGAAGGTCGACCGCACCGGTTGGCCCGCCGCATCTTTGGCCGGACGGAAGCGGAACCGATCGCTGGCGAGACGACAGGTAATCCGGTCGGCTTCGGGATCGGGGCTGGCGCGCACAATCCGACAATCCTCGACCCGGCCATCGGTTCCCACGGTCAGCGCAATCACGACATCGCTGCCGATCCTTCGATCGCGACTGGCGCGGGGATAATCGCGCGCGGAATTGATACTGCCGGCGATCTTGACCGCCTTGGCCGCGACGCCGCCCCCGCCGGTGCCGTTGCCTGCTCGGCCGGCCCCGGTGCCGTCGCCCTCGCCGCCCGCGCCGGTTCCACTGCCTTGCGCGGCGGCGCCCGCATCGTCGTCATTGCCTTTCGCCGCGACCGGCGGCGCCTTGGGCTGCGCCAGGACGACTTTGGCTTCGGGAGCGGCGACTTCCTTGGGCCTGGCCCGGCGTCCCGGTGGTGCGGCTTCGGCTTCGGGTTCCGGCGCGGCCTTGCTCGGCGACGGTTTCGGACTGGGCTCGGGGGTCGGTGGCGGCGTCGTGACAGTCACCGTCAGCGCGCGACCGACATCTTGCGCGATGCGCGCGGCGAAATCCGGCGTGAAGGCGCGAATCAGCAAAACGATGACGACCACGTGAAGCAGGCCGACCACGACCGCGACGCCCACTTTCCTGCTTTTCCCGACCGCGTCGTATCGCTCCGGCATGGTGTCGCTATGCCACCATCCGCGCGGCTTTGACAGGCTCCGGACCTGCACGCATGCATGGTGCAGTGACGATACTTGGGGAGATCGTCCTATCCCAATCCCCATCGAAGCTTTTGTGACGATCCTCAGTCGGGCGTCGTGCCTTCATCGCCTTCGGCACTCGCGGTTTTCGCGATCGAGGTTCGGGATCCGGGCTTTTTCGGGATCCCGGGCTTTACGGGCCGGTAAGGTGCGCAATGCTACGGGCAACAATGCTCTGGGGTAGGATGGGTTGAAATTCGTGACTGGGCGATCGCATCCCGCACCCACGATCATCTAAAATCCTTTGGCTTATGAGACTGTGGCGCGAGGCGCCGAGGATGCGTCCGCTCTGCATCGACAAGAACCACAAACATGGAGCGAAGAGAGAAGAGAGTGATGCTGGCGAGAGGGCTGAAGACCGGACGGCTTGTGGGCGTCGCGCTCACCGGTATCACCGCGTTCGCCACACCGGCTGCGGCGCAGCAGACGGTCGACATCGACGACATCATCGTCACCGCGCGTCGGACCGAAGAACGTCTGCAGGACGTGCCGATCGCGATCACCGTCTACAACCAGAAACAGCTGCAACAGCGCAATATCGCGGTCGCTTCCGATCTCGCGACCTATGCGCCAGCGCTTACCGTCGACCAGCGCTTCGGCCCGGAAAAGGCGGCCTTCGCGATCCGCGGCTTCGTTCAGGAAGGCCCGACGGCGCCGACCGTGGGAGTCTACTTCGCTGATGCTGTCGGCGTACGCGCGGCGGGCGGCACCACCTCGGGTAATACCGTGGGCGCGGGCTCGTTTACCGATCTGCAGAACGTCCAGGTGCTCAAGGGGCCGACGGGAACGCTGTTCGGCCGCAACACCACCGGCGGCGCAGTGCTGCTGGTGCCGCAAAAGCCGACGTATGACCTCGGCGGCTATGTCGAAGGCACTTACGGCAACTACGGTCAGAAGCGCGTCCAGGCAGCGTTCAATGCGCCGTTGTCCGACACCTTCCGCATTCGCCTGGCGACCGACATCAATCGCCGCGACGGGTACATGAAGAACCGCGCCGGTGTCGGCCCCGATGCCTACAACGACATTCACTACGATTACGTCCGGTTCAGCATGGTCGCGGATCTGACGCCCAGGCTCGAAAACTATACGATCGCGACTTACAGTAACTCGAAGACGAACGGCTACGCATCGCGCTACATCGCCTGCGATCGCAACGCGTCACCGGTGAATTTCATCCGCTTTGCGACGGCGACGGCCGCCTGCGACCAGATCGATCGTCAAGCCGCTCGCGGAGATGGTCCCTACGACGTCGAAGTGAGCGCGCTCGATCCCGAAATCCATCTGCGCACCTGGCAAATCATCAACACGACGACCTGGCAGGCGAGCGACACGCTGACGGTCAAGAACATCGCGAGCTACGGTGAGTTCGCCGAAGACGCCGCGTTCCAGCTCTTCAGCGACAACTTCTTCATCTCCGACAAGCTGGCGGCGCTGCCGATTCCCGGCCTGGCCCCGGCCGGCACCCCCTTCGGCTACATTCAACTCGACGCCCAGCCGGGCTACAACGCAGCCGACCAGTCGGCGATCACCGAAGAGCTCCAGATCCGGTTTCGAAGCGCCGACGGCACGTTCAACGGCGTGCTGGGCGGCTATCTTGAATTCGCTCGTCCGCTGGGATGGAACCAGCAACGCACCGGGGTCTTTGCGGACTGCGACGATCCCGGCACGCTGGATTGCACCACTCCGCTCGGCTTCGGCGTGATCTCGCAATCGCGCACCAAGTTCGATTTCGACAATCACGGCATCTTCGCCCAGGGCACGGTCAATTTCACCGACCGGCTCGCGCTCACGCTCGGCGGACGCTGGACCTTCGATAAAATCGTCGGTCGTTCCGAGAGTGCGAACTATACCCTGGTGACCATTCCCGGGCTCGGGGTGGTTCCGGTGTCGATCACGTGCAACGATCCGCTGACCAATCCCAACGTCAACATCGCTGCCCTGCCCTTCGGTGACGGCAGCGGCGATCTCGGCCAGTGCCGCACCAGGATCGCCAACACCTCGAACGCGCCGACCTGGCTGATCGACCTCGACTTCAAGCCGACGCCCGATGTCCTGCTCTATGCGAAGTATGCGCGGGGCTATCGTCAAGGCGGCATCAACTTCACCGTTCCCGGGATCGAAACTTGGGATCCGGAAAAGGTCGACGCTTTCGAAATCGGCGCGAAAGCGTCGTTCCGCGGCGGACGCTTCAATGGCTATCTGGACGTGGCCGCGTTCTACAACGACTTCACCGATCAGCAGGTTTTCGCCCAGGCGATCCCGAAGCCGGAGTTCCAGCGACTGCTCGTGGGCGGCAATGCCATCATCAATGCCGGGAGCACCACGCTGAAGGGCATCGAGGTCGATGCCTCAGTGACCGCAATCGACATCTTCACCGTATCGGCGGGCTACGCCTACCTCGATACCAAGATCAAGAATCTGACCATTCCGGAGCTGGCGCCGGACGCCCCGTTCCTCGATCCGATCCCGCGCGGAGCGGTCGGCGATCCGCTGCTGCTTTCGCCTAAGCACCGGCTCACGCTGACCGGCCGGGTCGCCTTGCCCGTTCCAGACGAGTTCGGCGACATCGGCTTTGGCGCGACCTACACTTACACCTCCGAGCAGTTCAACGACACGACCGTGATCGGCACGCCGCTCGAAACCGTTGGCCGCATTGCCCCGAGCCATCTGCTCAATCTCAACTTCGACTGGACGCGCGTTTTCGACAGTCCGTTCGACGTGTCCCTCTTCGCGACGAACGTGACCAATGAGCTGGTCGAAGTCAGCAATGGCCGCGGCTATGCGAGTTCGGGGATTGCGGACAAGGTCTACGGTCCGCCGCGGATGGTCGGCGTGCGTTTGAAGTTCAACTTCGGCGCCTGATCGGCCGCTCTTGAAGGCCTGCTGCTGCCAATCCCCTCCCGCTCTCGCGAGCGATCAGGTCTCTGCAAACGCATAAGGCTGCAACGATCGGCGCGTGTCGTCGGACAGGATTTCGCGGCCGATGGGCGGGGCCGAGCGCGCCACGCATTCGGCGCGATTGCACAGCCGGCAGGTCACACCAATCGGCGTGAACGCGTCCTCGCCCGGGTTCGGATCGGCATAGATCAGTTTATGCGCCTCCTCGGCGGCACAAGCGATCGCGACCGCGCGCATCACGCCCGGCTGCCCGAAGCCGCCGCCGCCCGAGATGACCGTGCGGGCGATCGAGAAGAAGCGCGCACCGTCGGGCAGTTCCAGCCACTGGGTCACGATCCGGCCCGGCGAGCGGAAGGCGGAATGGACGTTCCATAAGGGGCAGCCACCGCCGCGCGCGACGTAGGGAAAACCCGCCCCGTCGCTGCGTTTGGACACGTTGCCGGCCTCGTCGACGCGCACGAAGAAGAACGGAACCTGCTCGCGCCCCTCGCGGTTCAGCGTCGTCAGGCGATGCGCGACTTGTTCGAAGCTGGCGCCGAATACGCGGCTGAGCGCGACGATGTCGTAGCGCCGTTCTTCGACCGCGCGCACGAACCGACCGTAGGGCATGACCAGGGCTCCGGCCGCGTTCGCCGCAAGCGCGCGCTTGGCGAGTGTTTCGGCGGTCTGGCTGCCAAAGCCTTCCTCGCGCACGATCTCGGCGATGGTCGAGCGAAGCCGCGAATGCACAATGTGCGTGGCCAGCTGGAACGAGCGGCTCGCCGCATCGAGCGTGTCGACGATCAGCAGTTGCTGGTTGTGCCGATCGAAGCGCCGCAGCGAATCGAGCATGACCTCGGGCGGGAGATAGCGCACGCGCACGCCCTGGGCCGCGAGCCAGGACTTCGCCCCGCCCTCGCTGGCGATCTCGGTTGCGAGCGCCTCGGCCAGCGTATCGAGCGCGTCGAAATAGTTGCGGTTGCGGGCGAGGAAGTGCTGCACTTCGAGAACGGGGTCGTTGTCCTCGGACGCGCTTCCGGAGAGCCGGGTCTCCGCCAGAGCGCGATGTTCTCGCTCGTACGCGCTGTGCAGGCGCAACAGCGCTTCCGATACGCCGGGAAAGCTCATCGCGAGATCAGAAATCTCGAGCGGGGGCAGATCGATGCCCGAGAAAATCGGATCGCGCAGCATCTCCGAGATGCGCCTGGCGTATGCATCGCCGTCGTCGGAAGCGATGTCCTGGATATCGAGGCCGTAGGTCTTCGCGAGGCGCAGCAGCATGTCCGCGGTCACCGGACGCTGGTTGCGTTCGAGCAGTGCGACGTAGCTCGCCGAAATGCCGAGATCGTCCGCCATGACTTGTTGCGTTAGCCCCAATTCGCGGCGCAACCGCCGCAGACGGGGCCCAAGATACAGCGGACGAGCTTCAGCCATGCCGCATCTTGTCACAATCCAACAACTTTACAAGGAATTGTTGTAAAGCTTTACAGCTCTACCTCGCACGGCCTTCCGGTGCGCGATCGACCGGCATAGATCCGGGTCACTGACACCAACGCCTCGCCAAGGAAATTCGTGAAGTGACCTATAGCCAAGCCATTACCGACGCCGGCCGCACGATCGGCACCGAACCAAACTGGAACGGCATCGAGGCCGAATCGGTCGCGCGCATGCGGCTGCAGAACCGCTTCCGCACCGGGCTCGACATCGCGCGCTACACCGCGAAGATCATGCGCGAGGACATGGCCGCTTACGATGCCGATCCTGTGAACTACACCCAGTCGCTCGGCTGCTGGCACGGCTTCATCGGCCAGCAGAAGATGATCTCCATCAAGAAGCACTTCGGCACCACCAAGGGCCGTTACCTCTACCTTTCGGGCTGGATGGTCGCGGCGCTGCGCAGCGAGTTCGGCCCCCTGCCCGATCAGTCGATGCACGAGAAGACCTCGGTGCCTGCACTGATCGAGGAGCTCTACACCTTTCTGCGTCAGGCGGACGCGCGCGAGCTGGGCGGTCTGTTCCGCGACCTCGACGTCGCCAAGGCGGCGGGCGATGCGGTCAACACCCATCGCCTGCTGCACAAGATCGACGCCTACCAGACGCACATCGTGCCGATCATCGCCGATATCGACGCGGGCTTCGGCAATGCGGAAGCGACCTACCTGCTGGCCAAGAAGTTCATCGAGGCGGGCGCCTGCTGCATCCAGATCGAGAACCAGGTTTCGGACGAGAAGCAGTGCGGCCACCAGGACGGCAAGGTCACCGTGCCGCACGAGGACTTCATCGCCAAGATCCGCGCGGTTCGCTACGCCTTCATGGAGCTCGGCGTCGATGACGGCGTGATCGTCGCGCGCACGGACTCGCTCGGCGCGGGGCTGACCAAGCAGATCGCCTTCACCCGCGAAGCCGGCGACATCGGCGACCAGTACAACGCCTTCCTCGATTGCGACGAGGTCGATCCGGCCCATCTCGGCCACGGCGACGTACTGATCAGCCGCGACGGCAAGCTGATGCGTCCCAAGCGCCTGCCCTCGAACCTTTACCAGTTCCGCCAGGGAACCGGCGAGGATCGCTGCGTGCTCGACTGCATCCATGCGCTGCAGAACGGCGCGGACCTGCTGTGGATCGAGACCGAAAAGCCGCACATCGGCCAAATCGGCGGCATGGTGCGCCGCATTCGCGAAGTGATGCCCAACGCCAAGCTCGTCTACAACAACAGCCCGAGCTTCAACTGGACGCTGAACTTCCGCCAACAGGTCTACGACGCTTGGGCCGAAGCGGGCCGCGACATGAGCGAATACGATCGTTCGACGCTGATGAGCGTGGACTACGATCGCACCGATCTGGCGATGGAAGCCGACGAGCGGATCCGCACTTTCCAGAAGGACGCGGCGCGCGAGGCGGGCATCTTCCACCACCTGATCACCCTGCCGACCTACCACACCGCGGCGCTGAGCACCGACAACCTCGCCAAGCGCTACTTCGGTGAGGAAGGCATGCTCGGCTACGTCAAGCACGTCCAGCGCGAGGAAATCCGCCAGGGCATCGCCTGCGTGAAGCACCAGAACATGGCCGGCTCCGACATCGGCGACGACCACAAGGAATACTTCGCCGGCGAAGCCGCACTCAAGGCGGGCGGCGCGCACAACACGATGAACCAGTTCGCCGCCTGAGGCGGCTGGGGGAACCAGTTCGCCGCCTGAGGCGGCTGGGGGAACCAGTTCGCCGCCTGAGGCGGTTGGGGGAACCAGTTCGCCGCGTGAAGCGAAGCGAGGGAATGGGCCGATGGCCCTCGACAAGGAAAGGACGTTGAAATGACCACTGCGACTGCAACTGCCGAACCGACCCGCGCGCGGGCCGTGCTTTCGAACGAAGACTTCAAGCTGCTGCAGGAAGCCTGCCTGTTCTATCTCAAGGCGCACGAGGACGATCCGATCTCGTCCAAGTATTCTGCGCTCTATCACCGTCTTGGCAGCGCCATCCGGCGCTGACTGAACGCCCGGCGCCATCCCGCGCAGGGACGGGCTTTTCCGGCGCGCGCCGCGACCCAACAACGCGACGCGCGACCGGAAATACCGAAACCGCTTTCCTGGGGAGGAAAGTCGTGGCTCGTCGCGTGCCCCCTGAAGGCGCGCGGCGAGCCACTTCACTTTGGAACAGGGTGGCACTGAGGCCGTTTGCAAGGCACTGCTAAGCGGTGCATGATGTGCACTTGCGGGGCCAAGGAGCCAACCACCATGCATTCAGCCACCGCGTGACCACCGCCCACATTAACGCGATCGGCACTGCCGTTCCCCCCCACGATGTCCACCAGGCTTTCAACGGCCTCGTCGGTCACATGCTGACCGATCGCCGCAGCCGCGCCATCTACGATCGCATGGCCAGGCGATCGGGCATCGAAAGCCGCTATTCGTGCGTCGAGGCCGGGATTACCGCGGAAGGCGAAGTGATTGACCCCGAGCGGTTCTACCGCACCGACGACTTTCCGACGACCAAGCGGCGCATGGAGCGCTACGCCCAGGCCGCGCCGGATCTTGCGATGCAGGCCATCGAGCGGCTCGATCCCGACATCGCCTCGCGCGACATCACCCACGTCATCGTCGCCAGCTGCACCGGCTTCCTCGCGCCGGGGCTCGATCAGATCCTCATTCGGCGCGCGGGGATCGCCGCTTCCGCAGAACGCACGCTCGTGGGCTTCATGGGGTGTTATGCCGCGGTGAACGCGTTGCGGCTCGCCCGCCATACGGTCCGCTCCGAACCCGATGCCCGTGTCCTCGTGGTCAATGTCGAGCTGTGCACGCTGCATCTGCAGGAAACGCAGGAAGTCGATAAACTACTGGCGATGCTGCTCTTTTCCGATGGCGCGAGCGCAGCGCTGGTGACTGCGGAAGCCAAAGGCATCGCGCTGGGCGACTTCCGCGCCGCCGCGATCGACGGTTCGCAGGACCTCATCACCTGGCACATCGGCGACCATGGCTTCGTCATGCATCTCGACGGGCAAGTGCCGATCCGGATCGCGGACGCCCTGAAGCACGAACGTGTCCGCAACGACGATGCCGGTCTGCTGCGGGGCCACAAGACGTCGGACTTCGATCTGTGGGCGGTCCATGCCGGCGGCCGCTCGATCCTCGACGCGGTCGAAAAGGGGTTCGAGCTGCCGCCCGAAGCGTTGCACCCGTCGCGCAGCGTCCTGCGCCGCTTTGGCAACATGTCGTCCGCCACGCTGATGTTCGTGTTGGCTGACATGCTCGCCCAGCATGGGGGCAGCGGCACGACGCAGGACGGCATGGCCATGGCCTTCGGGCCCGGCCTTGCCGCCGAGACCTTCCGCTTCGCGATCGCCTGACCCAATGGTTTCGTTTGCCGCCCGCGCGACCGAGCCGGAACTGATGGATGGCAGCGACGTCACCCCCGAAGACTACGCCGCGTGCATGGCGGACCTTGCGCAGGTCAACACGCTGACACTTGCCCGGGGGCCGACGCTGCGCTTCGTCGAAGAGCGGTTGCGCGCCGCGCCGCCGGGCCCGCCGCCCCTCGTGCTCGATGTCGGTTATGGTGCGGGCGACATGCTGCGCGCATTGGAGCGACGTCTGGCCAAAACCGGACTTCGCGCCCGACTGGTCGGCATCGATCTTAACCCACGCAGTGAGCCGGTCGCAATCGGGATGAGCGATCCCGATACGGACATCGCCTACCTGACGGGCGACGCTTATGCCTGGCCCGATCATGATCCGCCAGCGCTGGTGATTTCCTCGCTGGTCACGCACCATATGGACGACGCCGAGATCGTGCGATTCCTGAGCTGGATGGAAGCACGCACCACGCTCGGCTGGTTCGTCAACGACTTGCATCGCCACGCGATCGCGTATCACGGTTTCCGCGCGTTGGCGGCGGCGATGCGCTGGCATCATTTCACGCGTCACGACGGTCCGCTTTCGGTGGCGAGCAGTTTCCGGCGGCCGGATTGGAGCGCCTATCTTCGACAAGCGGGCATCGGTCCGCAGCAGGCCCGCGTCCGCTGGCATTTCCCTTTTCGCTATTGCGTCGAGCGTCGCAAGTGAGCGGCGGAACCGTGATCGTCGGCGGCGGCCTCGCTGGCGCGGCAGCGGCGATCCGATTGGCGCGCGGCGGGGCGCCGGTAACTTTGCTGGAGCGTGAGGAGGGCCCGCATGACAAGATCTGCGGCGAATTCCTCAGCACCGAAGCCTGCGGCTACCTCGACGAGCTCGGCATCGATCTCGATCGGCTCGGCGCGGTAAAAATCGATCGCGTGCGACTGTGGCACCGTCACCACCATGCCGAAACGCGCCTGCCTTTCGTGGCGCGCGGACTGAGCCGGCGGATCCTCGATGCGCGCCTTCTCGAAGAGGCCGCCCGACACGGCGCGCGCGTACAAGAAGGCGTGCGTGTGCGCGGGGCGGACGCTGACGGGGTCGAGACATCGCAAGGGCAGATACCGGCCGATGCGGTCCTGCTCGCCACCGGCAAGCACGACTTGCGCGGCCATCCGCGCGCCCGGCCCGCGACGCGCGAGGGTTACGTCGGCTTCAAGATGCATTTCCGGCTTCCCGCCCGCCATGTCGCGCGCGCCGATGCGATCGACCTCGTGCTGTTCGACGGCGGCTATGCCGGGCTGCAACGCGTCGCCGCCGACATCGCCAACTTGTGCCTCGTGATCAGCAGTGATCGCCTGGCGGCGCACGGCGGCGAGTGGGATCGCCTGCTCGCCGCGACCCTGGAAGAGGAAGGCGTGGCCCGCTGGCTCGCCGATGCCGAACCGCTCTTCGCCAAGCCGCTGGCGATCGCCAATCTGCCTTACGGCTATGTCTGCCCGGCCGATGAGCCATCCGGATTGTGGCGGCTGGGGGACCAGGCGGCGATGACCGCCTCGCTCACCGGCGACGGCATGGCGATCGCGCTGCGCAGCGCGCGGATCGCCGCCGAAACCCGCCTCGCCGCAGGCTCCGCCTCGGACTATCATCGCGCAGTCCGGGAGGCGGCGGGAACGCAAGTCCGCCGGGCGATGCGGCTGCAGCGGGCCTGCGAGACACCGCCCCTGCGTGGCGCGGCGATGACCGTTTTGCGCGCCTTCCCCTCGCTGCTGGGCCTGTTCGCAAAGACGACGCGCCTGCCCGCCTGACGCAAGGCGAAAGCCATTCGGGCGCGGTCACCGGTCTTGACGCGCTGCGGCATAGCTGGCCCTATCGCGGTTCCCGCAAATTGCCGACGAACGCAAAAGAGGTGCCCGCGCCGCCATGAAAAGCATCGCCACGCTGACGATGAACCCGACGATCGATGTTGCTTACGAAGTCGGAACAGTGCGCCACACGCACAAGATGCGCACTCAGGAGGAGACGTATGCGCCCGGCGGCGGCGGCATCAACGTCGCTCGGGTGTTCGTGCGCCTCGGCGGCAATGCGCGATGCTTCTACCTTTCGGGCGGCGCGACCGGTCCCGCGCTCGACGGCCTGATCGACCTGCACCAGCTGGTGCGCACGCGCATTGCCATCGCGCAGCCGACCCGCATCGCCTCGGCGGTGCTCGAACACGATAGCGGAAAGGAGTACCGCTTCACGCCCGAAGGGCCGCTGGTGGCGCAAGCGGAATGGCAGAGCTGCCTCGATGCGCTGGAACAGGCCGAATGCGGCGTGATGGTGCTGTCCGGTTCGCTGCCGCGCGGCGTACCGGCCGACTTCTATGCGCGCGCCACGCAGCGGTTGCGCAAGCGCGGGATCGACGTGGTGCTCGATTCCTCAGGCGACGCACTGGGCGCGGGGATCGAGGCGGGCGGGTTGCGACTGGTTAAGCCCAGCGTCGGCGAGCTCGAGCAGTGTCTTGGCCGGCGGCTCGATACCGTCGTGGAGATCGCCACTGCGGCGATGGAGATCGTCCGGACCGGGAAAGCCGAACTGGTCGCGGTCACGATGGGTCACGAGGGCGCCGTGCTCGCGCGCAAGGAGGGGCCCAGCTACTGCGAGGCGCCCCAGATCGAGGCGCAGAGCGCGGTGGGCGCGGGCGACAGCTTCGTCGCGGCCATGGTTCATGCACTCTTGACGGGTCGCGACGAGATCGAGGCGTTCCGCTTCGGCATGGCCGCCGGCTCGGCGGCGGTGTTGTCGGCGGGGACAGGGCTCGCGCATGTCGCCGATATCGAACGTCTCTACGCGCAGATGCCGGAGCCGAGGCCGATCTGACGCGGCGAAGGATGGTGTCGTAGCCCCTAGCGCCCCTTGCGCAGCGCCCGCGCGCCGGGCATCGCGTGGCAGATGGACAAGGTCGATGCGATCATCGCCGGCGCAGGCGTCGTCGGCCTCGCGATTGCCCGCGCACTGGCATCGCGCGGGCTCGAAGTGCTGATCCTCGAACGCGAGAGCGCGTTCGGCACGATCACGTCTTCGCGCAATTCCGAAGTGATCCACGCCGGGTTCTACTATGCGCCGGGGTCTCTCAAGGAACGGCTGTGCATCGCCGGGCGCCAGCGGCTCTATACCTATTGCAAGACCCACGGCATCGCTCACCGCCGCTGCGGCAAGCTGGTCGCCGCCTTCGCGCCGGACGAAGAGCCGGCCCTCGCCGCCTTGTTCGAAAAGGGCACTGCGCTGGGCGTGCCGATGCGCTGGCTCAACGCGCGGCAAGCGGCTGCGCATGAGCCCGCGATGCAGTGCCACGCGGCGATCCATTCGCCCGAAACCGGCATCTTCGACAGCCACGGCTTCATGCTGTCGCTGCTGGGCGAGGCCGAGGATCACGGCGCCGTGCTGGCGACTTCGACGCCCGTCGAACAGGTTCGGCAGGCGGGTGCGCAATGGGTGGTCTCGGCGGGCGGGACCGAGGTCGCGTGCGACCGCTTCGTCAACGCCTGCGGGCTCGGCGCGCAAGATTGCGCCGCGCGGATCGAGCCGCTCGACCCGGCGCTGATCCCGCGGCTGCGTTACGCCAAGGGCAGCTACTTCGCCTATCAGGGCAAGGTCCCGTTCCAGGGCCTGGTCTATCCGCTACCGGTCCCCGGGAGCCTCGGCACGCATCTCGCGCTCGATCTGGCCGGGCAAGGTCGCTTCGGCCCGGACATCGAATGGGTCGATACGATCGACTACGATGTCGATCCCGCGCGGTATCCGCGTTTCCTCGAGGCGGCACGGCGCATCTGGCCGGAGATCGATCCCGATCGTCTGGTCCCCGCCTATGCCGGAGTGCGGCCCAAGATCCACGATCCGGACGAACCCAAGGCCGATTTCCTGCTGCAGGACGAGACCATGCACGGCTTGCCCGAGTTGATGAACCTGTTCGGGATCGAATCGCCGGGGCTGACGTCCTCGCTGGCGATTGCCGAAGAAGTCTGCACGCGGCTGGGGGTTGAGATCCCGGCCTGAACGCCGCGCATCAGCCTGGAAGTCGTGTTCGCGAGGCTTGGTCCGGGTCACGCATACCGACCGCCGACGACTTCTCGGGAGGGAAAGGCGGCTTCGATCGCAGCAAGATCGTCCTTGCTCAGTTCGATGCGCGCGGCCGCCGCGTTTTCCTCCACGCGATCGATCCGGCGTGTGCCGGGAATCGGGACGATGTCGTCACCTTGCGCCATGACCCAGGCGAGCGCGAGTTGGCCGCTGGTCACGCCCTTCTCGTTGGCGAGCGCGGCGAGCGCCTGGACCAAGCGGAAGTTAGCCTCGCCCGCCTCGCCCTGGAAACGCGGCATGTTCGCGCGCCAATCCTCATCGCCGATCGAATCGGGTTTGATTTCGCCGGTGAGGAAGCCGCGCCCCAGCGGGCTGAACGGCACCAGGCCGATCCCGAGCTCGCGCAGGGTCGGCAGCAGCTCCTGCTCGACGTCGCGCGTCCACAGCGAATATTCGTTCTGCAAGGCGGTGACCGGAGTGATCGCATGCGCGCGGCGGATCAGGTCGACCGGGGCTTCGGACATGCCGAAGTGCTTCACCTTGCCTTCGCGAATGAGGTCGCCGACGGTGCCCGCGACATCCTCGATCGGCACGGCGGGATCGACGCGGTGCTGATAGAGCAAGTCGATCGTGTCTGTCTGCAAGCGCTTGAGTTGCGCTTCGCAGACCTCGCGGATGTGCGCGGGCCGGCTGTCGAAAGCCTGCCTGGGAATACCCGGCGAAGGCTCATCATCCAGCTCGAAGCCGAACTTTGTCGCAATCACCACTTGCTTGCGGATGGGCGCGAGCGCCTCCCCGACCAATTCCTCGCTGATGAACGGTCCGTAGATCTCGGCAGTATCGAAGAACGTAATCCCGGCATCGAAGGCAGCGCGCAGCAAGGCATTCGCATCGTCCTGCGAGAGTTGCGGGCCGTAGGCGCCGCCGATGCTCATGCAGCCCAGCCCAAGCTTCGATACCTTGAGACCGTTGCCGAGAATCCGTTCGTCCATGTCCGTTCCTTGCCTGGCTTTACCGATAAGAATTGTCGCCCGGCGCAATTCCGCCCGGATCGGGAGTAGAACAAGCCCTCACCCAGCCAAATGTTTCGATCCGCCCTGATGGGGCGCGCAGGCGAGACTGCCTGAGGGGATGCCAGCGGACGAACGACGTCTCATCGCGCCGCCCCGAATTGCGCCTAAAAGCCGAGCTTGTGCAGCTCGCTTTCGATGCCCGCGCGATAACCGGCGCCGAACAGGCGATAGTGAACGAGCAGCGGGAACAGGCGATAGACCGGCAGCCGCCCTTCCCAGCCGGGCTCCAGATCGAGCGCATGGAAAAAGCGCTCGGGCGGGCGATCGAACAGCGTCAGCATCGCCACGTCCACCTCGCGATGACCGTGATAGCAGGCCGGGTCGATCAGCGCGGTGACGCTACCCCCTTCGCTCAACACGTTGCCGCCCCACAAGTCACCGTGAAGCAGACCGGCCGTGGGTTTCGCGGGGAGAAAGTCGTGCACCCGGGCGGCGACCGCCTCGATCCGGCTCGCCAGGTCCGCAGGCAAGTGCGGCACATGACATAGCAGGCGATTGTCGCGCCAGAACGCAGGCCAGTCGGCCATGCGCCGGTTCGGCAGTGCGACCGATCCGAAAGCGTAGTCTTCGTCCCAACCGTAAGTCGTGCCGGTCAGCGACCAAAGTCGCGTCAAGGCGACCGCGAGATCGCTCCAGGCGGTGCCGATGCCGCTGCGTCCCGCGCAATGTGTCATCACCATGAGATCGTCGCTACAGGCCAGGACCTCTGGGACCGGGACGCCGGTTTCGGCGATACGCTCCAGCATCCGCGCCTCGACGCAGACGAAGCGACCCAGTTTCACCACCCGGCGTGCACCCTGAACGAGGGAGACCTCGAAGACTTCCGAGATGTCTCCGCCCCCAAGGCCCGAGACCGAGCCGACTTCCTCTTCGAGCAAGTCCGCGACTCGCTGCGCTAATTTCTTCATTGCGGCTTCTCGATTGACTGCCAGCCGATCGGCTGCAACCGCGAAAAGCGTGACCGAACTTGCACGCGACGCAAGGCGGGAACGCCCGAGCCGGCTGGTCTGGTCGATCGCGTTGCCCGCCATCCTGACGAACGTCGCGACCGCGCTGTTCGGCCTCGCCGATATGTGGGCGATCGGGCGGCTCGGCGATCCTGCCGCACAAGGCGCGGTCGAACTGGGCGCGAAGTTCATGCTCGGCCTGCTCAACGTGTTCAACTTCCTGCGCACCGGCACCGTCGCGCTTACCGCCCAGGCCGCCGGACGTGGCGACACCAGCGGCGGCGAGACGCTGGCGCGCGCGTTTGGTGCAGGCGGCGCGATCGCGGCGATCCTGCTGCTGGCGATGCCGTTCGCGATCCCATTGGGGCTCGGACTGCTGGATGCCGGGACCGCGGTCCGCGCCGGTGCTGCCGCTTATGTCGAAATCCGGTACTGGGGCGCGCCGTTGTGGCTGGCCAATTGCGTGCTGGTCGGCTGGTTCATCGGACGGCGGCGGGTTAGAACCGTGCTCGTAGTCGAAGTCGCCGCCAATGCTGTCCACATCGCCCTCGATCTGCTGCTGGTGCTGCAGTTCGGCTGGGGCATCGAAGGCGTCGCGGCGGCGACCGTGCTGTCGGAAGGGCTCAAGCTCGCGCTGCTTGCCGGTCTCGCTGTCCGGCTGGGCGCCGCCCGCGAGGCCGGATCGGCCTTCCTGCGCCGCGCGACCTGGCAAGCCGCGCCGATGAAGGCCTTGTTCGCCATGAACCGCGACTTGTTCGCGCGCACCCTGCTGCTGACCGGCGCGATCCTGATCTTTGCGCGCAGCGGGGCGCAACAAGGCCCGGTCGTGCTCGCTGCCAATGGCATTCTGTTTCAGGTCTTCATGCTCTCCACCCTGATCCTCGACGGCTTCGAGAATGCCAGTCAGGTCTTGTGCGGCGAGGCCGCCGGTGCGCGGGACCGGGCGCGCTTCCGCCGGCTGGTGCGCGCCAACTTGCTATGGGGCGGCGTGCTGGGCCTCGCCATCGCCGCAGTTTACTGGCTGGCGGGTGCGCAATTCGCAGCGAGCTTCAGCACCGACGGCGCGGTTCGCGCCGCTGCCGCGCGCTACATGCCCTGGGTCGCGCTGCTGCCGGTCGCGGGCTTCGCCTCGTTCGTGCTCGATGGGGTCTTCGTCGGCGCCGGTTGGACGCGGGCGATGCTCGGGACGATGCTCGCGGCGATCGCGATCTACCTCGCGCTGCTCTGGATCGACACCGGGCTCGGCAACGATGGTCTGTGGCTGGCTTTCACGCTGTTCTTCGTGGCCCGTGCAGTGGGGCAAGCGCTGGTCATGCCGCGCCTCGTGCGGCGGGACTTCAGCGGCGCGTAAACAGCACCATGCAGTTGTTGGCGGGCATCTCGATCAGCCGTTCGAAGCCGATGTCGTGTGCTTCGGCCTCGGCGACGACGGCATCGACCTCCCGCAGGCCCCAGCGCGGATCGCGTGACTTCAAACTCTCGTCGAAAGCAAGGTTGCTCGGTTCCAGCGGACGATCGCCGCGCCGGAACGGTCCGTAGAGGACCAGCGGCGCTCCCGGACCGAGGATGCGGCCGGCGCCGCGCATCAGCCCGGTCGTCGCGTCCCAGGGACTGATATGGACCATGTTGATGCACACGATTGCGTCGGCGTGCTGCAGCGGCCAGGTCGCGCTCGCGGCATCGAGCGGGAGCGGGGCGGCAAGGTTCGGCAAGGCCGCCTCGTCGCGCCAGGCCGCGATCGAGAGCAGCGCGTCAGCCGACGGATCGCTCGGCTGCCAGGTGAGCGCGGGGAACCGGCGCGCAAAATGGACGGCGTGTTCGCCCGTACCGCTGGCGATCTCGAGCACCGTCCCCGAAGTGGGCAGCACTGCGGCCAGCACGTCCGCGATCGGATCGCGATTGCGTTCGGTGGCGGGGGCGTGGCGGCGATGGTCTGCGGTCATGCCGCCGCCCTAGCGCGCCGGCATCGCTCGCGCCAAGCGTTCAGTCGCCCCAGAAACTCACGTAGCCGGCATCCTTCGGATCGGCATCCTCGATCGCGTAGACTTCCGTCTCCTCATCGAGGAAGCCGCAGAAGCGATTGCGCAGCGAATCGATCGTGATCTTGCTCATTTCCTGCTCGCACAACCCGGCCGAAAGGATCGCGGCAAGCGCCCGCTGCTTCTGGGCGATCATGTCGATCGCCTGAAGCTCGCGCATGTGCCTTGCGGCGAACCCCTCGTCGCGGCACAGGACCTCTCCCAAGGCCTCGACCTCGGCTCCGATTTCCGAGAGAATACCCGCTACGGCGTCGTATTTGGCCTGCGTCCCCATTCCTTCAGGCAGCCATGCTGCGTTCACCGGAAGAGCCAAGGGCGGGAAGGTCGAGGATCATCACCATCTGATCCTCGATCGCAGCGAGCCCTTCGAGGAAGGGCACGACTTCGTTCTGCCCAGCGGTCGGCGGAGCCTGCATCGCGTCGTGCGGCATCGTCACGATGTCGCTGACCGAATCGACGATCAGGCCGTGGGCCTGGCCATCGATCTGGCACACGATGATCGCGTGACGCGGCGTCGCCTCGGTGGCACCCCAGCCGAGCCGCGCCGCCAGGTCGATCACCGGCAGCACCGTGCCGCGCAGGTTCACCACGCCGGCGACGTAGTGCGGCACGCGCGGCATCGGCGTGACCGGAGTCCAGGCGCGGATTTCCCGGATCGCCATGATGTCGAGCGCGAAGATCTGGCCCGATACCTCGAAGGTGATGAGTTCGCGATGCATGTCCACGTCCTTTCGCAGGCAAAAAGTCAATGCGCGACGCGGCGCACGGCCGCGACAAGCTTTTCGGTATCGAACGGCTTTACGATCCAGCCGGTCGCACCAGCGCGGCGGGCACGGTTCTTCTTCTCGTCGGAGCTTTCCGTGGTGAGCACCAGGATCGGACGGTCGCGGTGGCGCGTGCCGCCCCGGACCTGCTCGATCAGGCCGAAGCCGTCGAGGCGAGGCATATTGATGTCGGTAATGACGACATCGACCTCGTTGACGGCAAGCCATTCTAGTGCGGCGACACCGTCGTCCGCCTGCGCCACCTCGAACCCGTTCGAAGTCAGCGCATGATTGAGCAATGCGCGCATGCTTGCGCTGTCATCGACCGTCAGGATTCGCGTTGAAATGGTCATCGATGCCTCGTCTCTTCTCAGAAAAGTTCCACTTCGCCGCGGCTAGGCACGGCGCGTGGGATGGGTTTGGTATCCGGAGCCTCGGTGCTGGACACGGTGCGGCAGCGCACCAGTCCGGACGCGGGCCGGAAATCGACGCGGCGGGCGCTGACGCCGCCCATATCCTCGCGAACGAGTTGAATGCGCTCACGCTCAAGGAAGACCCGAGCGAAGTTGGCGTTGGCCGTTCCGATTTGCGCCATCCCGGCGCGAATGTTGGCACCGCCGTAAAGATGGGCGCGCAGCCGGCTCTTTCTGGCCCCGTTGGCAAGCATCTCGTTGATCAGCATTTCCATGAGGTAGACGCCGTAGTGGACGTCCACTTCCTCGCTCGCATGGCTCGCAGGTGGCTCGGACAGCAGGAAATGGTTCATCCCGCCGACTTCGGCCTCCGGGTCGAAGAGACACGTCGCGACGCACGAACCGAGCACGGTGCTGAGTTCGACCCGGGGCCCCGCGCTGACGCGGAACTGGCCCTGCAGCACCGTCAGTCGGGTGATGTTTGGCAGTATGGGCGGTTTTTCTAGCATCATCAGGCTGCCTTCGTCAGGGCGTGGCGGGCAATACGGTTGATCGGGGCGACGACTTGTGCGGCGCCGAGCGAAATCGCGGCGCGCGGCATACCGAACACCGTCGAAGTGCTTTCATCCTGGGCAATGGTGTGCGCCCCCGCTCGCGCCATCGCGAGCAGTCCGTTGGCTCCGTCCGAGCCCATGCCGGTGAGCAGAATGCCGACCGCTTTCGCGCCGACGGTCTCCGCGACGGACTGGAACAGCACGTCCACGCTCGGGATATGGCCCGCCACGGGGTCTCCCGCGCGAAGCTTGATGTACTGTGCATGCGATCCGCCGACCCGCATGTGGTGATTGCCGCCGGGCGCGAGATAGACGTTGCCCGGACGCACCGGCAGGTCGGGCTCGGCGAGCTGGACGTTGGCCGGGCACGTGAGGTCGAGCGTCTTGGCGATGGCAGAGGCGAACCGCGGATTGACGTGCTGGACGATCATCGTCGGCGGGCAATTGACCGGGAATTCCCTCAGCAGGA
Source organism: Novosphingobium aquimarinum (assembly GCF_009746585.1). Classification (GTDB taxonomy): domain Bacteria; phylum Pseudomonadota; class Alphaproteobacteria; order Sphingomonadales; family Sphingomonadaceae; genus Novosphingobium; species Novosphingobium aquimarinum. The sequence continues at coordinate 122,497 of NZ_WRPO01000003.1, forward strand.
TCTGCAGCGCTTCGACGCCGCCGGTGGAGGAGCCGATCGCGATCATCCGGGTCTCGGCATTGATCTTGCGGCGACTCTGCTCGACCAGACCGGGAGTGGTCGAACACTTGGTGTTGTACTCGACCTGCGCTGCCTGTCGCACGAGCGCGGCAAGCCGACCGTCGTCGTATACGTTCAGCTTGCCCGAGGGGTCGTGCTTCAAATAGCAATCGACCGCACCCAGCGCGAGCGCGCGGGCGGTCATCTCGTTGCCTTCCTGCGTATGGCCCGAAACGATGATCACCGGCGTCGGCCGCAGGGTCATGATCTTCTCGAGGAAGTCGAGACCGTTCATTCCGGGCATCTCGATATCGAGCGTGACCACATCGGGATCGAAGCGCTTGATGAGCTCACGCGCTTCCAGCGCATCGGATGCCGTACCGACCACCTTGATGTCCGGCTCTTCGCACAACCGGGTCATCAGGATGGCCCTCATGGTCGGCGAATCGTCGACGATCAGAACGCGGATGCTCATGGCAATCTCCGGCGATAAACGGTGGGGCCGACGAGTTGAACGCGATCGGCAGCCGGGCCGGTGACGCGTTCGGAATGACCGATGTAGAGAAGCCCGTCGGGCTTCAGCGCGTCGAGGAAGCGCGAAATCAGGCGCTCCTTGGTGGGCTGATCGAAATAGATCATGACGTTGCGGCAGAAGATCACGTCGAACTTGCCCGCCATCGGCCAGTCGCCCAACAAGTTGAGCGAACGGAACCGCACCAGTGACCGCGCCACGGGGCTGATGGTGACTTCGTCCCCGGCTTTGCTGGTCCAGGCCTCGCGCAGCTCGTTGGGAACGGGTTTCAGGTCCTTGGCCTCGTAGACCGCCGCTTCCGCTTTTGCGAGGGCGTGCGGCGCGATGTCGCTGGCGAGCACTTTGAGATCACCGCGCGCGATCGACTGACCGGCGATGCGGTCGGTCCCGAGCATGGTCATGATCAGCGAATAGACTTCTTCGCCGCTCGAACAGCCGGCCGACCACATGCGCACCGGAACGCGCCGGTTCAGGTTCGCGATGAGATTGGGGCGCGTGTGCTCCTCGAAGTGCTCGAAGTGATGCGCCTCGCGATAGAAGAACGTGTGGTTGGTTGTGAGCGAGGCGAGCGCGCGATTGAGCTCGACCTCGTCGTCCCGCAGCAGTTCGACGTAGTTCGCGAAAGTCACCGCACCGGTCTCGCGAACGCGGGGCGCGAGGCGCGAGTAGACCAGCAGCGCCTTGCCTTCCGCCAGGACGATGCCGACGCGCGAATAGACGATTTCGGAGACGGCGGCGAAGTCCCTCGGACTGTATATCTCCGGACTTATGCCGGGGACCGCGTCCTTCTGCACGAGTGCGTGTTTCATGCGGCCTGCCTTTCCTGCGTGGGAAGGGCACAGGCGACGAGGCCGTCGACATCGACGATCAGCGCGACACGGCCGTCACCCAGGATCGTGGCACCGGCCACGCCCTCGACCGTCCGGTAATTGGTCGCGAGGCTCTTGATGACGAACTGGCGCTGGTCCTGGATATCGTCGACGAGCAGCGCGGCCTGACCCGCCGATTCCGTATCGACGACGATCAGGACGCCCTCCTCGGGCGACGTCGCTCCGCTGTTCGCTCCCAGCGCCTCGCGCAGCGACAGCACCGGAATGTACCGGCCGCGCACATTGAGCATGTGCCGGCTGGATCCTAGGGCTTTCACGTCGCCTTCGGCAGGACGCAGGCTCTCGAGAACGTGCGCGAGCGGCACCACGAGGGTCTGATCGCCGACGTTGACGATCATGCCGTCGGAAATCGCCAGAGTCAGCGGCAAGGTCAGCACGAAGGTGGTGCCCTCGCCCGGCTTGCTCTCGATCATGATGCGTCCGCCCAGATCCTTCACGTTCTGGCGCACGACATCCATACCGACGCCGCGGCCCGATACGCTCGAAATGGTCTGCGCGGTCGAGAAACCGGGCGCGAAAATCAGATGGTCGATCTCTTCGGCGCTCAGCTGCGCTTCGGGAGCGACGATACCCTTCTCGATCGCCTTGGCCAGCACGCGTTCGCGATTGATGCCCGCGCCATCGTCGGCAATCGAGATGAGAATGCGACCCGAGCGATGCTCGGCAGAAAGCGTCAGCGTGCCCTCGGGATTCTTACCCGCGGCGATCCGGTCCTCGGCGCTTTCGATGCCGTGATCCACGGCATTGCGGATGAGGTGCGTCAAGGGTTCGCCCAGACGCTCGATCACGGTCTTGTCGAGTTCGGTCGATTCGCCGATGACGTCCAGCTTCACGTGCTTGCCGGTGGTCGAGGCGAGATCGCGTAAGATACGCGGGACCCGGCTGAACACGCTGCTGATCGGCTGCGCCCGGATCGACATCGCACTTTCCTGGATGTCGCGAGTCAGGTTCTCGAGCAGCGCCAATTCCTCGGTGGCGGTGATACCGGCCCCGTCGAGGCGCTGCACCAGCATGGCTTGCGCGATCACCAGTTCGCCGACCAGGTCGATCAGTCGATCGAGCTTCAACAACTCGATGCGGATCGACTGCCCGGCAGCGGATGCAGCCGAACCGGAATTCGGGGCTGCGGCCGGTGCCGGCGTCGCGGGAGCCGGTGCGGCCGCTTCGGACGGCGGCGTCGCGGGTGCGGCGGCTGGCGTCGCTGTCGGCTTGGCCGGCTCGACGGCCTCCGTCGGCGCCGCGGGCGCGGGAGGCGCAGGAGGCGTCGGTGCCTGGGCTTGTTCGATCTCGGCAGCAGGCATGCCTTCTTCGCCGATCGCGATCGTGCAGTCCGAACCGATGAAATCGAAGATCTCGCGAACCGCGTCGACCTCGGCCTCGGCGGGCATGCTGAAAGTCCACCCCAGATAGCCCTGGCTGGGATCGAACTGGTCGAGCGAAGGCACGCTGCCGACGTCGCAGTGCGTGCAGTGCCCGCCCAGTTCGACCAGCTCACGCAGCATGAGCAATGGCTCGCTGCCATTGCGCATCGCCCCGGCGTGGGGTCGAACATGGACGTCCCAGCCTTGGGGCTCTGCCGCCTTCGGCTGGTCGAAGTCGCTGGTCAGATCGTCGAGCAGAGAATCGAGATCGAAGTCCAACCCGTCGTCGCCACTATCCTGTGCAGCCAGGGGCGTATCGTCGACCTTGGCTACAGGAGCGGCTGCGGGTGCTTCTTCCGCCTCTGGTGCCGCAGCCGAAGCCGCGCCTGCCTGCGCGGCTTGCATCTCGACGATCAACGCCGCGTCATCGGGAGCGCTGCCGCCTTCGCGGGCCGTCATCACATGATCGCTCAGCGTGTCGAGCGCGCGCAGCAACAGCCCGATGAGGTCGTCGGTCAGATCGACGGTGCCTTCACGCACGTCCGAAAGCAGAGTCTCGAACGTGTGGGTATAGGCCTGGAGTTCGATGAAGCCGAACGCGCCCGCGCCGCCCTTGATCGAGTGGACCGCGCGGAACACGCCGTTGATCGTATCGCCGTCCTGCGTGCCCGACTGACAGGCGGCCAGACCGGCCTCGGCCGCGGCGAGCGATTCTTCGCATTCGACGAAGAAAATCTGCTGGATTTCCTCGGGTGTCATGCTGCGTCCTCATCGAAAAGCTCGCCGGAAAGACCGGTCAGTTTGGCGGCGCTCAAGAGCGCCTCGGACGGCGTGATCTTCGCACCATCACCGCTGCGCCGTGCGCTGACGAGCAATTGCAGCATGCCCTGCCCGACCATCGTGACGGCTTCACCGTCGATCTCGGTCGCCCCCGAACCCATCGCGGCGACGAATTCGGGAAAGAGCGCTTCGGCCGCTGCCCGGTCGCAACGTGCAGGGAGTTTGATGCTGTTCATGCTAGCCTCCAGGCCTGGCGAGTCAGAACTCGCTCCAATCCTCGCCGCCGTCGCTCGACTTGAGCGCGAGGTTGCCGGACGTCATCGGCGCGGCGCTGGCGATCATGGCCTTCTTCGGCGCCGGTCGGCTCGGAAGCTTGCGCACCACGTTGCTGCTGCTGCCCGTCTGGAAGCGCGCCACCAGGGACGTGAGATCCTCGGCCTCGGTGGCGAGGCTGCGGGCCGCCGCAGTCGATTCCTCGACCATTGCGGCGTTCTGCTGGGTCATCCGATCCATTTCGCCGACGGCGGAGTTGACCTGGACCAGGCTGTTCGCCTGGCTGGTAGCGGATTCGCTGATCTGCGTGATCAGTTCGCTGATGTCGCCGACGCGCTCAACGATGTTGCCCAGCAGAGTGCCGGTTTCGGCGACCAGTTCGACGCCGCCCGCGACCTGTGCGGTCGAAGCCGTAATCAGTTCCTTGATGTCCTTGGCTGCTTCGGCCGAACGCTGCGCCAGTGCGCGCACTTCGTTCGCAACCACGGCAAAGCCCTTGCCCGCATCACCGGCACGCGCCGCTTCGACGCCCGCATTGAGCGCGAGCAGGTTGGTCTGAAAGGCAATGCCATCGATTACGTTGATGATCTGCGTGATTTCCTGCGCGGACTTCTCGATCGCGGCCATGGCTTCGGTGGCGCGATGGACGACGGCGCCGCCTTCTTCCGCCTCGCGATGCGCGTCCTTGATGTTGCGCTGAACTTCCGACGCACCGTCGGCGGTCGTTTTCACGCTGTCGGTCACCTGGTTCATCGCAGCCGAGGTTTCCTCGAGCGAAGCCGCCTGCTGCTCGTTGCGCATGGCAAGGTCGTCAGACGCGGCGCGGATTTCGCTGGCGCCGGTCGAAACGCTCGCGGCCGAACCGGCGACGCGCTGCATCAGGTCGCCCAGAGTGTCCATAGTCTGGTTGAAGCTCTTGCGCAGTTCCTCGTATTCCTCCGAGAACGGCGTATCGATGCGATGCGCGAGGTTGCCTTCGGCCAACTCTTGCAGGCCGCTGCTGATGCCCTTCACGACCACGTCCTGTGCTTCGCGCGACAGTTCGATCTGGTCCGCGTTGTCGCGGAAGGTGGCCATGGCGGTGGTCATGCGGCCAACGCAATCACGGTAGTCGGTATAAGCGATGGGCGTGCGGGTATCTCCGGCGGCGAGCGCTTCCATGCGCAGCACCGTGTTGACGTAAGGCCTGCAGATGCGCTGCGAGGCGAGCGCGACCGTCAGCAGAGTGAGCAGATATGCTGCGGATACTGCCGCCATCTGGGCAAGATTGCCCCCGGCCAGCCAAGTCGTGACGACTCCCACAGCCGCGAGCACAGCGTGAATGACGAACAGAGCCTTGAACTTGACGCGTATTGGCGCCGTCTTTTCAAACCAATCGAGCATAATTCCTCCAGGCGGTAGCACCACGCCGGCATGCAGCCTGCGTATCGACACCCCCCAATTAACCATCAGCTGACAAGGGCCGATTACAAACCAACTTGGGGAAAGTGCGTAGTCAAAACGAAACGCCTGATATGGTTGATTGGTCTATAAGGGCCGCCTCATACCGCGTAACGAAAGGCCTTTCTCTCATGCATGACGCCCGCGTCCTCGTGGTCGACGATTCAGCGGCCATGCGGGCCCTTTTCTGCGACGTACTTGAGCAATCCAAGAGCGTGCGTGTGGTGGGTACCGCAGCCAATGCGTCCGAAGCGCGCGACCTGATTCCAGACCTGATGCCCAACGTCCTGACGCTCGACGTCGAGATGCCCGGCATGAGCGGAATCGAATTTCTCGAAGAGGTGATGAGCAGCGGCAGCCCGCTCCCCGTCGTCATGCTGTCCTCGCTCACCCAGAGCGGTACGGAAACGAGCCTCAAGGCCTTCGAACTGGGCGCGGTCGAGTGCTTTCCCAAGCCGCTCAAATCGAGCCCCGAAGAATTCGCGCAGATCGTCAGCAAGCTCGGCAAGATCGTCGTCGCGGCGGCGAACTCCAACGTGCGGGTCAAGCCCAAGGTGAAGGCCGTCAAGGCAGAAGAAACCGACAGCTACGCGCCCAATGGCACGATCGCAGCGTTCAGCGCCTCGATGGGCGGCGTCGACGCGCTGTCCGAAGTTCTTTCGAGCTATCCGGCGCAGTGCCCGCCGACGGTCATCGTCCTGCAGACCGAACCGGCCGTCGCCAACGCCTTCATCGCGCGTGCCGACAAGGATTTTGCGTGCAAGGTCGTGGCGGCCGAGAACGGCGCCGCGCTGGCCCCTGGAACCGTGCATATCGCGTCCGATCCGACGAAGCACATCATTGTCGAGCCCGGTGAAACGCCGGTCCTGCGCGTGGTGGAGCGCGATCCGGTCGAAGGCTTCAGGCCCTCGGCAACGCTGCTGTTCGGGTCGATCGCGCGTGGCGGCAAGCCGGCCATCGGCTCGGTCCTTACCGGGATGGGCGAAGATGGTGCGAAGGGCCTCAAGCTGCTGCGCGATGCCGGCTGCAAGACCTTGGCGCAGGACCGCAACACCGCCACCGTCCCTCAGGCCCCGGCTGCGGCAGTCGCCGCTGGCGCGGTCGACGAGGAGCTCAATCTCGAGGATCTGGCCGCCGCCGTCCTCGCCGCCTGCGGCGAAGGCTGACGCCGGCCAGCGCGACGGGCGGTTCCGCCGCGCCGCGACGCGTAGCCGCCGCGCCGAGACGCAAGCCTAGTGGGCCGCGACGGGTTTCACGTCCTTCGGCGGGCGTGGCGCCAGCCAGATGGTCGCAGCGGCAACGACCAGGATTACGGCGGCAATCTCGAACAAGTGCGTGGTAGCCAGCGCCGTTCCCTGCTCGCCGACGACTTGCGCCAGCGCTGCGCGCGCCTGTTCCAGCGAATATCCTTGCGCCTGAAGCTGGCTCATCACGGCCTCGGATTGATTGAGGTTGGCTCCCAATTCTGCCGTGTTTGAACGCGATAGATTGGCCCACAACGTGGTGATCAGCGCGGTCGCGACAGCGCCCGCCAGCGTTCGACCGAAGTTGGCGATACCCGCCGCCGATGCGACTTCGCGCGGTTCAACCGCACCCAGGCTGATCGTGGTCAACGGCACGATGAACAGCGCGACACCCGCCCCTTGCAGGAGCTGCGGCAGAGACAGTGTCCAGAACGTCGCTTCGGACGACCACCAGATGGAACGCAGCCCCGCGATCAGTCCGAGCCAGGAAATTCCCAGGAAGACCAGCATGCGCGGATCGAGCTTTTTCATCAGCTGCGGCACAATCGGCGAGATGACCACCGCGAGCACACCTGAAAAGGCCATCGCGTAACCCGCATCGGTTGCCGTATAGCCAAGTGACGTCTGCAGCCATTGCGGAATGATGACGATCGACGCGAAGTAAGTTCCGAAGGCGAGCGTCAGAGAGAATGTCGCGGCGGAAAAACCACGATGCCGGAAAACCTTGAGGTCGACGATCGGGTGTTCCTCGGTCAGTTCCCAGATCAGGAAGATGGCAAAGAAGATCGCGGCGATCACCGAAAGGGCCACGATCTTTTCCGAGGAGAACCAGTCTTCCTCGCGTCCCAGGTCGAGCATCATCTGAAATGCGCCGACCCAGATTACCAGCAGCGTGAGGCCGATCTTATCGATCGGCAGCTTCTGTGTCGGGGTCTCGCTGCCGCGCAACAGCGTCAGTGCGGCGAAAAAGATGACGGCGACGAGCGGAAGGTTGATGAAGAAGATCCAGGGCCAGGACCAATTGTCGGAAATGTAGCCACCCAGAATCGGTCCGCCGATCGGCGCGACGACGACCGTCATCGCCCACATCGCCATGGCTTTCGAATGCGCTTCCTTCGGAAAAATCCGCAGCAGCAGGGTCTGGGTCAGCGGCATGAGTGGCCCACCGGAGAAGCCCTGGCCGAGACGAAAGACAATCAGCATCGAGAGCGAATTCGAAATCCCGCACAGCGCGGAAAACACGCCGAATCCCACCAACGAAACCAGGAAGACCCGCAGAGTCCCGAAGCGATTCGCCAGCCAACCGGTCAATGGAACGCAGATCGCCTCGGCCACGGCATAGGACGTGATCACCCAGGTCCCGCTGGAGACCGAAACCGCCAGTCCTCCGGCGATATGCGGCACCGAAACGTTGGCGATCGTCGTATCGAGCACGACGATGAAGTTTGCCATCGCCAGCACGAAGCCGGCCAAGGCCAGTTTCGCGCCGGAGAGCGTGGTTTGCTCCCCCTCCGCTGCTTGGGGCCGTGCCACCGAAGCCATCAGTCGCGACCGTCGGTCAGATCGATCTCGGCTTCCATCGACAGGCCGACGCGCAGCGGGTGCGCCTGCAATTCCCGCGAATCGAGCTGGATCCGCACGGGGAGGCGCTGCACCACCTTGATCCAGTTGCCGGTCGCGTTCTGCGCCGGGATCAGTGAGAAAGCGGAACCTGTACCGCCGGCGAAGCCGATGACCTTGCCGTGATAGACGACATCGCCGCCGTAGAAGTCGGAAGTCAGCGTGGCCGGCTGGCCGGGACGCACTTTGCCGAGTTGGTCTTCCTTGAAGTTGGCATCGACGTAGAGCCGATCGGTCGGCACGATGATCATCGCGACCTGACCGTTATCGACCTTTTGCCCGACCTGCACGGTACGCTGCGCGACGACGCCGTCGACGGGCGCCCGAATCACCGTGCGCGACAGATCGAGCTGAGCTTGCGCCAGCCGCGATTTCGCGAGCAGGACTTCGGGCGCGGTTTCCACGGTGGTCCCGGTCACGAGCGCGCGCGTCGCTTCCTCGTTGCGGCGGGCGCTGACTGCCTGCGAGCGGGCCTGCTGGATCGAAGCCTGCATCTGGCTGACCGCGGCCTGCGCGGTTTCCACCTTGTTGCGGGCCTCGGTGACTTCATCCGCAGAGACCGCGCCGTCGCTGACCAGCGCCGCGCGACGCCGATAATCGGTCCGCGCCCGTTCCAGATCGGCTTGTGCCGACGCAAGCCGCGCCTGCATTTCCGGCACTGCCGATTCAGTCGCGGCCGCCGCGGCGCCCTGCGCGGATCCCTGTTTCACCGCCTGTTCGTAGCGGCGCTGTGCGTAGGCAAGGCCCGCCTCGGCCTGAGCCAGTGCCAGCCTCTGGTCCTCGTCATCGAGGCGCATCAGCAACTGGCCCTTCTTGACCGGCTGGGTATCGATCACAGCCACTTCGACGACTCGCCCCGAAGTGAGCGGCGTGACTTGCGCGTTGTCTCCGGCGACGTAGGCATTATCGGTCGAAACCGAGTTGCTGCCGATGACTTCGACATAAAGAAACCAGCACAGCCCGACCACGACGACGGCGATCGCCAGATAGATCAGCAGCGGCTTGCGCTTTTCGGCGCCGATCACTCGTCCAGAGCCGCCGGATTCGGCCTCGGGCGCCTCGTCGTGCTCGGCAATTTCCGCATCGCGGGGCATGTCTGACCCGTTCTCGCTCATGACTCTGGTACCTCTTCGTCTGTCTGATCCGCAAAGCCGCCGCCGAGCGCGCGCTCGAGCGCGACCTCGCGAGCCAGTGTGCGGAAATGCGCGTCGACTGCGGCTTGGCGCGCGTCGAGCGCGGACTGCAGCGCACTGAGCGCTTCGATATAATTGGCGAGACCGCCGCGATAGCGCTTCAGCGCTAGCGCATAGGCCACTTCGGCATCCTGCCGCGCCGCGATCGCATCGCGTTCCTGGGCTTGCGCGATGTCGCGCCCGGCGACGGCATCGGCGACGTCGCGCAAGGCGGAGACCACCGTGCCGTTGTAGTTGGCGACGGCCTCGTCATAACCACCGCGAGCCTGGGTGTATTGTCCGCGCAGCCGTCCGCCTTCAAAAATCGGCAGGCTCAAGGCGGCTCCGGCATTGCCGTAAGTCGAGCCGGTGTCGATCAGATTGGATAGGCCGAGCGACGTCAGGCCGATCAGTCCGCGCAGCGAGATGTCGGGCATATAATCGGCCCGCGCCACATCAATTCGAGAAGCCGCCGCTTCCACTCGCAACCGGGCGGCGACGATGTCGGGGCGACGCCCGGCAAGGCCGATTCCGGCGTTTGCCGGGACCGGCATCTCGGCGACATTCTCGATCGGGGTCGGCACGAGGTCGATCGTGCGATCGGGCCCCGCACCGAGCAGCGCGGCCAGCGCGTGACGCCGGACCGCGATCTGCTCGCGATTGGCGGAAAGCTCGATCCGGGCAGTCGCGACGGCAGCGCGCGCCTGGCGCAGCGGGCTTTGATTGTCGAGGCCTTGCTCCACGCGCTTGCCGGTCAGGTCCAGCACTTGCTCGCGCGCCGCAAGCGCATCGACGTAGGCCTTGTCGCGCTCGAGCAATCGCGCAAGATCGAAGTAAGACGAGACGACATTGGAAGCGATCAGCAGTTCCGCCTGCCGAGCATCGACTTCGCGCGCTTCGGTCTCGGAGCGCGCCGCCGCCAGTGCGGCCCGATTCCTGCCCCACAGATCAAGGTCGAAGTCGCCCGAGAGCGCGAGTGAACCGGTGCTTTTCCAGCCCCGCGGGACGAACGCGCTGGGAACGCCGTTGTTGTAGCTCTGCTTGTTCAGACCGCCCGTGCCCTGCCCCTCGATCTGCGGCAGGCCCGCCGCCCCCGCCACCGCCTCGGCGCCACGCGCCTGGCGGATGCGGGCGGTCGCGGCTGCCACGTCGGGCGACGTTGCAAGCGCTTCGGCGACCAGGGCATCGAGTTGCGGATCGTTATATGCGGTCCACCACGTATCTGACGGCCAATCGCCAATGCCGGGGCTCGCGTTCAGCGAGCGCGCGGATGCGAGATCGGCGGGCGCGCGCAATTGCGGACGCGGGCCGAGGTCGGGGGCGGCGCATGCAGACAGCGCCAGCGCCAATGCGGCAGCGCTCGCCGCAGCGAGTCGAGGGGAAATCGGTGTACTCATCAGTACGCTTTCAATCGTGTCGCCCCTTGCCGATGTCAATAGAAAAGTGTACTAGCCAGTACAGTCATGATCGAAGCAACCTCCAAACGCGAACTCAACAAAGTGCGGCGCCGCGCCATGATCGTCGAGGTCGCGACGCGGTGGTTCCTCGAAAATGGGTATGCCGCCACGTCGATGTCGGCGATAGCGGACGAGATCGGCGGTTCCAAGGCGACCTTATGGTCGCACTTTGCATCGAAGGATGAGCTTTTTGCAGCCGTCGTGGACGAGCTGATCGGTCGCTTCAGCGAGGAAATCAGTGAATTCCTGATCAATCAGACGTTCTCGATCACCAATTTGAAGAATTTTCTCCAGCGGTTCCTCGACCGCATGATGGACGACCCGTCGGCACGCTTGTTTCGCCTGGTCCTGGGCGAAGGCGAACGCTTTCCCGAGATTCAAGACCTGTACTGGGAGCGGGGCCCGGCCACGATGCACGAACACGTCAGCGATTTTTACGGAACCGCGTTCGAGCCCGACGAAGCGCGCCGCCTGGCCCGCGTGACGATTGCGGCGATCACGGGCTTTCGTGCCCAGCTTCTCATCGCTCCCCCAGATTTAATGCAGTCGGAAGCGAAGCTGTTCGTCGAATCACTGGTATCGCACTTGCACTTTCCCGCCTGCGAGAAGGCGCAGCGTCCTAGCGACGCGTCCTAACGATACGCGGCGAGCGCATCCTCGACGCGGTCGAGCGCGCGCGCGACGGGATCGGTCTCCCCCAACAAGGCGAACGTTCCGTTCAGCGCGAAGAAGCAGTGGCCGTGGACGGTCGCCAGCAGCGATCGCGCGAGCTCGGGCGCGTCCGCTGACCGCTCGGCCGGCAGTTCATCGGTAATCTCGCGGATGATCACGCCGGTGATCGCCTCGACTTTCGCGCGCTGAACCTCCGGCATCTCCTCGCCTTCGGACAGCCGGAAGTCGTAGAGTGCGGTCCAGGCATGGCGGTGTGCGATCGCGAATTCGAAATAGGCGCGGATGGCGGCTTCGAGACGCCCCTGCTCGACTCCTTCGAGATGCCGCTCCAGGTTTGCGAGCCACAAGTCCAGAGTCCGCCCGTTGATCGCGAGCAGCAGCTGATCGTAGGACCCGAAGACGTTATACAGCGTGCCGATCGTATACCCGATCCGCTTGGCCACTTCGCGCGCGGAAAAGCGGGCGAAGCCCACTTCCGAAATCTGCCGGTGTCCCTCGCTGACGATCATCTCGCGCAGCTCGGGCCGCGTGTGGTCCGACCGTCTGCCCATCGCTTGCGCCCTAGCGCATCGCCAGCGGGATTTGAAGAATTACCCCGTTCCCAATCGCCACCACTCATCCTTCTACCGGCCGCACCGCCTTAAATTGAACAACGATCAATATTTTAATTGAACACCGAATAATTATATGCCATTGGCTCTCTCGCAGGAAGATCTGCGCCTTTCCCGTTCGTCACGCTTTGAACCGCGTGGCCGGACGTGCGAGGAGAGTGTTTGCACCGAAGCCCCGGAGATCCCGTTGTCCGCACCTGACATTTCCCTGCTCACGAAGCGACGCTTCGGGCCGATGTTCGCGGTCCAGTTCATGGGCGCATTCAACGACAACCTGCTGAAATTCGCTCTGCTGTTTCTGGCGAGCTTCGGCCTCTACGCGGCGGAGCCCGACAAGGCCGAACAGCTCGCAGTCATCGCGACCGGGCTGTTCATCCTGCCCTACTTCCTGTTCTCCGCGCTCGCGGGGCAGATCGCGGATCGCATCGACAAGGCGCGGCTGGTGCGCATCGTCAAGATGGCCGAAGTCGGCATCATGGCGATCGGGCTGGCCGGATTCTGGTTCGAATCGGTTGCCGTACTGCTCTTCGCGCTGTTCCTGATGGGCACGCACTCTACGATCTTCGGCCCGGTCAAGTATTCGATTCTGCCGCAGCATCTGGCCAAGGGCGAGATCATGGGCGGCACCGGCCTGATCGAGGCGGGCACTTTCCTCGCGATTTTGGGCGGACAACTCCTGGCGGGGCTGATCCCGGCGTGGGAGGCCGGGCTCGCGGCGATGGGCATCGCGCTTGTCGGGCTCGGCTTTGCCATGCTGGTTCCGCCCGCGCCGCCGACGCGCGTAGACCATCCGATCGACTGGAACATACTGCGCGGCACCTGGTCGATCCTGAAAGTGGCCCACAAGGGCCGCGGCGTCTGGCTCGCGATCCTGGGGGTGAGCTGGTTCTTCACTGCCGGCGCGGTGCTGATGAGCGAATTCGCGCCACTGGTCTCAGGGCCGCTGGATGCGCGCCAGGAAGTGGTCTCGCTGCTGCTCGTGGTGTTCTCGGTCTCGATCGCGATCGGCAGTCTGGCCGTGAACCGGCTGCTCAAGGGCGAAGTCTCGGCGCGCTACGTGCCGGCCAGTGCCCTGGGCCTGGCGGCGGGCATGATCGACTTGTGGCTTTCGGCCAGCATGTTCCAGGTCTACGCGCCCGACGCCACGATCGCGCAGTTCCTGCGCAATCCCGGTGCCTGGCGCGTGATCGCCGATGTCGTGCTGATCGCGGTTTCGGGCGGCATGTTCATCGTCCCGCTCTACGCGATCCTGCAGACCCACGCCGAGCCCGAGGAGCGCTCGCAAGTCATCGCCGCGAACAACATCATCAATGCGCTGGTGACGGTGTGCGTGGTGATCGTCGTCACCTTTATGCTGAGCTCGGGCGTGACCGTGCCCGGCGTGATCGGCGCGCTGGGCTTCGCTACGCTGACCGTCGCGCTGATTTCGGTCTGGCTGCTGCCGGAGACGCTGTTCAAGGCCTTCGTGCGCGCCGCGCTCAAGCTGTTCTACCGCGTCGAAGTCAGCGGCAAGGAGAACATGCCCAAGGCCGACGAACCCGCGGTCGTGGTCGTCAATCACCTCAGCTTCCTCGACGGCCTGCTGCTGGGCGCCTTCCTGCCCGGCAAGCCGACTTTCGCGATCTCCACCGCAATCGCGAAAGCATGGTGGATCAAGCCCTTCCTCAAGCTGTTCGAGGCTTTTCCCGTCGACCCGACCAATCCGATGGCAGCCAAGGCCATGGTCAAGGCGGTGCGCGAAGGTCGGACCCTGGTGATCTTCCCCGAAGGACGGATCACCGTGACCGGCGCGCTGATGAAAGTGTTCGATGGCCCGGGCATGGTGGCCGACAAGGCCAATGCGCCGATCGTCCCCGTCCGGCTCGACGGGCCGCAATACACCATGTTTTCGCGGATGCAGGACAAGGTCCGCCGCCGCTGGTTCCCCAAAGTGCGCATCACCGTGCTGCCGCAACGCCGCTTCACCATCGAAGGCGAAATGAGCGCGCGCCAGCGCCGCGCGATCGCCGGCCGCAAGCTCTACGACGAGATGAGCCGGATGATCTTCGACACCTCGCCGACGCATCGCACGCTGTATCAGGCACTGGGCGAGGCCCGGCGAGTCCATGGCGGCGATGCGCTGGTGGTCGAAGACATCAAGCGCGAACCCTTGAGCTATGACCGGCTGATCCTCGCCTCGGGCCTGCTCGGCAAGGAACTGGCGAAGGAAACCGCGCAGGGCGAGAACGTGGGCCTGCTGATGCCCAACGTCAGTGGCGCGATCGTCGCGTTCTTCGGCTTGCAGGCGCAAGCGCGCGTTCCGGCGATGCTCAACTTTACCGCAGGCGAGGCCAACATGCTCTCGGCCTGCGCGACGGCCGAAATCAAGACGGTGGTGACCGCGCATGCTTTCGTCGAGCAGGCCAAGCTGGGAGGACTGATCGCAGCCCTGGAGCGCGAAGGCCTGAACGTGCTGTATCTGGAGGATCTCGCCGCCCGGATCGGCAAGTTCGCCAAGCTGTGGGGCCTCGTCTCGAAACGCGCGCCGATGCGCTCGCACAAGCACTTGAGGCTCTCGCCCGACGGGCCGGCGGTGATCCTGTTCACCAGCGGATCGGAAGGCACGCCCAAGGGCGTGGTGCTCACCCATCGCAACTTGCTGTCGAACTGCGCGCAGCTTGCCGCGCGGATCGACTTCAACCCCGCCGACACAGTGCTGAACGCGCTGCCGATCTTCCATTCCTTCGGGCTGACCGGCGGCACCCTGCTGCCCCTGCTGAACGGCATTCGCACCGTGTTCTACCCGAGCCCGCTCCACTACCGGATCGTGCCCGCGCTGGCCTACGACGCGAATGCGACGATCCTTTTCGGCACCGACACGTTCCTGTCAGGCTACGCGCGCATGGCGCATAGCTACGACTTCTACTCGCTGCGCTACATCTTCGCCGGCGCCGAGAAAGTGCGCGACGAAACGCGGCGCACCTATGCCGACAAGTTCGGGCTGCGCATCATGGAAGGCTACGGCGCGACCGAGGCGGCCCCGGTGATCGCGGTCAACACACCGATGCATTTCCAGGCGGGCTCGGTCGGTCGGCTGCTGCCGGGAATCGAAGCGCGGCTGGAGGACGTGCCCGGCATCGAGGAAGGCGGGCGGCTGTTCATTCGCGGTCCCAACGTGATGGCCGGCTACCTGCTGGCAAACGATCCCGGCGCGCTCAAGCCGCCCGAGGACGGCTGGCACGATACCGGCGACATCGTCACCATCGACGATCAGGGCTTCGTCGTCATCCGCGGGCGTGCCAAGCGCTTCGCCAAGATTGGCGGCGAGATGGTCTCGCTACCCGCGGTCGAGAGCTACGCCGCAAAGGTATGGCCCGATGCCGAACATGCGGTCGTCACGCGCCCCGATCCGAAGAAGGGCGAGCAGCTGGTGATGTTCACGACGGCGAAGGACGCGAACGCCAAGGAACTGCAAGCCTGGGGCCGCGCCAATGGCGTCACCGAACTGATGATCCCGCGCGACATCCGGCCGCTCGACGCCTTGCCCGTTCTGGGGACCGGCAAGCTGGATTACGTGACGATGGGCAAGATGGCGGCGGAGTAAACGTTCGAAGCCGCCCCCTTTAACGTCACCCCGGACTTGATCCGGGGTCCCGCTTGCCCTGGAAGAAAAGAGCGGGACCCCGGCTCGGAGGCCGGGGTGACGGGGGAACTGAGCTCAATGTTGGCGTCTGCTCGATTGGCCGCGGCGATCCAGCACAGCATTGGCCTCGGCACCAGCCGAAGGTCCGCTCGAATGGGCGGACCGGACTAACTAACTGGTCACATCGAACTCCACGCCGAAGCGGTTGCCCCTGACCCAGCGGACCAGCCCCCAGAACTCGCGACCGTCGGGAAGATCGATGCTCACGACTTCTTCCTCCTGCGGCACGCGGCCGCGCGTCACGGCGCTGATGCCGCGCGCGGAGACATCGCGCACGATGATCTCGATCGGCTCGCCCGTGCCGTCGCGCAACTGCATGCGCGCCACTTGCGGGCGGCGCTTCTCACGAATGACGGGCGTGGGTACGAAGCGGTCGGAACTGGTCATTGAAACTGCTAACGGCTTCAGATCGATACGTTTAAGCCCTCAGGGGCGCAAAGACAGGAAGTGAATCTCCGCATGGTCCAACGATCCCCGATCCTCGTCATCACGACCGGTGGAACCATCGACAAGGAATATTTCGACGCGCTCAGCGAATATCAGGTCGGCGAAAGCCAGATGGCGCGGCTGTTGCGGCTGGGCCGCGTGACGCACCCGGTCCGCGTGATCGAACTGATGCGCAAGGACAGCCTCGAACTGACCGATCCCGACCGCGAGCTGATTGCCGCGACGGTGCGCGAGGCCGAGGAAACCCACGTCGTCATCACCCACGGCACTGACACGATGGCGGACACGGCGCGCGCCATTGGCGGCGACACCGGCAAGACGGTGGTGCTGGTGGGCGCACTGGCGCCGGCGCGCTTTGCCGAAAGCGATGCGCCCTTCAATCTCGGCATGGCGTTCGGCTGCTGCCAGTCGGCCGCGCCGGGGGTGTGGATCACGATGAACGGCTCGGTGTTCGATGGGCTCAAGGTGCGCAAGGACCGTGCGGCCGGAACGTTCGTCGAAGCCTGACTATTCCAGCGCGAGCAGCGCGAAGGTCGCCAGCCAGTGCTCGCCCATGTAATCGCCCGCGACGTGCGGCAGGCTGGCCGCAAGGTGCGCCTGCGCGGCCTCTTCTGTCGTCGTGGCAAGCGGGTGATCCGCGCCCAGCGCGCCGCCAATCGCGCGCCAGCACCACGCGCGCGAGAGGTTGAGCCCGTCGAGGTGGGCGATCTTGCCGTCGCTGCGATCCGAAACGGTCGCGGGCATGAAGAGCGTGGCGGGCTTGCGTTGGGCGAGGCGCGGCAGGAACTGATCCAACCAGTCCGCAAAGGCGTCGCGATCGAGCAAGCGGCTCATCAGCAGCGCCTCGGTGAGCGCGGAGGAGAGGAACTCGTCGCCGCCCGGCTCCCAGGCCTGGCAGTCGCGATCCTCGGCAAACCATACGCGCGCCCGGTCGGCGATCAGGCTGGACAGCACCGGGTCGCGGCCCTGAGCCCACTCACCCGCGAGCGTCAGTGCGAAGGCGATATTGAAGTGCGTTCCTACCCGCAGCGGATAGGTCATCTTCGGCAGGAAGTTGCGGAACCGCTCGGCAAAAGCCTGTGCCAGCGGCTCCAGCGCCTCCGCCCACGGCGCGTCGTGCCGCGCTGCCTCGGCATGCAGCGCCAGCAGCCAGGCCCAGCCATAAGGCCGCTCGAACCCGGCGCTGTTGGGTCGCTGCAGATAGGCCAGCTCGCCCGCGACTTTCTCCGGCACCAGCATTTCATCGGTGCGCGCGCGAATCGCGGCGGCTCCGGCCATGTCCGGATAGAGCCGTAGCAGGCGCAGCACTTGCCAGTAGCCGTGGACGCAAGAATGCCAGTCGAAGCTGCCGTGGAAGATCGGGTGATGCTCGGCCGGTTCGCGCACGTCCTCGGGCCCGTTGTAGACGAGGTCCATCTTGAACGGATAGCGCTTGCCGAGATGCGACAAGGTGAGGCGCGCGAAGCCCTCCGCGATGTCTTGCGTCAGTCTCATCGTGCTACCCCAATTACATCGTCATGCTGAACTTGTTTCAGCATCCATCTCGCCCCTTGGAACGACGGCACGATGGGAGAAATGGACCCTGAAACGAGTTCAGGGTGACGGGTGAACGCCCCCATCAGAACGCCAGCCACCAGATCAGCCCGATATTCACCGCCAGCAGCGGCAGCGCCGTGCCGATCTGCCGCCGTATCACGCCGTATTCGTCGTTCAGTTCAAGTAAGGCGGCGGGCACCAGATTGAAGTTCGCCGCCATCGGCGTCATCAGCGTGCCGCAGAACCCCGCAAGCATGCCGATCGCGCAGACGATCGCCGGTTCGCCATCATAGCGCTCGATCAGCAGCGGAATGCCGATCGCAGCGGTCATCACCGGAAAGGCGGCGAAGGCATTGCCCATCACCATCGTAAACAGCGCCATGCCGAGGCCATAGGCTGCGACCGCGCCGAACAGGCTGCCCTCGGGGATCGCGAGCTGAACGATGGAGCCCACCACATCGCCCACGCCCGCCAGCGCGAACACCGCGCCCAGGCTCGCCAGCATTTGCGGCAGGATCGCGGCCCAACCGACCGAATCCATCAGCCGCCGCCCCTGCTCGAGCGGCACGGGAGCGCCCGCGCGCAGCCAGACGTATCCGGCGGCCAGCGCCAGCAGCACGCCCAGCCCCAGCGAGATCAGCGTAGTCTGCTTCGGATCCACCCATTGCGGCACTTGCTTGAACACGAACGTGCCGATCAGCGCGGTCATCGGAATGACCAGCGCCAGCAGGAACAGGCCGTTGCCGAAGCGCGCGGAACGCTCGCGCCGCACGACGGGATCGACCTCGCCGTCCGTCCCGCGCCCCAACTGGCCGGTCCCGGCAATGGCGACCAGGCACAGCACCAGGATACCGTTGCCGAGATCACCCAGTGCATCGCCCGCCCACATGCTGAGCGCGAGCAGACCCCAAAACAGCGATGTGCCCCAGCGCTTCGGATTGGTCCGGTCGCGCAGGCCCAGCAGCGCAAAAGCGGCGAACACCGCGCCGGCCAGCGCATAGACCCAGGTCAGCGTAATCATGCTTCGTTCGTCGCCTTGCGGGGGCCCTTGAGCCGGCGATCGAGGCGGAACAGGCGGAACCCATGGATCAGCGCGACGGCGATCGCGGTCGGGATCGCCCAGACGGACAAGTGGAACGGCTCGATGTCGTAGCCGTACTGTTCGAGCAGGCCCTTGATCAGCAGGATCGATCCGATCGCCAGGAAGATGTCCTCGCCGAAGAAGACGCCGACATTGTCGGTCGCTGCGGCCCAGGCCTTCACTTCCTCGCGCGTGTCCTCGTCCATGCCTTCGGACTGGCGATCCCCCGCCGCCTCGGCCATCGGCGCGACCAGCGGCCGCACCGTCTGCGCATGGCCCGCGATCGAGATCAGCCCGACCGCCGCCGTCGCCTGACGCAACAGCATATATCCTGTGAGCAGCCGTCCGACGGTCGCGCCGTGCAGGCTTTCGATCAGCGCCCTCGCCCGCTCCTGCAGGCCATAGGCTTCGAGCAGGCCGACCACCGGCAGCACCAGCCAGACCACGCTGACATAGCGCGCCTCGTTGAACGCCTTACCGAAAGCCGAGACGATTTCGACCGGGCCGAACCCGGCGGCGATCCCCGTCGCCAGCGCCGAAGCCAGGATCACCAGCAGCGGGTTGAACCGCAGGACGAAGCCCGCGACGATCACGACAATGCCGATCAGCACCCACATCAGCTGGTCACCTAGAACCGAAGCGCACGACATGAGCCCCGTCATGCTGAACTTGTTTCAGCATCCATCTCGCGACCCGAAGCGACGGCGCGCGAGGAGAGATGGACCCTGAAACAAGTTCAGGGTGACGGGCGGGCAGTGTCGCAAACGTCGATGCGGAAGAATGCGGCAAGTCGGGACGGTCCTTTCGGCGGGATTTCGCGCCAGCGGACCATAGGCACATGAGACGGACCGGCAATCCCTTCCCCAACGAAAAAGGGCGAGCCTCAGGCCCGCCCCTTCCCTCGTGTGGCCCTTTGACCTCAGGCGAGGTCGTAGCGGTCCGCGTTCATCACCTTGGTCCAGGCGGCGATGAAATCGCGCACGAACGTCTCGCCCGCGTCCGCCGACGCGTAGACTTCGCTGATCCCGCGAAGCTGCGAGTTCGAGCCGAACACCAGATCGGTGCGCGTGGCGCGCCACTTTTGCTCGTCGGTCTTGCGGCAGGTGCCGATGAACTCCTCGTCGCTTTCCTCGCTGACCTGCTTCCAAGCCGTGCCCATGTCCAGCAAGTTGACGAAGAAGTCGTTGGTGAGTTGGCCCTTGCGATCGGTCAGCACGCCCTCGGGCGCATCGCCATGGTTGACGCCCAGCACCCGCAGGCCGCCGACCAGCACGGTCATTTCCGGAGCGGAAAGGCCGAGCAATTGTGCGCGATCGAGCAGCAGTTCCTCGGTCGGAACGCGCATCCGCGTGGGCAGATAGTTGCGGAAGCCATCGACCTTGGGTTCGAGATATTCGAAACCCTCGGCATCGGTGTGCTCGTCACCGGCATCGACGCGGCCCGGAGTGAACGGCACCGTGATCGATTGACCCGCCGCCTTCGCCGCCTGCTCGATGCCGACACTGCCGCCGAGCACGATCAGGTCCGCGATCGAGACGTTCCCCGCTTCGCTCGCGATCTTCTCATAGACCGCCAAGACCTTGGCGAGCTTTTCGGGCTCGTTGACGTCCCAGTCCTTCTGGGGCGCGAGGCGGATGCGCGCGCCGTTCGCGCCGCCGCGATGGTCCGAACCGCGCCAGGTCGAGGCCGAGGCCCAGGCCGTGCGCACCATGTCGGCCACCGTGAGGTCCGACGCGGCGATCTTGTCCTTGAGCCTGCCGACGTCCGCGTCCGACAGCGGAGCGTGCACCGGCGCCGGGAGCGGGTCCTGCCACAGCAGGTCCTCGGACGGCACTTCGGGCCCGTGGTAGCGCGCTTTGGGTCCCATGTCGCGGTGGCACAGCTTGAACCAGGCGCGCGCGAAGGCATCGGCGAACTGATCGGGATTGGCCCGGTACCGCTCGGAAATCTTGCGGTATTCAGGGTCCATCTTCATCGCCATGTCGGCCGTGGTCATCATCGTCGGCACGCGCTTGCCCGAAGTGTGCGCCGCCGGAGCGAGCGTGTCGTCAGGATCGCCGACTGGGTGCCACTGGGTCGCGCCCGCCGGGCTCTTGGTCAGCTCGTACTCATGGTCGAGCAGCATGTCGAAGTAGCCCATGTCCCACTTAGTCGGGTTCGGCGTCCAGGCGCCTTCGAGACCGGAGGTGATGGTGTGATCGCCCATTCCGCTCTCGTGGTCGGACGTCCAGCCGAGGCCCTGCTGGGCGATGTCCGCGCCTTCCGGCTCGGCACCGACGAGGTTCGCATCCCCCGCGCCATGGCACTTGCCGAAGGTGTGGCCGCCGGCGGTGAGCGCGACGGTTTCCTCGTCGTTCATGCCCATGCGCGCGAAGGTTTCGCGGATGTCGCGGGCCGAGCCGAGCGGATCGGGATCGCCGCCGGGGCCTTCGGGATTGACGTAGATGAGGCCCATCTGGATCGCCGCCAGCGGATTTTCGAGCGCCATTTCCTTGTCGGGCTGAATGCGCGTTTCGGCACCGGCGCCGACCCATTCCTCCTCGGTGCCCCAGTAAACGTCCTTTTCGGGCTCGAGCACGTCGGCGCGGCCGCCGCCGAAGCCGAACACCGGGCCGCCCATCGATTCGATCGCGACGTTGCCCGCCAGGATCATCAGATCCGCCCACGAGATCTTCGCGCCGTACTTCTGCTTGATCGGCCAGAGCAGACGGCGCGCCTTGTCGAGATTGGCGTTGTCGGGCCAGGAATTGAGCGGAGCGAAGCGCTGCTGCCCGCTGCTGGCGCCGCCGCGTCCATCACCGGTGCGGTAGGTGCCCGCCGAGTGCCAGGCCATGCGGATGAAGAACGGGCCGTAGTGGCCGTAGTCGGCCGGCCACCAAGGCTGGCTGTCGGTCATCAGCGCGTGAAGATCGGCCTTCAGCGCATCGTAGTCGAGCGACTTGAACGCCTCCACATAGTCGAAATCCGCGCCGAACGGGCTGGCGCTCTTGCCGCCTTGCGTGAGGATGTCGAGGCTGAGCTGGTTGGGCCACCAGTCGCGGTTGGTGCGGCCGAGCAGCGAGCGCGCAGCATCGGCGGAAAACGGACAGCCGCCGCCCAGCGGGTCAGAGGTCTTGGCGTCCATGGCATTATCTCCCTTCATTCGGACTTGATGAAGGATAACTATGGCATGCCGACTAATCGGGAAAGCACCCAGAGGTGCTTAGTGTGATCGGCAGGGCCGATTGAAGGTCCTCAGGCCTTCAATCGCGCCGCGTGCCAGCCGACGTGCTCGCCAAGGTACGTGGAAATGAAGAAGTACGAGTGATCGTAGCCTTCCTGCATGCGGATCGTCGCGGGCTGGCCCGCCTTGTCGCATGCGTCGCGCAGCAGATGCGTCTTGAGCTGGTCCTCGAGGAAACCGTCCGCCGTCCCCTGATCGACAAGCAGATCGGGCACGCGCGCGCCATCTTCGATCAGCGCGCAAGCATCGTATTCGCGCCACGTGGATCGGTCTTGTCCGAGATAGCCGCCCAGCGCCTTGTCACCCCAAGGGCAATTCAAGGGACTGACGATCGGCGAAAACGCGCTGACCGAGCGGAACCGCCCGGAATTGCGCAAGCCGATGGTGAGCGCGCCATGCCCACCCATCGAGTGACCGGTGATCCCCTGCCGGTCCATGTCGACCGGAAACTCGGCGGCAATCAGCGCTGGCAATTCGCTCTCGATGTAGCTGCGCATGCGGTAGTGCTTCGCCCAGGGTTCCTCGGTCGCATCGACATAGAAACCCGCGCCCTTGCCGAAATCGTAACCTTCGTCATCGGGCACGTCGTCCCCGCGCGGGCTCGTGTCCGGCGCGACGAAGATCACGCCGTGCTCGGCGCAAGCCGCGCGGTATTCGCCCTTTTCGGTCACGTTGGCGTGCGTGCAGGTGAGGCCCGAAAGATACCACAGCACCGGCAGCTTAGAGCCCGGCGCATGATCGGGCACGAAGACGGAGAAGGTCATCTCCGTCCCCGTCTCGCGGCTGTCGTGCTTGTAGACGCCCTGCGCGCCGCCGTGGCTGCGATTGGTCGAAACGGTTTCCATCATTTGACCCGGTAGAAGGCGCATAGCTTGTTGCCGGCGGGATCCCGCAGATATGCGAGATAGACTTGGCGTCCCTCGGTCACATCGCGGATGCCCGGCGGATCCTCGATCGCGGTCCCGCCCGCCGACAGCCCGGCGGCATGCCACGCATCGACCTCGGCAGGCGACCCGGCGAGGAAGCCCAGAGTGCCGCCGTTCGCGCCGGTGGCGGGTTCGCCATTGAGCGGCGTGCGCACGACGAAACGCGATCCCGCATGGGCGTAAACGATCCGCCCGATCTCGTCGATTGCGCCCTCGGGCACGCCCAGCGCGCCGAGCGCGGCGTCGTAGAACGCCTTGGACGCCGCGATGTCATTCGCGCCCAGCATGACATGGCTGAACATCAGAATACCACCACGCTGCGGATCGACTTGCCTTCGTGAATCAGATCGAAGGCGGTGTTGATTTCCTCGAGGCCCATGACGTGCGTGATCATCGGATCGATCTCGATCTTGCCGGTCATGTACATGTCGACGATCTTGGGCACGTCGGTGCGGCCCTTGGCCCCGCCGAACGCGGTGCCGCGCCAGTTGCGCCCGGTGACGAGCTGGAACGGGCGCGTGCTGATTTCCTTGCCTGCCTCGGCCACGCCGATGACGATCGAGGTGCCCCAGCCGCGATGGCAGGCTTCGAGCGCGGTGCGCATGACTTCGGTGTTGCCGGTCGCATCGAAGGTGTAATCCGCGCCGCCGTCGGTCATCTGCACGATCTTGGCGACGGTCTCCTCCCGGCTCAGCCCCTTGCTGTTGAGGAAGTCGGTCATGCCGAACTTGCGGCCCCATTCCTCGCGGTCGGGGTTGAGATCGACGCCGATGATCTTGTTGGCGCCGGCCAGCCGCGCGCCCTGGATCACGTTGAGGCCGATGCCGCCCAGCCCGAACACGACGACGTTGTCGTTCACTTGCACGTTCGCGGTGTTGATCACCGCGCCGACACCAGTGGTGACACCGCAGCCGATGTAGCAGCTCGTCTTGAACGGCGCGTCCTCGCGGATCTTGGCAACGGCGATCTCGGGCAGCACGGTGAAGTTCGAGAAGGTCGAGCAGCCCATGTAGTGGTAGATCGTCTCGCCATTGTACGAAAAGCGGCTGGTGCCGTCGGGCATCAGGCCCTGCCCCTGCGTGGCGCGGATTGCGGTGCACAGATTGGTCTTGCCAGACAGGCACGATTTACACTGGCGGCATTCGGGCGTGTAGAGCGGGATCACGTGATCGCCCGCTTTCACCGAAGTGACGCCGGGGCCCACTTCGCGCACCACGCCGGCGCCCTCGTGGCCGAGGACCGAGGGGAAGATGCCTTCGGAATCGAGACCATCGAGCGTGTAGGCATCGGTGTGGCAAATACCGGTCGCCATGATCTCGACGAGGACCTCGCCTTGCTTCGGCCCTTCGAGATCGAGTTCGACGATCTCGAGCGGCTTCTTGGCTTCGAATGCGACGGCGGCGCGGGTCTTCATGCAGTCAATCTCCAATCGAACGGGCGCCTCGGCGCCGGGTTGCGCGCTGCCTAGCAGCTTGCGCGCGGTATTTTAAGCGGTGTCGGCTGCGGCGGTATATCGCTGCGACCGGACCGCCTTGCGACACTTTCGTACAATCTGGAACAAACCTGCGACCAGTCATTTCCCCGCCGTTCACTTTGACGCGCCTATTTCTGAACGGGCCGATACGAACTGCCGTCATGTGAAAGGAAGTCAGCCATGACCAAATTTGCCAAGATCATCGCCCCCGCCCTCGTCGCCACGCTCGGCCTGGGCACGCTCGCAACGCCCGCGGTGGCACATTCGGGCCCGTCGAATCTCTACGGCAACCGCGTCGAAGCCGCGCGCTATACCCCGGTGCGCAACTTCGATGTGCGCCGCGACATCAAACAGCTCGACCGTCAGATCGCCCGCGCGCATTCGCGCCGTGCCATCTCGACCCGCGAAGCGCGCGGCCTTCAGCGCGAAGCCGATCAGGTCAAGCGTCTCTACGCCCAATATGCGCGCAACGGCCTGACCGCGCGTGAGACCCGGGCGATCCAGAACCGTATCGACCGCATTCAGTACGCGTTGCGCGCAGAGCGCCGCGATCGCGATGGTCGTCGCGGCTGAGACAAGCCGCAAGGTACCGCAAAAGGCCCGCCCCTCCCGCTTGCAAGGCGGGCGCGGCGGGCTTAAGCGCGCGCATATGGCCAGTAAACCGCGCACGCTCTACGATAAGATCTGGGACGCTCACGTCGTCGATACTCGCGACGACGGCACCTGCCTCGTCTATATCGACCGCCACCTCGTCCACGAAGTCACCAGCCCGCAGGCATTCGAAGGCCTGCGCATGGCGGGGCGCCCCGTGCGTCGCCCCGACCTTACCATCGCGGTGCCCGATCACAATTTGCCGACCACCGCGCGCAAGGACGCGAACGGCGGCATCCTGCCGATCGCCGACGCCGAAAGCGCCAACCAGCTTTCCACGCTGAAGCGCAACGCCCCCGAGTTCGGCATCCGCTACATCGATGCGACCGACCGTGAGCAAGGCATCGTCCACGTCGTCGGCCCCGAGCAGGGCTTCTCGCTGCCCGGTGCGACGATCGTCTGCGGGGACAGCCACACCGCCTGCCACGGCGGCATCGGTGCGCTGGCGTTCGGCATCGGGACCACCGAGGTCGAGCACGTGCTGGCGACGCAGACGCTGCTGCTCAAGCAATCGAAGACGATGGAAGTGCGCGTCGACGGCCAGCTCGGCGCGGGCGTCACTCCCAAGGACGTAATCCTCCACGTGATCGGCGTGATCGGCACGGCCGGCGGGACCGGCCACGTCATCGAATATCGCGGCAACGTGTTCGAGGAGATGACCGTCGAGGGCCGCCTGACGGTGTGCAACATGTCGATAGAAGGCGGCGCGCGCGCAGGCCTGATCGCCCCCGACGAAACGACCTTCGCCTACCTCAAGGGTCGCCCTTATGCGCCCACCGGCGAGGACTGGGACAAGGCCGTCGCCTGGTGGAAGAGCCTGGCGACCGATCCCGGCGCGACGTTCGACAAGTCCATCTCGATCCGCGCCGAGGACATCCAACCCACCGTCACCTGGGGTACCAGCCCCGAAGACACGTCCGCGATCGGCGGCATCGTCCCCGCGCCCGAGGATTTCGCCGACGCTTCCAAGCGCGAAGCGGTCAAGGTTAGCCTGGATTACATGGGCCTGACGCCGGGCACCAAGCTGACCGACGTCGAAGTGCAGAACATCTTCATCGGTTCGTGCACCAACAGCCGCATCGAGGACATCCGCGCCGCGGCTGCCGTGCTCAAGGGGCGCAAGAAGGCCGACAACGTCAAGTGGGCGATCGTCGTGCCGGGCTCGGGTCTGGTCAAGGAACAGGCCGAGGCCGAGGGTCTCGACAAGATCATCGTCGAAGCCGGCCTCGAATGGCGCGAACCCGGCTGCTCGGCCTGCCTCGCGATGAACCCCGACAAAGTCCCGGCGGGTGAGCGTTGCGCATCCACCAGCAACCGCAACTTCACCGGCCGTCAGGGCCCGGGCAGCCGCACCCACCTGATGAGCCCCGCCATGGCCGCCGCCGCCGCGGTGACCGGCAAGCTCACCGACGTGCGCGATCTGGTGGAGTGAAAGGCGCCTGCCTGTGCGGTTCGGTCACGATCGAGACCGCCGGGCGGGGGCGATGGCAAGGCCTTCTGACCGACCCTTAGTCGCTTGACGCGGGCGATTCGCTTCGCAACCATCGAGCCCATGCGTAAGCTGCCCGTCGCCGCTCTCGCCTTTCTCTTGCTCGGCTGCTCGGCGCCGCCCCGCCGCCCGCGCCAGTCTTCCTGACGCGTCTCGATTGCGGCGGGAAGCAATTGGCGAAGAACCTCGGCGCCACCGTAATCATCCAGTACGAGCCTGCCGACGTCGGCAAGTTGCCCGAGTTTCCCGCTGCAGCGAAATGAACCGCGCGCGCCCCTCTTGCGAAGCGCACGCGCTCGCCGCATAGGATCGCGCCATGACAGACGACACCGAAAAGTCCGACATCGTCACCCGCGCGGCTGTGGCCGCAGGCGCCGCGATCGGTTCCGCCGCGATCGCGGCCGCGCTCCTCTACGCGAAGAAGCGCCGCGACAAGGACAAGCCCACCGCGCCGCCGCTGCACCCGCATAACGCGCCAGAGACCGACTGATGGACGCGATCGACCACGTTTCCGGTCGCGCCATTCCGTTCGGCCGCAAGAACGTCGACACCGACGTGATCATCCCCGCGCACTGGCTCAAGACGGTGACGCGTGAGGGGCTCGGTCGCGGTGCCTTCGAAGCGGTCAAGGCCGAGCCGGGCAACGTGTTTACCGATCCCGAATTTGCCGACGCGCCGATCCTGATCGCAGGCGACAACTTCGGCTGCGGCTCGAGCCGCGAGCATGCCGCCTGGGCCCTGCTCGACATGGGCGTGACTTGCGTGATCGCGCCGAGCTTTTCCGACATCTTTTCGAGCAACGCGTTCAAGAACGGCATCCTCACCGTGGCCTTGCCTCAGGATGCGGTCGACCGCCTGCTGGAGGTCACCCAGACCGATCCAATCGACATCGATCTGGAATCGCAGACGGTGACGACCCGCTTCCAGGACCGCTTCACCTTCGAGATCGACCCCTTTCGCAAGCACTGTCTGCTCAACGGTTTGGACGAAGTCGGGCTGACGCTGGCGCAGGCGGATACGATCTCGCGGCACGAGGAGCGCGCCGGGCGGGACTTGCCGTTCCTGATGAACACGCCGGCGAGCGCCGCCTGAGGCTTTCAAATCGGTTGAACCTGCGGGGCGCGCGCCCTATCGCAAACCAGGAATCCAGACTTTCGAGGGATCACGATGACTTCATTTGACGATCGCGAGCGCGCGGAAGAAGCCAAGTTCGCGCATGACGAGGATATGCTGTTCCGGATCCAGGCCCGCCGCAACCGGCTGCTGGGCGAGTGGGCCGCCTCGGAAATGAAGCTTTCGCCGGCCGAATCCGATTCCTATGCCAAGGCCGTCGTGCAGGCGGATTTCGAGGAAGCGGGCGACGAGGACGTGATCCGCAAAGTGCTCGGCGACATGAATTCCGCCGGGGTCGACATCGACGAGGCCCGCGTGCGCGCCGCGCTCGAGCAAAAGCACATCGAAGCCCGCCGCCAGCTGATGGGCGAAGCCTGAAACGAAGACGCCGGACCCGGAGAACCACGAGATGGCCATGCCAGCCGCAGAGATCGAGAAGCTGATCGTCGAATCGCTGCCCGACGCGCAAGTGACGATGACCGACCTTGCCGGCGACAACGATCACTGGAAAGCGCACGTCGTCTCCTCCGCATTCGTCGGCAAGACCCGCGTCGCTCAGCACAAGATGGTCTACGAAGCGCTGGGCGGGCGCATGGGCGGCGAGCTTCACGCCTTGCAACTGACCACCGCTGTACCCAACTGACCGTTAACACAGCTTCGTCCGGGCCATCGTCCGGAACCGCGATCAAGGGTAATCCAGGATGTCAGACGTCAACCACCGCATCGGCGAAATCGTCAGCAGCGACGATGTCGTGCTGTTCATGAAGGGCACGCCGCTCTTCCCGCAATGCGGCTTTTCCAGCCGCGCGGTCGCGATCCTCGATCATCTCGGCGTCGCTTACGGCAGCGTCGATGTTCTGCAAGATCAGGAAGTGCGGCAGGGCATCAAGTCCTACTCGGACTGGCCGACGATTCCGCAACTGTATGTCAAAGGCGAATTCATCGGCG
The DNA here is from genome assembly GCF_009746585.1 of Novosphingobium aquimarinum. GTDB lineage: Bacteria > Pseudomonadota > Alphaproteobacteria > Sphingomonadales > Sphingomonadaceae > Novosphingobium > Novosphingobium aquimarinum. Next base: position 151,158 of record NZ_WRPO01000003.1, read on the forward strand.
GCAGCGACATCATGATGGAAATGTTCGAGGCAGGCGAGCTGGAACAGCTCATGGTCGAACGCAAGGTCGCGAAAGCCGACTGATCCTCTCGTGACCGGGCGGCGGAGCGAGACACGCCCCCTGCCCGGGCAACGCCGTCATCGGCGAATGAAGAAGTCGATTTCGGCATCCTCGCTCAGCTTCCTGACGGTGTCGAGCCGATAGCGGGATCCGGGAGCCGAAAGACAACGGGCCAGCTCGCGGTTCGGCCGGGGATGATCCATTCCCTGGAACGTGACCACGATGGCCGGGCCGCGGCGCATGAGCGTCCGGCAATATTCGCGCGCATCGCGGGGCGCCAGAAAGCCCGTGAACGGACCGATCTGCTGCCACCATCCTGCCAGAATATGTCCGGTGTTCGCGGCATGCGGGAAGCCGTGTCTGCCTTCGTTCAATTGCCAATGGGCATAGACGCTCACCGGCACCAGAATGCTCCGGTCCGATGCCGGCCGCGACGCGCGATACCGCGTAATCTCGCGAACCAGCACGGCGTGCGGATGGTCCTCGTCTGCCGCGCGGGTGCCGTGCACCAGATCCCTCACGGCAAGGCCGAGACACAGCAGTGCCAGCAGCGGCAAGGCGTAGCGCGACGCCGCGCGCAATGGCGCGCCGATCGCGTCGCGCAGCCGCCCTTCGCAGATCTGGATAAGGAAGAGGATCAGCAGATAACCCGCGAACGCATCGAAGAGATGCACGTAGTGGTTCCACCAGTGCTTGGCCGCCATGAAGGCGAACAGCACCACGATCGCGCCGATGGCATGGTAGACGAGAGGGTTGATCCCCTCGCCCTTCCGCGCCCCGACAAGGGATAGGACCGTCACCCCGGCAAAGATGGCCGCGATGTAGACCGGCAACAGCTGTCCATCGCGAAGCGACACCCAGAGGAAGCCGATCACGTTGATCAGGAACGGCGCCTGGTTCACGTCGCTTGCGAGCAACCGCAACCCATCGCGAAGCGCGTCGACCTGGCCGGTGACCACATAGGGCAGGACATTGCAGGCGACCCCGAACCCGCCGATCGAAGCCGCCCAGGCGATGCTTTGGAGCAGCACTTTGCGCCGCGGCGCTGCAGGGGCCTTGGCGAGGAAGGCCTCTGCCAAGAGCCACAGTACCGTAAAAGCGAGCGGCGCCAGGAAATAAGGGCGCATCGAAATCGCGAGAGCCGCCGCCAGTCCGCCGAGGACAAACACGGCAATCCGCGCCATTGTCGACGCCGGCTCCGAGTGAGCCATCAACAGCATGAGCACCATCACCGTCGCAGCGAGGAACGAGGCGACAGGGTTGATTGTCGAGACACCCCCCGGACTCATCGTCGTCATGAACAGCAGGAAGAGCAGGCCGAAATCGACCACGCGCTGGCGGTCAGCGCGCAAGGCCGGTTCGCCCCCGACGAGCCGGGGGATCCAGACCCTAAGGCCGAGGAAGCACACGAGGCAGGTGATCAGCGACATCGCCCGCCAGACCTGGATGCCGGCTTCGAACGAGGCCGGCAGCACCATCACCATCTGCAGCATCGGCAGCTTGTCGTGGAATTCGCGCGTCCACAGCAGTTCGCCCGCCAGCAATCGGCTGCCGAAGTAGAATTCGTGATCGAGGTCCCAGTCGTAGCCGCTGAGGAAGACGGTCACGACGGCCAGCACATTGGCCAGAACCAGGATCAGGCTCGCCCATCGCAACGCGCGTGCCAGGCCCTTGTCAGCCATGCGCGGGCGGCGCTTCCGTCAGGCTTCGGGCGATTTCCTGCGCCATCTTGCGCCCTTCGCGAATGGCGTAGTTGGTGCCTCTGTCCTCGGGATAGATCTGCGCCATCGAACAGATGTGGAAGCCCGGCAGCGGCCCCTGCTCCGCAGGAATCAACGCCGAATAGCGTTTCTCGACGACCGGCTGCGACCAACGCGCCTTCCAGACCTTGAAGTCCCGGATCCAGGCGCGATCGAACGCCGGGAACATGCGCTGCAGATGCGGCAGCGAGTATTCCAGCACCTCGTCCGGGGTCATCGTATAGAGCGCATCGGTATGCGGCAGATACTTCGAAAGATAGACGATGTGGTCGCCGGCATAGCTGTCCGGACTTTCGAAATTGGTGTGCTCGATCACGCCCACGTAGGGAAAGGTCGGATCGTTGACGTTCAGCCAGTACGTCGAGCTCAAGGACCGATCGAGCTGGAGGACGAGGCAGACGTTGCCGAGATAATCGATCCGGCGCAGTTGCGCGGCATAGTCGGGCGCGGCCCAATCCTGGATCATGTCGGCGATCAGCGGCAGCGCCGGGGTCGCGATGATCAGGTCGCTTTCCACGCGTCCCCAAGGTCCTTGCGCGATCCAGCGGCCATCCTCGTTGCGCTCGAAGCGTTCGACCGGCGCATTGAGCCGCACCTCGCCGCCCCCGGCGCGGATCGCATCGGCGGCGCTTTCGGCGAGCGAGGCGAACGAGCCTTTGAAGTAGGCCAGCCGCTCCTCGCCTGCCTTGCCGCGTGAACTGCCGCGCAGCTTCAGCTTGTTCCAGAACCACACTGCCGAGATCTTTTCGGCGTAAGGCCCGAACTTGCCTTGCAGCAGCGGCTCCCACATCACCTTGTAGACCCGCTCGCCGCCCAGCTCGCGCAGCCACTGCGCCGCGGTCTTGTCCTCGAGCTGCTTCCAGTCCCCGACGCGCCGTGCCCGCAAGGTAAGAATGCCCAAGCGGATGCGATCGACAAACGGAAGCGGGGTGAAGCGCAGCAGATCCAGCGGGGTCGACATCTTGAAGACCGATTGGTTGTAGTAGACCCCGGTATTCGTCGGGTTGACCACGACCTTGTCGCTCAAACCGAGCGCATCGATTAGGTCCATCACGTCCTGATCGCTGGTGAACCAGTGGTGGTAGAACCGGTCGAGCCGCTCGCCGTCGGTTTCGAAGGCTCCGGCCAGCCCGCCGACGACGCTGTCGGCCTCGAGCACCGTCACCTTGTGGCCCGCGCGCGTCAGGTAGAACCCGGCCGCAAGGCCCGAAAACCCGCCGCCGATGATAGTGATCTGACGGGGCGTGTCGGTCATGATGGTACTCGCTTGCAGGGTTTGGCGGCGGGCGCGGAGCCCGAGAGATTCCAGATCAGCATCGCCGCGCCGCCGATGACGGTGGCGGGCAGCCAGATCACCAGATGGACCAGGACCGCGAAGGCGGCGGCGGCTGCGGGAGCGTTACCGACGAGCTGGACGGACTTGATGACGAAGAAGTCGAACGTCCCGATGTAGCCCGGCGTCGAGGGCAGCAAAGTCGACAGCGTGCCCACGGGAAAGGCGAGCCAGGCCGCGACGGGTTCGGACATCGCCGGAACCGCGCGGGCCACGGCCCAGAACACCGCGCCTTCCAGCGCCCAAGCCGCGGCCGACCAGAGCGAGAGAACCAGCATTCGCGGCCCCTCGGAGAGATGGCGCAGCGTCGCGAAGATATTGTCGACGAAGGGGCTCAAGCGATCGGACAGACCGATCGAGATCCGGCGGACGAGCGCCAGGCAGACACGGGCAAGCGGCTCGAACAGTTGGGGGAACAGCAGAACGGCCAGGATCGCCGCGCCGACTGCCGCCAACACGCCGCCGCTGGCGCCGATCAGCGTGCCGAGCCCATTGCCGCCGACCGGAAGCAGCATCAGCGCCAGTCCCAGCGCGACCAGCAGGGACAGCATGTCGAGCATGCGTTCGACCAGCAGGGTCGCCAGCAGCGTCGAGACCGGAACCCCGAGATACTTGGTGAAGCCGAACACGCGCAGCGCATCTCCGGCGCGGAAAGGGAGGACGTTGTTGGCCGCGATCGAACCGAAGAAGGCGACAGCCGCCGGTTGCCAGCGGATCTGCGGATTGTCGCGCAACAGCATGAGGCGCCAGCGCGCGATGCGGCAGCCATAGCCCAGCAGGAACAGCCCGACGCCCAGCACGATCCAGCCCGGCGATGCCTCGCGCAGCGCGCGGACCACCGCGTCCCCGTCGATATTGCGTACCACGAGCCAGACGAAGAACCCCGCGACGGCGAGGCTGATCGAAAGCTGGAGACCGCGCTTCACTCCACGGCCCGTCATTCGGCGCGCTCGGGGTTCGTGGCGGTCGGGCGGTTGATCTCCGTGACGGTCGCGGCGCCGCGCTCGTCGTCGAAACCGACGCGCTCGCCGACGACGTAGAGCGGGCGGCGCTTCACTTCGCTGTAGATCCGGCCGACGTATTCGCCCAGGATTCCGAGCGAGAAAAGCTGGACCCCGCCGATGAACAGCACCGCGATCATCAGCGCCGTCCAGCCTTCGACCCAGATCGAGGTGAAGACCCGCAAAGCCAGCGCGTAGAAGATCCCGAGAATGGCCAGCGTCGCCGCAATCAGGCCGAGCGCCACCGACAATTGCAGCGGCTTGGTCGAAAACGACAGGATCCCGTCGATGGCGAAGCGCAGCATCTTGCGCAGCGGGTACTTGGACGTCCCGGCGACGCGCTCGACCCGCACGTAAGGCAGCGCAATTTGCCGAAACCCGATCCAGGCCACCATGCCGCGCACGAAGCGATGCCGCTCGGGCATGGCCTTGAGCACGTCCACGACCGGGCGGCTCATCAGGCGGAAGTCCCCGGTATCCAGCGGAATCTCCACTTCCGACAAGCGGTTGAGCAGCCGGTAGAAGCCCCGCGCGGTGGCCAGTTTGAACGTGCTTTCGCCGGCCCGCGACATGCGCATGCCGTAAACGACGTCGTAGCCTTCCTGCCATTTCGCGATCATGTCGTTCACGACTTCGGGCGGATCCTGCAGATCGGCATCGATCAGCACCACGGCGTCGCCGCGCGTCGCGTCGATGCCCGCAGTCACTGCGATCTGGTGGCCGAAATTGCGGGCGAAACGGATGACGCGCAGGCGGGGATCGGCACGTGCCGCTTCGCACAGAAGCTCGAATGTGGCGTCGCGCGAACCATCGTCGACATAGACGATCTCGAAGTCGAAGCCCGGCTGACTGTCGCAAAGCCGATCGAGGCTGGGGAGCGTCTCCTTGAGAACCTCTTCCTCGTTGTAACAAGGGACGACGATCGAAATCAATTTTCGCACGAAATGCGTGTCCCCCGACACCGACCGCAGCCCCGAGGCTCCTCCACGAAATGCGTGTGAATCCCTAAGCTATCCGCAAGGCCATCGGCAAGGCTTTTACACGTGGTGCCCGAGACTTGCGACTGCTCCAGGACAAAAAGGACTGGCGGTTTTCCAGGGAGTTCTCCATCAGGAGGCTACTAAGGAAATCTACTCGGTCGGGAAGGACGCAGCGATCAAGCCGGATTCCGAAATTGCCCCGGCAAGCCATGGTCGGTTTGCAGACTATCTCGCCATCGCGCGCTTCGATCATGCGACCAAGCATATCTTCGTCGTGCCCGGGATCCTGCTGGCGCTGCTCCTGCGCGGGCCGATCGCGCAGGATATCGTCCTCTCGCTGGTGACGGGGTTCGGCGCGGTGGTCTGCATCGCTTCGGCCAATTACGTCATCAACGAATGGCTCGACCGCGACTTCGACCGGCTCCATCCCACCAAGTCCACGCGCGCCGCAGTCCAGCGCGAATTGCGCGGCGAACTGGTGTTTGCCGAATGGCTGCTGTTCGTGGTGGTGGGACTGGCGCTGGCCGCGGTGTGCAGCACGATCACGCTGTGGCTGGCAGCGATCTTCGCGCTGCAGGGCCTGGTCTACAACGTGCCGCCGGTCCGCTCGAAGGATCGCGCCTATATCGACGTGGTGTCGGAAGCGGTGAACAACCCGCTGCGCTTCATGATCGGCTGGTCTATGATCGATCCGGCGACGATCCCCCCCTCGTCGATCCTGCTCGCCTACTGGACGGGCGGCGCCTTCCTGATGGCCGCGAAACGATTGTCCGAATATCGCCAGCTCGCCGCCTCGCACGGAACCGAGCTGCTGGTCCGCTACCGCGCCAGTTTCGCCGGCTATACCGAAATCTCGCTGACGGCGTCGTGCTTCCTCTACGCGCTGCTGTCCTCGTTCTTCATGGCCATCTTTCTGGTGAAATACCGGATCGAATACATCGTCTGCTTCCCGGTGCTGGCCGCGCTGTTCGTGCATTACCTCGCCTTGTCGATGAAGCCCGAGTCCGCGGCGCAGAGCCCGGAGAAACTCTATCGCGAGACGATCCTGATGGGACTCGTGGCGCTGCTCGGCGTGCTGTTCGTGGGCGCGACCTTCATCGACATTCCGGCGCTCGAGACGCTGACCAGCCAGCATTACATCACGCTGCGATGACCGCGCCATTCGCGGGCAATTGGGATGCGATCCGGCTGATCGTGTTCGATCTCGACGGCACGCTATACGATCAGCGGCCCTTGCGCCGCCGCATGGCTTTCGAGCTGGCGCGCGATGCGCTCGCGAGCCGACAGACGAAGACGCTTCGCACGCTGGCGAGATACCGCAGGTTGCGGGAGGAATGGGCCGAACGAAACCTCGCCGACTTCGAAAGCGAGCTGCGCGAGGCCGTGGCTTTGGCAACGTCAACCCCGCCCGATGATGTCGCTGTGCTCGTCAGCGAATGGATCGAGACCCGTCCCTTGCGACACTTGCGGCGATACCGGTTCGCGCAGCTTGCCGAGCTGTTCGCCGGCATTCGCCGAAGTGGCCGCACGATCGCGGTCCACTCCGACTATCCGGTGGCGGCGAAGCTGGCCGCGCTGGAACTGGAGGCCGATCACATCGCTTGCGCCGGAGATGCGAACGGGGTTCGGCTCAAGCCCGATCCTTCGGGGCTGCTCTGGCTGATGGAACGCGCCGGCGCCGCCCCGCACGAAACGATCATGATCGGCGACCGCCTTGAACGCGACGGCCTGGCCGCCCAGCGCGCCGGCACCGCCTGCCTGATCAAATCGCGCCGACCGATCCCCGGGGTCACCACCTTCCGCCACTTCGACGACGCGGTGTTCGCGCCGCTGCTTGGCTGAGCCACTTGCGCTCGGTTCCCGAAAAGCTCGCGCGATACGTCTGCACCGGCGGGCTCGCCGCGATCGTCGATCTGGGCGGCTTCCTGCTGCTTTCTCGCCTCGGGTGGCCGCTGGTGGTCGCCGCCGCCGCCAGTTTCCTCGTCGCGATGCTGTTCCACTATGTCGCGGCCAGCCGGATCGTCTTCGCCCATGCGTTGAGCTGGAGCCGGTTCGCGTCCTTCGCGCTGGCTTCGCTGCTGGGGCTCGCGGTCAACACCGGAGTCACCAGCGCCGCCGCCTATCTGTTCGCGCTTGCCCCGCCCTGGGCGAAAGTGCTGGGCATCGGCGTGGCGTTCGCGGTCAACTTTTCGGTCAATCTGCTGGTGACGTTTCGCGAGCGGCACTGATCCGGGACTGCCCGCGCCAGGCCATCGCGAGCGCCAACGCCGCGAGCGGGACGAGCCAGATCACGCGCGCCTGAAATCGATCGAAGGGCGAGGCAATGATCCCGCAGACCGCCGCGTTTGCGACGACGCCGAACAGGATCAGCCAGGACGCGGTGATCAAGTCTCCACCGATCGCGCGCTGTGACCGCCATAAGCGCCATTGCATTGCCGCTATGATGGCGAGGCTTGCGAGCACCACGAGGTACGTGCTCCCGGTCAGCCAATCCTCGATGACACCGTGGCCGGCGGCAGCCGAGCGGGCCACGCGGCGGAATTCGGAAGCCGGCAATCGCGTTGCGAACGTCTGAAAGGAGTCCGCATCATAATACAACTCGTCGAGCTTGAAGCGGCCGAGCTGCTCCAGGAACGACAGCGAAAACCCGCCCATCGTTTCTAGCGGACGGTCCGCGAGCACGGCGAATGCGAAGCGCACTTGCTCGTCGCTGATCGCGCGCTTGCGCGGCGCATCGGCCACCGCAAACACGCCGTTGCGCGGATCGGGATTGAACAGGAAGTTGGTCCAGACGATCGGGAACTTGGCGCGGTCGGCACAGATCGCGAAGCCCGCTTCGGGGCAATGCTCGTCGAGGTACTCTGTCCCCGGCCCCATTTCGACGAGATGCGCGGAAAGATGCGGCAAGCGCAGCGGCGCCGAACCCAGCATCTGCCGCGCCGCAAAGTTGAACGCCTGCTCACCCGCAAAGCCGACCAGCAGCGCGCTTGCGATCAGGAGGAGCGCCGGATCGCGCAGCCGCCGCCATCCGTGCCGGGCCACCAGCACGATTCCGAGACCCAGCATCAGCCCGACGAGCAGCAGATGGCTGCTGTGCCCCAGCAGCGCGAGCACCAGAATAGCGAGCAGGCACACCCGATCGAACAGGCCCAGCACTGCAAACCGCGTGAGCAGGATCGCCACGATCACGATCGCCGCGCCCGCCAAGATATCGGGCATGATCAAGTTGGTGAAATAGCCGAGCGGAGTCGCCAGCGAGAGTAAGGCCAGCAGCGGAAGGAACAGCGTGAGCGCTTGCGGCATCAAGACCCGGAAGAAGGCGTGCACGACATAGGAGACGATCAGCGCTTGCAGTGCCGCCAGATAGAACAGCGATCCCAGCCAAAGCGCGGCGTAGACCAGCACGCCGTAGTAAACCGAGCGCCCCGCGATAACGACACCGTCGTCGACCGACGTCAGCGCCCCGCCATCCACTGTCGGCAAGTTACGGGCCGGATCGACAGTCGCGGGATCCGCGAGCGCTGGCTCGCCAAGCGAGAACCGATCGCCCAGCAAGCGCACGATGCCGGTTTCCGCGCCTTTGTAATAAGTCGTAGTATCGCGGTAGAGAAACGGCTCCTGGTTGAGCAAGCCCGGGATCAGCAGCAGCAATGCCCCGGCCAGCACCACCAGCAGGTGTCGAAGCGCGGTGTTGTGCGACGAAGGCCGATCCATATCCTTCGCGTCTCTAGCGGGCCGTCGTGGGATCGGCCACGCCGCTGCCCGGGTTGCGAAACACGAGCAGTTGCTGGTGCGGAAGGCGGCGCTGTTCGATGAGCTGCGGCGTACCGCCCTCGAACCGGATCCTCGCGCGACGCACGAGTTCGAAGGGATCGGGAATATCATTGAAATCGTGTTCGGCCCAAACGAGGGTCGGGCAACTCGAAGCCCGCGCGATCGTATCCGCATCCCGCCCGGTCGTCTCCACCGTGAACCCGTGGCGCGATGCGACCCAGCGATAGCCCGAATCGAATACCCCGATCCAGCCGGAGACCGGGCGCTGCTCGTCGTCGGGGTGAAGCGCATGCTGGTCGATACCGATGACTTGGGTGCCGGGGCAGTCCCGCGTGATGGCAGCGATCTGGTCGGCGAGCAGCAGCCAGCGCTTGTTCGCCGATTCGTGCACCACCGTGAACAGCTGAAGCGCGATCGCGCCCAGAACAAACAGCAGCACTTGCAACCGGCTCTGCGCAAGGCCCTGCTTTGCCAGGTCGGCAGCGAGGTCGGCGGCAAGCGGGATCAGGACGAAGGTATACCGCAAGGTGAGCGACCCGCTCAGCGTGCTGTAAACGAGAATGCCCAGCGCTCCAATCGCCAGCGCGGCGAAACTCCACCCCGCATCGCGCAGCGCGCCAACGCGATGCCGCAAGAGCGTGCGGGCAATGGCGAGGTCGACTCCCGGGTTGAGCACCAGGCCGAGCGCGACGCCCGCGCCGACGATGACCACGCAATCGAGGAACGTCGCCGGGTAGAAGGTGTAGAACTCGGTGCGCCCCATCTGCAGCGCGAAAGTGATCGTGAGCACGAGCGCTCCGATCGCCGAGGGAATGGCCAGAACGGCAAGCCCCGACCAGTTGCGGCGAAGCAGCGCCCGCAGCATTTCCAGCCCGATTCGCGCCGCGATGATCGCGGACGAGAGGAAGTGCACGTTGAGCGCGATCAGGATCGTCACGGCTATCTGGGCGCGTAGCCATCCGCGCTCGCGCGGCGCGAGTTCGTGTTCGCGATCGAACAGTTTCAGCAGGATGACCAGCGCCGCCGTCAGCGCGATGATCGCGAAGTAGGAACGCAGCTCGGCAAAGTTCGCGATGGTATAAGGGCAACTCGCCACCAGCACCGCGAAGATCGCCAGCCAGGTGTCGCGCCGGGTGTTGCGCAGCCAGAGATACACGCTGGGCACAAGCGGCAGCAGCGGCAGGACGTTGACGAAGCGCAACCATGCGATCTCGTCGCCCAGCCCCTGCCGGAACAGCCAGACACTGGCATAATAAAGCGGCGGATGCAGATCGGTGGACCAGCGCTGCGCATAGGCCTCGCTCAGCGACAACGAAGGCTCGGCCATCCAGACGGTCCAGAATTCGTCCAGCCACGGCCCCCGCTGAAAAGCGAGCACCACCATCGCGATCAGGGAGGCAACCACGAGGCCGCAACTCGCGATCTGCACGAGGTCGGAATAATCGCGTGATGCCGGGAAGGCGCGTGTCGCCGGAAATCGCGTTCGGCCAGTCGCCATGCTTGTGGTGTTAGAGAGCGCAAATGCCACGGTCAATCCAGCGAAGATTGCGCCGCCGGCGCCGTCTTGGGATACTAAATGCCAATACTGCAACGGATGCGATGCATCGGCTCGGCTATTGATCGTTATTTCGAAATCGGATCGCATAAACGACGAACAATAGCCGCGTGCTTCGCTCTGTTAACTGTGCCCCGAGGACGCAGAACAAGCCGGCTACAACTTCGCCGCGTGTGACGCTAAAGGTGTGACTTCCGCGAAGGCCTGCGGCATAGGACCCACCTTCAGTAATTGCGCTTAACTATTGAGGGATTGGCACAATCATGTTGGGCAGAGCCGTGCGGGGGCGTTTGAAAACGCTGTTGCCGAGAAAGCTGATCGACCAGCTCGTGCTGTTCGAGGCCGGGGCACACGCGTTCCGCGATGTGCGCGGCCGCTATCCGCGCGAGTGCCCGATCTGCGGCTACAAAGGTCTGTTCTGGGCCAAGGGCCGCCAGCCAATAGTGATCGACGGCCAGTGCCCGAGCTGCCGGTCGGTCGGCCGGCACCGCCAGCATCAGTTGCTCGTGCTGCGCCATCCCGAATGGCTGGACGGCGCCACGGTGCTGCATTTCGCCCCGGAACCCTGCTTTGCCAAGCGCTATGCCGCGCAGCTGGCGCGAACCGGCGGCAACTATGTCCGCGCCGACTACATGCCCAAGAACGATGAAGTCGTGATCGATCTGCAGGACATCGCCTTTCCCGATGCCACGTTCGATACTGTGATCGTGCACAACGTGCTGGAGCACGTCCCCGACGATGCCCGCGCGCTGCGCGAGATCCGGCGCGTGCTGAAGCCCGGCGGGCGGGCGCTGATGTCGGTGCCCATGTTCGAAGCCTGGGACGAGACTTACGAAGACCCCTCGATCGACAGCGAAGCCGGTCGCGATCTCCATTTCAACCAGAAGGACCACTTGCGCCTTTACGGGCGCGATTTCCGCGATCGGCTCGATCGGGCGGGCTTCGATCTCACCACCGACGTGGCGAAGGAGCCCGAAGTCAGCCGCTACGGTCTGGAGCGCGGCGAGACGATCTTCATCTGCACGCCGCGGCAGTGAGCCGGGGCGCTTCGGCCCATATCGTCCGTTCGCGCCGCTACGTTCTCGCGGCGGCCGGGCCGATCCTGGTTTCGGTCGCCCATTTTTGCGTGTCATTCTCGATGCTGCGGCTCGAGGATCCGCACAGCTTCGGCACCTTTACTATCCTGTTTGCCGCCGCGATGTTCACTGGATCGCTGTCGAGCGCGCTGTTCGGCGCGCCCGTGCAGACATTGCAGGACACCGATCCGCAGGCCCGCACCGCCACCACCGATGCCATCAGTTCGGCTGCCGTCGCCGCTGCCATCCTGGCCATTCCGCTGTTCGCGCTGTTGGCCATGGCGCTCGACTTCGAAGGCGCTCCTGCCTTATTCTACGCGGTGTTCGTGGCGTTCACGATCCTGCGGCAGTACGGGCGCGCCTGGACGTACTCGGTGGCGCGACCGCGGCACGTCGCTGCATCGGACGCATCCTATGCGGTGATCGTCCTGCTGTCGTTGGCAACGGCCGTCTTCATCCTGAATGTGCGACCGGTCCATGCGACGTTTGCCGCGCTGGCGCTGGCGGGGCTGGCCGCGCTGGCGGGATTGGGACGCGGCTATCGGACCCTGCTCGCCCGGGCCCGACCCAGCCGGCTGCGGCGTTTCAAGCGGACATGGGATGGCCAGTCACGCTGGTCGCTTGCCGCGGTGGCAGCCGCAGAAGCCGCGGCGAACGCGCATATCTATCTGCTCACCGCCTTCATCGGCGCCGCAGCCGTCGCGCCGATCGCCGCCAGTGCGCTGCTCGTGCGACCGATGCTGGTGGTTCAGGGTGCCCTGATCGAATACGAGCGGCCGCAGTTCGTGCGGCATCTCCATTCCAGGCAGCCCGACGCTCTCGATCGGACGATTCACTGGATGCGCATGGCGCTGTTTTTGGTGTGGTTTGGGACGGTTGCGGCCGGGGCTGCGATCCTGATGATCCGGCCGGGCCTGGTCTTCCCCGCCGACTACGATCTCGGCACGTTAAGGCTAGCCGCGGTTCTTTGGGCGCTGTTACAATTTGTCATCCTGGCGCAAGTCCCTGAAATCGTTGTTATGCAAGCAGGAAACGAGTATCAGTTTCTGGCGCGTGCAAATGTGTGGGCCGGCATTATTAACTTAGCTGGCGTGATAGCGATCATCTTGGCGGGGTTGCCGGTCTGGACCATTGCAGCGCTCATTCCGGGCTGGTTGATGACTATGGTCGTGATCCGGCTAAAACTAAAACGCGTGAGAACGAGAACATTCGCCCGCTAATGAATTTGAGAGATGCCACCAGACCCCTTACCGCATCGTCGAATAAGAAAGATGCGCCGCTCGCTTCGATGTTCGTGGCGAGACACACCTGCCCGGTTTGCGGGGCCGCTGATTGCGAGCAGATCTATCGCTGCTCGTATCAGGACGATCCCGTCAAGTCGCTGGTCTCTTCGAATTACGCGGAGCAAGGCGTCGTGGACTGGTCCTTGCTGGCAGACGCGGAATTTGAAGTTCACCATTGCCCGCGGTGTGACCTGATCTACCAAAGCAACGTTCCGGGCGATGCGCTTCTCGAGGAAATCTATACCCGGATGATTAGCTCGGAGGCGCTCGAGCAATACGAACGAAGTCTGCTTACGCTGGATAACTTCCAACGTATTTCGGGCGAGTTTGCGACGATCTTTCACCACATGAACAAGCCGATCCACGCCATTCGCGTGCTCGACTACGGTATGGGAATGGGGCGTTGGGCGCGTGTCGCGCGCGGGATGGGCGCCGAGGTCTACGCGACTGAAATCGGCGACGACAAATACACGCTGGGCCGCGCCCTCGGCATCAAGATGCTCGAGGACGAGGAAGTTGACGGAAACACCTTCGATCTCGTCCATACCGAGCAGGTCTGCGAGCATCTCGTCCACCCTGGCCGCGATTTTGCGCGCCTGGCAAAAACGCTGGCGCCCGGTGGTTTGTTCAAGGTCGCGGTTCCCTATCGCGGCAATCTGGAAAGCATCTTGCGGGCCGGCAAGCTGTCCGATCGCGCCTTGTTCGCAACCGCTGGCGCGCGCGATATTCCGGGCGATGCCGAAGCGAGCGGCGCGATCCAGCCGCTCGAACATCTCAACGCCTACAGCGCCAAGACCATCGACTGGCTGGCCCGCGACAACGGCCTCGAGATCGTGGCCCAAGTTCGCCGCCGCAGCGTCGCGATCGACACCGACAGCATCAAAGGCATGGCAAGCGGGGTCAAAAGGCTCGGCGTCGAGTTGACCAAAGCGGCAATTCGCTTGCGGATCGGATATTATCTTCTGCGCAAGCCGCGCTGAGATCAGCCGCTTTCGCCGCGTACCGTCAGAATATCGACGTCGGTCCCGTCGAAACAGGCCGCGCTGAGCACACCGCTGCGATAGGCCCCGGTATCGAGGCCGATGCGGTTTTCGCGGATCTCCACTGTTTCAGTGATCGTATGACCGTGCACGACGACCCCGCCATGCCAGCGCTCGTCATCCATGAAACCCTCGCGCGCCCACAGCAGATCGCGGCGGTGCTGCCGCGCCAGGGCTACGCCCGGCTTGATGCCGGCATGACAGAAGAAATAGTCGCCCGACTGGTACATGAGCGGCCAGGCGTGCATCCACTCGACCCAGTCGCGCGGAACGGCTTTCTGCAGATCCAGCACGAAAGGCAGCGCATCTTCGCCCGGCTTGAGGGGTTCGAGACCGAAGCTTGCCACCGTTTCTGCCCCGCCGACAGTCATCCAGCCGCGCAATTCGGCTTCATCGCCGCGCAAAGAGCGCAGCAGCATTTCCTCGTGATTGCCCAGCAAGGTCAGCAAGTTGGGCATTTGCCGCTGGCGATCGAACAGGAGCTGCAAGGCGTCGCGCGAATTCGGACCGCGATCGACGATGTCGCCGATCATGATGATCTGCGTGCGGGCTTCGTCCAACTCGTCCTCGCGCCGCTCGATTGCGTCGAACATCATCTGCATCAGGTCGGGCCGCCCGTGCACGTCGCCAATCGCATAGATCCGCGTGCCAGGCGCCGTGCGCGGTGCAGACCGCGCCTTCTTGAAAAACCCCAAAAAACTCAAAACCGGTTTCCCGCTGCGTGGAACATCAAATGCTTGGCCTTAAACCTTACTGCGAAACGCCTCGCACAGTCTATTGATCCGATGAGATACCAAGGGGCAAGCAAGCTGGCTCGACCGCAGCCGCCGCCCTGCCTAATTGCGCGGTGCCGGATCGACGAAGACGAACGAGCGGAAGCCCTTCTTCTCCAGATCCAGCACGATCCTGGTCAGGCACTTGCGATCCGCACCGCGTGGCTCTTCCACCCGCAACGGGCGATCCTTCGGCCAACCGCTGCCGAGCTTGGCCAGATCCCTGTTGTTCACCAGCATGCCGGCGCGCTTGACGCGGCACTTGCCCGCCACCGCGACGACCACGATGTCCGCCTTTGGCGGCTCCGCCTCAGCGCGGTCCGCCTCGCCCAGCGCCGGAACCGCGCCCAGCAGACACGCGATCGAGATGCTCGCCCCCACCAGACGGCACCGGCACGATCGCCCATCAAGCATTGGGCACGCTCTTGCGACCGGCCAGCCCGCGCAGGGCCCGGCGCAGCCGGTGCGGCGTCGCGACGATCATCGCGAAGGCGAAGATCTGCCGTGCGGTCGGCCGTCCCTTGGCAAAGGCTGCGCGAGTCAGTTCGAGATAAGCGCGGGGCTGCTTGGTCCAGGATACGGCCTGGGTGACGACGGTGAGGCAAAAGCCCGCGTAGGCCCGCGGCGTCATCACACCCGACATGCTGTTCGCCCATTCGAGCGAGCGCTGCCAGGTATAGGTCTTGCTCAACGAGGGCGCGTTGGTGGGCACATAATAGTTCACCAAAGGCTCGGGCACGATCACGAATTCGCAGCCGTGTTCCTTCACGGCGCGGATCGCCAGTTCCCATTCCTCGTGCTGTTTGGTGTCCTTGAAGCGGAGATGATCGAACAGCACCCGCGGCAGCATCAGCGCCGAGGTCTGCAGCATGCCCTCCCCGCCGCGCGCCCAGCTGTGCCGATCGAACAGCCATTCGTCGATGGGCTCGCTGCCCTTATAAAGCCGCGCCGGCTTCACGAGATCGCCGTCGGGCGAAATGCAGCGAAACAGCGTCATCAACAGCGCCGGTCGTCCCGTCGGAGCGAGCGCCAGTTGCCGTTCGAGCTTGGTCGGCAGCCAATCGTCGTCGTCGTCGAGAAAGGCGACCCACTCGCCGCGGGCGGCCAGCGCCCCGGTATCGCGCGCCGGGCCCGCCCCTTGCTGGACCTCGTGGACGATGTAGCGGAAGCGCGGATCCTCGATCTTCGCCAGCGCTGCTTCGGTCGCCGGATCGTCGCCGTCGATCACGACGATGACTTCGAGATTGCTGTGGGTCTGCGCGAACACGCTGCGAATGGCGCGCTGCACCAGTTCGGCGCGCGCGAATGTCGGAATCACCACGCTGACGAGCGACGAGGCCGCAGGCGGGGCTTCCCCTTGCGGAGCGCGGTCTGCCGTCATGCTAGCGATCGCTCAGCAGCCGATCGAAATAGGCCACCGTTTCCTTCAATCCCTCACGCAAGGCCACTTTTGGAGTCCAGCCGAGCCGATCTTTCGCCAGCGAAATATCCGGCTGGCGCTGGCGGGGATCGTCCTGCGGCAAGGGCATGTGCTGCAGCTTCGACTTCGATCCGGTCAGTTCGAGGACTTCGTGCGCAAGTTCGCTCATGGTAAATTCGGCCGGATTGCCGAGATTGCAGGGGCCGGTGAAATCACTTGGCGTGTCCATCATCGCGAGCATGCCCGCGACGAGATCCGAATAATAGCAGAACGAGCGCGTCTGCGATCCATCGCCGTAGATCGTCAGGGGTTCGCCGGTGAGGGCCTGTACGATGAAGTTCGACACGACACGGCCGTCGGCGGCATCCATGCGCGGGCCGTAGGTATTGAAGATGCGCAGGATCTTGATGTCGAGCCGGTGCTGGCGGTGATAATCCATGAACAGCGTCTCGGCACTGCGCTTGCCTTCGTCGTAACACGAACGCGGCCCGATCGGATTGACGTGGCCCCAGTAATTCTCCGTCTGCGGATGGATTTGCGGATCGCCGTAGACTTCCGAGGTCGAAGCCTGGAGCACGCGGATGCGCAGGCGCTTTGCCAGACCCAGCACGTTGATCGCCCCGACCACGCTGGTCTTGATCGTCTGCACCGGATCGTTCTGATAGTGGATCGGCGAGGCGGGGCAGGCGAGATTGAAGATCTCGTCCACTTCGACGTAGAGCGGAAAGGTGATGTCATGGCGCATCAGCTCGAAGCTGGGATGTCCAAGCAGATGGCTGATGTTGCGCCGCGCGCCGGTGTAGAAATTGTCGACGCACAGCACTTCGTGGCCGCGTTCGATCAGGGCATCGCACAAGTGCGAGCCAATGAAGCCGGCGCCCCCCGTCACCAGCACGCGCTTCGGCGCATATCCCGCGCCAGCATGGCTCACGAACTCTTCTCCCTCAACTGAAGTCCGCCCCATGAACCTTAGCGCCCGATGCGCTGAAACCAGATGCTCCACTGGACGAGCCAAGACCTCGCCCGCACGATGAGCCGCGTGACGATAGGCAGCTAAACTGAGGAATTCTACCTGTAAAGCGGATGCCGCCCTTCGCAAGCTACCGGAAACCTACGATAAGTCTGCCGCAGCAACGGCGCTGGCGCTGGCGCGTTCACGATACTTGCAGGCGCACTCGCTATACCGTCGCCACGAGGTGACTCGACGATTGGCTCTCGCAGCATGCTGCAATGCAATGTAATGAGCCGCAACGCCTGACGAATTCTGACAGCGACAAGGTTGTGATTTTGAACGGATTATCGGCTATATTACAGCAAACCCGCGACGCACCGCGCGACTTCGTCCACTATGGCACGATAGTCGCTGCAAAGGCGTGTCGCAATTGAGATTGCTTCCGATTTGGGCGATTTGCCTGTTCGCGCTCGTTCTCGCGGGCCCGCAGGCCATGGCGCAACCCGCACCCGTGGCCGCCGGCGCGGTGCCGGAAGCGAGCACCGCGACGCCATCCACCGGCAATGACCTTTCGTTCGGTTACATGACCGCTGCCAAACTGGCCGAGCAATGCGCCGCGCCCTCCGGCTTCGCGATGTCGTATTGCTTCGCCTATCTGGCGGGTGTTCGCGATACGACGAAGGCCTACGAGGTCTGGCTCGGTCAATCGGAGTTCTGCGCGCCGGCAACCGTGACGCAAGTGGAACTGCGCGACGTGTTCAACGCCTTCCTCGCCGCGAATCCCGATTATCGGTCCGGACAAGGCGCTTCGGTCACTATGGCCGCCTTCAAGGCCGCGTACCCTTGCGGCAGCACGTCCGGTAGGACCGCCCCGGCTGACAGCGAGACCGAAAAACGACGGTGAGCAGTGCCACGGCCCTTTTACTGAACAGCGAGTCGCATTCGCTGTCGGTTCCTGACCAGGACGGGAATGCGCGCCTGCAGCGCGTGATCTTGATGATCTCGCTGGTTGTCGGCGGGCTCGCACTCGCGTTCCTGGCTTCGAAAATCACGTTTGCCGCCTCGGAACGGCGGGCTTTATCCGGCGAACCGGAGGTCCGCGTCTATTTCGAAGCGCCGCCGTTCGATCCGGCCAAGTTGTCGGTGGCCGATCCTGACGCACTCGCGGAAGTCACGCCCGAAAAGGCGGTGGAGACCAACGCCTCTCGCCCCCTTTCGACATTGCCCAATCCGGCCGCGCGCTCGCTGATGGTCATGTCGGGCGACGCCACCGATTCCGCGCGATCGCTCGATTGCATGACGGCCGCGCTCTATTACGAAGCGGGCTTCGAATCCGAGGAAGGCCAGCGCGCGGTCGCCCAAGTCGTGCTCAATCGCCTGCGCCATCCGCTCTATCCGCACACCGTACGCGGCATGCCGCACCATTATGGGAAAAAGTGCAGTAGAATCAGCGCGCGCGTTCAATGTGGCGCTTGGCAGATCGGTAGCTATCGATGGCTATTTGGTCCCCGCAAATTCGCAGAATTCCGGGACTTTGGGTGACAGTTCGGATATGAGCGATGGCCATATGGTCCCCATGCGAAGAAAAGCGGGCCGCAGGGCCTTTCTGGATGGCAATTTCGCACGCCGGAAGTTGCCGCTAAAAACGAACGAATATTGCATCTGGGATACCGAGCTGGCTGGCTTCGGATTGCGAGTTCGGCCCACCGGCAACTACTTCTGGTTCGTTCGGCTTAGGCATCGCGGCAAGCATCGCAGGATTACGCTTGGTAAAACTGACGAGCTCAATGCGGTTCTGGCGCGAGCGCAGGCGAGACGCCTGTTGGCAGAGGCCGCGCTAGACGGCCTGCCTAAGCGCGTGGTGGTCAAATCGACCCCGACGATGAACGATTTCGTCGCGACCCATTTCGATGATCTCGCAAGGGTCTGGAAGCCATCAACCTCGAAGCGCAATGCAAATGCTTGGAGAATTGATTTGGCCGAGCACTTTGGCGAGGTCCTCGTTGCCGATGTCTCAAAGGCGGAGGTCGTGCGCTGGCGCGATGCATGCGCAGGCGAGAAGGAAGCGCGCTTCAATCGCGCGGTCCCGGTTCTGGCAGCATTGCTCAAATATGCCGAGGCGCTGCGGATGCGCCGCAAGGGATCAAACCCGTGTCGCGGAATGCCGCGCTACAAGCGGCAGGCGATGGAGCGCTATCTGACCCCGCGCGAATATGCACGTATTGGTGCAGAGTTGCGCGCCTGCGAGAATGAAGCCCCAGAGCAGGTCGCGATCATCCGGGTCCTGCTCTATACTGGAGCGCGCCGAAGCGAGATCGAGAAGCTGCGCTGGGACTGGGTAAAGCCGCCTCGCCTTGTGCTTCCTGACAGCAAGACCGGACCCAAGTTCATATGGCTCAACAGTCAGGCGCTCACGGTGCTCGAGGGGATTGAGCAAAGAAGAGACTGCCCATTTGTGTTTCCTGATCGTACCGGCACGAAACCCATCAATGTCGGCATGTGGTGGTCGAAGTTCCGCCGCCGTTGCGCGCTCCCCGATGTGCGCATTCACGATCTCCGGCACAGCTTCGCCTCGACCGCTATTATGGATGACGTGCCGCTGGCGACCATCGGCAAGTTGCTTGGGCACGTTTTGCCCGAGACCACAGCAAAGTATGCTCACCTGGCCGACGCGTTCGTAGCCGACGCCGCCCAGCGCGTGTCGGGTTCGCTCGCTTCAGCTATTGGCCTTCGAATATGACTGCGCTCGCGCTCAGGCAGGTGGTCGAGGACGCGCTGGCAAAGGTCGGAGCCGATGTCAGCTTCATCCGGATTCCAAAGGGCAAGCCGCGCACCACCACTTGGCTGGCAATCGAGCATGGATTCGGCATTCGTCATTACGCGTCGGGCAGGAACGTTTACATTGTGCAGACGCGGATGGGCGGGAAGCTGCGGACGGTCACGCTTGGACCAGCGTCGGTCCTCACGCGCACGCAGGCAACGCAAGTGGCGCGGATGGTGCTCGCCCATGCGCGGATGGGAGAGAACCCGGCCACAAATCGCAGGCGGATACGCTCGGCTCCGCGCTACACCGATTTCCTCGACGAGATCTGGGAAAAGTGGGCGTCGCGCTGGTCTTCGAAAACCTACGACATCAATAGCGGCTATCGCCGCTTGTACCTTCAGAATGCGTTTGCGGAGCTGTCTATCGACGAACTGAACGAGGAGCATGTCACGAGATGGTTTGCCGAGGTGAACCGCCAGACCGGGCCGGGAGCGGCCAATATGGCGCTCGGTCTGCTCAGCCTGATGCTCAACAAGGCCGAAGCATGGGGCTACAGGCTGGAGAACACCAATCCATGCCGTGTGGTGCGTATGAACCGCCGCCGCCAATGCGAGCGGTTTCTGACGCATGAGGAACTTGCGCGCCTTGGGTTGGTGCTAGCGCGAGCGCGCGACGGCGATCACGCCATGCGTTCGTTGGCAGCCAAGGCGGCAACGCTGTTATTGCTCACCGGTTGCAGGCGTGGAGAAATACTCGGCCTGCATTGGCAGGATATTCACGGAACCCGGATCAAGCTGCGCCACGGTAAGACCGGGCCTCGCATGGTCTGGCTGGGAAACGAGGCGCGGGCCATTATCGATACAATTCCGCGTTATGAGAAAATCCCATGGGTGTTCTGGAATACTCCTTACCGCCGACCCATGCGCGCCATAGACACTTTCTGGCGGCAATTCCGCGAACAGGCCGGACTGCCGTGCCTGCGCGTGCACGATCTACGGCACACATTCGCGAGCCACGCGGCGATGAACAAGGAAACGCTGCCAATGATTGGTCGGTTGCTGGGCCATGCTAGCGTTCAATCCACCGCGCGCTACGCCCATATGGACGACGAGCATGTGCTCGATGCGGCAGGAGAGATCGGGGCAGCAGTTGAGAAGATGATAGGATGATTGTGTTCCAAGCCAAATGACTGCTTTCGACCCAGGATCGGCCATCAATCGGATCGTGAAGATGCACCAGAATCGGACACCGCGATTTCGAGCTTCGGATATCTCTTGATCCAATATTTTGTGGATACGCGTTCAAAAAAAATTGGCAGTTTCCCTTCTCTAAATCGCGGTCCAGGACGCAATTGAAATGTAATCAAGTCATCCAGGCCGAGCGGGGCGTTGATCTCAATCGAACCCCCGCGATCAATACGCGCCGCGATGGCGGTTGCTGTCTCGGGCCAACATTTCATGGCGTCGGCCACGGATTTGTAAGGGCGATCTGCATTTCGACGATGCATTCGCGCCTGGTTTTTCACAGACCAGTCAAGGTTAGGCATTCTTGCAAATAGTAGATGTTCAATTTGCCGGTCACCGTCAGCGTCCGGCGAATCTTCGCAGAACCAGACTACGTCTACGTCCCCTTGTGGTTCGTTAATCGGATGGTTGTGCAGATGATCCCACACCGCATCACGAATAAATCCCGCAGCAATCCAGCAGTCTGGAAGATCGAGTTCGGCCACGAGCTCTAATGCCTCTCGCCTGAGGCGATCAGCCCCAAGCACCTTTTGAATGATCGCAACACTCTCCATGCGAACATCGCTACAGCTTTCGCAAGATGTCCGCTACTGAATGCGCGTTACCCTCAAGCAGACTGTCGGCTTCCCACCCCAAAGTTTGCCGTCCAATTTCGTATCCAATGGCCGACCGCCAAAAAGTGAGAACACACAAAGAACATTATTGCAAGCTGGGAACCTTTCTGCCACGGTGTCAAAAATTGACACAGAGCGGGGTTTCGATGCGCAAAACGGCTGTAAGGACTACAAAATTCACTCAGTTATGCGGTCAGGCAGGCCTAACCCAGGACGAAGCGCGAAGTCTGCTGGAGGTGTCGGAGCGCACCGCCTACCGTTATGCGAATGGCACGGTAAGTCTGCCCCGTCTGGCCGAAAAGGTGTTGCGCGAGGCGGCGGGCAAGAAACCCGCCAGCCACAATACGGCGTTCCGCTTTATTGACCTGTTCGCAGGGATTGGCGGGTTGCGCATCGGATTTAACGGGATTGGCGGCCACTGCGTTTTCACGTCTGAATGGGATGCAAACGCGCAAAAAACCTATGCCCTCAATTTCCGCGACAACCACAGAATTGCCGGGGACATACGCGAGTTTTCAGAGCAGCCGGAGAGCATTCCGGAGCATGACGTACTGCTTGCCGGTTTTCCGTGCCAGCCTTTCTCGATTGCCGGTGTGTCGAAGAAGAACGCGCTTGGGCGGCCACACGGCTTTCTTTGCGACACGCAAGGAACGCTGTTCTTCGATACGGCTCAGATCATCGCGCATCACCGCCCGGCAGCTTTTGTTCTGGAAAACGTTAAGAATCTGGCCAGCCACGACAAGGGGCGGACGTTCGCCACGATCTTAAACGTTCTGGAAAACGAACTGGGCTACAAGGTTCAGACGCGCGTGATAAGTTCAGAGCCATGGGTTCCTCAGAAGCGCGAGCGAGTATTCATCGTCGGATTTCGCGAGGACACCGATTTCAATTTAGATGCGCTAGAGCTGCCATTGGCCGAAAACGGCCCCAAGCTGGGCAGCATTCTGGACCGGCACGAGAACGTTGACCCGAAATACACGCTTACCCCCCGGCTCTGGGAATATCTGCAGGGATACAAGGCAAAGCATCAGGCAAAGGGCAACGGGTTTGGCTTCAGCCTGTTCGGACCGGATGATGTGACCCGCACCCTGTCTGCCCGCTATTACAAGGACGGATCAGAAATCCTGATAGACCAGCCCGGCCCCCGGCCACGGCGGCTTACGCCAACCGAATGTGCCCGCCTTATGGGTTTCGAGCGTGGGGACCGGAAATGGCGCATCGAGGTTTCGGACACGCAGGCCTATCGCCAGTTTGGCAATGCCGTGGTCGTTCCGGTTGTTGAAGCTCTGGCGAACGCAATGCAGCCGTATATTGCGGCCGCAATGTCCAAAGGTGGCGGCCAGAGTAACGAAGCGCCCCATCCAGTATCGCGGCCCGACCGGGAACCCTCCGCCGCATATGGTTGATATAGTCGCAGCGGAGGTCCGCAGCCGGATGATGTCAGGAATCCGGTCGAAGAATACCAAACCGGAGTTGATCCTGCGGCAGGGGCTTCATGCTGTAGGTTTTAGGTTCCGGCTTCACGACAGGTCGCTGCCGGGCAAGCCCGATATCGTTTTTCCGCGTTATCGTGCCGTCATCATGGCGCACGGCTGTTTCTGGCACGGCCATGACTGTCATCTATTCAAAATGCCAACGACACGCCCGGACTTCTGGCGCGCGAAGATTGATCGTAACCGCAAGATTGATGCCCGGACCCGCACTGCGCTGGCACAAGCCGGATGGAGACAGGCCGAAGTATGGGAATGCGCTCTCAAGGGCAAAACGAGATTGCCGCATGACAAGGTGATCGATACTTGCGGGCAATGGCTGCAATCAGATGCCGCAGAGCTTGAAATCAGGGGAAAATAACATGCAGCGAGGCCAGCTTTCGGACTACTTTGCAGGGGTCGCTGTCAAACGTTTAAGCGCGGTCGAAACCAGCCCGGACACTTCCAACCAGCACGAATTCAACGGTTCCGCGCCGCTGCGCCGGTTGCTGGGAGAAGATGACCAGAAGAATTTTCCGGCCCGCTACATATGGCTTGGCCAAGAACAGGAAGCCGTCACAACTGACAGCATTCTGACCTGGTATGATTCACGGCGAAAGCACGCGACCCGCACCGAATACCGTCTTTATTACACCGACAACGAAGTCACCGGGATGATGCAGGAAGGCGACGTGCTGTTCATTGCTCTTTGTCGTGACGGCACTGCCATGGTCATTGTCACGCCGGTCGACAGCACGATCCAGAACCAGCTTGTGTGGCTGTTCGGATTGGAGGACCAGCCAGAGTTCGAGTTCACCGTTCAGGAGATCGCAGGCACCAGCAATCCCGATCTGGACTTTGCGGCGCGCTATATCCTGGACGAGCTGGGTATCGAGCCGGAAGAGCCGGAAGCGGACCGACTGGATGATCTGATCGAGCAGTTCGGCATGACATTCCCGACCACGAAGATCTTTTCCGAAATTGCCCGGTCAGCAGTGACAGACGTTTCCCCGGCAGACGATCCGGACGGCGCATTGCTGGGCTGGCTCGACATGGAAGAGCAGCTTTTCCGCAGGCTGGAGCGGCGCATAGTGGCAGAGCGCATTGCAGGCGGGTTTAATGCGCCAGAAGGCGCGGACGTGGACGGCTTTCTGTCATTCTCCCTCAGCGTCCAGAATCGGCGCAAGTCCCGCGCAGGGCAAGCGCTGGAGCATCATCTAGAGGCGGTATTCACTGCCAACAGCATCCGGTATTCGCGCGGTAAGGAGACTGAGAACCGCAACAAGCCCGACTTCCTGTTTCCGGGCCACGAGCATTACCATGACCCTGCTTTCCCGGCAGAAAAACTCACCATGCTGGGGGCCAAATCTACGTTGAAAGATCGCTGGCGGCAGGTGCTGTCCGAAGCCGAGCGGATCGATAACAAGCATCTGCTGACATTGGAGCCGGGCATATCCGAAAACCAGACTAGCGAGATGCAAGTCAAGCAACTTCAGCTTGTGCTGCCACGCAAGCTTCACGAAAGTTTCCGGCCTGCTCAGCAGGGGTGGCTAATGGACGTGTCAGAATTTCTGGCACTGGTGGGCGAACGACAGCAATTTTGAGAGGACAACAGAATGTTCAACTTGATCATGCGGTCGGTGCCATGGAACACCGGCAATGAAACAATGGAGGTTGGCAGGGTTTTTGAATACACCGAGGACAGCGTAGCCGACCAGTTTCGTACTGCAGACGGCATCGACCTAGACAGTCTCGCACGTTTGCCCTGCCTGTTCATGCAGGAAGGCACTGGCGATGAAATTGCATATGTCGGATCGATTTTCAGGGCACGCATCGTAAACGGTGAGGTTCGCTTTGAGTATGCTATCGATCCAGACGTAGCCCCCTTACGAAACAGCCTAATTTATGCAAACCGGCACTCTCTTGATATGCCGCGAGACTTTGAATTCTCCCGAAATCACTGGGCCCTTAAAGAAGTCGATTTGTACCGTTTCCTGCTCCGTAATGCACACCCGCGCCGTCAACGACCGACAGTATTCCGGATCGAGGATCATGAGAATATCGAACCGACCCTTGCGTCGGCAATGATGCCATTCGATGCCGGGTTCAACGAAGTCTATGGTGCGATCCAGTTGGCCGCTGAGAATGCAGGTCTGCATTGCAGGCGTGCAGACGACATCTGGGAGAACCCTGCAATCATTCAGGATGTTGTGTCGCTGATTGACCGTTCGCGAGTCGTAATCTGTGATTGCACAGGCAGAAACCCAAACGTTTTTTACGAAGCAGGAATTGCCCATGCTCTTGGCCGGGAGGTTATTCTGATCACGCAGAATGAGGGCGATATTCCCTTTGATCTTCGGCATCTGAGATATGTTCGCTACCTCAACAATGCCGAAGGACGGGCTGCATTATCTGCGGCGTTACAGGGTCGAATGCAGACAATTTTGGGCCACTAAGCGGCTATGCTCATACAAGGAAAGATCGGCGAAAATGTTCTCACTTGGGATGAGTAAAATTGAACGCAAGCGTCTTATCAATTTGTGTCGATTAGCCGTCGCAAATTTCAATGCCGGTGACTGGCAGACCCTTGGCGCGCACACTGGCGAGATGTCCGTTATAACGAACCATGATCGTCTTCTTCGGAGCCTTAGCTTCAATGATCCCGATTACTCGGGGAACGCGCATGCAGTCATATTCAACCTGGTCGAAAAGGACGCCCAGAACCTTCAGATCATCGAGGAATACATTCACGAAATGTATGGGGAGCCTGCGGACATAATTTCGACGGCGAGCAGCCGCACCCGAATGGTCACATTTGCGCCAGCAGTCTTCGAAGTGCCAGAGGGCGCTGTAGAAACAGACCTAGTCTCCGTCATGACACCGTTTTCAGCAGAATTTGAGGCTGTTTTCACGTCTATAAGCGCTGCTAGCGCCGAGGCAGGTTTCCGGGCTTTGCGCGCGAAAGACATCTGGCAGCATTCGACGGTTATACAGGATGTCTTCAGTCTTATTTTCAGATCGCAGATTGTAGTTTGCGATTTCACCGGCAAAAATCCGAACGTCTTTTACGAAGCCGGCATCGCACACACGCTTGGCAAGCACGTGGTTCCAATCACGCAAAACCAGTCAGATATTCCATTCGACTTACAGCACCACCGCTACCTGTCTTATCTTAACAACTCAGAAGGTCGCCAGCACCTTGCAGCTAGCTTAGCCGCCCGCTTTCGATCTCTATAGCGCTGCGTTTTTCTAAGGCTTGCTGCTTCCGGATTGATGATGGCTATTTGGTCCCCATTTCAGAACATCAGTGGAACTTAGTGGTTTCAGGGAATGCTTTCTCATGGCCGCGTGGCCTGGCTTTGCGTCCTGGAAATTCGAAGAATCAGCCGCTTAGAACACGCCGATCCAAGAACTGGAACGAGTCCTCAGTCCCTGTTGACAAAGCACACCGAATGCGGCGTCGTGTTCCAGGGATCCGAGCGCCGGACGGGCTGCCAGTTCAGCTTCACTTGCGACGGCTCGCTCGCCCGCCGGCCCATCCCCGCAATCTGGGATCGGCTGCGCAAGGTCGCCGCGCAGGCGCTCGCCGGATACGTCTACACGCCGGTCGGCCTCTCGACCCATTACCACGCGGATTACGTCGTTCCTTATTGGGCCTCCTCGCTGGTCAAGACGTTCACGGTGGGCCGCCATATCTTCTACCGTATCAATGGCGCTTATGGTCACCCCGGAGCGTTTACGCTCGCCTATGCCGGGCGCGAACCCGATGTGCTCGCCCGCACATCCGCAGGGCAGCTGGCCGTAGCAGAGACAGGGGCGGAGACGGACACTGCCTTGCCGGCCGAAGCGGTCGTACTTGCCGGCGCGAGGCCCATTCTCGATCACCGCGGCCAGGTATTGCAGCTCGCGGGCAACAAGGACCTGCCGGCCGGTCAGAAGTCCGCTGCTTTGACGGGAAAGCCTGCCGGCCCCGGTTCGGGCGGCCGCGCGTCATCGGACCGACGCTGGGTCATCGGCATGGATGGGCAGAAGGCAGCGGCTGCGAAGCGTCCCAATGCTGCCGTCGCTGCAGACGAAAGCGAACGCAGCACGAAGCCCGCGGCAGACAAGGCCAATGCCCCTGGCCACGTGGCTTTGGTCGAACCAGCACCCTGACGTTCAGGGGACCCGGACAGGTCCCTGCCCAGCTGCGGTCGAATTCCGCCTGCGCATCCAGCCGCGAACCGCATCGGTGCGCGCTTCGGTGGCCCAGGCGAACCCGATCGCACCCGCGTACGACACGCCAACCAACAAGATGATGAGCGCATACGCGGCGATCCCCTCCGGCAGTCGCTGTTCGACATAGCCGAAGCTTTGCAGCCATGCGACGAGCAGAAGCATGATCGGCCAGTGTACGACGTAAAGCGAGAACGAGAACGAAGCGAGCCACCCTGCAAGCCGGCTCGCCACTCGTCCCGATCGGAAGGCGCGATCGGCGATCAGCAGAGCCGTCGCTGCCGCCACGCAGATATCCGACATCCCTGCGGGCTGGTCGAACCGCGACAGCATCAGGACCAGGCAGAACACGCCCCCCGTAAGCCACGGCATCCGCAGCCCCGGAACACCGGCGACAAAAGCGCCGGCAAGCCAGTAGAGCATCATCCAGAGCAACAAGGGGCAGTTCCAGGCCACCAGCGCCAGCAGCGCCGCCGCATAGACAACCACGATCAGCCCGAGAATGCTCCTGTCCCGCGCGAACAGAAACACCGCGGCAGCCGCCAGCACATAATACGTCCACTCGTATGCGAGCGACCATAGCGGGTCGTTGTACGGGACG
The DNA here is from genome assembly GCF_009746585.1 of Novosphingobium aquimarinum. Taxonomy (GTDB): domain Bacteria; phylum Pseudomonadota; class Alphaproteobacteria; order Sphingomonadales; family Sphingomonadaceae; genus Novosphingobium; species Novosphingobium aquimarinum. The sequence goes on from NZ_WRPO01000003.1 coordinate 179,072, forward strand.
GTCGGGACGAGGATTTCGTTCAGCATCACCGATGTCGCCGCCCATCCCGGCGCCGTCGAATCGGCGACGATATTGACCAGATCGGCGCTCCACCCCGCCGTCGTCAGCACCGCGCTGCTCGGCGCGATCGCGGCGATAACCGCTGTCAGCAGCAGCGCCGGCCACAGGACGAGCGCGATGCGCACGAAGCGATCCTGCACGAAGCGCTGCCTTTGGGCTCGGGTGGAACCCTCGCGCAGAAGTCGCAGCGCCTTGCCGCCCACAAGATAGCCGGAGAGCACGAAAAACACGATCACCGCTTCATGGCTGAAGCCTGCCGCGAAGAAGACCGCGTTCCCGACCAGGCCCGCACCTGGGTGATAGTCTACCATCACGAGGGCCCGGGCATGCTGAAATGCGACGGCCAATGCGGCGATCCAGCGCAAGTGATCGAGGTTCGGCATGCCGCCGGTATCACCCTTCTGAGCCGATTCGCTCATTCGCCCTCCCTGAACACGGACACACTCTCCAACCACTCAAATCCTTCGCCCACAACGGAAATCAGCCCTTGGAGCTCGCGAATTTCGCTAGGTTTTCCTACGCGCCGGTGATAAGTAGAAATGCGTATCCTTTAACGGTACCATTCCCGTGGAAGACGATCGCCATTCGTTGCCGCGAAATGACCGCGATCGGCCGAGTTTGGGAAGAGACAGGGCAAAGTACGCATATGCTGATGAGACGCGAGCACGTCTCGTTCTTTCGTGGAAGTGCGCTGGATAGGGCCTGGCTGCAAATCGCGCTAGCTTTGTGCAGCGGCATCTTCCTTCCCGCCTTGTTCCTGCTCACCTACCTCGGTGAGGACACGCGCGCCGGTCGCGGCGTGACGTTCAGCATCGTCGGCGCTTCTTGCGCGATCATCCTCGCGACCTTGTCGGTGCGGCGCTTCGCGGCCTTCCCCGGGACTCGGGCCTTCATGTACATCATTCCGTGCTTCGCGACCGCTTACGGGCTCGCGGTGGCCGGGTTGCTGCTGGCGCGCCTCGATTACAATCGTATGTTCCTGACCGTGTCGTTCGCGCTCGCGCTGCTGACCGCGCTGTTCGCGGCGCTGCACGTTGCCCGCAATGCGCGACGGCGCTTCTGGCTGGTTCCGTTCGGCAAAGTCGATCTGGCGCGCGCGACGAGGCATGTAGACTGGATCATCATGACCGAGCCGGTCGTGCCGAACGTGCCGAACGCGGTGGTCGTCGCCGATCTGCAGTACGATCACGACGATGAGTGGTCGCGGATGCTGGCCGTCGCGGCGGTCGAGGGTCACGAGGTCTACCACACGAAAGTGCTGATCGAATCGCTGACCGGCCAGGTTTCGATGGAGCATTTGTCCGAGAACAGTTTCGGCACGTTGCTGCCCAATCTGGTATATGTGCAAGTCAAACGCGCGATCGACATCGTCAGCGTTCTCGTACTTTCGCCGATCCTGCTTACGCTTCTGCTGGGGATCGCGGTGCTGGTGAAACTGAGTTCACCGGGGCCAGTGCTGTTTATTCAGGAACGGATGGGGTATCGCGGCGTTCCGTTCAGGATGATCAAGTTCCGCACGATGTTCGTGCGCAATCCCGCGAGCGAGGAGACGAGCCGTGACGACGCCATGACGGCGACGGGCGATTCGCGCATAACCCGAATCGGCCACTTCCTTCGGCGTACGCGTCTCGATGAGCTTCCCCAGGTCTGGCACATCCTGCGCGGCGAGATGAGCTGGATCGGACCGCGACCGGAAGCGATTCCGCTCTCCCGCTGGTACGAAAAGGAAATCCCGTTCTATTTCTATCGGCATATCGTGCGACCCGGCATCTCGGGCTGGGCGCAAGTCAAGCAAGGGCATGTCACCGATATCGAGTCGGTGTCCGCCAAGCTTCGCTATGATTTCTATTACATCAAAAACTTCTCGGCCTGGCTGGATCTTTTGATCGGGCTAAAGACCTTCCGGATCATCGGGTCCGGGTTTGGCGCAAGGTGATGCAGATCAACCTGCCGTTCCTCAAGCGCCGTAAGCCGGCCGCGCCTGAAGCTGGACGCCGGTCGCCGACCGTGCCCGATGGCGAGCGAGTCTACGCGATCGGCGATGTTCATGGCTGCGCCGACGAACTGGCGACGCTGCTGGACATGATCACAAAGGATCACGAAGCGAGAGGCCCGGCGAAACTGACGGTGATCTTTTTGGGTGATCTCGTGAATCGCGGCCCCGATTCGGCTCGCGCAGTGCGACTGGTGCGCGATCTGCTGGCGTCGGGAACGGGGCGCCTGATCAAGGGCAACCACGAAGAGATCTTCGTCTCGGCGGCGCGAGGCCATCGCCAGGCGGTACGCACTCTTCTGCGCAACGGGGGGCGGGCAACGCTCACCAGTTTCGGGATCGCAGAGGACGATATCGATCGCGGGTCTTACGGAGATCTCAGCGAAATCCTAAAGCGCGACATTCCGCGCGAGGACATCTCCCTGCTCGATGCCGGGGAGGACAAGATCGCGATCGGCGACTATTTGTTCGTTCACGCGGGCGTTCGCCCCGGCATATCGATCGCGCATCAGGAAAGCTCCGACTTGCGCTGGATTCGCGAAGAGTTCGTGGAAAGCGACAAGGATCACGGCGCGCTCATCGTGCACGGACATACGATCTGCGAATCGGTCGATCGGCGCAGAAACCGGATCGGCATCGACACCGGAGCCTATCGTAGCGGCGTGCTGACCGCGATCGGTCTCGAAAGCGATCAGCAATGGTTTCTCGCCACGACGCCCGACCGATCGTCCGGCCATTCCGACCCGGAGCTGGCTTGCTCCGCCGACAGCCTTGGGGCAGTGTGAGATTATGCAAGAATACCTATCCGATTATGGCCGGGCACACGGCGGGCAGCGAGGCACGCGGCTGGCCATCATTCTGATCGCGGTGCTGGCTCTCGCCGTGCTGCTTTCCGGCTGCAATGCCGGGCGCGATTCGAAAATGACTTACAATCCGGCGAACTTCCGGGCGCCGGACGAATTGCCGTTCGACACGTCGCTGGCGACTTATCGGGTCGGACCGGGCGATGTCGTGAACGTGTCTGTCTTCAGCGTCGATTCGCTGACCGGGCAGCATCAGATCGATGCGGCCGGCAATCTGACGATGCCCCTGCTGGGCGCCGTGCCTGCTGCCGGGCTGTCGACTCAGGAGTTGAGCGACAAGCTGACGCAGCGACTCGGGGCGAAATACCTGCAGGACCCGCAAGTCACCGTGTCGCTGGTGACTGCCGTCGCGCGCACGGTCACCGTGGATGGTTCGGTCGGCGCTCCGGGGCTCTACCCCGTGGCCGACAAGACGACGCTGATGAAGACGATCGCCATGGCGAAAGGGACGTCGCAAGGCGCGAATCCGAAGAAAGTCGTCGTCTTCCGGCAGATCGACGGGCAGCGCAACGCGGCCGCATTCGATCTCACCTCGATCCGCGACGGTGTCGATCCCGATCCGGTCATCTATGCCAACGACATCGTAGTCGTGGACGGCAGGGACATTAGCCCGGCCTGGTCGACGCTGCTTCAGACGGTTCCTCTGATCGCGCTCTTCTCGCGGTTCTAAAGGCGATTATAGTCGATTGTCGTTCCTCGACATTCTGACTGCACGGCAACCTAAGCGGGTTGTGGTCGTTTAGGATCGATGCTAGGTATAAATCTGTAGTAGTGTAATTGAGACATTGCTGACTTACGGGAGGTTTAATGCGAAACGTTGTAACTTGCGCAGTGGCTCTCGCTCTTGCTGTGGGGCAACTCGGCGTGTCTTCGGCAGCGTTTGCGGCCCAGGATGACACAACTCAGTCCGATTCGTCGACTGCGAGCAGCGGCGCGGGTTCGGGCACCGGCGGAATCGGCGTCGGTGTTGGCGTTGGTATCGCTGCCGGCATCGCGGCCCTGACTGCGCTCATAGTCGCGATTACGGACGACGACGATGAGGACCAGATCCCGGTCAGCCCCTGAACCCAAGACAGAGTGGTTCGTAAGCTATTCGAATTCAGCCGGTTCGCGAAAGCCGTTTCGCGGACCGGTTTCATGTTGCGGGGCGGCCTTGAAGGCAGCGCAAGCGTCGGTCGCGCGATCAGCGCCTGACTTAGATTGAGGCTTCGCTTTGTCGCGGATCATCAGAAATTACATGGCGCCGGTTTATCTGGGCCTCTGCCTTTTGCTGGGCGGCGCGAGCGCCGCAGGTTTTCTGGCCAACGGAATGCTCCAGTTCCTCGGCCTCATTTGCATTCTGATCGTCGTGCTGACGAATTCGCTGCCCGCATTGCGAGGCGATGCGCGCACGCTGCTGATCCTGCTCGGCGCAGCCGGCGCGCTGCTCGCGTTCGAGCTGATCCCCCTGCCCCCCTTTCTGTGGAGCATCTTGCCCGGGCGTGACTGGGTGGTCGATGGCTATGCGGCGATGGGTATCGACCGGCCCTGGCTGCCGATCTCGTTGGCCCCCGACGGCACCCTCATGACCCTGACCTCGCTCATCGTTCCGGTGGCGATGGCGCTGCTCATCTTTGCCTCCACGGGCTACGGTCGGATCTATTGCGTTTTCGTGATGATCGCGATCGCCGTGCTCTCGATCTTCCTCGGCGTCCTGCAGCGCATGCAGGGGCCCGATTCGCTCTATTACATCTACGAGATCACCAATCGCGGCGGCGTGGTCGGCTTCTTCGCCAACCGCAATCACCTCGCCACGTTCCTGCTGATGACGCTGCCTTTCATCGGCGCGCTCGCGGCCGATCCGAAAAGCGCGTCGCGCAGCACGGATCGCGATGATTCGCGCGTCGGTCGTCTGATGATCACCGGTTGTCTGGCGCTGCTGCTGGCCGTGGGCGTCGTTATCGTCGGTTCGGCGGCGGGCTGGTTCCTGCTGCTACCGACGATCTTCGGAGCTGTCGCCGTCCTGGTACGTAGCGAAAAGGGCCGGGTTCCGCCCGCACTGGTACAGACGGGACTGTTTGTCGCCGTCGTCTGCCTCGTCGCCGCGATCGTCGCGCCGCTGCAGGTCAACGATCTGGGCGACAAGCTGAGTGGCATCAATCCGCAGCTGCGGAACATGTCGATCCGCACCACCGCGATGGCCGCACTCGACTATCTGCCGTTCGGATCAGGCGCGCAGTCGTTCAGCCTGATCTACCCGCATTACGAAGACGCTGCGAACGCCTCGCTCGAATTCATGAACCACGCGCATAGCGACTATGTGGAAGTCTTCCTCGAGCACGGCATCCCCGGCCTCGTCCTGATCGGCGCGGCGCTCTATTTCTGGGTTCGCCAGACCGGAAAGCAGTGGCGCAAAGGCAAGGGCGAGCCGCTGACTCGCGCCAGCTTCATCGCGATGGGCGTGCTCTTTGCGCATAGCCTGGTCGATTATCCGGGCCGCACCGCAGCCATCGCAGCGCTTTTCGCGATGTCGGCGGCGATGATGGTCGCACCCGCCTCCGAGGAAATGCCCTCCTGGCAAACCAAGCACCGCCGGCGCAGTCGCGGCAAAAAGAGCGCGCGCCGCATCGAGATCGCGTTGTCCGACCAATGAGATCTTCGCGCGTCTCCGGCCTGGTATCGAACCGTTTCGCAACCCGCGTCGCCCGTGACGCGCCGGTCGCAACCGCCTCTGGTCAGTCAGCGCCGAATCTGCCTGCCCCCCGCCTGCGCCTCATCCTGTCCGGAACCCACGCAAAGCCATGAACGACATTACCGCCACAGAACCGCCCGGCCGCCCGGAAGGCAAGTCTAACGCGCTGGTGAGCCGGGGCGCGAATGCGCTGACGAACCCGATCGAGACCCAGAAGACGCCGGGTCAGTTCGACGTCAACGAGATCTGGCGCGTCCTGATGAAGTGGCGCTGGCTGATCCTGGGCATCATCGTCGCCTCGATCGCCGCCTCCATTATCGTCACCATCTCGACGGTTCCGGTTTACCGAGCCACCGCCACGCTGGAAATCAACACCCAGCCGATGCAGGTCATGCAGCAGAATACCGATCTGCAGCCGGTTGCCCGCAACGAAGCGCAGTTCCTGACGACGCAAGTCGGCTTGCTGAGCAGCCGGTCACTGGCAGAGCGGGTGATGCGCACGCTCAATCTCGCCGAGAACGATTCGTTCGTGAAGGGCTATCCGGACCGTAACAATCGCGAGGCGGCCGCGGTCACCAAGCTGATGTCCAACATGGAAGTGACCCCGCTGCGCGGCAGCAACCTGATCCTCATCGGCTATATGGATCCCGATCCCGCACGCGCTGCCCGGATCATCAATGCCTATGCGCAAGGGTTCATCGATACGACGCTCGAGCGCAAGTACAACGCGACCGCTTTCGCCAGGCAGTTTCTGCAAAGTCGGCTCGAAGCCACGCGCAAAAAGCTCGAGGATTCGGAGCGCAAGCTTGTCCAGTACGCGCGGGCGAACAACATCCTGTCGCTCAACAGCGGCAACGTAACCAGCGGCGGCGCGGGCTCGGGCCAAAGCGAAACCGCCCAGGATTCGCTCTCGGCCCAGTCGCTCGTCTCGTTCAACGATGCCCTTGCGGCGGCCACGCGTGACCGCATCGCGGCAGAGCAGGCCTATCGCGCGGGTGCCTCGGAATCGGTCGACGATTCCCCGGCGCTCTCCGGCTTGCGCGCGCAGCTCGCGAGCGTGCAGGCTGACTATCAGCAGAAGCTCGGCACCTTCCGGCCCGAGTTTCCGGAGATGGTCGCCCTGCGCCAGCGCATGGATTCGATCCGGGCGAGCATTGCCGCCGAAACCAGCAAGCTTCGCTCCGCCAATCGTGACGAACTACGCTCCGCCTATCAGGCCGCGCAAGGCCGCGAACGCCAGCTGCTCGGGCAAGTGAATTCCTACCGCTCGAACGTCCTCGATCTGCGCAGCCGCGGCATCCAGTACAACATCCTGCAGCGTGATCTCGATACCAACCGATCGATGTACGACGCGCTGCTGCAGCGCTTCAAGGAAGTGGGCACCACCGGCGGCGTTGGCGAGAGCCAGGCTTCGATCGTCGACAATGCGACGACGCCCTCGAGCCCCTTCACCCCGAACGTCTATGCCAATCTGGCGATCGGTCTTCTCGCCGGTCTCATCTTCGGCGTCGGCCTCGCATTCGGCATCGAGTTCGTCGACGATACCCTCAAGACTCCCGACGACGTCATCAACAAGCTGTCGGTGCCGCTGCTGGGCGTCGTGCCCCAGGGCGAAAAGGGCCATTCCTTCGTCGAGGAACTCAAGGACCAGCGGTCGGAGATCAGCGAGGCGTACTACACGATCATGAGCTCGGTGCAGTTCGTCTCAGACAACAGCTTTCCGCGAACCGCGCTCGTCACCAGCAGCCGGCCGGGCGAAGGCAAGTCTTCGTCCTCGCTCGCCCTGGCGCAGAACCTCGCCCGCGTCGGCTATCGTGTCGTGCTGGTCGAGGCGGACATGCGCAAACCTACGTTCAAGGCCAACCAGTCCGAAGAAATCGGCTTGTCCACGCTGCTGGTCACGCAGGAGATGGCGATCGATCACGTCGCCGCGACTTCGATCGAGAACTTGTCGCTGCTGCCCAGCGGACCCGTCCCGCCGAACCCGGCGCAGCTGCTTTCGACCAACCGGATCGAAAAGATCCTCGCCGAACTGTCGGAGCATTTCGATATCGTGCTCATCGATTCGCCCCCGATCCTCGGCTTTGCCGACGCGCCGGTCCTTTCCTCGGTGGTGGATGGCACGATCCTCGTGGTCGAGGCAGGTTCGGTCCGCAGGCCCGCGGTCCTCAGCTCGCTGCGGCGACTGCAGTCCTCCAATGGACGAGTCGTCGGTGCCATTCTCACGAAGTACAATCCGAAGAACGGCGGCTACGGATACGGTTACGGCTACGGGTACGGCTATGGTTACGGCTATGGCTATGGCTACGGTAAGCAGCGTAACCAACGCTATGGCGAGAACGCCGAACTGCGGCACCTCGACATCAACGAAATCACATGAGCGAGGAGATGGGTCGCTACGTGCCGGATGGGCGAGTGCGCATCGCGTTGCTGTGCGGCGCAGCGCTGTTGGCCTGGGCGGTCGCACGCGGTGCCGTGCAGAACGCGCTGCATGATTCGGCCCCGCAAGTCGCCGCTGACTTCTGGCCAGCCGATGGCGAAAGCCTGGCATCGCTCGCACGCGACAAGATGGCCGCAAACAGCGGCGAGATCGATGAGCCGACCCGGCAACTGTTCCGGGAAGCGCTCGAGCAGTCTCCCGCATTGGCAAGCCCGATCGTGTTGGCCGCGCTCGATGCCGAGCAGTCAGGGGATTCCAAGCGCGCCGAACGGCTGATGGTCCAGGCCAAGGAACGCGACCCGCGCTCCACGATCACGCGCTTCTGGCTGCTCGACCGGTACATGCGCACGGGTCGCTATGCCCTCGCGCTCGACGAGGTTGGCCCGGCGCTGCGCTTGCGCCGCCAGGCGATGACTGTCGTCATGACGGTGCTGGCAACGCTCGCCAACGAACCTGAATTTCGACCCGCGCTGGCCAAGAAGCTGGCGAGCGCACCTTATTGGCGCACGTCTTTCTTCCAGGCAGCCTCGCAGCAGACCGACCCCGACGTATTGCTATCGCTGCTCGCGTCGAGCCGCGGCCAGTCTGCCGATCAGAAGATGGAAGCGGAACAGAAGTACGTCTTCCAGAAGATGATCGAAGCCGACGACGGCGTGCGGGCCTATCGCGCCTGGAAGTCCATGTTGCCCGCCCGATACCGCGGCCGGGCGGATGGCATTTACGACAGCAATTTCGCGAACTGGCCGGGCGCCGAGCCCTTCAACTGGGTGGTCGAGGACTCCGAGATCGGAATTTCGCGTAGTGTCGTGGCGGGCGACCTGCCGCAAGGTTCGGCTCTGAACGTCCGCTATTTCGGGTCGACCGCGGGCGCGCTGGCCGAACAGTACGTTCACGTCCCGCCGGGCAATTATCGCCTTTCCGCAGTGGCGCGGCGGCGGAGCCAGGGGGCGACTGGTGGCCGGCTGAATCTGCAGGCCCGGTGCGCGCCGGGAGAAGTGATCGCCTCGGTCCTGCTCGATCCCATCGGCCCGGGACTGCGCCGGTTTTCGACACCGGTGAAGGTGGGACCGGATTGCCATATTCTGCGCATCAGCATCACGGGCCTTCCTGGTGAGCTGTTCAGCGAGATCGAAGCCCAGGTCACGGCTGTGACCATCACCCCCGCCGCGCAGGCTGCGGACCAATGACCGCGTCCATCGGACCTCGTGTGGATACCGCTGCCCGGCCATGCTGACGCATCTGCGCGCCCTGTCCCAAAGCGAGCTGGGGCGCAGGCTGTCGGTGGCGACAGCGTCGGGAGGACTAATCTGGGCCTTCGGCACGATCGCGACATTCTTCGTCGGGCTGATCCTCGCCCGCACGCTCGGCCCCGAAGGCTACGGCATTTACGGCACCGTCATTGGAATCGTCTCGATCCTCGCTGTGCTCGCGCAGCTGGGATTGCCGATCCTGGCGACCCGCGAAGTGTCCAAGGCGCGCGCGCAAGGTTTGCTGGGCGAAGTGGCCGGAATCGGCTGGCGGTTCTTCGCCATGGTCGCCGCCGCCTCGCTGGTCCTGGTCCTGGCGCTGTGGCTGGCGGCACACATCTTTCCCTTCGAACCCGCGATCGCATCGACGCTCACGGCCGCCAGTCCACTGCTGCCGGCCTTGGCCCTGGAGACCTTGGTGATCGGGCTGATGCGCGGTCGCGAGATGGTCATCGGCAGCCAGCTTCTCGATGTCCTCGTGCGGCCGCTGGCATTCGCCGCGCTGCTGCTGGCCTGGTCCGAGCTCGGCGTGCAATCGGCGATCAGCGCGCAGACGATCGTGGTCGGCGCCATCACCCTGATCGGCTTCGCCCTGTTCCTCTGGCGACTGCCGACAAACACCTCGGGACGTTCGCAAGGCGTCGGCCTCGTGCTCGCGGCCGCCTTGCCGATCACGCTGTTCGAAGCGATGCGCGTGCTCGAAGGCAATTACGCCGTGCTGGTCACGAGCGCGCTTGCCAATACCGTCGACGCAGGCCTGCTGCGCGTCGCGATTGCCTGTTCTCTGGCCATTTCGGTGCCGATTTCGCTGCAGAACATCGTCATGGCTCCCTTTCTTGCCGGCACCCATGCCGCGGGAGAAGCCCAGCGGCTGGGGCTGCTCGTCGCGAGCTCGACCGTCTTCACTTCGCTGGCGGTCGGCATCGCGGTCATCGCCGTCATTGCCCTGGGCCGCTGGGCCTTGCCGCTGGCATTCGGTCGGCCTTTCGCCGCCGCCTACTGGCCCTTCGTTGTCCTCGGCTTCAACCAGCTGCTTTATGCCTTGATGGGCCCCGGCGTCCTCTTGCTGAGCATGACCGGGCACGAACAGGCCGTCGCCCGCGCCTTCGTGATCTCCGTCACCGCCGCGATCCTTGCCGGATTGGCGCTCACCGCGCTCTATGGCGCGATCGGCGCGGCGGGATCGATGCTGGTGGCCACCGCCCTGCGGGCGATCATCCTCAATCGCCACGCCAAGCGCACACTCGGCATCGCCCCTTCGATCCTCGGCGCGGTGCGGCATCTGCGCGAACATCGCGCATCACTGGATGCTCTCCCGCCATCCCCGCCGACCGCCGGCGGGTTCACGCCGCGGTAGGCGTTATCACATGGCATTTCTCTTTCTTCACCAGGACGGCATCGGCGATCTCGACGACATGCTGTCGCCCCAAGTCAACAGCTCAATCGTCTTGCCCGACCTGAAGCCGGCGACCATGCGTTCCGGCCTAGAACAAGTGCTTGAATGCGCAGTACCGTCCAAGGACATCCGCGCATCGATGCTGGCGCTGAGCCTCAAAGCAGGGATATATGCGTACTCGTCCGTCTATGAGACGCTCGGGGCCAGAGCATGTTGAATGTCGTCGTTTTGAACGGGGGTCGGGGGGCCGCCACCATCGTGCCCGCGCTTCTGGCCGTGCCCGGGCTGCGTCTGACGTCGATCGTCAATGCCTACGACGATGGCAAATCGACTGGCGAGATCCGGCATTTCTTCGGAATGCTCGGCCCATCGGACTTGCGCAAGGTGCAGTTGCTGATGCTGCCGCACGACGAAACCTACGAGACCTCGCTCGCGCTGTTCGATCGCCGGTTCGACATGGCGGCGGGCAAGCAGGATACGCTGGCCGCACTGCGTCGATTCTGCGAGGGCGACGACCACCTCGACGGAATCGGCCCGCTGCCGCCGCGCATTGCCCACGGTCTGCGCCGCTGGTCGCAGGTTTTCCTCGACGCCCTGCCACTGGCGGAAGCGGTTGCCGGTCGATCGTTCGAATGCGCGGACTGCGCGCTGATGAATTGCCTTTATGCCGGTGCTTTCCTCGATCACGGCCGCGACTTCGAGCAGACCGTCTGGGCGGTCGACCGGCTGTTCCGGTTGCGCGGTGTCGTCCTGCCCAACAGCTGCGACAACCGCTGGCTGGCGGCGGAACGCGAGGACGGCTCGATCCTCCACTGCGAGGCCGACATCGTGGAACTGCGCTCGAACGACCGCCTTTCGCGGCTGTTCCTGCTCGAGGAACCGATCGATGCCGAAGGACTGTCGGCGCTCGCACCCGAAGATCGCAGCCGGTTCCTCGCGCAGCGTCACACCCCGGTGCGGCTGTCCGCTGGCGCGAAGCTGGCGGTCGAGCAGGCCGACGTGATCATCTATTCGGCCGGCACGCAGCACAGCTCGCTCTATCCCACGTACATGTCGCGCGGGCTGGCCGGCGCGATCGCCGGCAATTCCGACGCGCTCAAGGTGTTCGTGACCAACATCGGCGCGGATTACGAAACGCCGCGCTACAAGACCTCGGATTTCGTGAACGGGGCGCTGCGCTTCCTCAAGCTGGGCGAGCAACGCCGGATCGCGACCGAAGATCTGATCGATACGGTGCTGATCAATTCCAGCCGGATCAAATCCGACGAAACGTATGTCGAGGACGACGCCGAGAACTTCGCGGGCCTTCCCGTCGAGCGCATCGTCGCCGACTTCGAATCGCGAGAGGCCCCGGGCAAGCATGACGGCGCGGCGATCGTGCGCGTCATCCTCGACTTGCTCGAGGCGCCCTCGGCAGGCCGGCGCCATGCCTGATCCCGCAGCGAAACTCTCCGGCCGGCGGCTGTTCGTGTTCGATCTGGACGGAACGCTGGCGGATACTTCCCCGATCCACGCTACCGCTTTCGCCGCAGCGCTGGCGCCGCTGGGTATAGCGGTGGACTATCCCGCGATAGCCGGGCTGGCGACCGCCAATGCCATGCGCAAATTGCTCGAGGATGCAGGGCAGGCAGTGGATGAGGCGACGATCGCTGCGCTGGTCGAAGCCAAGCGCGCCGCTGCTCGCGAGCGATTGGCCTCGGTCCGCCCCCTCCCCGGCGCGCGGGAATTTCTCGCGCAGGCCGCGCGCGCGCACCGCCTTGCGCTTTGCACGTCCGCAGCGCGAGAGACGGCTGTGCGGACTCTGTCCACACTGGCCTTCGCGCAGAATTTCGATCCGTTGGTGACGGCGGACGACACGGCCAAGGCCAAGCCCGCGCCCGATGCTTTCCTGACGGTGCTGGCGCAAGCGGGCGTGTCCGCAGCCGATGCGCTGGTGTTCGAAGACAGCGAGGCCGGGCTGGCCGCAGCCGCCGCTGCTGGCATCGAGACGATCCGGATCGGCGGCGAAGGCCATGCCTGGGCGGACCTGACGGCATGCCTCGCGGGAGCGACCGCTTGAAGATCCTGGCGGCGGTGGTCACGCACAATCGGTGCACGCTGCTCGAACGATGCGTCGATCATCTGCGCGCGCAGACGCGACAGCCCGATGCCATCGTCGTCATCAACAACGCCAGTACCGACGGCACGGTAGAGATGCTCGACGCCAAGGGCATCGCCCATATCGACCAGGCCAATGTCGGCTCGGCCGGCGGCTGGAATCGCGCGATCGCGCATTGCCTCGAACAGGGCTTCGACGCGGTGTGGCTGATGGACGACGACGGGTTTCCCGATACGGCGGCGCTTGCGGCGCTGGAGCGCGAGATCGATGCTTCGACGGCTTGCGTGTCTTCGGTCGTTTTGCGCGAGGATGAGCGCAGCCACTTCGTGTTTCCCTTTCCGCTGCTCGATCGGCGCGGGCTTCCGGTACTCGCGCAACGCCAGCGCAAGCTGGCAACGCTACGCGAACTCGAGCAGATCGCGCCTTCCGGCACGTATCCTTTCGCCCATTTCTTCAACGGCGCGCTTGTCATGCGCGCCGCGATCGAAGCGGCGGGCAGTGTCGATACCCGCTGGTTCATGTTCGGCGACGAAGTCGATTACTTCTTCCGACTGCGCCAGGTCGGCGAAGTGCGGTCGGTGCTGGCCGCACGGCATTACCACCCCGACGTCGCGCGGCGGCCACTGACGCCGACCAAGCTCTATTACTATCTCAAGAACACGCTCATCCTGAACCGCATCTATTTCGACAAAGTCGCGCTGCGCCATCTGGCGACGCTCGGCATCGGCCTTGCCCGGTATGGTGCGCGCAACGGCTGGGGCAACCTCGCGGCCACTTTGGCCGGTCCGCAGCGCGGGCTGGTTCCGCGCGCGATCATCCGGGGCCTGCGCGGACGGATCGGGGCCGATCTCGATGGGTGAGACGCGCGTTCTGATCGCCGCCGCCGGGGCGGGCTCGCGCGCGGGGTTGCCCTATCCCAAGACGCTTCACCCGGTCGAAGGGCGCCCCATCCTTGGCCGCATTCTGGATCTCCTCGCCGTCCTCGATCCGGAACCGACCATCGTCGCGTCGCCCGCAGGACGGCCCCTCGTAGCGCAGTTTCTCGAAGCTGAAGGCCGGTCGGCGCATCTTCTCACGCAGCCGAGCCCGACGGGGATGGGCGATGCCGTGCTGCATTTCGACCAATCGCCGGCTGCGATCGGCGCGGGCACGGTCGTGCTGATCTGGGGCGACATTCCCTATCTTTCGCGCGCGACACTCGATGCCACCCTGGCCCATCATCGCACGAGCGGCGCGGTTCTGACGTTTCCCTCCCGCCACGTCGATCGTGCCTACACGGTCATCTCTCGCGATGCCGATGGCCGCGTGACGGGTCTCGAAGAGACGCGCGTGACCGGTCGAGCGCTGGAACCGGGCGAGCGCGACATCGGAGTCTTCGTGTTCGAAGCCGGCCCGGTGCTCGACGCTCTGCGCACCTCGGCCTCGCGGCACGATCCAAGCAGCGGCGAACACGGCTTTCTGCAAGTGATCGCACGGCTGGCGGAGCGAGGCGACCGTGTCGACGCGCTTCCGATCGCGACGCAACGCGAGCTCATTTCCCTCAACGCGCTGAGCGACCTGGAAACCCAAGCCTGATGTGCGGCATTGCCGGCATCCTGACCACGCAGGTGGTGTCGGAGGCGACCGTGCGCGCCATGGCGCGCGCGGTGGCGCATCGCGGACCGGACGACGAAGGAGTCTGGATCGATCCCGATGCCGGGATCGGGCTGGGCCATCGCCGGCTGTCGATCGTGGACTTGTCGCAAGCCGGCCACCAACCCTTCGCGTCGCGCTGCGGCCGCTATATGCTGACCTTCAACGGCGAGATCTACAATCACGCCGACATCCGGCGCGAGCTCGAGGCCGGTGAGCCGATCGGCTGGCGCGGCCATTCCGATACCGAGACGCTGATCGAGGCGATCGCGCGATGGGGCCTCAAGGACGCGCTGCGCCGCTGCAGCGGCATGTTCGCGCTCGGCCTGTGGGATCGGCAGACACGCCAGCTTCACCTGGCGCGCGACCGGATCGGCGAGAAGCCGCTCTTCTATGGCTGGAACGGCCAGTCGATCCTGTTCGGCTCGGGCCTCGCTCCGTTCCGGGCCGTTCCCGGTTTTTCGGCGTCAATCGATCAGCGCGCATTGTCGCTGTACTTCCGCTTCAACTGCGTGCCCGCGCCCTGGTCGATCTATCGCGACATCTTCAAGGTCATGCCGGGCACGATCGTGACGCTGGATGCGCAGGCCATCGGCCGACCGCACATGCTGCTGCCCGATCAGCCTTCGCCGGGCCCGCATGCGAGCTGCGAGCGGTTCTGGTCGCTGGCCGATGTCGTCCGCGCAGAACGAGCCACACCGGAAAGCGATCCGCAGCATGCCGCCGACCACCTCGAAGCCGCGCTCACGGCCGCGATCGCGCGCCAGACGATGGGCGACGTGCCGATCGGCGCCTTCCTTTCGGGCGGCGTCGACAGCTCGCTGATCGTCGCCCTGATGCGCAAGGCGATCGGATCGCGCGTGCGCACGTTCACGATCGGCTTCGAGGATCCCGCCTACGACGAGGCACCGCATGCCGCGGCGATCGCCCGCCATCTCGGCACCGAGCATTACGAGCACTACCTGACGCCGCAGGCGGCGATCGACGCGATCGACCGGCTTCCCGAGATTTACGACGAGCCTTTCGCCGATTCCTCCCAGATCGCCACGCACATTCTCAGTCGCGAGACGCGGCGAACGGTCAAAGTCGCCCTCTCCGGCGATGGCGGAGACGAACTTTTCGGCGGCTACAACCGCTATGTCATGACCAGCCGCATCTTCGACCGGCTGGCGCTGATCCCCGCCAGCGCCCGGCGCGGGCTCGGGCGGATGATCGGCGGCATATCGTCCGATACGCTGGACCGCATGGCAACGCTGCCGCTGATGCCGAAGATGGCCATGCTGGGAAACAAGGCGCACAAAGTTGCGCAGGCCATGCGCTCCGACGGCCAACTGGGCGAGATCTACGCCGCCTTTACCGAGGAATGGCACGCCGGCCTGCCACTTTCGGATGCGTCCCGACAGCCGGTGTTCATCGCCGATCCCCTGGGTGCCGAACTGACTCGCGAAGAGCAAATGATGTACTGGGACCTGATGACCTACCTGCCTGACGACATCCTGACCAAGGTCGATCGCGCCTCGATGGATGTCGGGCTGGAAGTGCGCGCGCCGATGCTCGATCCCGAAGTCATCGCGTGCGCCTGGCGGACGCCGCTGGCGTTCAAGATTCGCAACGGACAAGGCAAGTGCATCCTGCGCGACGTGCTATACCGCCATGTCCCGCCCGCTCTGATCGAGCGTCCGAAATCGGGTTTCGGCGTGCCGCTCGGCCGTTGGCTGCGCGGGCCATTGCGCGAATGGGCCGAGGAAGGACTGTCGGACGCGTCCCTCGACGCGTTCGAAGGCCTCGACCATGCGGCGATACGCCAGCGCTGGCAGCAGCACTTGCGCGGCTCGCATGATTGGACGGTCGCGCTCTGGTCGGTCCTGATGCTGACAAGGTGGCATGCGCAATGCTGATCTATTGGCTCTTTCTCGGCTTCATCGCACTCATGGCGCTGGTCGAACAAGGCGACCGCGAAGTCAGCCACCGCGCCAACTTCGTGTGGGTGGTCTTTGCCATCGCCCTGATCCTCTTCATGGGCGGGCGCTGGCGTACCGGCGGCGACTGGGGCAACTACTACCTCGGCCTCGAACCGTTCTATTGGCTGATGGTCGACGATGCCGCCGCGTCGAGCAAGGACGTCGGTTTCACCGTACTCTCGATCTTCGCTTCCTGGTTCCCGACCGGGATTGTCGTCATCACCATGTTCACCGGGATCGTCCTCGGCATTGCGCTGACGATTTTCAGCCTGGCCCAGCCTCGTCCCTGGCTGTGCATGATGGTGGCGTTTCCCTACTTCGTCGTCGTCTGCGGCATGGGCTACATGCGCCAGGGCATCGCGATCTCGTTCATTTTGATGGGACTTCTGGCGCTCGAGCGCGAGCGGGTGGGTCGCTACACGGCCTGGGTCGCGACAGGAGCGCTGTTTCACGCGACTGCGTTGGTGATGATCCCGCTCGGTGCCATCGTCAGCCGGCGCAATCGGCTGATCGTGATCGCCTTCGTCATCGTGATGACGATCCTGGCGTTCCGCACGCTGCTGGCTTCGCGTGCCGATTCGCTGGTCAACAATTATGTCGAAGCCGACGCCGAATCCGCCGGTGCGCTCGTGCGTGCCATGATGAGCGCGGTGCCGGGCGCGATCTTCCTGCTGTTTCGGCGCCACTTCGCGCTTGCGAGAAGTCCACAGCTTGCCTGGACGGCGCTGGCGATCGCGGCGGTCGCCGCAGTGCCTGCCGTCGAATTCTTTCCGTCTTCCACCGTGATCGATCGCCTTGGCCTCTATCTCCTGCCCCTCCAGTTCTTCGTCTGGTCGCGCGTGCCGGATGCGCTGGCGACATCGGTGCAGCAGCGACAAGTGTTCGGGCTGCTGATCGTCCTGCTTTACATCGTTATCTTCTTTACCTTCGTGAATTACGCGGATCACGCCGATGCCTGGTTTCCCTACCGCTTCTGGCTGTTCGAGGACGGCCTTTGTCTGGAATGCGGGTCGCCACGTGACTTCTAGGGTTTGCCTCTTGATCGCTCAGCGCTCGGGCCACCTGGGATGGGAGCGCCGCTAGCCGTGTCCGCGATCGACCCAAAACATAAGTTCGTCCCGCTGACGCCGACTTCCAAGACGCGCCCCCAGGACGCCAAGACGCAAGATCTGACAAGTGCCGCACGCCGCCTGTTCGCGCACTTGTCCGCGAGCCGGCGCCGCCAGTTCACGCGCGTCTGCCTGTTCATGGTCGTGGGCGCCTTCGCCGAGATGGCGAGCATCGGCGCATTGTTCCCGTTCCTGGCGCTCCTCGCTGCGCCCGAGACGGTAACGCAGAACGCCGTGCTGGGGCCCCTGATCGCGCGGATCGGCCTGACGACGGAACAGTTGCTGCCAGCCGCAACCGCCGTCTTCATCTTCACCGCCCTCGCGGCGATGGGCATCCGCTTGCTGCTGCTGCGCGTCGCGCAGCGCTTCGTCTACGGGGTGGGCCACGATCTCGGCACCAACCTGTACGATCACCTGCTTCACCAGAGCTACCTATACCATACGCTGCACAACAGCGCCGAAGTGCAGGACGGCATCCAGAAGGTGAACAACGTCACCAATCTGTTCCTGCAACCGTTGATGCAGGGGATTATCTCGCTGACGGTGATGGTGTTCATCATCGTCACTCTCGCGATAGTCGATCCGCTGCTTGCCGGAATCGCCATCGTGAGCTTCGGCGGGATCTACGTCGGGATCTCGTTTACGGTTCGCCGCGTGCTGGGTCGCAACAGCGTCAAGCTCTCGAAGCTTTCGGGGCAGCGCATCCAGGCGATCCAGGAAGGCATGGGATCGGTGCGCGACGTGCTGATCGAGCGCGCGCAGCCCCTTTATCTGCGCAAGTTCGCGCGGCTCGACCAGTCGTTCCGCGATTCCCAGTCGCTGACGACGTTCCTCGCCAATGCGCCGCGCTACCTGGTCGAGGGGATCGGGATGGTGCTCATCGCGATCCTCACGATCTTCGCCGCGAACCAGCCGGGCGGGTTGGCCGCCGCCCTTCCTGCGCTGGGCGCGCTCGCGATCGGCGCCCAGCGGATCATGCCGCTGCTCCAGCAAGTCTATTTCGGCTGGTCGCAGATGATGACCAATTACCACAACCTCACCAATATCCTCGACGTGCTCGACCAGCCGGTCGAACGGCCAGACCGCACTGCCGCGCCGCTGCCGTTCGAGCGCGAGATCGCCTTGCGCGAGGTCTCGTTCGCCTATGGCAGCGCCGGCCGCGTGCTGAGCGACGTCTCGCTGACGATCCCCAAAGGCGCGCGGATCGGCCTCGTCGGTCGCACCGGCAGCGGCAAGAGCACGATCCTCGACACTCTCATGGGCCTGCTCCAGCCGCAGCAAGGCGCGATCGCGATCGACGGCATGGAGCTGGAAGGGGCGCAGGACCGGTTTCGCTGGCAAGCGAACATCAATCACGTGCCGCAAGCGATCTTCCTGTCCGACGATACGCTGGCGGCGAACATCGCTTTCGGCCAGGAAGCCGACGAGATCGACATGGACCGCGTTCGCGCCGCGGCAAAGTCCGCGCAGGCGGCCGAATTCATCGAAGCGCTACCCGATGGCTATGCCAGCACCGTCGGCGAGCGAGGCACGCGCTTGTCGGGCGGCCAACGGCAGCGCATCGGCCTGGCCCGTGCGCTCTATGCCCGCCGCCCGCTGCTGGTGCTCGACGAAGCGACGAGCGCGCTCGACAGCGCGACCGAAGATCAAGTGATGGAGGCGATCCGCCGGCTCGACGCCGACCTCACCATCATCATCGTCGCGCACCGCCTCAGCACCTTGCGCCATTGCTCGAAGATCATCCGGCTGGATGCGGGTCGCGTGGTGGCCGAGGGATCTTTCGAAGAGATCATCGGCAGTGCGAGCGAAGATCCGGCAATGCGGGCGCTGCAGGAATGAGCGGCGTTTCAAGCACTTCTCGGAGCCCAGCGGGCCAGCGCGCCGACCGCGCGACGATCGTGATTCCGTGCTTCAATGCGTCCGCTACCCTGCCGCGCGCGCTGGCCTCGATCGACGAACCCGAGGTCGAGATCCTCGTGATCGACGATGCCTCGCAGGATGGGAAAGCGATCGCCGATCTGGTCGCCAAGGATCCGCGCGCGCGCCTGATCGCGAAGGATAGGCGAGTCAACGCGGCCCATTCGCGCGCGCTCGGAATCCAGCAGGCGTCCTGCGACACGATCCTGTTTCTCGATGCCGACGATGCCTACCGCCCCGGACACGTCGCGCGGCGTTGCGCCATGCATCGCGGCAATCCGGCGGGCGTCGCGATCGGCCGCTTTCGTCTGAACGATGGCCAGCGCGAATGGGACATGCCGCTTTCCGCCTATTCGGGCGGCAGTCTCGAAACCTACATTTTTGCCGGCGGCGGCGATGCGCGCTCTTCGACGCTGTCGGTGTCGCGGCGGGCGCTGGGCGGCACGACGTTCGATCCGGCGCTGCGCAAGCATCAGGACTGGGGCTTTGCCCTCGCCGCGTGGCGAGAGGGCCGCGGGGTGATGTTCGATCCCGAATACGGCGTCGTGATCCACATCGGGGCCGCCACGCGCATGAGCGCCTCGGCGCAAGTCGAAGCCAGCCTTGCGTTCGCGCGCGATCATATCGGCGACGTCGCGAACCGGCGGCGCTTCCTGATGGCGCGCCTGCGTACGAGCCTGCGCCATGGGGACCGGCATGCGGCACGGGAATTCCGCCGCGCGCTGCTGGCGCTGGCGCCGCGGCCGTCCGAACGCTGGGGCAGCGCCGCGATGATGGTGGCGGCGCAGGTCGGCATCGCCGCTCCGCTGCATCGGCTCATGGCGGCGCACCGGTGAGCGCACATGCATCCCTGGATAATGGAGACGTCACAACGCGGACGTCGCACCCCTTGATCGTCCATGTCATTCCCTACGATGACATCGGCGGCGTCGAGACGGCGGCGGACAGCGTTCCGCCCGGACCCTATCCCGCGTTCGAGCTGCGCCGGATCTATGTCGCCAGCGTGCGCGAGCCCCGGCCGCGACCCTATGTCTACGAATCCGGCGTCGGGTCCGAAAACAGCCCCCGTGCTTTCGCCCGGACTCTGCGCCATTTGCTGGACTTGCGCCCGAAGGTCGTGATCGTCTCGCTTTGGCGATCCTGCATCGTCGGCCTCGCTCTGAAGGCGCTGCGCCCGCGCACGCGGCTGGTCGTTTTCCTGCACAACGTGAAGCATTCCAACTGGGTGGATAGCGTGCTGACACGGCTCGCGGCGCGCGCGTCGGACGCGATCCTCGCCGATTCGACTTGCACCGCCGAGCAGCGCCTCGGCAGGGACTGGGCCCCGCATGTCCGCCCCGTTTCGTTTCTCACCTCCCGGCTCTCGCAAGTCACGCCGCTCGGGCCCAGCCCCCGCTTCATCACCTGGGGGCGACTGCATCCGCGCAAGCGCATCCATCTGGCGCTGGACATGTTCGCGCTGGTTCATGCCAAGCGACGCGACGCGCGGTTCACGATCATCGGCCCCGATCGCGGCGAACGGGCCATGCTCGAAGCCAAGGCGGCCGATTTGGGCGTCGAGGAGGCCGTCGAGTTCGCCGGCCCCAAATCCATCGAGGAGATCGCCCTGGCTGCCGAACAGGCGAGCTTTTTCGTCCAGACCAGCTCGTTCGAGGGGATGGGGATGGCGGCCGTCGAGGCCATGCAACTGGGTCTCGTGCCGGTGGTGACGCCGGTCGGCGAGATCGGCAGCTACGTGGAGGATGGGCGCAACGGCGTGTGGTTCGAAACGCCGCACAAAGCCGCCGAAAGAGTCGAGGAATTGCTGGGCGCTCCGGACGAATTCCTGGCCATGCGTCAGGCCGCGACCCGAACCTGGAACGATCATCCGCTGCATCGCGAAGATTTCCTCGAAGCTTGCGCCATGCTCGCAAGCGAGGACGATCAGCGATGAAGATCGTCGCGGTCGTCAATGCCGCCTGGAACCTCGTGAACTTCCGCATGGGCGTGCTCAACGCGCTGATGGCGCAAGGCTATGAAGTGGTCGCGGTCGCGCCGGAGGATGCGGCCATGCGGCAGGCTCTCGCCGATGCCGGCATTCGCCTGGAAGCGGTGCCGATGGACAGCGCCGGTCTTTCCCCCCTGCGCGACCTTGCCTTGCTCGCCCGGCTGCGCGCGGTGTTCGCGCGCGAGCGCCCGGATGCCATGCTGGGCTATACGATCAAGCCGAACGTCTACGGTTCGCTGGCCGCGCGCAGCCTGGGCGTACCCACGCTCAACAACATCTCCGGCCTCGGCACCGGCTTCATGCGCAAGGGCATGCTGAACCGCGTGGTCAGGGGCCTGTACCACGTCGGCCTGGCACGGGCGCATACGGTGTTTTTCCAGAACCCCGAGGACCTCGCCCAGTTCGAGGCGCTCGGCCTCGTCCGCAAATCGCAAACGATGCTGCTGCCCGGTTCCGGCATCGACCTCGACCGTTTCGCCAAGGCGCCGCATCGCTCAGGCGACGCGCCGCTGCGTTTCCTCCTGATCGCGCGGATGCTGTGGGACAAGGGCGTCGGCGAATTCGTCGAGGCGGCGCGCGACGTTCGGCGCGACCATCCCGAGGTGCGCTTCAGCCTGCTCGGCGGCTTGGGCGTCGCCAATCGCACGGCCATTCCCGCCGACACGGTGGAAGGCTGGGTGCGCGAAGGGATCGTCGAATACTGCCCGCCCGTCGACGATGTGCGCGGCATGATCGCCGATAGCGATGTCGTGGTGCTGCCCTCCTACCGAGAGGGCACCTCGCGGGTCTTGCTCGAAGCGTCGGCACTCGGCCGGCCGATGATAACGACCGACGTTCCGGGGTGCCGCGATGTCGTCGAGGACGGAGTCGCTGGGCTGCTGTGCGACGCCAAGGACTCCGGCTCGCTGGCGGCCGCGATCCGCCGGATGATCGCCATGTCACCGGCGGAGCGGAACGCGATGGGGGACGCGGCGCGCGCGCGGGTGGAACGCGACTATGCCGAGCAACGCGTGATAGACATTTATTGTCAGCGTGTTGCTGCCGCCGTCGCCAAGCGCGGGCTCGCTTGACAGCTACGGCACCTCCCCTAACGGGAACTGCGTAATGATTCATGTGCCCGAGACCATCGAAGCCCCCTTGAAGATCTGCGTGGTGGTCGCCCGGTTCTCGTTCACCGGCGTTCCCCTCGCACAGTTCCGCTTTGCCCGCGCACTCGCGAAGCGCGGCCACGATGTCGAGATCGTGCTGGGACATGTCGATCCAGGCGACACGCTGCCGGATCGAGGGCAGGCGCGGCTGCGCGTGCTCGATCGGCCGAGCGCGCGCAAGATGTTGCTGCCCTTCGCGCGCTATCTGCGCCAGGAACAGCCCGATATCGTGTTCACTTCGCAGGATCACTTGAACGGCATAGTTCTGCTCGCGGCGATCCTGACGGGCTCGAAAGCGAAGATCAGCGGCTCCTCGCGCGTCAATCCGTTCTACACCTATTCCAACCGCCCGCTGACCCGGAAGTGGCTGTTCAAGCAGGCGATGCGCGCGGTGAAATGGCGGGCAACGGCGCTGACGTGCGTGTCGCAAGGCATGGTCGAGGAATACCGGGCCTTCTTTCCCAACGGACCGCATCTCACCGTCCACAACCTCGTCGACGATGGCCCCTCGCGGCGCCGCATGGAGGAACCGGTCGAGCATCCCTGGTTCGTCGACAAGAGCAAGCCGATCGTGATTTCGGCCGGGACCTTGTCGCCGCGCAAGGGCTTCACCGACCTCATCGCCGCATTCGACAGGCTGGTGACGGACGGGCGCGACATTCGCCTGGTGATCTTCGGCGAGGGCCGCCAGCGTGCAGAGCTCGAACAGCAAGTGCGCGACGCGGGGCTCGAGGATCGTGTCTCGCTGCCGGGCAAGATCGCCAATCCGCTGCGCTATCTCGCGCGCGCCGACGTGTTCGCGCTGACTTCCTCGTTCGAGGGCCTGCCCAATGCGCTGATCGAGGCGATGATTTGCGGCTGCCCGCTCGTTTCGACCGATTGCCCGAGCGGGCCCGACGAAATCCTCGCCAAGGGCCGCTATGGCAAGATCGTGCCGGTGGGCGACGTGGACGCGATCGCCCGCGCAATCGGCGAACAGCTCGACGATCCCATCGCCCCCGAGGTGGTGGCAGAGGGCGTGCGCCGCTTCGGCGAGGACGCGGTGATCGCCCGGCATTTCGAAGTGCTGGGGCTCAGCGGACGCGAGTGCGCCGGACGTGAGATCGCCGAACGCGATACGGTCGCACGAGAAATCGCCGCGCAGTGAGCCCGCCCCGGCCATCCTTCGTGTGCATCGGCCCGAAGCGGTCCGCCACGACCTGGCTGGCGGATCAACTCAAATTCCACCGCGACATCTGGCTCACTCCCATTCAGGAGCTGAACTACCTGAGCGGCGGCTTCGCCGATCATGCGGCCAAGCCCTACATGCATTTGCGCTGGAGCGGCTGGGAAGTCGCGAAACGCGTCGTGCGCAACAAGGGCCCCGGCGTTTCGGCGGACGCGGCCTTTCTGCGCACCGCGCGCCGGCTGGCGGCAGAGCCCGAACGCGATCTGGAAGGCTATCGCCAGCTTTTCGCGCCTGCCGGATCGCGCGTTTCGGGCGACATTTCGCCGATGTATGCCTCGATGGGCGTGGCCGAGATCCGCGATGCCTTGCCCGCCATCGGCGCGGCCAGGATCATCCTGCTGGCCCGCGATCCGGTGCAGCGGTTCTGGTCCGAACTGGCGATGCACGCACGCAAGCGCTCGTTCGGCGATGTCGATTACACGTCCGTGGACTTCGCCCGCGCCTTCTTCGCCGATCCGGTACGGCAGCGGCAGCACTTGCTCAGCGATATCGCCGCGCGCTGGCATGAGGGATTTGGGCGCGATCGTCTCGAGATCATCTACTTCGACGATATCGTCGCCGATGCGCCCGCCACCTTGCGCCGCATCGTCGAACTGATCGGCGCCGACTGGCGCAAGCGGCTCCCCGGCATTGCGCCCACCCTCAATCGCAAGCAGCGCGCCGCTCGCTTCGTGCCTCAGGAGGCCGCCGCGAAGGCGGTGCGGGAATGGTTCGCGCCGGAACTGGATCGTTGCGCCGATGCCTTCGGGGCCCATGGCAAGGCGTGGCAGCAGAGGCAGACCCCGCAATGATCGCGACGCGCGCGCCTAGCGACACCCGCCTTCCCGTCGTCGATGGCCTGCGCGCGTTTGCGGTCGTCGCCGTCGTGCTGTTCCACGGTTTTCCGGGACTGGTGCCCGGCGGCTACATCGGCGTCGACGTCTTTTTCGCCATCTCCGGCTTCGTGATCGCGCTGCGCTATCTCGAACCGCTGATCGCGCGTGAGATCTCCATCGGCACGTTCTTCCTGCGCCGCGTGCGCCGCCTCGTCCCGGCCTATTTCGCCGTGCTTGTCGCGACAACCGTCGCGGCGGCCTTCATCATGGCGCCCAAGGACTTGCTGCGCTTCGCCTGGAGCCTGCTCGGCCAGTCGTTCTACGCGCAAAACGCGGTGTTCTGGTTTCAGGGCGAATACTTCGATGCCGCCTTGCGCAAGCCCCTGCTTCACACCTGGTCGCTGGCAATCGAGGAGCAGTTCTACTTGTGCTTCCCGCTGCTGATCCTCGCGGCGCGCTGGCGGCCGCAGCTGACGTTTTACGCTGGCCTCCTCCTCGCCGTCGCGATGATCGCCGCGGCCACCATCGTCGAGCCGATCAGCCCCAAGACCAGCTTCTACTGGCTGCCCTTCCGCGCCTGGGAATTCCTCGCCGGGATCGGCGCCGCCATTCTCTACATGCGCGGTTTCGCGCGCAATCTACCGCCGGCGGTCGCGAATGCGATCGGCATCGCTGCGATCCTGGGATTGCTGGCCTCGGCACTGCTGTTCGACGAAGAGAGCGCCAGCATCCTCACGCAAGGCCTGCTCGCGATCACCGCGACAGGGGCGATCTGCCTCGTGCAATCCCGCTTGTCGGCAAGCCTTGCCGCCCTCTTCACCAATGGCGTGTCGCAGCACTTCGGCCGGATTTCGTACAGCTGGTATTTGTGGCACTGGCCGCCGCTGTCGTTTGTTTTCCTGCTGCAAGGACAGCCGGCGCAAGGCTTCGCGGCGATCGCGCTGACGCTGCTCGGCTACGGACTTGGCCTCGTCTCCTGGCACTTGCTGGAGCGGCGCGCCTCGCGCAGTTCCGCGCTGGCGAAACCGGCGCGGACCATCGGGCTTTTGCTGGCCTTTCTCGCCTTCGCGGCGGCAGCCGGCACGGCGCTGATCGCCAGCAACGGCTTCCTGCAACGCTACCCCTTGCGCGAGCGCCCCTTGCTGACCGCGCAAATGGATCGGCCCGACGGCCGCTGCGACTTCGTCACTCGCCTTCGCAACTGGCGCGGGCAAATCTGCCCGGTCAACGATGTCGATGGCGCGAACGGCATTCTCTTCCTCGGCGATTCGCATGTCGAAATGCAGAAGACGGCACTGGCGGAGCTCGGCAGTCGATATGGCGTGCCGATCTACATCACCAAGCAGAACTGCCGGATTATCGACTTCGGTGTCGATCGCAATTGCCGCCTGCCGGTCTGGCGTCAGATCGAGCGCGACATCGCGCGCGAGAAAATCGGCACCGTCGTGATCGTCGCGCTATGGCCCGAACCGTTCGACGCCGCTCCGCTCACTGCCGCGCTCGATCGACTGGCAAAAACCGGTGTGCGCGTGGTCCTAGAACGGCCGACCCCGGTCAGTGAAAGTCTCTCGCCCGAATACTACATGACGCGGCCCGATGCCTGGAGCGACCGGAGCGAATATTCCCGCGCTGCGCATGCCGAGCAGGCGCGTAGCGTTGCGACCGCGATGTCGGCTTGGGCCGCGCGCCACGAGGATGCGATCGTGCTCGATCCCACGCCGATCCTGTGCCCCGGCGATGCGTGCCTTTACGCGAAGGCGAGCGAACCGCTGTATTCGGATACGCATCACTTGACGAAAGTCGGAGCCCGTTTGCTGGCACAGCTTTATGCCCCGCTGATGCAGACGGTGGCGAGAGATAAGGATGCAAAGCCTAAGGCTGGCGACACCTGAGAAAGGGCCCCGGGCTTCACCCGGCGCTGAAAATCAACTGAGCGGCGGTTCGAACAGGACCTGCTCGATTCCTTTGATCTTCTGCTTGAGGCGGCGCACGAACGTCCGCTGACGCCTGCGGTTGTGGGAGACGCTCCATTCGGCCTGCGCGCTCTCGAAGTCGCCTTGCGCGCCGATGCGCTCCCAGAACTCGGGAAACCACTGCGGCGCGTCTTCCAGGGAGACGGACATCGTCATCGACTTGTCGCGCAGGAAGCTGACGATGTTCGCTTCCATCGTTTCATAGGCGTCGGCGGCGATCGCGCTCTTGCTGTGATTGCCCGCGCGCAGGATGCCGTTGCGGTACGCCGGCATCATGCCCCCGACTGGCGCCCAGCGCTGCGCATAACTTTCGATCACACGGTCGGAGTCGCGCTTCAGATGCACATAGAACGCATCGTCCCCATAGGCCGCGTCCAGCCGACCAAGGTGCCAGGACAGGCGATTGTCCGCTTCGATGTGGCGGGCCGGGTATGCGAACTTCTCACGCCCGACGAGCCGAACGCGCGATTCGTGGCCGGCGCTGTAGTTCGTGATGTGAGAGCAGGCATGGATGAAGGTCTTGGACCCGCATCGTCCCGTGCAAAGGACAAAGATGTTCATACTTGGATTTCCACGCTGGAGCGAAGTGCTCCCTCGATTGCTGCCGACTTATTGCTTGTTGATTTCTCGCGCGCGTCCTTGAGCTTCTGCGCCTCCTCACGCGAGCGTAACGGCAATTCCTTCCCGTTGACGATCGTCGGCCCGGCGATGACCGAAAAGCCGAGGTCCGCTTTGGCTTCGATGATGTTACGACCCTCGAAGGTGCCGCGTGGGGTCGCGATCTTGGGCGAAGCCTGCGTCATCCGGCAATTGCGATAGATGGCCGCATCGCTTCTGGGCAGCACTCCCTCGCCGATCATGGTGAAGGCGCAGCCATCGAACAGCACGTTCTCGCCCTTGATCAGCGAGGCCTTGCTCTTGCGCAGCGCCAGCTTTCCGGTGGGTGAGAGCGTGGGATCGTCGGTGAACCTGCAGCCGGTGAAGCGCGTCGCTCGCCGGGGATCGGCATCGCCGTAGACGTGGACGAGATTGCCCAAAAACAGGCAGCGATCGAAAGCGAAGCCCGGCTTGTCCGGCCAGACCGCCCAGTTGTCGGTTCCCACGAACCTGCAATCGGCAAAGCGCACGTCGGCGGTGTTGCCCGAATCGGCGACGACCGCGCAGCCGCGATTGTCCTCGAAGCGGCAGTCGGAAAAGGCGATGTCGCGAATCGGTTTCTTGCGCTGCGCCTCAATGTCGACCCCGGCGCCCGGCGCGCTGGCCACGGCGCCGCGACCCGTGCGCGAAAAGCGCGAGCGCTCGATGCGATAGCCGTGCCCGCCGACGAGGCTCATGCCCTGCCGGCCGTTCATGTCGGCGACAATGCCGGTAAATCGCCGCTCGACGCCCGGCGTCGGCTCGCGGGGGCCGTCGATGTAGAAGCCGTCGTGCGGTTGATGGTGCGCATTGACGTTGATTAATCGTTCTGGTCCGGAATTGTTGCGCAGGGCAATGCCGACGCAGCCGATTTGCCAGCCCTTGTCGCCCCGCTTGCCGCCGATGATGTGCTTGCCCGAATTGCCGTCGAGCTCGAGATTCTCGATATGGACGCCGCCCGCGCAGAACCGCGCATCGATCATTGCCGCATAGGGCCTCGCCCGACCGACGATTCCCTTGGGCACGATCTTGGCCACCGGCGTACCGTCGGGCTGGAACATCCCGTATCGCTGGCCAGGCGCGCACAAGAGTCGCGCGCCATTGCCCCGGATCGTCACCATTCGGCGGCAATTCGCAAAAGTCATCAGCCGCACTTCGCTTGGCGCACCATCGGGTCCAGGCTTTTGCGTGCCGACAAGATACGTCGTCTTGCGCAGCTGGACGACGCCGCCACCCGCCGCGTTAACCGCGTCCGATAACCGCGCGAAGGCATCGCTGTCGTCGGTGCGGCCATCGCCGCGCGCTCCGTAGCGCTCGGGCGTGAACGCGAGCTCGGCGGCATAAGTCGGACGCGCCAGCATGGCAGCCAGGGCAAGCGACGCAGCGGCCCGGAGCAACTGTCGCCGGGTACTTGCAGAGGTGGCTGTCATATTTTCCAATTCTAATTTTCGGGAAAACTCTTGTCGACATGCCCGGATGAGCAAGGCCCGCATGAGCGCGGAAGGCTTCGCCTCGCGCCTGCGCGGTTGTCCCTTCCCTTCGCGTGCGACTGCCGCTAGCAGCCGTTCTAGGTTGTTTTCCTTAAGGCAGCCTGACGAGGTCGCACAAACCGGGACGCCCAGATGTTGATGCCAAACGCCGGGAAACGCGACCAATTTTTTCTTTTGCTTCGTGTGAGTGTGCCTTGACCGACGCCCGAACATCGCCGCGGATCGTGGTCGTCGGATTAGGGTACGTCGGCCTGCCACTGGCGGTCGCGCTCGCGTCGCGGTTCGAGACCGTGGGCTTCGACATCAACCAGCCCCGCATCGCGGAACTGCGCCGGAACCACGATCACACCAACGAGATCTCACCGGAAAAGCTCGAGCAATCGCCCCTGCGCCTGGCCGCGTCGCCCGAAGAGATCGAACCGGCAGATCTCTACATCGTCACGGTCCCGACTCCGGTCGATGCACAGAACCGCCCCGACCTTGCGATCGTGGAAAGCGCGACGCGAACCGTGGGCGGCATGCTCGATGCGGCGCGGCGTCCGGTCGTGTGCTTCGAAAGCACCGTCTATCCCGGCGTGACCGAAGACGTGTGCGGCCCCATCCTCGCAGAGGTCTCCGGCCTCGCCCGCGGCCGCGACTTCTTCCTCGGCTACAGCCCCGAACGGATCAATCCGGGCGACCGCGAGCACACGATTGACCGGATCACCAAAGTGGTTGCGGGCGAAAACGCCGAGATCACCGATTTTCTCGCCTCGATCTACGGCGCGATCACGGCGGGCGGCGTCCATCGCGCCGCTTCGATCAAAGTCGCCGAAGCCGCGAAGGTGATCGAGAACGCGCAGCGCGACATCAACATCGCCTTCATGAACGAGATCGCGCGCATCTTCGCGCTGATGGATATCTCGGTCTGGGACGTGCTTGAGGCCGCGCGCACCAAGTGGAACTTCCTGCCGTTTCAGCCGGGCCTCGTCGGTGGCCACTGCATCGGTGTCGATCCCTATTACCTGGCGCAAAGCGCGGTCGATCGAGGATACCAGCCGGCGGTGATCCTCTCGGGCCGGGCGATCAACGACGGCATGAGCGAATGGGTCGCCGATCAGCTTTCCGCCCGCCTCGGCACCAGCTCGCGCATTCTGGTCAAGGGCCTGACGTTCAAGGAAGACGTCCCCGACTTGCGCAACAGCCGGGTCGCGCATCTCGTGATGCGGCTGCAGGCGCTTGGCCATACCGTCGACGTTACCGATCCCCTGGCCGATCCTGCCGAAGCGAAGCGGGAATACGGGCTCGAACTGAACAGCGCCGACGAACGGAGCGACTACGACGCGGTCCTGCTGGCCGTCGCCCATGCGCATTACCGCGATGCCGGTCTGCAGGGCGTGATCGCGCCCTTGCGCGAAGGCGGGGTTTTTGCCGATCTCAAGGGAGTTTTCGCCGGCCAATCGCTGCCGAACGGAATCACGTACTGGGGCCTGTGAGGCTCGCGACGTTGGGTTTTGCCGTCAGTTCCCGCGCTTCGCGGTGCCCGGCTTCTCGTGCCACCCCCACAGCCGGAAAATGACGACCAGCACGCCAATCGGCGCCATCGTCAGCACGACATCGCCAAGTGAACGCGTCGGCGAATAGGGCCAGCCTGCAAGGTAATAGCGCGTGAAGTCGATCGCTTCGTTGATCAGCTCCATCCCCAGAATCGGCAGCAGTGGCAGGGGCGAGCCCCAGCGGACCTTCAGCAACTTGGCGAAGATCGGATAGAGCGCGATTCCCACGATCACGTGCATCGCCGCTTGCGGGACGTGCGAGCTGTGCTCCAGCCAAATCTTGAAGTCGCCCCACAGTGCGATCGTTTGTTCGAAATCCGTCGGCATTGTCAGGCGGTCAGAAATCTCGGTCTGCGGATTGAGAATCATTCGATTCCGGATCGCCGTCGAAGACGAGTTCGAGCAAGTTCCGGCCCCGCTTCGCGATGCCGTGAAGCACCCGCTGTGTGGGAGTGCGCTGCACTTTCGCAGGCTTCGGCTCCACCAAGCCCCGAATGAACGCCAGACGCCGGTCTATGGCCTCGAGACTCACGACCCGGGACACGTAAAGGTGCGCCGCGCGATCGTGACGATCGACGAAGTAGGCCGTGTTGACCGAGGTCGTTCCATCGCGCGCGTAGGCGAGGAACGCCGCCAGATCGAAAGCCACGCAGAAATCCAGGTTTTCCCACGAGGCGAACTCACCGCCGACCTGGTCGTGACACTCCACGCTGGCAGCGCGTACTGCGGCAGGATCGTTGCCGGCGGAAATCCGCCTGAATGCATTCACTCCGCTTGCGACGGCATCCTGCGAGACCACGGGCATCGCCTGAGTCTCGCGCGCGCTGGCCTCGCTGATCGCGGCCACGGCCAGCCGGGCTTCACCGTCGTCTTCCGGCGAAGCCTGGCCGAACTGGTTGCCGCGGTTTTGCGCGAGCAAGTCTTGCTCGATCCGCCACGCAGCAGCAGACGTCGCGACCACCAAGGCGATCACCGCGATCTGGGTTTCGTAACGCCGATAGAAAGGTCGTTTGCGCCGTAATGCGAGCGATGTCCCCCGGCGTTGCCGCCCGAGTGCAACCGAGCGGACGCTGATCGCCTCTGCTCGACGACGGGCAAGCTGCTCGTCATGCCGGCGGCGCATTTCGGGATCGGTGAGGCACCGGAACGCTTCGTTCAATTCGGCCGCGCGCCGGTTGGCCATCGGGGAACTGTTCACGTCCGGATGGTTGCGACGCATCAGGGCGAGATAGCGCGCCTTGATCTCCGCCGCTGTGGCGGCAGGCGAGACACCGAGCACATCGTAATAGTTTGTCCGCACACGCGCTCCCAGCCTGCGACGACAGCCTTAACACGCCCATTGTCGGGCTTCCATGCCTGTTAAGTCGCGGGAGCCAACCGAGGCTACGAATGGCACATAAGGTTCCTTATTCCCTTTCCTACAACCTATCTGGTTCATTAAGAGGCAAATCCCTGTAAAGGAGATGCCCATGCCTGACCTGCCCCAAATGCTTGCGCCGGCCCATTACGTGACGATCCAGGGCCTCGCGTTTCCCAGCGACAACGACGAAACCGTGATCGTCGGCCCCGGTTCGCCCTTGCCGGTGCGGGCTGCCCTGGCCGATCTCGCGCCTGCAGCCTGGAACTCTCTGTCCTCCGTGCAGGATCTGACCGGCTTCGCCTCTGCCGAAGTTCAGGTCAGTGGCCTCTCCGGCGGCGACAGGCTCGCATTCCTGCGTTCGCTCGACGAGGAGAGCTTCGTACCGGTCACGTCCGTCTACGATATGAACGGGAACGGTCCCTTTGCCTCGGTCTCGAGCGACGGCATCTATCTGCTTCCCGGCGGTGGCTGGCTCAAGCTGGAGCGATCCGGGACCGCCTCGACGCCGTCGCTCACGGTTCGCGCCGGCCAGCGTTGAGGAGATCATGATGGACTTCGATCTGATCGCGCGCAGCAAGCTGGTCCGGATGGCCCCGCGCTCGCGCCCTGAAAACAACATGCTCGCCGTCATCGGCGACAGCCGCGTGGCTTTCGGCAAGGATGTCGCGACTCCCAACAGCCGCATCCATACCGCACGCGGGCCGCAATTCTGGGCGACGACGCTTTCCCGTGCACGCGTGCGGTTCCCGCTCGAATATGATTTCGCGCTCGCCGGCACTAACACGCAGGAGCTCATCGATCAGCAGCTCGCCGAAGTCTTGGCCTGCCCGGCCTCGGGCGTCCTCATGCTGACCGGCACCAACGACATCACCACGGCCGGACGCACCATCGCGCAAAGCCTCACCGCCTATCGCACGATCTTAGCGGCGCTGCTGGGTGCGGGTAAACTAGTTTTCCTGTTCGCGGAGCTGCCCCAGACCGGCTCGGTTCGGAGCATGGCCCAGCGCGGCCACCTGATGGCGATCCGCTCCTATCTCAAGTACACCGCGCCGACCGAGTTTCCCAATGTGGTCGTCGTCGACGCGTGGCCGGACATGGCCGATCCTTCGGTGTCTACCATCGGCAGCCGGCAAACGCCTCTGGTCATGCGCTCGAACGATCACCTGCACCCCGGACCTTGCGGCGCGTACTACATGGGCCAGGCGCTGGCTGCCGCGATCGATACGATCTATCCGCCGCGCGATCCCCTGGCTTATTCCAACGCCGATCAATGGGATGCGGCCAACAACCCCTTTGGCTGCGTCAACGAGAACCCGGCGATGATCGGCACCGGCGGGTCGATCGTCGCCGATGGCGGAGGCGCCATGTCAGGCTCCATCGCCGACAATTACTATCTGCAGACCACGTCCGCGGGCGGGGTGACCGGTGTCGCCAGCAAGGTCACCAGCGCCAACGGCCAGATCACGAGCCAACGCATCACGCTGAGCGGCACGCCCACCTCGACCAATCCCGAAGTCATCCTCGAGCAATATGGCTCGACGGTGCTTTCGCGCGTGAGCAGCGGCGACGTGCTGGAATTGTTCTGCGGCGTTGATTGCGGCGCCAGCGCCAACCTCAAGGGCATCATGGCGCAGCTGCGCGTGCGCGTCGACGGCACCTATCACTATGCGCAAGCGGGAACGCGCGATACCGGCACCAATTATCTTCCCCCCGAGGCCTGGAGCGGCGTCATCCGCACGCCGCAATTGACGGTTCCCGCCGGTATCCTCGAGGAAGTTCGCATCGGTCTCTATCTATCGGGCTATGGCGGCGCTGCCCTGACGGGAGCAGTTGCCTTCAACAACGTTTCGCTGAGGAAAGTATAGCCGGGCGGACCTTGCCTTTTATTGACGCTGCGACAGTATCAATTGCAAGATTCCCGCGCCGTAAGTAGTCTTTCGACCCGAAGAGGGGCCGCTGCTTCGAAGCGGCCCCGGGGGACACGCTTGCCATTGCCCATCGCGCCGCAACTCCGTTTCGCCGCTGTCGGCCGCGTTCGGGATCGCCTTGGCCAGCGGGCTCTGATCCTTGGCTGCTGACACGCCGCGCAACCTCACGCAGACGACGCTGAGAGGCGGAGCCTGGCTTTCGCTCGCGGCGGTGCTTCAGGTCCTGTTGCAGCTGCTGACGGTCGGCATTCTTGCGCGATTGCTCAGTCCGCGCGAATTCGGGCTCGTGGCCGCCGCCATGGTAGTACTCGAGCTATCGCAGGGATTTGCCTTGCTGGGCATGAAACCCGCGATCGTCCAGCGCGCCGAACTGAGCCATCAGGATCTGCGCGCCGCGCATACGATCGCGGTCGGTCTCAGCACCTTGCTCGGGGTCCTGGTCTTCGCCTTGGCCGCCCCCTTCGCCAGACTGCTCAACACCCCGTCGGCCGCGCCGATGGTGCAAGTTCTTTCGCTCGTCTTTCTCGTCCAATCGCAGAGCGCAGT
This sequence comes from Novosphingobium aquimarinum, assembly GCF_009746585.1. Lineage (GTDB taxonomy): Bacteria > Pseudomonadota > Alphaproteobacteria > Sphingomonadales > Sphingomonadaceae > Novosphingobium > Novosphingobium aquimarinum. The sequence goes on from NZ_WRPO01000003.1 coordinate 213,105, forward strand.
CGCAGAAGGCCTCGCGGCCCGGCGGCAACAGTTCGGCCTTCTCGCGCTGCGCCGAACCCTCAGCTATTTCGTCGGCTACGGCGTGATCGGGGTGGGCTTGGCCGTGCTTGGCTTCGGCGCCTGGGCCCTCGTCGGGGCCAAGCTCGGCGAAGTCACGGTCGCGGCGATCCTGCTGTCCTTCGGGTGTCGCCACCCGCGCCGGCCGCTGTTCGAGCGCGAGCGCCTGCGCCAGCTGTTCCATTTCGGCACCGGCTTCTCCGTGTCGCAGATCGCCAACACGCTGGCGAACCAGGCCGACTATTTTGTCGTCGCGCGCGTACTGGGACCGGCGTCACTCGGCCTCTATTCCCGCAGCTACCAGATCATGCGATTGCCTGCCCGGCTGCTCGGCAACATCGTCGAAGACGCCGCGTTTCCGGGTTTCTCGGCAGTGCAGAACGAGCGCGCGCGCCTCGCGCGTGGCCTATTCCGATCGCTCTTGCTGATGAATACGCTTCTGTTCCTGGCAGCAGTTGCCTGCGCCGTGCTTGCTCCCGAAATCATCGCGATTGCGCTTGGTCCGCAGTGGAGTGCAGCCGCTCCGCTGCTGGCGCTGTTCGCCCTGGCATTACCATTCCGCTCGTCTCAGCGCCTCGCGACCACGGTCTCGCGATCGACCGGCGCAAACTGGAGAATCGCTTCCGGCGAGGCGCTCTATTTCGCCACGGTTCTGTCAGGAGCCTATCTCGGCAGCCGCCATGGTCTGGACGGCGTCGTTTGGGGAGTGACGGCCGCGATCCTCGTGCAAACCGTCGTGCAACTCGAACTCGCACGCCGGCTGAGCGGCCTCCCGTTTGCGTTGCTGGTGAAAGCACACGTCCTGCCCTTGCCGCTGACGCTGGTCTTCGGCCTGACGCTTTGGACGATAACCGGCGAATTGCGCACATGGTCCGGCAGCCCGCTCGTCGTGCTGATCGGGAGCATCCTCCTGGCCGGTTGCGTGGTGACGGCCGCGATCGCGATCAGGACGTCGCTTTTCCTGCCCGCCGATATTCGGCCAATCTTCGACAAGCTCGTTCAAAGAATACCGGTAGCGACCGCTTTCAGACCCCGCCCCAGCTCACCGCACTGACCGCGCGCAGCGTGAAGCGGCGCCGACAAACGGATGACAGCCAAAATTCTGCGAATCCGGCACTATTCGAACCCGAATTACATACTTTACATATAAATATCGCCGCGCCCCGCCACTTTATATCCGTATTTATACTTATTGATGGGCTTAGGGAGCGTAAGTAATATTCCATAGACAGGAGGAGCGAATCGCCTCCTTTCATTGGAGGGGTAGGCCTATGCTCCGATCAGATGCGGTTTTATACGAGCTTTATTCGCATGTCTCGTCATGCGGACGTGATAAGCGAGTAAACGACAGGAACCGGGGCAAAGGTATACTCCACCATCCCGACGGCACCCCAAAGCTGTTGGTTGCCGCATCCAAGGGTGGTCATTGGGACCAGGTGATGATGCTGCGCGACGTTTTCGCCCCATACAGCGTGGCCTACGCGACCACGGACCGTAATCTGAGCGTCGCGAACGGGACCGAACGAGCCTATGATTTGCCGGACTGCAATCGCCATACGCCCTTACTTTTACTTCAGTGTTTTCTGATCAGCTTTTGGACTGTCTGGCGGTTCAGGCCCAATTATGTCGTTTCGACTGGCGCCTTGCCCGGACTGCTTTGCATTCTATTCGGACGGCTGCTCGGTGCCGAGACGATCTGGGTCGATAGTGTCGCCAATGCCGAGCGCCTTTCGATGTGCGGACGCGTCGCAACATGCGTGGCGACAGTGACGCTGACCCAATGGGAACATCTCGCTCGCCCGGAAGGGCCGAGCTACGTAGGGTCGATCCTGTGATCTTCGTCACCGTCGGCACGCAGCTGCCGTTCGATCGGCTGATTCGCTTGGTCGATGCGATAGCGCCCGATCTTCCTGGGAGGGTTTTCGCGCAAACTGGGAACGGTAAATTTCAGCCTGCGAACATGGATTGGCGAAGCACCCTGAGCCCGCAGGACTTCAAGCGGATCATGCGATCGGCCAGGATCGTGGTGGGCCACGCGGGTATCGGGACGGTGCTCAACGCGCGGCTGCTGCGCAAGCCGATGATTCTGTTCCCCCGACGCGCGATGCTGGGCGAACATCGCAACGACCACCAGCTCGCGACCACGCGTACGCTCGCGGGGCGTCCGGGGATCGCAATAGCGCTGAACGACGCTGATCTGCGCAGCTTGCTGCTCGATCCTCACAAAATCGGACTTCCCCATCACAGCAACGCGTCTTCGGGAGAAGAGCTCAAGGCGGCCTTGAGCGAATACTTGGCGAAGTTTCCCCGGCGCGCCCGGAACCCGCTGCTCGAGAGCCGGGCCCAGACCGAAATGACATCATGAGCGCCGTCATTCCGGTCCGCAAGGATCGTCCGGTGATCTTCCTTGCATCCCGCTACACTACGGGCGGAGCGACGCTCAATGCGCGAATGCTGGCCGAGCAGTTCGTCGCACGCGGCATTTCCGCAGAGCTATGGTGCCTTTATCGGTCCGCGGACCTCGAGACGACAGACGTCCCCGTGCGCGTCATGCTGGACCACGTTCCGCGCTCGCCCCTGGCTCTGGGGAGAATGGTTCGGCGCTTCTACGCGGCTGTCCAAGGCGCAGATCCCGTCGCAGTCGTCGGATTTCACCCGCTCGCCAATGTCATGGGTGCGCTCGCAGCGACGCCCCATCGCCGCTTCATCGCGACGCAACGCAACACCTCGCATAGTCAAAGCACGATCCTGCGTCATATCGAAGCGCTGCTGGGGGCAACCTCGCGCTATCACGCCAACATCGCCGTCAGCCATGCCGTTCGCCAGACCTACGCGCACTACAGCACCGCCTACCTCGACAAGCTGACGGTCATTCCAAATGGCTTGCCGCCACTGGCCAAACTCGAGGAAGGCAAACGCGAAGCGCGCGCGGCACTGGGGCTTCCGCAGGACGGGCCGCTGGTCGGCAACATCGGACGACTGCATCCGCAGAAGGCCCCCGAATTTTTGCTCGAAGTGGCAAGCCGCATCCCCGAAGTCACGTTCGTCCTGGCAGGCGCAGGCCCCATGGCGGCGGAAATGGAAAACGCAGTCCGCGCACGGGGACTGAACCTGATCCTGCCCGGCCGTCTCGAAGGCCAGAACGTCACGCGGCTCTTGCGATCGCTCGATCTGTTCCTGTTCCCGTCCCGCTACGAAGGGTTCGGCAGAACCCTGCTGGAAGCCATGTCGCAGGGCGTGCCTGTCATCGCTCACGACCTCCCCGTGACGCGAGAGGTGCTTGATCGCCATGGCGACTTCCTTCCCCTCGATGCCGATCGTTGGGCGGCATGCATCCGAAACCGGATCGCAGAAGGATGCGATGCCGCGAAGACCGAGCGGCTCGTCACCCATGCGAACAGCTTTGCGCTCGCCCCCATGGTGGATCGCTATGCCGCGATGATCTTCTCCGCCCCCACAACCGAAAGGGTCAGTCGTCCCGTTCCGGCATCGGACGACAGGCACAACCTCAAAGCCGCATACTAGGATGACGAGGCGCGGGGTCGGTTGAACAAGCAGGACGACATGGCAAGGCGGTTCGCGCGGATGTATGATCTCGTTACCAAGCGCTTTTTCGACAAGCTGACGAACCGGGATGCGGCAGCGGTGCAGTCGGTTCCCGAGCGGACCGACAATCGCTTCCGCTCGATCGCTCAAGTCGTTCTCTTCTTCTTTGCGATGAACCCCAGTGTCCTGTTCATGGGCGGCCGAGGTGCAAGCGCGGGCCTCACCCTTGGCGAGCGCGGCCAAACCAGCGCGATGTTCTATATCCTTGCCCTCGCTTGCTTCAGCTTGTCGGCGCTCGGGATCGGATTGCGCCTCAAGTTCCATCTCATGCCGTTGCTGCGGGCCGTGCCGGTGTGGCTGATCGTCGCTTACGCCTTCGCCAGCGTTCTCTGGTCGATCGCGCCGAGTTACACGCTGTCGCGCGCCTTCGCCTTCCTCGGGACGACGCTCGCCGCGGCATTCATCGCCACGTTCCCGCGCGCTGCGCAACTGCGCATCATGGCGCTCACCTTCGGCGCCGTGCTGCTGACATCACTGCTTCTTACCGCAATCGCGCCCGATCTCGCGATTTCCACCTACCGCGGCGAAACGACTGCCCGCGGCCTCTACGTGCACAAGAACATCTACGGTTGGGCGGCCTGCCTCTTCACGCTGGTGATCTTCGGCGCCTGGCGCGCGCGGTCGATCGGCACGATGCGCGCTGCGCTGTTTCTCACGGCCGGCATTGCCGGCGTTTGCCTGTCGCGATCGGCGAGCAGCATCTGCGCGCTTGGCATCGGCTTGTCCGTCATGGTGGCAATGGCGATCCTATGCAGCACCGGGAGGGCGCGCCCGGTGTTTTCCGGCTTGTCCATCATAGTCTGTGCCGGACTGATTGGCCTGTCCGGATTGCTCCTGCCCCTTGTCCTTGAAGCCTTCGACAAAACGGCCACCCTATCGGGCCGGACGCGCCTCTGGCATGCGCTCGAACCGGCCATGACCGAGCGGCTGGCGACGGGTTGGGGCTTCGGCGGCGCGCTCTGGCAGACACCGACCGGCGCGGATTTTTTCAAGTACGAATTCTTCGCGGGGAACGCCCAGGGCGGCTACGTTGAGAACCAGATCAATCTCGGACTGATTGGCAGCGCGCTGTTCTACGGCGCGCTTGTGCTCGTGATCGTGTCGCTGTTCCGGCGTTCCAATCACGGCGACCTCTATGCGCGAACGATGCTGGCCGTGCTTGTCGCGATGCTGGTCCTCGGCGTCGTCGCGCCGATCTTCATGCCGGTGAACCAGGCATTCTGGATGCTGATTGCAATCCCGATGTTCGACCGCTTCGGGCCTTTGCGCGCGCCCCGGACCGCAAGCCTCCGTCGTGTCGGCACCCCGATGTCATGCTTCTTCTCGCCAGCGCGCCGGTTCGCGCCGAAGCCGGAGGCTGGCGTTGCCTGAGGTCCAGGCGAGCCGACAGCTGCAGACCATCCAGGTCGGGCGCGGCCTCGCCGCACTCGCCATCGTGTTCTACCATACCTCGCTTCTGTTCGAGCAGAGAGCCGATCTCATCCTCTTCGACGGAGCCGGCGGATACGGCTACATGGGGGTGCCGTTCTTCTTCGTGCTGAGCGGGTTCATCATCGGCCACGCGCACTTCGCCGACCTTGGCCGGCCGGATCGCTTGCCACCATTCGTGCGCAAACGGTTCTTGCGGGTCTACCCGGTCTACTGGGTCCTTTCGGCGCTCTTCGTCTGCGCGGCGATCTCCGGCATGGGCGAGCCCGACTTTTCCTATGCCCCCGCCGAATTCGTTCAGGCACATCTGCTCATCCACGTCACGCCGAACTTCGGCCCGCCGCCTCTCAAAGTGGCGTGGACGCTGTTCTATGAAATACGGTTCTATCTGTTGTTCGCGCTGGCCATCGCCTATCCGCGCCCGGCGATGGTTCTGGCTTGCGTTTGGGGTTTCGCGATAGCCACGCTCTCGCCGTGGAACGATCTCTCCGCCGAATGGCTGTCCTACTGGAATCTCGCGTTCCCCCTGGGTCTCATGGCTTGTCTGCTTTTTCGAAGCGGCGCGGCCGGGTTCGGGTCCGGCTACGTTTGGCTGGGAAGCGTCGCTATCATGGCCGTCGTCTGCGCCACTCCGATCCCGGCTTTCCACGGTGGGCGCAGCCTGCCCATGCTGGCGATGATGGCAGGCTTCGCGGTCCTGATACTGGGGCTCGCATTGCTGGAGCGCCAGCGCGCGTTTTGCCTTCCACGCGGCCTGATGTTCCTGGGCGATGCGTCCTATTCGCTCTATCTTGCGCATTCCGCCGCCATCGCGGTGGCAGGCTCAGTAATCATCCGATTCGACGTGCTCGACAGCGTCTCTGCTGAGTTGCTGTACCTTCCGATCGTAGCCTTCGCTGTGATGGGAGGGATCTCAGCTCACCTGGTTATCGAGCGCCCGCTCATCGCGGCGATGAACTCGCGCCGCGCCAGTGCACCGCGCCTCTCTTTCAGCGAAACAGCACTGGAAGGTAGCAATCCAGGCTCCGATCCACGGTGAAATCCATCGCGCGCGCAAAGAGCGCGTCGCGATCGGGGGGCTCGTCGAGCACGAGTTCGATCGCACACGCCATTGCCGGAGCATCGCCCACTGGAACCAGCGGTGCGAGCGCGCCGCCTTGGAGAATGTCTCGAGGCCCGCTGGGGCAGTCAGTGGCGATCACGGGCGCGCGACACGCGAGCGCTTCGATCAGGACGTTGGGCAGGCCCTCATAGCGCGATGACAGAACGAAGGCATCGCAAGTCCGCATCGCGCCGAACGGTTCGCGCACATGCCCCGAAAGCCCGACGTCCTGCGCGTATCCCGTCTCGGCGGCCAAGGCTTCCAGCGATGGCCGCTCATCGCCTTCTCCGATGATAAGCAACCGGCACGCTCGCCGCGCCCGCACCAGCGCGAAAGCGGAAATCAGTGTGGCGAAATCCTTCTGCTTGGTGAGCCGACCGACACCGAGGATGACGGGCGCCCCGCCGTCATGAAGCCAGGGATGCGGCGGCGGCTGTTGCGCTGCTTCGAGCAAGGCCGGCGTGACCACGGGATTGACCGCGATAGTTGTGATGCGCGCAGACGGAATCCTCGCGGTCCGGGCGAGATCCGCCGTCATGTCAGAAGCGATCGCGATGATGTCGTCGGCAAAGCGGTACACCAGGGGCGAAAGCGCGTAGGCGAGGCGCGTCGCACGGTAGGGACTGACCTTCCGGGCGACGGAGGGATAAAGCCCTTCGCGGATCACGACGCGGGTCGAGACGCGGGAGGCAAGTTTGGCCAGCACGCAGATCACGTTGCTGGCCGGCTCGGTGCTGAAGATCGTCTGCGGACGTTCGCGTCGCAGGAATGCCGCAAGCGCCGGAATCGCACCGCCGAGCCGGCCTCCACTCAAGGCGACCCGGCGCACCGCCGGATCGAGTTCGTCATCGTAAGCCCGACCCTCGTGCAAGGTGGCGATGGTTACTGCAAACCCGCGCCGGGCAAGCCCGGTCGCGAAGCGGACCATCGCTCGCTGCGCCCCCCCGCCGCCCTCGCGCAGCGAGCGGATGAAGACGACGATCGATGCAGATCGGCTCACGGTTCTACCGAGACCTCAACTGAGTGGCGCTGGACGTGTTACTATATGGGAATCTGCGCGGGCTGTCGCGCTGCAGCAACGCCGAACAGTGCAATAGTGAGCGCATAGTTTGGAAAATACGGGGGCCTGGATCTGGCAGCCCTTCGCACCTGCGGGCAACTACGGTAAAACACCCATACCTGATTGCAATGGCGGACGGATTGTGGGACACGACGCTACCGATTTGGGGATGTTCCGGGGCCTAATGTCACTTCGAACTATTGCACTATCCGCGCTGTTTCTCCTCGTTTCAGCATGCGCGAGCACGGGAACTGTCGTCTCGACCGGCGATCGCTACGCGCCCACCACGGCCGAAGTTTCGGACTACGAACTGGATACGGGCGACAAGATCAGACTCACGGTCTACAACGAAGCCGCTCTGTCGGGAGAGTTCAACGTCAAGCCGGATGGGATGGTTTCCCTTCCGCTGATAGGAAACATCCTCGCGCGCGGGCAGACGATCGACGCGGTCGCACGCGCCGCCGAAGCGCGCTTCGCGGACGGATACTTGCGCACACCGCAAGTGGCGGCGGAAGTCGTCGAGTTCCGCCCCTTCTTCATTCTCGGAGAAGTGGCGACGCCGGGCTCTTATCCATATTCCGTCGGTTTGACAGTCAATGATGCCGTGGCGCTCGCGAAGGGCTTTACACCGCGGGCCAACAAGGACGTGATCGGGATTCGTCGCAAGGGGGCGACCGAGGAAATCAACTACGCACTGACTCCCAATCTCCACGTCTACCCAGGCGACACGATCCTGATTGGCGAGCGGTTCTTTTGAGTTCGTGATGACGGTCGAACGGGGCGGAGCGATTTTGAGCGCACGTGTCTGGCTGGTTGTAATTCTTGCAGCGACTTCGGCATCGCCCGCGATCGCGCAAGTCGACGAACGGCTCGACATCGAAACGCAGATTCCACAAGGCTATGATAGGGGCCGGAACGTAAGCGTGCGTCAGGCTCCGCTACCCGATTACAATCCGCTTGGGATTCGCCTGGGCAGCTTTTACTTCTACCCTCGTCTCCAAGCGGGCGCGGGAGCTACGTCGAACACCTACCTCAGCAGCGAGAACGAGAAGGCCGCGCCGTTCATCACGGCCCGCGCTTACGGCCGCCTGGCTTCCGGCTGGCAGCGGCACCAGCTTACCCTCACGGGGAGCGTCGACCGCGTCGATTACTTGGGCGAGTCCCGCCGCAACGAACGTACCTGGGACGCGAGTGCCCGAGGTCTGGTCGAACTGGGTTCACGCTTCGAGATCGAAGCGAACCTGCAGGCGTCGCGGGAAGTCGAAAGCCTGTTCTCGGGCGAGGTGAACGATGAAGTCGCTGCCTTGTCCCGGTATCGTCGCAATTTCGGATCGCTGCAGGCGACTTATACGCAAAGCAGAGTCCGCGTTTTCGTGCTGGGCGACTATGCGGACCTGAGCTTCGATGACGTTCCCCTCTCCAGCGGCAATGTCATCGACCAGAGCGATAGAGATCGCTCGATCGCGCGGATCACCGGACAAATCGAATACGCCCGCTCGCCGGCCCTCGCCCTTTTCGCGCAGATCGGCGCAGCCGACACGAACTACGACAACGATTTGTTCTCGGGCTTGCCGAACATCGACTCCAAGGCGATCCGCGTCGTCGGCGGGGTGAACTTCGACATTTCGGGAAAGATGCGCGGATCCGTAGGTGTCGGCTACGGCATCAAGGATTTCGATGCCGATATCTACGATACGGTCCGCGGCGTTTCGGTCGACAGCCGGGTGGAGTTCTTTCCCAGTCGCTTGTTCACCGTGACTGCCGAAGCGGAACGCTCCATCGAGGATTCCACTTTGCGGCGGCGCGATCCCTTCTGGCGGACACAGTTCGCCCTTACCGGTGATTATGCGCTCAAGCAGAACCTCCTGCTGACATCCACCGTGAGATACTCGCGGCAGGACTTCACCGAGAGTGACGTGACGGCCGACACCTATGGAGCGTCCATCGGCGCACGATATCTTGGATCGCGCCGCGCAAGCATCGAAGGCGCGCTGAGCTATCGCTATCGCAAAAGCGACGACGCCGCATTCCAGCGGTCGGTAAACGAAGGCCGCTTCACCGTCGGCTTTCAGTATCAGATCTGATCGGATTGGAAGCGCGATGACCATTCAAGTAGTTCATCAAGAGAGTCGAACACCATGGAGATGAAGCACGAAGCCGACGAGTACGAAGCTCGGCTCTCCGACGTCATCAGTGTCGTTCAGAATACGCTTCGGCGGCGTTGGAAGACCTTCGCCGCGGTAGCGCTGGCCGTGATCATTGCCGGTATCGTGCTCGTGTCGCTGATCACGCCGATGTACAGCGCCACTGCGAAGATCCGGCTCGAACCGGAGAAAGCGTCGCCGACAAGCAATTCTCCGCGGCAGCCCAAAGAACTGTCGGACGAGGCAATCGAGACCGAAGCCAGTTCGGTTCGTTCGCTCGAAGTCGCGCGCAGCGTGGTCCAGTCCGAAGATCTCATGGGCGATCCCGTCTATGCGAAGGCGCTCGAGACCTCAGTCAGCGCGACGACGACCCCGGAGGCGCGCGAAACGATTGTGGCCAATGCGCTTCTCGAAAACCTGAATGTCTCGCGCGAATCCTTGAGCTTCAATCTCAACATCAATTTCAGCGCTCGTGATCCGATAAAAGCGGCGCGGATCGCCAATGCATTTGCCCGGAACTACCTCGAACTGCGCCGTTCGAAGCGCGGAGAATCGGCTCGCCAGCAGAACATCTGGTTCCAGGAACGTCTTGACGAGCTGGGTCGTGATGCGGCTGCCGCGGAAGGACGGGCGATTGCCTTTCGCAGCCGCGCCGGAATTCTAGAGGGCGGCGTCGGCGGCACGATCGTCGACCAGCAAGTCGCCCCGCTTGCCGGTTCGCTCGCTGCCGCGGAATCGGAGGCCGCCGCGGCACGTGCAAGCCTTGCCGCGGCCCGGGCGCAGATGGCCCGTGGTGGCCTCGAGTCCGTGTCCAAGGTCTTGGATTCGCCCGTCATCGCGGATTTGCGCCGCCAACGCGCCGAAGTGATGATCGAGAACAAGGAGATCACCGAACGGTACGGCGCGAAGCACCCGGAGTCCCTGCGCATTCAGGGACAACTCGAATCGCTCGATCGTCAGATTGCAGCCGAAGCACGGCGCGTCGTCAGTTCGCTTGAAGCGGCAGCCGCCGCCGCAAATGCGCGCGCGCAAAGCCTTGGTGGATCGCTCCAGAATATCGAGGGGCAGCGCGAACAGAGCGCCTCTGCAAACTCGACCGCCTATGCGCTGGAGCGAGAAGCCCAAGCGAAACGGGCCCTTTACGACAACATGTCGAAGTTCTCGCTCGATACCACGCAGGAAGTCACCGAGCAGTTCGAGCAAGCGGAATACACTCCGGCGACACCCCCGACGCACCCGAGCCGGCCGAACAAGCCGTTGCTCTATGGTCTGGCATTTCTGGTTGGACTGGCGGCAGGTGCGGCCGTGATCGCCATCCAGGAAATGCTGAGTGGTGGTTTCCAGTCGGTCGAAGAACTGGAATCGCAGACAGGACTGCCGGTACTTGCTGTCGTCCCGAAGGTGGCCGACAGCGAATCGCCGGCTCAGATGATGCTGGAGCGACCGACATCGATGTTCTCGGAATCCTTCCGGATCGCGAGAACGGCGATCTTCGGGGGCGCCGGCAATCCGAACATCAAGGTCATCGCGATCACTTCTTCGCTTCCGGCCGAAGGCAAGACCACATCGGCCGTGGCCTTTGCCCGCACGCTTGCCATCGCGGGCTCGCGTACTTTGCTGCTCGAATGCGACATTCGCCGGGCCGCGATCCAGCAGGTCCTGGAAATCCCGTCGCCATCGACCGGGATCGTCGAAGTGCTCCATGGCGAAGTCGAAGTGGATGCCGCAATCCAGGAGGGCGACGTCCCGAACCTCGACCGCCTGCTGACCGTCAGCCCGTATTTCTCCGCAGAGAATCTGTTCGGAGAAGGCCGGATGGAGGCATTGCTGGCCGAACTGCGCCAGCGGTACGATTACATCGTCCTCGATCTTCCGCCTTTGATGGGGCTTGCGGATGGCCGCTATCTCGCCACCTTCGCGGATGCGACAGCGCTCGTCGTCAAGTGGCGCAGTACGCCGATTTCAGCCGTCAAATCAGCCGTGAGCTGGTTGCGCAGTGACGGTGCCCGCCCGGTCGGTGCCATCTTCACCCAAGTGGATGCGTCGGCTCATTCGGTCGGCGGACTCTACTATTATTCGAAGCAATACGCCGGATATTACCAGAATCAGTGATCGATGGAGGCCGAGCGCTCCGCTCGGCCTACCAGCCTTGGGGGAGCGCCGCCCTTCTTCGCTGATACCACTGACGCATGGGGCGAACGAGCAAGCCTTTTGCCGAAAATTGGGTCTGCTTGACGTCGATGAGTGTGAACGGCCCCGCGCCGGCAATCGTGTGGCACCCATCGAGATACGGAGTTGCCGATATCGGAGCTTGCCATTCGGACGTCACGCTGACTTCGACAGCATCGGGGGTCAATCGATCGATCCGTACCATCCGGATGGCCGCTCCGTATGTGCCGACACAGCTTTGAACCGGAAGAAACAAGGCGTTCCCAGATCGGAATGGCGTACCACCGGGCCGCGCGCCGTTCTCGTCGACGAAGACCGGGTTCGCCCTGCACGAATGCCAAGGCCCTTCCAGCGTCGATGACCATGCGACGTGAAGATGGGTTAGCCGAGCATTCTGCGGAAACGCAGGAGCGTAGAACAGCCACCATCGCTCGCCATCATGATACGGCGTCGCATCCAGCGGGATCGCATCCAGGTCGATCCGCACCGAGCGCTCCCAGCGCTTCGGAAAGTCGACCGCGCGATAAAGCCATAGCGCGCCCGATTCGAAGCTCTCGGGAAGCATCCAGATCGAACCCTCGGCTTCGAACACGTAAGGGTAAGACAAGTGCCACGGTTCTGCGAGCACGATCTCCTGATCGAGCAAAGTCAGAGTCGAATCGTAGACCGATAGAGCGATCCGCCCCCGTGCATCGCGGTAGTCGAAATGCTCGGCAAAGACATGGAGCCGATTATCTCGCCAAATCCCGAATGGATCCGCAAGATATCGCAGATTGCCCGAGCCCGGCAGCCAAGTCAGAGGCCAGCCGTCCAAGCTGTCGGATTGCAGGATTTGCGACAGCGAAGCCGGTATGATGCCGCAGCGCCAGATATCTTTCCTAATTTGCAAACATCACTCCTCGCCGTCGCCGGCGCCTCCGCAAGTCGCTATGATATTGATGCATTTTGCCGTCGGATGGCCTGGAAACTTCACCGCACGAGGGGACCATTCGCAAACTTGCGGAATGCCTGAACGTCGGGTAGCGAAGCAGGGTTCGGTAGCATCCGTAATTTTACCCATGGCTTCATGCTGCAGGTATCTGGCTTTCTGGTCGATTGAGATAGGTGGATGAGAGCCAGGAGGGAACGGTCAAAATCAGCGCTTCTCGCAGTATCTTCCGGAGGCGGTCATTGGGAAGAACTGATTCTGCTTCGTCCTGCATTGCTCGAGTTCGATCCGGTGTTTGCCACGACGGATCCCGAATTGTCCAAGCGCGATGGTCTCGAACGTTTTCACGTTCTGCCCGACGCCAATCGCGACGGCGCTTGGCGGGCGCTGAAATGCCTGCTCGCATCGGTCAATCTCGTCGTCCGGCTTCGCCCCCGAGTGCTTGTCACGACCGGGGCCCTGCCAGGCTTGTTCTGCCTGATCGCGGCACGCGCGATCGGAGCGCGAACCATCTGGATCGACAGTATTGCCAACTCCGATCAACCTTCCCTCAGCGGGCGCTGCGCCCGACCCTTCGCCCACGAATGGTTTACGCAGTGGCCCCATCTTGCGGGAGACGGACGTCGCTTCGACGGCGCGCTCCTATGATATTACTGACCGTGGGGACCCAGCTTCCCTTTGACCGTTTCGTCGAGATCGTCGATCGCCATGCACCTCGATTGCCGGATCGCATCTTCGCGCAGATAGGCCGGGGAAGCTATGTTCCGGCCAACATGGACTGGAAGCCTTTCATCGGGCCGATTGAGTTTGAAGAGCGGATCAGGACCTGCAGCCTGATCATTTCGCACGCCGGGATCGGCACTATCGTCATGGCGCAGAAGCACGCAAAGCCTATGATCCTGTTTCCCAGGCGCGCGGCTCTCGATGAACATCGCAACGATCATCAGTTGGCAACGGTCCAGGCGCTGGGCGACCGTCAGGGAATACGGACAGCTATGACCGAAGACGAGCTCGTCGCGCAGATGGCAGGGCCGCATAGCTTGCCGGTCTTAGGACCCGACCTGCCCGGTCGGGACCGTCTTCGCAGGACCGTCTCCGATCTGGTTCGCGATGTCCTTCAAGCGCCAGGGTCGGGACAGTGAGCACGATGGAACAGCCAGGCGGAGTTCGCTTGCCGCGTCTTTCCCGTTCCGCGACGCGGCGTAAGGCTGAGAATCCCGGCTGGAACAACCTCTTGGCACAAGCCGTCTTCGCAGGCTTCCTCGCCTTGGCGATGGCCGGCCCCTGGATGACGAGCGTCGGCGGCTTCATGATGAGCCAGTACCGAACGATCGGCTATCTCGCGCTTTTCATCGTTGCGCTCGTGTCGGTGCGGCCCTGGCAGCAACCGCAGCGTCTGCTCGCCATTCCCTGGCCGATTGCCGCTGCGTTGCTCTATTGCCTCCTGAGCATTTTCTGGGGTCTCTCCTTCGAAGACGGTCTGCGAAAGATTGCGCTAACCGCGATCATTGTATGGTCGCTTTTCGCGCTGATTCGCGAAATTGGCGCCGAACGGACGGTGGCGATCCTGCGCGTCGTCATGTTCATAGTGCTCTTCTGCAATTATTTCGTCGTACTCCTGGCACCTGACGTGGGCGTTCGCCCGAATGCCATCGCTATCTGGGATGGACCTTGGCGCGGCGTCATGGGCCAGAAGAACTGGGCCGGCTTTGCTTGCGCGATTACCGTGCTCCTATGCGTTTTCGACGCGAAACGCGTGCCGATCGCATTGCGCATCGGCGGAGGCATTGCGGCGGGGCTTTTCCTGATATTCACCGATTCCGCCACATCGATGGGGATGTGCCTTTTTGCACTGTTCTTCGGCGGGCTGTTCTATCTGCACTCGGCGCGCCTTGGTCGGGCTCGCCTTGCGGCACCTGGCTGGGCCTGGGCTCCCCTGGCTGTCTTTGCCATCCTCTTCATTACGATGGCGGTCAATCCGCAGCCTTACTTCGAACTCATCAGCGACCCCGAAGCCTTTACCGGTCGTACCCAGATCTGGGCCGCGCTCATCAAGTTGTACGTCGATCAGCCGCTGACCGGTGTCGGCTTTGGTTCGATCTGGGATATCGGCGATACGCGGGCGATTTCGCAATACGCCTCGGGCTGGATCATAGAACAGAGCGAAGGGCATAACGGTTACCTCGATCTGCTGGTGCAGATCGGTGCGCCTGGAACCTTGCTGGTTCTCTTCGCGACGCTCGTCTGGCCCCTGGAAAGGCTCCTTCGCGGCGGAGATCACCCGGCCCGCACGCTGGGAGCAGCGTTGATGATCTTCTGCCTCGGACACAATTTCACCGAAACGACGCTGTTCGATCGCGATACAGTCGGACAAGTGACGATCATGATCGCGATCGCGCTGATCTGGAGCGTTACGGCCATCGCCATTCCGGCGCAAAAGCCCCAGTCGCCGCCAAGTCCGAGCCATGCCAAGAGGAAGCGCAGGCGTATTCGCGCATCGGCTGAATGACGAACGGCGCCGCGCCGCGGCGGATGATCATTCTTGGCGGATCCCTCCATCATCCTGGTGGGTTGGAAGCGTTCTGTGAGCGCGCCACCACCGCGATCACGAACCACGCTGAAGGCTGGCGGGCTGAATGGGTGCCGACGGAGACAGCCTATTTCCAGCCAACTCGGAGGGCCGGCATCCGCGAAGCTTGGCGTAAGGTTTCGAGGCTGCAGCAAATAGACGTCATCTGGCTGCAATGGAGCACCCTGCTCGACTTGCTGTTCCTTATCCTGGCGAAGCGCCGTGGCTTCCGCGTGCTGGTGACACCCCATCTCGGCGCCGGCGCCAGACTCCAGCGCTCTTCGATCTTGCGACGGGTATGCAAGCGTTGGCTTACGTCAGCCGATGGGTTCGCGCTTCTGTTCGATGAACAGGACCGCGAAATCGACCTTCCGGATTGCGTCCGACGGTCAGTGGTTGGTACGTTTCTGCCTCGTAAATTGTTCGACACCCCCATTCTCGCTCGTGAGGGCCCGGAGCTTCGCTTGCTGCATGCCGGACGCCTTTCGGAACAGAAGGGCACATTCCGGATGATCGAACTATGTCGTCATCTCCATGACCGGCAAATCGCGTTTTCCGCGATGATCGTCGGCCGTTCTGACAGCGAGACCGCACAGTCGATCCAAAGCGCGATCGCCGCATCCGGTATCGAAGAGAAAATCGCGCTTCGCGACTGGATGGACGGACATACCCTGCGCCAGACACTGACCGAAACAGATGTCCTCGTGCATCTCTCTGAACTCGATAGCTTCCCGCTGATCGTGCTCGAAGCGCAAATCGCCGGGGCTGTCGCCATCGTCGCGGACATGGCCGGTGCTTCGAATATGGTACGAAACTACGGCGGCTTCGTTACACAGCAGGGCGAAGTCGCAGCTGCCGCGGATTGGCTTGCCCATCAGGACGTGGCTACGCTGCGCCTTCGCGCCGCCGATGCGGCGGCCCTAGCACGACGAGACTATGCCTGGGATGTCGTTGCCGGGGCGGTTGCAAAGGCCGCCGATTATGCCGTGGCATCAAAAGGCTGACCGAGTGGGCCTTACCGATTGATCGCAAAGTGAACGGCAATGCTTCAACACGAAGATGCTTCGGTCAGGATTGTCGCTCCTGAACCTCAGTGTCTTTCAACCTTCCAGTCGTGCAGCGTCATTTCACCCATTCCGGAGACAGGCTCCACGCCGATCGCGACGCCCCAAAGCCATTCGTCACCGGTTACCAGCTGTTTGGTCTGCAACCAGCGGATGGCGGCAAGCATATCGAGACTGCCCTTGGCCACGTCGACGCCCTGTTCCGGCGCAAACATGCAGAACTTGTCCTGGAGACGAACGCGCCAGCGTCGTCCTTTGGGGTCCACGAAAGTGCCGACCGGCTTGCCATTCTCGAAGAACGGGCGCGTGCCTTCCGGTAAATGAAGGAACCAGCCGACCTCGAGCAACTTGCTCTCCACGTCTTCCGTGTCGGACCGGAGATAGAATTCGGTCAAGACGTTGGCCTCACCCCAATCAGCGTCCAGCGTCCAGTCGAACGCCTGGCTGAACTGGCGCACGTCGCGGACGCGGATGGGATCGACCTTTTCCTCGGTCATGCCGCCGTCGTAATTGCCGTAAGCCACGTGATCGTAACCCCAGACGCCGGGTCCGAACGATGCGTTGAACGGCGGCCATCGCCACTGGAATATCGAATTGGCAGGCATGCGCTTGAGGTCGAGCGAAATACCGTCGGCGATTTTGCTCCAGGGGCGAGTCATCGAAAGACTTTCGCCGCCCCAGGGCGAAACGTAAGCAAACCAGGGGCCGCTCGTATAATCCGTCTTGGGTTTGAGCAGGAAGTGCCCTGACGCAGCTTTAGGCGCAGTCGCCCAGACGAACACCGCCGCGATCAGAGCGAGGAGGCCTAAGCCAATCAGCAAGGGGCGTAGCAGGCGCAAGGTCAGCTC
The DNA here is from genome assembly GCF_009746585.1 of Novosphingobium aquimarinum. Taxonomy (GTDB): domain Bacteria; phylum Pseudomonadota; class Alphaproteobacteria; order Sphingomonadales; family Sphingomonadaceae; genus Novosphingobium; species Novosphingobium aquimarinum. Next base: position 230,080 of record NZ_WRPO01000003.1, read on the forward strand.
CTTCGCTCTGGCACGATCAGGCGCGGTAGTATTCCCGGTACCATGCCACGAACCGTTTCACGCCTTCCTTCACGTCCGTGCGCGGCGCGTAGCCGGTGAGGTTCTTCAGGATCGTGGCATCGGCCCAGGTGGCCGGAACGTCGCCTTTCTGCATATCCATGAAATTACGGATCGCCGGGCGGCCGCATTCGGCTTCTATCGCGTCGACGAAGTCGCTGAGCTTCACCTTGTCGGAGTTGCCGATATTGACCACGCGCCAAGGCGCTGCGGGGCTGAGAGAATCCCATTCCGGTATCGTCGTCGGATCCTCGGCACGAACCGGTGCAGCATCGACGAGCAGACGAATGCCGTGAACAAGGTCCGTAATATACGTGAAATCGCGATACATCTCGCCATGATTGTAGATATCGATCGGCGTGCCTTCGAGGATACCCTTGGTAAACTTGAACAAGGCCATGTCGGGCCTCCCCCAAGGGCCATAGACCGTGAAGAACCGGAACATCGTGGTGGGCAGGTTCCAAAGATGGGCATAGGAATGACCCATCGCTTCCGTGGCCTTTTTGGTCGCCGCGTAGAACGTGAGCGGCGTGTCCGCCTTGTGCAACTCGGAATACGGCATCTCGAGATTCGCGCCATAGACCGAGGATGTCGACGCCATCAGGAGATGCTCGACGCCCAGTTCGCGCGCACATTCCATCACGTTGAATGTGCCGACCAAGTTGGCATCGAGATAAGCACGAGGATTTTCCAGGCTATAGCGCACTCCCGCTTGCGCAGCGAGGTGAACGATCACGTCCGGCTTTTCCGACAGGCACAAATCGTGCAGCGAATCGAAGTCCTCCAGCATGCCTTCACGCGCGCTGAAATGCTGGTTCTGCATCAGCATCTGATGACGCCTCTGCTTGAGGCGCACATCATAGTAGTCGGTCATACCGTCGAAGCCGACGACCGCGAAGCCCTCGTCAAGCAGATGCTGGCTGAGATGATAGCCGATGAAACCGGCCGAGCCGGTCACGAGAACCTTACGCATGCTGCACGTGCTAAACGCATGTCGAAGGGCGAGCAAGAGGAGAGCACGCGCAGGCGAGTTGCGCCTTAGCCCGGGATGGCGGAGTGCTCGCGCCAGAGGCTTGGCTGCGCAGCATGACGAATTTCGCAACGCCGCAAAGTCGCGGCTGGGCATTGGTCATGTCTTGTCAATTCCGGGAAATCCGGGCATGCCCCTAGTTCGCAGATGCGGCAAGAACGCCTCTCTGATCCGGAAAATTGCGAGTAGAGCTATCCTCTGTTGACTGGAGCAAATCGCTAAGTGACTGGATTGGAAGAAAGAGCCTCCTGCCTTCGCAAGGGCGCCGGTACGCGGGCCTGATGGATTTCGGGTATTCGATAGCCGGCGCCTTTGTCGGCTTTCTCGTCGGTCTGACGGGCGTAGGCGGCGGGTCGTTGATGGCGCCGATCCTGATCCTCTTTTTCGGCTTCCAGCCTGCCGTCGCGATCGGCAGTGATTTGTGGTTCGCGGCGGTGACGAAGTCCGTCGGTGGCGTCGTCCACCGTCAATTGGGCTCACCGAACTGGAGAATCGTCGGTCGCCTCGCGATGGGCAGCGTGCCGGCATCCATACTGACCCTGCTGTGGCTGGGTTACAATCATGGCGGCCACCTCGAAGCCAAGCTCCTGCTCAAGTTGCTTGGGGCGGCCCTGCTCTTTTCGGCCTGCCTGCTGCCATTGAAAGCTCGTCTCAACACGACCTTTCAGAACTTGCGCAACCACCTTGGAGATGGCTTTCGTACGCACCAGCTGGCGCTGACGATCATCGGCGGCGCCGCAGTGGGCTGCCTCGTAACGCTGACGTCGGTCGGGGCGGGCGCGCTTGTCGCGGTTCTGCTGATGATGCTCTATCCGCTGAGCCTCCAGGCAAGGGCCGTCGTCGGCACCGATATCGTCCATGCCGTGCCGCTGGCGCTCGTCGCCGCGATCGGCCACTCCTTCTTCGGCAACGTCGACTGGGGGCTTCTCGGCATGCTGGTCATCGGCTCGATACCCGGTATCATTGTCGGATCGCTCGTCGCCGGCAAGGTGAACGACGTGCTGGTCCGGATCGCACTGTCCACAATGCTTGCCATTACGGGCGCGAAGTTGCTGTTTTGGTAAGACATGCCGGGCTAGCGAGGGCATATCCATGCTGTCAGCAGAACGAGCGCTCTTATGACGACCACTTTGCCCGTATTGGTGACCGGCGGCGCCGGATACATCGGTAGTCACGCCGTCCTGGCTCTGAAGGATGCAGGCTGGCCGGTCAGCGTGATCGACAACTTCACGACGGGGTTTCGCTTCGCGGTTCCCGATGGCGTGCCAGTCTATGATGGCGACATCGAGGATGGCGAACTGGTCGCGCGTATCATCGCGGAACAGGGCATCGGCGCGATCATGCATTTCGCCGGCTCGATCATCGTTCCCGAATCGGTCGAGAACCCCCTCAAGTACTATCACAACAATACCGCGAAGAGCCGGGCGCTGATCGAAGCGGCAGTCACCGGCGGCGTGCGCCACTTCATCTTCAGTTCGACGGCGGCCACTTACGGCGTTCCCGATATTTCTCCGGTGCCGGAAGACTGCCCGAAGCAGCCGATCAACCCTTACGGCATGTCCAAGCTGATGACCGAAACGATGCTGGCGGACACGGCCGCCGCGCATCCCATCAATTTCTGCGCGCTGCGCTATTTCAACGTGGCAGGGGCCGATCCGCAGGCCCGCACCGGCCAATCCACGGCGGGCGCCACCCATCTCATCAAGGTCGCCGTGGAAGCCGCGCTGGGCAAACGCGATCACGTTTCCGTTTTCGGAACCGATTATGACACGCCCGATGGAACGGGGGTGCGGGACTATATCCACGTCTCCGACCTCGCCGATGCCCACGTTCTGGCGCTGAAGGCGCTTGTTGCGCAGCCGGATAAGTCGCTCACGATGAACTGCGGCTACGGTCGGGGCTTTTCGGTGCTCGAAGTGCTCGATGCTGTCGACCGCGTGACCAATCGAACAATCGAGCGCAAATTGGAAGGCCGCCGCGCCGGCGACCCCGGCTCTCTGATCTCGGACAATAGCCGGATCAAGGCCACACTGCCCTGGCAACCGCGGTTTGCCGACCTCGAAACGATCGTCGGCCATGCCTTGGCCTGGGAGCGGCGCCTCGACGAGATCCGAGGCGGCTCCGTCTGAGGCGAAGTGCTCCTGAAGGTCGCGCCCGGATCAAGTGATCGGATGCGAAGGCGCTCAAGTACTGTTGCGATCGCCGGCAGAGCTCCGTCGACGGCTGCGATAGACCTCAGCCTGCAAGCATTCGTGATGCCAGTTCCCGGACTTCGGCGCCCATGTCCTCGCGCTCGAGCGCGAGTGCGAGCGTCGCTTCGACGAAGCCGAGCTTCGATCCGCAATCGAAGCGCCGCCCGGCAAACGTCACGGCGTGGAACGGCTGGGTGCCGATCATCCGCGCCATGGAATCCGTCAGCTGGATTTCGCCCCCCGCGCCTTTGCTCTGGTTTTCAAGCAGCCGCATCACTTCGGGTTGAAGGATGTACCGACCCGAAACGATGAGGTTCGAGGGCGCATCTTCGACTTTGGGCTTTTCCACGAGGCCCTTGACCTCGGTCAGAGCCCCGTTTGCGGCACCAGGATCGATGACCCCGTAGCTCGAAACATCCTCGTGAGGGACTTCAAGCACCGAAATGAGGTTGCCGCCGACTTCGTTATAAGCCTCGACCATCTGTGCCATACAGCCCGGCGAGCCATGCATCAGTTCGTCCGGCAGGAAAATCGCAAAGGGTTCGTCGCCCACGATTGCGCGCGCGCACCAGATCGCATGGCCCAGGCCCAGGGGCACTTGCTGACGCACGGTGACGAGATTGCCCGGCAGGATCCGTGTCGGTTCAAGCGGATCGAGCGATTTGCCCCTGCCCGTCATGGTCGCTTCGAGTTCGAAGGCGGTATCGAAATGCTCGACGATCGCAGTCTTGCCGCGACCCGTGACGAAGATGAACTCCTCGATCCCTGCTTCGCGCGCTTCGTCGACCGCGTACTGAATCAGCGGGCGGTCGACGATCGGCAGCAGTTCCTTTGGAATCGCCTTGGTCGCAGGGAGGAATCGTGTGCCCAGTCCCGCTACGGGAAACACGGCCTTGCGGACAGGTTTGTTGAACTGGGCTGCTGACATAATGGCTACGTCCTTGGCGTATTGCGTCGCGCGATGCGGTCCGATTTGCTGTTCATCTAGTTACCGCCGGAGCCCGGCTTTGCAATGCGCGATCGTGCTTAACGTCAGGCTCTGCCGACCGAGATGTAGGTGAAGCCGGCTTCGCGCATATCATCAGGCTGATAGATATTGCGAAGATCCACGAGCACCGGTGCCGCGGCGAGAGACTTCACACGTTTCAGGTCGAGTGCGCGAAACGCGTCCCACTCCGTGGCGATGACGATCACGTCGGCGCCTTCGATCGCAGCGTAGGAATCATCCTTCATCTCGACACCCGGCATGAGCGGTCGCGCCAGTTCCATGCCCTCGGGATCGAACGCGGCGACTTTAACGCCGGCATCTTCGAGCGTCTGTGCAATCGCGATGGCCGGCGAATCGCGCATGTCATCCGTATTGGGCTTGAAGGTCAGGCCCAGGATGGCCGCGCGCTTGCCGCGAGCGGCTTCGACGCCGCCGAGCGCTTCGATCACCTTGCGCCCCATCGCGCGTTTGCGCAGATCGTTCACTTTGACCACGGCATCGACGATCCGTACCGGGCTTTCGTAGTCCTCTGCGGTCTTGAGCAGAGCCAGCGTGTCCTTGGGGAAGCAGGATCCGCCGTAGCCGGGGCCGGCATGAAGGAATTTCGAGCCGATCCGGCCATCGAGACCAATGCCCCGCGACACGTCCTGCACGTTCGCGCCGACTTTCTCGCACAGATCGGCCATCTCGTTGATGAAAGTGATCTTGGTCGCGAGGAATGCGTTCGCGGCGTACTTGATCAGTTCCGAACTGCGACGGCTGGTGAACAGGATCGGCGATTCGTTGAGGAACAGCGGGCGATAGACCTCGCGCATGACCTCCCGACCGAACTCGTCTTCCGCGCCGATGACGATCCGATCGGGCCGCTTGAAATCGCCGATCGCGGCGCCTTCGCGCAGGAATTCGGGATTGGAGACGACCGCGAAGCGATGCTTGGTGCCGCTTTCGGCCAGGATCCGCTCGACCGCGTCGCCGGTTCCGACAGGCACGGTCGACTTGGTCACGATCACCGCTTCGTTCGACAAGTTCTCGCCGACTTCGCGGGCGACGGCATGGACGAACGAAAGGTCCGCATGGCCATCGCCTCGCCGCGAGGGCGTACCTACGGCAATGAAGATCGCGCTCGCGCCGGCGATACCTTCGGCCAGATCGGTCGTGAACGACAGCCGGCCGGACGAAACGTTGCTGGCGACCAGCGCATCGAGGCCCGGCTCGTAGATCGGCATGACGCCATCATGGAGCCGATCGATCTTCGATTGGTCCTTGTCGATGCAAACGACATCGTGACCGAAATCGGCAAAGCATGCCCCCGAGACAAGGCCGACATAGCCCGATCCCACCATCGCGATTTTCATGCAGACTCCGCTTCAAATACCCGCCGATACCCGGCACGTTCTATTGCACTGCACAATTCGGCAGTAAACCGCTTTTGCCTCCGCTTGACATCAAACCACATCACTATGGTGGTAACGTCCGGCTCCCGAATTGTCCTGGCAGCACCTTTAGGCCGCACTCCTAATCGATTTCGCGGGGCCCAATTTTCCTGAACTCCGCGTGGCGTCGCGTACGATCGATGTCCAGTTCGACGCGCTCCGTCTCATCGTCGCGTGTCGAAACGTGCGTCCAAACCACGGCGCCTGCCCCTTCCCGTTCCCAATCGGCGGCGTCCATTGGGTCTCCCGCGGGGGTGAGCCAGGTTCCGTCCTCGGGGAAAGCGCGAAAGTGGTTCAGGTTCTTGGCTCTTGTCGCACTCAGCGCGGCGACGAAGTCTTCCAGTTCGATGTCGCGATGGTCCCAGTCGACGTAAGCGATATCGTTATCCTGGCAATAGGCGTTGTTGTTGCCGCGCTGGCTTCGCCCGAATTCATCGCCGGCGGTCAGCATGATCGTGCCGGTCGAGGCGAACAGCGTGCCGAGCATCGCGCGGATATCCGCATCGCGCGCAGCAAGCACGTGCGGATCGTCAGTCGGGCCCTCGACGCCGCAGTTCCAGGAATAGTTCTCGCCGTGACCGTCGCGATTCCCTTCGCCGTTGGCCTCGTTGTGACGCTCGGCATAGGCCACGGTGTCGGCCAGCGTGAAGCCATCGTGCGCGGCCAGGAAATTGACCGTGCGGCTTTCGCCCTGGCCGAAAATGTCGCGGGATCCGGCGATCCGCGTGGCCAGCGCGCCGATCGAACCGTCGCCGCGCCAGAAGCGGCGGACATCGTCGCGAAAGCGGTCGTTCCATTCGAGCCAATTTTCGGGGAAATGACCCAGCTGGTAGCCGCCGGGTCCGATATCCCAGGGTTCGGCGATCATCACCCGGTCACGCAGCAGCGGATCGGCTTCGATCTCGGCGAAGATCGGCGCGTCGGCGGCAAAGCCCGGTCCACGCGCGAGAATGGGGGCTAGATCGAACCGGAAGCCGTCAATGCCGCATTGCGCGACGAAGTGGCGCAAGGTTTTAACCGCCAACGCTCGCACGTGTGGCTGCGCGAAATCGAGCGTATTGCCGCAACCGGTATCGTTGATGAGTTCGCCCGAAGGCGCGTGGGCGTAGGCGCTGTCGTCGAGCCCGCGCAGACTGATCACGCCGCCATAGACGTCGCTTTCGCCGGTGTGATTGAGCACCAGATCGAGGATGACGCCGATGCCTTCTGCATGCAGCGCCGCCACGGTGTCGCGCAATTCGTCGACACCGCCGGGGCAGAGGCCCGGATCGAGCGCCATCAAGGCCACGGGATTGTAGCCCCAGGCGTTGGCGAGACCCAGTGGCGGCAAGTGACGCTCGTCGATCCATGCGATGATCGGCATCAGTTCGATCGCCGCGACATTCAGCTTGCGAAAATGCGCCAGCACCGCCGGATGCGCGAGCGCTGCGATCGTTCCGCGCAGCTCTTCGGGAACGGCGCGGTTCAGCTTGGTGAATGCGCGGACATTGAGCTCGTAGACCAGCCCGCCGCGTTCGAACTTCGGCGGCGTATGGTCAACGGGGTCGCGAACCGGCTGGATCACCGACCGGGGGACGATGTTCGCGGTATCCGCACCGTACGTGGCAAGCGCCGGGTCCTGCACGAAGCGCCGGTCGAGCTCGATCGCATAGGGATCGACCAGCAGCTTGGCGGGATCGAACCAGCGCCCCTGCTCCGGCGCCCAATCGCCATCGGCGCGATACCCGTAAAGCCGGCCGGCCAAGTCCTGTGGATCGCGATAAACCCACCAATCGTCCTCGCGCGTCATCTCTTGTCGCGCCTCCCCATCGGGATCGAACACGCAGACCCAGACTTGCGCCGCATCCGGCGCCCGCACGGCGAACGTGGTTCCGTTCGCATCGACATGCGCGCCGGGCCGGATCATCGCACGAGCGACCGGTAGAGATCGGCGTAAGCGCGGCCGCTCGCCGTCCAGGAGAAATCGCAGACCATGCCGTTGCGCTGCATGTGCTGCCACGTTTCGGGCTGGCGATAAAGCGAGGCCGCGCGCGTGAGCGCGTTGCACAGCTCGTCGTAATGGACCGGGCCATGCTGGATCCCCGTCGCGACGCCCGCTGCGAGTGCTGCAGGATTGGCATCGATCACCGTATCGGCCAGCCCGCCGGTCCGCGCGACGACCGGGACGCAGCCATAGGCGAGACCGTAAAGCTGCGTGAGGCCGCAAGGCTCGAACCGGGAAGGCACGAGGATCGCATCCCCCCCGCCCTGCATCCGGTGCGACAGCGCTTCGTCGTAGCCGATGCGAACGCCGATCCGCCCCGGATGGCGCGCCGCCGCCTCGTGCAGGCCGGCTTCGATCGCACCGTCTCCCGATCCCAGCAGCGCCAGCCTGCCACCGTTCCCTACTAGATGATCGAGGCATTCGAGCAGGACATCCATGCCCTTTTGCCAGGTCAACCGGCTGATCACGACGAACAGCGGGCCCTCACCGCTCTCGAGGCCGAACTCGGCTTCCAGTGCGCGTTTGTTGTCATGCCGGCGTGAAAGGTGGTCCGCATCATAGGGGGATACGAGCGCGGCATCGTCCGCAGGGTTCCAGCTCGTGACGTCGATGCCGTTGAGAATACCACTGACGGCGTCGCCTCGCGCGCGAATGAGACCTTCGAACCCCATACCGAACTCGGCGCTGCGGATCTCGGCCGCATACGTCGGGCTGACCGTGCTGACCGCATCGGCTAGCGCCAGACCTGCCTTCAGCATGCAGAAGCCGCCGTGGTGTTCCACCCCGTCCAGCGACCACGCCTCGCCGGGCAGCTCGGTCGCCGCGAAGACGGCCGGATCGAACCAGCCCTGAAAGCTCATGTTGTGAACGGTGAGCACGCTGGGCACCGGGCGTTCGGCGGCGTCGGAGGCGAACCGCAAGTACGCGGGGGCCGTCGCCGCCTGCCAATCGTGCGCATGGACAAGATCGAAGCCCGGCGCCGCGCCCACGCCGCGCGCGATCTGCGCCGCAGCCTGGCCCAGCGCGCAAAAGCGCCGCCAGTTGTCGGGCCAGTCGCTACCCGAGGGCGCGGTATAGGGATCCCCCTCGCGCTCGAAATGCGCCGGCGCATCGAGCACGAGCAAGGGGTGATCGCCGAGCTGCCCCGCCAGCAGCCGTGCCGGTTCGCCCAGCAGCCTGTCCCAGGAATGCACCGCGTCCGCTTCGTCGAGTGCCGCGAGGACCGAGGGATACCCCGGCAGCAGAGTGGTCACTTCGACATCATGGGGGGCCAGCGCGGCAGGCAGCGCGCCGACCACGTCGGCAAGGCCCCCGGTCTTTATCAGCGGCACGGCCTCGGAGGCGACGGAAAGGACCTGAAGCGTCATCGTCGTTGGCTCGGAATTCCGGCGCCGCGGCTCAGTCGGCGAGCCGGTCGATCATCGACTTGGTGATCAGACACACGCCCTTCTCGCTGCGGCGAAAGCGCTGGGCGTCGAATTCGGGATCCTCTCCAACCACCAGGCCTTCGGGGATGCGCACGCCCGAATCGATAATGACGCGCGACAGGCGCGCGCCGCGGCCGATGTTGCAATAGGGCAGGATCACCCCTTGCTGGACGCTCGAATAGCTGCCCATCTTGACCCCGGTCATCAGCAGCGAGCGCTTGATCGTCGCTCCCGAGACGATGCAGTCATTCGAGACGAGCGAGGAAATCGCCATCCCCCGCCGGCCTTCCTCGTCGTGGACGAATTTGGCGGGCGCCGACACCACGGCATCCGACCAGATCGGCCATTCGCGATCGTACATGTCAATCTGCGGCACGACGTCGGTCAGATCGAGATTGGCGTCGAAATAGGCATCGATGGTGCCGGCATCGCGCCAGTATTCGCCGATCTCTTCGGCGGCCCGGATGCAGCTCGTGGTGAACCGGTGCGCCTGTGCGGTTCCGTTTTTGACCAGCCAGGGAATGATGTCGCCGCCGAAGTCCCGACCGGACGCCGGATCGGCGGCGTCGCGGCGCAATTGCTCGAACAGCACGCGCGTGTGGAAGACGTAGATCCCCATCGAAGCGAGCGCCATGCCGGGCTGGTCGGGAATCTCCGGCGGATCCGCGGGCTTTTCGATGAAGTCCGTGATCCGGTCCTTCTCATCGACATGCATCACGCCGAAACCGGACGCTTCGGCGCGCGGCACGACCAGGCAGCCGACCGTGACGTCCGCTCCCGAATTGACGTGCTCCTGCAGCATCAATTCGTAGTCCATCTTGTAGACGTGATCGCCGGCAAGGATGACCATGTATTCGGGGTGGTGCGCATCGATGATGTCGATGTTCTGGTAGACCGCGTCGGCTGTGCCTTCGTACCACTGCGTTTCGGACACGCGCTGGCTGGCAGGCAGGATGTCGAAGCTTTCGTTGCGTTCCGGGCGCATGAAGTTCCACGCCCGCTGCATGTGACGAATGAGGCTATGCGCCTTGTATTGCGTGGCGACGCCGATGCGGCGGATCCCCGAATTGATCGCGTTCGACAGCGCGAAATCGATGATCCGCGCCTTGCCGCCGAAATAGACGGCGGGCTTGGCGCGATTGTCGGTCAATTCCTTCAGCCGGCTACCGCGCCCCCCCGCAAGGACATAAGCCATGGCGTCACGCGCCAGGGGTTGTCCGACCGGTCTTCTCATCGAATCCTCTCCAATCGATCATCCGCCGTATTCCAGCATGATCGTCGACAGCGCGGGCAGAGTGAGACGGGCACTGCCATCCTTGGCAATCACCCGCCCCAGATTCCCATGCCCGCTGCCGCCGTAGATCGCGGAATCGGTGTTGATCCTTTCCCACCAATTGCCGTCCTGCGGTAATGGTAGCTTGTAGTGCGTTAGCAGAGCGGAGGACATGTTACAGATGACGGCGATGGATTTTTCCCCCGGCGCCTTGCGCAACCAAGCGAAAACCGCATTCGCGCTGTCGTCCACGATCAGCCATTCGAAACCGTCGGGCTCGCAATCAAGCGCATGCATCGCGGGATACTGCTTGTAGATCGTATTGAGTTCGCGGACCAGGAGGCGCACGCCTTCATGCGCCGGGGCCTGCCGCAAGTGCCAGTCGAGCGCGCGCTCCTCGCTCCATTCGCGGCGCTGGGCGAATTCCTGCCCCATGAACAGCAGCTTCTTGCCCGGATAGCCCCACATCATGCCGTAATAGGCCCGCAAGTTGGCGAAGCGCTGCCAATCGTCGCCACTCATCTTGTCGAGCAGAGAGCCCTTGCCGTGGACGACTTCGTCGTGGCTGAGCGGCAGCACGAAGTTTTCCGAAAACGCGTACGTCAGTCCGAAGGTTATGTCCGCGTGATGATGGCTGCGATGCTCGGGATCACGCCGCATGTACTGCAACGTGTCGTGCATGAAGCCCATGTTCCATTTGAACCCGAAGCCCAGCCCACCTGCATCCGCCGGCTGCGAGACATTCGGCCAAGTGGTCGATTCCTCGGCGAAAGTCATCACGCCGGGATGGCTCGCCTGGAGCTTGGCGTTCATCGTGCGCAGGAACTCGACCGCTTCCCAGTTCTCGCGCCCGCCTTGTGCGTTGGGCACCCATTCGCCGGGAGCGCGCGAATAGTCGCGGTAGAGCATCGAGGCGACCGCATCGACGCGCAGGCCATCGACATGATAGCGTTCGGCCCAGAACAAGGCGTTGTTGACGAGAAAGTTCGACACTTCCTGCCGCCCGAAGTTGTAGATCAGCGTATTCCAATCCGGGTGATAGCCCTGTTGCGGATTGTCGTGCTCGTACAGAGCCGTGCCATCGAACCGGACGAGCCCGTGCTCGTCAGTCGGGAAATGCGCCGGCACCCAGTCGATCAGCACGCCGATGCCCGCCCGATGCGCGCCATCCACGAAACGAGCGAAGCCGGCCGGTTCGCCGAAACGGGACGAAGGCGCGTAAAGACCCGTCGCCTGATAGCCCCACGAGGGATCGTAGGGGTGTTCGGAAATGGGCATGAACTCGATATGGGTGAAGCCCATGTCGACCACATAGGGATCAGCTGGTCCGCCATCGCGTCCCAATCGAGAAACCAGTTCCAGCGGTCGCGGTTCCACGACCCCGCGTGCACTTCGTAGATCGAGATCGGCTGACGCCGGGCATCGACCGAGGCCCAGTGCTCGCGATGATCGGCATCGCCCCATTCGTCGCGCTTGCCCGGGACCATCGTGAGCGACGCAGTGCTGGGGCGGACTTCGGCCGCGAAGGCGAAGGGATCCGCCTTCAGCGGCCGGGTCACGCCATCGACACCGACGACGTGGAACTTGTAAACGTGGTATTCCTCGATCCCCGGGATGAAGATTTCCCAGACGCCGGAATCGCCCCGGTGACGCATCAGGTGGCGCCGCGAATCCCAGCCGTTGAAGTCGCCGACCACGCTGACGGTTTGGGCATTGGGCGCCCAGACCGCAAAATGGACACCATCCGCGCCCTGATGCCGGATCAGATGGGCGCCCAGCTTGTCGAACAGGCGGAGATGAGTCCCCTGCGCCATCAGTAGATCGTCGACCGGCCCGAGCACCGGCGCGAACGTATAGGGATCGGCCACCAGCCAGTCGTCATCCCCTGCCGAGCAGCGGTAGCGCAGCGGTTGCGGTTCGATCGGCAGATCCGCCTCGAACACCCCGCTCTCGTCACTCGGGTACAATTCGCCGAGCGGGCGTCCGTCGAGCGAAAAGACCTCGACTTGCTCCGCCCCCGGAAGCACGGCGCGCACGAAGCTGCCGCCGCCCGGCGTGGCATGGATACCCAGGATAGAGAACGGATCGGCGTGCGTGCCTTGCAGGATGGCCTGGATGGCTTCCTGAGGTGGCTTCACGTCACCTTCCAGATTTCGCGCGCATATTCGGAAATCGTCCGGTCCGACGAGAACCAGCCGACATTGGCGATGTTGTGGATCGTCGCCGCGCGCCAACCGGCGACATCCTCCCACCGTTCATCGACCTTGCGCTGGGCCGCGGCGTAATCGTCGAAATCGGCCGCGACCATGAACCAGTCGCTCTCGTAGATCCCGCCGATGAGCTGCGCATAGCGTTCCGGATCGTCGGGCGAAAACACGCCCGAGGCGATCATGGACAGGGCCTGCGACAGCTCGCGCGACTCCTCGATGATCTCTCGCGGGTCATAGCCGTTCGCGCGACGCTCGGCGACTTGCGCCGCGGTCAGCCCGAAAATGACGATGTTGTCGTCACCGACATGGTCCTTGATCTCGATATTGGCGCCGTCGAGCGTGCCGATGGTCATCGCGCCGTTGAGCGCGAACTTCATGTTGCCGGTGCCCGATGCCTCCATGCCGGCAGTCGATATCTGCTCCGACAAGTCTGCCGCCGGAATGATCCGCTCGGCATAGCTGACGTTGTAGTTCGGCACGAACACGACCTTGAGCAGCCCGCCGACCGAAGGATCGGAATTCACCCGCCGGGCGATGTCGTTCGCCAGTTTGATGATCAGTTTGGCGTTGTGATAGCTGGGCGCGGCCTTGCCGCCGAAGATCTTGACGCGCGGGACCCAGTCGCGCTCGGGATGGCTGCGGATCTGGTCGTACAGCGCCACCGTCTCCACCAGATTGAGCAGCTGCCGCTTGTATTCGTGAATGCGCTTGATCTGCACGTCGAACATCGCATCGGGATCGAGCCGCACGCCCATCGTGCGCTTGATGTAATCGGCGAGTGCGCCCTTGTTCGCCCGCTTCACCGCGGCGATCCGCTCACCCAGCGCGGCGTCGGTCGCCATGGCGTCGAGATCGGAGAGCTTGGCCGCATCGTCGAGAAACGCGTCGCCGATCGCGTCCTTGAGGACCTCGGTCAGCCTTGGGTTGCACTGCTGCAGCCAGCGTCGCGGCGTGACGCCATTTGTCTTGTTATTGATCCGCGTGGGATAGAGCTTGTGGAGGTCCGCAAAGACGGTTTCCTTCATCAGTTCGGTGTGCAGCGCGGCAACGCCGTTGATCGAATGCGATCCCGAAAAGGCGAGATTCGCCATCCGCACCCGGCGCTCGCCGTCCTCATCGATCAGCGAGATATGGGCGACGGTCGCATCGTCGAAGCCGGCCTTGCGGGCCTCGCGCAGAACCCGGCTGTTGATCGCGTAGATGATCTGCATGTGCCGCGGCAGCATCCTCTCGAACATCGGCAGCGGCCAACTCTCCAACGCTTCGGGCAGCAGCGTGTGGTTGGTGTAGGAAATCGTCTTCTGCGTGATCGTCCAGGCCTCGTTGAACTCGAGGCCGTTCTCGTCGACCAGCAGACGCATCAGTTCGGCGACCGCGATCGCGGGATGGGTATCGTTGAGCTGGATCGCTGCCTTGTCCGGCAGCGTGCGCACGTCGCCTTCGTACTGGATGTGCCGGCGCAAGATGTCCCGGATGGAGGCGGCGGTGAAGAAATACTCCTGCCGCAGCCGCAGTTCCTGGCCCGCCTGATGCGAATCCGCCGGATAGAGCACGCGCACCAGCGCATCCGCGCGCACTTGTTCGCTCAGCGCCCCGATGTGGTCGCCCGCGTTGAAGGCATCGAGCTTGATCGGGTCGATCGCGGCTGCGGTCCACAAGCGCAGCGTGTTGACCCGCTTGCCCCGCCATCCGACGATCGGCGTATCCACCGCGGTCGCCTCGACCTCTTCGGCCGGCTGCCAGACGACGCCATCGTCCTGCGCGGTCACTTCCCCGCCGAAACCGATAACGTACGAGCTCTCGCGCCGCTCGAATTCCCAAGGGTTGCCGTGCGCGAGCCAGTTCTCGGGCAATTCCACTTGCCAGCCGTCGTCGATGCGCTGGCGGAACATCCCGTTCACGTAGCGAATCCCGTAGCCGTACGCGGGGATGTCCAGCGTCGCGAGACTCTCCATGAAGCAGGCGGCGAGGCGGCCGAGGCCGCCATTACCAAGCGCCGCGTCCGGTTCCAGCTCCTCGATCATCGCCAGGTCCAGGCCATGCCGGGCAAGCGCGCTATCCATCGCCTCGGACAGTCCCAGATTGGTGACGGCATCGCGCAGCAACCGGCCGATCAGGAATTCCATCGACAAGTAATAGACGCGCTTCTGCTTCGAACCGTAGGTCCGCCGCGTGGATTCGATCCACTTGTCGATCACCTCGTCGCGCAGCGACAGGATCGCGGCGCTGTACCAGTCGTGTTCCTTGGCCGCGAGTTCGTCCTTGCCGACACGGTGACGCAGCACATCGATGATGCGCTCGTCCAGCTCTTCGATGGCATTACGAGCCGAAACCGTCGCCATGGCGCAGACTCCGAATAGTTGGACAGCCGCCGCGGTCTTCGCCTGCCAAGGTTGATGCCGCCGGACGCGAAACGGGAGCCGCGTCTCCCCAATCATTCGCTTCCTCGCCCCCATGGCTATTCGCACGCGGCTTGTGCTGCAAGCGCGTTTGTGCACTGCCGCACAAATACCTAGCCCTTCCCGCGAGACGGGCTCGCCAGCGTGTCGACAATTCCTGGCGCGATCTCATGGCCACGGTTTGGTTAGTTGGAGAAACGGACTGCCTATCGCTTGCCGATGGTCTGGCGCACCAAGACGAAGCCCGTCCTGGCTTGGCGTGCGGCCCTCAGAGGCGCTTCGCAGCGGTCGTCACGAATTCCCGATCCGCTAGGCAGGCTGGCCGACAGGCGCTAAGGCAGGGTCCATGCATGAACTGAACGCCTTCGATGCGGCCTCCATCCTCATCGTGCTCGCGGCGGCCCTGGGCTACCTCAATCATCGCTGGCTGAAGCTTCCCTCGACCGTCGGCCTCACGGTCATGGGCACCGTCGCCTCGTTGCTCGTGATCGGCTACGACCGGCTGGTTCCGTCGAGCAATCTGAGCGACAAGCTCGGCGGCTTCCTGACCGACATCGACTTCAGCGCGACGCTGATGGAAGGCATGCTGTCCTTTCTGCTGTTCGCAGGTGCGATGCACGTCGACTGGTCGAACATGCGCAAGGGGGCCTGGCCGATCCTGATTTTCAGCACGGTCGGTGTCGTCACCTCGACCCTGATCGTCGGGTTCGCGTTTCATTTCCTCACCTATTTCGTCGGCGCGCTCGTCCCGATCGAATGGTGTCTGGTGTTCGGCGCACTGATCAGCCCGACCGATCCGGTCGCGGTGATGGCGGTGATGAAGCGCGCGGCGATGCCCGATACTCTGCAGGCAACGGTCGCGGGCGAAAGCTTGTTCAACGATGGCGTCGGCGTAGTCGTGTTCGGTATCCTCGTCTCGATCGCCGTCGGCGCGGAAGAGTTCAGCCTGTCTCACGCAGCCATCGACTTCGTGCGAGAGGCGGTCGGCGGGGCGGTGCTCGGCTTCATCGCTGGATGGATCGCGTTCAAGGCGATGCACTCGATCGACGAATACAACATCGAGGCCATGATCAGCCTTGCGACCGTGATGGGCGGTTACAGTCTGGCGCTGGCGCTGCACGTCAGCGGCCCCGTCGCGATGGCGGTCGCCGGGCTGATGATCGGCAATGCCGGCGTCGCCCATGCCATGAGCGACGTGACGCGCGACTACGTCATCAAGTTCTGGGCGCTGATCGACGAGATCCTCAACGCCGTCCTCTTCCTGCTGATCGGCCTCGAAGTCATCGCGCTCGCCCTGGAGGCGCGCTTCATCGCCGCCGGGATCGGCGCGATCGTGATCGTGCTCGCGGCGCGGGCGATCTCGATCGGCATCCCGCTGAAGGCGATGAAGCGGATGATCGACATGGGCCCGCTCGCCTTTCCGACATTGCTGTGGGGGGGCCTGCGCGGGGGTATCTCGATCGCGCTCGCGCTTTCGCTGCCGGACAGCGATATCCGCGACGAATTGCTCGTGGCGACCTATTTCGTCGTGCTGTTCGCGGTCGTCGTGCAGGGCGGAAGCATTGGCTGGCTGATTGCCCGGATCAAGGCACGCTATAAAGGCGAAGCGGCATGAAGTGGAACAGCCTCGACATGCAGAAGCCTCCTGACGTCGCGGGGGTAGATAAGGACGCACCGCTGGCCCGGAGCGAAGCGACGGCCGAGGACGGTTGGACCCCGCCGAAGATCTCCCGGATCGGCGCTTGGCTCCGGTTCCTGCGGATCAAGCTCGCGCGCGTGATTCTGCTGCCCGATTACACCTTCGACGAAGCCTTCCAGCTGCGCGAAACGGTGCGCAAGGATGGCCGCCTCACACGCGGCTATATCCTCATGAGCGCGCTTTCCGCGGGGATCGCCGCGCTCGGCCTGCTGCAATCCTCGACTGCGGTGGTGATCGGCGCGATGTTGATCTCGCCCCTGATGAGCCCGATCGCCGCGCTCGGCTTCGGCTTCGCCTCGATCGACGGCCGCCGCATCAAGGATGCCGCGCGAGTCGTCGCGATCGGCGCCGGGATCGGGATCCTGACCGGGATCCTGATCACCTGGCTGAGCCCGATCCGCAACGCGACCCCCGAAATTCTCGCGCGCACCCAGCCGACCCTGCTCGATCTCGCGATCGCGCTGTTTTCCGGCATCGCCGGCGGCTACGCGACCGTCATCGGCAAGGGCGGCACCGCGATCGGCGTCGCCATCGCCACGGCCCTGATGCCGCCGCTGGCAGTGCTCGGCTACGGCATCGGCGTGCTGCAGGTCCGCTTCGCACTGGGCGCCCTGCTGCTGTTTCTCACGAACCTTGCGGCGATCACGCTGGCCTTTGCCGTCGTCGCACGGATCGCGGGCGTCGCGCGGCCGCTCTACAAGGTCGAGTGGACGCCGCGCTACGTCGGTGCCTTCGCCGCCGTCTTCCTGTTGCTGGCGACCCCGCTTTCGATGACCTTGATCAAACTGTCGCGCGAGGCTCAGATCCGTACCGCGGCGTCCAACGCCATTCTCAGCGTCTGCGGCGACGAATCGACGATCGCGCAGATCGACGTCACGACGCCGATGTTCGGTGAGCCCAGCGTCGATGCGCTGGTAATCGCTCCTGGATACACCACCAATGCCGCCGCCGATGCCGAAAAGCGCATGCGGGCCGTGCTCGGTCGCGAGGTGCAGATCAACCTGCAGCAAGTCATGGCGGCGGACTGGCAATCGCGCACACGCGCGATGGTCGATGCCGCGATGGAGCGCACCACCGCAGGTATTGCGGCGGATGTCCCGCCGATCGATCTGGTGCGCCAGAGCATCGGTTTGCCCACCCGCTCCTTGTGGTCCGACCGGGCGCAGCGCCTCGTCTATGTCGAGCCGGTGCCGGCGCCCGGCTGGACTTTGGCGGACTATCGCTCGATCGAGGCCAGCGCGCGCTCCGGAACGGACACCAAGTGGACCGTGCGCGTCGTCCCGCCGCCGATGGAGCAGCTCACGATCGCGCTGGGCGATGCGGCGAACGCGCCCGAAGGCGCGGTCTCGCCGGAATTGGGAATCTGGGCGCTCCGCCGCTGGGGCATGAACAAAGTCACGATCGAAGGCGCCGCCAACCCCGCTTACGAACCACTGGTCAAGGCGCTCAGCGATGCCGGAATAGAAGCCCGGTTCTCGCGCGCCGCTGCTCCACCGTCGACAGCGGGAGGCGACGGGGATGCGAGCGAAGCGCCAACGAGCGCGACCCTTGCCGTTTTCACGCCGAGTCCGTCCCAGATCGCCGCCGCCAACGCCGCAGCGCGGCGCGAGGCGGAGGAATCGGCGGCGCGCGAAGAGGCCCGCTAGCCTGGGGCCGATGATGCCCGACCCGCAGCCGTCGCGGGCCGCGCTAGCGCTCCGCCGAGCCTTCCGATGCCCGGACGGATTGCCGTGAAGCGGAGCCCGTCCACATGGGTAACGCGGGCTTAATACGCGGCGCGGATCGCCGTCTCTTCATACGGATATGGCAGCGGGCACTGCCGTGGGTATGCTGTCGGGTCTACGGGGAACTATGTACGTCGAACAACAGCGAGGATCGCCGCGGCTCGATGTCGTGCTGCGGGCGCGATGCCGGTTCGGGCGCAGCTCTTGCGTGCCGGTAATGGTCTACGACCTTTCGGTCGGAGGCTGCCGGATTGCGCGGCCCGGACACTCGCTTCGCATTGGCGACTCCGTCATCGTCCGCACCGACATTCTGGAGGGATTGACCGGCAAAGTGCGCTGGGTCGATCTCGATCACGCGGGAATTTGCTTCGAGCGCCCGCTTTATGGCCCCGTCGTCGAGCACATCCACTACAAATGGTCGGGCTTCCTGCAAAGCATCGAGCGCCCCGAACCGTCGCGCCTGCGCATGGTCGCCTGACGGCGCTCAGCCGGCGACGAGACCCGCCGCCGAAATCCCGGCCATAGCTGCTTCCTCGTCCTTGTCGGACACATCGCCGGTCACGCCGACCGCGCCAAGCACCGTGCCGTCATCGGTCTTCACGATCACGCCGCCTGCCGCCGGGATCAGCTTGCCGTCCCACGCGGTGCCCAGGGCGGCGATGAACTGCGGGCGCTCCGCCGCCATCTCGCCCAGCTTGCGGCTGGATACGCCCATCGCCAATGCACCCGCCGCCTTGCCGATGGCAATCTCGGGTCTTCCGTAGGACGCTCCGTCCTCTCGCTCCATCGCCACCACATGCCCGCCAGCGTCGAGCACGACGACGGTCAGCGGCGCCAAGTTCATCGTCCGACCTTGCGAACGGGTCGCCCCGATGATGACCCGGGCCTGTTCGAGACTGATCAAAACCTTGCTCCTGCTTCCTGCCTGACGATTGCGCCCTGAGCGCCCGAAGGGCCGAATTCAACCGCGAAACTTTGCGTCGAAGGTCGTCGTTCGCCTGCGCCCGCTCTAGAAGATAGCGAACAGACCGATGGCGAGGGCCAAGCCGATCATTGGCACGATCACGGTCAACAGCCCGACGGCGCCATAGGCATCCTTGTGCGTCTCCCCGCAGATCGCCCGGATCGTGGTGACGACATAGCCGTTGTGCGGCAGGCTATCGAGCGCGCCGCTGGCGATCGCGACGGTGCGATGCAGTTCCGCCGGATCCGCTCCCGCAGCAAGGTAGCCGGGCGCCAGCAACGGCAGGGCGATGGTTTGCCCGCCCGAAGCCGACCCCGTCAAGCCGGCAATCACGGTGACTGCCACCGCAGCCCCGAGCAGAGGATCGCCGGGCAAGTTCTGCACCGCATCGAGCGCGGCCTGGAACGCAGGCGACAGGGCCGAGACCGCACCGAACCCGACGACGGCGCAAGTGTTGGTGATCGCCACCACAGCACCGGTCGCACCGCGGGAAAAGGCCGCCGGCATCGCTGCGCGCGAACGCAGCCCGACCAGCACGGCGAGAATGGTGCCCGCCGCCAGCGCCAGGACCAGCGCCCACTTGCCCAGCGTCTCGGCGGGAAGCAGGGCGGACAGCGGTCCGGCGCTCTGCGGATACTGGTAGAGCATGAAGACCAGGAGAACGGCGACCAGCGGTGCGAGGCACAGGAGCGGATTGGGCAGCACCCTTTCCTCTTCGATCACATCGTCCGACGCGCGCGAATGAAACCGTTCCCCGGCCGCGACGGCGCGGCGCACCATGCGATCGAGCAGCAGATAGCCGCTCACCGCCATGAACAGCGCGACGACGAGGCTGACTTGCCAACCCGCATAGGCAGTCGTGCCGAGATACTGCATCGGGATCAGGTTCTGGATTTCGGGCGAGCCGGCGCTGGTCATGGTGAAAGTCACCGAACCGAAGCACAGCGCGCCGGGAATGAACCGCCGCGGCAGATCGGCCTCGCGGAACAAGTGGACCGCCAGCGGATAGACCGCGAAGCCGACGATGAAGACCGAGACCCCGCCATAGGTCAGCAGCGCGCAGGCCGCGACCACCGCCAGGACGGAATGGCGGATGCCGATGCGCCCCACCACCCAGCGCGCCACACTGGCCGCCGCGCCGCTCGCTCCCATGACTTCGCCGAAGATGGCGCCGAGCAGGAACATGAGAAACCAGTCCGCGAAAAAGCCGGTGAAGCCATTCATGTAGGCGGTCGCAAAATCGGGCGCGCCTTCCGCGGCGAGTGGCGGCAGCCAGGCCAGCCCGCTGGTCGCGGCCACCAGCGCGGCGGCTACGGGACCGGCGATGAGGATGTTCACGCCTCTGACCGTCATCCAGATGAGCAAGGCGAGCGCGCCGACGAGACCCAAGGCGCTGAGCAAGTGCATTCCCTCCAAGACATTGCCGCTGCCAAGGTCGGACCGCGCTCAGTCCTCGCCGGACGGGGCGCCGGTCTCCCGGCGCTTCGGTGATACCGGGCCAGCAGGCATACCGTCGTGGTGACATGCTCTGCTTGGGAAGCAGCCCCAAATCAAGGGGTTCGTTCAGGCCGACCAAGTTTCCGACGTTTGCATCGTCGGCCTCGTCAGCCAGTTCGCCCCTAGGCGTCGACGTCAAGCCCAGGCGCCAAGCGATCCGGCAGAGCCAATCTAAGTGCTTATCCGTAGCCGGTTCTAACCGGCACCTAAGCGCCCCATCGCCAAAGAAGTCTGACTTCAGCGGAGAAGGTGATGCTCAAGCGAATTTCCACGTCTCAAATCGAACTCGGCATGTTCGTGCACAAGCTGGAGGGCAGCTGGTTTTCGCATCCGTTCTGGAAATCACGTTTTCTACTGGAAAGCCCCGATATTCTCGATACGCTGCGCAACAGCGCGCTCGATGCGGTGATTATCGACATCGAGAAGGGATGCGATGTCGCGCCGGAACCACGACCGGTCGCCAAGGCCGCGCCGCTGGCAAGTCTGCAGGGCCGCACGGCATTTCGATCGGCTGCCGCGCGCCCGAATCGGGCAGCAAAACCGCCCGTGATGTTCGCCGGTACGCAGCCCACATCGGGACCGGTGCCGATAACGCGCGAGTTCGGCAACGCGCGCCTCACGGCCGGCAAGGCGCGCAAGGTCATCTCCAAGGTGTTTCTCGAAGCCCGCCTCGGCAAGTCACCGAAGATCGCGGAAGTCGAACCGGTGGTGGAGGACATCTACGGCTCGATCCAACGCAACCCCTTCGCGTTCAGCGGTCTGATGCGGTGCAAGTCGGACCAGGAAGTCGCCTATCGCCATTCGCTATCGGTCTCAGCGATGATGGTCTCGCTGGCGCGGCAGATGAAACTCACGCCACTCGAAACGCGTGAAGCCGGAATGGCGGGCCTGCTGATGAATATCGGCGTGGCGCAGATCGACGTGGATCTCAATGCGAACCAGGGAAAGTTCGACAAGATCGATCCGGAATTGCTGTTTCGCCACACCAGCATCGGGTACGATCTGCTCAAAGCCTGTGACGAAATTCCGCACAGCGTCGCGCGCGTGGCGCTGAACCATCACGAAGTGATGGACGGAAAAGGCTTCCCGCAGGGACTCGTCGGCGACGAGATCGACTTGTTCTCCCGAATGGCCGCCGTGTGCGACACGTACGATCACCTCTTGTGCGGCGCCTACGACGGAACCGGAATGGATCCCGCCGCTGCGGTGACGCGCCTGCAGGCGGACAAATCGCGCTATGACTCCAACATCCTCGAGCGCTTCATCGAGACTGTCGGCGTCTATCCCATCGGCACGTTCGTCGAACTGGAGTCGGGTCGGGTCGCCATGGTCGTGGATCAGGACCCAGCCGCCCCGGACATGCCCACGGTTCGCGCCTTCTATTCGCTGGAGCGGCGGCGGCACGTGACCGCGGAGACGATCGCGCTATCGGTCTGCTACGGCAGCGATGCGATCAAGGGCATCGCCAGTCTCGAGGGCCTCGAACTGCCGGATGCCGCGCAACTGCGTGAAAAGCTTCTCACCGCAGCGATCCGCTCGGCGCGTTGAAGGACGTCATAGCCGCATGGCGCTGACGGCTTTCGTCCGGCACGCGGCGGCGCCAGGCAAGGCCCCTGCCGCGGATTCGGGTTCGGCTTTGTAAAGTGGCAACACCGTATCGTGCGCGCGCTCTTCGGCCTCGCCCAGGCCATACGCTGCGGCATAATCGGCAAAGCGGTCTTCCACCCTGCCCGATTCGAGGCCGAATGACGCCAGATCGTATTGGTGCGGCTTGCGGCGCAACTTGCGCTGCGAGCGGTCGACGTAGGCGGTCATTGCGGGCAGGCTCGGCGTGATGTCGAGATCGAGGAACCGGTAGATCCGCGCCATCACACCAAGCCAGTCGTTCTCGACGTCTTCATAGCGCACGTCGATGCGCTGATCGGTCGGTATCCGCTTGCGTGCGGCGCGCATCCGCTCGATCTGGAGATCCGTCTTGCGCAGCCATTCCTGGCCGATAGCCGTGGCCTCGGCTTCGTCGGAATGAATGATCATCTGATTCCAGACCAGCGAGCAACTCGAGCCGACCACTGCGGCAGGCGCGCGATGCGTGAAAATGATCCGGGCATCGGGAAACACTTTCAGCAGCGCCGGAAGATCGAGCATGTGCTGCGGCGTCTTGAGCACCCAGGGCCGCGTATCGTCTTCGCCGCGCAGCCACCCGGCGAGCTTGAGCAGGCGAGCAAGGTGCTCGTAGGCCGGTGTCGCATCCTGCGTCTCGCTCCAGCGGCCGTAGCTCGGCACGTGCCACTGCGCCTCGTGCTTCATCCCCCACATCGAAGCGACGAGCAGGCCCAGTTCCTCTTCCGGCGCGAAGGGCGCGGTCGGGTGGATACGAGCCGTGTTCGCATTGAAGCGGTGCACCAGTCCCACGATCATCGCCGCCTTGAGCCAGCGCGGATCCCGGCCCTCCTTCGGGACCCGGTCCGGCGGCGGCGCCGGCGTGATCGTCTCGAACAAGCGAAGGTGAGCAAAGCGCGCATCCGAAGCGAGCAGCCGGTGCAGGCGCGTGGTGCCCGAGCGCATCGGCCCGACCACGACGATCGGCCGCGCCAGCGAGCGCTCGAGGATTTCGGGATGGCGATCGAACCACGCCTGCGCGTAGAGCCGTTCCTTCAGCACTTTGTGCAATTGACCATGCGCGCCGAAGCGGCCGACGTTGTTCAGCGCAGCCTCTTCCTCCAGCGACTGCGCCAGCACGTCGAGCGGACGTTCGAACCAGGGATCGCCGAAGTCTTCGAGACCCGTCGCGTCGCGCACATCCTGGCGGATGGCTTCGGGGTCCAAGGTTGGACTCGCGAGCACGCCCGTCTTCCAGAACACAGGGAGCGCGCGATTGGCCGCGTCTACGAGGCGCGAGCGCTTGGAAAGCCGAAGAGATGAATTCATGCCATCAGGAAAATCGCCATTCGCGTTGATTGTTCCGGACAGGGCGCTGCAAAGCAACCCCGAAGCGAGCGTCAGCCAGCTTCAGCGGGCGTCAGATCTGATAGAAGAACACCAGCAGCACCGACAGCGCGACCACCATGATGCCGACCAGCGGCAATCCGGAGCGGATATAGTCGGAAAAGACGTAGTCGCCCTCGGACAGGATCATCATGTTGGTCTGGTACGCGACCGGCGTAGCGTAGCACAGGTTGCAGCCAAACAGCACGGCGAGCACCAGCGGCTCGGCCGGCATCCCCAGTGTCTGCGCGATGTTGAACGCGATCGGCGTGCCGACCGCGGCAGCAGTGGTGTTCGAGGCGAAGTTGGTGAGAGCAGTGACGAACAGCATGATCGTCGCCAGCACGGCTTCGGGCGGCAGGTATTTGAGCCCCATCGCCAAGAGCCCGCCCAGCCAGTTCGCCGCGCCCGAGACCAGGATGAAATTGCCCAGCGCGATGCTCGCCGCGACCAGCACGATGACTTCGGCGGAAAGCGCCCGGCCCACTCTTTCGAAACGCACGCAGCCGGTCGCGAACATCAGGATCGCGCCGGCCAGCGCCGAAATCGCGATCGGCACGAGACCGACGCTCGCAAGCCCGACCGAGCCCGCCATGATCGCCAAGGCCAGCGGCGCCTTGGCCGAACGCGCGATCTCCTGCCCGCCTTCGAGCATCAGCAGGCCATCGTTCTCGGCAAACGCGCGCAGGTCGGTGCCCGTGCCCATGGCGAGCAGCACGTCGCCTTCTTCCATCGGCGCGTCGGGGGTGCGCGGGCGCGAATCCCGCAAGGGCTGACGCGCATGATGGACGCCGAGCAGTGCGATCCCGGCAAGGCCCGCAGTCCGCGGATTGAGCCCGATCAAGCGGCTGTCGGGCGCGATGATCATCTCGCCGACGATCACGTCCTTGCCCTTGTTGCCGGCATCGCGCTGCAGCCGTTCGAGCAACCACGACGGCGCGAGATTGGCCGAGACGAGACGCGCGGCTTCCTTGATATCGTCGTACGTGCCTTCCAGGAACACGCGGCGGCCGACCACGCCGCCAGCGGTCGCCGGGAGCCAGCCTTTCACGTCACTGGGCAGTTTCTCGCGCAGGTCGGCCAATGGCTCGCCATAGATCGGCGCGGTGTGATCGAGCCGCAGCTTGGCGAGAAACCGCCGCGTCGCCGGCGCGACCGCGACCGAGTTGTCAGGCAGCAAGCGCGGCATCACCAGCCACATGTACGGCAGCGCGACCAGCGCGGCGCACAGCACGATCGGCGTGAAGTGGAACACGCTCATCGATCGCAACCCGAGATCCTGCGCGATCGACACGACCAGAAGGTTGGTCGAGGTACCGATCGTCGTCGACATGCCGCCGATCAGGATTGCCGAATTGACCGGGATCAGTGTCTTGGACTCGGCCATACCGCCGCGGTGCGCGATCTGCGCCATGATCGGAATCATGAGCACGAGCACCGGCGTATCGTTCACGATCATGCTCATGAACAGGCACACCGACAGCGTGACGAGCAAACCGATCGACTTGCTCTTGCGCCACACCCCATGCAGCGCGCGCGCCGCCGGATCGAGCGCGCCGGTCACGACCAGCCCCCGCCCCAGGATCATCAGCGAGCAGATCGTCACCAGCGCGTAGTGGCCGAAGCCCTGAAACGCGAGCGTCAGCCCGGCGTACTTGGTGTCGTCCGCCATGGGATAGACGAAAAGCGCGAGCGCAATCGCGCCGATCGTCAGCAGCGAGACGATCTCCACGCGCAGCTTGCCGTTGGCAAAGCCATAGAACATGGCGACCGCGATCGACATTGAGACGATCGCGTGGATGGGTGGAACGGCGAACATTGTTCCGGCGTCTAGACGCGCGGATGGGGCGCGGCAATCACGTTCGGTTGGTCAATGCGATCCCGATGGGGCGGACCTGACCGCGGCTTTCCTGCCGGGCGACAGCACGAGCCCCACACACCGTCATCGGACGATTTCCGCCAGACGGACTTGTTGGTCAGTTCCAGTCGACCCGATAGAGATCGAAGCGCCGATCGCGCAGGTTCTGCACGGCCCCCGACTGCCGGCTGGTGAGCAGGTCGTCGAGCGAAAGATCCGCGATCGCGATGGTCTCGGTGTTCGGCGCCGTGTCGGCCGCGACACCGTCACGCGCGAACGGGAAGTCCGACGGGGTCAGCACTGCGCTTTCGGCGTAGTGAATGTCCATGTTCTCGACATTCGGCAGATTGCCGACCACGCCCGAGGTGATGACGTAGCACTGGTTCTCGACCGCGCGCGCCTGGCAGCAATAGCGCACGCGCAAGTAGCCGCGCCGCTCGTCGGTGCAGAACGGTACGAACAGCAGCAGCGCGCCTTGATTGACGAGGTGCCGCGCGAGTTCGGGAAACTCGCTGTCGTAACAGATCATCACTCCGATCGGGCCGCAGTCGGTCGGGATCATGCTCGCGCCGGAGCCGCCTTGGATGTTCCACCAGCGCCGCTCCGAAGGCGTGGCATGCAGCTTTTCCTGCGTGTGGGTCGAACCATCGCGCAGGAAAACGTAGCTGATGTTGCGGATCTCGCCGTTCTCGGTGCGCGTCGGATGCGAACCGCCAATGATGTTGATGTTGTAGCTGACCGCCAGCTTTTCCATGAAGGCGCAGAATCGCTCGGTGTAGTCCGCGATCTTCTGGATCGCCTCGACCGGACCAAGCTTGGTCTTGTGCATCGACAGCAGTTCCAGCGTGAACAGTTCTGGAAACAGCACGAAGTCCGCATTGTAGTCCGAAGCGACGTCGACCCAGTATTCGACCTGCTCTTCGAATTCGTCGATCTCGCTGATGCCGCGCATCATCCATTGCACGGTCGCGACGCGGACCGATGATGGCAGCCGTTCCTTCAGACCGGGAACCGCCTTACCGGTATCGCGCGGAGCCAGCGGATTGGTCCAGTACATCAGCACCGCGTTGCCGCCCGATTCCTTGTCGGTGGGAATGTAGTCCGGCAGGATCCCGCGCGGCTCGTAGCCCTCGTTCATCTGGAAATTGATGACCTGGTCGCGCTCGCGCTTGGCGACCACGGCATCGAGATAGTCGGCGGGATTGGGATACTTGCGCTTCTTGCGCCCGTAGCCCGGCATGCGCCCGGCAAAGGCGATCCCCTGGAGCTCGAAATCCTGGCACAGTTCCTTGCGCTTGCGATAGAGCCGCTGCCCGATGCGAAGCCGACGGTAATCGGGATCGACGCAGACTTCGAAGCCGTAAAGCACTTCGCCGTCCTCGGCCGGAACACGGCCATAGCCGCCGGCGCTGATTTCTTCCCAGGAGTGGGGCCGGAAGGCCATTTCGGCCGTGAGGATCATCGTCGCGCAATGGCCGACGATCGTGCCCTCGTACTCGGCGATGAACTGGCCCTCGGGAAAATTGTTGATCTGGCCGCGCAATTCGGCGCTCGTGAACCCCTCTGCGCGGCCGTAGACCTTGTTGGACAGACGCGCGAGGGCGGGAATATCGCCAAGGCGGGCCTGGCGGATGAGAAGCTTTGCTTTGGATTGGTCCATGGCACGCTAATACTCATGCTGAGTGCCGGTTCCACCCCTGCAAATGCAGACGCGCACGAAGAAACCTCCGGGAAGGCGCGGCTCAGCGGGCGACGTCCTGCCGCCTGTCCGCTCGCGCGGCATGGCGAACGCCATTGGAAGATGAAATCACCGAAAATTACGGGAAAGCGGGATACATTCCGTCTCAGCCACGTTGACATTCCCAGAAAGGGAAGACGAATGAGTGGACTGATCTACGCGCTGGCATTGTTTGGCTGTTCCGATGACGGAACGCTGTGCGAGCGCCTGCAAGGCCCCGACACGCGCTACGAATCGCGCGTCGAATGTCTGGCCTCGCAAAGCGACGCGATTGAAAGCGATGTGGCGATGTCTGCGGATTATCCCAGCGTCTTCGCGGAATGCATGACCAGCGGCGAACTGATCGCCCTGGGCACTGGCAAAGTCGATCTCACCAAGTCGGCAAAAGGCTTCGCCGCCCTGATGGACTAACCGCGTCCGCGGTACGACGGCACGCCCTGACCCGGCAGCCAGAGCGCTTCGGGCGGCTTGCCCGATTGCCAGAACACGTCGATTGGAATGCCGCCCCGCGGATACCAGTAGCCGCCAATGCGCAGCCAGCGTGGCGTCATTTCATCGAACAGTCGCTTGCCGATGCCGACCGTGACATCCTCGTGGAAGCCGCAGTGGTTGCGGAAGGCGCCGAGGAACAGTTTCAGGCTCTTCGATTCGACGATCGTCTCCCCCGGCGCGTAATCGATGACGAGATGCGCGAAGTCGGGCTGGCCGGTGACCGGGCATAGCGACGTGAATTCAGGCGCGGCGAACCGCACCAGATAAAGCTCGTCCGCCCTCGGATTCTGCACGTAATCCAGCACCGCGTCGGCCGGATTGGCCGGCAGCGGCGTATTGCGGCCGAGGTGCAGCGGCTGTACCGGGTCCTCGCTCATGATGACTTGACCATGCGGGCGCCCATGCCGCGATCGGGCGCGCGTGACAAGCGGTCAGACGCATTGCCGTTCCGTGATGACACTCGAGAGGCGCTGGATTAAGTCGCCGTTCAGCCGTCGCCGGTGAAGGCGCGGCCAGCGGGGAATATGGACGAATGGCAAGAACCGGACAGGCTGGGCTGATAGCGCTCGTCGTGGCGCTGGCCTTGTCGCGCCCGTCGCTGGCGCAGGATTCGGTGACCGAATTCCAGCTTCCGCCGGCTCCCACACCATCGGCACGACCCAGCGTCCAAGGGCCGGTGGATCCCGAAAATCCGATCGGAACGCGGCCCACCCCGCGTGCCAGCGCGGCGCCAATGCCGGCTCCGAGCCCGCAGCCCAGCATCACCCTTCCCCCCGTTGCGGAGCCGACGCGCCCAGCGCCTTCGGCCAGGCCGAGTCCGCGTGCCAGCCAGCGCGCCGCGCCGGGGACGACCGGACAGCCCACGGCATCTCCCCCGCAACCGCAAGCCACGGAGCCCGACCTCAGCGCGGAAGCGACCGATATCGCGCCGCTGCCTGCGCCGCCCGCCCCCTCCCCGGCTCCCGTGTTCGAGCCCGACACCAAAGTGGCAAGCAGCGACCGGACCCCGGACTGGTGGCAATGGGCATTGCTGGCTTTGGGATTGGGGATCGCTGGAGCAATCGCAGCCTGGTTCCTGGCGAAGCGACGCCGGCGCGCGCTCGTCCAGGAACTGGAAGCCGAAGCACCCGCCGCCCCGGCGCCTGCCCCGCCCCCCGCGCTTCAGCCGGGCGCTCCGGCTGCGCTGGCGCCATCGGGCCGGGTAAGCGCGCCCCCGCGCCGCGCCACCCCTTCGCTCGCCGACGCACCACGGGAGATAAGCCTGGCGATCGAGCCGGTAAGCCTGCGCGTTTCGCTGGCTTACGCAACGCTGATCTGCCGCGTCGCCATCACCAACAACACCGATGCCGATAGCGGCCCGCTTGCGCTCCGCGGCGATCTTGCCACCGCGCACCGCGCGGTCGACCAGCGCGCCACTCTCTCGCCGTTGCTGGCCGAGCTCGACCCGCTGGCGAGCATCGAGAGCATCCCTGCCGGGACTGCCAGCGAACGGCGGATCGAGGTGAAACTGCCGCTCGACCGGATCCTGGGCTTCCTCAAAGGCGGCCACCAGTTCTTCGTGCCGCTGGTCCGGTTGGCGCTCGTCCCGCACGACGGCGAAGCCAGCGTCCGGATCTGGACCGTGGGCACCGCCGGCAATGAGCGGCTCGGCCCGATCTGCGCCGACACGCCGCGCCTGTTCGCCGATCTCGGGGCGATCGAGATCGAAACGAAGCGGTGGTTGGCTCTCGACCCGGTCCTTGCGGCCAGCTAGACTCGCGCCTGCGTCAACGGCTGGAGTTTGCATTGATCGACGAGGACAAGCGGCACGAACACGGCGCGGCGACCCGGCTGGTTGCTGCGGGGCGCCGCCCCGAATGGACCGGGGCCGTGGTCAATCCTCCCATCTGGCGCGCCAGCACGCATCTCTATCCGGACATGGCCGCGCATGCCGAAGGCCCCCGATACAACGAGGACGGTCGCTTCTTCTACGGCCGCCGCGGCGCGCCGACCCAGTGGGCCCTGTCCGACGCGCTGACCGGGCTCGAGGCGGGTGCCGCGGGTACGGTGCTCTATCCGTCGGGCGTGTCGGCGATCGCGGGCGTGATGCTCGCGCTGCTCGCGCCCGGCGACGTCGTGATGATCCCGGACAACGCCTACGATCCGAGCCGGGCGATGGGGCGCGGCTTGCTCACCGATTTCGGGATCGAGCCCCGGTTCTACGATCCGCTCGATCTCACCACCTACACCGAAGCCTTCTGCGAGCGGACGCGGCTCGTCCTGCTCGAAGCGCCAGGCAGCCTCACCATGGAAGTGCCCGACATCCCCGCACTGGCCCGCATAGCGCGCGAAAAGGGTGCACTTTCGGCCATGGACAACACCTGGGCCGGACCGCTCGGGTTTCAGGCACTCGCGAATGGTGTCGACGTCGTGCTGCATGCTCTTACCAAGCATGTCGGCGGCCATTCCGACGTCATGATGGGCAGTGCGAGCGCGGGCGAGGACTTGTACCAGCGGCTGCGCAAGCGTGCGCAGTCGCTTGGGCTGGTGGTCTCGCCCGACGATGCCGCGCTCGCCCTTCGCGGCCTCAGGACATTGAAAATACGGGTAGAACAGGAGACCTCAAGTGCCCTTGAGGTGGCACGTTGGCTGTCTCAGCGTACCGAAGTCGCGCGGGTCTTGTGCCCGATGCTGCCCGGCGCCCCCGGTCACGAAGTCTGGGCACGCGACTTTGCCGGCGGCTGCGGGCTGTTCAGCTTCGTCCTGCGCGGCGGCACTCGCGCCAGCCGCAACCGCTTCATCGATGCGCTTGAATTGTTCGGGATCGGCTACTCCTGGGGCGGGTTCGAAAGCCTGGCGACGCCGGTCGATCCCGCACCGATGCGCGATGTCATGGCATGGCCGCCGTCCGGCCTCGAAGCCGGCGACCGCTACGGTGTCAGGTTCTCGATCGGCCTCGAAGATCCGGCCGACCTCATCGCCGACTGCGAGCGCGCCTTCGCGAGAATGGCCGAAACATGAGCACGACCATCGATATGGCGGAACCGGACGCGCTCGCTTCCGGTTCCGCCGTGTTGTCGCCCCAAGCGGCCATGCCCCTTCCCGCTCCAACCCCGACCGAGGTCGCCGACCAGACGGTCGCCGGCGCGGAAGGGATCCGGCAAGCGGTCGCATCCAAGAGCGAAACCATCGGCGGTTTCGTCAACACGCTCGACAGCCTCGCGGTTCAAGTGGGGAATTCGCGGTTCTCGGTCTGGGACTTGCTCGTCGTGCTTCTGGTCATCGCCGCGGTGATCGCGGTCGGTTATTTCGGGGGCCGCCTCGCCAATCGCGCGATCGAGAAGCTGACCAGATTCGACCAGGCGCAGCGCCTGCTGGCGGAAAAGGTCGTCAGCCTGCTCGTCTGGGCGGCTGCGATCCTCATCGGGATCGACATTCTCGGCATCGATCTCACAGCGTTCGCGGTCTTTTCCGGCGCCTTCGGCCTTGCTATCGGCTTTGGCTTGCAGAAGACCTTCGGCAACCTCATCGCCGGGATCATCCTGCTGCTCGACAAGTCGATCAAGCCGGGCGACGTCATCGCCGTCGCCGATCAAGCGGGGCAATCCACTTTCGGCCAAATCCAGAAAATCGGCATCCGCGCCGTCTCGCTGACGACGCGAGACCAGAAGGAATACCTGATTCCGAACGAGAACCTGATGGTCAATCAGGTGGAGAACTGGTCCTATTCCTCGCGCAATGTGCGCATGCAAGTCGCGGTCGGCGTCAGTTATCTCGCCGACATGGCCAAGGCCGAGGAACTGATGCTGGAGGCGGCGCGCAGCGTCAAACGCGTGCTCGACGTGCCCCCACCCACGGTCTGGTGGGATGCCTACGGGGATTCTTCGGTCAACTTCATCATCCATTGCTGGATCAGAGATCCCGAGGAAGGCGTGGGCAACGTGCGCTCCGCTGTGCTCAAGAAGCTGTGGGCGCTGTTCAAGGAACACGGCATCGAAATTCCCTTCCCGCAGCGCGACGTCAATCTGCGCGATGGCGAGGCCTTCCGCGATCTTCTCGCTTCGCTCGACACCAGGCGCGACACCCCACCCCCTCCGAAGGAAAGCTCCGAATCATAAGACACAACCACGTCATCGCACTCGCCATACCCCGGACCGACGCTCGTCGCTTTGCCGCATCGCAGACTTGGCTATGGGCCGTAGCCCTCTTGCTGGGCGCTCTTCTGGCCCCCGCTGCCGGCGCACAGGAATCTGCCGGCACACAACAACCTGAAACCGACACCACCATGCGAATCGCCACGCGCGAGGCGCCGCCTTTCGTGGAACGCAGTGCGGACGGACAGTGGCAGGGCCTCGCGATCGACTTGTGGCGCGCCATCGCGGATGAACGCGGCTATCGCTTCCGCTTCGTCGAGACGGACCTTGCCGGCATGGTCGACGGCGTCGCCGACGGTCGTTTCGATGCCAGTGTCGGGGCGCTGACGGTCACTGCCGCGCGTGAGCAGAAGGTCGATTTCACCCATCCGTTCTACTCGACCGGCTTCGGCATCGTCACCGCCAAGGATCCGTCCGCCTGGATCTCGCTGTTCCGCAACTTCTTCACTATCGCGTTCCTGCAAGCGATCCTCGCGCTGTGCGCGGTGCTGCTGGTGGTCGGCGTGTTGTTCTGGCTGGTCGAGCGCAAGCGCAACTCCGAGGAATTCGGCCAAGGGGCGCGCGGTATTTTCGCAGGCTTCTGGTTCTCCGCAGTGACGATGACCACGGTGGGCTACGGCGACAAGGCGCCGCGGACCTTGCCTGGCAAGCTCATAGCCCTGGTCTGGATGTTCACCGCAATCCTGATCACGTCGACCTTCACCGGCTTGATCGCATCCTCGCTCACGGCGGACCGCTTGTCCGGAACGGTGCGTGGACCCGAGGATTTGCCTTCGGTGCGCGTCGGATCGATCCGCGGGTCGGCAAGCGACGAATGGCTCGCAAACGACGGGGTGGCGTTCCAGTCCTATCCGGACGTCCGCTCGGGGCTCGCAGCCGTGCGCGATGGCGACCTCGACGCCTTCGTCTACGACAAGCCGTTGCTGGCCTATCTCACCAACACCGACTTTGCCGATGAACTGCTATTGCTGCCGGGAACCTATGGGCGGCAGGACTATGGCTTCGCGCTGCCCTTCGCAAGCCCGCTGCGCGAGCCGATCGACATCTCGCTGCTCGAACTCATCGAAAACGACGCCTGGCACAAACGCGTTCGCGCGATGCTGGGGCCACGTTGAACGGCGCAGCGACCGCTCAGAACGCCGGTTCGTAACCCGGCGGCAGATCGCTGCTTTTGCCGTCATCCTCACCGCCGGGGACATGGATGCCGCATTCGGTCTTGTCCCAGCCCTTCCAGCGGCCCGAGCGCGGGTCCTCGCCTTCGGCGACCTTGCTGGTGCACGGCGAGCAGCCGATCGAGGGATAGCCTTCGGCTACCAGCGGATGCGGCGGCAAGTCGTGCTCGGCCATGTAGGCGGCGATATCCTCGGGCGTCCAGTCGATCAGCGGATTGATCTTGAGGCGGCCCTGGATGTCGGACTTGTCGATCTCGAAGCGCGGCAGGCTGGAGCGGGTCGCGGCCTGGAAGGCCTTGCGGCCGGTCAGCGTGGCGTCGAAATCGGCAAGCGCCTTGGCCAGCGGCTTCACCTTGCGGATCTCGCAGCAGCCGTCGGGATCGTAGGACCAGCGAAGGCCGCTTTCGTCCTTCTTCGCTAGATCCTCGGGATCGGGCTCCAGGTTGCGCACGTCGGTGAGGCCCAGCCGCTCGATCAGCAGATCGCGATAGGCGAGCGTCTCGGGAAAATGCTTGCCGGTCTCGAGGAACAGCACCGGGGTCGCCGGATCGACTTGCGCGATCAGATGCAACAGCACCGCGCTTTCCGCGCCGAACGAGGACACCACCGCGACTTCGCCCGCCATCCGCTCCTTGAGCAGCGTTTCGAGCATTTCGAGCGTGTCCGACCCGCGAAACAGGCGGTTGAGGCGCACCGCCTCTTCTTCCTGGAAGCGCGGTCCGGTGTCGATACGATCGCGGATGCGGGTCTGTTCGGTCATGGTATCAGCTTTCGTGGCGTAAAGCCCAGATCGGGCGGCGACCGTCGGCGGTCGCCTGATAGACATTGTCCCAACGGTCGAACGCGGCCTGCGCGTCGTCGGGATTGAGCGGGTGCTCGGGCGCGAAGGCGTCGAACCCACAGCGCTTCAAGTGCGAGAGCATATCGATCACGACATCGCCCACCGCGCGGATTTCTCCGGTGTAGCCCGCCTCGCGCAGCACGCGGGCGGAGGAATAGCCTCGTCCGTCGGTCCAGGCGGGGAAGTTCACTTCGACGAGCGCGATCCGATCGAGCTGCGGCAGAAGTTCGCGGGCATCGTCGCCCGGCTCGATCCGCACGGCGGTGGCGTTGGTCTGCTCTGCAAACGCATCGACCGTGACGGCGGGGTCGGTGACCACCTCATCGTCGCGGAAGCGGAACTGGACATCAACCATAGAGCGCCTCCTTGAACGGAGCCATGCCAAGGCGGCGGTAGGTATCGAGGAAGCGCTCCTCGCCCTCCTTTTCGCGCAAGTAGACTTCGGTCACCTTCTCGACCGCGTCGACGATGCCGTCCTCGCTGAAACCGGGGCCGGTGATCTGGCCGAGCGACGTATCCGCGCCCTCGCTGCCGCCGAGCAGGAGCTGGTAGTTTTCCACCCCCTTCCGGTCGACGCCGAGGATGCCGATGTGGCCCGCGTGGTGATGCCCGCAGGCATTGATGCAGCCCGAGATCTTGAGCTTCATCTCGCCCAGCGCATCCTGCCGCTCCTGCGTGGCGAAGCGTTCGGAAATTTTCTGCGCGACCGGGATCGAGCGCGCATTGGCGAGGCTGCAGTAGTCGAGCCCCGGGCACGCGATGATGTCGCCCACGGTATCGAGATTGGCGGTCCCGAGGCCCGCCGCGTCGAGCTTCTGCCACAGCGCGTAGAGATCGGCCTTCTTCACATGCGGGAAGACGATGTTTTGCGCATGCGTGACCCGCATCTCGTCGAAGGAATATTCCTTGCCGAGATCGGCCATCAGCCGGATCTGATCCGCGCTGGCGTCGCCGGGAATGCCGCCGACCGGCTTCAGGCTGACGGTGGCGATGATGTAGCCCGGTGTCTTGTGCGTCTCGCAATTGCGATCGACCCAGAGGCGGAAATCGGGGTCCGACAGATCGAGATCGTCGGACAGTCCGGTTTCGAACGGCGGATCCTGGAAGAAGCCCATGATCCGTTTCAGCTCGGCGATCGGCGGTTCGATGCCTTGCGACAGAAGGTGCTCGAATTCCTCCTCGACCTGGCGGGTATATTCTTCCTTGCCCAGCTCGTGGACGAGGATCTTGATCCGCGCCTTGTACTTGTTGTCGCGCCGACCATAGCGGTTGTAGACGCGCAGGCAGGCTTCCGAATACGTGATCAGGTGATCGAGCGGCACGAACTCGCGGATCATCGGCCCGATCATCGGGGTACGGCCCATGCCGCCACCAACGTAGAACTGCGCGCCGATCTCACCCGCGTCATTGCGCACCATCTTGATGCCGATATCGTGCAGCTTCATCGCCGCGCGGTCGGTCTCGCTGGCGATCACCGCGATCTTGAACTTGCGCGGCAGCGTCAGGAATTCGGGATGGAAGCTCGACCACTGGCGCAGCAGCTCGGCATAAGGGCGCGGATCGATGATCTCGTCGGCCGCGGCCCCGGCATACTGGTCCGAGCTGATGTTGCGGATGCAGTTGCCGCTGGTCTGGATCGCATGCATCTCGACCGTCGCCAGATCGGCGAGGATGTCGGGCGTGTCCTCCAGTTTGATCCAGTTGTATTGGATGTTCTGGCGCGTGGTGAAATGGCCGTAGCCGCGATCGTACTTGTCGGCGATGTCGCCCAGCATCCGCATCTGCTGGGAGCTCAGCGTGCCGTAAGGCACCGCGACGCGTAGCATGTAGGCGTGGAGCTGAAGGTAGAGCCCGTTCTGCAGACGCAGCGGCCGGAACTGCTCTTCGGTCAGCTCGCCCGAAAGGCGGCGGCGCACCTGATCGCGGAACTCCTCCACGCGGGTGTCGACCATCTGCTGGTCGTATTGGTCGTACTTGTACATCAGACTACCCAGTTCAGTGCGTCGGGATCGGAAGGCTTGAGCGTGAGGTCGGGCCGCACGGTCGGGCCGAGCGCGCGGACGCGGTCCTTGATGTGCGCGGGGCGCACGCCCTTGTCGGTGCGCTCGCCGTCGATGACGTAAGCGGCAAAGACGCGCTGCGCCGCTTCCTCGCGCGCAATGATGTTCGCGCTTTCATCACCAACGTCGACGGCATCGTCGACACTGAGCGACCAGCCTTCGCCGGTCCACCAGGTGACCGCCCCGGACTTGAGGTCGTTTCCGGTCAGGATCTTCATCGCACAGCCTCCAGCGCGAGTTCGGTTACAATCGGATCGGGCTCAGCCGCGACATCGCCGATGACGATGAGCGCCGGGCTGCGCACGCGCGCGCTATCGACGAGGTCGGCCAGACCGGCAAGAGGCGCGCGCAACACGCGCATGTCGGACCGCGTGGCGTTTTCGATCACCGCGATCGGTGCGTCCGGAGCAAGACCGTCGGCCATAAGCTTTTCCGCGATCGAAGCCGACGTGGCGACACCCATGAAGATCACCAGCGTACGACCCGCTCCGGCAAGACCCGCCCAGTCCTGCTCGGCAAGACCCTTGCACTGGCCCGCAACGAAGGTGACGATCGAGGCGTGATCGCGATGGGTCAGCGGCATCTGCGCGGCGGCAGCCCCGCCGAGCGCCGAAGTGATGCCGGGCACGACTTCGACGGGAACGCCGGCGGCACGGCACGCCTCGGCCTCTTCACCGCCGCGTCCGAAAATGAACGGATCGCCGCCCTTCAGGCGCACGACCGTGTTGCCGGCCAGAGCCTCGCGCACCAGCAGGGCGTTGATCTCGTCCTGCGGCATCGAATGCCGCGACCGGCGCTTGGCGACCGAGATGAACCGCGCATCGCTGCGCGCCATTTCGAGAATTTCGGTGGAAACGAGCCCGTCATGGACAACGATGCCCGCGCTCATCAGCAGCCGCGCGGCGCGCAGTGTCAGCAGATCGGCGGCGCCCGGCCCGGCCCCCACGAGGTAGACGGTGCCGGCGGTGCGGCCTTCGGATTGCGGCAATTTCGACATATCGGCCATTTGGGAGTGCTGGCCCAGCTTTGCCAGCCACAATGGCTTGGGCCGCCCCTAGGCCAACTTTAGCGCGGGCTTGGCGTCTTTTAGAGCCAGCCGGCCTTGCGATACCACCGCGCGGTGGCAGCAAGGCCGGCGCGCGTTTCGATGCGGGGAGACCATAGTGCTTTGGGCACCCCGGCGGAGGCGGCACAAGTCCAGTCGGGGTGGGCAAAGTACGCCGCGCGGTCCGGCGTCAGCCTGGCGCGCGATCCGCGCAGCAGGCCATCGGCTTTGGCGGCCCATTCCAGCATGCGCGCCGATACGCCGATCACCAGCGCCTTTCTCCCCACGGCTGCGGCGATGGCGCGGGCCATGTCGCGATGCCGCCAGCCGCCACGGACCCCGTCGTCCGCCTCGTAGATCGTCCCGACGCTCGAGGCCGTCGCCAGCGCCAGAAGCAGCCGCGCCAGATCCTCGACATGGATGATCGACGCCCGGCCCGCTGCCGGGACTGGCACGAGGCCCCATTTCGCCGAGCGAAACAGATCGAGCAGTTCCTTGTCGCGCGGCCCATAGATCATCGGCGGGCGAACCATCGTCCAGTCGAGCCCGGAACCCTGCACCCGCTCCTCGGCGCGCAGCTTGGATGCGCCGTAGGCGGACAAGCCCGGCTCGCGCGCGGCGAGCGAGGAGACATGGACGAAACGGCTCACTCCGCCCGTTTCGGCGGCATCGAGCATCGCCTGCGTGCCCGCCACATTGCCGGCCTCGAACCCCGCGCGATCCGACGCATTGACGACGCCCGCGACGTGGATCACCGCATCGGCGCCCTGCACGAGATCGGCCAGCGCCGCGCCGTCCGCGAGATCGCCAGCGATCCATGCGACACCGGCGCGGTCCGCTTGCGGCCGCCGCGTCAGCGCGCGCACTTCGTGTCCTTCGGCCAGCGCGAGATCCAGCAGCGCCGCGCCGACGAACCCGGTCGCGCCGGTCAGGGCCAGCTTCATTTCAGAACCAGTTGATCGCGGTGCACGACCGCGCGGCGCGGCGCGTAGCCCAGAATCGCAGCGTGCTCGCTCGATTGCTTCCCGCGCAAGGCCGCGCATTCGGCGGCATCGTATTCGGCAAGGCCGTGCGCGATCACGCGGCCCTCGCAATCGCGAATGGCCACTGGGTCGCCGCGTCCGAATTCGCCCTCGATTTCCGCGATGCCGGCTGCAAGCAGGCTCGATCCGCCACGCAGCGCCTCTGCCGCGCCCGCATCGACGATGAGCGCACCGCGCAGCCGCAACCGCCCGCCGAGCCAGGCCTTGCGCGCCCCCGCCTTGCGCCCGGGCTGAAACAGCGTGCCGATGGCCTCGCCGCCCGCATGCCCCGTAGCGCGCGCGATCGGGCGATCGTGCGTGCCGTTGGCGATGACCAGCGCAATGCCGGCGAGTTCGGCGATCTGCGCGGCCTGCAGCTTCGACGTCATCCCGCCCGAGCCCATGCCCGATCCCGAATCCGCGCTCGCCATCGCCTGCACATCCGCGCTGACTCCGGATACGAGCGGCACGAGCGTGGCACCGGGTTCCCGCGGATTGCGATCGTAGAGCCCGTCAACGTCGGACAGCAGCAGCACCGCATCCGCCTTGGCCGCCTGTGCCACGCGTGCGGCGAGCCGATCATTGTCGCCGAAGCGGATTTCCTGCGTCGCGACCGAATCGTTCTCGTTGACCACGGGCACCGCGCCGGCATCGAGCAGCCGCATCAGTGTCGCCGTGGCGTTGAGGTAACGGCGGCGATCCTCCAGATCGTCCAGCGTCAGCAGGAGCTGCGCCGCCGTCGCGCCATGCTCCGCCAGCAAATCGGACCACAGCCCCGAAAGCAGGATCTGGCCGACCGCCGCCGCCGCCTGCGCATCGGCAAGGCTGCCGCGCCCGCCCTTTTCGAGGCCGAGCCGCGAAGCCCCCAGCGCGATCGCGCCGGAACTCACGATAATCACTTCCTGGCCTCGCGCGCGCGCTTGGGCGATTTCGGCCACCAGCCCCGCCAGCCATTGGCGTCGCACAGCGCCGCGCGCGACCAGCAGCGAGGATCCGACCTTGATCACGAGACGCGAAACGATGCGCGGATCGGCCAGGTCGACCAGACTGGTGAGAGGGTTGCTGACAGCCATGGGCGCGCGGCTTAAGCCAAACCGGGCGTCAAGGAAACTCCCGGATCACAGCGGTGTCCAGGGGGTCTCGTCCTCTTCTTCGCGTTCGCCTTCGGGGCGCTCGGTCACGGTCTCGGCAGGCAGGTAGCTGATTACGCCGTCGAGCAACTTCTCGATGCCCTGCCCGGTCGCTCCGGAGATCGCGAAGACCTCGTCAGCGCCCGCCCCCTTCAGCTCTTTGGCAAAATCGGCGGCGAGTTCTGTGTCGGCAAGGTCGATCTTGTTGAGCACGACCAGCCGGGGCTTCGCCTCGAGGCCACCGCCATAAGCTTCCAGCTCTTCCTCGATCACGTGCATCGCTTCGGCCGGATCCTCGCCGGCGATATCGATCAAGTGGATGAGGACGCGGCAACGCTCGATATGGCCGAGGAAACGATCGCCAATCCCGGCCCCATCCGCCGCGCCGGCGATCAGGCCGGGAATGTCGGCCAGCACGAACTCGCGCCCCTTGTGCCGCACGACGCCCAGCTGCGGATGCAGCGTGGTGAAGGGATAGTCCCCGACTTTGGCCTTGGTGTTGGTCAAGGCATTGATGAAGGTCGATTTGCCCGCGTTGGGCAGCCCGACGAGGCCGACGTCGGCAAGCAGCTTGAGCCGCAGCCAGACCCACATCTCCTGTGGCGGCAAGCCAGGCTGATGCTGACGCGGCGCGCGGTTGGTGCTCGACTTGTAGCTTTCGTTGCCGCGCCCGCCGAGCCCGCCTTCGAGCAGAGTGACCCGCTGGCCCGCTTCCATCAGATCGGCCAGCACCGTCTCGCGGTCTTCGTCCGAGATGATCTGGGTGCCGACCGGCACCTTGATCACGAGATCCTTGCCGCCCGCGCCATGCCGGCTTTTGCCCATGCCGTGATTGCCGCGCGGCGCCTTGAAGTGCTGAGTGTAGCGAAAGTCGATCAGGGTATTGAGCCCGGCGACCGCCTCGAAAATCACGTCGCCGCCCTTGCCGCCGTTACCGCCGTCGGGCCCGCCGTATTCGACGTACTTCTCGCGCCGGAAGCTGACTGCGCCCGGACCGCCCCCGCCCGAGCGAATGTAGATCTTGGCCTGATCGAGAAAATGCATTGTGTTCAGCCTCAAGCGCCAGCGGTCACCTTAGGCGACCAGGGTGATTCAGGCCAGCATGTCAGATTCTGCCGCGAACCGTGCCGAGACCCATCGGGCCTCGGGACCGGCCGGCAGCGACCATTCGGCTGGTGCCCAACGGTCGCAAGGGGCGCTACCGTTCGCGGACCGGGATGGGGCGGAAGGCAACATGCTGGTGGAGCCGAGGGGGATCGAACCCCTGACCTCGTCATTGCGAACGACGCGCTCTCCCATCTGAGCTACGGCCCCGTTCCAGCAATCGCGCGAAGCGGCGTCTCGAAGAGTGCCCCGCGTCGCGAGCGGCCCCCTTAGCGAGTTGGCCGCGCGCATGAAAGAACAATTTTGCGCTGCCGATACTCCGCGCAAAATCCAAATGTCGCCGCTATCAGCTTCCGGCGGGCTGCGACACAGTCTCGCTGGCCATCGGAGCCATGACCGGCATCGGTTCGCCGGCGCCGTAGCGTGCATCCCAGGCCTGCAGGTCGGCCCGGTATTGGTCGTAACTGTTGAAGAACTCGCGGAACGGGGTGTCGAACTTTTCGAGCCCGGTGACCGCGAAGGTTTCCAGCTGGCCCTCGGGCAGCGTCAGCAGCTCATTCGAGACTTGCAGAGCCGCATTGCAGAAGGCGGGTATCACCGGCGGAAGCGCGAAATAGTTGTAGACCTGGGTCTGGTACGTCTCACGCTCGCGAATGTAGGCCTTGCTTCCGAAATTCTCGCGGAAGGACTTGTCGAGGTCCTTGTTCACGGTGTTCAGCGCCTTCTTGTGTTTCGTGAGAAACGCGCTGTAGCCGGGAAGGATCGGCGCGAATTGCGGGTCCATGCAGTTGAGCGCCGCGACGTTGTAGGCCGAACGCAAGTTCCAGATGGCTTGCGCCGTCGACAAGTTGCTGTTGACCGTAGCACGCATGCCGTCCGGGCCGAGCGGCGGGATCGTCAGATTCGGCGCAGCTCCCAACGGCGGGGTCGGGCGCGGCGGAATGGTCACGACCGGCGGCGGCGGCGGCGGCGGGGGCGCCGGCGTGGAACAGCCGGCGAGCGCGATTACCGCGGCTGACGCCAACCCGCACAAACTGGTGCGAAGCGAGGGAAACCTGATCAACGAACCTCTCCGAAAGAGCATTGCCGGATCGTTTAACGTCCTGCCTCGACAAAGGAAATGCCCGGCGCGACGAATCGCACCGGGCATGCTTATTACTGTGGAAGCCTTAGTGCAGGCCAAGCAATCAGTCGCGGCTACCGGTCAGTGCCAGCAGGAACTGGAACATGTTGATGAAGTCCAGATACAGGCTGAGCGCGCCCAGAACGATGGCCTTGCCCATGAAATCGGACCCGCGCAGCTGATAGTACTGCTGCTTGAGGCGCTGCGTATCGTAAGCCGTAAGGCCCGCGAAGATAAGCACGCCGAGCACAGAGACAGCCAGCTGCAGAATGGTCGACTGCAGGAAGATATTGACCACCATCGCGACCAGGATCCCGATCACACCCATGATCAGGAAGGAACCCATGCCCGACAGGTCCTTCTTCGTGGTGTAGCCGACCAGGCTAAGACCAGCGAAGGCGGCCGCAGTGGCAAAGAACGTCGTGGCGATCGACTGGCCGGTGTAGACCAGGAAGATCGTCGACATCGACAAGCCCATCAGCGTCGCGAAGCCCCAGAACATCGCCTGAAGCGTGGCGGTGCTGAACTTCATCGCGCCGAAGCTCATGGCCATGACGATAGCAAGCGGGGACAGGATGATGACCCAGCTCAGCAGTCCGCCGTTCATCATGATCGACGCGGCCATGCCCGAACGGGCGAACAGCAGCGCGACCACCCCGGTCAGCAGCACACCTGAGGCCATGTAATTGTAGATCGACAGCATGTATTTGCGAAGACCAGCGTCATAGCCGGCGCGATCCGCGACGCGTCCACCCAGGCTAGGAGACGCTCCGAAGCCCGAGCGGGGCTGAGGGTCGTTCCAATTCGCCATGTTTCCTAAACTCCCTATTCCGGCTCCTTGCGCCCAATGCGCGCCGGTCAAGTGCAATATCGGTGCAAGGAGCTAAGGATTCAAGAAAAACCGGTGCTCACGCATTTGTTTCAAATTGTATCATGCTTCGCGCGCGGCGGCCGCCATTTCGGCATTGCGGTCGCGAGCGGCCTGCAAGGTGCGCGCCAGCAGTTCAGCAAGCGCTTGATCGGCGTCAAGCACGTCGAGCCCAGCGCGGGTCGACCCGCCCGGGCTGGCGACACGATCGGCAAGAGTGGCCGGCGAATCCGGTGACTGCGCGGCCAGCATCGCGGCCCCTTCGGCCATCGCCAGCGCCAGTCTTTGCGACTGGTCGGCAGGCAAACCAAGCTGCGCGGCTCCGGCCGCCAGCGCATCGATGAAACGATAGACGAACCCCGGCCCGCACCCGGCCAATGCGGTGACGGCATCGAACAGCGCTTCGCTCTCGATCCATTCCGGCGTCCCGAGCGGCGCCATCAGGCGGGTTACGGCATCGCGAAGCGCGTCGTCGTCGTCCCGTCCGACCAGCGCGATCGGCGAGCGGCCGATCCCGGCAGCCAGATTGGGCATGATCCGCACGATCGCGCGCGCGGCAAACCGGCGAGCGAGGCTTGCGAGTTCGACACCGGCGAGAATCGAGAACAGCACCG
Organism: Novosphingobium aquimarinum; assembly: GCF_009746585.1. Taxonomy (GTDB): domain Bacteria; phylum Pseudomonadota; class Alphaproteobacteria; order Sphingomonadales; family Sphingomonadaceae; genus Novosphingobium; species Novosphingobium aquimarinum. Next base: position 273,142 of record NZ_WRPO01000003.1, read on the forward strand.
TGTCGGGTCCGGTCGCGAGACCGATTTGCGGCGCGAGATCGTCGAGCATCTGGGGCTTGATGCCGAGCATCACCACATCGAAGCGGCGATCGGCCGGCACGTCGCGGAGCAGCGTAACGCCTTCGGGCACGCTCTCACGCTGCGGATCGACCACGGTGAAGCGCGCCGGATCGACATTGCCGGCAAGCCAGCCCTCGAGCATCGCTCCGCCCATGTTGCCACAGCCTAAGATCAGAATGTCGTGAAGAGGATCCATGCGCTCTCGCCTAACCGCGCCAGACTGCCTTGCCAACCGCGAAGCCGCGCGATCAGGCTTCGCCGGCGGCGTCCACCAGTGCGGCGGCCAGAGCTTCCTTCGGCGTCTTGTCGCCCCACAGGATGAACTGGAACACCGGATAGAAGCGATCGCATTCCTCGATCGCGGTCTCGACGATCATCTGCGCCTGCGACGGGCCGAGCAATCCATCGTCGCCGAGCATCAGCCCATGGCGATAGAGCACCACGCCGCCGTTCGACCAGACATCGAAATGGCCGAGCCAAAGCTGTTCGTTGACCAGCGCCAACGCCTCGAACACGGCGGCGCGCTTGGCGTCCGCCACGCGAATGTCGGGCAGGCAAAGCAATTGCAGGACGTGATCTTCGGGCCGCCAGATCGCCTGAAACTGGTAGGTCGCCCACCCGCCCTTGATCTCGGCCGAGATCTCATCGTCGCTGATGAACTCGAACTCCCACTCGCGCGCCTCGAACAGCGATGCGAGCATTTCGACCGGCGCCAGATCATCGTCCTGCTCGATGTTGCTCTGCACTACTCTCATAACCGCTCATCGTCCCCTCGGCTCGAGCGACTGAATGCGGTGTGATGGGGGTGTCGCACAATGCGGCCGTGGTTAAGCTCTGAGCATAACTTGATAACCCTGTTCACAGCGTGTGGAAAAGGGCCAAGCCGATCGGAACGCACCGGATTCACTCCTTGCCCAGCTTGTCGACGACCTGACCGGCCGGGCTGGTCCAGACGAAAGCCCCGGAAAACCCTTCTTTCGCTGCATCGTTTAAAAACGCCTTCGCCGCCTTCTGGCTGTCGAAGGGACCGGCCAGAATGCGATTGGTCCGGCCCATTTCGCTGATGTGCGGCTGCTGGCCCTTGAACAGGGCAGCGCTGGACCGGGTCCACTTGCGCCAGTCGTATTCGATCGCCTTGGTGTCGCGACCGATACCGAGCTGCACCCAGATGCGGCTCGGGTGGCTGGGCGGCGCGGGCTTGGCCTTCTTCGCTTCGGCCGACTTCTTAGCGTCGGCGGCCTTCTTCGCCTCCGCCGCTTTCTGCGCTTCGGCGGCCTTGGCGGCGGCGACCTCGGCCGGATCGGGTTCGGGTGCGGGCCGCGCGGGTTCGATCTTGCGCATGTCGACCGCCCCCGAAATCGGCGCGACTTGCGTCGAGGGCCGGCCCAGATCGGCAAAGACTTCCGAGAGCGAGACCTTTTCGCCCGCTCCCGCCACTGGCGTCGTTGCAACGGAACCGGTCGAACTCGGGGAAGTTGCCGACGCCACCGTGCCCATCTGCGTGACTGCCGGAGCGGTCGAAGACGGCGCGGGCGGCCTTCCTTCCGCGGAGTCGAGAATGTTCGCAGGCGAGGGAATGTCCCGCGCCGCCGGTTGCGCAGCAGTCGCCGTGGCCGCACCGGGCATCTTCGCCAGATCGAAACCGGGGCCGGCCGTGCTGGTCGCCGGTGCCATCGCGATCTGGCGCGCGGGGGACGATGCGTTGGTGGGTGCCGGCGCAGGCGTCGATGCCGTAGTCGTCGGCTGTGGCGCAGGCGTCGCCTGGGCCATTCGCTGAACCGGAGTGGGCGCTGGCGAGGCAGCCGGTTTCGGCGCGGGCGCCGGGGTTGGGGTTGGGGTTGGTGCTTGCGTTGGCGTGTTCGCGACGGCGGCTTGGCGAACGGGTGTCGAGCGGGCATCGTCGACCGGCGGCAGTTCGCCCGTCGTACGCTCGATGGTCGGCTTCGGATCGGGCGGCGCGACTCGCTCCTTCGCGGCTGTGCGCGCAGCCTTGGCGGTGTTGCGCGAGCGGCTTTCCGCGTTGCCCAAGGCCTGACCCTGCGGCACCAGCGCCTTGTCCGCCGCCGCCAGAGCCGGGCGTTGCGGCATGCTGCGTTGATACGCGGCGATCTTCGCATCGTCGCGACCGATTTCCGATGCGCGCGGGAACTTGCCGAGAATCACCGCCGCTGCTTGTTGCGCCGGAGTCAGACGAGGCATGTAACGCAAGTACGGCGCCACACTCTCGGCCAGTTCGGACGGCAGGATCGTGTTGGAGATCTTCACCGCTTCCTTGGTGTCGCCCAGGATCGCGAGCGTGAACGCGCGCGTGCGCCAGGCCGGTTTGTCCTGCTTGCGCAGCAAGGGCATGAGCGTCTCTTCGCTGCCCTTCGCATCGCCGCCGATCGCTTGACTGATCGCCATGCGCAGCCGCAGCTGGTCGTCCATTTCAGCCTTCGCCGCAATCGCGTACTGCGCCTGAGCCCGGGCGGTGTCTCCCACCAGATCATAGGCCAACGCCTTGTCCGCCGCGATGCTGACCGGAGTGGCGCCGGCACGGATCGCTTCATCGAACAGCGGAAAGGCCGCCACCGGATTGCCTTGCAGGACCATGGCCGAGGCCATTCCCGCCTTCACTTTGGCATTGCCGCCCGACATCTGGTCGGCACGGCGGAAGAAACCAAGCGCGGCTTCGGGATCACCCATCGCGCTCGCCGCTTCACCGGCCTCGATCAGAGCATCGACATTGCGGGGGTCGCGCGCCAGAGTTCCCAAGGCGGCGTTGAGGCGCAACGCTTCGCGGCTCGGCAGGGGCTGGACGACTTCGCGGGCCAGAGCTCCAGGCACCATCGGCGCGGCGAACACCAGCGCCAGAGCCATGGCGGTCCAGCTCGACCGCCTCCTCCCGAAGTTCCTCGCTTGCATCAATTTGTCGTCGCTTCCTGCCATCCTGTCAGAGCGGGTGCATCAAGCCGGCCATTTCAATTTCAATCCGGGCGACACCGGCCCGAGTCCGGGTCGCTCATAAACCGCATGGCGCCGGGACACAAAGCAAGCCTCGCCTGCGCCACTCTTGCGGGGGTGCGGGCCTACGCTGCCCCGAGCCGAATATCGCGGTGCATGATGGCAGATGAACCGTCGACGAACGAAAGGGGGTGGGCCGGACCCAGCCCCTTTCGCGCAAGCTTACTGGTTGTTCTGGCGACCAAGGAACCGCGGAATGCTGATCGATCCGCTGTCTTCTTCCTGCTCGGGCTCCGATTCGGCGGGGCGGGCACTGCGCGAAAGATTGGCCATGCGCTCGAACAAGGTGCTTCCCGATGCCGAGGGCGCGGGTTGCGGCTGCGCCTCGGCCGCCTTGGTTTCCGACTGCCCGCCGAGCAGCGAACGGCGCCGGCCAGCCAGCGGCGTTACCGGGCCATCTTCCTTGGCCAGTCGATCGGCATTGAGCAGCAGTTCGTCGGAGGAACCCTTGTCCTTGGTATCCTGCGAAGCCTTGGCTGCGTCGATTTGCTCGAAGCCGAGTTCGGTCGGCTCGCCCCGTCCACGATCAAGGCTGCCGTAACTGCCATTGCCGGAGTCATCGCCGTCACTGCCAGCCTCTTCGGCGAACGAGACTTCCTCGTTGCTGCCAAGCTCGAGTTCGCCAGACGCATCGTCGTCGCCCCGCGCCTCGACGGATTCGTCGAGGTCGAGCGGTTCCTCGTCGGCGGGTTCCGACGCCGGCGCGGCCCCGCGCGGCCCGCGCTCGAACAAGGGCTGCGCATCGCCCGGGCCTGTGGTCGAGGCAGCAGGACGCATCGGTCCGCGCGCCGCCATACCAAGGTTGACCGGGCGAGAGGCCTGCTCGGCCTGCTCGGCGCTCTGCTCGATGCCGGTCGCGACAACGGAGACGCGGATCTTGCCCTGAAGATCGGGATTGAACGCCGAGCCCCAGATGATGTTGGCATCCGAATCGACGAGTTCGCGAATGTGGTTCGCGGCTTCATCGACTTCGAGCAGCTTCATGTCGTCGCCGCCGATGATCGAGATGATCACGCCCTTGGCACCCTGCATCGAAACGCCGTCGAGCAGCGGATTGGCGATCGCTCGCTCCGCCGCTTCGAGCGCGCGGTTCGGGCCGTCGCCCTCACCGGTACCCATCATCGCCTTGCCCATCTCGCCCATCACCGAGCGGACGTCGGCAAAGTCGAGGTTGATCAGGCCCGGCATGACCATGAGGTCGGTGATCGAGCGTACGCCTTGCTGCAGCACTTCGTCGGCCAGCTGGAAGGCTTCCTTGAAGGTCGTCTCGGCCTTCGCGACCAGGAACAGGTTCTGGTTGGGAATGACGATGAGCGTATCGACTTCCTTCTGCAGCTCCTCGATGCCCGATTCCGCCGCACGCATGCGGCGCGTGCCCTCGAACAGGAACGGCTTGGTCACGACGCCCACGGTCAGCACGCCCTTCTCGCGCGCGGCCTTGGCGATGATCGGCGCAGCGCCCGTGCCCGTGCCGCCGCCCATGCCGGCAGCGATGAAGCACATGTGCACACCGTCGAGCAGACGCTCGATTTCGGGCAGCGTTTCCTCGGCGGCGGCTCGGCCGACTTCGGGGCGCGAACCGGCACCCAGCCCTTGCGTGATGTCCGGACCGAGTTGCACGCGATTTTCCGCGACCGCGTTGTTCAGCGCCTGGGCATCGGTGTTGGCCACGACGAAATCGACGCCTTCGATCTCCGCTTCGATCATGTTGGCGATGGCGTTGCCACCCGCGCCACCGACGCCGAAGACGACAATCCGCGGGCGCAGTTCGTCGATGGCCGGCGGTCCGATATTAATGCTCATCTTGCTCTCCTCGCACGAACCCGCGCGCAAATTCCTTAACCGCGATTGATTGCACGAGCCGACTCGCCGAACCAAGGCGGGGCTCCTCGTTGTCCACAGCCGACGACTGCTTTTAGCGTCCTGAGAAAGCCGATGTTCCGCCCGGCCATGGTAAAGGATCGCGACACTCTCAGAAATATTCCTTCAACGCTTGGAATACACGGTTCACCACGCTGCGGCCGGGCCGGATCGCGGTCTGGTGCTTGTAGCCGAGTCGGCGGATATCGACCGGATCCTCAGCCGCATAGAGCATCAGCCCGGCAAGCGTGGCGAAGCCCGGCTTCACATGCGCCTCGGCGAGACCGGGAAGCTGCGGCGTGCTGCCGATGCGCACCGGACGGCCCAGCGCGGCCTGCGCATAGTCGGCAAGTCCGACGAGTTCCGAGCCGCCACCGGTAAACACCACTTGCTTGCCGCGCTGGTCCAGCGTGCGCAGTTCCTTCAGCGCCTTGCCCACTTCTTCCATGAGATGGCCCAGCTGATGCGTGATGACGCCGATCAGTTCGGCACGCGGGATGCGGTTCTTCTCGTCCGCATGGCGCGCGATGGGGCCCATCCCTTCCTCGCCCGGCGCGTTGACCGGAATCATTTCGCGGTGATCGTGCGGGCTGGCGATGGCCGAGCCGTTGACGCACTTCAGCCGCTCGGCCTGCGAGGAGCGGATCCCGAAGGCGGAGGTGATGGCGTCGGTGATGTCGTTCGATCCCATCGGGATCACCGTCATCCCGCGAAGCAGGCCTTGCGAATAGACCGCGACATTGGTGACTTCGGCGCCGAATTCGATCAGCGCCACGCCAAGGTCGCGCTCTTCGGGCGAAAGGCAGGCATGGCCTGCCGCGATCGGCGAGGCGACCACGGCTTCGACTTCGAGATGCGCGTTCTGCACCGCCTCGGTCAGGTTGCGGATCGGTGCGCCGTCGGCGAGCATGACGTGAATGTTCACGCCCAATCGCTCGGCGTGGAGGCCGCAAGGGTTGGCGACGCCGTGCGCGCCATCGAGCCGGTATTGCGCGGGCTGCGCGTGCAGCACCATGCGCCCGTCGGGCCGGATCGCGTCGCGCGCGGCGACGAGCAACTGATCGATGTCGTCCTGCTCGATCCGCCGGCCGTTCATCTCGGTATCGACTTCGACCACCTGGCTGGCGAGGCCCGCGCCCGCACAGCCGACCCAGACGCTTTGCACGCTCTGGTTCGCCATGCGTTCGGCGCGATCGATCGCGTCGCGGATCGCGTGCGTCGCGGCCTGCATGTTGGTGACGTAGCCGCGCTTGATGCCTTCGGCGGCGCGGTGGCTCGATCCGAGCACGACCATGTCGCCCAGTTCGGTGATCCCGGCGACGATCGCCGAGACTCGAAACGAGCCGAGATTGACCGCGCCGATGACGCGAACGATACGGGGAGCTCCCATCAGTCCGTTTCCTCCAAGGTCCGTCCCGAACCCGCCGCCAGGGCCGCTTCCAGCTTGGCGCGGTCGGGAATGCGCAGATAGACGCGGTCCTTGCCGCGCATGTCGACGACTTTGACCGGCCCGCCGAGCAGGCGATTGGTACCATCGAGCCGGGCGAAGGAGACCAGCGCCGAGCTCGAACGCTCGTCCCCTTCGGGCAGCGCCAGCACTTGCCCTGTCTTGAACGTGAGGTTCCAGCGGCGATTGCCGATCCATTCCGCCTCGCGCACCCGCGGAGTCAGCGCCGGGGCCGCTGCGAGCAGATGCGCAAGCGCCTTCACCTGCTGGCCGGCGCCCAGCCCCGAGACGATCAAGCGCCCTTCCGCGGCGCGGCGGCTGATCGGCTCGAGCTCGTGCCCGGTGTCGTCGATCAGCACGAAGTGGTCGGCCTTGCGCAGCACCGCATGCGGCTCGCGCTCGACGATGTCGATCACCAGGGTATCGGGCAATTGGCGCGAGACTCGCGCGTCCTTCACCCACGACAGCGCCAGCAGTTGCTCCCGCAGCCCTTCGAGATCGACCAGCGGCATCGCCCGGTTCTGTTCGACCAGCGCCCGCTCGTAGACTTGCAATTCGTTGAGGTGCTCGACGCCCTGCACTTCGATGTGGACGACTTCGAAACCCGCGTCGGAAGCGATCGTGGCGATCTGCTTTTCCGCCATGGCGGGAACGCCCGCCATCACTGCCGCGATCCACGCGATCGAGACCATCGCGCCCAGAACCACCGCAAGCACGATGCGGTGCAGCGTCTGGTCCGAGAACGGCAGCATCGCCATCACGCTGTCGAGCGCCGAACCCGTTTTCGCCTTGGCGTTGCGGACCTTGCGCTGCTTGCCTTCCGCCGCGATCGCCTTGCGCGCGGTGGTTGGCTTGCGACGGTTCTTCTGGCTCATCCGGCGCCCTCCCGCTCCTGCTTCGCGGCCGCGTCGGCCAGCGCTTCGGCGATGATCGCCTCGACAAGGTCGGGATACTCCATGCCACAGGCCTTCGCCTGTTCGGGCACGAGGCTGAGCGGAGTCATGCCCGGCTGGGTGTTGGTTTCAAGGAGGAACAGGCCCTCGACGCCTTGCGTATCGTCCCAGCGGAAGTCGGAACGACTCGTGCCGCGACAGCCGAGCAGGCGATGCGCCTGCAGCGCGAGGTCCTTGCAGGCCTGCGCGATCTCGTCGGGGATCTCTGCCGGGCAGACATGCTCGGTCATGCCGTCGGTATATTTGGAATCGAAGTCGTAAAAGCCGGACTTGGGCCGCAACTCGGTGACCAGCAAGGCGCGGTCACCTATGACCGCCGTCGTCAGCTCGCGCCCGCGAATGTAGGGCTCGGCAAGCAGCCGGTCGAATTCCTGCCAGGGGCCGGCGGCATCGGGCCGGATCGGATTCCCGTAATTGCTTTCGTCGGTGACGATGGCGACGCCCACCGATGAGCCTTCATTGACGGGCTTGAGCACATAAGGGCGCGGCAACGGATCGCGCTCGTAGAGTTCGGCACTCTCGACGATGCGGCCGCCCGGCATTGGCACGCCGTGAGGCACGAGCGCCTGCTTGGTCAGTTCCTTGTCGATCGCGATCACCGAGGTGGCGAGGCCCGAGTGCGTGTAGACGAGGCCCATCAGGTCCATCATCCCCTGCACCGTGCCATCCTCGCCCGGCGCGCCATGCAGCGCGTTGAACACGACATCGGGCGCGATCTCGGCCAGTCGCAGCGCGACGTCCCGCTTCATGTCGATGCGCGTGACCTTGTGGCCCTTGCTCTCCAGCGCCTCGGCCACGCCTTCGCCGCTCATCATCGAGACCGGCCGCTCGTTCGACCACCCGCCCATCAGCACCGCGACGTGAAGGTTCGGAAGCGTCATGCGCGGCCCACTCTCTTGATTTCCCATTCCAGTTCGACGCCCGAGGTCTCTCGCACCCGGCGGCGGACGTCCTCGCCCAGCGCCTCGATGTCCGTGCTGGTGGCATCGCCGGTGTTGATGAGGAAGTTGGTGTGCTTCTCGCTCACTTGCGCGCCGCCGAGCGTCAGACCGCGGCAGCCGGCTGCGTCGACCAGTTGCCAGGCCTTGTGACCATCGGGGTTCTTGAAGGTAGACCCGCCGGTCTTGCTCCGTAACGGCTGCGAGGCTTCGCGGCTCGCGGCGATGCGATCCATTTCGGCCTGGATGGCTGCAAGTTCGCCGGGCTCGCCTCGGAACCGCGCGGCGACGACGATCGCGCCCTCGGGCAGCGCGGAGTGGCGGTAGCGGTATTCGAGATCGGCCGACGCTAAAGTGACGACCTCGCCCGAACGCAGCACGACGTCGCAATCGACGAGCACGTCCTTCACTTCGCGACCGTAAGCGCCGCCGTTCATCCGTACGAAGCCGCCGACCGTGCCGGGGATCGAGCGCAGGAACTCCACGCCGGCAATCCCAGCGTCGCGCGCGGTCGAGGACACGAGAATGCCCGAAGCCCCGCCGCCGCATTCGAGGGTGGTTTCGTCGAGCGCGCTGACTTTGGCGAAGGGCTTGCCCAGCCGCACCACCACGCCCGGCACGCCCCCGTCGCGGACAATCAGGTTCGAACCGAGGCCCAACGCCATGACCGGCGTGGCGGGGTCGAGATCGCGCAGGAAGGCGGCGAGGTCATCCGCGTCCTTCGGTTCGAACAGCCAGTCGGCCGCGCCGCCGGACTTGAACCAGACCAGCGGGGCGAGCGGCGCGTCGGGCGTCAGCTTTCCGGCGACCGGCGGCAGCGTATGGGCTTCGCGAGCTTCGAGCCGCGCCATCATGCCGCCACCCGCTCCGCAATCGCGGAGGCAAGGCCGGCCGCCCACTTGGTGATGTCCCCTGCCCCGAGGCAGACGATCATGTCGCCGGGGCCGACCGTGTCCGCAAGTGCCTGGGCCAGTTCAGCCGGACCGGCGACCGTGTGCGCCTCGCGATGTCCGCGCGCCTTCAGGCCATCGACCAGAGCGGCGGCATCGACACCCGCGATGGGATCTTCCCCCGCCGCATAGACCGGCGCGATGTAGACCGCGTCGGCATCGTTGAACGCGGTCTGGAACTCGCCCATCAGATCGCGCAGGCGGGTGTAGCGGTGCGGTTGAGCCACCGCGATCACGCGCCCGGTCACGCCTTCGCGCGCTGCGGCCAGCACGGCGCGGATCTCGACCGGGTGATGGCCGTAATCGTCGATCACGACCGCGCCGTTTACCTCACCGACTCGCGTGAAGCGGCGCTTGACCCCGTCGAATTTGGCAAACCCGGTGCACACGATCGTTTCGGGGCAGCCCATCTCGACCGCCACCGCGACGGCTGCCAGCGCGTTCTGCACGTTATGACGGCCCGGCATCGGCATCTCGATACCCTCGATCCGGCGCGAGGACCCGTCGCGCTCGCGGATCGCGACATCGAAGCGGTTGCCACCTGGGATCGGCGTCACGTTCTCGCCGCGCACATCGGCCTGCGCGGAAAAACCATAAGTGATGACCCGGCGGTCGCGCACCTTCGAGATCACCGCCTGCACTTCGGGATGATCGATGCACAGGATGGCTGCGCCGTAGAACGGCACGTTCTCGATGAACTCGACGAAGGCGTCCTTGACCGCTTCGAAGCTGCCATAATGATCGAGGTGCTCGGGATCGATGTTGGTGACGACCGCGATGGTGCCGTCAAGCCGCAAGAATGAACCGTCGCTTTCGTCCGCCTCGACCACCATCCAGTCGCTCTCGCCCAGCCGCGCGTTCGAGCCGTAGGCGTTGATGATGCCGCCGTTGATGACCGTGGGATCGACGCCGCCGGCTTCGAGCACGCAGGCGACCATCGAGGTCGTGGTGGTCTTCCCGTGGGTCCCGGCCACCGCGACAGTGTTCTTGAGCCGCATCAGTTCGGCCAGCATCTCGGCGCGGCGCACCACCGGAATGCGCGCTTCGAGCGCGGCGCGCACTTCGGGGTTGTCGCGCTTGACCGCCGTCGAGGTTACGACCACGGCACAGCCAGAGACATTGGCCGCATCGTGACCAATCAGCACCTTGATGCCGCGGTCGCGCAGGCCCTCGACGACATAGCTTTCGGCAATGTCGGAGCCCTGCACGTCGTATCCGAGATTGTGCATGACTTCGGCGATGCCCGACATGCCGATCCCGCCGATCCCGACGAAATGCACTTTGCCGATATCGGTGGCAACGCCCTTCATTCGGCACTCTCCAGCGCCAGGGCTTCCTTGCCCGCCTTCACCGAAGAGCCCTGCACCCGGATCACGTCCATCAGCGGCTCGCCACCGAAGCTCTCGACGAGATCGGCGAGGTCGGCGGCGGCATTCGGATAGCCGCAGTTCCATGCGGCGTGCGCGGCGTTGGCGAGAGTCTCGGGATGTTGCGCCATCGCTTGAATCTGCTTGGCGAGTTCGACTGCAGTGAACTTCTCCTGCCGGATCGATCGTGCACCGCCCGCCGCGACGATCTCGCGCGTGTTCGCGGCCTGATGGTCGTCGGTCGCGATCGGCAGTGGAATGAGGATCGCGGGGCGACCGACAGCCGTGAGTTCGGCGATGGTCGAAGCGCCCGCACGACCGATGAACAAGTGCGCGTCGGCCAGGCGTTCCTGCATATCCTCGAAATAGGTCGCGAGTTCGGCCGGGATGCCATGCGTCGCATAGCGTTCGCGCACCGCGTCGATGTCTTCCGGGCGGCACTGCTGGATGACCTGCAGACGCGAGCGCAGCGCCGGAGGGAGCATTGCCAGCCCGTCGGGCACGACTTGGCTGAGCACGCGCGCGCCCTGGCTGCCGCCGGTCACCAGAATGCGGAACAGGCTGTCTGCGGTGAAGGCGGGAAACGGCTTGTCGCGCAGATCGAGCACATCCGCGCGCACCGGATTGCCGACCAGCGTGACCTTGTCCGCGAGCCGGGGCGACAGGCGATCCACCTCGGCGCAGGATGTCGCGATGGCATCCACGCGCGATGCGAAGCGGCGATTGACGCGGCCCAGCACCGCATTCTGTTCGTGCAGCACGGTCGGGATCTTCACGGAACGCGCTGCCAGCATGGTAGGCAGCGCAGGATAACCGCCAAAGCCCACGACCGCGGACGGCTCGAAGGTCTCGAACAGGCGCAGCGCCATCGCGCGGCCTTCCCACACACCTTTCGCGCCGCGCAGCCAGCCGAGCGGGTTCTTGCCGGCAATTCGGCCCTCGGGCAGGATATGGGCCGGCAGGAAATCGGGCTTTCCGGGGATCGCCGCACCGCGCGTATCGGTGATCAGCGCGACGTGGTGCCCGCGCGCATCGAGCTCGGTCGCAAGCGCGAAAGCGGGAATGAGATGGCCGCCGGTTCCCCCCGCGGCGAGAACGTAGTGGCGGCTGACGGCAGTCATCGGGAGTCTCCCAGTTCGCTGAGCACGAGGCGCTCACCCTGGATAAACGGATTTCTGCGCGTGATGGCCAGTAGCAATCCGATCGTAATGCCGGTCGCCAGCGTCGAGGAGCCGCCGTAGCTGATCAGCGGCAGGGTCATGCCCTTGGACGGAAAGAGCTGCAGGTTGACGAGAATGTTGATGAAGGCCTGCCCGCCGATTTGCGCGGCGAAACCCGTCGCGGCGTAGACGGTGAACAAGTCCTCTTCGCGCATCTGGCGCAGGATGATGCGCAGCACCAGGACGATATACAGCACCACCACCACGGCGCAGGCGAGCAGTCCGAATTCCTCGCCGATCACCGAGAAGATGTAGTCCGTATGCGCTTCGGGCAGCGCCAGCTTGCGCTCGCCCATCCAGAAGCCACGGCCCATCCAGCCCCCGTTGAGCAAAGTCTTTTTGGCGAGATCGACCTGGTCGAACGCCGAACCGCCGCCCAGGAAGCTGTCGATGCGACGCTGTGCGTTCTCATAGAAGAAGTAGGTGACGATCACGCCGATCACGCCGCCCACGCCGGCAATCGTGATACGGCGCATGTCGATGCCCGTCAGCAACACCAGGACGAACCAGGTTCCGCACAGCAAGATCGTGGTGCCGAAGTCCGGCTGCAGCATGAGCAGCCCGGCGACCAGCGCGAGGATGAGGAAGGTCACGCCGAGCATCGGCAATTCCTCGTCCCGGACCTTGAGTGACAGCAGCCATCCCAGCAGGATCGGAAACCCGCACTTCAGAAACGAGGAGGGCTGAAGCGAGAGACCGAGATTCAGCCAGCGCCGCGCACCGTTCACTTCGAAGCCGAGGAACGGCACCAGCGCGAGCGCCAGAATCATGCTGCAGGCCAACAGGATGCCGAGGCGACGCGCGACGTCCTTGCGCAACGTGGAGGCCGCGAGCATCGCTGCCAGCGCGACGATTTGCCAGCGCAAGTGCAGATAGAAGAAGTGTAGATCGTCCAGGGACTTGCTGGATGTCGAAAGGCGGCGGGCACTCGCCGGGGAGCCCGCGGCCACGCTCACCGAGCCGATCACCATCAGGATCACCGCGAGCAGCAGGACGCCGCGATCGATTTCCTGCCACCAGATCTGCAGCGAATTGCGCCGACCGCGCCGATAATGCGCGGGCGGGAGCGATCGGTGGGTGGGCTGAAAGCCGGATGGGGGGGCTTGCGTTGCCATCAATCCTGGTCCTCGCCCTTGTCGTCCACCGCCATCAGCGCTTCGACGATTTGCCGGAAGGCATCGCCGCGCGCTTCGAAATCGCGGAACTGGTCGAAGCTGGCGCAAGCGGGAGACAGCATCACGATCTCGCCCGGTCGCGCGGCAGCCATCGCTTCGCGGATCGCTTCGGCCATCATCTCGCTACGGTGAACCTCAGTATAGGGTTCGAGCAGATCGGCAAATGCGGGGCCGGCATCGCCGATCGTGTAGGCCGCCGCGACATTGCCGAAGAACGGCTCGCACTCCCCGAGATCCTCGCCCTTGGGCAGTCCGCCGACGATCCAATGGATGCGCGGCTTCGGCCCCTGCGCGCCCTCGACCGGCGGAAAGGCGGCCAGCGCAGGTGCGGCGGAGGCCGGATTGGTGGCCTTGCTATCGTTGATGTAGAGGACGCCGTCCTTTTCGGCGACCCGCTCCATGCGGTGCGGCAGGCCGCGAAACGTGGTGAGCGCGCGCTCGTACTGCTGGGGCTTGACCCCCAGCGCCTCGACAATGGCGATCGCCACGGCGGCGTTTTGCAGGTTGTGCGGACCTTGCAGCGAAGGCCATTGCTTTTGCTGCTCGACCAAGGCCGCGCCGTCGACTTGATGGAAGCGGCCCGGATCATGGCGCGTGCTTTCGCTTGCCGCGATCGACGCCGTCTCGCTGTCACCCATGCCGAAGATCGCATCGTGCCCGGGCGATTGCATGGTGAACAGCCGGGCCTTCGAAGCGACGTAGCTCTCGAACCCGTCGTATCGATCGAGGTGATCGGGCGTGATGTTGAGCAGTGCGGCGACATCGCAATCGAGCGAGCGGGTGATGTCGATCTGATAGCTCGACAGTTCGAGCACGTAGACGCCGCCCTCGGGCAGCGGTTGCTGCGCCAGAATCGGGATGCCGATATTGCCGCCGATGCACACGGCGACACCTGCCTCGACGAGCAGGTGCTCGACCAGCGAGGTCGTGGTCGACTTGCCGTTGGTCCCGGTAATGCCGACGACGCGATGCGGCGGCAGATGGCTTCGGGCCTGCGCGAAAATCTCGATGTCGCCGATGATCGGAACGCCGGCATTCGCGGCGGCGGCGGCAATCGGATGGCGATTGAGCGGAATGCCCGGCGACACGATCACGCCTTCGCATCCCGAAAGATCGGCCGAGACCGGATCGGCCAGTTCGATGCGGCCGTCGAACAGCTGGCGCGGCTCCTCGCGATTGTCCCAGGCGATGACTTCGGCCCCGCTCGCCAGCAGCGTCTCGGCCACGGCCGCGCCCGAGCGGGCGAGACCGAGGACCGCGTAGCGTTTGCCGGCAAAGACGGGAGACGTGATCATCGCCCGCCGCTCACCGCAGCTTGAGCGTGGAAAGGCCGATCACCGCGAGCACGATCGAGATGATCCAGAAGCGGATGACCACGGTCGATTCGGCCCAACCAAGCTGCTCGAAGTGGTGATGGATCGGCGCCATGCGGAACACGCGCTTGCCCGTCCGCTTGAAGAAGAACACCTGAATGATGACCGAGGCCGCTTCGAGCACGAACAGCCCCCCGACGATGGCCAGCACGATCTCGTGATGGGCCGACACGGCGATGGCGCCCAGCGCGCCGCCGAGGGCCAGGCTGCCGGTATCGCCCATGAAAATCGCGGCGGGGGGCGCATTGAACCACAGGAACGCGAGCCCTGCCCCGACGATGCCCGCGCACAAGATCGCCAGTTCGCCCGCGCCGGGAACGTGCGGGATCCCGAGATAGCCGGCATAGTCCACGCGGCCTGCGAGATAGGCGATGATCGCAAAAGTGCCGGCGGCGACGATCACGGGAAAGGTCGCGAGGCCATCGAGCCCGTCGGTCAGGTTCACCGCATTGCCCGCACCGACGATCACGAACGCCGCGAACACGTAGTAGAACGGGCCCAACGGGATCGCCCGGCCACTCAGGAACGGCACGTAGAGGTTGGTGTTGAGCTGGCCGACGATGATCCACGCCGCCACGCCCGCAACGGCGAATTCCATCAGCAGCCGCGTCCTCCCCGACACGCCCTTGTGGCTGCCTTTCGTGACCTTGTCGAAATCGTCGAGGAATCCGATCAGACCGAACCCGACAGTGACGGCCAGACAGGCCAGCACGAACGGGTTCATCAGGTCCATCCACAGCAGCATCGCGGCGATGAACGAGGTCAGGATCATCAGCCCCCCCATCGTCGGCGTGCCGCGCTTGGCCAGGTGGGTCTTGGGTCCGTCCTCGCGGATCGGCTGGCCCTTGCCTTGCCGAACCCGGAGCATGTTGATGAAACGCGGGCCGATGAGCAGCCCGATGACGAGCGCCGTCATCAGCGCCCCGCCGGAACGGAACGACTGGTATCTGAAGAGGTTCGCAAGCCCCCCGTAATTCAGCCAATCTGCGATTAGGTAAAGCATCGTTCGAGGACGCCGTTGGCCTTCCTACTTGGTGAGAACCGTGACGAGGCTGGCCAGGCCAACCGAGTTCGATCCCTTGACCAGGATCGCGTCTCCGCGCCTCAGACCGAAGGCCGAGAGGTTGTCCACAGCTTCCTCCACCGAGGCGCAATGGGCGAAGGTGACCAGTTTGCCAAGCGGCGAAGGCGCGGCTTTCCCCAATTCACACGCCAGCGCCGCCATTTCCGGCCCGACCAGCACGACATGATCGATGCCCGCATCGATGATCGGCGCCGCGAGCGCGGCATGATAGCCGTCCGCGTGCTTGCCCAGTTCCTTCATCGCGCCAAGCACGGCAATGCGCCGGGTCGCGTCGGTCCGGCCGAGCTGGGCCAACGTCGCGCGCATCGAGGCGGGATTGGCGTTGTAGCTTTCGTCGATCAGCAGCGCACGCCCGCCGCCGTTCGCTTCCGGAACGTCGATCTCGACTCTGGCACCGCGACCGGCGAGCCCTTCCATTTCGGCGAGCGCCACGCCCGCGGCCCCCAGATCGCCATTCACTGCGCGTACGGCAGCCATGACCGCCAGCGAATTCATCACCCAATGCTCGCCCGGCGCGGCCACGGTGTAGCACAAGCGGCGGTCGCCGAGATCGACAGTCACCAGCGAGCCGCCGCCGAGCGAGGGCACGGCATCGAGCAGCCGGACATCGGCATGCGCGGATTTGCCGAAAGCGATCACTTGCGCGCCGCAGCGCAGCGCCGCCTTGCGCAGACGCTCGAAGTGCGGGCTGTCGGCAGGAATGATGGCCGTGCCGCCGCGTTCGAGGCCCTGGAAGATTTCCGCCTTGGCATCGGCGATCGCTTCTTCCGAGCCGAGCATTTCGATGTGGGCGGGCGCGATCGTAGTGATCACCGCAACGTTGGGACGCACTTGCCGCGTCAGTGCGGCGATCTCGCCCGCGTGGTTCATGCCCATTTCGAACACGCCGTAACGCGCGCGCGCGGGCATCCGCGCCAGGCTGAGCGGCACGCCGGTGTGGTTGTTGTAGCTTTTTACCGAGCGGTGCGCGTCGCCGCGGCTGGCGCGGTCGAGCGCGGTGAAGATCGATTCCTTGACGCCGGTCTTCCCGACCGATCCAGTGACCCCGATGATCGGTGCGCGGCTGCGCGCGCGAGCGGCGGCGCCGAGCCGGACCAGCGCCTCGGTGGTATCCTTCACGAGCACATGCGGGCCGTCGACGGGGCGGTCTACGACGACGGCGGCAGCGCCGCGGGCCAGCGCCATGTCGACGAAGCGATGCCCGTCAGTGGTTTCGCCGCGCAGCGCGAAGAACAGATCGCCGGGTTGGACCTCGCGGCTGTCGAACTCGATCCCGGTCACGGTGAAATCGGCATTCGCGGTGCCTTTGACGGCACGCGCAATGGCGATCGCATCCCACAAGACAAGCGGGTTCTCGTCACTGTCCTGAAGGGGCCAATCGAGAATGCGCGTGATGGCGTTCATGGTATTCAAGTCCTTCCCTTGGCGCCGGCTTCCTGCCTGGCCACCGTGACGTCGTCGAATGGCAGGACGCGCACCTGAGCGCCGCTGCCGATGATCTGCCCCTGTTCGTGCCCCTTGCCCGCGACGAGGACGATGTCGCCCGCCCCGGCTTCGCCGACGGCCGCCGCGATCGCTTCGCGCCGGTCGCCGATTTCGCGCGCATCCGGGCATCCTTCGCGCACCATCGCGCGGATCGTGCCCGGATCCTCTCCTCGCGGATTGTCGTCCGTGACGATGACGACATCCGCTCCCTTTGCCGCGACTTTGCCCATTTCCGCGCGCTTGCCGGTGTCGCGATCCCCGCCCGCGCCGAACACCACGATCAGCCGGGCCTCGGCATGCGGCCTCAGCGCGGCGATCGCCGCTTCGAGCGCATCGGGCGTATGCGCGTAATCGACGTAGATCGGCGCCCCCGCGCCCGTCAGCCCGGCACGCTCGAGACGGCCGCGCACCGTCTGCAGCCGCTTCATCGCATCGAACGTCAGCGCCGGATCGCCGCCGGTCGCCAGCACCAGCCCCGCCGCGACCAGCGCGTTGGCCGCCTGATAGGCGCCGATGAGCGGCAGCTCGATCTTGCGCTGCGTCCCGGCGTGTTCGATCTCGAGCACTTGTCCCAGCAAGCCGGGCGTGCGCGAGATCAGCCGGATCGCGTCGCCCTTCTCGCCCACAGTGAAAGGCTTGACGCCACGCTGCGCGGCATGCTCGGCGGCGCGAACGGACCAGGCGTCGTCGGCCCAGATCACTGCCGTGCCATCGGGCGATACGACTTCGTCAAACAGCCGCATCTTGGCCGCGAAGTAGTCTTCCATGTCGGCGTGGTAGTCGAGATGGTCGCGGCTGAGATTGGTGAAGGCGCCCGCCATTACCGCAGGACCTTCGTTGCGAAACTGCGAGAGGCCGTGGCTGGATGCTTCGTACGCGACATGGCTCACGCCTTCGCGCGCAAGGCCGGTGAGGTTCGACAGGAAAGTGACGATGTCGGGCGTCGTCAGGCCGGTCGAGACGCTTTCGTCGCTGGTGGTGACGCCAAGCGTGCCGATCGAGGCCGCGCGCAGACCCGCCATCCGCCACAATTGACGCGTGAGCTCGACCGTCGAGGTCTTGCCGTTGGTCCCCGTCACCGCGACCAGCGTATCGGGCACTGGCGTGAAGAACTGACCGGCGAGCCGTGCGAACAGCCGGCGCGGCTCGGCATCGGCGAAGTGCACCGCGCCGTCGACTTGCACTTCGGGCCGCGCGACGATCGCGACCGCACCCGCTTTCACCGCATCGGCGATGAAGTCCTCGCCATTGAAGCGCGCCCCGCGAAACGCGCCGAACACGGTCCCCGGCGCGATCTTGCGGTGATCGATCGCGAAGCCGGTGACACCGGCATTGGCATCGCCCGACAAGGCTACACCCGCCTTTTCGCAAAGTGCACCAAGCCGCATCAGTGCGCCTCCCCGGGGATCAGCGGCTTGAGATCGGAAATGTCGATGTCCCGCGTCTCGTCGGGCATGATACCGAGCAGCGGACCGATCCGGGGGACCACGCGGCCAACGGCAGGCCCGGCGTTCCAGGCGGCGGTGCGCTGGAACGAAGTGGCCGCCGTGCCTTGCGGCTCGTCCATCATCGCAATCACGACATAGCGCGGCGCGTCCATCGGGAACGCGGCGGCGAAAGTCGAAACCAGCGAGGACCGGCGATAGCCGCCGGCGCCCGGCTTCTCGGCGCTACCAGTCTTGCCACCGACGCGAAAGCCGGGAGCATCGGCCTTGCGGCCCGTGCCGTAGACCACGATCATGCGCAGCATCTGGCGAATGCGCGCGCTGGTCGAGGCCTTGAACACGCGGCGGCCCTTGGGCACTTCGTTGGCCGAAAGCTTCTTCAAAGTGGCCGGGCGCCAGATCCCGCCGTTCACCAACGCCGCGTAAGCCGAGGCGAGGTGCAGCGGCGTTACCGCGATGCCGTGGCCATAGGAGACGGTCATCGTGCGCAGGCGCGGCCATTTGCCCGAAGGCCAGATCGGGAAGCCACGCGCCGGCAGTTCCACGTAAGGACGCTCGTTCATCCCGAGCGTTTCCATGACCCGCTTCATCCGCGCGCCGCCCACTTCGTCGGCGATCTGCGCGGTGACCACGTTCGACGAGTGAATCAGCGTCTGCGGCACGTTGAGTGACGCGCCCATCGAGTGGCTGTCGCGGATAGTGAAGCCCGCCACGCGCAACGGATGCGCGGGATAGCGGTGACCGAGATCGGTCACAGTGCCGGCATCGAGCGCGGCGGCGACCGTGATCGGCTTGAAGGTCGATCCGAGCTCGTAGACCTGATTGGTGACACGGTTGAAGCCCTTGGGCACTTCGCCCAGCTTGGCCTCGTCTTCGGTCACGACCATGTCGTTGGCGCGAACCTTGTTGGGATCGAACGAGGGCAAGGAGGCCATCGCCAGGATCTCGCCCGTCTCGACGTCGAGGACTATGCCGGCCGCGCCCTTGGCGCGCGATTCGATCATCCCGCGCCCCAGTTCGTCCTCCAGCGCGCCCTGCACGCGAAAGTCGATCGAGAGCACCGAGGGTTCGGAGCGCCCCTCGGCGGACGTGAGCTTGTCCTGGAAGACTTGCTCCATGCCGATCTTGCCCTGCCCGTACGAATCGACGTAGCCGAGAACGTGCGCGGCCATCGAACCTTGAGGATAGAAGCGCTCGACCTCGCGCGGGTGCTCCAGCGCGGGTTCGCCGAGTGCCTCGACCTGGTTCACTTGCTCGGGCAGCACCGACTTGCGCAGATAGCCCTTCTTGCCGGTGGCCAGCAGGCGCTCGGTTCTGGCGACATCGAGATCGGGGAAAATCGCGTGGAGCTTGCCCGCGATCTCATGCGGATTGCCCACCAGCGGACTATCACCGTCCTGCATCGCCTCGGGATTGAACCAGAGCGCATACGTGCGGAAATCGCGGGCCAGCGGAACGCCGTTGCGATCGACGATCGTGCCGCGCGCGGGCACGAGCTGATCGAACATGTCGCCTTCGCTGCGGTCGGCGCCCGAGACGCCGAGGAAGAACACCCGCATCAAGGCGCAAAGGCTGACGAGCAGGAAGCCCGCCAGCACCCACAGGCCGCGCCACTTCGCCATGTTCAGCGAGCGTTGCTTCGCCGCGGACTGGCGATGCCTGCCGGTCGTAACCGTCGTCGAGATGGCGATCCCGCTCATCGGTCGTCGGCGGCTCCCGGAAGATCGACCTTGGCGAGGCGTTGACCGAGACGGGCGGCATCCTTGCGCAGCGCCGCGGCATCGTCGTCCTGCACCTGCGTGGAGCCGTCCGGCTTGCCGGTGACGGGCGAGACCATCTTCGCCGGAGCCTCGGCGCGATCCGTCGTCGTCGCTTCCGCCATCAGGATCGGTTGCGGTGCGTCGGGCGCGCGCGGAATGCCGAGCGAGGCGAGCTGGCGTTCGCCCTCGATATACTGGTCGGCGAGCGGCGCGGTGTACCCGAACTCGAGGTCGTTGATCGTCTTGAGCTGGTGCTGATTGGAGCGGGTCGCGAATTCCACTTCGAGCATGTCGATGTCGCGGCTGAGGCTCACCACTTGCTGGCGCGTGCGGTAGACTTCGCTCTTCACCGCATTCACGTGCAGCGCCAGGCCGAGTGTCAGAGCGCCGCATATCGCGAGAAGCGATACCCAGCCGAGCGATTGCAGGCGATCTCTGGTCAGGTTCATGCAGCGATCCTTTCGCGGGCAGGAGCTCCGGTGCGCACGGCGCTGCGCAGAGTGGCGGAACGGGAACGGGGGTTGGCGTCGATCTCGGCGGAGCCGGGGCGGATGCCCTTCGAAACCTGGGAGAACGTGGGAGCAGGGCCATCGGTGACCATGGGCATATGCCGCGAGGTCGCGGCCGCAGCGCCGCTCGCATCGCGCAGGAAGTGCTTGACGATGCGGTCTTCGAGGCTGTGGAAGCTGACCACCGCGAGCCGGCCGCCCTCGCCCAGCAGCGCCTCGGCGGCGGCGAGACCGGCCTCGAGCTCGCCCAGCTCATCATTGACCGCGATGCGCAGCGCCTGAAAGGTCCGCGTCGCCGGGTCCTTGGGCATGCCAGGATGATAACCCAGAGCCTTGCGCACCAGCGCCGCCAGCTCGCCCGTGGTGGAAAGGGGGCGGGCAGCCACGATCGCACGGGCCAGACGCCGTGACTGCCGTTCCTCGCCAAAGCGGTAGAGCACGTCGGCTATCTCCGCTTCGGCAGCCGTATTGACGAAATCTGCGGCGCTCGGCCCTTCGCGGCCCATGCGCATATCGAGCGGGCCATCGATCTGAAACGCGAAGCCGCGCTCGGCCTGGTCGATCTGCATCGAGGACACGCCGATATCCATCGCGATCGCATCGACCCGATCCACACCCGCCTCGCGCAGCGCCTCGCGCATTTCGGAAAAGCGCCGCGCATGCAGCACGAGGCGCGGCGGGGATCCCTGCGCCTCAGGCCATTTGGCGGGGTCGTCCTGCACAGCCGCGATCGCAGTGGGGTCGCGATCGAAGGCATGCACGGTGGCGCCGGCATCGAGAAAACGGCGAGTGTAGCCGCCCGCGCCGAACGTTGCATCGAGCACGCAGGCCTGCCGCAGCGGTTGCAACGCGGCGCACACTTCCTCGATCAGGACAGGAACGTGGCCGCCGCTCACTTGCGGTTCCCCTTGGCCAGCTCCGCCGCCATCTCGTCGCGGCAGTTTTCCTTGGCCATGTCCCACTCGTCGCCCATCGCGTAGAGCTGCTCGGGCGCCCACACGAGAAAGATCTCCCCGGCGCTGAGGAAGAAGGCCTGGTCGTCGATCTTGGCGGCGCGCAGCAGCGAGGGCGGCATGACGAACCGTCCGCCGTTGTCGAAGGGCACGGTCACATCGTTGTAGAGCTGGGTCTTGCGCAGCATCACGTCGTAAGGAACGCCGTCCTCGCGGGCTTCGCGCTTTTCCTGCTCGATCATTTCGGCGAACTGATCGGAGTAATCGTCACCATAGCCGATGAGGCAGGTCCACTGCGGGCTCTTGTTGAAGGAGACCTTGCTTTCGCCGCCGTGGTTCTTGTCTTTGAGGACGGGGCGGAATTTCGCAGGCAGGACAAAGCGGTTCTTGTCGCGCTGGATCGACGCACCCTGCCCCCTGAAAATTGGCTGCCCAGCCATCGACACGCGTTTTCCTCGAGTGGACCCCTGCGGATACAGCTTCGCCAAGCCCTGCCACACGCCCGCGCGGCAGGGTCCGCGCCCGACAAGCGGGAACGGCGCACTTCACCAAATCCGATGAAAGGCAGTCATACCGTGGGATAGGATGGGATTAAAGGGAAAACTTGGACTGAGTTGGGATCCGTTGTGGGAAAAGGCCCCAACCCTTGGGATCAGGCCACTTTCCGAGCCCGCACTCGTGGCGGATCTGCGCCCCGCGCGGCCATTCCCACGAGATCTACGCTGGAGAACAGCCTGTCCCAAGCCATCCCAAATTTGCGCGAAAACGCCGCCGATCCGGGAGCGGATGCGGCTTTCAGCAAGGTTGCGAGCGCTCCCGCCGCGTCCGAATCGGCCGATTCGGCCGAATCTTCGAGCACGGCCGCATCCGCGACCGCCAGGACCGAGCCCGATCCCACCGTGCAGCGCGCGATGAGCGCTTTGGCTTCGAGCGCACAGGCCCCACTCGTCGCGTTCCACGCGCCATGCAGATTCACCGGCACTTGCCGGCCACGCCACGCGACTGCGGATTTGCCGCCCTGCTGATCCTCGTCGAACCGCAATTCCAGTCCCCAGTGCCCGAGAATGGGCGACAGCAAGGCGATATCCTGCGGCCGCCGCGGATCGCCCAGCGCATAATCCGAGTGCCCCGTGAGCATAGGATCGGCGAACAGCAGAACGTGTCCGCCCTGCCGCACCCAGTCATCGAGCGCCACGTTGTCTTGCGGCGACAGCGCGCGCGGCTGCGCGAGCACCAGCAGGGAATTTCTGGGAAGCGCCTGCAATCCGCGCGCGCCCGCCAGTGTGTCGAGCGGGACCACCTTGCCTTCCTCGCGCAGCGCGGCGAGCACCCAGTGCGGCGCCTGGCCACCATCCAGAAGATCGGAAATGGCCCCCGATTCCCGCCATACGATCGGCAGGCTGGTGTGCAGGGCAACGATGCGCGATTCGCTGCGGCTACCGCTTGCCACCGGCTCAGCCGCTGGCGCGCTTTCGCTCGGGGTGGCATTGCAAGCGGCCAGTAAAGCCACTGCCAACCCCGTCATGGCCGCCCGCAACATCCGCGCGGGTCAGGGACGCGGTTCGATCCCGAGCGCGTCTTCCCCGCTCGAGTTGGCCGTTTCGCTCGGCGTGGGATCGGCCGAGGGGACGACACCGATGTCGGCCAGCGGATCCGTCGCCGTCTTCTTGGGCTCCGAATCGACCGCCACCACTTCCTGAATGGGATCGGGTTCGGCCGTAAGCTTGGCGCGCTCCATGATGATGTTGGCCAGTCCCACGATCATCAGCATCGTGCACAAGCCGAAGACCCCGACCTGCAGCCGCTGGATCGACTGCATGCGAAGATCGCGCGCAGTCGGAGGAGCGGGCCTGGTGGGGGCGCGGGGGGAACCGTAAAGTGGCGGCGAAGGGGTTTCTGCCATCGCCATGCCGTTTACCTCAGCGTGCGAGCCAAGGGAAGACCGGCAGATTCTTCGCCGCGAGCCACTCCGGATTGTAGAGCGTCGACAAGTAGCGGAAGCCCGTATCGCACAGGATCGTCGCAATCCGCTTGCCCGGGCCGAGCTTGCGCCCCAGCGCGACCGCGCCTGCCACGTTGATCCCCGAAGACAGCCCCAGGCACAGCCCTTCCTCGCGCAGGAGCCGCGCGACCCATTCGAGGCCTTCCTCGTCCGAGATGCGGAACTGATCGTCGATCGGCGCGCCTTCGAGATTGGCGGTGATGCGGCCCTGCCCGATGCCTTCGGCGACGGACGAGCCTTCGGCCCGCAGTTCGCCGCAGGCATAGTAGTTGTATAAGGCCGCGCCGTGCGGATCGGTCAGCGCGATGGTGACGGTTTCGTCGAACGACTTGAGCCCCAGCCCGACGCCCGCGATCGTCCCGCCGGTTCCGGCCGCGCAGGTAAAGCCGTCGATGCGCTGTCCCATCTGTTCCCAGATTTCGGGCGCAGTGCTCTCAATGTGCGCCTTGCGGTTGGCAACATTGTCGAACTGGTTCGCCCAGACCGCGCCTTCCGTCTCTTCCGCCATGCGGCGCGAGGTGTGCACGAAATGGCTGGGATCGGCGTACTTGGTCGGCGGAACAGTCACGAGCTCGGCGCCGAGCGCGCGCAAAGTGTCCATCTTTTCCTTGGACTGGTTGTCGGGCATGACGATCACCGTCTTGTAGCCCAGCGCGTTCGCCACCAGCGCGATGCCGATGCCGGTATTGCCCGCCGTTCCCTCGATCACTGTCCCGCCCGGCTTCAGTTCGCCGCGCGCCTCGGCATCGCGCACGATCCACAAAGCGGCCCGGTCCTTCACCGAGGCACCGGGATTGGCGAATTCGCACTTGCCCCAGATCTCGCAACCGGCCGCCTCGCTCGGCCCCTTGAGGAGCACGAGCGGGGTGTTGCCGATCAGCGAGAGCGTATCGGTGCGAGCGGACGGATGCGCAACTGGCGCGGCGGTTTCGTGAGCGGTCTTCATGACAACGCAGGTAGGAACTGGCAGGGCGCCTCGCAAACGAATTGGCGTGTTGCCCCGCGAAGCCCAGCTTGCGCTATTCCGCCGGAACCGCCCCGCTTTCCAGTTCGCCCTTGCCGCGCACCGTCTCGCCGCGCGACAAGGCGAAGATCACGCCCGAAAGCGCCACCAGCGCGAGCAGGTTGGGCAGCGCCATCGCCGCGTTCGAAATGTCGCCCAGCCGCCAGATGAAACCGAGCGGCGCGAACGAGCCCACGAAGATCACGAAGCACCACAAGACCCGCCAGATCATGTGCAGCACCATCTCGCCCCTGGGATTGGCGCCCGGCACCATGTCGTA
This sequence comes from Novosphingobium aquimarinum, assembly GCF_009746585.1. Classification (GTDB taxonomy): domain Bacteria; phylum Pseudomonadota; class Alphaproteobacteria; order Sphingomonadales; family Sphingomonadaceae; genus Novosphingobium; species Novosphingobium aquimarinum. The sequence continues at coordinate 298,009 of NZ_WRPO01000003.1, forward strand.
CAGAAACGTGATCGCCCGTTCGCCGTAGTAGCTCCAGGTCAGCAGCGTAGTGAAGACGAACAGCAGCAGCGCCACCGAAGCGACCAGAGTGCCGATCGGGATACCGGCGACCTGAAACGGGAAAGCGGCCGCGAACGCGCCCGATGTCATCGAGAAGCCGGCGAGGTCGGACTGCCAGGCGTGCTTGACCGCGACGCTGGCGCCCGTCGCCGCATCGGTATGCGTGAAGTTGCCCTCGACCGTGAGGATCACGAGCGCGGTCATCGTGCAGATCACGATCGTATCGATGAACGTGCCGAGCATGGCGAGCCGGCCCTGCGCCGCCGGATCGGGGTTCTGCGCCACGGCATGCGCGATCGGGGTCGAGCCCTGCCCTGCCTCGTTCGAGAACAGACCGCGCGCCACGCCGGCACGGATCGCGATGATCAGCGCCGCGCCCAGGAAGCCGCCGCTCGCGGACTGGGTGTTGAAGGCGCCGGTGAAGATCCGCGAGAAGGTTTCGGGAATGTCCTGGATGTTCAGGATCAGCGCGATGATCGCCATCAGGATATAGGCCGCGGCCATCGTCGGCACGACTTTCTCGGCGACGTTGCCGATCGACTTGATGCCGCCGATGATGACCACGAACACCGCGACCGCCGCGATCAGGCCGCCGATCCATTCCTCCAGCCCCGTCAATTCCTGCACCGAATCCGCAAAGGAGTTCGCCTGAATGCCGTTGCCGGTGACCAGCGCGGAAAACAGCGTGCCGATGCAGAACAGCGCTGCGAGCCACCTCCACTTGGGGCCGAGGCCGATCATGATGTAGGCCATCGGCCCGCCGCGCACATGGCCGTCGGGCGTGGTCTCGCGGAAGCGCACCGCGAGCGCGCCCTCGCCGAAAGCGAGCGCCATGCCGATCAGCGCGGTAATCCACATCCAGAAGATCGCCCCCGGTCCGCCGAGCGCGAGAGCGGTCGCCACGCCAGCCAGGTTACCCGTGCCGACTTGGCCCGAAAGCGCGGTACTGAGCGCGGCGAACGGCGAGATCTCGCCAGCGGAACCCGCATCGCTCTTGCGGAACGCCCCGGCGAAAGCCGAGCCGAGCTTGCGGATCGGGTAGAACTTCAGCCCGATCATCATGTAAAGGCCGATGCCCAGCAGGATGAAGACCATCGGCGGGAAAGGCAGCACTTCCTCGCCTTGCCAGGTTCCTCCCCAGATGAAGTCCGAAATGTTGACGATCGGATCGATCAGCCGATTGAACGCCGCTTCGAAGGTACTCGTCGGTGTGGTGGCTGTCATGCGTGTCCCTGATGCGGCTTCGAGGCCTGAAGCGCATCATGCTTACATTGCATCTGCGAAAAGCCAAGCGGCGAAGGCCGAGACTGAGCCGCAGCCGTTACCGGCAGGCGGTCGCCAGGGAGGACGACGCCACCGTTCTGACGTCAGACCGACCGGCTTCCAGCCCCTTGTGCCGGCCGCCCGCGCTTGAACGCGTTCGGAAAGCCAAATCGACGCGCAAACGGGAAAACTTCCATTTGAAAGCGTTACAAGAAGGACCATCTGGTTTAGGACCCCGATTTCGTGCCCGTGTCGGATACGGCCCGGGATGGTTTTGCGAGGCCAGCGCGCGACGGGGCGCAAAGCTCCGAAAGCGCCGCGGTTGCGCAGTTTGATACGCGAAGGACGCATGCATGAAGTTGCTACGATGGGCGGTCGGCGGAGCCTCTGCCTATGCCATCTACAAGTACTCGATCGGCCGCCAAGCCAAGGGCGAGGACGTGTTCGTTTCGCCTGAGAAGGAGATCGAGAAGCTCACGCAGGGCGATGAGCCGCCGGTGGCCACTCCGGCTCCCAAGCCGCGCCGCACGCGCCGCACCTCGGCGAAAAAGAGCTAGCCCGAGCCGCGCCGCCAGCCGCCGCGAGGCTCGATCGTGATGCAGGACGCGACGACCCGCGTCTGACCTCCGGCTCGGCCGATCATACTTTCGGACGATAGGTCCGCGATCAGCGTTGTGGCACAACGCAACTGCTTGAGGCGCGGGCATAAAGCTCGTCGTCGCCTGCATTGGTCTGTGCTGCCTCACAGATCTCCCGGTTGGTCACGTCCGCCGATCTGCCGGTTTGTGTCGATGCGCGTGAGCGCATCCAGGAATCGCGAGATTCGCGACCGCGCGCATCGACGCTTCCTCCCGGAGCAGACCCCGAGGCCGCAAGTCGGCCCGATCGATCACGCCTGTGGATTCGCGCGCGGACGCACTCTCTCCCCTTCAGCCTCGCGCCATTGATCGCGTAACATACGCAAGTTCCGTAAGGCATCCTAGGTGTCTTAACTTCTTATAATTACTTACCAATCTCATCCGATATGGCATCAACAGCCGGCTAAGATCCGTGGCTTGCCTGTTGGTCAGGGCAAGGGAATGGCCCGCCTGCCCGACGGATCGTCATCATCGTCATCCCCGCCCGTTCCATCGCCGTTGCCGAGGCGCGAATACATGGCGATCGCCTGCGCACGATTCTGCACCCGCAGCTTTGCGAAGACATGGGCGAGATGGCTTTTGACCGTGGATTCCGAAATGCCCAGGGCATGCGCGATCTGCTTGTTCTGCAACCCGAACGAAAGCGACTTCATGATCCGGTTTTCGGCAGGGCTCAGCAGGCCGGCTTCGATCTCCCGGTTCGCTGTCTCGCGAGGCAGCACGCGCTCCCCTTCCAGCAGGCGATCGATCGCGCGGACAAGCCCGCGGAACGCCAAGGTCTTCGATATGAAGCCGTGGGCGCCCGTAGCCATGACTTGCCGGATCGTGCCGGCGTCGGCCTGGGCACTGATGATGCAGATGGGCACGTCGGGCCAAGCGGCCAGCGCACGCTCCAGCCCCTGCATGCCCACCGCGTCGGGCAACTTGAGGTCCAGCAGCACAAACTTAACGGTGCTGTCGGGCGCCGCATCCTCGAGCGCGCCAATGCTGTCGAGATATCGCACCGCTATATCCCGGCCAAGCTCCTCGACAACTTGACCGATCGCCGCTGCGCAGAGCGGATGATCGTCGACGACAAGGATGGCATCTTGCATTTCGGAGCATCCATCCATCAAGTACCTGGCAAAAGACCCTGCCATTGCTGGTCTGGCTTGGGATCCCGCCGTTGCGCGCGCCGCATGACCGGCAGCGCATACGGGAAATTCGCGCTGATCGAGCCACTTGGCACGCTTTGCTAACGCTTGGTCGCGGCTGCGTCCGCCCGGTAAGTCTCCATTGCGGATGCAATAAGGTGCCGCCCGGCCTTACTGACGGGGTACAAGTACGCACAATGAAACAGGTCGCAATTGAACGTCGGTCCAACTCGCTTGGCGAGGGGGTGAGCAACGCTGCACGCCCGCTTGCATCCGGCATTAAACGTAGTCGAAGAGCCGGATATGCACTTGCTGTCACTGCCTTCGTGGTTTGCGGCGCAATTCTTGCGGGATGGTCGCTTCCGTTCGCGATCTCCGAACTTCGCCAGGATGCGCTGTATCCGTCGCTGGTCACGGCTATGAGCTTCGCGCTTCTCTCTCTCGTCGGACAATCGTGTGCGATCTTTCCGAGCGGTCGCGAACTGCCGCAACGAAAAGTCGTGCGCATGTCCGCCCTCATCGCGATGGTCGTCTTCGCAAGCTACCTGCTGACGGCGTACGTTTGGCGAATCCCCGATGCCGGGAGCCCGTTGGGTCGCGACTGGGGCGTGACGTCTCCGGGAACTGCGATCACGCTGCTGCTCAACGGGACCGCGCTGCTCGCGCTCGACGGCGGCCGCCATCGGCTCGCCAGCTGGATCGCGACCACTTGCCTGATCGTCTGCCACGTCAATCTGGTCGGCTATCTCCTCGATCACAGCGCCATGCAGCAAACGTTGCTCTTCGGCTACATGTCGCCAATCACAGCCGCAATCGCCGCCATCCTGTCGATGGTCGTGCTGTGCCTCGCGGATGACGGCAACTGGTTGTCTTATATCGTCCGCGGCGGACGCGCCGGAATTCTTCGCGGACGGCTCATGCTCAGCGCCATCGTGCTGCCAATCCTGGTAGAAGCCATAATCGCGTGGTTCATGACGAATTACGACATGCCGGTACCGCTTGGCCAAGCGCTCGTCGCTTCCATCGTCGGTCTCATCCTGGCGCACGAGATCATCCGCACCTCCCACCTATTCGAGCGCCTGCAAGAGGTTTCGGCGCGGCTCGTTGCCATCATCGAATCGTCGGACGACGCCATCGTCGGCAAGGATCTCGACGGTCGCATCGTCAGCTGGAACCGGGGCGCCGAACGTCTCTTCGGCTATCGCGAGACGGAAATTCTCGGCGAAACGATGGCCAAGCTGATCCCCGGGGACCGGCCGGAAGAAGGCCCCTCGATGCTCGCGCGCATTCGGCAGTCGCAAAGGCTCAAGTCGTTCCAGACGCGACGGGTTCGAAAGGACGGCACCGAACTGGAAGTCTCGGTGACCGCTTCGCCGATCCTCGCGGCCGACGGCACCATCGTCGGCGCCTCTTCGATCACGCGCGACATTACCGACCTCGTTCAGATCAATGCCCAATTGCTGCGCAGCAATGCCGAGCTCGAACAGTTCGCCTATGTCGCCTCGCACGATATGCGCGAACCGTTGCGCATGATGGCCAATTATGCCGAGTTGCTCGAAGAACATTGTGGCGACAAGTTGGACGATACCGCGCGGCAGTACCTGGATCACGTCTCGCATGGTGCCATACGGATGCAGCAGATGATCTCGGATCTGCTGGCCTATTCAAGAGTCGATCCGCAGGGCCGACCGCTGGTTCCGACCCCCGTCGAGCCGATCCTTGAGAGAGTGGCCACGCTCTTCAAGGAACCGCTTGCCGAATGTGGCGGCGAGTTGAGCTGGGGCGAAATGCCGGTCGTTCTGGGTGACGATCTGCAATTGGGACAGGTTTTCCAGAACGTCATCGGGAACGCGATCAAATTCCGCGGGGAACAGCCACTCCAGATCCGCATCGACGCCAGTCGGGAGGGCAACAGCTGGACCTTCCGCGTGGTGGACAACGGTATCGGCTTCGAGACCGCTCATGCCGGTCGGATCTTCGAAATGTTCCAGAGACTGCATCCCCGCAAGCAATATCCCGGCAGCGGGATCGGTCTCGCGATCGTCCGGCGCATCGTCGACCGGCACAACGGCAAGATTTGGGTCACCTCCCGCCCCGGAGAGGGAACCGAGGTCTACTTTACAATCGAAGGAATAAGCACTGATGCGACTGCTGCGAGCGCTCATCGTCGAAGACAATGACGCCGATGCCGAACTTATTTGCCGAACACTCGAAAAAGAACATGGTTTTCTCGATATCACGGTCACGATCGACGGGGTCGAAGCGCTCGAATACCTGCAAACCTGTCTGCCTGGTGGCGAGCGCCCGCGTCCGGATCTGATCCTGCTCGACCTCAATCTGCCCCGGCTGGATGGCCCGGGCGTGTTGCTCAAGATCAGAGAGATTCCGGAATTCGCCGTAATTCCGGTCGTCATGCTGACTTCGTCGGATGCGGAGGCCGATGTGCGTCGCTGCTACGAACGTGGCGCGAATTGCTATGTACTGAAGCCGATTGGTCTCAAATCCTATCGCGAAGCGATCCGCGCGATCGAGAGGTTCTGGACCCAAACCGTGCTGCTGCCCTGATGCGTCTCAGCCATCAGGGCGCAAGAGCAGGAATGACGTGAGCGCGACGGCAGGGGCCTGCCGGCCTGACGCGCGAACCTGCCCGAGGCCCGTCCCGGCCCACGCTCAGCACTGGGCGATCGAATTCGCCAACCCTCGGGGCTGATTGCCTATCCCGCGCGGGAGGGCCTCGACTGGTCTCTTGCGCGAAGGCTTAAGACGACCCCGTCGTCGCTGAAGGCCTCGAGCATTTCGCTCAGGATTTCCGGTCGCCGTTCGATCGACGCCGTCCGAAGTTTGGCCTGATAATCCTTGGCATGCCTGCCGAGGTTGGTAGCGCCGAACAGGGTAGCGACGCCGGCCAGCTTGTGCAGTTCGGTAAGGATGGCTTCGACCTTTTCGTCCTCCGTGCCGCCAGAGCGCTTGAAACGGCGCAGAGTGCGCAGGAACTCGGTCCTTCGGGCCTCGAAACGCGCAATCAGTTGCGGGTTGCGGATCGCATTGGGCATGGTGGCCTGAGGCATGGGTCAAACTCCTTTTGCATAAAATCGCATGGCAAGCATGGGGTGACGTTCGCGCTGGCGGAGCCGGCCCCGGACATTGCGGGTCCCGGCTCGCACCGAAATTCGCTCAGTGCAACGAAGCCGGGATAGCGTCGCGAGGCTGGCGGCGAGAACCAGGCTCCAGCGTCTGCCGGGCCCTGGAACCTGGGACAGCAAGCCCTTCGAGGAACGTCGCGGATTCCGACTGGAGACGGCTCATCTCGAAGCAGACCGACGCAAGATAGCTGGGCTCGCTCGTAAGCTCTCCCCGACTGGCCACTTCGGCGGCTTTCGCCGCAGCTTGCGAAAGCTGCCCCGCCCCGACGAGCGCGGCGCTCGCGCGCAACAAGTTGAGCCGCTTGCTCTGCTCGGCCTTGTCCTTCATCCCCGAAACCCAGGCGATGTTATGATAATCGTCGATCAACTGGCGCAGAATCGAGCGGAACAGCTCGACATCGTCGCCCAGCCGCAACCGGACGTCTTGGATCTCGATGCAAGCGATCGCGGGCCACTCGGCCACCGAGCGGCGTTCGGTATGCGTCCGGCTCACGCCCGGCCCTTCCTCGAGTCTGGCGCGGATGGTCGCCACCAGATTGTCGATGTCGAACGGTTTGGAGATGAGGCCGTCCATCCCGCCAATGTCGAGCGTGCCGAAATCGCCGGAGGCGACACCAGCGGTCAAGGCGATGACGACCGGCCGCTCGGCACCGAGCGCGGATACGATCCGGCGGAAGGAATCGCGCCCGTCGAGCACAGGCATCTGCAAGTCCATCAGGATCACATCGATCGCGCCTTGCGCGTCGATCGCGAACTTGACCGCATCCTGTCCATTGACCGATGTCGCGACCCTGCAGCCTTCCATCTCGAGAATGCGGGTCGCGACTTCGAGATTGATGTCGCAATCGTCGACCACCAGCACGCGCACATCCTTCAGCCGCGGCTGATTGCCCTTGCCCTTGCCCTTGCGGTTGCGCGGAGCCTTGTCGACAGCTGCGGCATAGCGGTGCAGCGGGATGTCGACCATGAACGTGCATCCCTTGTCCGGCTCGCTGACCATCGAGATGTCGCCGTTCATCAACCTGACCAGATCGCGCGAGATCGACAGGCCCAGACCGGTCCCGCCGAAGCGGCGCGTGGTCGACGTGTCGGCTTGGGCGAACGGCGCGAAGAGTTCGCCCTGGAACTCCGGCTTGATGCCGATGCCGGTATCGCTGATGCTGATGCGGAGCCGCGTTTCGCTCTCGTCCAGCTCCGCCAGCAGCTTTACGGTGCCCTTGTCGGTGAACTTGATCGCGTTGGTCAGCAGATTGAGCAAGACTCGATGGAGGCGCGAGGGATCCCCCAGCAGATACGGGGGGATTTCGGGCGCTGCCGCGACGTCGAGCTCGATCGGCTTGGTGCCGATCTGGGGTTCGACCAGGGAATGCAAATCGCGCAACAGCTCGGTGAGCGAATAGGGGACGTGCTCCAGAACCATCTCCTGGGCATCGAGCTTGGTGCGATCGAGCACGTCGTTCACTGTCGTCAGCAAGCTGCGACCCGCGACCCGCATCTTGGCGACGATGTCGCTCTGATCGGCGTTCAGATCCGTGCTTTCGAGCAGGTGCGACAAACCGATCAGAGTGTTGAGCGGCGTGCGGATCTCGTGACTCATGTTCGCCAGGAACATGGTCTTGCTGTCCGACAAGACCTTGGCGCGGTCCGCGGTCGAGATCAGCAGCTGCTCGTAGCTGCGCTGGATCGTGGTGGCGAGCGATCGCAGCCCGACTTCGTCGTTACGGCGCTTTTCTTCGGCCGCCGCACGTGCGAGCGCCTCGTCGATCACGCGGCGCAGGGAATCCTCGCTAAGGCTCGATTTGGCGATGTAGTCAGAAAAGCCCTGGCGGATCGATTCGACGATAAGCTCGTCCGATTCATGCAGTGTGCTCAGAATTTTCGGACATACTTCCGGTCGGTGAGCCGTGACGTCACTGAGCAGTTCGGCGCCGACGGCATCGCCCAACTGGTAATCTATCAAGACGCAATCGAAAGTCGCGCTGCGCAGCTTGCGACGTGCGTCCTCGGCGCAATCGGCTTCGACGATCCGCGCCAGAGGATAGATCGTGGAAAGCAAGCGAGTCAGACGTTCGCGATCGACTTCCTCATCCTCGATGACGAGGAAGCGCAGACGGGCATCGTACATGGGGTGATCCTTCATGCTGGCAGATATACGGTTTTGCAGTAGGTACTGATGAGATGCGCGACATCGCGGAAGCCGCGTCCGACATCGGACTTGCGGATGTAGCCGGCGACGCATTCCTCGTAGACGCGGCAGCGATCCTCGTCGGCATCCGACGTCGTCAAAACGAAAATCACATTTTGGCGCATGGTGGCGTCGGCACGTACGACCCGCAGAAATTCGAGGCCGCTCATGCGCGGCATATTGAGATCGAGCACGACGATCATCGGGGGCTGGGCCGATCCGGGCTGAGAGCCACGCAATTGCACGAGACCTTCGAGCCCGTCGTGAGCGGATACGATCCGGAAGCGGCCCCTTTCCTTACGCAGAGATCGTTCCAGGAGCTCGGCGGTCAGGTCATCGTCATCGACGACGAGAATGTCCGTGATTTCATCGTGGTCAATCATCGTGGTCAGCCCTCGCGAAGCGGGGCCATTCGACCCGAAAGGTCGTCCCGCGTTCGCCATCGACACTGTGCATCGAAATGGTGCCACCAATGCCTTCGACGAGCCGGCGGACGAGGGACAGGCCGAGGCCGCTGCCCTCGCCCTTGGGGTTCAGCCGCTGGAACAGCCGCCACACGCGATCTTGCGCGACTTCGGGAATACCCGGTCCGTCGTCGGCGACCTCGATGACGCAGGTATTATGCTCGAACCAGGCGCGCACCGTGATCGTGCCGTCTTCCTTGTCGTGATGCTTGGCCGCGTTGCTGATGAGATTCCGGATGACCATGGCGATCGCGGTTTCCGATCCGACGAAGGTCTCCTCGGGAACATCGATTTCCATGGTAAAGCCCTCGGGAAGCCCCTCAAGCTCGACGATCCAGGGGACGAGCTTGGATAGCGAGACGGTGTCCGTCATCGACTCGCTTTTTCCTGCGCGGGCGTAGCCAGCAAGTCGACGATGAGCTTTTCGGCCGCCTCGACCCGCTGGGTCATGCGGTCGACATGGCGAAGCAGATCGGGCCGGGCGTCTTCGCCCAGATCCTCGCGCAGAAACTCGATCAGGTTGGCGATGCCGCGTATCGGCGATCGCAGATCGTGCGAGGCGACGTACGAGAATTCTTCGAGGCGTGCCTTCGCCTCCCGCAGCTGGATCTCGGCCCGCCTGCGTTCGGTGATGTCGACCACCGTTGCGATGGCGATCCGTTCGCCGTCGATGTCGATGGCGTTGAGGTCGATCTCGAGCGGAAATTCCATGCCGTCGCTGCGCAGACCGGTCAGATCGCGGTCCCGTCCCATCGCGCGAGCGGCGGGCTGGCGCATGAAGCCACTGCGACGCCCGACGTGCCCGGCGCGACCGCGCAACGGCAGCAGCATCTCCACCGAGCGGCCGATCAGCTCGTCGTGCGTATAACCGAACATGGCGAGAAGGCGGCGGTTGGCGGCCTGGATGCGACCGTCCTGCGAGACGATAAGCAGGCCCGAAGGCGCGCTTTCGAACATCGGCCACAACAGCGATTCCGATCGCGAGGCGGCAAAATTGAGCGCACTTCGCTCTCCCGCACCGTTCGCGTCATTCCTCGTTTGCACGTAGTCGTCTAGTTTCGGCATAAGGCAGCCTCGCGTTTGCCGCCGAGAGACCGGGATCGCTGTGTTCCGGCTTCCTACGAATTCACCTTGTCCAGAGGCGTAACATCGCAGGAAGAAACCGGAGCATTCGCCCCTGGCCCTTCGGCATCGACGGTTTGGCAAACGGACTGCCTTCTGTTTGCCGTGAACAATTGTCTGAGCAACGTAGCAACCATGGGGTTAAGCCCTGAATCCGGGGTTTTCCCTAGGAAGGCACGCCTTAAGGTCGATTGCGGTGCCAATTGCTCCGAAATGGTGCCTGTAGCGCTTTGCCGGCACCCCTTTGCGCCTCGGAGCCCAGGCCCTATGTTGGGCCCAAGCGATAAAAAGGAGGACCCGTGGCCCAGGCCCAGACCCCCGGCATCGACGTAGATCGCGTCGAGCAGGACATCACCGCCATTTCCCGTTTCGGCTTCAACGAGGAGGATCGCGGCGTTTACCGGCAAGGCTTCAGCGAACCCGACATGGCTGCGCGGGAATGGCTGCGCGCGCAGTTCGAGGCGCTCGGCATGGGTCATGGGATCGACGGCGCCGGAAATGTCTGGGGCCGCTACGGTCCGGAGGATCGGCCCGCGGTCGTGATCGGATCGCACCTCGATTCGGTGCCCGCCAGCGGCATTTTCGACGGCGTCCTGGGCGTCGCGGCCGGACTCGAGGTGGTGCGCACGATGAAGCAGAACGGCGTCGTCCCGCACTACCCGGTCGAAATCATCGCCACCAGCGAGGAGGAAGGCCGCTTCGGCGGAATGCTCGGAGCTCAGGCGATGACCGGCAACCTCACGCTCGAATGGCTGGAAGGTGCCGCCGACGAACACGGCTACAAGCTCAAGGATGCGATGACCGAGGCGGGCCTCGATTATACCAAGGCGCTGCATGCCTATCGCCGGCCCGAGACGATCCATGCGTTTCTCGAACTCCACGTCGAGCAAGGCCCGGTTCTCGATCTGGAAAAAGTCACCATCGGGATCGTCGAAGGGATCTCGGGCGTGTTCAAATGGAAGGTGCGGATGATCGGCAAGGCCGACCACGCCGGCACCGCGCCGATGAACATGCGCTCCGACGCGCTGATGGGCATGGTCGACTTCGCGCACGAAATTCAGCGCATCATCGATGAAGAAGGCACTGACAAAAGCCGCATCACGATCGGCCACGTCGCCTGCAAGCCCGGCTTCCCGCACACGGTCCCGGGCGAAGTCGAATTCACCATCGTCGGCCGCGATCTTTCGGAAGAAAAGATGCGCGCGATCGCGAACGCTTGCGAACGCGTGCTTTCGTCCATCGCGCGTCGGCACAAGCTGCATTTCGAGTACGAGCGGATGAGCTGGCTCGAACCCGCCTATTGCGATGCCGGTCTGATGCAGCTGATCGAACGCAAGGCGCAGGACCTGGCCTACAGCTACAAAATCATGCCCTCGGGCGCGGGACACGACGTGCAGTTCTTCTGCAATCATACGCGCGCAGCCCTGATCTTCGTGCCCTCGGTGAAGGGCGTGAGCCACGCTCCCGACGAATGGACGCACTGGTCCGACATCGAACGCGGCACGCAGCTGCTCTACGAATGCGTGCTGGAACTGGCCTGCGAAAAAGTGCCCGCGCAGGCCTGATTCATCCAAAGTCGTCAAGACCGCGCGCCGCCCGTTACTGGCGCGCGGTAGCGGCGCCCTACCCCAGCGTTCCGGTGGCAGTCACTGCGCGGGCACTCGACAGGCTGGCGAGCCTAGGCTTGTGGAATCCTATTAGGATGCAACCTGCGCGCCTTGGGCCGCCCCCGCCTCCGCACTTTGGGCGCTAAATAATACTGCTTTCCTTTACCTAAAAATCCAAGAAAATACTGCCACTATTCAATAGTAGAACCGGCCAAATGCGATTTGTGTCGAAGTGTGAACGCATAATTTTTCGCTAACTATCGGGGAACCATTCCTTTCTCAGGATCGTTCGCTCCTGGACGATGCCCAATATACGCTACGTTCACGAGTAGACGTGGGCATCGTATTATATTGGCTGGGGAGAGTTGGCTGCGTTGCTTGGTCAATAGTGTCTACCCATCCGCTTTTCATTCGAGACAGGGAGACATCGATGAGTGACCAGACGAACAGCGGACCCCAAGCCGCAGTCGCCCCAACCGTCGCGGGCGCCGCGCCGGCACCTCACCAGGATCAGGCACAACCCGGCGCAGCTGGAAAAGACGGCTCCGCAAGCGCGGCCCCGAACGCTGCGAATGCCGCGCAAGTAGCTGCGAATTCCGACGCCCAGGCACCTGCCAACTTCGCGGACGTCAAGTGGGCAAAGATCGAGCGCGACACCGAAGAGGACGGCAAGGAGGTTCGCTCCGAAGACGACCGTCAGGTCGCCGAAGCGCAGGCGCAAGCCCACGGTGAGGCACCGGTGCAACAGATCGCCGCCGACAATTCCGCGCAGCTTTCGACCATGATGGGCGAAGCGGTGGACGTGGCGTGGAGCGGTGAGGGCGATACGATCACCGCCAATCCCGACAATGGCGCGGCGGAAGGTTACGCGCAATTCGGCGGCAACGGAATGGCCGGCTGGATCCTGCCCGTCCTTGGCATCGCTGCGGTGGCCGCCGCGGTCATCATCATCACGGACGACGATGACGACAACGAGGCGCCGACGCTGACTGTCGCCGATGCCAGCGTGGCGGAAAACAGCGCGACCGGAACGGTTGTCGCCGATGCCAACGCCACCGATCCCGAAGGCGATCCGATCACCTTCAGCATTACGGGCACCGATGCCTCGGCGTTCAACATCAATGCGACCAGCGGCGAGATCACTTTCGTGAATTCGCCTGATTTCGAAACTAAGAGCAGCTACTCGCTCACGGTCACCGCGTCGGACGACGAGGGCAATTCCACCGATCAGGACATCACGATCTCGGTGACCGACGTCGCGGAAGCGCCCGTCTTCGGCAACACGACGACCGCCTTTGACTTCGATGAGAACAGCCCGGCCGGAACCGTGGTGCTTACGCCCGGTGTCACCGATCCCGAAGGTGGCGACATCACCGTCACGCTGGAAGGCGACGATGCCGACGCGTTCATGATCGCGGATAACGGCGACATCGTCTTTGCCGGTTCGCCCGATTTCGAGATGCAGGAAAACTACGCCTTCACCGTCGTCGCGACGGACGCGCAGGGCAACGAGACGCGGCAGGACATTACGGTTGCCGTCAACGACCTCGAAGATGGCGTTGATCAGAACTTCCCGGTCAACTTCGCGAATACCGTGGCCGCGCTCACCGGCGAGGACGCCTATGCCGATGACGAGATGTTCTTCACGACCTCGTTCACCACGCTCAACGGTTCGGGCGTAACCGGCACGGCGCTCGTCGGCTTCGATGAAGATACGAACGAGCTTACCGTCACCATCTATGCCGATGGTCTCGAGCCGGGCCAGATGCACGCTCAGCATATCCATGGCTTCATGGCCGATGGCATGGGCAATGTGCAGGATGCGATGACGCCCACGATGGACGCCGATGACGATGACGATGGCTTCATCGAATTGGCCGAAGCCGCGTCGGACTATGGCCCGATCCTGCTTCCGCTCACCAACGACGCGGGCAACTTCCCGATGCCCGGCGCGGACGGGATGGTCACATATACCCAAAGCTTCATCCTTCCCGAGGAGGATCTTGGGGCCGACCCGATGCTCGCCCTTCGCGAGATCGTGCTGCATGGCCTGACGCTTGATGAAGGCGAAGGTTCGGGCGACGGTGAGGCCGACGGCACCGCTGGCTACAAGGGCAACCTGCCGGTCGCCGCCGGTGAACTCGAAATGGTCACCGCCGACAACGCCGCCGACACGATCGACACGATCAACAACGCCAAGACCGCCAATTTCCCGATGGGTTTCGGCGCCGACGTGGCCGCGCTGACCGGCGAGGACGCCTATGCCGATGACGAGATGTTCTTCACCACCTCGTTCACCGCGCTCAACGATTCTGGCGTGAGTGGAACGGCGCTCGTCGGCTTCGATGAGGACACGAACGAACTGACCGTCACCATCTACGCCGATGGTCTCGAAGCGGGTCAGATGCACGCGCAGCACATCCATGGCTTCATGGCCGACGACATGGGCAATGTGCAGGATGCGATGACGCCCACCATGGACGCCGATGACGATGACGATGGTTTCATCGAACTGGCCGAAGCTGCGTCGGACTACGGCCCGATCTTGCTTCCGCTCACCAACGACGCAGGCAATTTCCCGATGCCCGGCGCCGATGGTAGGGTCACGTACACGCAGAGCTTCACTCTTCCCGAAGAAGACCTTGGCGCCGACCCGATGCTGGCCCTTCGCGAGATTGTGCTGCACGGCATGACGCTTGATGAAGGCGAAGGTTCTGGCGATGGCGAAGCCGATGGCACGGCTGGCTACAAGGCCGTCCTGCCAGTGGCGGCCGGTGAACTCGAAATGGTCACCGCCGACAACGCGTCCGACACATTCGAAACGATCAACAACGCCAAAAACGCTAATTTCCCGATGGGTTTCGGCGCCGACGTGGCCGCGTTGACGGGCGAAAATGCGTACGCCGATGACGACATGTTCTTCACGACCTCGTTCACCACGCTGAATGGCTCTGGTGTGACCGGCACGGCGCTGGTTGGCTTCGATGAGGATACGAAGGAGCTGACCGTCACCATCTACGCCGATGGTCTGGAAGCGGGTCAGATGCATGCCCAGCACATTCACGGTTTCATGGCCGACGATATGGGCATGGTGCAGGATGCGATGACGCCCGGCATGGACGCCGACGCGGACGATGACGGCTTCATCGAACTGGCGGAAGCCTCCTCGGATTACGGCCCGATCCTGCTCCCGCTGACCAATGATGCCGGCAATTTCCCGATGCCGGGTGCCGATGGCATGGTGACGTACACGCAGACGTTCACACTGCCCGAGGAAGACTTGGGCGCGGATCCCATGCTGGCTCTGCGCGAGATCGTGCTGCACGGCATGACGCTTGATGCGGGCGAAGGTTCGGGCGATGGCGAAGCCGACGGCACCGCCGGATACAAAGCCGTCCTGCCGGTCGCGGCCGGTGAGCTCAATCTCGTCACCGCCGAGACCCAGGCCGACGTGTTCGACATGCTCGATACCGCCAGCGACAGCAACTTCCCGATGGGCTTCGGTGCGGATGTCGCCGCGCTGACCGGTGAAGACGCATTTGCCGATGATGAGATGTTCTTCTCGACCTCGTTCACCGCGCTCAACGATTCGGGCGTCAGCGGCATGGCGATCGCTGGCTTTGACGAGGACACCAACGAGCTGACCGTCACGATCTACGCCGAAGGTCTCGAAGAAGGCCAGATGCATGCCCAGCACATCCATGGTTTCATGGCCGATGCGATGGGCATGGTTCAGGAATCGATGCTCCCGACGATGGACTCCGATGCCGATGGTGACGGGTTCATCGAACTGGCCGAAGCACAGCCCGACTACGGTCCCGTGCTGCTGCCGCTGACCAACGACATGGGCGATTTCCCCATGCCGAATGACGATGGTGTCGTGAAGTACACGATGTCGTTCACGCTTCCCGAGGAAGACCTTGGGGCCGATCCGATGCTCGCGCTGCGGGAGATCGTGCTGCATGGCATGACGCTCGAAGCCGGTGAAGGCGCGGGCCCGGGCGAAGCCGACGGTACCGCCGGCTACAAGGGCAACCTTCCCGTCGCGGCGGGCGAGCTTGAAATGGTGATGTCCGACGACGCGTCGAACATCATCGAGATGCTCAACGACTTTTCGTCCGACAGCAGCATGATGATGTAATTCCCGAAGACGACCGAACGTCGATCAAGAGCAAGGCGCGCGACTTTCGGGTTGCGCGCCTTGTTCTGTATGAGACCTGGATTTCGCAGATTAAGGAAAGCGTGCAGTCTCGATCCCAGTTATAGATTGACGGTTGCTGGCACGAGTGAGACTATCTCTTCTTCCCAAAAGGAGGTCGAAACATGCGCCTGACATCATCGCTGACCCTGGTAGCAGCACTGATCGCCGCACCGCTTGCCGCACAAAGCACGGGTCCGGTTGTCGGCCCTGTCATCACGACAGACGCCCGAACCCTGTGGTTCGACAATATGAAGGTCGCACCGCACGTTACGCCCGGACCGCTGCAGCAAGCCAGCGGGCTGCTCGCGCAAGGCCGTTATGCCGAAGCCGACGACGTTCTCGATAACGTACTCGGTGCCACTCGGACCAACGGCGGCCTGTTGCAGTTACGGCTCCTGAAAGGCGTCGCCGCATTGGGGCAGGACCATCCCGAGACCGCACGCCGGCTGTTCAAGAAGGCCGCATCGATGCGGCGTTCCGAACATCCCGGCGCGTTGACCGGCCTGGCCCTCGCCGAAATTCAGCTGGGCGACCAAGCGGCAGCGCAGCGCATTCTCGACCGACTGGAGTCGCGCCGCGATGCCTGCGACGCCGCGTGCCCGGAAGCCAAGGCCCTCGGTAACGCCGTCGGTGCCGTCCAAAAGGCTCTTTCCCCAAGCGCCTGAACGACCCGCCTTTCGTCGGTGCGCTAAAGCAAGTCGCCGATCGCGTGCAGGCCGATCGCGTGGTTGAGGATGATGTCCTTGCGCGTGTTCTGCGTGTGATCGTCGCTCTTGCGGTAATCTTCGATCGAGGCGGTCAGTTTCGCCTCGTCGAAGATGCCCACTTCGGCCAGCTTTTCAGACGATAGCCACTTCTCGATCAGCTTGTTGATTTCGGCGGTCTTGGCCTCGTCGGTGTGCGCGGGCGGGGCCATGAAGGCGAATTTCTCGCGCTTGTAGAGCACTTCGGGAAGCACGTGCTTCATCGCCTCGCGCACGACCCATTTCTCGATGCCGTCGCGGATGCGGACGTGCGGCGGGATCCGCATCGCCATTTCGGCGACGTGGTGATCGAGGAAGGCGGGTCGGCTTTCCAGGCTGTTGGCCATGTCGACGCGGTCGCCGCCCCAATTGAGGATCTGGCCTTCGAGCATGGTCTTGATCCACGAGTACTGGACCTTGTCGAGCACATGGCGCCCGTCGAGCTTCGACCGATCGAGGCTGTAGGCGATCGCCGCGATCGGATCGTAGTCGCCCAGCTTCGCCTTGAAATCTTCGGACAGAAGCGGCTTCACGCGTTCGAGCACCAGCATCCACGGCTGAATCCACGAGGGGGTGAAGCCCATCACTTCCTCGAAGGCCGGGTGGCTGATCGCCTGTTCTGCGAGTACCGAACCGGAGAAGATCGCGTTGCGCTTCTTCATGTCATCGCCCGCCGCGGTTTCGGCGTAGGCCGGATCGTGGAGGAAGTAGTCGGCCTTGAATTGCGCGTAGCCGCCGAACAGTTCGTCCGAGCCTTCACCGGTGATGACGACCTTGTAGCCGACCTCGCGCACATGCTTGCTCATCAGCATCTTGGCGACGCCGAGCGTGTTGTAGAACGTGCGCTCCGAGAAGCGGATCGCGTCCTCGAAGTTCTGGCCGTAGAGATCGAGCGCCTTCACGTTCAGGATGTCCTGATCCGCCCCCGCCTTCTCAGCCATCTCGGTGGCGATCGCGGCTTCGTCGTAACGCGTATCGTCGAAGCTGATGGTGAAGGCCTTGACCGGCGACTGCTGGATCGCCGCGGCCATGCCGATGATCGAGCAGGAATCGATTCCGCCCGATAGATAACAGGCGACCGGAACGTCCGCCTCGAGCCGGAAGGTGATGCTCTCGACCAGCTTGGCGCGCACGTTCTCAATGTGCTCTTCGTCGGTGAGCTCGTCATGCTCGCCATCGAGCGGGAACACCGCGTCCCAGTATTCGCGCTCCTCCACTTCGAAGCCGTCGCCCTTGCGCGTGACGATCAGCATGTGCCCGGGCTTCAGCGCGTGGATGCCCTTGAACAGGGTCATCCCGGGGACCTGAACCTGCATCATCTGGTGCAGCTGCGCCTTGGGGCACATTTCGCGCGGCACCGCCGGGTGCGCCAGCATCGCCTTGAGTTCCGAACCCCAGAAAAAACCCTCATCGCCAAGGTGATAGAACAGCGGGCGGATGCCGAACCGGTCCCGCACCAGGATCAGGCGATCCTGCTTCGCGTCATAGAGCGTGAAGGCGAACTCGCCGCGCAAATGCGGCATGAAATCGAGGCCGTGCTTGTCGTAAAGCTTGAGCGCGATCTCGCTGTCAGTCTTGGTGTTGAACGCATAACCGTCGGTGCGCAGCAGGCCGCGCAGGCGCTTGTAATCGTAGAACTCGCCGTTGGCGGTAAGGATCAGGTCCTGCGTGCCATCGTCCTCGCGCCCGTAGATCGGCTGCGTGCCCGCATCGAGGCCGATGATCGAGAGCCGCGTGTGCGCCATCGCCAGCCCCTTGTCGGCATCGACATGGAAGCCGCGCCCATCAGGACCGCGATGGTAGAGGGTGTCGGCCATCTTCTCGGCCAGTGCCTGGTCGGCGTTCTTGGGAGCGTTGGGGCTCCAGAGCCCGGCAATGCCGCACATGTCGTCAGGTATCCTTGATCTGGTATTGGTTCGAAAGGGTTCGGGTCAGGCGAGGAAGGTGGTCGGCACGACATCGCGCACACGGCCGAAAATCGCCAGCAGCAGAGCCTGGCGCATCCACACGGCCCCGTCCGCCTGATTGAAATAGAGATTGTGCTGCGTTTCGTCGAGGCCAGTGCACAATTCCGGTCCGCGCGCGAGCGGGTGGAGGATCACCGTGTCGGACTTCAGGTTGCTCTCGTTATCGAGCGCGAACTCGCTGCCGAAGCTGCGGTAGCCGTCACCCAGGAACGCGATCGCGTTCATGTAGATCACGTCGAGATATTCGAGGCTCTGCTTGAGGTTGCGCGAGAAATCGATGCCGATCGGGCTCGACTTGGTCAGCTCGCGCATTTCGTCGCCCAGCGGATCGGCCATCTCGGAGAAGATCGTGATGTGGTTGATGTTCTCGTGGAACAGCAGCGCCAGCATGAGGAAGCTCTTCACCGTGCGCATGTTGCCTGGCGTGCCGATGATGCCGATGTTCAGGCGAAACTGCTCGGGGAGCGTTCCGAACGCGATTTCGGGGTTCCACTTGAGCAGCGCGTACCAGTCGGCCAGCGCCTGGCTTGGGTGTTCATCCGAGCCATTGCCGCCATTGATCAGCGGGATCTTGAGGTATTCGGTCAAGTCCTCGATCGCGCGCTGCTCGGTGTGCCGCACCACGACGACGTCGGCGTACGAATTGAACATCTGGCCAATGTCGCGCATCGATTCACCCTTGGCGACGCCGGTGGTCTTGGCGTCGGCCACGCTGATCGTCTTGCCGCCCACGCGCAGCATCGCGCTTTCGAACGAGAGCCGGGTGCGCGTGCTCGGCTCGAAGAAGGCGGCCGCCATGATCTTGTCTTCCAGCGCATGCCCCGCCGGAAAGCGGCCAAGCTGGAGATAGGCGGCCAGTTTCGCGAGTTCGGTCAGCAGTTCCTTGTCGAACAGCGTCGCCGACAGCACCGACTGGTGATGCAACCGATCGAGCACTGTCACTTTCAGCTTGGGCGACCTCTCGAGGAACTTGGCCGGGTCCGGGCGATTGCCCAAAATACCATCCTTGCGGACCGGATCGGGGCCATGCTCGACTTGCGCGGCGGGAAGGCTCACCATGTTTCCCCCCGCGCGATGTCGGGCACCAGCGTGACGCCCAGCCCGATCACGGAGATCGCGCACCACGCGATCGATCCATAGACGAGGACTTCGAGGAAGCCTGCGGAAAAGGTCATGAAGATTCTTTCAGCTTGGCCCAATCGAACCGGGCGGCGGAAAAGCGGGCACAGGCAACTACCCATACCATCGAGACGGCGGTGGCGACGAGCGCGCCGGTATACCAGCCGATAAGGAAGTAACAGGCAAGCCCCGCCGCAGCGCCTAAGAGCATGCCGCCGATCGCGCCAGTGGTCGTGGCGCTGCGCCAGTAAAGGCCGGTCACGATGGGCCAGATCATCGCCCCGACCAGCGGCCCGGCGAAGAACAACACGGTCGCCAGCGTGCCGATGCGCGGGAGGCACACCGCCCAGGTGAACACGCCCAGGCCCAGCGTCACCCACTGCGCGACCGTCTTCAGCCGGTCAGGCGTAGCGGCAGGCTTGATCATGCGGCGATAGACATCCTCGGTCAGCAAGTCCGACGTCGCGGCGAGCAGGCTGTCGATGCTGGAGGCGAGTGAGCAGAACACGATCACGAAGATGCCGATCGCGCCCGCCTTGCCCAGCACAGTCGCCACCACCAGCGGTCCGACCATGTCGGAGGCCGGGACCGGGACATTGAGCGCGCCCGAGGCGAGCGCGATGAAGCCCGCCGCGATCGGCACCGGAAACCAGATCAGCCCGCCCAGCGCAAAGGCCTTGCCGGCAACGCCCTTGCGGAACGCGAAGGCTCGGCTCCACCACACATTGTTGTGGAACACCTCGCCGAGGCCGAACAGCAGGTTGTTGAAGATCGCCATGATCGCGGCCGGGAACAGCACGTCGAGCAGTGCGGGGCGCTCGGCGGTGAGGTTGGCGTGAATCTCCGCGACAGGCACCTGGCTCAGCACCGCGATACCGACGATGACGATGCCCGCAAGGATGATCATGCTCTGGATGAAGTCGGTGCCGATCACCGCTGCGAGCCCGCCGCGCATGGTGTACAGCACGCAAACGCCCAGGATAACGCTCATCCCCCAGGCATAGCTGATGCCTGAAAGCGCGTTGAGCAGGATGCCGCCCGCCATCGCCATAGAGACCAACCAGGTCAGCGAATAGAACAGCGTGAAGACGAGGAAGATCCCCCAGGCCACTCGTCCGTAGCGCAGCCGGAAGAAATCTCCGCTGGTGTAGCCGTTGGGCATCAAGCTGCGAATGCGGCCCGCCATCGGCGCGAACAGCAGCAGCCCGAACGAGGCAGTCGAATAGGCAAGCATGCCCCAGATGCCGAGTTGCAGCGCGAATTGCGGCGCCAGCATCGTCGTGTTCGACGTGATCCACGTTGCCGCCGCCGTCGCTGAACCCAGCGCGAGGCCGATGTTGCGCCCCGCCAGCGCGTGATCCTCGAAGTTCTTGTTGCGTCGGCCCCAGTAGATGCCGAGGCCAACCCACAGCACGCTGAAGGCCGCCAACAGCACCCAGCCGAGCGTCGGATCAAGCAGAGCCTGCGTCTTAGTCATCGCGCGCACCCCGCAGGATCGCGGCGACGGTCGCCAGGAAGACGATGGCGCCAAGCGCTACCAGCCACAGCGCCTGCGTCACGGATTGGTGCGCGACGCGCAGTTCCAGCGGCGGTGCCTCTTGGCCTGATGCGTCGCGCAGCGTCAGGCGGTAGGTCCCATCGGCGAGACCGGAAATGAAGAAGGCTTCGTTGCTGCCGGAATAAAGCTCTCGCGATGGCGCGCCGGGCGGCGCGATCGCGAGGGTCGCCGGGCCGGACGCATCCCATTCGATCAAGCTATATCCGGTATCGCTATCGATCGCGCCATCCGAACGGAAGGTTGGCGGGGACGCTGCGTAGAGCATCGCGGGAGCACAAAACACACCCAGCGCCGCAACGAGCACAAATCGCGCAGAACAAAGCCGCCGCACCGCTGAAAGAATGAAGGAAACCGATGACGCGACCGAAGTCCTGCGATGCGAAACGATGTCAAAATTCGAGAACGAGATCTGCCTTTGACCATCCTGCCGGCCGCGCTGCCGGTGCTCGTGCTGTTTGTGGGGAGGCGAGCCCCCTAACAAATCGAGACACAAAAGGGAACCGGCGCGGCGTAGAATCGTCCGCACGGCGCTCGAAGTCCGACACAAGCGCGAGCCAGGACCGCTCGCCCCGATGGAAACCAAAGCTTTCGGGCGACGGCGCCCTTACGCGCGCCTGAGCCACGCTGTTAAGCGATGGCCGCCTCGATGGCGATACGGATCGCCTGAAAGCTGGAGGCGTTCATCTTGCGCAGCATGTTGGTGCGATGTGCCTCGACAGTGCGATAGCTGATCGAAAGTTCGGCCGCGAGCGACTTGGAACTCTTGCCGTTCGCCATACCGTCGAGCACCTGACGTTCGCGGCTCGTCAGGCTCGCGAGCAGCCGCCTCGCGCGGTATTGACGATAGCGGACACCCGAAAGGCTGTTCAACGCACTGACCGCATTTGCGATTTGATGCGCAAAATTGTTTTCGGTCCGCGCCAGATCGATGAAGTCGATTGCGCCCGCGCGCATGCAACTTACCACGTCGCTCGCCGAGGGATTTTCGCCAATCGCGACGAACGGCAACCAGACGTTGCGGGTGTCCATGGCCAAGGTGAGGCTGTCGATGGACAGCTCTCTGGAATCGAACAGGAGGAGACCGGTCTCTGGCGGTTTGCAGAGCATGTCTTCGAGATCTTCGACCGGCATTGCGACGAAATGATCGCCGGTCAGTTCCCGGCAGATTTCAGCCCGCCGGGAGGAAACCCGCAGCAGTACGAAAACGCTCAACCTTTGTAGCATTCAGCAGCCCCCCACGTCAGCGCCCCCGCCCACAGGGTCCCGCGCTACCCTTATGGTTAATGGCATGCACATACGTGTAAGTCGATAGATATTAACGTTTAGTTGCCACGCCTTGGCCGCCGCTGAGGATGGGATTGCGACGGCGCATGGCGCGCCCTGCGGCGACGGTCACGCCTCCACGACGCGAGCGGTAATGCCGGCCCGAACGATCAAGCCCCTTCGAGCAACGTTCTCGCGGCCCCTTGCGTCGACTGCGCGATCACCCGGTAGTATTCGGAATAGGCGGCCCCCGAACGCCAGACGGCCGCCATAGAACGCGTTGCCGACCAGTCTTCGACGACCAGACGGCGCACCATGTCTTCCCCTCCCACTTCCGAGCGTAAGTATAGTTCGGGAAGAATGGCGAGCCCGATGCCCGATCCTGCCATCTGCCGCAGGGCGTCCAGGCTAGTGCCTTCGTAATCTCGCAAGAGCTCCGCGTTCAGATCCTCGCAGACCCCGGAAACTTGGCGATGGAAGTGGTGACGGCGGTCCAGGCTCAGGATTCCGGAGCCCGCGAGGTCGGCCTTTCGCAGAGAGGACTTTGCGAAAAGCGGGTGATCGGGCGCCGCCACGAGATGCAGACGCTCACGAAACAGCGGCTCGATCTCCAGATCGGTACCGGCCACGGGCAGCGGCGAAAGCACCATATCGAGCCCACCCTTGCGCAATTCGGCCAATTGATCGTCGGGTATGCCCTCGCGCATGTGCAGGCGCATCATCGGATGATCGCGGTGCAATTGCGCGACCACCGGGGGCAGCAGGTAGGGCCCGAGCGTGGGCGTCACGCCGAACCGCACCGTGCCCGCCATCCCCGAATTGCTGCGCTGGGCTAGGCCGCGCAGATCGCTGACCTCGAGCAGGATCCGGCGTGCGCGCACCGCGATTTCCCGGCCCACAGGAGTGAGTTGCACCGGGGTCTCGCCGCGTTCGATCAGCATGACGCCAAGACGGGCCTCCAACGCCTTCAATTGCTGGCTGAGCGTCGGTTGCGAGACGTGAACCGCGGCGGCGGCCCTGCCAAAGTGTCGAGCGTCCGCGACGGCGACAAAGTATTGTAGTTGCTTGATCGTCGGCATCAGCCTCACTTCCGATAGGCGCAGGCTATCGAATGGGCCTCCAACTTTCAATTGGCCTAATCAGCGGGATTCCGGTAATGATCGTCAGCAGAAAGGAGACGATTTCATGGATCGCTTGGACAATCTTAAAAAGCGGCACAGACGCCTCAACCGGCTCATCGACAATTGTCGTGCTCGCAGCCGGCAGGAAGACATGAAGTTGCTCAAACGCCTGCGGCTCCGGATCAAGGACGAGATCGCGATGCTTCGTCAGCCCTCAAACCTTGCGAGGTAGCACCATAGCGGCGCCCGACTGCACCCGCCCCCCGACTGTACAAGGGCGCCGCGCTTTTTCTCATGCCACTTAGCAACCCCAAACAGCGCTTACGCGACTTCATCGCGAGCGAGAGTGCCGGCGGGATCATCCTGATCATCGCCGCGGCGATCGCCTTGGTGATCGCCAATTCCCCCGCCTTGAGCTTCTACGAAGCGTGGCTCGGCACACCGGTTTACTTCCGTGCAGGCGACCTGGTGACGATCGACAAGCCCTTGCTCTTGTGGATCAACGACGGGTTGATGGCGCTGTTCTTCTTCCTGATCGGCCTGGAAGTGAAGCGCGAGATCGTCGAGGGCGATCTCGGCAGCTGGAAGCAGGCTTCGCTCTCGATTTACGCCGCGCTGGGCGGAATGATCGTTCCCGCGCTCGTGTTCGCGGCGATCAATTCCGGTTCGCCCGAGAACCTGCGCGGTTGGGCGATCCCTGCCGCGACCGATATCGCCTTCGCACTCGGGCTTTTGGCGCTCCTGGGCAAGCGCGTCCCGACGGCTCTCAAGGCATTGCTTCTCACGGTCGCGATCATCGACGATATCGGCGCGATCGCGATCATCGCGTTTTTCTATACCGAAAACCTGAATCTGCAGGCTCTCGGCCTGGCGCTGGTCCCCGCAGCGCTCATGCTGCTGCTCAACCGCGCGGGCGTTGCCAGAACCATTCCCTACGTGCTGCTTGGCGCTCTCCTTTGGGTCTGCGTCCTCAAGTCGGGCGTGCACGCGACACTCGCTGGCGTGGCGACCGCGATGTTCATTCCGATCGCCAGCGGTAAGGAACGTCCGCTCGAACGGCTCGAGCATGCGTTGCACCCCTGGGTCGCGTTCTTCGTGCTGCCCGTCTTCGCTTTCGCCAACGCCGGCGTATCGTTCGCCGGGGTCGGTATCGACGCGTTCACCTCCACCCTGTCTCTGGGCATTATCGCCGGGCTCGTCATCGGCAAGCAGGTCGGGGTCTTCGGAGCATGCTGGATCGCGTCCAAGAGCGGGATTACGGCGCTCCCGGCCGGCGTGAGCCTGCGCCACATCTATGGACTGTCGTGCCTCGCAGGCATCGGCTTCACTATGAGCCTGTTCATCGGCAACCTCGCCTTCGAGGACGAAGGACAAATCGCCGCCGTCAAACTCGGCGTCCTGTGCGCCTCGCTGATCGCCGCGATCGCCGGCATGACTATCCTTCGCTTCGCTCCAGGCGCTCGCTCCGGAAGCATGACCGCATGATCGCAGCGTTGTTGGCCGTCGCGGGCGGCCTCATCGCGCTCGTGATCGGGGGAGAACTGCTGGTCCGCGGCGCCGTCAGGCTGGCGGAGAAGCTCGGGGTCAGTGCCCTCGTCATCGGTCTGGTCATCATCGGCTTCGGAACGTCGCTGCCCGAACTGGTGACGAGCGCCGAGGCGGCGTTGGCGGGATCGCCCGCCATCGCCTGGGGCAATATCGTCGGCTCCAACAACCTCAACAGTCTGCTGATCCTGGGCGCCGCAGCGCTCGCCGCGCCGATCACGATAACCGCGCCCAACCGTTATCGCGATCCGGCGGTCGCGCTTGCGGCCGCGGGCGCGTTGACACTGCTCGCGGTGTTCCAGATTGGCGGCTGGTGGACTGGCGCTGCGCTCCTCGCCTGCCTGATCGCCTATATCGCCTGGTGTTATCGCGAAGAGCGGCTCGTTGCACCGGACACCATCCATAACGCCCCGAACGATCGCGGTCGCGCGCTCGAACTGGCAGATACGGCCTTGCACGATGCGCAGGGCTCGTGGGCGAAGCCGGTGGTGCTTCTTATCGGTGGCTTTGCGCTGCTGGTGTGGGGTGGAGGCCTGCTCGTCGGCGGCGCGATCGACCTTGCCCTGCTTGCGGGTCTGGGAGAAGCGTTCATCGGGCTTACCATCGTCGCGCTGGGCACGTCGCTGCCCGAACTCGTCACATCCGTCATCGCCGCGCGGAAGGGGGAGCCGGAACTGGCGTTCGGCAATGTCGTCGGCTCGAATATCTACAATATCCTCGGGATCGGCGGCGCGACCCTGCTCCTCGCCCCAGCTCCCATTCCGCAGGACTTGCTACCACTCGACATCGGAGTTGTCCTTGCGAGCGGGCTGGTGATCCTCGCCCTGGCGCTGAGGCGCCGGATCTCGCGCATGGCGGCTCTGGGGCTGCTGGCAGCCTACGCAGTATATCTCGGCATCGTCATAGCGAACGCCTGATGGCACGGGCTCCAGGCCGAGCTGCTCGCGGTCCACGGTCGCCGCGATCAGATCCGCGCGGGCCGAAGCGCGGCGATACTCGGCCTCGATCTGGCGCAAGCGCGCGTCCGCCGCGCTTTCCTCGCGCAGATTGACGACCAGGACTTCGCTCGCGCCGAGCGTGAAGCGACGCCGTTCGGCCGAGGCCATGCGTTGGGCAAGGCGGGTCTCATCCGCGGCCAGCGCCACGAGCTTGTCGGTCGCGCGCACTTCGATGGCCAGTTCGTTCACTTCGACCAGGATCCGATCCTCGATCAGTCGCCGCCGCGCCGC
The DNA here is from genome assembly GCF_009746585.1 of Novosphingobium aquimarinum. Classification (GTDB taxonomy): domain Bacteria; phylum Pseudomonadota; class Alphaproteobacteria; order Sphingomonadales; family Sphingomonadaceae; genus Novosphingobium; species Novosphingobium aquimarinum. Next base: position 324,370 of record NZ_WRPO01000003.1, read on the forward strand.
GAGCGCGCGCGCTTCGGCCTCTGCTTCGGCAATGCGACCGCGGGCCTTGCGCCGCTGAAGCGGAAGGCTGAACTGAAAGCCGACATAACCCTCGGTCGGTGTGCGGGTGCTGCCGCCCAGCCCCACCGGGCCGACATCCTTGGACAGCTCGGCCTGGAGATCGAGCCTCGGCTTGAGATCGTTCTCGGCCAGACGAAGGCGGGCTTCTGCCTGATTGAGCCTCACCAGAACCGCATTGAATTCGGGGCGCGACAGGCCGTTGCGCAGCAGCGCATCGATCTGCGGCAGATCAAAACTCGGCAGGCTGGCAGGCAAGCGGTCCGCCGAGGGCACGTAAGGTTCACCGTTCGCGTCCCTCAGGTAGAACGACAGCGCGTTGGCCGCGGAATCGAGCTCGCGCTGGGCACGGACCAGCAGGGTTTCGCGGCGCACGATGTTCTGCTGGTTCTCGGTGCCGAGGATGCCGGGACGCGCACCAAGCTGGATCTGCCGTTCGATCGACGTCTGCCGTTCCGCCGCGAGCCCGAGCAAGTCGCGGTACAAGCCGACGCGCATCCCGGCCGCGACCCATTCCTGATAGGCGGCGATGGCGCGGCGCTGCACGTCGATCGCCACCAGATCGCGATCGAGCCGCGCCAGTTCGACATCCAGTGCGGCGAGTCCGACTTGCGTGCGCCGATCGTCGGTCACTCGGTCGCGCAGCAGCGAGAACACAGTGCCGACCCGCGCTTCGCCAAACCGATTGGTATAGGCCTTGCCGTCGTAGACCGGGAATTCGCCGCGGGAGACGCGATAGCCGCCATAGAGCTTCCCGCCATTGCTGGTCAGCGGGCGGGTGATGTCGCCATCGAGGTAGGTGCCGTCGTAATAGCCGAGAGCGCGGGACTTCATGTCGATATCGACGACCGTGTCGAAGGCGCCATAGGCCGAAAGCTGCTTTCCCTGCGCGGCCTGTTCCTTGTTGATCGCCTCGATGATCGCCGGCGAATGGCGCGCCGAAGACTGCAGCACGTCCTCCAGCAGCAACGGCTCCTCGCCGAACGCCGCGTGCGGATAGAGCATTGCCAGCAACCCGAAAACGATCCGGATCACTTGCTGCTCTCCGCCGTGGTGCCACTGCCGCTGCCGGAACCGGTTCCCCCTCCCTCAAGCGCGGGCTGACGAAATTCGAGCGGGAAGTCGTTCAATTGACGCCAGAGCTCGTAACCTACGGTCACCGTTTCCATCTGGATCCAGCCGCGCACTTTGGCGCCCAGGCGGACATAGTCCCTCGGCGGCCACGGCCTTTTGCCCGGAGCCGGTTCGACCAGGACGCGAAACAGTCCGTTGGGCTGCGCCGAGGGATCGATCGTTCGGACACGGCCATCGAACATCCCTTCGGCGACCGACGGCCAGCCGCTGAACTGGATCGCGGGCCATCCCTCGAACGCCAGCCGGACCCGTCGCCCGGGATGGACGAGCGCGATGTCCCTGCCATCGACCATGAGTTCCGCGACCCGCACCGGCTTTTCGGGCGCGAGCATGGCAAGCACGTCCCCGGCGCTGACCAGGCTGGCCCCGGCTGAGGCATTGATCGACTGGATGCGCCCCGCGCGCGGCGCCCGCACCGTTTGCGCGGACTGGCGGTTCAGGCTCACATCCAGGCGATTGAGCTTGGCCCGCGCCTCGGCCAGCTTGGCCCGGTGATCGGCCACCTTGATCTGAGTGGATTCGTAATCCCGCCGGGCGACCAGTCCTTCGGACAGGAGCTGACGCGAACGATCGACATCGATCTGCGCGACCGCCATCGCTTGCCGTGCGGCGGCAATCTCCGCTTCGACCTGCGCCCGCTCGGCCGCCAGGCGACTGAGCAGCGACGGATCGTTATCCACCAGGCGCGCGATCGGAGCGCCCTTCTCCACGCGGTCGCCATCCTGAACGTACCACTGTTCGACTCGTCCGGGGACGAGCGCGGTTACGGTCTGCACCCGGTCCTCAGGATTGAGAGCGACGATCTGTCCGGTCCCCGCAGAGGTCTGGACCCACGGAACGGTGAAGAGAATGATGCTGACGATGATGATCGTAAGGCCGATCATCCAGGCCAACACTCGCGTCAACCGCGGGGGCTTGAGCTTGGCCAGCGTCCGGAACTGGGCGAAATTTTCCGGGTTAGGCATCGGAGCGTCCTTGTTCGCTCGCGACAGCGACCAGTTCGGCGGCGGAGTCGCAGAAGCGCTGTTCGCGCCGCCCCATCCAGAGGTATCTGTCGCGGCGCGAGGCTTCGGGTCGACGCGTGAATTGCAGCACCGTGGTTCCATGCTCGCGCAAGGCGGCAAGCGAGGCATCGAGGCATTCGGGCGCAAGCAGGTCGTATAATTGCGTTAGGCACAGAACCCGCGGACGAGCCAGCAACGCGCCCGCCAGCTTGAGCGCCATCAGTTCGCCGACCGACAGCGGCGAGCCAGTCGTGGAAATTACGGCATCGAACCCATCCGCCAAGCTGGCGATCGTGTTCGACAGACCGACAATCTCCACCGCCTCGCTGATATCCCCGCCCTTATCGAAGGATGACAGTTCCAAGAACTCGCGGATCGTCATTTCGACGAAGGAGGCGCGGGCCAGGACCATGACTTCCGAGCGCAGACGGAAAATATCGAAGTGGCCGATATCGCTGCCGCCAACGAGCACGAGGCCGCGTTCGGGGGTCTCGTGACGCTTGAGCAGCAACCTGAGGCAGCGCTCCACCCCAGGCGCCGCCACGACCGCCACCTGCTCACCGCTGGCGAGGCTGAAATCGAGCTTGAACTGGGAGTACTCGGCGTTTCTCAGCTTGATCGTGCCGTCAGCCGGCCCGCGATCGTCGCCGCGCGGCTCGTCCTGCTGGATGTCCCAGAACAGCGAGAGTTCTTCCAGTCCGGCGGCCAGGTCGTAGAACGCTTCGAGATAGGGCCCGAACTGCGCGATGCCGTAGAACACACTCGACAGGATCAGTTCGGCCGCGACCAGTTGCCCGATCGAAAGCTGCCCCTGAATGATCAGCCACCCCCCAAGCGCCAGCAAAGCGGCACTGGCCAGGGCGTAGATCAGCAGCAGGCAAACGGTTTGGGAAAAGGTGTAGCGAAAGTGCCTTTCGTGCGCCCTGACCCAGCCTTCGGTCATGGCCTCCGAGCGGGTGATCGCGTAGTCCAGATGCCGCGCCGACTGATAGAAGCCGTTCGATCCGCCAACGCTTTCCAGCCAATGTGCCGTCGCGTGCTTGGCGTGGCTCTTGGCAATGGCCGTCCTGACCGCACCGTTGGCCCAGATCTGCCAGACCAGATACAGCAGGAGCATCAACAGCGCGTTGAACGCCAGGAAGAACGGGTGGTAGAAACTGGTGACGACGAGCCCCACCACACCTTGCAGCAGGATCGTAAAGCTGCCGATCAACAGGCTGGGCAATGCCTTTTGAACCGTCATCAAATCGAAATAGCGGTTGAACAGAGCGCCCTGTCGCGCGTCGTTGAAGAACGGATTTTGCGCGTGCACTTCGCGCAAGGTGATCTCGGCCACGATGCGCCCGAACAGCCGGCGTTCGAAAAGCGCCATGAGGTGGACGCGAAAGGCGCTCAGCACGCCAACGAGCAGCAGCAGCAGCAGCAGCATGGCAGACAGCGTGAACAGTGGCGCGGTCAGAGCCGTGTTCGCCACCGAGTTGATCAGCAATTGCACCGAGATGGGTGTGGCGAGCGACAGCAAGGAAATCGCCAGGCCATAGACGAGCGCGAGTCTGAGAAATGTGGCGTCGGGGGCAAGGATCAGTCCGATCCATCGCCCAAGATCCCGTACGCCATAATCTGGTTGTGACACGTGCGCTTCCCATTGTTGCACAAGCGAAGGTGAGAAGGGGACTATATTTGCACAACCGGCCCCGAATTATAACTTCAATAGTTTTTGTCTATCAGGCGACACACTTCAGCAATTCGGCGAGCGACTGAAAGGTGGGCGAAAGACCGGCTCCCTTGCGCCACACCAGCCCGACTTCCCGGTAGAAACGCCCGCCCGCGAAGGGTTTGACCACGACATCGTTTCCGCGGACTTCCTGCCGGGCATAAAGTTGCGGAATGATTGCCAGCCCCATACCGAGACCCGCCATCTGCCGGATCGCATCGAGGCTCGTCCCTTCGTAGTCACGCCGGACATGCGCGCCTGCTGCCTGCGCAAGGGTCTGTATCTGTTCGCTGAGGCGATACTGTGGGAGCAGCGTCAGGAGCCCCCGCCCTTCCAGATCGCTGATTTCGATCGCCTCTTTCGCAGCGAGCGGGTCTTCAGGCGCCATCGCCACGAGAAGAGGGTCGCGAAACAGTCGCTCGACGTGAAGGCCGGGCTCGCCGATCGGCAATTGCACCAGCACGACATCGTGTTCGGCTTCCGTGAGCATCCGGATCAATTCGCTCGGCAAGCCTTCGCGGACGTGAACCCGCAAGTTCGGCTTCGCGCGATGCAATTCGGCCACGAGTTTGGGAAGCAGATAGGGACCAAGCGTCGGCGACACCCCGAGCCGGAGCGTTCCCGTCCCTTCCGCCTGATCGCGCTGAGCGAGCGACATGAAGGCGTCGACTTCGGCCAGCACCATGCGCGCGGCGAGGACGGCTTCGCGCCCCAATGGCGTCATGATCGCTCGCGTGCCGCGCTCTGCCAGGGGGTAGCCGAGCAGATCCTCGAGATTGCGGATCGCTTGCGAGAAACTGGGCTGCGACACACCCTCCGCCGCAGCGCCTCTGGAGAAACCCTCGTGCTCGGCAAGCGCCACGAGGTAACGTAACTGGCGTAAGGTCGGCTCCACCGGGCGATTCTATGGCCAAGCGTACGATATACAAGGCTGTCTCGCGGCCACGCGCGACAAGGCATCATGGGCGGTCTTCCCACCAGAAAACGGCGTATCCGCCCTCGCCCCGGTCAAATTTGCAGGCGCGTTGGCCGATTGCGCGATTGTCAGCCTACCGGGCTCCGCGCTAGGCGCGCACGATGCTCAACCTCAACGACATAGTCGTTCGCCTCGGCGGACGCACGATCCTCGACGGAGCGACCGCCAGCTTGCCGCCGCGCGGCCGGATTGGCCTGGTCGGACGGAACGGCGCGGGCAAGTCCACGCTCGTGCGCGTGATCGCCGGGATGCTGGAGGCCGATGGCGGCACGGTCGGAATGCCGCGCGGCAGCCGCCTCGGCTACATCGCGCAGGAAGCACCGGGCGGCGAGGCGACGCCGTTCGAGACCGTGCTTTCGGCCGATGCCGAACGCGTTACCCTGCTCGAGCAAAGCGAAACCTGCACGGAGCCGCACCGGCTGGCAGAGATTCACGAGCGGCTGATCGCGATCGATGCTTACTCGGCTCCGGCGCGGGCCGCCCGCATCCTCAACGGGTTGGGTTTCGACGAAGAAGCGCAACATCGCTCGCTCGAGAGCTTTTCGGGCGGATGGCGCATGCGCGTCGCGCTCGCCTCGCTGCTGTTTTCGGCGCCCGATCTGCTGCTGCTCGACGAACCGTCGAACCACCTCGATCTCGAAGCCGTGCTGTGGCTGGAGGATTTCCTCAAGTCCTATCCGGCGACGATCCTGCTGGTCAGCCATGAGCGGGATTTCCTCAACAACGTCGTCGATCACATCCTGCATCTTTCTGGGGGCAAGCTGACGATCTACCCCGGCGGTTACGACGCCTTCGAGCGCCAGCGCGCCGAGCGACACGCGCAGATCGAGTCCGCCCGCGCCAAGCAGAAGGCGCAGCGCGAACGGCTGCAGGACTACGTCGCTCGCAATTCCGCGCGCGCCTCCACGGCCAAACAGGCGCAATCGCGCGCCAAGGCGCTGGCCAAATTGCAGCCGATCGCGGAACAGATCGACGATCCGTCGCTCAGCTTCGACTTCCCCAGCCCGGACGAGTTGCGCCCGCCGCTGATCACACTGAACCAGGCCAGCGTGGGTTATGGCGACAAACCCGTCCTCAGCCGCCTCAACTTCAGAGTCGATGCCGACGAGCGCATCGCGCTGTTGGGGCGCAACGGCAACGGCAAGACCACGCTCGCGCGCCTGCTGGCAGGGCAGCTCGATGCGATGGACGGCGAAATCAACGCCTCCACCAAGATGCGCGTGGGCTATTTCACGCAGTACCAGGTGGAGGAACTCGATCGGTCGGAAACCCCGCTCCAGCACATGACGCAGCAGATGGAAGGCGCCAGCCCCGCGCATGTGAGAGCCCAGCTCGGCCGCTTCGGTTTCTCCGGCCCCAAGGCCACCACCGAAGTCGGCAAGCTGTCCGGCGGTGAGCGAGCCCGGCTGGCACTGGCGCTGATCACGCGCAATGCGCCGCATATCCTGATCCTCGACGAGCCGACCAACCACCTCGACATCGATGCCCGCGAAGCGCTGATCCACGCGCTGAATGCCTATGCCGGGGCAGTCCTGATCATCAGCCACGACCGGCACATGCTGGAGATGACCGCGGACCGGCTCATCCTCGTCGATCAGGGCACGGCAGACGAATTCGACGGTTCGATCGACGACTATATCGCTTTCGTGCTGACGAAAGATCCGGCGAAAAGCACGTCCGAGACTGGAGACGGCGGCACCAAAGGCGGCAACCGCAAGGATCAGCGCCGCGCCGCGGCCGCGGCACGCGAACAAAGCACGTCCTTGCGCAAGCGCGCCAGGAAGGCCGAAAGCGACATCGAAAAGCTCGGCACGGCGATCAGTGCGATCGACCGCGCCATGTTCGATCCGTCTTCCGCGGAGGCATCGCTCGCAAAGCTGACGATGACCGACTTGATGAAGCGCCGGGCCGACCTGCAAAAGCAACTCGAGACGGCCGAGGCAGTGTGGCTGGAAACCAGCGAGGCGCTTGAGAACAGCGGCGTCTGACAGGAGCGAAGTGATGGAACTCGACGATCAGATGCGCCGCTATTTCGGCACCACCGAGCTGGCATCCCTTCCCCAAGGCGCGCTCGAGGCGGGTCTCGAACGCATGGCGGTCGACTTCGGGCTCGAGACCGACCGCGGCCGCCGCTTCGCGCTGTGGACGCTGATGTTCATGCTGGGCAACGCGCCCGATCTCGATGTCGCCTTCAAGGACCCGCGCGATCGCGACGCCGCGCGGGATTTCATGGACCTGATGGATCGGGGCCTCGCAGGCTGACGCCCCTCCCTTAAGGTGTGCGGTCCAGCGGCAGAATACAGACCACGCCATCGAACCTGCGGCAATTACCTCCCATGCGCGTCCAGATCGGATCGTGGCGAGTGACGACAAGATGCGTCGCCCCCGCTCGGGCGACATCCGCGATCGGGCGTTCACCCGCGAACGCTTCGCCGATTCGATTGACGCGCCGCGCGACGTCGTCCCGGCTGCCCCCGAACAGGTTCGCCTGCCGATCGGCGACGACGATCCTGTGGTTAGAATAGAGCCCGAAGTCATAAGCGCGCATCCCGACCGCGGGATTGTGCTGCAGGACCGCATCTGCGGGCAAGGTAGCGTTGGCCCAGTCGTAGGCCTGGCGCATGGCCAGATCGACTTCGGGATCGGGATTGATCTCCGGGTGCGCCGTGCGGAAGAATGGGGGACGGATGAACCGGGCGGCGGCGAGGTCGTAAAGCGGGACCATCAGGCCGAGTACGGCGGCGACAGTGAGCGTGCGGCGCAAGGCGCGGCCGGCGGGCAGCTTTTGGACAGCGCAGATCGTCCAGATCATCGCAGGCATTTGCGCGAACCAGGCGACCCGCCAGCCGAAATCGTTGTTGATGATTGTGGAATGCACGAAGAAATTGAGCACCAGAGCCCCGATGGCTCCGCTCAGCAGCAGCCGGGCCAAGCGACTTTCCCGATCGAAGCCGGGGCTGCGGTGAAACAACCAGGCGCCCAGCGCGAAAACGCCGAACTCGATCCCCCAGACAAGCGGTGCGAGCGCGAGCGCCAGAAGCGCAACCACCGGCATCGGCAATGCGGACAACAACACCGGATACGATCGCGCCGGCTCACGCACGCCTAGACCGAGCGGCGCCTGGTCCACCGCCCGGCCACCAAGCAGATCGTAAAACTGCGGCAGCGACAGCAGCAGCGCCACGGCCCCGGCCCCGGCCAGCCCGGCAATCCACCGCGCGCTGAGGCGGGACAGCGGCAGCAGGCTGGCAGCCAGGACGAACACCGCGCCGATCGTCACCCAGATCGATAGGCCGAACGCCGCCGCGAAAGCCACGCCGGCCGCTGCAATCAGGACCAGCCGCTCGCGCCCTTGCGATGCCAGTTCGGCTCGTCCGAGCATCACGATCGCGAGGTACACGGCAATCACCGCGCTCAGATGGTGCGGCACCCATGCGGCGGTGGTGGGGACGAAGCTGATTTCATCGTCCCACCATTCGATGTTTGGCTCGAGGATGCCGAACACCGAAAACCGGAACAGCAGCCCGATGAGATCGAGCCCTCCAAGCATCGCGGCGACCCCGCACAGCAGCCAGAGCCGCGTATCGCTGACGCGCTGCCAGCCCAATTCGCGGATCAGACCATAGAGAAACAGGGGAAACACTCCTCCGGTCCAGAACGCGCCCGCGACGAACGCCATGCGCGGATCGACGAGCCCACCGGAAATGCGATACGCCATCGCCGGAGCGTCGTAGAAATAGTGATAGTAACCGGCGGTCCCTTCGCGCAGGAAAAAGGGATCGTGCATCGGCAAGCCGTGCTGCGCAATCTCACGGACCACGGCGGCATGCTTGACCAGATCGAGGATAGCCAGCGACTGATGGAGCCCGCCCCCGGCATCGACATCGACGTAGAAGGCGGCGCAGAACAACCACCAACCCGCCATGAAACCCGCCATCAGTCGGTTCGGAAGCCAGAGTTTTCCCTTCGAGCAGACCATGGCGGCAATGGCGATGCCGGCCACCACGAAAGATGTCGGCTCGAGACCGATCAGTCGGATCCCCAGGACGATGAGGACGGGCATCGCGATCAGCCCAAGAATGGGAGACCAGCCCTTCCATGTGCGGTCGTCGGCCGGAGGACAAAACCGGTCGAGCAGATCTGCGATCAGGGTCCCTGGAACGATGAGAATGACAAAGAGAATGATCGTGCCAAGCGCCAGGCCAGCCAGATCCTGCAACATGTATGTCATCGCGCGCCCCCCTTGACCCCAGGTTCCCTTAGAAGCTGTCGGAATTTACTTCGAGAGCGAATAATCGGATTTCCTCCGAGGACTCCTTGAGCTTGTGGGCGCCCGGCACAGTCTGCTCGACACGCGCCCTTGCTGGCGTTAGCCGAGCGCAAAGGGGGGATTGCGTGGGTCTAATGGACGCGAGCAAGAGCAAGCGCTGGACGGGGATGGGCAGCGTTGTCGCACTATTCGCGATCCACGCGCTCGGCTTCGTCCTCGTTCGCTCCGGCGCTTTCAATCACGACCTCGCCTTCGTCGTCGTGGGCGGGCAGAAGCTGCTCGTGGGCGGCCAGTTCGGCGTGGACGTGACCGATCCCAATCCGCCGCTCGCCTGGTGGCTCGCGACAGCCTTCCTCGCTATCGGAAACGCCCTGCGGCTTGCTCCGCAAACATCCGCCACGGTTTTTACGCTCGCCCTCTCCTTCGGTGCGTGCCTGTTCATTGCCCGTGCCGCCGGGACCAGGCACGCGATCGCGGCAGCGATCGTCCTGCTCGCGTTGCCCGGCTATGATTTCGGGCAGCGCGAGCACTGGCTGGCGATCCTGGCACTGCCATGGCTTCTGGCCGCCGCCGATTGGCGCGACCGGCGGAAGCTGGGCCGTGGAATGCGGACGGTGGCGGTGGCGAGCGGCGCGATCGGTTTCTGTCTGAAACCCTATTTCGTTCTGATACCGATCGCGGTCGAATGCTGGTTCCTCGTGCGCCGACGATCGCTGGCTGATGCCCTGCGGCCCGGCAACTTCGGTCTGCTCGCGATCGGCGTGCTTTATGGCCTGAGCGTCTGGGCGCTGGCCCCCGAATACTACACGCGGGTCCTTCCCGATACGCTCGCGATCTATTGGGCTTTCGACGTATCGTTCGCCGAGATCCTGCGCATTCACGCCTTACCTTCGCTGCTGATCGTCGCCGGCGGGGCCATGCTCCTTCGCGCGACGACTTCGGTTCCGCCGCGCGCGCAAGCCCTCGCGGCAGCAACGCTCGGCGCATTATTGGCGGCGGTGCTGCAATTCAAAGGCTGGCAATATCACTTCCTACCGGAACGCGCTTTCGCTGTGATCGGTGCGATCTGGCTGATCATCGACGCGGCTGGGCTCCCCGGCCGCGCAGTGTTCCGCTTCGTTGCGCTGGCGCCGATCCTTTTCGCCGCGCTCGCTCCGACCGTGCAGCGGCGCGGCGAGAGTGCTGGGGCACTGCGCGACGAGCGCGCGCTGGCCGCGACGATCCGGCAATGGTCCCGGCCCGGCGAGGGTGTGTTCGGTTTCATCACCACGCCGCGCGCGGTTCTGCCCGCCGTTTTGCGAACCGATCGGCGCTGGCGGTCCGGCGCGTGTTGCGTCCAATTCGTTCCCGCGCTTGTCCGCGGCGACGAGCGGGGACCTTCGGGCGCAGGAAGGACGCGAGCCGTCGCCACTCGCAAGCTGGACGACCTGATCGCGAACCTCGCGCACGACCCGCCGCGCATCCTTCTGGTGGATGACCGGGACTTCAAACTCGGCTTCGACGCAAAGCCTTTCGACTATGCGCCCTGGCTCCGCAGCGATCCGCGACTGCGCAGACTATTCGCTGCCTATCGCGAGCGGCCGGGCGTTGCGGGGTTCCGGGTTTTCGTGCGCCAGCGATGACGAGGCATCGGTCCGCACGATCACGACCTCGCTGTTCGCGTAAACGCGGGGATACTGCGCGGACGGAAAGCATTTGAGCGCAAATTCTATCCAGATGTAGTCGCGCGCAGGAAAGCGCGATATCGCTCGATGGATGCCATCGCAGCTTGTCGCGGACTTCATCTGCGCGTCGATCGTGACCCACTTGTTGAACTGATCCCCGTTGAGCCACTCGCGCCCCTGCACCGTATTCACCCCGGTCGCACCCGTCAGGAGCGGGAACCACTCCGAGGCTCTGTCGAGGTCCCAGGAATGGGCATTGGCGAGGACGAAGCGCCCGTGGGGCGCGTTGCGAGCGACCCACGCCATCGCTTCCCGCTGCTCGTGTGTCAGCGGCGCGATCGACGTGCCATAGCCGAAGTGGTTGGCCCTGAGCGGCAGGATCAAAAGCACGATCAGCGAGGCGACAAGAATTTTGCGATCGACCGGATTGTCCGAGAACCTTCGCAGCGAGAGCAGCCAGAAGAAGGCCTCGGCGGCCAGAACCGCAAGGATCAAGGCCGCCGGCGTCAGTCCGTGGCGCGGCGTCGCGAGCAGCGTCGCGACCAGCAGCGCGGGCCAGAGCCATTCGCGCTTGCGCAAGGCCAGGACGAGTCCCAGCAAGGCCAGAGGGTTGCTGAGGAAGTGCCGCCCGAGTTTGATCAGAATCTCGAACAGCAGGCCGACTTCGCCTCGGCTCTGCGACGCCGCCCGATAGGGGCCAATCCCATGCACCTCCAGCATCTGGATGACCCAGGGCGCGATTCCCAACGCTGCCAGCGCCCCTACGAACGTGACGTTGAGCACCGACTGGCGCAGGCTGGCCCCGCGAAAGGCATGCCAGACGACGACCGCGACCGCACTGTCCAGCCCGAATTCGGGATGCGACACGATTGCCGCACTCACGGTCAGTCCCGAAGCGGCAAGCAGCAGCAGCCGCCGCATGCGATCGGTTTGGCGCACCGCGCACTCGCTCAGCAGCAAGGTCAGCGCGAAGAACAGGGCGCCCAGCGAGCGGCTGAGCCCACCCCCCATGACCAGCCATTCGAAGGCGCGCGCGTTCGAAAGCAGGAAAAGGAGCGTGAGGCCGACCACGGCCGCGGAGCAGCGCATCCGGTGCAACACCGCGGCAAAGACAAGGACGTACAAGGTGCTGAACAGGATCGGCAGAAACCTGACCACGTCCAGCGGCGCCATCCCCAGCCGCACAAACCCGGCCCCGATCCAGAACGAAAGCGGCGGATACGCGAACGGAATCGCGAGACCGTTGAAATCCACGGTCGCAGGCAATGCCGGGAAGGTTTTCCCGATCGAATTGACGAAGGCGAGAAACAGCGCGCCATCGTTGTAAGGAAAGTCCGCAGAGAACGCGAGCCAGAGCCGGTGGCCCAGCGTCAGCACGATCGCCACTGGCAGGACGTACCGAACCCAGCGCGCAGCACCGGCCTCCGTCTGCTCGATGCTCCCCATAGCTTCTGAGCCCCCCGAACCACCTTCCGCGCCTAGGGGCCTCTCGCCGATCAATATCTCCGCCATGACGTGGACCCTGCGAGGATTTCTCTCGTGAAAGTCATGGAGTTAGAGACCTCGTGGGTAAGCATTGGCGTTCGCCAGTGGTGCCTGGGGCCGCGATGGCGCTCAGGCCTGAGCGCGTGCTCGCCCCTAACCGGGAAGCTTTCAGGCGGCATTGACTCGTTCGGCTATCACCGCGAGCTGATCGGCCACGGGATTTCGCGATGCTTCCGGGTTGTCGAAGCCCAGACGCTCCATCACGAGGAACATGGGCCGCGCCTTCACCTCACTGTATATGCGTCCGATATATTCGCCCATCACGCCCAGGAACAGAAAGTTAAGGCCGGCGATCAGCATCGTCGCGATGAAGCTCAGCGTCCAGCCCGGAACCCAGTTGTCGGTCAGGAGGCGCAAGACCAGGGCGTAGCCGATGGCAGCCACCGAGAGCCCGGAAAAGATGAGCCCTGCGAACGTCACCAGCCGCAGCGGGATCACCGAGAACGAGGTGATGCCGTCCATCGCCAGCGCGAACATCTTGCGCAGGGGATACTTGGTCTCGCCTGCGGCCCGTTCGGCGCGTTCGTAAGGCACGGACGCCTGGCGAAAGCCGACCCAGCTGGTCATCGCGCGTAGCAGGCGGTGCCGCTCGGGCATTGCTTTCATCGCGGCGACGACCCGTCGGTCCATTAGCCGGAAATCGCCGGTATCGAGCGGGATCGGCACTTCCGACAAGCGATTGATGAAGCGATAGAAGGCGCTCGCGGTCCAACGCTTGAAATGGGATTCTCCAGCGCGCTCGGTGCGCTGCGCGTAGACCACGTCGTAGCCTTCGCGCCATTTGGCGACGAGAGCGGCAATCGTTTCGGGAGGGTCCTGCAAGTCCGCATCGATAACGACCACGGCGTCCCCACTCGCGCTGTCGAGCCCGGCGCTCACGGCGATCTGATGGCCGAAATTCCGCGATAGCCGAACGACCCGCACGCTCTCGTCCGCATGGTGTATGTCCGCCAACATCCGTGCGGTGGCGTCGCGGCTCCCGTCATCCACGTAGAGGATCTCGAAATCCCGAGTGATCTTGCGCAGAGCAGCGCACAAGCGCTCATGCGTCAGTCGGATGACCTCCTGCTCGTTATAGCATGGCACAACCACTGACAGCTCTGGTGTTGTATTGGACATCAGGTTCCCCGCGCCAAGTCCTGGCGTTCGCGAGACTGATCAAAGAAGGTTAATTTCCGATTGCCGACCTATCGGAATGCCCGATTTGGCTGAAGAATGGTCCGCGGCGATCGTTTCAATTCCCGCCAGCCCTCGGTGTGTGAACACCTGATCATAGTGGCAGGTCATGTCTGCCCAAGTTGTCGTGCATGATACGCCCAGAATAAATGCGCGGACATAAAGTCCGTGCGACAAATGGGGGAGTATTCCATGAACTTCGCGTATACTCGCGGTGTGTTCGCCGTCGCGCTAGCTTCAAGCGCACTGACCTGCGTCGCAGCTCCTGCCATGGCGCAGGATGCGGATAGCGAGGCGGCCGTCGCCGACTCCGGGGACATCATCGTCACGGCCCGACGCCGCCAGGAAAGCCTTCAGGACACGCCCGTCGCGGTCACCGCGATCAATGCCGCGATGATCGAGACCAAGGCCGCGGTGAACATCGGCGATCTCGCCGGCACCGCGCCTAACCTCATCATTACCAACCAGAATTCCGGCGCAGCGGCGGCAAACCTCTCGATCCGCGGCCTCACGTATGCCGACGTCGAAAAGTCGCAGGAACCCACGGTCGGTGTAGTCGTCGATGGCGTGTTCATCGGCACCAGCACCGGCCAGTTCTTCGACTTCTTCGACATCGAGCAGATTGAGGTCCTTCGCGGTCCGCAAGGCACGCTGTTCGGTCGCAACACCATCGGCGGCGTCATCAACATTCGCCGCACCCGGCCCACCGGAGAATTCGGCGTCAAGGCCGAAGTCTCCTACGGCAAGTACGATTCGCTCGCGACGCGCGCCGTCGTCAATATCCCTGTCGTCCCGGACATCATCGCCGCCAAATTGTTCTACTTCCACAACGAGACCGACGGCTGGTACAAACAGTTCCAGGATGGACGCAGCCGCGGTTTCGGCAACAACGAGAACTTCGGCGGCAGTATACTCGTCACTCCCAATGATTCGCTCGACATCCTGCTCACCGGCGAAAAGCAGGTGCAGAAGGCGGATCCGGTCGTTTCGAACCTGACCAATTCCACCGAACTGTTCTGTGGGTTCATTCCGGCGATCGAATGCAACCGGAACAATCGCGGCGACCTTTATACCGTCTTCGGCGATCCCAACGTGTCCAAATACTCCGCCCCTGCCGTGACCGCAGAAGCCAATCTGCGACTGGGCGGCGTAACGCTGACGTCCGTCACCGGCTACCGCACATCGACGGAATCGCAGACCCAGGATTTCGATGCGTCCTCGGTCGATCTCTACTACGTGCTGCGCGGCCAGGACTACAAGCAGTTCAGCCAGGAGCTGCGCGCCGCCGGCGATCTTGGCTTCGGACTGGATTACGTGGTCGGTGCCTATTATTTCAGCTCGTCCTACGACCTGCTGCAATACACCCGACTGTGAGAACGGCGGTGCAAAATTAGACCACGGTAGCGGCGGCGAAGTGCTGCTGCGGGCGGCGTAAAAGTCGTCCACTTTTTCCCTTTCGCGATGGCGGCGAGGGGGATGAGGGATTTACACCGTGGAACTTTACCTGAGGGTTCGTCTGGCGTGTTCTGAAGGGATGAGCCAGCGCGAGGCAGCGAAGCATTTCAACATATCGCGCGACACGGTTCGCAAGATGCTGTCGTATTCGGTGCCGCCCGGTTACCGTCGCAGCGCCCCGGTGCGGCGACCTAAGCTGGAAGCGTTCATACCGATCATCGATGGCTGGCTGGAAGGGGACCGGTCGGTTCCGCGCAAGCAGCGCCATACGGCAAAGCGTGTGTTCGACCGCCTTCGCGAAGAGCATGGCTTCACCGGCGGCTACACGATCATCAAGGATTACATCCGGGAGCGGGATCAGCGCGGGCGGGAGATGTTCGTGCCGCTTGCGCACGCTCCCGGCCATGCCCAGGCCGATTTTGGCGAGGCGCTGGTCGAGATCGGCGGCGTGGAGCAGAAGGCGCACTTCTTCGTGCTCGATCTGCCGCACAGCGATGCCTGCTATGTGCGCGCCTATCCTGCTGCCGTGGCCGAGGCGTGGATGGACGGCCACGTTCATGCCTTCGCGTTCTTCGGTGCTGTGCCGCTCTCGATCGTCTACGACAATGACCGCTGCCTGGTCTCGAAGATCCTGCCCGACGGCACGAGGCTGCGCGCGAGGTTGTTCAGCGCCTTCCTGTCGCACTACCTGATCCGCGACCGGTATGGTCGCCCCGGCAAGGGGAACGACAAGGGCAGCGTGGAAGGTCTGGTCGGCTATGCCCGCCGCAACTTCATGGTCCCGATCCCGCGGTTCGCGACATGGGACGCGTTCAACCTGTGGCTCGAGGAGCAATGCCGCAAACGGCAGAACGACCGGCTGCGCGGCGAGAGCGAGACGATCGGCGAGAGGCTGCGGCGCGATCTGGCGGCGATGCAGGAGCTGCCGGCGTCGCCGTTCGAGGCCTGTGACCAGACCAGCGGCCAGGTCTCGTCGCAGGCGCTGGTGCGCTACCGGACCAACGATTACTCGGTGCCGGTACGCTTCGGCCATCAGGAGGTGTGGATCCGGGGCTATGTCGGCGAGGTGGTGATCGGCTGCCGGGGCGAGGTCATTGCCCGCCATCCCCGCAGCTACGAGCGCGAGGATGTGATCTTCGATCCTGTCCATTACCTTTCCCTGATCGAACAGAAGATCAATGCCCTCGATCAGGCCGCACCCTTGCAGGGCTGGAACCTGCCCGAGGTGTTTGTGACGCTGCGCCGGTTGATGGAAGCGCGGATGGGCAAGCATGGACGGCGCGAGTATGTGCAGGTGCTGCGCCTGCTGGAAAGCTTCACGCTTGCCGATCTGCATGGCGCAGTGAAGCAGGCCCTCGACATGGGGGCAATCGGCTTCGATGCGGTGAAGCACCTTGTATTGTGCCGGGTTGAACGCCGCCCACCCAGACTGGACATGGCGATCTATCCCTACCTGCCCAGGGCGAGGGTGGAGACGACATCGGCGCGCTCGTACATGCGGCTGTTGTCGAGCGATGCGAAGGATGCGGCATGAGCAGCCCGGCTCCCGAACTGCTGCTCACCAATCACCTCAAGACGCTCAAGCTGCCGACGTTCCTGCGTGAGCATGACAAGCTGGCCCGGCAATGCGCGGCAGAGGGCGTGGATCATGTCCGCTATCTTGCCCGGCTTGTCGAACTGGAACTGATCGACCGGGAACGGCGGATGGTCGAGCGCCGGATCAAGGCCGCGCGGTTCCCGGCGGCCAAGAGCCTCGACAGCTTCGATTTTACCGCCATCCCGAAGCTCAACAAGATGCAGGTGCTCGAACTGGCGCGCTGCCAATGGATCATCCGGCGCGAGAACGTCATCGCCCTTGGTCCCTC
>NZ_WRPO01000030.1 GCF_009746585.1 Novosphingobium aquimarinum
TTCCTTCGACTTGTTGAGGTCGAGGGAACCGTAATTATCTGGAGTGAAATCATGGAAAACCGAAGGAAACCTGCGCCTCCTGCCGCCACGCTCGACATAAACTGCGACTGCAAAGAATACGTCATCGACTACCTTACGAAGAGCTTCCCGATACGATTGATGCAGGTCTTCGCCGACGAGGACGGCAATCTTCGCTCCGAGGCGATGAGCGACGGAGAGGGCAATCCCGTTTTCTGCCCGCGCGCAATTGCAGCGCGCGATGCGCTGATCGAACAGCTTTGCGCGCTGCCGCCCATCGCCACTGCGCTCGATGCGATTATCGAACATTTCGGAACCGACGCCGTGGCCGAAGTCACGGGCCGGACCCGCAGGCTTGTCCTGGGCCGCGATGGTGAGCAGCGCCTCGAACGGCGTAGCCCCAGCGCCAATGTCGCCGAAGCCCAAAGCTTCATGGAAGGGACCAAGCGCATCCTGGTCTTCTCGGATGCGGGCGGCACGGGGCGTTCCTATCATGCCGAATTGGGCGCCAGGAACCAGCAGCGCCGGGTTCACTTCCTGCTTGAACCGGGATGGCGCGCCGACAACGCCATCCAGGGTCTTGGTCGCACGAACCGCACCAACCAGGCCTCGGCCCCGCTGTTCCGCCCGGTCACCACAGATGTAAAGGGCGAGCGCCGGTTCATCTCGACTATTGCGCGAAGGCTCGACGCTTTGGGCGCACTTACCCGCGGCCAGCGCCAGACGGGCGGACAGAACCTGTTCGACCCGGCAGACAATCTTGAAAGCGACTATGCGCGCGGCGCGCTCGGCCGCTGGTTCCAGCTCCTCTATGACGGCAAGCTTGAGGCCACGAGCTTCGCCAACTTCGTCGAGCGAACTGGCCTCCGGCTTGAAAGCCCCGATGGCGGGCTGACCGATAATCTCCCGACGATCCAGCGCTGGCTCAATCGCGTTCTCGCGCTACCGATCGCGCTTCAGAACGCGATCTTCGACGAATATCTCGGCCTCGTCGAAGCGCGGATTGAAGCCGCGCGCGAAGCCGGAACGCTCGATCAGGGCCTTGAGACCGTCAGGGTTGATTGTTTCACGGTCCTCGTCGATGAGCGCCTGCGCACAGACCCCGTGACCGGAGCAGAGACCCGCCTCGTCTCGCTCGAAGTGTCGAGGCACCTTCGGCCTCTACGCCTGCAGCGCCTCGTACGCATGCACGAGATTGGCAGCCTGCACGCGATACCGATGCGCAATGCGCGTTCGGGCAAGGTTGCGCTGTCGGTTCCTGCCCGGCGCCTCATTGCTGACGACGGGGCCGTGATCGAACGCCGCCGCCTGCTGCGCCCGCTCAAGTCCGCGAACTGGACACTTGAAGCACTCGGTGAGAGCCACTGGGAGGAAATTGGCGTCACCGCGTTCACGAGCACCTGGCGGGCCGAGGAAGCAGAGGCGGCCAAGTCACCGGTGACCGAGCGCGTCCATCTTGCCACCGGGCTGCTGCTGCCGGTCTGGAAGCGGCTGCCCGGCGATCATGTTCGGGTCACGCGGCTCGTTGCCGACGACGGCCAGTCGATCATCGGCCGCGAAGTGCTCGATGTCGACCTTGCCTCAATCGCCCAAACCTTTGGCCTCTCCGGCGTTGTCGGACCATCGGCAGATCAGATCGGCGACCTCGTCCTCGCCAGCGGCAAACCGCTGGGCCTTGCGAGTCACGATCCACTCACCGTGAAGCGATCGCTGGTCGGCGGCGAACAGCGCCTTGAACTGACCGGATTCTCGCCGGATCGCCTCGACTGGTACAAGAACAAGGGCTGCTTCACCGAGATCATTCGCTACCGCACGCGGCTGTTTGTCCCGACGCCGAGAGCAAGCGAGACCCTCCAAAGCATCGCAATCAAGTCTTGAACTTCTCATTTGCCCAAATCGGGTCTATATGGAGACCAAATTCAGCCCTAAGGTGTTCTATGAAACTGGACCAGCGCATCAAACCGATCAGCTATCTGAAGGCCCACAGTGCAGAAATTATCCGGGAGATCGGAGATGGCGCCGGGCCAATGGTCATCACGCAGAATGGCGAAGCCAAGGCAGTTCTGCAGGATGTCGCCAGCTACGAGCGCGCACAGGAAACGCTCGCTCTGCTAAAACTTCTGGCGCTCGGACAGGCCGATATTGCCGCCGGTCGGACCCGCCTGGTGGCAGGCCTTGCGGATCGCGTACGGGGTAAGTCAAACTGAATGATGACGGCCGCCGTAGCGATCGAGATCACCTCCGGTGCGGAGCGCGATCTCGCGGGTATCTGGCAGCGCCGCTTGACGCAGCGCGGGCCGGATGGCGACGATGGTGCGGACGCACTGCTGGATGACCTTGTCGCGTCTATCGAATCCCTTGTGAACAATCCTGAGAAAGGACCGGTTCCACCGGAACTTGAGGCTCTCGGGATCACCGACTTTCGGCAATTGTCGCGCTTTCCGTTCCGCATAATCTACGGGTACCAGCCCGAGCCGGCACCCGGTCAGGTGACCGTGTTCGTAATCGCTGATGCGCGTCGGGATTTTCGGACGCTTCTCGAAGAGCGCTTGCTTAGCAGCGGATAGGCATAGGCTCCGCTGAAGAGGTCAGGGTCGGGATGAAGCTGAGCGCTGCCTCCGATTGCGCTTAGGTTTCCCCTTCTCTCCTCCCCTCCGTGTGTCTGAATGAACCGATAAGCTCCCGTGTCGCGTACGCCGGAGCCTGATCACGTCCTTCCTCAAGTCCGGGCGACTGATCTGCCTGTGCCCGCTGATGACGGGCTTGCGAATGGGTTCGCGCATCGAGAACAACTGCTCTCATGGACGGATCTCAGCCGATCCCTGATCGCCCCATCCCGGTAGCATAGATGGTCGCCACAGCCATTGAAGAGAGTGGAGGGAGCCCGTTGGGCTTGTGGGCCTCGTGATCCTCACCTGCGCCTTCATTCCATCAGGAGAACACCCATGATCCAGTCGATTCCCTTGAAGAAGCTCGTCCCGAGCCCGCGCAACGTTCGCAAGTCGAGCGATGTGCTGGCTGACCTCCAGCTGCGGGCAGACATTGGTGCGCGCGGTCTGCTGCAGAACCTCGTCGTGCGCAAAGGAAAGCGCGGCAAGTTCGAGGTCGAGGCCGGTGGTCGCCGCCTCGCCGCGCTGCAGGCGCTGGCAGAAGAGGGTACCTTGCCCGAAAACCACGAAGTTACCTGCCTCGTCATCGAAGGCGAGGAAAGCGAAGTGCGCGAGGCCAGCCTTGCCGAGAACTTCCAGCGTCTCGCGATGAACCCGGCCGACGAAGCGCAGGCTTTCGCGGCGATCATCGAGGCAGGCGCTACCACCGAAGACGTGGCGCGCCGCTTCGGCCTCACCGTCCGATTCGTCGAAGGGCGTCTGCGCTTAGCAAGTCTCGCACCCTGCGTCTTCGAAGCGCTCGCCGAAGGCACGATTACGCTCGACATGGCCAAAGCCTACGGCGCGATCTCCGACGTGGAGCGCCAGGCGCATGTCTATGCCGAGCTG
Organism: Novosphingobium aquimarinum; assembly: GCF_009746585.1. Classification (GTDB taxonomy): domain Bacteria; phylum Pseudomonadota; class Alphaproteobacteria; order Sphingomonadales; family Sphingomonadaceae; genus Novosphingobium; species Novosphingobium aquimarinum. The sequence goes on from NZ_WRPO01000030.1 coordinate 3,516, forward strand.
CAGGACGCCTGGTACCAGATCACGCCTGACACGATCCGCCGCATGGTGCTCGACGCAACTGTTCGTGGCTCCGATCCGCGAGCGGTTCTCGTCGGACGCGATGCCTACCTCACTGCGGGTGGCCGGATCGAACGCGAACTGTTCGACGACGATGCCAGCGAAAGCTGGATCGATGTCGCGCTGCTCGAGGACCTCGCACACAAGGCCATGGAAGAAGCCGCAGAAAAGGCCGCGCTCGAATATGGCCTTGCCTGGGTCCGGCCGACGCTTGGCACCTATGTCAGCCATGACCTTGTCGACGGCCTCAATCGCTTGCCTTGCGAACCTGCACCGATGACCGAGCAGGAAGCGCAGGAGCTCGGCGAGCTCGAGGCCGACTACGACCGCGTCGCCGCCGTGCTCGAAGACGAGGACAGCGACGAGGACGAGGTCGCCAAGGCCGAACAGGAACTCGTGGTGATCGACCGCGCCATGCGCGCGCTCAATGATCGTCCCCCCGTACTCGCCGACGAACTGAAATCCGAGGCTGGTGCCTTCCTAGTCCTCTCGCGCAACGGCGAGCCGACATTCGTTCCACAGTACTACACCGAGACCGAAGTGATCGCTGACGAAGGCGTGGTCGAGGCCATTGAAGAGAGCGGTGCGGCGAAGCCCAAGGGGAGCTCGTTGTCGCAGCGCCTACTCGATGAGCTCGCGATGCAACGCCGCGATATCCTGGCGATCCATCTCGCCAACGATCCGGCACTGGCGCTCGACTTTATGGTCTTCACGCTTGCCGATGCCGATGGGCACGATTGGCGCGCCAAGAAGGCATCGACACTGCTGGGTCCGGTGGCATCAGGCCCGGTTACCGGGTTCGAAGCCAAGGACGCACCGGCAAGCGCTGCTCTGGCCGAGTTTGCCGGGTCGCTCGATGAAAGCTGGCGTTCTGGGACAAGCGATGTCGAGCGGTTTGCAAGGTTTCGGGCACTTTCCGACGAGACGCGTTCGGCCTGGCTCGGCCATCTCGTCTCGCGCACCCTTGTCGCGAGCCTTGCCTGTGAAGGCGAGCGCTCGGTGCCTATGCATGAGGCTCTGGGCTCGCTCCTCGAAATCGAGACCGCGCATTGGTGGCGTCCCACGGCGACCAACTACTTCGACCGCGTAGCCAAGGCCCGCACGCTCGAAGCGCTCGACGCCGCCGGCGGTCCCGAACTGGTCAGTCGCTATGCTGCTTCGAAGAAGGCCGAACTCGCGAGCGCTGCCGAACGCATTTTCTCGGGCAACTTCATCGGCGAGGCGGATATCAAGGAACGGGCGCAGGCCTGGGTGCCTTCGATAATGCGTTTTGCTGGTCCCGAAGAAAGCGAACCGGTTGACGCCGAAGCCGAAGAGCCGGTCAGTGACATTACGGCTGACGAGATTGCCGAGCAGGCTGCCTGACCCCTCCTGACAGGTCCAGGTCACTCGGCAGGCGGTCCGCCCCTCTTGGGGCGGGCCGCCTTTTCAATGCCAATACCTGGGCCGTATTTGCGCCATGTTCCGCCAATGTGGTGTCAGAAAGAGCAATTCGGAAAGTCGACGGTCCAAATGCCAAAAAATCGTGACAGTAGGCACCGCCATTGCCGACGTTCAACGCCGAAAGCTGTCGTTGTCGCAGGGGATATAAGCAGAGGGAAGTAGACCGAAGAGGGATCGGGATACTAATCCGCCGTCGTTAGCAGTTGCGGACATTGACCGCTCCATCGTGGGCAAGCAATCTCCACCTTCACCTGGTAGAACCGCGCCACATTAATGGCCTCATCACGCCCTAGGAAAAACCTATGCGCATGATCCCTCGGGCATTCACTGTCGCTGGCGCAGCGAACTTTGATCCTTCGTCGAACAGCCGCCGTTTCTCATTTCGGGGAACAGCTGCGCCGCTGCAAATCGCAATAGCGCGCGCCACTGTTGTCGCCGCAGCAATCGCACTTACGAAGGGGGCTGCGATCCCAATGCCTTCAAACTTGGCGGCTCCACATCCGTCTAACCCGAGCAGTTGCTCATAATCCTGTGGCGCAGGAGCCGATCGTGGAACGTCTCCTGGAAAGTGTGCAGCAACCGAATACTCAGAATCGAACACCGTCACACGGAAAACATCGAAGTCGGTATGGGCGCGACCGAGACCAGCGTCGATTACCAATTCGAAGCCGCAGCCGTCGATGAGTTTTCGAGCGGTAATCGAATCGAAGCCGCAAAGCGCCACCGTAGGCTCATTTTCCTGCACCCGTTGATGTGGGGCTAATAGGCGATCAACGCGGCGCACATCGAACCCCTTCCGCTTTGCCCATTGCTCCGCGAGTGCGGTTTTGTAGGCGCCGTATTCTCCCGACTGTACGAGCACGGAAGTTCCCCAATTTTCAGCGCTTATCTGGTCAGCATCCTGCAAAACCAGCTTTACGGCTCGCGGATTGGGATAGGGAAGCGCCGAAAGCGACCACATGAATGCTTGACCAAGATTGCCGAGGCCGAGCAGCCATAGCGCGCTGGGAAGAAAAACCTTGGCGAAGGGCGGCGGCTTGCTCACCGCTCTCTGCGGCCAAAGATCAAACTCTACAGACCCAGGCGAATGTGCATTTCGCAGCCGTGCGAAAGCATACGCCACGGTCGCCGCGCCAGCTACAATGCCGGCGAGAGGATTGTCCGCGTCTCCTGAGATTTTGGGTCCCGACGCTGCTCCGCCTTTCCAGCCATCCCACCAAGCATGAACGTCTGATGCTCCGCCGATTACATTTCCGATAATGATACGGATTGCTGCGACGCCAACGTTTTTGGTAGCGCCCAGCCGATCGACTGCCTCACGCAGCGATGTGCAACCGACTGGCATCGCGGAAACTAGCGGTACGTCGTCGTCGATCCGGACACTGACGCCGCCGACAAAGGTCTTCTTCCCGACCGCTACGGCGGTGAGGATCGCATTATGCCCAGCGATACTGTGAGCATTTTCACCGACTATGACTTCCAGAGTCATAGCGCGAAGACGCGCTTCGGCATCCGCGCCACTAATGCCTTCAGCATCAATCAGCATTTTTGCAATTCGGGATAGCTCGGGGGTCAGGTCCACAGATATTTTCCGACGTGAAAGGGAGGAAAAAGGCGGTCGCTTTCGTCTCGCCATCGACGGTTGCCCAGGTAGCGATGTACTCCGATGTGGCCTGGAAGATTCGAACCTTCAGCGAAATTCGGCAGGATCAGTGCCAAATGGTCGACCTCCGCGATGATTGGGTTCGCCTTGTCGGAGGGACTTTGCCGAAAGCTACCCGGATGGACATGAACGTCGGCAACGACGCTCATCCCTTCGTTTCGGCATATTTCCCAAAGCTCGCCAAGCCGCCGACCATCGATCAGGACAATACCGCTGTTGAGGGCACCGGGATCGATATCGTCGTAGAAAATGAATTGCCGAATGGTTGAGGGCGAGCCTGCGATGCCAAGAAGAAATGCACCGCTCTCGCGTCGACCGCCGTTTGTGCGACGGCAAAGCTCCGCAGCTCCAGCATCCCATACTTTGCGATCACAGATCAACTCAGGCCGCTGTCCGAGTAGCGACCTTGCGACCGTTGCTAACCAATATGCCATAGAGATCCTCGAAGATGAAAGCCAAGTCACGGTCCTTGCTCCACGCTAGGTGGGGTTTGGCGACAGCATTGTTGTTATGCGGCCCGGTATGACGATCCCACGGCCGATAAACGGTACCCGATCCCCAGTCCTTGAAAGTCTCGGCGACCCGCTTCCCACCCGACGGTCGCTCGCCAGCGATAGGCTTGCGATCCTCTTCGAGATTCCAGAGTTTCACCTCTGGAGCGAGGCCTGGGTAGTTGGTGAGATCGGCACGAAACCCATATTCAGTCGCGGTACCGTCGGGTTCGATTGCTGAAACCTTGAAGTCGAGGCGTGGATAAGCGAAACCTATCACCCGCCAGCGTCCGTCGTCGCAGCCCGTCCGAAACTCCTCGGAAGCAAGGTCAGCTTCAATAAGTGCGATGGCGGGATCCTCCACTCTCAGAGCCTCCCATTGGCAATGTCGCCACGCACGAGGTCGAGGGTGAGTGTCGATCCGCCGGGGGCGAGGGAAGCCAAGGGTTTCGAACCCTGCAGCTCTTCGGTCGTGCCCGTGACGACGAGTTCGATCTCGGTCGCGATGGCGTCGTCGATTGAGAATGCCGTGATTGCCCATGCGAGCACCTCGGAGACCTTAGCGCCGCGCGGGAAGCTTTCTACCTTGCTCGCCGCTTGATAGTTGACTGTCACCGAAATCGCGGAACCGCCGTTGCCGTTGCCGTTGCCGTTGCCGTTGCCGTTGCCGTTGCCGTTGCCGTTGCCTTCCACCTGTTTAATCCCTTCATCTAAATTCGTCGTCCAAGTCCTAATGATTGCGCGGAAAGCCTTGACCCGTGCGAATCGTGGACTAGAATCGAGAAAACGTCCCGATACGGACAATATGATATTGGACTATTGGCAACGTCAAGTGCAAATATGGACTGAGGAGCAAGTATGTCGGCTGACACGCTGCCCGGTGCTCACCCGAGCTCACGGGCTTCATCGATTCCAGCTGAATTAGAAGCATTTTTCGAAATGGCGCAGCGATGGGATCTATCGACCGAACAACAGATCATCCTGCTTGGATCTCCAGGGCGATCGACATTCTTTAAGTGGAAAAAGGAGGGCGGGAGTTTGCCCAGGGACACCGGAGAACGTCTCTCGCACTTGCTCGCAATATGGAAAGCGCTCCGAATACTGTTTACGGATGATCGACGCGGCGAAGAGTGGATGCTTCGACCGAACGACTTTTTCGACGGCGAATCGGCTCTTGAAGTAATGCTGCGCGGGGGCATGGCGGACATCCTCGCGGTGCGACAATATCTTGACGCGCAGCGGGGTGGCTAAGTGAGGGAATATTTGTTCAAAGGATTTGGATATCGGCTAATCCCATCGCGCTTTCCTTCGGTGGAAGTGTATCGAGGTCTCGTCGCGAATGACCGCTTTGATGCCCTGTATGAGGCCGAGGCCCGGACGAATCCTCGTCTACTCTCAAAGGAGCAGCTGTTGGTCAGCTTTGGCGGCGAAGGATCGCCGCGGCTGCAGAACTGGAACCATGCGCCCTTCCGCTACATCAATCCCGAGGGCTCGCGGTTCTTTCCGAGCACATTGCCTGCGCTAGAGTTGGCCAGCGATCCGCAAACCGCGCTGGCGCGTGCCGTACGGCGGCGTGAGATTTTTCTAGGGCGGACGGGCGAGCCGCCAATCGGCATCGACATGCGCATGCTGAAAACCCCGGTCGAAGGTGCATTTGCAGACCTTACAAGTCTTCCCATCGGCATGAGCGACGCCGATTGCCGTGCTGCGGGAGAAGAGGTGCCTACAGAATTGGCTGGCGCCGCCTTCTACACCCCCGAACGACCTAAGGCACTTTGCCTTGCCGTGACTGACAACAGCTGCCTCGGGGCTACTATACAGACAGCGCATTATCGTTTCGAGTGGGACGGGAAGCGGATTGCGAAACTCTACGCCTTTACAGAGGCAGGCGAGGAGTGGGATCCCACCATTCTGTGCGGCGGTGAACAAGTCATCGCCGCGTAGATGCGGACATACCGGAATGATCCATTTGCGGGGAGATAGAGCCTGCTGACCCGGTGACCTCATTCAGGTCACCGTCGGCAATGCTTCAACGACCGGCGTGTGGGCGTTTAGCGTCGTCAAATAATGGAGAGAGGAGGGAGCTTTGATCTTCCTGAGCCGGGGCATCTCCGTCCCGGCAATCAGGAGACCTCCCATGACCAAATCCCGCCGCACTGCATCGACTTCGCCAGCCCAACGCATCACCGCAGCCATCATCGAGAAGCTCGAGCAAGGCACAAAACCCTGGGTCAAGCCATGGCGCGGCGTGCCAGTCTCGCGGCCCTTGCGCTCCTGCGGGACACCCTACCGCGGCATGAACACTTTCTGGTTGTGGATGGTGGCCGATGGCTGCGGCTATACCTCGCCTTACTGGATGACCTATCGCCAGTGTCAGGCGCTCGGCGGACAAGTCCGCAAAGGTGAAAAATCGACCATCGCGATCTTCTACAAGAGCTACACCAAAGAGGTCGAGAACGCCGAAGGCGAAGCAGACACCGAGAACCGGCGCGTGCTCAAGGCCTATGCCGTGTTCAACGCTGACCAGTGCGATGGCCTCCCTGCATTTTACCATCCCAAGCCGCTGGTTGCCGCACTTGAGCCCGAAGGACGCGAAGACCGGCTCGATGCCTTCTTTGCCCATATTGGCGCAGACCTGCGCCACCATGGCGCGCAGGCTTATTACGAGCCGCTGCGCGACCGGGTCACCATGCCGCCAGCCGAACTCTTCGAAGCCTATGACCACTATTACGCGACGCTTGCACACGAGCTGTCGCACTGGACGGGGCATTCATCGCGGCTCGACCGCGATCTCAAGAACCGCTTCGGTAGCGACGCCTATGCTGCCGAAGAACTGATCGCCGAACTGTCCTCAGCCATTCTCGGGGCAGAACTGGGCCTTCCGGTCACCCACCTCGACCATCACGCCAGCTACATCGCCTCCTGGCTCAAGATCCTCAAATCGGACGAGCGCGCGATCCTGACTGCTGCGGCTAAGGCTGAGGAAGCGGCCAGCTTGTTGCTTGACCTTGGGGGTCACCAATCCTCCGAAAGCGAGGCCGATCTCGATCTCGCCGATGCGGCTTGAACAGGAGACGGTAGATGGGACGTTCCGTCAGCTATCCGACCGGCTCCGTGGTGGCCTTTCGCCTGCTTGATGACGGCGAAGACGAAGATATCGACTGGGTCTACGAGTGCCTCGTCGACGAGGTCATAGATGCCGCGAAAGCCGCCTTTCCTTCTTTTCAACGCTTCGATGGATGGCGCGGCCGCGAGGACCGCATTCTCCTGCGCAACGCCTTCGCCGATTGCGGCATATCGACCTGGTGCGGCCTTGCCGCGATCTGGCTCGCCGAGCGCGATGACGCTCGCTACTGGGAGGCTGATTTCTACAACCCGCGAACGGCGAGAGCACGGCACTGGCTTGGCCAGGTCTCGGGTAGGTTCATCGACCTGTTTGGTGAGTTGCGCCTGGTAGGTCGGTTCTCGAATGGCGAAGCGATCTTCGAGCGCTCCCGATCCGCTTGCGACACCGGGTCCTGATCCTGCCTGGTCCCTGTCCGCCGGGAGAGGCCCTTGGGCCGGTCGGGGCGCGCCGCAACCTGCGGCCCGTCGGCCCGTGTTGCCCGCGCCAGCCTAGGGCCGCAGGTTTCCCGCTACGCGGTGCGCCTCACCCCTTGTCCCGGCCCCTGATCGGGCTCCGGCGGACAGGACCGAGGCAATGGTGCCTCCTCTCCTTGTCCCCGCGATCAGGAGACACTCCATGTACGACAGCTTCATCGACCAATTGAACGGCCTCGACCTTTCAGGCCTCAGCATCAGGCCGGCACCATTCAGCCAAACCGACTTTCCCTGCGAGGACGCGATCGACCAGACGCTTGGCGCCGTATGGTCCGACCTTTTCGCGATGTTTTCCGACACGGCCCTGGAAGCCGATGCCGAAGATATTGCCTGGGGTATGGTCAACCTCTTCCACCGCGCCGCCAGCCGCAAATCGGCTCAGCTTGACCGGGCCAGCGACGAGATCCGGGTCCTGCTCGCATCGGCCGATGGATCCGAAGTGCATTCGAGCAATCTGGAAGAGCAGGTAGAGCGCGCGCAGGCCGCCGAAGCCAGCATGCTGGCCTTCGAGCAGATGCGCGAGGCTGCCGCAGCACTTTACCGCGACGAGACCGGTTCCTCGTGGAAGCCCGTCTCCGGCTCGCGCACGAGCCATTCACGCCACCTCACATCGGCCGTGATCGATGCCCGCGATTTCCTCCGCGCACGCGCCGAGAACCGGCGTCACGCTTTGATTCCGGAAGGAACTCCAATCGTCTTTGCCGGTGGTCGCCAGACCTTTGGGAGCACCGAGGATGCGAAGCGTTATGCCGACACTATCTGGGCTACGCTCGACAAGGTTCGCGATGCGGTTCCCGATCTCTTCCTGGTCCATGGCGGCGACGGCAAGGGTGCCGATCGCCTGGCAGCGAGCTGGGCTGAACGCCGCGAAGTCCAGCAGCTGACCTTTTCGCTCGATCGTCGTCTTGGTGCCCGCGCCGGGTTCAAGCGCAACGAGCAGATGCTCTCGCTCAATCCGCGCTACGTTGTCGCCTTTCCGGGCAATGGCGTGACTGAACGGCTAGTGATCGACGCCAAGACGCGCCGGATCACTGTGGTCGATCGCAGGACCGTGACGTCCGGATCCAAGACTAAGGGATAATAGTCTGTTGGTCGCTGCAACATGTCTACCATCGGTTGGCTGCGGCGACCATCTCAGACAATTGTCATCGATTGCCTTTTCGGTTGGAGAGGGGATTTCTTGGGAAGGCATCTCGGGTTATCAGCCCCGCATGCACCACGCCGACTCCAATCCGCTCGCCCATGATCACAACTTCCTGAGCGCCTCGCACGACGCCCATGACCGGAGCACGCGTTATGTCGTTGCCTTGACCGCCGCGATGATGGTGGTCGAGATCGTCGCTGGCCTGTGGACCGGATCGATGGCGCTTCTAGCCGATGGTATCCACATGGCGACCCATGCAGGTGCCTTGGGCGTCGCGGCCTTCGCCTACTGGTTTGCCAGGCGCCATGCGAACAACCCGCGTTTCACATTCGGTACCGGCAAGGTGGGCGACCTCGCCGGCTTCGCGAGCGCGCTTGTCCTCGCCATCTTCGCAATCGGGATCGCGGTTGAATCGGCTCAAAGGTTCGTCAGCCCGCTCACGATTGCCTATACCGAGGCGATCTGGATCGCCGTGCTCGGCCTTGTGGTGAACCTCGCGAGTGCCTGGCTGCTTGGTGCCGATCATCACCATGGGCATGATCACGACCATCATCATCACCACCACCATGCGCATGCCGATAACAATCTGCGCTCCGCCTATTTCCACGTGCTTGCCGATGCCCTGACCTCGGTCCTGGCTATCGTGGCCCTTCTCGCCAGCATGTACCTCGGCTGGGCATGGATGGACGCGGCAATGGGGCTGGTGGGTGCATTCGTGATCGGGCGCTGGTCATGGTCACTGCTGCGCGATACCGCTGCCGTGCTTGTGGACGCCGAAGCGGCCTCTCAACGGTACACAGAGGTGCGCGAGGCGCTCGAGGACCGGGACGCCGCGATCGGCGATCTGCACATCTGGCGGATCGGCCCTGGCAAGTATGCGGTCATCGCCTCGCTCATCGCCGGTGATCCGCTCGCGCCCGACCATTATGCGAGCCGACTTTCAGAGCATGCGGAATATGTGCACGTCACGATCGAAGTGCATCGCTGTGAGCATCCCCATCCCGAGCTTCGCGCAGCCTGATCGTCCCGTTCTTGCAAGGCCGAAACAGTATTCGAGGACTGTTATACTGTAACAAACGACTTATACTTCATTGTATTACGGAGCTTGCAATCTTGATCCGGTTTGCTAGGAGCCGTCGGAATCCATGACCACAAGCTATCGTCGCCTTGTCCTGCATCCTTTTGTCGTCCTGCTCATGCTGGTCGCGATGGTGTTCGTGACCGCGGCGGATGCTGCTGCTTGCGGCGCCGAAGTGGCGCCCGGAAGCACGCCCGTTCTGGCTTCGCTCGACAGCGCGTCCGCGTCATCCGCAGCTACCGACGAAGTTCCGGGTGATTCGGATGCGCCGACCGAGCAACACGGCATGTGTGGGCACGGCCATTGTCATCATGGGGCAAGCTTTGCCAGCACCGTGCAGAAGGATTCGGTCCCTCATTTGGTTGTGGTTCCCGATGCGCCTCCCTCCGAGGCGCTCGCTTCCGACATTACCGACCGACTGAAGCGCCCTCCTCGCGCCTGACGACCGTCACCGCGCTGCATGCCGCAGCGCAGTTCGGATTGTCAGCAGAGGAATTTTCGGAAAATGTTAGCCATTCATTGGCGAGGAGTCCTCCTTGGAGGGCTGTTCCTCGCCGCTCATGCCACGACCGTGGCGGCGCAGGAGCGTGAGCTTCTGACGCTCGAAGACGCGCTGAGCCGCTCAGGTGTCACGGGCGAAGTCGATGAAATCTCCGCGAACCCGCGTATGGTGGGACCGCGCGCCGAAGCGGATGCCGCTCGCTCGCTCGTCGGACAGGCGCGTCTCCGACCGAACCCCGAAGTTTCGTTCGAGGTCGAGAATATCGCCGGAAGCGGCGCTTTTTCCGGACTGCGGGCTACCGAATACACGCTTGCGGTGGGGCAGCGCCTTGAACTTGGCAACAAGCGGGGGACCCGGGTCGAAGCTGCCCGGGCGCAAGCACAGCTTGCAAACCTTCGCGCCGACCTGTCCGATGTCGAACTCGGCTACCTCGTCCGCGAGCGATATGTCGCAGCGGCGGCCGCTGCATCGCGCGTGGAACTGGCCCGCGATGTGGTCGAACGGAACGAAGAGCTCGCTCGCATTGCAGGACTGCTGGTCGAAGTAGGCCGTGAGCCACCTTTGCGCGCCTTGCGTGCAGAGGCGGCTCTGGCAGAGGCGCGCGCCGAATTGCAAGCGTCTCAAGCGGCCAGTCTCGCGGCGCGCACTGCTCTCGCGTCTCTCTGGGGCGTTCAGGACGTGCCCCCTGTAGTCCCGGCGGACTTTCCGGACATCCGGCCACCTGGAGTTGCACTGGCTGCGGCGAGAGGGCTCCAGTTGCGGGTGGCGCGCGCCGAAAGCAGGGCTGCTGCGGCAGATATTGATCGTGAGCGCAGCTTGCGCGTTCCCGATCCGGTCGTCTCGGCCGGTGTGCGCCGTTTCGAAGAAAGCAACGACAACGCATTCCTTGTAGGCGTCTCGATCCCGCTTCCGTTCAGCAATCGCAATCAGGGCAATATCGCGGCTGCAGAAGCGAGGCTTCGCGCCGCAAATGCACGCGAGGCCGTGGCACTGGCGGATTTTGAACAATCGGTAACCCGGGCGCGGGCGCAGTATCTCGCTGCTGAGGCGCGCGTCGAAACGCTTTCCCGGACATCGCTGCCCCAGGCCGAAGAGGCGCTGCGGCTTGTCCGCATCGGCTACCGCAACGGCCGCTTTCCGTTGATCGAGGTGTTGAGCGCTGCCGAAGCGCGCGATGCAATTCGTGAAGCCCTGATCGCTGCCCAGCAGGACCGGGGGCAGGCTGCTGCTGAATTGATCCGGCTGGCCGCACAATGAGGAATATTCAAATGAACCGCAAGAAACTGGCGATCATCGCCGGAATCGTCATTTTCGCTACAGCTTTGCTTCTGATGCTTTGGCCTGACAGTGAAGTCGATACCGGTGGCGTCGAAGAAGCAGCCGAAACAGAATTGCCGGAGGGCCTCGTTCTGATCGGCGAAGAACAGATTCGGGCTGCCGAAATTGTAATCGGTACAGTACGTTATGGTGCATCCGTCGACCTGGTATTTCCGGCCACGGTAGCCGCTAGTCCGACCGCAAGTGCGCGTATCGATGCGCGCGCATCGGGTGTGGTACGCACTGTGGGCAAGACGCTTGGTGATTATGTCCGCCAGGGCGAGACTGTTGCACGGATTGAAAGCGCCGATGCTGCTGCGCTCGCCTCGCAGCTCAGTGCAGCTCGTGCTCGCGTGACCGAACTGTCGTCGGCATTTGATCGTGAACATCGCCTTTTCGAGGCGAATGTTACCGCACGGCAGGATCTGGAAGCCGCGCGCGCCAATCTCGATGTCGCCCGTTCCGAATTGAACCGGGCCCAGGCCGCGGTCAGCGCTGCCGGGGTAAGCGGTGACGGTCGCTCGCTCGCCGTCACCAGTCCCCTATCCGGACGCGTGACGGCTGCGCCAATCGTACTTGGCTCCTTCGTCGATGCCGGCGAGGAACTGTATCAGGTCGTCAATCCGAACGGTCTCCAGGTCGAAGTCGCGCTACCGTCGGAAGATGCCTCGCGCATCCAGCCCGGCGATGAGGCAGCACTGATTGTTGGCGATGGTCGCGAGATCGGCGCGCGCGTACGCTCTGTCACGCCTTCGCTCGATCCTGAAAGCCGAAGCGCGACAGCTGTCCTCAGCATCTCGCGCGCTGTTCCAGGTCTTCAGCCTGGCTCGTTCCTTCAGGCTCGCATCCGCCCTTCGGGAGAAGTGGATCAGACCCTTATCGCGGTTCCTGAAGATGCCGTGCAGGTGCTTGAGGGCCGCGATGTGGTGTTCGTCCGGACTCGCCGCGGGTTTCAGGCGCGCGAGGTGGAAACGGGCAGCCGATCCGCCGGGATGGTGACGATCCTGTCCGGCCTCGAAACGGGTCAGCGTATCGCGACCGCCAATGCCTTCCTGCTGAAAGCCGAGCTCGAAAAGGAGGGCGCAGAACATGGCCATTGATCAAACGTCGTCCCATTCGGACGAGAATAGCCATCACCATGGCCTGATCGGGATGATCCTCGATGTTGCCGTGCGATTCCGCTGGGCGATTATCGTCCTCACCATTTTCGCGGCAATCTATGGCGCATTCAATCTGTTGCGCCTGCCGATCGACGCGGTGCCGGATATCACCAACACACAGGTGCAGATCAATACCAGCGCGGCTGCGCTTTCGCCTTCTCAGGTGGAGACGCAGGTGACCTTTCCAATCGAAACCGGGCTTGCCGGGATCGAGGGATTGGAGATGACCCGATCGATTTCGCGCAACGGCTTCAGCCAGGTCACCGCCATCTTCGAGGAAGGCACCGACATCTACTTTGCTCGCCAACAGGTGAACGAACGTCTCGCGCCGATCGGCGCCTCGCTGCCTGAAGGGGCGGAGCCGACCATGGGGCCAATTTCCACCGGGCTTGGCGAAGTGCTCATGTATACAATCGAATACGAGCATCCCGGCGGCAAGGGAGCGACCACAGGCGGCCGGACTGGGTGGCAGAGAGATGGCAGCTTCATAACCGAGCGCGGCGACCGGCTGGAAAGCGAGGTCGCCAAGGCTGCCTATCTGCGTACTGTGCAGGACTGGGTCGTGGCACCCCTCATGCGTTCGATCGACGGCGTGGCCGGGGTCGATTCAATCGGCGGTTTCGAGAAGCAATTCCTCGTTCAGCCCGATCCGGCACGGCTTACAGGCTACGGCCTGTCTTTCGACTCCCTGATCAATGCGCTCGAGGCCGCCAATCTCGCGGCGGGCGCCAATTTCGTGGACCGGGCCGATGAAGCCCTGCTCGTTCGCGTCGATGCGCGACTGGGCGGAATCGCCGATATCGAGGAGGCTGTCGTCGCGACGCGCGAGGGTGTGCCCATCCGCATCGGCGATGTAGCGAATGTCGAAATCGGGGGCGATCTGCGCACGGGGGCTGCTTCGCTGAATGGCGACGAAGCGGTCGTCGGCACTGTGTTGATGCGCAGCGGTGAGAACAGCCGCACCGTATCGGCTCAGGCGGCAGACCGACTGGAAGAGGTGCGCGCATCGCTACCCGACGGCGTGGTGGCAGAAATTGTCTATAACCGCTCTTCGCTTGTCGATGCGACGATCGCCACGGTCGAAAAAAACCTGGTCGAGGGCGCCTTGCTGGTTATCGCGGTGCTGTTCCTCCTGCTCGGCAATATCCGGGCCGCCATTATCGCGGCCCTGGTCATCCCGATCTCGATGCTGATGGCGGCCATCGGCATGAACAGGCTGGGCGTCTCGGGCAATTTGATGAGCCTCGGCGCGCTCGACTTCGGCCTGATCGTCGATGGCGCGGTGATCATCGTCGAGAACAGTGTCGCGCGGCTTGCCACGCGCCAGCATCGCGAAGGCCGGCTGCTCAGCCTGGGCGAACGCCTTACCGAGACGCGGCTTGCCGCGCAGGAGATGATCAAGCCGACGGTCTACGGACAGGCAATCATTTTGCTGGTCTATGCGCCGCTGCTCACCTTCACCGGGGTCGAGGGCAAGACGTTTTCGCCAATGGCGATTACGGTCATGCTCGCGCTGGCTTCGGCCTTTGTGCTGTCACTCACCTTCGTGCCCGCGATGATTGCGGTCCTGCTTAACAAGAAGCTGACCGAGAAGGAGGTGAAACCGATCCGTATGGCAAAGGATCGCTACGGTCCCGCTATTCGCAAGACCATTGCGCGTCCTTGGCCGGTTATCGGTGCTGGTGCTGGCCTGTTTGCTGTCGCGGCAATAATGTTCGGCTTTCTTGGCAGTGAGTTCACTCCCCAGCTCGACGAGCGCGACATAGCGGTGCAATCGCTTCGGATTCCTTCGACCTCACTCGAACGATCCTTGGCGATGCAGCGGCGGGTCGAAGACAGGCTCGAGGAGTTTCCGCAGGTCGAGCTGGTCTTCTCGCGAACCGGTACGGCAGAAGTCGCCAGCGATCCCATGCCGCCCAACGCATCGGATGCCTATGTCATTCTGAAACCGCGTGAGGAGTGGCCAGACCCGGATTTGCCAAAGGATGAACTCGTTGGCGAGATGGAGAGTGCACTTGGCGGTCTTGTCGGGAACCTGTACGAGTTCAGTCAGCCTATCGAACTACGTTTCAACGAACTGATCGCAGGCGTACGCGGCGATGTGGCGGTCAAGCTGTACGGCGACGATCTCACCGCACTGACCGAAGCGGCGGGCGACGTTGCAGGCGTACTTCGCGGTGTCGAGGGTGCGGCCGATGTAAAGGTGCAGCAGGTGACGGGCTTTCCGACGCTCGACATCGCTTTCGATCGTCCCACCATCGCGCGGTACGGTCTCACGGTCGAGGACGTGGCGCAATCCGTTGCCATCGCCCTTGGCGGCCGACCGGCGGGCCTGGTGTTCGAAGGCGACCGCCGCTTCGATGTCGTCGTACGCTTGGCAGACGCAACGCGCGACGATTTCGACCAGCTAGGAGCCCTGCCGATCGTCCTCGAAAACGGCGTCACGGTTCCGCTGCGAACGCTGGCCGATTTTGAGGTCGTCGATGGTCTCGCCGAAGTCCGGCGCGAACAGGGTCGCCGGCTCGTCATCGTTTCCGCCAACGTCCGCGAACGCGATCTCGGTTCCTTTGTCGAAGAAGCGCAGGAAGGTGTTTCGGCCCAGGTCGATCTGCCCCCTGCCTCCTTCATCGAGTGGGGCGGGCAGTATCAGAACCTGCAGGAAGCGCAGGCTCGGCTCGCGATCGTGGTGCCCATCTGCTTCGCCGTTGTCCTGCTCCTGCTGTACATGGCGCTTGGTGGATGGGTTCCGGCCCTGGCGGTGTTCAGCGCCATCCCGATGGCCTTGGCGGGCGGTGTGTTTGCCCTCGTGTTGAGAGGCATGCCCTTCTCGGTATCGGCGGCGGTCGGCTTTATTGCCCTGTCGGGTGTGGCTGTGCTCAACGGTCTCGTCATGATGACCGCGATCCGGCAGCGTCTTGAAAGTGGTATGCCACTTGATGACGCGATCGCAGATGGCGCGCTCGCGCGCCTGCGACCGGTGTTGATGACCGCGCTGGTGGCCTCACTCGGCTTTGTACCCATGGCTCTTGCAACCGGAACAGGGGCCGAAGTGCAGCGTCCTTTGGCTACGGTCGTCATTGGCGGCCTGATCACTGCGACCGCACTCACGCTGTTCGTCCTTCCCGCGATCGCGCGGCTCGTACTGCACAGTTCCGACGACGAGCGAAGCTGGCGCGAGAAGTGGTGGGACCGTCTGCGTCGCAATGTGACGAGCGATGAAGAGCGCGAACTGAAGGACATCGCATGACCGATCGGGAAAGGAGAATACGGTGCTGGCACTGAAGGAAGAGAACGGACTGCTCTGGATACGCGCCGGAGGCAGGCTGGAGGATGAAGACTATAACCGCTTTGTTCCCCAATTCGAACGTATCGCGGAGCGCGAGGCCGGCACCGTCCCGATGGTAATCGAGCTCGCGCCTGATTTTTCGGGCTGGGACCTCGGAGGTCTCTGGCGCGATCTCAAGTTCGACGTCCGGCATAAGGATTGTTTCGGCCGGATCGCCATAATCGGTGACAGCAAATGGGAAGAGTGGGGCACGGAGATGTCATCGTCGCTCTTCCGCGCCGAAATGAAGTTCTTCCAACCATCACAGCGTAGTCATGCCGAAAGCTGGGTACGAACCGGGGAGGACGCAGCATGAGTGGCGGTCATGAGGTCGATGTCGGGTCGCCTGAAAAGCGCAAGACCCTGTGGGTTGTCCTGTGGCTTAACGTGGCCATCGCGATCGGCTTTTTCGCGGTCGGGTATTTTGCCGATTCCAACGCGCTGTTGGCAAACGGCCTCGATAATTCATCGGATGCAATCGTCTATGCGCTCAGCCTGCTTGCGCTAACCCGCTCGCGGACCTGGAAGCGCGGAGCCGCGCGCTTCTCCGGCATCATGCTGCTGATCTTCTCTGCTGGGGTCATTTTCGATGCTTACCGTCGGTTCGTGGAAGGTTCCGATCCGGGCGGCATGCTGATGATGGCGATGGCGTTCGTCGCGGGATTGGTGAATCTCTACTGCCTGCGCCTGTTGCAGAAGATGGAGAACAAGGACGTCAATATGCGGGCGGCGACAACGTTCAGCTTCAACGACTTCATCTCCAATGGCGGGATCATCATCGCCGGCATCGTTGTGCTGATTACCGGTGCCAACTGGCCCGATCTGGTGGTCGGAATAGCGGTCGCCTGCATAGCGCTCTACGGCGGAGTGCAGATCCTGCGCGATACGCATATGGATGTGCATGAGGAGGCGGGGACCGTCCACGGCGAGAAAAGGAATTGACGCTATTCGATACTTTGTTTGCCGCGCAGGACCTTTCGCGGGTCCTTGTCCTGGCGATGCTAGCAGGCATCGGGGTCATGATTGGCGGCAAATTGGCGAAAGGCAATTGGAACTTCCTGCATCCGCTCCTGCCAGGCGGCGTTTCGGGTGCCTTTACAGCCCTTGCCGTCTTGCTAACTCTTCCGCTGGGACAATCCCCTCTCACCCGCTGGGCACTCACTGGTTTGATGCTGGCGGGCGGGCTGCTACTTCTGCTTTTCAGCGAGCTTGGCCGATACGCAAGACTCAGACGGGGTGATGACGGACCCGAGCGATGTTTCGATAGGCCAACCCTGGTTCGTCGCATCTCGGTGTCGATTGCGTTCGAAATCCTGCCTTACAGCGTTCTCTTGGGTGCTGCCGCTGCGGCATCCGCGACGACAGCAGTGGCGGTGTCTGCAGCGCTTGTTTTTGCGAACCTGGAAATAGGACGCCAGGCGATCGATGAATACCGATCCGCCCAAGTGAGCAGGATGGACCAGCTTGCGCTACTTGTCCTCTTTTCCCTGCTTTTCATCGGCATCGCTCTCTTGACCTTTTGGGCGCTGCACGGATTCACCGACAGCGGGCGAGGTTGGCTAGCGGCTATTATCCCGGGCTTTCTTATAGTTGCATCGGCGCGCGCGCTGCTTCGCATGGGAACCGGATCGGTCGCCGCCAATCACATGACGCTCCCGGCATTTGTCGGAGGATTCGCCCTGCTCGGCCTCGCGATCTCGGCGCTTGGAGAACTGTCGCGCGAACTCGATGTTTCGAACAGCACGTTCCAGCATTCCCCCGCGCAGTCCGTTACGACGACCAAGAGAAGAGAAAAAGGAGGCAGGTAATGGCACAATCCGGCGGTCATGCCGGGCACAGTCACGGCGAAGAGAACATGAGCGACGGCCGCCTTGTATTGGCCGTCGCCCTCAACGTCCTGCTGACTGTTGCCCAGATCATCGGGGGGATATTGTCGGGTTCGCTCGCACTGATCGCCGATGCGCTGCACAACTTCAGCGACGCGGCATCGCTTGGACTGGCTCTGTTTGCGAGGCGGATCGGGCGCCGGCCAGCCGACAAGCTTATGACCTTCGGCTATGCTCGTGCGGAAGTCGTGGCAGCTCTCATCAATCTGACGACTTTGCTTATCATCGGCTTCTATCTGCTCGTCGAGGCGATCAACCGTTTCGCAGACCCTCAACCCGTTGAGGGGTGGACCGTAATCTGGGTCGCCGGGATAGCGTTGGTGATCGACGTGGTTACGGCGGTGATGGTCTACGCCAGCTCGAAAAACTCCCTCAACATGAAAGCCGCCTTTCTGCACAATGTGTCCGATGCGCTGGCTTCGGTCGGTGTGATCGTGGCTGGCGTACTCATTCTGCGATACGAACTTTATATCGCCGATCTGATCATCACCGTGGTCATTGCTGCCTATGTGATCTGGCAAGGCGTCACTTTGTTGCCTCGCACGGTGCGGCTCTTGATGGGTGCGGTGCCGGACGAAAGCGAGTTCGATCGCATTGTGTGCGACCTGCGTGACACAGAAGGCGTGGCCGACGTCCATCACGTCCATATCTGGAGCATCAGCGAGCATTATCGCGCGCTTGAGGCGCATATCGTTCCTGCCGAATCTTCGTTGCAGGCTTTCGAGGATGTGAAGGCGCGGGCTCGCGGTATGCTCGAGACGCAGCACGCCATCGCCCATGCAACGTTCGAAGCCTGTCTCGCTGCGGACTGTGATCCGGACATGATCCCGGACCATCAGGTCGAGAAGAACCATCACCATGACCACGACCATTGACAAGCGCGGCGATCGGGTCGGTCGCTGTGGGCAAGCAGCTTGGCAGCGCACGGCATGAACCGCCCTGCAACTCGTAAAATGAGGACCAACGAATGAAAGCATCCGATCTCATGGTCGCCGCACTCGAAGCCGAGGGAGTCGAATATGTTTTCGCCGTTCCAGGCGAAGAGAACCTGGATCTCCTGGAATCGCTGCGAACTTCCGCCATCACGCTGGTTCTGGCCCGTCACGAACAGGGCGCTGGCTTCATGGCGGCGACCTATGGCCGCCTGACCGGCAAGGCAGGTGTGTGCCTGGCAACGCTCGGGCCTGGTGCCACGAACCTGACCACACCGGCGGCCTATGCCGCGCTCGGGGCCTTTCCGCTCGTCATTATTACCGGGCAGAAACCGATCAAGACCTCGAAACAGGCCCAGTTCCAGATTGTCGACGTCGTTTCCCTGTTTACGCCGCTCTGCAAGGCTTCGACCCAGATCGTGAACGGCAATCGCATTCCCTCGCTCGTTCGCGAAGGGTTCCGTCTGGCGCAGGAAGAAAGACCCGGAGCCGTCCTCCTGGAACTGCCCGAAGATATCGCTGAAGAGGAAACGATCGAACCGGTCATACCGCCGCATGACAGGCGTTATGCGGTCGCCGGAGATGCTGCGCTCGACGAAGCGGCCCGGCGTATTCTTGCTGCGGAACGGCCCTTGCTATTGATCGGAGCTGGAGCGAACCGCCGCCGCGCTTCGAAAGCGTTGCGCAAATTCGTGTCTGATACCGGCTTTCCCTTCTTCGACACCCAGATGGGCAAGGGCGTGGTCGATGAAGATAGCGAACTCTATCTGGGCACTGCGGCGCTATCGTCGGGCGATTATGTTCACTGCGCGATCGAGAAGGCCGATCTGATCGTCAATATCGGTCACGACGTGGTGGAGAAGCCGCCCTTCTTCATGGAGCCGGACGGTCAGACCGTCATCCATATCAATTACAAGGCGGCTGAAGTCGATCAGGTCTACTTCCCGCAGCTCGAAGTCATCGGCGACATCGCCGGATCGGTCGAGCGGCTGGGAAGCCGCCTCGATGGCAAGCTGCAGTGCGACCGCAGCTATTATACCGCCCTGCATCACGAGATTGCTTCGCACATCTCCGAGACCAGCGACGACGAACGTTTTCCGATGGTCCCCCAGCGCGTGGTTGCCGACGTACGCAGCGTAATGGCGCGCGATGATATCGTTGCGCTCGACAACGGCATCTACAAGATCTGGTTCGCCAGAAACTACATCGCCCACGAGCCTGGCACCATCCTGCTCGACAATGCATTGGCGACGATGGGCGCGGGCCTTCCATCGGCCATGATGGCTGCGATGCTGGCGCCGGGGCGCAGAGTGCTCGCGGTATGCGGCGATGGCGGGTTCATGATGAACTCGCAGGAACTGGAAACGGCCGTCAGGCTTGGACTGAACCTTGTCGTTCTCGTTCTGAATGATGCAGCATACGGGATGATCCGCTGGAAGCAGGACCAGCTTGGCTTTCCGGACTACGGCCTGACCTTTTCCAATCCCGACTTTGTCACCTACGCACAAAGCTATGGAGCGACCGGCCACCGTGTCGAGCGAAGCGCGGATCTGGTTTCGGTCCTGAACGCCGCATTCGAGGCTGGCGGCGTGCACCTTGTCGACCTGCCCGTCGATTATTCCGAAAACAAGAAGGTGCTGATCGACGAACTCGGCGCAAAGGTGTGCGAGCTATGAAAACGATCGTTCACAATCCCTTCGACCGCTCGCCGATTGCAGAAGTAGCGCTTGTCGACTGGGCTCAAATCGATGAATGGCTGAATGAAGCGCAGTTGCTCCACCGCGACCGCCATGGCTGGCTTGCCGTGCACGAGCGTATCGCCATCCTCCGGCGGGCTGCGGATATCATGCGCGAACGAGCCGAGGATCTGGCTCTCCAGATCGTCAGGGAGGGCGGCAAACCCCTGGTCGATGCGCGCGTGGAAGCCAGTCGCGCAATCAACAGCGTCGACTTGTGCGTTCAGGCGCTCAGCGATGGCGGCGGTCACAAGATCCCCATGGACCTGACAGAAGCGGGTGCGGGAAGGACGGCATATACATTCCGCGAACCGATCGGTCCTGTCGTGGCGATCTCGGCATTCAATCACCCCCTCAACCTGATCGTCCATCAGGTTGGACCGGCGGTAGCAGCCGGGTGCCCCGTTCTCATCAAGCCTGCGCTGGAAACGCCTCTGTCATGCCAGAGCTTCGTGAGCATTCTTCATGAAGCCGGCCTGCCCGAGGCCTGGTGCCGGTTCGCACCTTGCGGCAACGATATTGCCGAAAGAATGGTAACCGATCCGCGCACGGAGTTCTTCTCATTCATCGGTTCTGCGAAGATCGGCTGGATGCTTCGCTCGAAGCTGGCGCCGGGAACCCGCATTGCTCTCGAGCACGGCGGCGCGGCGCCGGTAATCGTGGACAGCGGCGTGGAGCGCGCAGCAGTGATCGCCTCGTTGCTCAAAGGCGGGTTCTATCATTCGGGTCAGGTCTGCGTTTCCGTGCAGCGCGTGTACGTCCCTGCTGCAGAATTGAAAGACTTCGCTCATGACCTAAGGCGAGCTGCCGAAAAGCTGGTAGTGGGCGATCCCGCCGATGCTGAGACCCAATGCGGACCCCTGATCCGAACGGAGGAAGTTGACCGCGTCGAACGCTGGGTCGATGAAGCCATCGCAGCAGGAGGCACCCTGGTGTGCGGGGGAAGCCGTCTGAGTGACACTCTTTTCTCCCCGACCGTCATTGTCGATCCTCCCGAAAGTGCCAAGATATCCCGGGAAGAAATCTTCGGCCCCGTGATCTGCGTGTATGGCTATGACGATATCGACCTGGCTATCGAGCAGGCCAATGCCCTGCCTTACGCCTTTCAGGCCGCTGTATTCAGCGATCGGCTGTCAATCGCCAATCATTGCATACAGTCTCTGGCGGGATCGGCTGTGATGGTGAACGACCATACGGCATTCCGCGTGGACTGGATGCCTTTTGCAGGGCTGCGCCGCTCCGGGCTTGGCGTCGGCGGGATCCCCTACACTATGGCGGATATGAGCATTGAAAAAATGGCCGTCTGGAACTGGCCTGCGGCGGCATCATAGCCCGTTCGACAGACCCGGGATGGCGACACGGGCAGCTTCGCACTCGTCGGCCTTTCCCGAAGTTAAGTCTCTTATGGGCGGCCGACAAAAGCCGTGCATTGGCGAGCCTGACCGAACTGGCGCACGAGGCGCGGACATCAAGGCTCGGCGGTACCCGCAAGTGCATCGATGATGCGGCAATCGCCTACAGTGTCTTGCTCGCAGGCAGCGATCATACGCCCAAGTTCCGTCCGCAACGCCTCCAGGCTCGCGATCTTGCGCTCGACCTCGCCGAGATGGCTTCTGGCCAGAGCGTCGATGCCCGCGCAGGACCGGTCGGCATCATCGGAGAGATCGAGCAATTCCCTGATGCGTGCCATGGAGAAGCCGAGATCACGCGCGCGCCGTATGAAGTTAAGGCGCGCTTCCTCTGCTGGTCCATAATCGCGATAATTGGCCCGCGTGCGTGGAGGGGCAGCGAGGATACCCTCACGCTCGTAGAAGCGGATTGTTTCGGATTTGACGCCGGTTATCCGGGCAAGTTGACCAATTCTCATGACAAAGGCTCCTGCCGCTTGACCTTGTAGTTACTACAAGGTGCATAGGGCGGATCGACGCAAGGAGTCGAGTAAATGGGAAAGACCTGCTGCGGCCCCGATGAGGCCGGTGCAAACAACAACGATCCGACATGGCGGCGCATTCTGTGGATCGCACTGGGCCTTAATGCAATCATGTTCGGCGTGGAGATCGTGGCAGGCATTGCTGCGGATTCGCGCGCCTTGCAGGCCGACGCGCTCGACTTTCTCGGTGATGCGGCAAACTATGCTATCAGTCTCGGTGTAGCGGGGATGGCGCTCGTCTGGCGCGCGCGTGCGGCTCTCGTAAAGGCGGCGACCATGCTGGCTTTCGGCCTGTGGGTGCTCGGCTCGGCCATCTGGGGTTTCTTTGTCGGGGCGTCGCCCGACCCGGGAACGATGGGCGCCATCGGTTCTCTTGCTCTGGCGGTAAATCTCGCCGTCGCCGCGATGCTGTTCCGGTATCGCTCGGGCGATGCGAACATGCGCTCGGTGTGGATCTGTTCGCGCAACGACGCGATCGGTAATATCGCCGTGCTGGCGGCAGCGATTGGCGTTTTCGGCACCGGCCGTGCGTGGCCCGATCTGGTTGTGGCGAGCATCATGGCAGGACTGGCGGTGTGGGGAAGTGCCGAAGTCTCCAAACAGGCCCGTGGCGAACTGCGCTCTACCTAAACTCCAGAATATCCCCGCGATCGGGGGTTGGAGGAAATACATTTCCGTCTACACCCTGCTATTGCGGATTAATTGCAACAGATATAGAGACCCCTCATGCATCGCATCGTCTCCGCCACCGTCCATCCGGCACTGCGGCTCATTCTGCTGGCGCTTGCGCTGTGTCTGTCCGTCACCGCGAACGCGGAAGAACCCGACGTGCGAACCACCTGGCGTCTGCTCGATTATATCGCGGTCGACTACGCCTCCGCCGTTTCCGAGGGACGTGTTGCCGACGAATTCGAATATCGCGAAATGGTGGAGTTTTCCGATGTCGTGGCGCGGCAGATCGCTGCATTGCCGGATACTAAAGACAATCAAGCACTCATCCGCCGATCGGACCAGCTGCGAGCTCTGATCGCCAATAAGGAACCCGCCGAGCGAGTTGGGCGCTTAGCGCGCGCGCTGGCAGCCTCGTTGCTGACAGCCTACCCGGTTCCGCTTGCCCCTTCGCAAGCGCCCGACCTTGACCGCGCCCGCACTCTCTTCGCGCAGAACTGCGCCTCGTGTCACGGCGCCGCCGGAAGTGCGCCACCGGCCGCAATGCAGGCACTTGATCCCCCGCCGATCGACTTCACCGATATCGACCGGGCGCGGCAGCGCAGTGCGTTCGGGCTTTACCAGGTCATCACGCAAGGGCTGGAAGGAACGTCCATGGCCAGCTTCGCATCGCTGTCCGACGAGGATCGCTGGGCGCTTGCATTCCATGCCGGCAGCATTGCTTTTGAAGATGTGGCCAAGGGCGAGCGTATTTGGCGGGAAGATGATGGCATACGCCAGCTTGTCCCCGATCTCGAGACGCTCGCCGCGCTCACACCGGAAAGTCTGGCCGAGCAGATCGGCGAGGACCGTGCGCTCGCCGTCATGGCCTATCTTCGCGCCAATCCCGATGCGGTGGGACAGGCAAATGACGCAGGTTCGCTCGCCTTCGTTCGCGATACGCTCGATCGCAGCCTGTCAGCTTATCGGGCTGGCAACCGAGAGGAAGCGCGGCAGCTTGCCCTGTCTGCCTATCTCGACGGGTTTGAACCCCTGGAGGCCCTCCTGGCAACGCGCGATGGCGGTTTGATGCGGGAGGTAGAACAGGCGCTCGGGCAATTCCGGGCCGGAATAGAGTCCGGTGCGAATCCATCCGAACTACAGCAACTAAGGGCTCGCATCGATAGTCTGCTGGCAAGAGCCGAGGAAGCGTTGGCTCCTGAGGCGGCCAGCGAAATCTCGACCTTTCTCGGGGCGTTCACCATTCTCCTGCGCGAGGGGATCGAAGCAATTCTGGTTGTGATCGCCATGATCGCCTTTGTGAAAAAGTCGCAGCGCTCCGAGGTATTGCCCTATATCCATGGTGGGTGGATCGCTGCTCTTTTCGCAGGTGTCGCCACCTGGGTCGTAGCAACCTACTTCGTAAGCATCAGCGGGGCGAGCCGCGAGATGACCGAAGGGATCGGCGCGCTGCTTGCGGCTGTCATTCTCGTATCGGTCGGGATCTGGATGCATGGCAAATCCCAGGCCGAGGAATGGCGGCGCTATATCCAGGAAAAAATGGGCAAGGCGCTTTCGCGCGGATCGGCATGGTTTCTCTTTGGTCTTGCCTTCGTGGTCGTCTACCGGGAAGCGTTCGAGACTATCCTGTTCTACGCTGCCCTGTGGAACCCGCAGAGCAGCGGCATCATACTGGCAGGTGCCTTGTCCGCAGTAGCGCTGCTGGCGCTCATTGCTTGGGCCATGCTGCGCTACAGCCGCAAACTGCCGATCACCCAGTTCTTCCGCTATAGTGCTATCCTGATTGCGATCCTTGCGGTCATTCTCGCGGGCAAGGGCGTGGGCGCTTTCCAGGAGGCCGGAGTTCTTTCCGCCACTTTCATTGCCGGCTTGCCGCGCCTCGCCGAACTCGGCTTCTTCCCGACTGTCGAGACGATCGGCGCGCAATTGCTCACGCTGCTGGCCCTGATTGCCGGATTTCGGGTAAGTCGATCACCATCGGGACCGCAGCCGGCAGCTGTCGAGGGATAGGAGATCCCGGTTTGCGATCAGCGGGGTCCGGTGCCGAGACGGCGCGCGAGCCACAAGGTGGCCGTGGGAACCGCGACCCACATCACGATCGGTACCAGGCCGATTTTGGTCCCGGGCACAAGCGGCATGATTGCACTATAGGACCACCCCCAGTCGGCACCGACAGCCAGCACTTCGACCATGGCAGTAATGGCCAGGCCGATTCCCAGGAACACGACAAAACGCGAGATCGGCCAGTCTACGAGCCACGGCGTTTTACCACTGCCGACAGAGGCGCCGAGATAAGCGGCCACCATGATCCCGGCATCGCCGAACGAGGCCAGGCCGCAGCGACGTGCTGCCTCGGCAGGCGACAGACCTCCCGACTGGTAGAAAGGAAGCTGGAGCATCTCCCAGGCGAAAGCGATGAGAATTCCGAATATCGCGATCCAGAGGGCTGGATGAGCACCGCGCCATTCGCGCGATTCCTCAGAGATTTGGTCCTGATCCTGCATCGTCTGATTCGTCACTCCTGCGATCTCCGTCCCGTCCCCATCGCTCAGGTATCGAATTTGGGAAGAGCGAGGCCGCGCAGGCGCAGGGCGTTGCCGATCACCGATACCGAAGACAGGCTCATCGCTGCGGCCGCGATCATCGGGTTCAAAAGCAACCCGGTCCATGGATAGAGGACACCTGCTGCGACCGGTATGCCGAGCGCATTATACGCAAAGGCAAAGAACAGGTTCTGCCTGATGTTGCGCATAGTGGCCCGAGACAGGACGAGCGCCTGAACAACGCCGACGAGGTCGCCGCGCACCAATGTCACGCCCGCGCTTTCGATCGCGACATCGGTACCCGTTCCCATCGCGATGCCGACATGCGAAGCGGCAAGCGCGGGTGCGTCGTTTATGCCGTCGCCGGCCATAGCGACCCGGCGACCCTCGCTCTTCAACTGCTCGATCTTGCGATGTTTGTCCTCGGGCGAGACGTTCGCTTCGACTTCGTCGATACCGACCTGGCTTGCTACCGCACGCGCGGTGGCTTCGCTGTCGCCGGTAAGCATCACGATCTTGATGCCGCGCTCATGCAACGCGGCAATAGCGGTGCGGCTGGTTGCCTTGATCGGATCGGCGACCGCGATAAGGCCTGCCGGTGCCCCGTCCACGGCCACGAACATCACCGTCTGTCCGAGGCTTCGGCCTTCGTCCGCCGTTGACCGCCAGCCTTCTTCGAGCGCCCCTATACGCTCCATCATCTTTTCATTCCCGATCGCGACCAGGCGCTTGTCGACATTTGCCTGGATACCTTCGCCGGTCACGGATTCGATATCGGAAGCGTCGAGAATGGCAGCGCCCCTGTTTTGAGCCCCTTCCACGATCGCGTGGGCGAGCGGATGCTCGCTTCCTCTCTCAACGGCAGCGACAAGGCTCAGCAATTCCTGCTCGTCGAAATCTGACTGCGGTTTTACGTCGACAAGATCGGGCTTGCCCCGGGTCAGTGTGCCGGTCTTGTCGACAACCAGCGTATCGATCTTTTCCAGCGTTTCGAGCGCTTCGGCGTTCTTGATCAGGATGCCGTGCTGGGCTCCCTTGCCGGTGCCGGTCATGATCGACATTGGCGTCGCCAGTCCGAGCGCGCAGGGACAGGCGATGATCAGAACGGCGACCGCGTTGACGAGCGCGTAGGCAAGGGCCGGTGCCGGTCCCCAGATGGCCCAGACGACAAAACTCACGATAGCGACAAGGACGACGATGGGCACGAACCATCCGGTGACCTGGTCGGCGAGCCGCTGGATCGGTGCCCGGCTGCGCTGCGCCTCCGCCACCATCTGCACGATCTTCGAGAGCATGGTGTCCGCGCCGACCTGCGTCGCGCGCATGGTGAAGCTGCCGATCTGGTTGACAGTGCCCCCGATTACCTGATCGCCCGCGCTTTTCTTGACGGGAATGGGCTCGCCACTGATCATGGATTCGTCGATGGCACTGCTTCCATCCTCGAGCGTGCCATCGACGGGGACCTTGTCGCCCGGACGCACGCGCAGAAGGTCCCCAGACGTCAATTCATCAAGCGGAACTTCGCGCTCGTCCCCGCGACCGAAGATCTTCATCGCGGTCGGGGGCGCGAGCTCGAGAAGCGCCCGCAAGGCGCTCGATGTGGATCCGCGCGCCTTGAGTTCGAGCACCTGCCCGAGCAGCACGAGGGTCGTGATAACCGCTGCTGCCTCGTAATAGACGCCGACCCGGCCCGCATGATCGCGGAAAGCCTCGGGAAAGATGTCCGGGGCGAGGGTTGCCACAAGGCTGAACAGATAAGCGATGGCAACGCCGAAGCCGATCAGGGTGAACATGTTGAGGTTCATGGTTCGGACTGATTGCAGCGCGCGGGTGAAGAAGGGCCAGCCGCCCCAAAGCACCACCGGAGTGGCCAGCAGAAGCTGCAGCCACTGCGCGGAAGCGGGTTCGATGATCTGATCGAACGGTCGCGACGGGATCATGTCGCCCATCGCATAAGCGAAGAGCGGCAGGGTGAAGAGCGCGCTCCACCAGAACCTTCGCCGCATGTCGACCAGTTCGGGATCGGGACCCTCGTTCAAGGTGACCGTTTCGGGTTCGAGGGCCATCCCGCATATCGGGCAGGAGCCCGGCCCCGGCTGCCGGATCTCCGGATGCATCGGACAGGTGTATATCGTACCTTCCGGGACATCCTCGACAGCATCGAGGTGCGCCTTTGAAAGATACATCTCCGGATCCGCGCGGAACTTGTCGAGGCAGCGCGAGGAGCAGAAGTAATGGTCGCCACCCTTGTGTCGATCGATGAAGCGGGCGCCGTCCATCTTCACGCTCATTCCGCAAACGGGGTCGGTCGCCGTACCCTCGATCGCATTGTGCCCATCGCTCATCTGTCGTTCTCCCCTAACTGGCCGTGACCACGAACTGCCCCATCATGCCTGCGTCCTCGTGCTCGAGGATATGACAGTGATACATGTAGGGAGTGTCGGGATCGGTATTCTCTTCGAACCGTAGCAGCAGCCTGACCTGTTCACGCGGGTTGACGATAACGGTGTCCTTGAAGCCCGCCTCTTCCGCCCGCGGAGGCCGGCCGTCCCGGTCGAGCAAGCGGAACTGCACGTTATGAATATGAAAGGGATGCGCCATCATCGATGCGTTGGCGATTTCCCATATTTCCCACTGACCCACCGGTACGCGCTGATTGATGACATCCATGTCCATGGTCTGGCCGTTGATCGACATACCCCGACCCATCATGCCCATATCGAGTACGAAACGGCGGCTGCGAACGGCGAGCGAGGGGTCTGGCGCGGCTAGCGCGGCGAGGGTGGGCGGGAGCATCACTGGAGTCGACGAGCCGGAGGGGCGCATATCGAGGATGGAAAATGTGCGGCCCTGCCTCTCGCGACCGGTCCGGTTTCCCATCATTCCGCCGCCCATCATACCCCCGCCTTGCCCGCCCATCATGCCCATGGCGTTAGCAGGGCTGCTGGCAATCAGCCGGAGCGGGCGCCCTTCGGAAAGATCGACGATCACTTGTGCGCGTTCGCCTGGGGCAAGGGTAAGACTGCGAACCTCGCTTGGCGCGGCAAGCAGGCCGCCATCGCTTGCGATGAGTTGCATCGGACGATCACCTTCGAGCGAGAAGGTGTAGAACCGCGCATTCGATCCATTGAGAAGCCGCAGGCGCAGCGGACCGGCGGCGGCCTCGAAAACGGCATTGGCCGTTCCGTTCACATAGATGCGCTCACCCATCACCCCCATCATCCGCGAGTGCATGTCGAGCGGGTAAACAAGGCGGCCCGAGCTGTCGATCACGCGATCCTGCACGACGAGCGGTATGTCATCTACACCGTACCGGCTCGGCAGATCGAGGCGATCCTCTTCCTCGTCGCGCACGTAGATCGGGGCAGCAAGTCCGGTATAGACCTGTGGTCCGGCCCGGCGATGCAGATGCGAATGATACCAGTATAACGAAGCGCGCTGGCGTATTTCGAAGGACGGGCTCCAGCGCTCGCCGGGCCGCACGAGCTGGTGCGGTCCGCCATCCGCTGTGGCGGGAAGTTCGAAACCATGCCAGTGGACAGTCGCGTCCTCGGCAAGCTTGTTGTCGATCTGAAAGCGAACCTGTTCGCCGCGGCGCATTTCGAGGGTGGGCCCGAGATAGGATGCATCGATGCCGATTGTCGGAGACGGAGTGTCGGACACGAATTCTTTCTCGCCAGGTGTGAGGGAGAGGCGAAAGACACGCTCGCCCCGTTCGATCGTTCCGGCCTGTAGCCGAGGTATGGCAAGAGGTTTGCTTGCACCTGATCGATCGAGCGACATCCTGCTTTGCGTATCGCAGCCCAGCAGCGGCAGCGCCGCGAAACCCGTCGCCGCGAGACCGGCGCTCTTCATGAAATCGCGCCGATCCTGAAAGTTGGGCCTGTCGATATCGGGCATATTCACCTGTTTTTGCGTGGGAGGCACCGGCGCAACCGAGCGCCTCCCACCCTTCATGCTATCGCGGCGTTACCGAGGTAACGACGCTGCCTTCGGTTCCAGTACGAAATTTAAAGGCTATTCCCTCACCGACACTGACCTGTTCGAGGATTTGCGCGTCGGCTTCGAATGCCATGGTCATCGCGGGCCACCCGATACTTTCGACCGGACCATGCTCGATGGTCACAGTGCCCGCCTCGGAATCGATGGCTGTAACCGTTCCCTCCGCGCTGGCGCTCTGCTCGCCGCCGGTCTCCTCCGCCATCGGCATTTCGCCTGACATGGGCATGCTGTCCGAGTTCGCCATGTCGTCTGACATCATGGTCTCTGAGCTGTCGTCTGCAGCGTCGCAGGCTGCAAGCGCCAGCGGTGCCGCGAGCAGGATCATATAGGTTGGGGTACGCATTCTTCTTCTCCTTGAGGGTTGGCCGGTTTTTCCGGACGGGGGCGCCGCAACAACAGATAGGCGGCGGGAAGCAGGAACATGGACAGGAGCGGCGCGGTAATCATACCGCCGATCATCGGTGCCGCGATCCGGCTCATCACCTCCGAGCCAGCTCCGGTACCGATCAAGATCGGGAACAGACCCGCAAGGATCACCGCTACGGTCATCGCCTTGGGTCGGACACGCAAGAGCGCCCCTTCGCGGATCGCCTGATCCACTTCCTCGGCGCTCAAATCGCCACTTCGTTTCTCGAGGGCTGCCTTGAGATAGATCAGCATGATCACGCCGAACTCGGCCGATACACCTGCCAGGGCAATGAATCCGACGGCAGTTGCGACCGACTGGTTGTAGCCCATCAGATAGAGGAGCCAGTAGCCGCCTGACAGGGCGAATGGCAGCGTACCCATGATAAGCATTGCCTCGTCCCACCTTCTGAAGATCAGATAGAGCAGCAGGAAAATGATGACGAGCGTGGCGGGTACGACGATCTGCAGCCGTTCGTAGGCGCGGGTAAGGTACTCGAACTGACCCGCGTAGGACAGGCTGACGCCCGCCGGAAGATTGACGCTTGCGGCGACCGCTTCTTGGAGGTCGGCAACCACCGATGTAAGATCGCGGTCGCGCACATCCACATAGATGTAGCTGGTCAATCGTCCCTGTTCGCTCTTGAGCATGGGGGGGCCATCGCTGACGCCGATCCGTGCGACCGTGCCGAGCGTAATCTGTTGTCCCGACGGCGTCAGGAGGGGCAAGGTTCGCAATTCGTCCACGCTGTCGCGAATTTCACGGGGGTAGCGCACATTGATCGGATAGCGCGCCAGACCTTCAACAGTCCGCGCGACATTGGCCCCACCAATAGCGCCCGAGACGATCTGCTGGATATCGGAGATGTTGAGGCCGTATCTCGCCGCTGCGGCGCGATCGATGTCGACATCGACGTAGCGCCCGCCGGAAAGCCTCTCGGCCAGAGCCGAACTGACGCCGGGAATCGTCTTTGCCACACCCTCGACCTCGAGCGCCACCCGTTCGATCTCTGCAAGATCCTCGCCCGAAACCTTGACCCCGATCGGGCTCTTGATCCCGGTCGCCAGCATATCGATGCGGTTACGGATAGGGGGTACCCAGACATTGGCGAGACCGGGCACTTGAACGACCCGGTCGAGCTCTTCGATCAGCGCATCAGTCGTCATGGCTTCGCGCCATTCCTCCCGCGGCCGGAACCGGATCGTGGTCTCGAACATGGTGAGCGGAGCCGGGTCGGTAGCCGTATCTGCACGGCCGGCCTTGCCGAAGACTGTTTCGACTTCCGGTACCGATTTGATGAGGCGGTCGGTGCGCTGCAGCAGCGCCGAGGCCTCGCCTGGCGATAGACCGGGAAGGGCGCTCGGCATGTAGAGCAGATCGCCCTCGTCGAGCGGCGGGAGAAACTCTCCGCCGAGCTGCGAGAAGGGGATCAGCGTGGTGAGGAAGATCGCGCCTGCAACCGCGAGCGTGGCTTTTGGCCAGCGCATCACCCAATTAAGGCCCGGTCGGTAAATCCTGGTCAGCCAGCGATTGAGGAAATTGGAGTCTTCTGACGGTATCTTACCCCTGATCAGCCAGCCCATCATCACCGGAACCAGTGTAACCGACAGCAGCGCAGCCGCCGCCATGGCATAGGTCTTGGTGAAGGCAAGCGGTGCAAACAACCGGCCTTCCTGGGCTTGTAGGGTAAACACGGGCAGGAACGACAAGGTTATGATCAGAAGGCTGAAGAACAGCGCCGGTCCCACTTCCTTCGATGCATCGGCGATGATCCGCCAGCGTTCCTTGACCGAAAGCACCGTGTCG
Source organism: Novosphingobium aquimarinum (assembly GCF_009746585.1). Taxonomy (GTDB): domain Bacteria; phylum Pseudomonadota; class Alphaproteobacteria; order Sphingomonadales; family Sphingomonadaceae; genus Novosphingobium; species Novosphingobium aquimarinum. The sequence goes on from NZ_WRPO01000030.1 coordinate 35,206, forward strand.
GGATTTTCATGCTCCCATCGCTCGAGATGCTTGTGCGCATTTTCGATCATCACAACGGCTGCATCGACCATGGCGCCGACCGCGATAGCGATCCCGCCCAGCGACATGATATTGGCATTCACCCCCTGGAAACGCATCACGATGAACGCCGCGAGCACGCCCAAAGGCAGGGTGATGATGGCGACAAGTGCCGAACGTGCGTGCCAGAGGAACAGCGCGCATACGATCGCGACGACGATGAACTCCTCGATCAGCTTGGTCGTCAAATTCTCCACCGAGGCGTCGATAAGCTGCGATCGGTCGTAGGTGGTGACGATCTCGACGCCCTCGGGAAGGCTCGCCTGCAATTCGTCCAGCTTTTCCTCGACCGCCTGGATTGCGCTGCGAGCGTCCGCGCCCTGTCTGAGAACGATGATGCCGCCGGCGACCTCTCCTTCGCCGTTGAGCTCGGCAATGCCGCGGCGCAGCTCCGGCCCGACCTGGATTGTGGCGACATCGCCAAGGGTAACCGGAACCCCGCCAGTTGCAGTCCTGAGGGGAATCTCGCGGAAATCGTCCAGCGTCGTCAGATAGCCCGACGCGCGTACCATGTATTCGGCCTCACCCATCTCGACGATCGAACCGCCGGCCTCCTGGTTGGACGACTGGATGGCGTTTACGATCTCGGCATGCGTGACGCCGAACGATGCCATCCGGTAAGGTTCGAGCACGATCTGGTATTGTTTCACCATACCGCCGACACTCGCGACTTCGGCAATGCCGGGGATCGTCTTGAGCTCGTAGCGCAGAAACCAGTCCTGCAGGCTGCGCAGCCCGGCAAGGTCATGACCGCCCGTGCGATCGACAAGCGCATATTCGTAAATCCACCCCACGCCCGTCGCATCCGGACCGAGCGTGCTCGTAACACCCTCGGGCAGGCGGTTCTGCACCTGATTGAGATATTCGAGCACCCGCGACCGTGCCCAGTAAAGGTCGGTACCGTCCTCGAAAATGATATAAACGTAGCTGTCGCCGAACATCGAGTAGCCGCGTACGGTCTTCGCTCCCGGCACCGACAGCATGGTCGTGGCCATCGGGTAGGTCACCTGGTCCTCGACAATCCGGGGCGCCTGGCCCGGATAGTTGGATCGGACGACAACCTGGACATCGGACAGATCGGGCAAAGCATCGACCGGAGTTGTGCGGACGGCCCAGAACCCGCCAAGGGTCACAGCTATGGCGGCGAGGACGATGAAAAGCCGATTGGCGATCGAGGCATCGATAATGCGCGCGATCATTGCCCGGCACTCCTGATGGTCTCGATACGGGGGCCGGCGTCCTGCTGGGTGAAGGTAAAGCGCACTCTATCGCCTTCCTCGAACCCGCTGATCTGCGCTGCATTCTTCGTGCGGAAACTCATCGTCATGGCGGGCCAGTCTAGCCGCGGGACAGGTCCGTGCCGCAGCGTGACGGAGCCATCGGCAATCTTCTCGATCGTCCCCATTGCGCTGAATGTCACTGGTTGGTCTTCACCGTCCCGGTTCGGACCTGCCTCATCGATCGCACGAACATCAAGTCCTGCCAGGCTTGCCTCGGAATCGAGCAGGAACTGGCCCGAGGTCACGACCTCTTCGCCTTGCGAAAGGCCGGCCAGCACTTCGGTCCTGCCTCCCGCCTCACGGCCGATCCGGACTTCGGCAGGCATGAAGCCGCCCTCGTCCTGCTTGATCATGACGATGGTGCGGCGCCCGGTCCGGATCACCGCTTCGGAAGGAACCAGCAGAGCGCGCCGGGTGTCGGGGGTCAGCGAGACCTGCGCGAACATGCCCGGCTTGAGCCGTCCGGAAGGATTGGGCAATTGTGCGCGGACGGTGATTGTCCGGCTGGCATCCTGTGCGCTCGGCAAGATCGCGATGATCGGTCCGGAAAATCTCTCATCGGGAAACGCGGTCAGGGTTGCACTGACAGGTTGGCCGACCCGGATATTCGCTGCTTGTGTTTCGGGCACCGATGCCTCGAGCCAGATCGGCGAGAATCCGGTTATTTCCGCCAGGGTCTGGCCTGCCATCACGGTCATGCCGGGTCGCACGCCGAGCATGGTGATGGCCCCGCCGGTCGGCGCGGTGACCGTGATCGTCGCCTGCGCGCGGCCGGTCCGGCCCACCGATGAAATTTGCCCATTCGACATGCCGAGCAGCCGCATCCGCTCGCGCATGGCCTGTGCAAGCTGTTCATCGCCGCTGTTCAGGACGGCCAGATATTCCTGCTGCGCTCCTCCCCATTCGGGTACGAGAATATCGGCCAGCGGCGCGCCTCGGCTCACCACATCGTCTGGAGCACGCCCATAGGTTCGTTGTACAAAGCCGCCAGCCCTTGGCTGGACAATTGCAACGTCCCGCCCATTGTAAGCGAGAACACCGGTAACGGACACGTCCGGCTCAAGTACGCCGTATTCGGCCTCGGCGGTGCGGATGCCGAAGTTCTGGACAAGCCCCGCGTCGATCTGAACCCCGGAGGTGGCCTCCTCGCCAGCGCATTTGGGAACAAGTTCCATATCCATGAACGGCGATTTTCCAGGCTCGTCGAAACGCTGTCCCGGCACCATCGGATCGTACCAGTAAAGCACGTCCTCACATTCGGCGCTGGATGATCCCCCGTTGCCATTTGCCTGACTTCCGCTCTCACCCCGCTGCGATAACCCGTATCCTGCGGTGACGCTGATCAGGGCGACCGTTGCCGCCATCGTCCAGGATTTCTGGCGCGGCGACAGTTTGTCCCACGCGGCTCCCATTTTGGCTCTCATGGCTGGAACTCCGTATAGGTCAGTCGCAAGGTCGTCGCGGCTTCAACTGTCGCCTCCTCACGCTCAAGGATCTCGATTTGTAGGAGCGCCAGCGCCTTGATCGCTTCGATGACGTCCAGCAGTTCGGCGCGGTTTGCCGCGAAGCTGGCCCTTTCGAGATCAGCCCGGCTTTGGGCGAGGGGTAGCAACTCCTCCGTGGCTCGCTGCCACTGGCGGTATGCGCTGCGCCAAGCGGCAAGGTCGGCCTCGAATTGCGCTTGCAGTTCGCGCAAGCGATCAAGCTGAATTGCTTGCGCTGCGCTTGCTTCGGCTTCAGCAGCGGCAATCCTCGGGTTCTGCCGCCTGCCCGCAAAGATGGGGAGCGTAATCGAGCCCATGACCGAGACGACATCACCGAACATCGGATCGCGCCTGCCATAGCTGACATTGATGCCGAAATCGGGCCGCTTCTCCGACCGGGCAAGATCGATCCTCGCATCTGCCTGTCGAACCTGTGCGATAGCGAGAATGATATCGGGATTAAGCTCTAGGGTCGCCCGGAGTCGCTCGGCATCGACATCCGCCGCGGGGATAGCCCCGGTGGCAACTGCGCCTTGCACAGCAGCATATCGCGCCAACATGGCCCGTGCCGCGTCAAGGTCGCCTTCTAGGCGGGTCCGCATGTCCTCGACTTCCAGTACCGCACGGCGAATTTCGAGGCTCTCAGCCGGCCTGGCCGATCCCGCCGCAACGGCGCTCCGCGCCAAGGGCACCAGCCTTTCGATCTGCCTAAGTGCCTCATCGATAACATTCAGAGCCTGTTGGGTGTACGCGAGCGAAATCCAGGCCTCGCCTGCTCCAAGCCGAGCCGTGAGCTGCGCGCGGGTCAACTGCGCGGAAGCCAGATCTATATCGGCCACTGCCATGCGCGCTCTCGCATGGCGCTCCGCGAGATTGGGTATGTCCTGCTCCACACCGACCTGGATCTGGGTGGGCAGCTGCCGGTCGATCTCGAAGGCTGCCGGGCCTGCCACCGGAAGGTTCTGAATCCCAGCGCGGAGGCGAGGATCTGGTAGTTCGTCAGCTGCATCAGCGACGCTGCGACGTGCCTCGAGCTGCAACTCCCGCGCTCGCACCTGCGGCTGTTCGCTAACGGCCGCTCTCAATGCCTCCTCGTAGCCGATTGACTGCGCGTAACTAGCTGGCGCCAAAGCCAGCAGGACCGGAAATGCGGTCCAGCAAATTTTCTGCATGATTTCTAGATTCCGCTAGAGCGCGCGATATAAGCGCGGACGGAACAAACGACCATCGCTAGGCGCGACGGAAAATTCGTTCAGCTTCAGTATGCAGGGCAGTCCCTGGCAATACTCAGAATTGCTCTTGCGGGGGCGGCGGCTCGGGTCCTTGTTCAACGAGAGCCAAAGAATATGCGGCAAATGGGGTGAACAACGAACGCACAGCAATTTTCGTACGTTCGCCTGATGGGGCTGTGATCATGGCCAGTGGAGCGATACAACCGAGGGCCACAAGGCAATCCAGGCGAAGATTTTTGCACGGTCCGGGTTGGTCTTCCGAAGCGGTCGTAGCACCAGTCTCCATGCGCATCTCGTTACACGCCGCCTCGCTTCCCGCCGGTGCTTGCGGCACCGCCGAGGCATGAGCGGCCGACTGGACAAAGAGTCCGCAAGCAATCAGAAAAATTCCAAGAGAGCGCAGTAACTGCATCATCTAGGCTTCGTGGACAAAGCTTGACGGGGGACTCGGTCGCTGATTCAAGGCTGGCTTTTGGAGGCGGCCTTGGGCGAGCGGATCGGCGTTACAGACGAGGAATGGGGAGTGATCGGGCCGCT
>NZ_WRPO01000031.1 GCF_009746585.1 Novosphingobium aquimarinum
ATGACAATCCGGGTGTTGGCGACCCCCGCTCGGGCTACGCCCTCACGGCGCTCGCCAACACCCGGATCAAGTGGCCTGGTTTTACTCCGCCTAATGGACGACTTTTACTCCGCCGTTGACACTATATCGTCGAACAGGGTGGCATCGCTCCAAATGGGCAGTTGCCGGTCAATCCCAGCGGAGGATTCTTGTCTTTTGGTGAGGCCACCACAGCGCAGGCAATTCTGCAAATCTGCGAATGTGTCTGGCAGCTACGCGGTGAGGCAGGTGGGCGTCAGGTTCCGAACGCACGAGTCGCAATGTCGACTGTGCTTGGACTAGGCGCCAATGCAGGCGCGATAATCCTGACCCGCTAATCTCAGACTCAGCTTTTCCTGTACTCGGCAAAGCGGCGGAGATGATGCCGACGTTGCCCTAGCATCAATTCTATCATTCGAAGCCGTTTGAAATAGTGACTCACCGCATATTCATGGGTCATCCCGATCCCGCCATGCATCTGGACTGCCTCATATCCGATATGGCGCGCGGCCGCAGCGGTCACGGCCATCGCACCGCTAACGGTTCGCATCCGATCAGCTTCGCCACTTGATCGAAGCGCCCGCTGCGCTCGGAGGACGACCGCGCGGACTTCAGCCTGCTGGATCAGACATTCCATCATGCGATGCTGCAGGACCTGATTATTGCCGATAGGGCGGCCGAACTGCTCACGTTGCCTCAGATAGGAACGTGTTATTTCGTTCAATCGGCGGATGGCACCCCATGCCTCGCTACAAAGCGCAACAATACTTTCGTCAATCGCGCGCACCAAAGCCGTCCGCGCAATCGATCCCTCTGAGATCGGCAGCCCATGAGCCGTGTCGAAGATCATGGTCGATGCCCATCGGCCATCGAGCGTGCGATAATCTTCCCGAGAAATGCCCGGTGCATCCGTTCTGGTTAGAAGGATGACAAGATCTCCTGCCCCATCGCTAGCAGTGACCAGAATATGCGACGCGATATTCCCATGGAGGACATTGACCTTCGTTCCAACGAGGCGTCCCGCATCATAGCTACATTCACGATCATCCCAAGGCGAGCTGTCAAACCCTTCTTCATGCGCTAGTGTCAGGATCGTCTCTCCCGAACCGATCTGCGCCGGGGTTATCCCGCCCCCCCCTTTCCAGCCGATCAGCCGAAGAAGCCGAGCGCAAAGAATGGCGCTCGTAAAAATTGGCTCAGCGAGCAAGCCTGCTCCCACACCGGCCATGATCGCGCCAACCAACTCAGGCGCACCGTCAAAACCTCCATCAATTTCGTCAAGCGAAACTGAAAGCCACCCCATCTCGCTGTATGAGCGCCAACTCTGGGGGCGATACCCTGCGTCGGCATTATCACTGCCGGCTGGAAGGCTGCTTTCGACTGTTTCGCGGTCGCGGACATAGTCGTCGACCATGGTGCGAAACATGTGCAGCGTCTCGTCATCAACCTGAACGCTCATCATGTTGCCATCAATGCCTTAGCTAGGATGTTATATTGGATCTCATTGGTGCCACCGAAGATCGTGGTGGCGCGGGTATAGAGATGCTCTCGGATGATCCCATCGGCTCCCTCGATACCTGAGGCCGCTGCACGACCCGCGCCAAGCGTTCGCTCAGCTTCGAAGATCATGCCCGCCGAGCCCAGGCAATCGAACAGCGATTCTGCGATGTCCTGTTCAAGCCTGGCGCCTCTGATCTTCAACATGCTGGCGCTGGCAGTAGCTTCGGCCCCGTTCGCTGAGCTTATGTCATCGAACAGGGCGTTGAGTGTAAAAAGGCGGAGTTCCAGTTCCGCGATGCGGGTCTGGAGAACAGCCCGGTCAGAGGACGGCATCGTGCATGACCGCGCGGTAAGCGCGTGCAGATGACGGAGTTGTCGCCTGTACTTACCAGGTTCGGCGACAAGCATCCGCTCATTGTTGAGCAGGAACTTGGCGATCTCCCAGCCCTGACCTTCCCTGCCGACCAGATTGGCAACGGGCACCCGAACCTCATCGAGGAAAACTTCGTTGAGATGGTGCATCATATCCATCGAGACGATGGGGCGGATTTCGATGCCAGGACTTCTCAGATCGATAAGGAGAAATGAGATGGATGCCTGCGGCTTCTCATTTTGACCCGTTTTTACGAGGCAATAGAGCCAGTCTCCCCATTGGGCATAGCTGGTCCAGATTTTCTGCCCCGTAACGACATAATGGTCTCCGTCTCGGACGGCACGGGTTTTCAGGCTGGCAAGGTCCGATCCGGCCCCAGGCTCGGAATAACCCTGAGACCACCATATCTGAGCTTGCGCGATAGGAGGCAAGAAGCGCTGCTTTTGCGCATCGGTGCCGAAGGTGTAGAGCACGGGACCGACATGGCCCACCGCCATAGGCACCAGCCATGGGGCATAACCAACGGCGGTCTCCCGCTCGAAGATCATGCGCTCGCGAGCCGACCAGCCGCGACCACCATAGGCGATGGGCCAGTGCCCGATAAGCAGTTCGTGTCTCGCCAGGAGGCGATAATAGGAGAGGTACTCGTCGCGCTCGAGCCATCCATTTGCGGCCACTTTCTCGCGCAATTCCGAGGGAACGATTGTCTCGCAAAACTTTCGGACCTCGTCGACCAGCCGCCTCTCATCGTCGGCACTGCTCTGCAAATTGCTGGCCATATCTCTCCATTCCGGCTCATTTCCGCTCTTAGGCTACCCCGCCGCTCGTAGCTCGGCAACGACAAATGACCAATTGGTATCTAGCGGAATTTTTGCCCTTAATAGGTTTGACACTATAGTTACCACCCGGTAATTTAAGATGCAAATATAGATGGCTTGGGAGAGCAGCATCATGACGAAACTCGCTGGGAAGACGTGCATCGTAACAGGAGGCGCAAGCGGCATCGGCCTCGCGATCGCCCATAAGCTGGCAGGAGAAGGCGCAAAAGTCGTCATCGCTGACCTCAACGGAGCTAAGGCACAAGACGCAGTGGGCGCGATCAGTTCGCCCATCGCAGCCTCTGCCGTCAAACTCGATGTCCGGGACCCGGCGGCGTTTCTGCAGGCGGTCCAGGCTATCGCCGACGAACATGGCGCCGTCGATGTCCTCTTCAACAACGCTGGCGTCGGCGGCCAGGCCGGCCTGGACGACATCGATCGCGAGCGCTTCGAAGCCATGATGTCGATAAACGTCTTCAGCGTTGTTGCAGGCACGCAAGCGGCTGCAGCCGTCATGCGGAAACAGGGATATGGCAAGATCATCAACACCTGCTCCATCTCGGGCCGTCGTGTCTTCCCGGGACATACGCTTTATGGGGCAACGAAATTTGCTGTGCGCGCGCTGACGCTTGGTTTCTCGCAGGAGCTTGCAAAGGACGGAATTCGTGTAAACGCGATCTGCCCCGGCATGGTGCATACCGCTTTGTGGGATGGCTTCAATGAAGGTGGCCTTACCGGCGGTGCCCTGGTCGATGCGTACGCCCAAGGCGTGGCGCTCGGCCGGGCTGCCCAACCCGAGGATATTGCCGGCGCGGCGTTGTTCTTTGCGTCCCCTGACTCCGATTACATCACTGGCCAATTCATTACCGTAGATGGCGGCCTCGTATTTGACTGAGAGGCTGATCCGAAATTTGGTCGACACCGGATTTGCGACACCGGCCCGGCCACCCAACGGCAGTATTCTATGGATCGCCGGGTGGGGCGGGCCGGTATCGCTCTGAAATTCCCTCTTTCGGGAATTGCGGATCAGACTCTGAGTCGTTGCTACACGTTCAGGCTGTCGCGAAGGATATTTTTCCGTACCTTACCGGAAGCGGTCATCGGCAAACTCTCGACGATTTCCAGACGTTCTGGAAACTTCTGCCGCGCTATCCCGCTTTCTTCCAAGAAGGCGATTAGCGAAGGCAGGTCGATTGATTTGCCGGTCGATACCACGAACGCGCATGCCATCTCACCCAATCGGGCGTGTGGCATTGCCACAATAGCAACGTCGGCGATGTCGGGATGAGCGTGCAATAGATCTTCGATCTCCTTGGGGCTGAATTTCTCACCCCCACGATTTATCAGATCCTTTGCTCGACCGGTAATCGTCAGAAAGCCATCATCATCAACCCAGCCCAGGTCTCCGGTGCGCACGTAACCATCAGCCGTGAAGGCGTCGTGGTTGTCTTCCTCGCGCGAATAGCCAACCATCATCTGCGGACCGAATAGCGTGATCTCTCCCTCCTCCCCATTGGCTAGCGGCGCTCCACTTTCCGGATCCACTATGCGGACTGCATAATTGGTGATCTGCCCGTCGGTTATCGCGCCCTTGTTCTGATCCCCGTCAAGCGGAGGACCAAGCGCGGCATCGGGTGCCTCTGTCGCGCCATAGACACGGAAAACCGCCGCCCGCTCGAACGCTGCGGCACCTCTTCGGATCAGATCGGGCGGGACCGCCGCACCGCCACACATGTAAAATCGAAGCGATGGCAAGCGTGTGCCTGCGGCGCTGGATGCCGCGATCAGTTCGGTGAGAAACGGCGTCGTGCCTACGCTGAAAGTCGCAGCCTCTTCGTCGATCAGTCGCACGGCTTCGTCAGCGACCCATCGATCTGTCAGGATTGCCTTGATGCCCGCCACGAAAGAAAGCTCAAGCGCAAAAAGATAGCCGGTGATATGCGTGACGGGAGAAGGCATGAAGACAGCGTCACCCGCGTGAAGTCCGCAGCGCTCCTGAAAGGTCTTAACCGTCGTATTGATGCTGTTATGCGTATGGAGTACGCCCTTCGCCTTGCCCGTCGTGCCCGAGGTGTACATGACCAGCTTGATCGCATCAGGGTCGACCGGGAAAAACTGGTCAGAGGGGTAATCGGGAGCGGATCGAACAAAGTCCTCCCATCTGCTACATGAGGATTCGTCCGAACGCATCATCAGAATGAGACGTAAATCGGGGCAATCCGCGGCAAAGCGGGCCGCCATTTCCTCATAATTCACATTTCGGAACTGCTGAGGCGCTATATAGACCTTGCTCCGCGCATCGCGCAGGATGAAGCGGAGTTCCGCGTCGCGGTATATTGGGACAATCGGATTGGCGATTAGCCCGGCATAGACGATAGCCAGATTGAGCGGGACGGCCTCCCACCAGTTGGGCAACTGGAAACTGACTACGTCTCCTCGCTTGAGGCCAGCAGCCATGAAAGCCGCAGCAATGCGTCTCGCCTCATGATCGAGCGCGGCATAGGTCAGCCGTACATTACCTTCCACCACGGCAGTGACATCGGGTGCTTCTGCGACCCGCCGCCTGGCCCAATCCATCAGGGTTTCATTGCTCCACCGACCTTCAGCAGCAAAATCCGCGGCCACCCGAACGGGCCAGCCGCTCGCATCCTTAAACATCTCGATCATGCGCATCTCTCGCAAGATGGCGGGGCGACGGATGAATTCCCGTCGCCCCGACGCCTGTCAGTACTTCTCTTCGATAAGATATTTCCGCAGGAAGCGCGCATGGGCCTCTCCTGCAATTTGCAGGTGCGATTTGTTCTCGTAGAGACTGAGATGATCCACCTGTGGCAGTACGACCAACTCCTTGCGCGTCGTCTGCAAGCTGTTGAAGAAGGCGATCTCGAAATCCCACTGCGTGTACCGATCCATCGCCGCCACGACCATCATCGTTGGCGTGTTCAGGATCTTCTCTGCAAAATGTCGGATATTATATTCGAGAAGCATCTCGGTCGAATGCATCGTGCTTTCGTGACGGTGATTAGGCGCCTCCGTCTTCTGGATCTGCTCAAAGACGACGCGGGCGTGTCCGTAGGGCCAGGTGGCAAGGCCGTCCTTGGGATCGTCCGAGAAGGCGATCATACGGCTCTCTTCCCCCTTGTACCGACGCTCACGATCAGCTTGCAATTCCTCCAACAGCTTCTGGAAGCCGTGCGGACTATGGCCGCGCAGCATCGTTTCCCAACCTTCGATCACGGCCACCGTGGAGACGATGGCCTTCACACGGGGATCCATCGCTCCGACGGCCATGACGTGGCCGCCAGAATAAGAGATACCCCACACTCCAAGCCGGTTCTCGTCGCATTCGGGCTGTTCAGCAACGAACGACAGCGCATTGCGATAGTCGTCCCACTGCTCGTAGGGATTGATATGTTGGCGCGGCAAACCCTCGCTCGCCCCCATGTAGCGATAGTCGAAGATCATGCAGGCAATGCCGGCATCCAGGATTGGTTTGGCATAATGCGGCATCACGATCTCTTTGACGTAACACCAGCCTCCCGCCATCACGATGGTCGGGAACGGCCCCTCCCCTTGCGGCGTAAGCAACATACCAGCCAGCTTGTGCCCGCCACTGATGAATTCGACGTCGCGTTTCATGACTTCTCTCCAGGGTTGAATCTCAGGCGTGCCGTGTCGGTCAGCGCCCATTATGCTGACCAATTTATTTGTTACCAACTGGTAATTGTCAAGCGTCTTGGACCACCTGCCGCAGCAATCCCCGCAAATCCCTCACCGGCGCGCGACCCCGTACATGCACTCATAATTTTGCAAACCATATGGTCAGTTAAGAATCTGCGCGATATTATCGCGCCAAGCCATCGCACGTTTTTTGGGTGGCGCATGCAACAGACATAGGAGAATGCCCGTGCCGGATCAGTTGAAAGACAAGGTAGCTATCGTGACCGGCGCATCTAGTGGAATCGGCTTGGCGACAGTGCGCGCTTTTCTGGCCGAGGGCGCCAAGGTTGTAGGAGCGGATATCAAGGATGAAGAAGGGCGTGCGCTGAGCAACGAGCTCGGCAGCTCATTTGCCTATCTGCATTGCAACGTGATGGAAGAAGCCGACATCGAGGCGTTGGTCAAGGCCACCGTCGACCGGTTCGGCAAATTGGACATCATGTTCAACAACGCTGGTGCCGCGGGCGATCCCGCCTCGATACTCGAACTGACAACGGAAGGCTTTGATCGTACGATGGCCCTCATTTCCCGTTCGGTGGTCCTTGGTCACAAGCATGCCGGACGGCAAATGATCGCTCAGAAATCTGGGGGTTCGATCATCTCCACTGCCAGCCTCGCAGCAATCCAGGGAGGGTGGAGTAATGTCTCTTATAATATGGGTAAGCACGCTGTGGCGGGCTTGGTGAAGCAAGCGACCGCCGAACTCGCGCCTCACGGAATCCGCTGTAACGCAATAGCTCCTGGCATTATCCCAACACCGGCCATGGCCGCAGCATTTGGCGTTCCAAAAGCCGCAACTGAAGACTTTCTCGTGTTTGTTACGGGCGAGATCGCGAACCAACAGCCGATCGGACGAACTGGCCGGTCTGAAGACATCGCCAACGCGGCCGTGTTTTTTGCCAGCGACGCATCCAGCTTCGTAACCGGCCAGACGCTAGCCGTCGATGGAGGGGCCACGACCGTATATCAAGGCGATTTCCCGGCCGTCGCTCAAGAGATCGGGAATCGCTTCATATCGAGCCTCGCACCTGCCTGAGGGCCGGAATGGGCGGCGAGCGCGTCTTGCCGCCCCAGCAACGCTGGGTTAGCTTCCCTCAAGCCCTCACTGGAGAGGCCTTAGAGGAAAATGATCTGCACGTGCTAGATATATCAAAAGCGAAATCCGACGGGGCGACAAAGACCCGCAAACGTATTCCTCGGGAACAGCGCCATCAGTTGATCATCGAGGAGGCTACGGCGTTATTCGCTGAGAAAGGACTCAGTGCCGATATGCGCGAACTGGCGCGACGGCTTGGCATAACCCATCCAGCCCTTTTTCGGCATTTCACGAACAAGGATGCGCTCATTGCTGAAGTTTATGAACGCACATTTATAGGGAATTGGGATCCCGCATGGGAGGGGATGATCACCGATCGCTCCATACCGCTGCCCGAGCGACTGACCGCTTTCTACAAAAGTTTCTCTCGCGTCGCTTTATCGTTCACCTGGGTGCGGCTCTACATGTTTGCCGCTCTGGAGGGGTTGGAAGCGCACAAGGCGATATACCAGTTCATAGGCTCCAGACTGATTCAACTGCTCTGCGTGGAGATCCGCGCAAGCTACGATCTTCCCACCGTCGACAAGCTCCCGCTTCAAGAAATGGAACTGGAACTCGTCTGGTCATTTCATTCCCGAATATTCTATCTGGGCATTCGCAAGCATATCTACGGTATGCAATTGCCGGACGATCTGGATGGCGTCATCGCCGCCGAAGCCGCGACCATGACGATGGGCCTGGGGCCATATCTTTCATTCATGCTGGAGGACCTTCGGCGAGAGTAACAACCGCCGGGGCGGCAGATTGACATTGCATATTCCGACACGCGTTGTTAGCGCCATCCATATTGACCATATGGACAAGTTCGATGGCTGGAAAAACACTGTACGATAAAATCTGGGACGCTCATCTCGTTGCCACGACCGACGACGGTGAGGCGATCCTCTACGTCGATCTCCACCTCATTAACGAGGTGACGTCCCCGCAGGCTTTTGCTGGATTGATTGAGGCAGGGCGCAAGGTTCGCCGTCCTGAGCGTTGCCTGGCCGTGGCAGATCATAACACACCAACTGAGGGCCAAGATCTCGGCGTTGAACATATCGATGACGCCGAATCGCGCACTCAGCTAGAAGCGCTCGCTGCCAATGTCGCAGAGTTTGGCATCGAGTTCATGCCAATGGGCGCTCGCCAGAACGGAATTGTCCATGTCGTCGGTCCGGAACTTGGCCGAACTTGGCCTGGCATGACGATCGTCTGCGGGGACTCCCATACGTCCACACATGGCGCATTCGGCGCCCTTGCTCACGGGATTGGCACAAGCGAGGTCGAACATGTGCTGGCCACCCAGACGCTGCGACAGGACAAATCACGCAATATGCGGGTGTGCTTCGTCGGGGAGGCTCCTGCAGGTACTGGAGGCAAGGATTTTGCCCTAGCATTGATAGGCCGCATCGGCACTGCGGGAGCCACCGGCCATGTCATCGAGTATTGCGGCCCGGCCATCGATGCCCTGAGCATGGAAGGGCGTATGACCCTGTGCAATATGACGATCGAAGCCGGGGCGCGGGCGGGCATGGTCGCGCCTGATGACGCGACCATCGCCTATCTCAAAGGCCGATCGGGAGTCCCGCAGGGCGACGCATGGAAACGTGCTCTTGATCGATGGAGCAAGCTATATTCGGATGCGGATGCACGCTTCGATCAAGAGATCGTTATTGACGTCTCCGAAATCGCCCCTCTGGTGACTTGGGGCACCAGTCCAGAAGACGTGATACCAGTCGATGGCGTCGTCCCCGATCCCGCCCAACTTACCGACAGGGATCGGCGCGCTCAGATGGAGAAGGCACTCGGTTATATGGGCCTTGAGCCTGGCACTCCGATTACATCTATACCCGTGGATCGGGTGTTCATCGGCTCCTGCACAAATGCAAGAATCGAGGATATACGGGCTGCCGCCGCGATTGTGCGCGGTCGCCATGTAGCAGCCGGCATTCGCGCAATGGTTGTTCCTGGCTCTCGCGCTGTGATGCGCGCAGCGGAGGACGAAGGCCTCGACCAAGTCCTCATCGCAGCCGGCTTTGAATGGCGCGAACCAGGTTGCTCTATGTGCCTCGGCATGAACCCGGACCGGCTGGCGCCCGGCGAACGCTGCGCCTCAACCTCGAACAGAAATTTCGAGGGGCGGCAGGGTCGAGGAGGGCGCACACATCTCATGAGTCCTGCAATGGCTGCCGCGACAGCGATCGCAGGACATATCGCAGACGTCCGGGAGTATCTGTAATGCAGCCGTTTACGACCTTGACCGGCACAGCGGTTCCATTGCCGATGGCTAACGTCGACACCGATCAGATTCTGCCCAAGCAGTTCCTTAAGACGGTGAAGCGGACCGGCCTTGAAGCAGGCCTGTTCTACGATCTTCGCTTCGATGAGGCTGGGGGCGAACTAGCTGATTTCATCCTCAATAGGCCGGCATACCGCACTGCAGCCATTCTCGTAGGTGGAGACAATTTTGGATGCGGGTCCTCGCGCGAGCATGCTCCGTGGGCGCTTTTGGATTTTGGTATCAGATGCGTAATAGCCCCCTCCTTCGCCGAAATCTTTTATCAAAACTGTATCAACAATGGCCTATTGCCAGTAGAGTTGGCCGCAGGTGAAGTAGAACGCATCTCCGAAGAAGCTCAAGCCTCACCTAACGGCTTTGTCGTCGATTTGATCAACACTCAGGTGCGATGCCCCTCAGGCACTATTTTTTGCTTTGCGATTGGCGATATCCATAAACAGCGCTTGCTCAAGGGTTTGGACCTCATTGGCGATACGCTCCAATATGCTAGCGATATCGACCAATTCGAGTCTGAGCAATCATGGTAGTGTTTGTATAGCTCGCATGACGATACTCTTGAGATGAGTCTGCGCAATCCGGGTGATTCCAGAATTGTCCACGGACCACAAGCGGCAGCTTGGCTGCTCACCCCCTGCAACGGTCTCTTCGGGCCTCATCGCTAGAGCATTTTCACGATTGCCGGAATCGTGGGGATTCTCATTGATCTGATGGTGTGTGATCCATAGGCTACCGTCAGGATGGACGCGGTGATGGGATGGTGATCGGCTCAAAGCTATTCGCAGGATCTGCGCGACCGTGTTCTCGCGATGGTGGATGGGGGGATGGCGGTTTGCTAGGCGGCGCCGGTCTTCCGGGCGAGCGTCGCTTAAATCTACAAGGCCCTGATCCGCGGCATTCTGACGGGCGATGCGGGGATCAAGACTGACCGCTGGCGTCCTGCGCGCAAGCTGTCAGGTGAGCAGAAACGGGCGCTGGCGGCGCACGTCCGCTCAGGCCCCGGCATCACGCCGGCGCGGGCGCGAGACTGGCTCGCGGCCGAGCACGGCATCGATCTGAGCGTCGGTGCGATGTGGAATGCGGTGAAGCGTCTCGGACGATCTATCCGGTCAGCCAACTGCACATCTATTCGCCGATATGATTGTGCGCTGCGCCGATCTCGTCACCGTCTGCGATGACAGCAATGTTATGAACTTTTGCCGCTGCGAACGAACGGAGTCGGTTAGTTTGATACCGGCCAGACCATCCTCGTCAATGGCGGCTACCTATGGAATAGCTTGAATGGGTCGCAGCTTAGCCCATTGCCGCCCACCGCGCGCCGAGCTCTTCCGCTCAGAGAGTCGCATGACACCTAAATAGCGGTAACCCTATCCGACTCTGCCTTCAGTCTCATCTCGGTACTCGATTGGGAGTGACCGCGCGATTTCATCGGAACCACGTTCCCCTTGAGATCAAGTATCCGTGCCACCAATGTCGCCAGTTTCCGGAGCGCTGCCGTTTTTTCAGCCAGATAGTCGTGCTGGTCATAAACGCCTTCCACGCCGGGAATCACATGCCCTAGAACCCGTTCTGAAACATGCGGTGAGACGCCTGCCCGGATCATTAGCGTTTTTCCGGTCCGGCGTAGATCATGCAGGACCCAGTGTGGAATAGGGTGGCCTGCAATTTCCTCCATTTTGGCGTCAAGCTCAGCCTTATCATCTGTAAAACCGTTGATGGGGCCGTCCAAACGCCCTTGGAAGATATAAGGCTTGGTCGCAGTTGTAGGCTGATTTCGAACGATCTGCATGGCCATGCCGGATAGACGAACATGTTCAGCATTACCCTTCTCGCGGTCCTCGGTCGGAATCGTCCACAACCCATCGGACGTGACATAGTCTCGGTGCATCAATCGTAGCTTTTCCCGCCGTTGGAGCGTCAGCAGCAACAGCTGACAGAAGGCTCCAAAAGTTTCCAATGTCTCGCAAGCCTGCCAGAATATCCGAATTTCCTCGTCAGTCAGTATCCGCTTTCGTTTGCGTTCAGACGGCTTGGTCCGCTTCATTCCTCGCACAATCGGCGACGCGAAATCGTCACCCCGGGCCGCATACCAGTTAAACATCGAACTGAGCTGTGCAAGGACGGCATCCGCTTGGGTCGCCCCATTAGCATCCTGGATCGTGTCGAGCAGTGAGGTCACATCTCGTCGCGTGATGACCGCAACTGCGCGATCACGCCACCGCTCGTTGCCTTGGAGGTCAGCGAAAATATAGTGTTCGAAGATTCGTTTGATCTCCTGAGCGGATCGGAGCGGCGCCAGCGGTCTTCCGCGTCCGTCCTTCTGCCCTTCCTTCATGACATGACGCTTGAAATATTCGGCGAACACCGTCGCAACAGTATCCAAGGCAACTGCAGGCTTCGAGTCTGCTGCCTGGATCGGGCTGCTTGGATCTATACCCTCAGCGATCGCCGCCTTCCATTCCCGGGCCTTCTGCCTCGCTTCATCCAAGGCAAGTGCGGGCACGCCCTTCTTGACGATGTAGATACGATCCTTGGCGTCCGCAGGGCTGAAGTCGCCTAGGACTCTGCGGCTCGGGGCGCCAAACGTTCCATCACCTTTGGCGTACCGCGCATAGAGCCAGAATGTAACAGAAAATTTCTTCGTTGCCATGCCAGCCTCAATTTGCGCTACAGACTGCGCTACAAACAGAAGTGATGCCACTCACCTCCATATTCAGGAGCATGACGCGATACAAACGATAGTGCAAGGAAATATAAGGGTAATTCTCGCAATATGGTGATACGAAATACCGTCAGTTACCCCGGCGAGACGCCTGACCCAATTTCTCTTAATCAGCGGGTCCTAGGTTCGAGCCCTAGTGCGTCCACCATTTTTCTTCCTTTACAATCAAGAGTTTACGTCGAGGCCGGCGACAAGCTTGAGCCGCGGACGGCTCTCACTGTGACCATTTTTGTGACCTGAGCTTTCCAGCTTTTCCGGGCAGTTAGACTTTTTCGTGTCTGTGACCGGATTAATCAGCGGGTCTGTGCCCGGTAAAATCAGCTGGTCGGCATAGGGCTGGAGGTGCTTCACCGACATGTGCGCATAACGCCGCACCATCGACTCCGATTTCCATCCCCCCAGCTCCTGAAGCACCCAGGTGGGCACGTCATTCTGCCGGAGCCAGGTCGCCCAGGTGTGCCGCAGATCGCCTTTTATGGGTCGGGCGGCATCGCTCTCATGTCGCGCGCCCGAACCCGCTACACCGCCGCCTTCCCGACATCCTGTTTGCCTGCTCCCCATTTCAGGGGAAAGCGCAGCGCTCCATATCATGTTGTGCTTGCGGCATCTTTTTGGAGGTGCCGATCATGCGCCATCTGGCCACAGCAGTTTCCAAAATGCAAATATTTGCGAATTGTTCGCAGTTTATTTGCAGCGGCAGTGATTGCCACGGCGTTCTCGAGGCACCGAGAGTTGGCTGATCGGGCCGAACAGCGCGCGCCCGATGGCAGCGATCCACGAGCTTATCGCTGGCTTGCATCGCTCGACCGCGAAGGCTGGGCCTGGGAATGGTTGCGCCGCGATCCCGGCTATCGCGGCGTCCAGCGACCCGGGTCACAAGCCTGTGCGGTGCCGCTCTTCCTTCCGGCGGGCAGCCCCGATCCGCATCGGGGGTTGCTCTTTCGCCGAGGATCCCACCCGCTCGGCCCAGAACGCCGCGATCCTCTTCGACGCGACAACCGACGCATGGGTGCTGTCCTGCGAAATCGTCGATAGCGACGCCGATCGCGTCGATCTGCTGCGAACAGGTTGCTTTTCGGCACTGCTGCAGCGGCGACCCTTCCGAGCATGTGCTGCTCTCCGACGGTATTCGCCGTGTGCGCCTCGATGTGCATGGCGGCAGTCTGCGCGAGGGTCCCGTGGCGCTACGGTTTTGCTTTACCGGATTGGCAAGGATCAGCGCACCGCTGACGACGCTCCGCCGGCTTGCCGCCTTCGAGCGATTAGGGCGTATGCCCCGCCACTTGTTCCCCGCCGAACGGCGCGCGGACCGCTGGACGCTCGCCTTGCGTGCGCACGATGCGAGGGCGCACGGCGCGAGCCAACGTGAAGTGGCCGAAGCGTTGTTCGGAGTTGCACCCGTCCGGCGCGAGTGGGACGCAGCATCAGATCATCTGCGCTCCAAGATCCGGAGGCTGCTGCGCTTGGGTACTGGCATGACTGCGGGCGGGTGGCGGACCTTGCTCGCGCCTGCTTCGATCGGAGCCGCAGCAGCAAAAGATGGAGAGGAGAAGACAGGCGCGCCTCGCGAGGGGTAAGCGGTCGGGAGCAAGACTACCGACGGCCGACCGCGGAAACCCGCACGTTTATGCTGCCGTCTATCCAACCGCCCACGCCGAAATCGTTGCATTTCGAAGCGCCAGCAAACACTCGAAGCGCCGTTCCTCGATTGCTGTATTCTACACGCAAGCTCCGAGCCGTGCCCCATGTGCATGTCAGCCATTTACTTGCCGTGGATTTCGGCTGTCCGGTTCGCAACAGACCGACACGCTGCGGCGCGCGCCGGGCAGCCTGCCGGCCATTTCACGTCGCCTTATCTCTCTAGGTCGGTTTCATAAACCGTTCTGATCCAGTTGGGCAGGCGCGGCAACGCAAAGGCCAGCCGCCCGTTCGCGAATGTCAGGCAATGGCTCGGCGGTTCGTTGAGACGCGAATTGTCGAAGACCATGCCGCGATCTGCTTTAAGGACTGCGGCGCGGATGAATGGTGCGCCACGCGCATAACGGGCACGGATCTTGTCCTCGGGGACAATATGTCCGCCTTCCTCAACGCGCGTACCGACACGCGCGACAGAAAGGTCGGGCGTATCGACGCCGACATGCATCACGATGACGGTAAAGCCTTTGGTTCGTGCTTCGTCGATCAGTTCAAGCTTGGAGGGATGCGAGAAGACCGTTTCGGTCACGAAATCGCGACCTCGAGAAAGATACTCATCCCGGCGCGAAGACGCGATCCTGGCTGCTTCGTAAGACGCGGCTGGAGAGGGATCGCGCAGTTCGTCGCGCTGGATGATGTCGGCGTTGATGAATGATCCTGCGAAGCTTGGTGCTACACGGGTCTGGTAGAGGGTCGACTTGCCGGCTCCGTTCGGCCCGGCAAGCACGATCATCGTCGGCGTCATGCCTTATGCGCGGCCTTCTCACGCACGAGATTGCCGGCTGCATCAAGGCCAACACCTTGTCCAAGCTGCCGCCGCCGGGCAAAGAAAGCGTCTTCATCGGCCCTAGGCTGCCCCATCTTCTCGACAAAGCTGTCGAGCCAGACATCCTTTTCCTCATCAGTGAGGTCGGTTGTCTCGATGTCGCCAGCGAGCGCAGCAGTGATACGGGCATGATCGAAATTGCCCGATTTCTCGATGGCGCGGCCGATGCGCAACCAATGCGCGATCTGGCCAGCAATCGAGCGGCTCTGCAACTCGGACTCGCGGCGGACGATCTTCATGATGTCGTCAGCAAGTTTGATGGACTGGGCCATAGGTCACCTCCAGCCTATGAGGTAGCATTTTGCCACCTCATTTTCAAGCAGGTCGTGCGAAGTTGAACCTAAGCGCGGCATTGCTACTTCGAGATGACGCCGGGCAACGGCGCAGAAGTCGGCGCGACCCTTCGGAAACACCACCGGCGCCCACTGAAATCGAAGCCCTATGCCGAAGCTGTGACTGATATGCTTTGCGGGTATCTCGGAGAATTTCGCCGATCGACTCGCGGGACTGGAGCCACCGACATTCCGGCCGTTCAGCCCGCCGAATGAACGTTCTAAAAGCGGCCGCTCGTTCATCCTGCTTGTGATGGCGAGAAGTGGGACTTTTCTGACGTTCCAGAGCGGTAGGTTAAACGGCAACTCTCGTCGGAAGCCGACATCCCGCATTTGACTGACCGGGGTAGCCAAGTTTCAAAGAAAGGGCCGCTTTCGGTCGGGCAGGTTTCGGGGAGGCAGCCTCAGTGAGCTGCCCTTTGTTCAGGTTGCCTGATCCGATCCCGGGCGCCGCCCGAAGTGCCCGCACCTGGCAGCAAGGCGACTGTCCGCTTTCTACGGAATAGGCGAGGGAAGCAGTCCCGTATTTCGATAGTATTGGCGCACTCGCCGACATACTTAAAGTCGTCTCCTGCCAAATGAGATAAGCGAAGCCCCAAGCCAGATATCAGCTTCGTTGATGAAGTGCGCGTTCCAGCGAGACCGCCATTTCCCTGGCGAGCTTCTGCTGCAGCGGAACATAGTCGTTGTTGTCGGTGGGCGCGGCGAACTCTCTCGACCAAAGTATGCGACCATCACTGGCCTGGCGCAGCGTCACCGTGACGACCGTGCGCTGCGTCGTCTGGCGAACGCTGACCCGGGCGTGCAGGTCCGCCTTCTCACCGGAAGTCACTATCTGGTAGTCGGCCGGCAGAATCTGTGTTGCCTGCGCGACGAAGCTCTCGCGCAAACCCACATTGAAGTGCGGATATAGTACATATTCGCACATGCCTTTGACCGGCTCTATAGCAATGCGATGATGTGAATCGGACGCGCTGACGTGCGCCCATGTTGCTCCTCCTATGGCAAGAGCGGCCAGAGCGCCAAAACCGAGGACTTGCCGTGAGAGACGTCGGCCTCGCTTCGGCGCAGCTGCCTCCATTTCCGCCTCCGCTATGGTACCAATGAACCGGTAGCCGGCGCGCGGCCGCGTCTGGACGTAACGCGGGGTCGTCACATCATCGTCCAGCAGAGCCCGGATGCGTCTGATGCATGTGTTGAGCGCGGCGTCGCCGCCCGTGCCAGCGCGCGCCCAAAACCGATCGAGCAACTCCTGTCGGCTCACTGTCCTGTCGTGATTCTCGATCAGATAGGCCAGAACCTCGATGATCTGCGGGGGCGCCTCGAGCTTCTCGTCCCCGCGAAAAATCTGGAATGAAACCAAGTTCAGCCGAAAATCGTCGAAAGCAATCATTTCTCTTCCCTCAATTCGTTCGAGCTGATCGTCATCGAACGAACCCGTAGGGTCTCATACTCGCCGGAGGGAGTTTAGACCGCTCAACCCATCCCTGTCGACAAATGTCAGGGCCAGTCACAAGTTGTCATTTGGTCGCTGCCGATCGCTTTGCTTAGGTCGATGACGCCTCGCATCGCTTGATAGGAATTGCCCCGTGACCGACCAGCATATCGCCTGCACGACCGATCGCCGAGGGATTCTTCGCCTCGCTCTGGCGGGTATCGCTACCTCGGCCTTTACGCTTCCGACGGCGAGTGACGCTGCGACGCCTGGGAGCAAGATGGATGCGCTACTCGACGCCACGGCCTCGGCCTATGGAACGGTCGGTTATTCGGTCGCGGTGCTGCGGCGCGGCGCGCTTGTCTATTCACGTCATGCTGGACTGGCCGATCGCGAGGCGCGAACGCCGATCAGCGAGGCCTCGATCTACCCCTTGTTCTCCATTTCCAAACTGTTCCTGATCGTGGAGCTTCTAAAGGCGGCGGAACACGGCCAGCTTGACTTCACGATGACGATTGGGGAAATTCGTCCCGATCTCCCGGACGCATGGGCTCGGATCACGTTCGAGCAAGCACTCGCGCATGTGTCGGGCTTACCCGACTACATACCCGATTTTGTCGCCCCCACCGAAGATCTGGCATTTGCCGAAATCGCCAATCTGCCGCTGCGCTTCGCCGCAGGCACACGAAACGACTATGTCCAGACCAACATGCTACTCGCACGCGAGGCGGTGGAGCGGGCGACCGGTCGCAAAGTTCAAGTCCTCGCTTCGAGCCAGTTTCGAGCTGCAGGCATGGCACAATCGGGTTACCATACCGGCTATCCGGGGGGTACGGTGACGCTTCCCAATCTGGTGACGAGCTACCGCCCGCTGCCAAAGCGGGATGGTCCGCCGCCCCGTTACACGATCCCCTCCTGGCCCGAATATACATACGGTTCCACAGGGGTTTTCACGACTCTCAGCGACATGATCCGTTGGAGCCAGGCGCTGCACCGGGGCGACCTCGTACCCCTCGATCGGCTGCGGGCTTCATGGGCACCGTTCGAGACCAATAACGGCACGTCCGCATGGCACACCCACGGATGGGAATATTTCGAGCATGACGGTGTCACGATCGTTGGCCACGGCGGCGACGTCCGCCTGGTCTGGCGGCACTTCTTCCGAACCCATAATCCGACCGACTGCGCCACGGTCATGTATCTCGACAATGGCGGACGCACCACGTTCGACCGGCACCGGCTCGTAACGCTGCTTGCAGATCATGTCATGCCGGGGGCGGCGCGACCCTCTGAGGCGCAGGAGGAGACGCTGTTCCGCGGGCTGGCGTCGGATCATTGGGTCGAGGCCGTGCGCGAGGTTCGAGCGGCGGTGCCGCTCCAAGCCATGCAGGCAATCGTCAACCGTGTCGGCTACGACGCATTGAACATTCTCGACGCCCAGGCGGCGCTAACGCCTTTTGCATGGAACGTGACCGAGTTTCCCCATTCCGCCAACGCGCACGACAGTCTCGGCGATGCCTACCGCGCGGCGGGCCTGACGACTGCAGCCCGTAAAAGCTATGGGCAGGCTCTCTCGCTTGACCCGAACATCGCGGGCACGAGAGCCAAGCTCGACGAACTCGTCGCCTCCACTTCCGCAAACTGATTATCCCCTCAATCCCGGAAAGAGGATGGTTTCGATGAATATTCGATCGTGTTTCCGCACAGGCGTTCTGTTGACGCTGCTCGGACTTGCCTCTGCCGCTCAGGCGGAGCCGACGACGATCGAGGTGCGCGTCGTCGCGCGCGGGGCAAAGTTCCTGGGTGGATATCGGACGCCGGTCCGCGTGACGATGACCGATGCCGACACCGGAAACGTCCTCGCACGGAGCTTCACCTCGGGCACGACCGGGGACACGCAGCGGATCCTCAGCAAGGGCAAGGACAATGGCGGCGTGATGTCGACGCCCGATTCTGCCGTATTCCGCACGACACTCGACTTGGATCGCGCGCGGCGTGTCACGGTGACCGCCACCGGTCCGCTCAGCCAGCCGCAGGCCGAAACGACTGTAACCAGTACGCAGTGGATCCTGCCCGGCCACGATCTGACAGCGGGTGACGGGTGGCTGCTCGAAATGCCCGGACTGATCGTCGATGTCGCGAGCCCGCTCGCCTATCACGCGTTCAAGGTCGGCGACATCGTCCCGCTCCGTGCTGGCGTCACGATGATGTGCGGGTGCGGTATATCGGAGACCGGGCCCTGGCGCGTGAGCGATACCGACGTCGAGGCGTACGTGTCCGTGAACGGTGGTCCCGTCGAGCGTCGCAAGCTGACATTCGATCCAAAGTCGGCGACGTTCGGGACCGCAATCAAGGCAGCTAAGCCAGGGCTATATGAAGTCGAACTCAGGGCCTGGATGGCACCGAACAACAACGCTGGCGTGTCGCATGTCTCCTATTTTGTCCATTGAGAGCGGCGTAATGACTATCGCCTCTGCAAATGCGCATGCGAAAGAAAAACGGCGTTGGCTTGGGCACGAAGCAGCCAGTGTGGTCCCTCCAAACGAACGACCGCTTTCGGGATTACGCAATCAGCTTCGGAATAACCGACTTTGGCGTATTGCTGCCAGATGGCTTGGGGCTGCTCGAACGGCTGGTTTTGGCGGAACCTGCCGTTCAAAACCTAATCGGCTAAAGGCGCCTTTTGGTCGCGAGCAGTCACAACGCGGAAGGCGGGCGCCGTGGCCGGACCCGCCGAAACAGCCGCCATTCCTGGTCTCGAACTCTTTCATCGATAGCAGCCATTCGTTCAGCAGTTTGCCGACAACAGCAACTGGCCGTTTGCTGACTGTCCGCTTTCGGGTGAGAATAAGCGAAAAGTTGCCGTTTGAGCTTCGTCTTCGGATCGGTGGGCGACACCAAAGGGATTTTTAGCGCGTAACCTTCGGCGGCCTGACGGCGAACTATGCCAATCAGGAGAATGTTGATGACAGAACGAAACACCCTCACCCACCCGGTCGTGATAGGCGCCTTGCGCTGGTCTATGGTGATCATTTTTGCCTTTTTCGGCACTGCGAAATTCGCGGCTTACGAGGCGCAGGGCGTTGCAGGGATCGCGGGCAAGCACCCGCTATTCGCATGGATGTATCCGATCTGGGGCGACGCAGGTGCCAGCGCCATCATCGGCTGCATCGAACTGCTGACGGGGGCACTGATCGCAGCCGGCGCCTTCCATTCCCGGGCAGGGCTGGTCGGCGGCGCGATGGGGGTCTTCACCTTTTGCGTGACGCTGAGCTTCGCGCCGGGCGCGCCCGCGTTTTGGCAGGAAGGGTATGGCATCCCGTTCCTGGGATCGACGGGGCAGTTCCTGCTCAAGGATGCGGGACTGCTGGCCGCCTGCCTAGCCATTGCGGTCGATGGCCATGACCGCTCCATCGCGCGCAGGCCGCGGGCACGGTAGATCTCGCTTCCACCGAGCCGCCGCCATCTCCTGGCTCGTGAGATGGCGGCGGACCGGCTTTTCTAACTCGGTTGCACCACCGGCTGCGGGCTGCGCGAAGTGCCGAAGAACCCCTTGCGATGGCCGCGTCGAGCGCGAACAGTCCGCCACCACGCGAAATGAGGATCGCCGCCAGCGCAGTCCACAGCAGGTGTACGCTCCACCAGGCGTCGGAAAACACGAATATCTGAATGAGCATGGTCTGCCCAGCAGGCCCAGCGTTGCGAACCGCGTACTGAGCCCTACGATTAGCAGGATCGGCAGGAAGTGTCGGCTTAAGTCGAGAGCACGGCCGCGATCTCGGGCGGCAGAGGGACGCCCATATTCGTATTCGAACAGGTACCGGTTCGCATCGCTGATCCCGACAAACGATCCGTCGGCGACCTTGGATCTTCCAAAGCGTCAGAAGATACGGGCCAGAGCCGTTCGCGTGGCCAGCAGGGCGATCCTTTCCGCGACACGCCCGGAAAGGATCGCCACGGTGTTTTCGTAAACCGGAACTATCCGCCGCATGGTTTCACTGCCTCCGCGCCGGAAGGGACGGCCACCTGTGCGGTGCGTGTTGTGGGCGGATCTGCGAATGTCATAATGACCTCTCTTCGTTGCGCCGCCATTGCGTGGCGAATTCATTCGTCGCAGAAAACCGGATCGTTGCAGGCGCGCGTTGCTAAAGTACCGGAAGAGCCCGAACGTGGGTGCGTCAAAGCTTGCGCGCGGCGATCAGCGGGCCGCCGTCGCCTTTCTGCAGAAGTACCGCCGAACGATAGCTGGCATCTTTGATGGCGGGCAGCTCGACCTGTCGGCGCGCGCCGTTCCATTCGCCGAGATCGTAGAGTCCGCGCACGATGTTGCGATGCGGCAGCGTGCGGCCGGTGTTTTCGCCTGCCGAAATCGGCACCTCGATCGAGCGTGGATCATAGACCACATAGAGGATGCTGGCCGGTTGGGTCGCCCGGCCTGCACCGACAACGAGGATGTTTCCGTTTCGGCTGATTTGCGGTCCCGGGGGCAGCGTCCCTGCCTTGGCAATTACGGCAGCGAGCTGGCTTTCCCGGCTTCCCACGAGCCCGTATCGCCCGTTTACCATCACCTGCGGCGTAGCGACGTCGAAACCGTTGACCCGACGCGCATAATTGCGCTGCCGCCGGGTGAATTCCGCTTTGGCGAAAGTGTCCTTCCAGCCGAGCTGGTCCCAGTAGGTCACGGCGAAACTCAGCGCGAGGATATCGGAGCGCCCGGCAATCGCGTTCACATTTCTGTTCGCTGGCGGGCATGAGGAACACCCCTGGCTCTGGAAAAGTTCAACCACCGCCAGGCCGCCCCTCGGCTTGGCCGCGCGCGTCTTCGACGCCGCATTGTCCGCCGTCTCGACGGAGGACCCGCAGGACATCATACCCAGCGTCGCAAGTAGAGCCACAATCGCATTTCGCATTTTCAAATCCCCGCGTACCATTCGTATCCGGCGCTATCTTCCCAGTAGCCGCCTCGGCCGCCGTGCAGATTGTCGATCCGGTCGCGTGCTTCGAGCCGCATTACGAACTTGGCCTGCTTGTATCCGAGTTGCCGTTCCACGCGCAGCCGGGCCGGGGCACCGTGTGCGGTGGGCAGGGGCTGGTCGTTCATGCGCAGAGCGAGGATGGTCTGCGGGTGAAAGGCTTCGATCAGGTCGATGGATTCGTAATAGGGTCTGGAGGCGAAACTGTCGGCACAGTGGAACACGATATACCGCGCCCGGCTGGACAGTCCGGCCTGCCGCAGGATGGTCGACAGCTGCGGACCTGACCATTTGCCGATTGCGCTCCAGCCCTCGACACAGTCGTGCCGGGTGATCTGCGACCGCGCGGGCAGAGCCTGCAATTGGGCCAACGTGATACGCAGAGGGTTGCCGACCAGCCCGTCGACCTGGAGCGCCCAGTTTGCAAAACCATCGGCCAGATGCGCCTGATAGGACGCCGATTCCGGCATCACGTTGCCGTTGCTGCGAAAGACAGGCGACATCTGGCTCGGCGCGTATTCGGCGGCGAGTGCGTTCCTGTCGGTTACCAGGCGCTGGGCCGTGTGATGCAACGTTTCACCGAGTCTGAGCGTCTCGCGAAAGGTCTCGTTGTCGTTTAACACATCGCAGCCCGACAGGGCCGCCCCGCCAACGGCGGTGGCAAACCCGCCGATGAACCTGCGCCGCGGAATGACAAGATCGGTCATGGTGCGTCGCTCTCCTGCGCGCGATCTTCCGGCAGGCGGTACCAGCCTGTCACGATCGAGCGGATTTCCCGGATCGGTCCAGCGGCGAATACCATTGCGATATGCACGATGAAAAATGCCACCAAACCGCCGGCACAGATGAAATGTATCGAACGCGCCGACTGGCGCCCCCCGAACAGATCGAGCAGCCATCGCAACCCGGCGTTGAGATTGGGCGACATGGTGAGGCCGGTGGCGATCATCAGCGGCAGCAGCACGAAAATCACCGTGACGTAGCTGAGTTTCTGAAGAACGTTGTAGTCCAGTGCCGCCGCCCCTGTCGGGAAACGCAGGCGCGCGTGGTCCTTCAGGTCGTGCCAGATATGGCGCGGTGACCATTGCTCGCGGCGCACGTGCAGGTCGCGCCCAACATGTCCGTTGACCAGCGACCAGAGCATGTAGAGCGCCAGTGAAAGCGCCAGTATCCAGGCGAAAGCGAGATGCCATAGACGTCCGTCGGCGAGGCTGTAGTGCGACGGGATGGTCGCCCAGTGCGGAAAGGCACGCGACCTTGTTACGCCAAAGGCACGCGACCTTGTTACGCCATTTGCATCTCGCCAGCGCCCCAGCACGCCTGTCGTTGGGACTTCCACCTTGCCGACGCGCAGAAAGCCCTGGTCGCCACGCGATCCGATTTCAAGCCACGCCGGATCGGGATTTGCACCGTACTCGCCCCAATAGAGGCGTGGATGCGCATTGAAGATCATCAAGCCGCTCATCAGCAGGACCAGCAGCGCGACAGCATTGGTCCAGTGCCAGATCCGCGTCGACAGCCGGTGTCTGCGGACAAGGTCCCCGCCTTTAGGCGACCGTACATCGTCCTCCCATCGGACAGAACCGGTCATGACTGCCTCGCGGATGCGAGTGCCAGATGGATGTTTAGCGAGCCAGAGGAAAAGTATCTCATCACAGATACTTTTCGGTGGTGGGGCTCTTGCGGTTACACTGCGCCGGAAAATTTCTGTGTTTGGGTGATGCGTGTAATTTCCGGGAGCCTTCTTCAGCCCAACTGTAGTCGTAATCGCGCTAACCCAGATAACCCTCTACCTGCTTGGCTGCCGGGTTTCTTTCGGTCGGCCCACGAGACGAATCCGATGCCGTCGATATCTGAATACCGAAATAAATCGGATAGGTCCTGTAACCGAATGGCTTGTTGAGACGAACAAGGTTCGAAAACAATCTTCGGCATCACTGACCGCGCGCGCGGTCGGTGATGCCGTTATGTGAGGGATCGCGTCGTAAAGCCGAGCCAAAAGCTGCGATCGAGCCCGGTGAGAATTTGCCGGCGCGGGCCCCAGTCTTCAGCAGGAGTTTTGGTCGGCCGAGGCGCCATTCGCCCGTTGACCCGGTCCGCCCCGCTTGGACTGGCGCGATCTATAGAACTATCAAGGAAGTATATGTGATTTCTGTAACTTGCCTACCCCCCGCTCGATCAGGGGCCATCGTTCGCCGATCCTCGCCCTACTTCGCTGCGCTTGGCCTGATGGCGTCCATTCCGGGATGTGCGACAATCGAGGCGACGGACAGGGCTGAGGCGCAAGCCTCCGATAGGATCCGCGCCGCCGCAACGCCGACCGATGGGAGCGTGGCAAAGCTCTCTGGCGATGAGAATGCGCCCGTATCGTTCCCGTTCGAACTGCGGGATAATCTCGTGACCATGCCAGTCGTTGTGAACGGGAAAACGATTACGGGCGTGCTGGATAGTGGAAGCGGAGCGATCCTCGTCGATCGGAGCGTAAGCCGAAAGATCGCTCTCGTCGAACAGGGGGAAGCAGGCGAGGCCCTGGGCGGCGGCACCGAAGCCAAGGCGCTTTCAAACATCACCATCGGAGATTTCCGTTTCGGGCCAATCCGTCTTGAGGATGTCCCGGCATACGCAATCGATCTGGGTCACCTGACTTCGTCGGCCGGCTTCCCTATCGATCTGGTTGTAGGCGCACCGGTTCTGGAACAAGGCGCTGTCCGCGTCGACTATCGAGCACGCGAAATCACTTTTGCTGCCAGTGGCAGTTTGTCTGGTTGCGCGCACCCCATCCCGTTCGAACTCGTTCACAATGTTCCCGTGGTGAAGATCAAGCTCATGACAACGCAGGAAACCGCACCCGTCGATCTGAAGGTTATGGTCGATCTCGGAAGTCGCGGCGGAGCCTTGAATCTCGGCGGGCCTTTCCTTCGTACGAGCGCGGGGCAAGCATTCCTTGCCGCAGGAAAATCGGAGAAAGTCGGACATGGCGTAGGCGGGGCCGTCCAGGGTACGGTTGCGCAAGCTCCCGAGCTGCGCATCGGCGGGCTCGTCTTCGACGATTTGCGCACCCAGCTCACCTCCCAGATTCCTGCTTTCGAAGCCGGTCTGTTCGACGGTACGCTCGGCGTTCCTCTCTGGAGCGCAGGGACGATTTCGTTTGATTATCCGGCCCGCCAGATTTGCATCGAACCGGGCACTGCAAATCCCTCCTGAGCTTTGGCTTCGCATTGGGGATCGACGAGCATATCGCCCGGATGCTGGCGGGACGTCGCTTGTGCTGGTCGGCGGGTTCATGCTGGTGCCAACGCTGCAACTCGCGCTGAGCACTGCCTGGGCACCGATCTCCGGATGGCGGGCGACAGGCTCGATCGCTTCAATCAGGATCGCTTGCCGGGCAGGGGCTTGTGGGCGCACGGCAGGCGCGCCGCTGGCCTGCGCAGAAGGCATCCCGGGAAAAATGCTACGGTGTTGCCAGGGGTTCGTGCGAAAAGATCGAAACGCCCAAGGGCACGGGTTCAGTCGTACCGGTCAAGCGCTGAGAAGCGGGAGGCGCAATGGGGCAAAGTGCATCATGCAGAGGGGATTGAACCGCCATCACGCCCTGGGAATGGATCGGGGTTTTCGCCACGATCCACTCGAATTCGCGCAAGGTTCTTCTTTGCTTCGGTTCGGGAGGGACCCTGCTATCGTAAGCGGCCGTGCTGATCGCATACCGCGGTGGATCGATCAGAGGGAGGGGGGCGCATGAAAGCCGACGAAGCGACACTTTCGCGCCTGATGATCAAGGCGCAGGCAGGAGACCGTAAATCCTATGCCGTACTCCTTTCCGAATGCAACAAATGGCTCACCCGGTATTTTTCCGGAAGGATCGCGCCCGGCCTCGTCGATGATCTTGTCCAGGAAGTTCTGATGGCTGTTCATCGCAAGCGCGCGAGTTATGACCCCGCGCGCCCCTTCCTCCCCTGGCTGGCGGCTATCGCACGCTATCGCTGGATCGACTATCTGCGCAGCCATTACCGTGACCATACCGAGGAGCTGTTCGACGACAGCGCCATCGAGAAGTCCGGCGATGAAGCCGTCATGGCCCGGATAAGTCTCGAGCGGTTATTCGGCAGCCTGAGCCCGGCCCAGGTCGTCGCCATCGAGCGGGTCAAGATCGAGGGGCAATCCATCCGCGATGTCGCCTCGGCGACGGGTCAGAGCGAGAGCGCCGTCAAAGTCCATATTCACCGCGGCCTGAAGAAGCTTTCAACGCTTGTCGAAAAGGCAGATTAGAAAAATGCGTTCGAACGAACACCTCATCAGCGAACTGGCGGGCGAATTGCGCCCCGTTGCGCCGATGACCATGTCACGGGGTCTGGCGGTGGTTATCGCCGCGGCGGGCCTCAGCATTGCAGCGGTAGCGGGAATAGCGGGCGTCTGGGACGGCCCCGCAGCAGGTACAGCCACCATCTTTTACTATCTGGCCAACGGCTTGCTGGCGATGTCCGGTTTCGCCTGCGCGACCGATGTTGTGCGCATGGCGAACCCCGGCGTCGGGAACCGGTACGACGGGGCGTACTGGTCGCTGGCCATGCTCGCGATCTTCCCCGTAGTAGCAGTTGGAACGCTTTTCGCCCGCGGCCTCGGCGTCCAGGCGATGAACGATTCTCACGGATTGGAATGCACCTTGAGCGCCACCGCTTTCGCCTCCATCACTGCAAGCGGCCTCGTCTTCTGGCTGCGGCGCGGCGCCCCGGCCAATCCCGCCAGAGCCGGTTTGTTCGCTGGCCTCGCTGCCGGCGCGCTGGGCAGCGCCGCATATGGCCTGTCCTGTCCCATCGACACGCTCGGCCATCTTGCCATCTGGCACGTCTTGCCGGTTTTGCTGGCAGGGGTGATCGGGCGGATCGTTATCCCACGTTTGCTGGTTTGGTAACGAGATGTTGTCGCGCTGACAGCACCAAGGGAATTGCCCGGTCCCTCGGGGATCCCCTCGACTGCGGCGTGCTCCGTCGCCAGTCTGGCGGCAAGGTCCACGCTGACCGTGCTGCA
This sequence comes from Novosphingobium aquimarinum, assembly GCF_009746585.1. Classification (GTDB taxonomy): domain Bacteria; phylum Pseudomonadota; class Alphaproteobacteria; order Sphingomonadales; family Sphingomonadaceae; genus Novosphingobium; species Novosphingobium aquimarinum. The sequence continues at coordinate 26,812 of NZ_WRPO01000031.1, forward strand.
CGAGATGTGGGGCAGTTCGGGGCCTGCCGCGAGCAGTCCGCCGTCCCCGAACACGACCGTCTCGACCGCCGCGTCGTCGGCCAGCATCGTAACGACGGTGCCAGCCCGTTCGGCCGAAGCGAGGTCGGTGGCGACCTTCGCACCCCGCGTGGCGAACGGCTCAGCCTTGGCCCGGTCCCGGTTCCAGACGGTGACCTGATGACCGGCCGCAACGAGATTGTCGGTCATGCCCGAGCCTATCTGCCCGAGCCGGGTAAATGATACATCCATTTTCGTCTCCTCAAGCTCTGAAAGTCCGGCGATCTGGATTGACCACCCGGCCGATACCAGCGTTACTCTCTATGTGGCGGCCGGATCGGCAATGTGCGCAACCAAGCCTGTCTGGCCCGGCGCGACGTGGTCGGCCATGGTGTGGCGATCGGGAAAGTCGCCGCCATTTTGCGGCCGGAAGGGTATGGGCGTATCGGTAAACAGTGCGTCGAGACGCTCACGCCATGCCGCCTTGATCGCCTCTACTTCCTCTGCCGTGGAAACGTGACCCGCGCCATAGACCGCGTGCGTAGGGAGCACGTCCATTCCGGGGTAAAAAAGCGCTCCATGGGTCAGCGGGAACAGCAGTTGCTCGATCGGCCCGTTGATACCCCGCGGACCATAGTCGGCCGCAGGGCCGCCCGCCTGTACGTTGACCAGCGCTCGCTTGCCCTTGAGGATGCCATCGCCAAAGCGGAACTGGTTCGAGCCATTCTGATAGCCGTAGGCAAAACCGAAGGCATAGACCCGGTCTATCCAGCCTTTCAGGATCGCGGGCAAGCCGTACCACCACAGCGGGAATTGCAAGATCACAGCATCGGCTTCGAGCAGCTTGTTCTGTTCGGCGATCACGTCGGGCGTTTGATGCCCGCTTGCATAAGCATGGCCCGATTCCATGATGAAAGAAAGTCGTTCGGGGTTATCACGCACCGGAAAGTCATCGCAGTCATATACCGCCTTCCACTTCATGCCGTAGAGGTCCGAATGGATGACGGTGTGTCCCACTGCCGATAACGTTTCGTCAGTCACATCGACCAACTGCCGTGTCAGCGAGGTAGGCTCGGGGTGCGCGTAAACAACGAGAATTTTCATGATGTTCTCTTCTCGAGAGTAAGTAGGTTGTTGGTGTTCGCCGACAATCTTGCCGAAATGGCCGCCACACGCCTGGCCTCGGAAGGCACCTGCGACTTCGGCCAGCGGAATGGAGTGATCGATAAACCGTCCCGGGCACGAAACTGGGATCAGAGGTGCGCCCCGCCTCGATCCGTCGTAGAACGAAGACGGGGTCTTGTGGGTGACCATTATACTCGCTTTGTTGGAATGCGAGCCGCCAATCTGGCGAGTCTGCCATTGCGATTAGCTAGGCTCTGGCACGGCACCGATCTGCTGCATCAACCCGAGCAGATCGGGCTGACCGCGCTCGCCGACGATCTTCCCGTTGGCCATGTCATAGAAGTTCATGGTTTGGACCGCGATCTGCCTTCCGGTCGCCGGTACTCCGAAGAAGGTGCCTTCGTGTGTGCCACGCATCGTGTATCGCGCGGCGATCTTCTCACCCTCGACGACCAACTCCTCGAGCGTCCACTGGACGTCCGGGAAGCCTCCGCGCATCACCTCGACGGCTGCGAGCCATCCCGATGGCCCTACGAGCGGTTCGCTTTGATAAGGAACGTAAAACTCCGCATTCGGCGCGATGAGTTCCTCGCCAAGCTTTTCATCGGCAGTGTTGATGAACTGCACGAATCGACGCATGAAAGTGTTGCCTAGGTCAGACATTATGTTCTCCTGAATGGTAGTGGGTGATGCCTATCCAGCGCGGTTATGAGCCGCGGGCTGCCCGAGCTTGCACTGGGGATTTTCGAATAGATGCCGTCGTTGCCCTTCGACCTCTAGCTGCCGTCGCCGCTTGCGCCGCGAGCGGCGGCTGTCAGCCCGTCAAGCCATTCCTGGTGGCCGTTAAGCATGGGGTTCGGCCAGGTCGTCGCCAGCTCCTTGGCCGGCGCGCCGTTCTGCGTCTCCTGCGTCAGGATGCGAACACGGTTCCCCTCCAGGTCCTCGACCAACCAGGCGTGGTGAACGTCCAGGCGGCCATCGCCCTCACCGCCCCAACCGTGCCAGCCGACCCGACCGGGCACGTCGCGGGCCGGGGCGACATACTCCACCACCTCGGCGTTGATCGTGAAGCCGAACGTATCGAAAGAGAAGCGGCGGCCGAGCGCGAGCGCCGGGCCATCGCCGCTATGGAAGCGCACATTAGCGCTGTTGGCATAATAGCTTGGCCAGCGCGCAGGTTCGGTGAGGAACGTCCAAATTTCGGCGGCGGTCAGCCCGGCGAGGATCACTTCGTTCGAGACAAAATTATCAGTGGCGCCGGGAAGATAACCTTGCGGCCAATCTATGGCATTCATCATGGTACTTAGTTCCTTGCTGTTCCTCGTCTCGCCCCCGACGGTCCTTGCCGGGGCGCGTGGGGCACGGGCGTGGATGAAAGAGATGGGATCGCCGCCGTGGGAAGCCCTGACCGATCGGCATCGATGTTGCTCTTTATGTTATGCGTCGCCCGGATCGGCAAAGTGCGCGGCGAGGCCGGTTTGACCCGGCGCAACGTGATCGGCCATGGTGTGGCGATCGGGGAAATCGCCGCCGTTCTGCGACCGGAAAGGGATCGGCGTGTCGGTGAACAGCGCGGCGAGACGTTCGCGCCATGCTGCCTTGATCGCTTCCACTTCCTCCTGCGTAGAAACGCGCATCGTGCTATGGACCGCGTGCGTCGGGAGCACGTCCATGCCGGCGTAGAACAGCGCGCCGTGAGTCAACGGAAATAGCAGTTGCTCGATCGGGCCGTTGATACCGCGCGGGCCATAGTCGGCTGCCCCGCCGCCTGTCTGCACGTTGATCAGCGCTCGCTTGCCCTTGAGGATGCCGTCGCCAAACCGGTAATTGTTGGTGCCATCCTTATAGCCGAAGCCAAAACCCCAGACGAAGACCCGCTCTATCCAGCTCTTCACAATCGCGGGCGGTGAGTACCACCACATCGGGAACTGCAGGATCACGGCATCTGCCGCGAGCAGCTTCTGCTGCTCGACTGCCACGTCGGCCAATTGATTCCCGCTTGCGTAAGCGTGCCCCCCCTCCTCGATGAGTGACAATCGTTCGGGGTTCACACGCTTCGGAAAGTCATCGGCGTCGTACACCGCCTTCCACTTCATGCCGTAGAGGTCAGAATGCATCACGGTATGTCCCGCTGTGGACAGCGTCTCAGCGGTCGCATCGACCAATTGCTTTGTCAGCGAAGTGGGCTCGGGGTGCGCGTAAACGATGAGAACCTTCATGTTGATCTCTTCCTGATGATTGGGGACTGCTAGAATTCGACGACGATCTTGCCGAAATGGCCGCCGGATTCCTGGAACCGAAAAGCGTTCGCGAGTTCGGCGAGCGGAAAGGAGCGGTCGATCAACGGGTGAACGTGAATGGCGTCGATGCTGCGGATCAGGTCCATCTGATGCCGCCGGCTGCCGACGATCAGGCCCTGGAGGCGCTGCTGCCGCGCCATGAGCATGGCGGTCGGCACGTCGCCTGCCCTCCCGGTCAACACGCCGATCAACGCGATGTGGCCGCCGACGCGCGCGGCCCTGATCGACTGCGCTAGCGTGCCTGGGCCGCCTACCTCCACGACATGGTGCACGCCCGTACCGCCCGTCAGGTCTAGCACCCGGTCGCCCCAGTTCTCGTCCTGGCGATAGTTGATAACGTGCGCAGCGCCCATCGTGCTAAGCCGCTCCAGCTTCTCGTTGGAGGAGGAGGTCGCGATCACGGTGGCTCCCATGGCCTGCGCGATCTGCAGCGCGAAGATCGACACGCCGCCTGTGCCGAGCACAAGCACGCTGTCACCGGCCTCAAGGCCGCCGTTGACCACCAAGGCCCGCCAGGCAGTCACGCCAGCCGTGGTCAGGGTCGCGGAAGCAGCGTGGCTCCAGCCGACCGGCGCGTGTGTGAAGGACGTGGCGGGGGCCACCACGACCTCCCGGGCGTAGCCGTCGATTCCGTCACCAGGTGTGGTGGCGAAGTCCGAGAGGGTGGCCTCACCGTCCAGCCAGGTGGGAAAGAAGGTAGATACGACATGGTCACCGGGTTTGAACTCCGTGACCTCTGAACCCACGGCCTCCACCACCCCGGCGCCATCGGCCATGGGGATGCGGCCATCGGCGCACGGCATCCGTCCGGTCACCACACCCAGATCGTGGAAGTTCAGAGAGGTGGCATGCACACGTACGCGAATGGCGACGGGTCCGGGTTCGCCGGGGTCGGGGAGATCGACCAGAGTCAGACCGTTGAGCCCCTGGTGCGGATGAGCCTGGATAGCTTTCATGGGTGAACTGGTATCCGTGTCTTCGATTAAAGCGCTGCGGGGTGAGACCGCTCGTGGCCAATATGACGCGGTCGTTTCGCGTCTTGAAATCGAACGTTTTACGTGTTGCTATCAAAACGATGGATACCAGGAACCTCGATCTCGGACTCCTCGTGACGCTTGAGACCCTGCTTGCGGAGCGCAATGTCACACGCGCCGCGCGCCGGCTAAACCTCAGCCAGCCCGCTTTGTCGGCCCGGCTGGCGCGGCTCCGTGAGGCGCTGGGCGATCCGCTCCTAATCCCGGGCCGGCGCGGGATGGTCCTCACCCAGCGCGCAGTCGAGCTCCAGCAACCATTGCATGAGGCGCTTGAGGGTGTCCGCCGTGTCATCGAGCAAGGGGCGCCGATCGATCCGCAGACCTTGCGTGCCACCGTGGTGATCGCGGCGAGCGATTACGTCCAGTACGTGCTGCTGGCACGCTATTCGGTCGCGTTGCGGGCCGAGGCTCCGATGATCCGCATCGCCTGGCGGGCGCTCGACTTGGCGGCGCTCACGACACAGCTGGAGCGTGGCGAGGTGGATATAGCCCTGGCAATGCCTGAAAGCGCGCCGGCGGCTATGCGCCAGCGCCGACTATGCACGGAGGAGTATGTGGTCATCGCGCGACAGGGGCATCCAAACGTTCGCGATGCCCTTGATCTGGACTTGTTCTGCGCGCTGGACCACGTCGTCGTTTCGCCTCAGGGCGGCGGCTTTGCCGGACCGACCGATTCGGCTCTTGAGGCGATCGGCCGTCGTCGCACGGTCGCTTTGTCTACGTCGGGCTTCCTGATCGTGCCGGAGATTGTCTCACGTTCCGATATGATTGCGGTAATTCCGCGTCGGATCGCAGACGGGTGGTCAGACCGGGTGCAAGTGCTGGAACCACCGCTGCCCATACCCGGATTTGCCATTGCCAGTATCTGGCACGAACGCACGACCAACCATCCCGCGCAAAGCTGGCTGCGTGAACGGCTCGCGGCACTCGTATGACGTTCCGCCGAACTAACAGCAAATTAGGTCTATTTTCCAAACCCGGATAGAGCTTCAGGACGCGCAGATAGCAGTTGTCGACCGAATCCGTCGTTCGACGAAAACCTTTGTCAACGCGAGTTCGTCTCAGACTCGGCCTATAAGGTCTTCGGCAAGTATGTCCGCCTTGAGGCAATTGGCTACGATTGGCATTGATGCGCTTTTCCGACGTAAGGTCGGGGATAGCGAACGGCAGGTTTAAGGAAGCGCCAGACGCATCTCGAAGGGCCGAAATTAGGGCGCGAAGCGGTCATCGGAGAGACTAGTCCTCAATGGCAGCTATCCGCGGGCCGCCCTTTATAAGCCGCCGTTCCGGTCAGTCCGACATTCCGGACATTGAACAGCGGCACGCTCCGTCGAATTTTGTCAAAAACATGTGACCACTTTTGTGTTGTGGCCCATTGAGCAAACAAAGGATTTGCTGGGAATTATTGTTGAGAAACCATGTGAACGAATGCAGTCAAGTACTTGATTTATAGTGTTTTCCCTGGACTCTTAATCAGCGGGTCCTAGGTTCGAGCCCTAGTGCGTCCACCATTTTTCTTCCGACAACTCAGATCCAAACTCGCGTAGGCGTGAGCAAAAGACGGGTTTTGAAGCGCATAACCTCCGCCGGCAAATGCGCGCCGCCCTTCTGGAGAAGAGGCGCCGCTTTCCGGCAAGCGAGATACCCCACTTAAAATCTGTTGAGAGCGAAGCCCTATCGCTCGCCTTGATGCGCCTTCCGACGGATGCCGCCGCCATCCGTGCGTCTTGCCGCGCTAGGAATTCGCGATGCGCAAATCCGGAAGGCCCCCTTGGGAATTGGGCAGCTGATGTCTTGTCGTCCCTTCGCAAAGCGATGCATGGGCCGCGACCGCACGCCTGACGCTGAACGCGTGGACCGCCGACCGGGCCACGGGCAGAATCTGCGCGTTAAGCGCCTTTTCGATCGCTGCACTGAGGCTCGCGACATTGCCGACGGGAATGGGGTGGTGTGCTCCGACCTCTTCCAGCAGTTCGCACACCGCATCCGAACTCGCGGTGGCGATCACCGGGCAGCCGCAAGCCATGGCTTCGATCAAGGTCGCTGGCAGATCTTCCCAGCGGGATGAAAGGACCATCGCGGTCGCTTCCGCATAGTGCGGAACGACATCTTCCACGAAGCCGGCGAACTCTACTCTTTCCGAGATCCCGAGTTCAGCGCAAAGGTCGCGAAGCGCGTGTTCATCCGGCCCCACTCCGCAGATCCGCAATCGCCAAGGCCTCGAACTCAGGAGCGCAAGTGCCCCGAGCAAGGTCGGGTAATCCTTTTGCGAAGACAAGCGCCCGACGGAAAGGATAAGCGGCACGCCACAGTCTTTGCGGCTGACGAAGTTCTCCATCATCTCGTCACTGACGTAGGGATTGTTGAGAAATAGCGCCTTCCTGGCGAATGCCGGATGGATTTCGCCGATCTTGCCGATGCCGGATCTCGACAGGACGATGATGCGATCGGCGCGCCGAAAGATGAAGTGATAGGCCTGGATCCGAAGCATCCTCTTCAAGGGCGCCATGCCCGCCTTCAGGATCGGATTGGTGATCTTGGGCAGGAAGACGCCTTCGTAACGAGCCAAGGTGACAGCCGCCGCGGCGGCCAGATGGCAGTGGTTGCCGGGCGAGTGGAAGATCGTCGGTCTTCGGGTCCTGAGGTAACGCGCCAGCCTCGGAACGGCAGCGAGCAACCGGCTCCCTCTCCCCAGGCCGCGTGCGGTGCCCAGTTGATGGACGGAAACGGCTTGGTCCAGCAAGGACCGGACCGGCCCCGCGTCGCACAGGACTACCATCTCGACAGCGAAACCGCTGGCAGCCAGTCCGTTGGCGACGTGGCACGCCACGCGCTCCACGCCCCCCGGACCGAAATGGTCCAGCAGGATCGCCACGCTTTTCGCCGCTGTCATGCGAGCAGCGCCGAACAGAGTAGGGTCGTTAGGGTTTGAAGGTCGACGAGCATGAAGCATGGACGCCGCGACGCTCGCGGAACCACACTTCGCGCTCTGAAAAATTATAAAGAGTCAGGCCGGCCTGGCGTCGATCGATGGCATCCGCGTGCTGGCCTGGCTACTTTCCCCTATTCGGCGAGCAAGAACTCGGTCTCCTGCGGGAGATTTGGACAAATTCTTGAGCCGATCTTCGCATCACCGGATGGCGCGATCGCCTCCGTAGGTTGCATGACATTGGTCAAGGGGGGAGCCCCATGGGCGTCGTCGCCCCCTGATGGGCGGCGTCACGGCGCCATGTAGTTGACCGTTTCCTGCAGCGGGTCCGGAGTGTCCGCCTTCCAACGGACCGAGCCGAACGGTCGCTCCAACCGTCGGCGAACGCGGCGGCCCTCATCGCTCCGGTTGAAGCCGTCGGCAGCCGATTGGACCGCAAAATCCTCCTGGCTGTAGCGGTCGCGCATTCGGAGATAATCGCCCCATGTCGCGCAGTGATAGCGCTCCGTCCAGAGCGAGGGGTCGGCGATGTCGCGCGCGAGCGACCATTCGAATCCGCCGATACGTTTGCGCACGCGCTGCATTTCCATCATCACCGTGTAAAATTCGCGGGCCTGCCGGGGATCGACGTCATATTCGACTTCGACGACGATCGGACCCGATCGCGGGGTCAGTTCCAATCCCACTTCCGGCTCGTTACCGATCGGGACCATGCCGTTCTCGCCTTCCCTGTCCTGCGCGACCGGAAGCAGGTAGCCCAGCAGTGCGGTCGCACCTACGGCGCAGCCCGAGGCGATGAAGGCGACCGAAACGCCGTTGGCGTCGGCAAACTCACCCCACAGCCACGCGCCGATCCCGACGCCCGCCGTGATCGCGGAGGAGAACAGCGAAAGCGCGCGCGCCGTCACCCAGCGCGGCGCGGACATCTGAACGCTGACGTTGAGCAATGCGATGGTCAGAATGTTGCACGCGCCGACGACGAAGAAGCCAGCACACGCGGCCCCCAGCGAGCCGCTGAACCCGATGCCCACCAGCGACAGCCCCGTGCCGATCGCGCACAATTTGATGGCGCGCTCCACCCCGATCTTCTCGCGGATCCTGCTCACGAACAGCGCTCCGATCACGGCACCCACGCCTTGCGCGCCCAGCAGGATGCCGAACGTGGCCGCATTGCCGTCCAGAAGATCCTTCGCGACCAGCGGCGCGAGCGCGCTTGCCGTTGCCGTCGACAGGCCGAAGCCGAGGACGCGAAGCAACGCGGTGCGAATCGGCGGCGAATGCACAGCGAAGCGCAGCCCGCCCACGATCGCGCGATCCACTCGCTCAGGCGGCAATCGCGAGGGCACATGCTTGCGGCGCCATGTCAGAAACGCGAGGAACAGCGGCGAGTAAAGCACCGAAGTCAAGGCGAAGACCGCCTTTGCGCCCGCGGCCAGTACGATCAACCCGCCCAGCGCCGGGCCGAAGCTGCGCGCGACATTGTAGCTGATCGTGCCCAACGCGACCGCCGCGGGCAAATGCGGGCGCGAAACCTGCTCGGGAATGGAGGCTTGCCAGGAAGGCGCATAGAGCGCGACCCCGGCACCGATAAGCACGCAGAACCCCAGCAAGACCCACGGGGTCGTCAGCCCCATGAACGCAAGCGTCGCCAGGATCGCGGCATTGAGGGCGGAAAAAGCCAGCCCCATCATCGCGATCTTGCGACGGTCGAACATGTCCGCCACCGCTCCCGCGGGCAGAGTCACGAGCATCAGCGGCAGCATCATGGCCGTCTGGACCAGCGCCACCATGGTGGTGGAATCAGTCAGCTTGGTCATTTCCCACTGCGCGCCGATGCCGAGAAACAGCTGGCTGAAATTCGACAGTACGCTCGCCGACCAGATCCGGCGGAAAACAGGTTCGCGAAGGGGAGCGAAGGCGCCGCCTGCTGCCGTGTTCTGTTCGCCGACATTCGTAGTCATGCGCTCATGCCGCTCCCGGGGCGCCTGTCAACGGCGGAGTAAAAGTCGTCCATTAGGCGGAGTAAAACCAGGCCACTTGATCCGGGTGTTGGCGAGCGCCGTGAGGGCGTAGCCCGAGCGGGGGTCGCCAACACCCGGATTGTCA
>NZ_WRPO01000032.1 GCF_009746585.1 Novosphingobium aquimarinum
ACGGTGTAAATCCCTCATCCCCCTCGCCGCCATCGCGAAAGGGAAAAAGTGGACGACTTTTACGCCGCCCGCAGCAGCACTTCGCCGCCGCTACCGTGGTCTAATTTTGCACCGCCGTTCTCATTCTAGCCGTATGTAGACCCGCAGGAACAAACTCGACGAGACGATCACAATGCAGACACAGCCCCAGCCGAAAATGAAGACGACGAGTGCTATCAGCTTGGCGGCTGCAAGAACTCTTCACCATGGATGCCGATTTGCGCTTCCCCAAGGAGGGTGGCAGTCTCGGAATGGGTGCCCGCCATCCAATGTGAGCGCACCTGTCGCGCTGAATTTGATGGTGACCATTCAGTGGAACCTTACCAAAACCGGCAAGGACCACTTCGCTGAGCTCAGAAATCAGCGTTTCTGCCGTTGGCTGAGGACTCGTTGCGAGCAGTTGGGTATCTCAATCGCGCCGCATTACGTATACGCCCGTGAAAAGAACCATGTGCATTGGCTGGTCCACGTTCCGGAGCAGCTTGTGGCTGAGTTCAAAGATCTGGTGCCGCGCTGGATCACCAGTCTTGAGCACAAAGGGACAGGGCCGCGCAAGCGCGCCGAAAATCACGACCAGGCACCAGCTGGCGCAGTCAAAATCGAGACGGTTCGCAACAGCGTCGCTGCTCGCAAATATCTCCTCAAAGGCATCGGTCCTCGAGACGCCTTTCGCTTTGGAATCAAGCGCGTAGAACCCCAAGGGGTCGTTGTCGGTCGTCGGACTGGTGTGAGCCGCACGTTGGGCAGGGCTGCTAGGAAGAGGGCAGGCTACAAGTCTCAAAGACAGTTTTGGCAACGCGGCAATGGTCGTGTTGTGTCATCCTGCCCGTCGATTCATTGAACGAGCTACGTTTGGGGCTTGCGCCCAACGGTTGATAAAATATGACGACGCAAATCAAATCGTCGTCCTCCCGCCCGTGCGGCTCGCTCCTCCGCTTGCATGAACAATGCGCTGCGCAGTCTGGCTGATCACAAGCCCCAATCTTGCAAACTCGAACCAGAGGTATTGAGAAGCCCTCCAAATTCATTCTTTGACAACGAAGGTCACTGTCGAGACCGTGGCAATTCTTGTCCGCGTGAAAGGAGGCATTTACCAGTCATAGCCTAATCGTGCGGAATTATGATGCACGGCTCGGTTGACATGTGGAACGACGATAACGCTTTCTACGACGATGGCGAATGGATCACTTGGTCCGAGATCAACTCGCATCTGGAGCGTTTGGAGTTCGAAGCACGCTTCCCTCACTTCGATGTCGATTTGGTGCCCATCTTCCAAGACCTGCTCGCAGTGGCTGAGGATTACCACAATCTCACCGGCAGCCATTTGCAGCTCTACGGCGATCTGGGTGAACTATACGGCGCCATCACTCACGGGATCAAACTCCACCGCAATTATGCGCAAGGGTCGGACGGAAAGCTCGGCGACGATTTCGTCGAGATAAAGACCATCACCCCGTTCAAAAGCAACGACACCATCACACTCAACCTGAAGCGCAATTTCAGCAAGGTGCTGATCGTAAAGATTGACGGAGAGTTCGAGGTTCAAGGCAGGCTGATCGATCGCAAAGCTCTCCCCAAAACCAAGGGCGACACGCTGCGCCTGAATTGGGCTGACTTAGCAACCGGGCCAAACCAATCTGTCACCGCGTAAATTCCGTAAGTCCCTTCCTATTGTCGATAACTCTTAAAGGTGGGGGCGCGGGGGCGGCTAGCGCGCTAGTTGGAGGCAGAAACTGGGCCGATAGCAGACAGGCAGTTATCGGTTCGAAAATGTTGCATACCGTCCATAGACGGACAGGCTTTGCGGTAGTTTGTTTGAACGAAACACTTGGGCGCAATGGGGCCATTCGCTCACGCTTCGGAAAGCTTCTTTAGGCCTGCATAGTGAAGTGGCGCGACGGCTTTGATCATGTCCAACAGGTAGGCGGTATTTTTCTGGGCTTCCGCCACCAAGGCCGGATCGAAGCCCTTTCCTGTGTGATGGGACAGATCATTCGCGAATTTATAAATCGCAGTCTTTTTGTGGGGGTCGAAGTCTGTTTCCTCCAACTTCAAATAGAGGCTCTTGCTGGACGGCACATGAAAATCGAGGAAGGTCTCGAGAACCTTCCGAGCGATATTGGGGACATGATAGCAACCCAGGATCGTGCCGTCGGACTGAAAAGTATAGAGAACTTTGAAGAGGTAGTGATATTCCGTAGCGTGGTCGATCAGCAGCTTGTCGAGCGGAGCGAGACGGGCAGACCTGCCATCGGCCGTCTCGGTGCAGAGAACCATTGTGTAGGTTTTGTCCGTTTTGGGACCGGGGATGTTTCTCACCCAGTTGATGAGCAACCGTAGGAACTCAAAATTGTGAGTGAGGATGAAAAGCTGCTTCACCCCCTGAACACTATTCTTCAGAAATGAAAAAGCCTGATAGATCGCTGAGGCGTCGAGACTTGAGATCGGGTCGTCGATCACGACGACGCCTTCGGCGAGATCAAAATCCTGATCTTTGAGCTGCACCAGGAAATAGAGAAACGCGATTGCGGTCTTTTCTCCCTCGCTGAGGCGCTTGGCAGGCTTGCCACGCCTGAGCACGCGATAGCCATCCGCGCCGGATTCAAAGCGCAAATCGGTGCGCCCCAGAAATTGCTTCAGATGTTCGGTGAGGTCAGCTCCGCCCGCGTGCTCATTTGAGACCTTTGCCTGTTTGTCGATGATCGACTGCGACAGATCCGCAAGGCTTCGCTTGTCTGGAAGGCCGTTGCCGCCATTGGTCAGCAGATGAATCTCTGCTTCCACTGCTGCGATTGAGTCGCTCTGCTCCTTCACCTGATCCCTAATTGTCAGGAGGTAATGCGCTTCAACCGCGTTTCGAGCATTGGCCTTTTCAGCATCGAATGCGCGCGTTTTTGCATCATGACGTTTCAGGATGTCTGCGACAGACTGCAATGCCGCCTTTAGGCGCTCGGTGTCAGACACCATCGTCGGCTCATAAGAGGTTGTGCGCTGGGTTAACTTGACCTTCAGCGCTGCATCGATTTCGTCGAGCTTTTCGATCAACATGCTAGTCTGTTTGCCAATGGCTTCGATCGCGGTGTCGTAGTCCCCGCGGAGCTCAGAGTAGAGCGCGAGGCGATCGGGCAGCTTGAAGCGGCCGAGCGCCTCCCGGATTCCAGCAAGAGAAAGTCTCTCGGCTTCTATGTCTTCTTTGAGCTTCTGATCTTCGGTGCTGAAATGCTCCGCAAGGGCCTGCAAGCGGGTTGCTGGCAAGGTCTGCTGGCAAAACTCACAGCTCTGGGAACCGTGTTCTTTATGGAGCTTGATTCCATCCTCTACCCAGGCCGCAACGGCGGGTTTGCTCGCGAGCCTCTCAATAATGGCTGATTGCGCGGTCCTGTTTGTCAGTATGCCGGCTCGCTCGGCCGCCCCACCAGCAGCGGCGACCACCCCAACCGGTGAAGTGCCATCCGGCTGTTGGATGGCGGGTTGAGTTAGCGCACCGACGGCCGACATTTCCTCTTGGTGAACGGTCGCTCGATGCGCCTCAAGCTCCTCATCGCTGAGCGATTTGGAATCCTCTGTAAGCTTGGCAAAGGCGGCCTCAGCATCTGGCTTCCGATATGTGCGAAGTGTCGAGCCACTGGTGGCCTCGCCAATCGTTTGAGCGATTTTGGAGAAGACTTTTCCCTTTTCGGCCTCTTGCTTCGTGAGAGCTGCATTCTGGGTCTGTATGGTCGCAAGACGTCCGTCGCGCGTTGCAATCTCCGCTTTCAGCTCCTCGGCGATCGCCTTATTCTCCTCGCCGAGTATGAGAATGTGGCGGAGCGGACCGTCGAAACGCCCGATATTCGCGTCGACGAAGTCGCTGTTGAAGACGCGCACCTTGCGTAGATAATTTTGGCCGTGAGTCAGCGGGCCGGACTCCGTCTCCACACTGAACTCGAGCGTTGGATGATCGGGATGCGTCCCAGCCTGCAAGCAAGCCAGTAGGCGAGACAGTGTCGTTTTTCCTGAGCCATTTTCCCCGTAAATGACATTGAAGCGCCCAAAGATCGGCAATCCAGCTGGCGCCGAATAGTTGTCGAAGACTCCAAAGCCTTTGATCTTTTTTATCTGGGTAAGCATTTGCCCTCCTATGCGTAAACTAGCACAGGACGGTGTGGGTATCAGCCCTTCAGGCCATTGAACATCGACCGGATCTCCGCATCGCTCATATTGCGATGGGACGTGACGCCGCCTCCCCTGTATCCCTCCTCCGGATCGTGCCGCGGCTCGTTTTCCTCCAACGCCTCCCGCCGCCATCGGATGTCGCGCTTCACTGTGTCGGACGAGAATCCGCGCTTCTCCAACAGTGCGAGCAGGCTCCCCTCGAACTCGTCGAGGTCGTCGAGGGTCGTGATCGCCTCGAGGTCGCAGTCCACGCTGCGCGTGAAGGTCCACATGGCGGATTGGACGGCGGTCGCGGCCCGCTCTTGGTCGTTGCCGTAGGTGAACAGCGCTTCGTCCATGCTCTCGATGTCCTCGAGTGGCAGGCACATCGCCTTCTCCTCGAGCATTGTGGCGGCAGCCTCCGTGGCGACTGATCGGACGCGAGCCTCCACCTCGGTCGGCAGGAGCGTCATCGCGGACCTCTCGAGTAGCGAGCAGATCTCCCGGACCTCCGCCTCGTCGACGCCCTCCTGCTCGATCCCCATCAGCGCCGTGAGCATCCTGTCGATCAGCCCTTGGTCACGGAACTCGTCGCAGAGGTCGAGGGCGAGCTCCAAATACGCTAAGCGCTGCACCCTGCCGCCATCGCGAACCCTGTCGAGTGCCGCGGTCCAGACCGTCGTTGACCCCTCCCAGTCGCCCCGATGGACACGAAAGATCTCGAAGCACTCGCCGAGCTCGTTGGCGGTTTCGATGCAGGGGACGATAAGCGGCATTAAGCGATCTGACCGAATGACGCCGCGAAGATAGTCGCGGAGGCCAGGATTGGTGAAGTGGACGAGACTGTTGAGAAGGCTGAGGGCGGAGCCCTCGATTTCCTGATAGGCGGCTCGGAACCTAGCCTCGATCTCCGAGGTGCGCAGAGTGTTGCCTAACGCCGTGGCGACGCGCACGAAACTGTCTTTTAAAAGAGTGATTCCGACGAACGCGCCGTTGATCGCCATCGCGAGAAGCACCGTTCGTGCATCCTCAGACATATGCTGCCTGTAGGGCCGGTCCCAGAGCTCGTGCGGATTGTCGAGGACGTGCTGGATCAGCTCGCGCGTAGGCCGCTCGTCCAAGGCGAGATATTCGGACCGCGTCAGCATCTCGATTAGGCGCGGATTGAAGTTCTTGTGGTCGATCATGGCCAGATAGAAGCCGTCTTCTAGAATGGCGTCCTTCTGGGTCTCGGTCAGGCCTGAGAAGTGGATGTGGTTGTAGAGAATCCGCGCCTTCGCCTCGCGGGTGTAGGCGCCGACATTTAGGACGTAGCTGCGGACTCCCTTTGCCGCGTCGAGGCGGGCCGACAGCATCTTCGCCTGCGCAAGCACGTAATCGCGCGTCGTGAGGATGAACCTGAGATCCTTCTGGGCCGCCACTCGCGACAGCAAGGGCGGCAGCCTCGCATCCAAGCCGCGGACGTGGTCCGCGGAGAGGGCGACTTGGCCGAGAAAGTCGTCGAAGAAGATCAGACGCCTCTCGCCCTCGCTAGCGACAGCCATTGCCTCCTCGATATCGTCCACGACGAAGATCCGCCAACCCTGCTCGGCATGGCGCCATAGCAGGATCTGAGCCAGCGTGGTCTTCCCGACGCCCGGCGCGCCTGCGATGATCAAGGCCCCTGTGTCCGCCAGCAGCGTCTCGGCGTCGGCCACGCTCTGATTCTGAACAAAGCGCGGTATCATGCCGCGGATGATCTCCAGCTCCGCCGCCGTCCGGTTATAGACGCCGCTGTGGATGATGCGCTCGAGCACGGCCGAGCTCGCCAACCACAGCTTGAAATGGCGCTGCTCTACCTCAGAATGGAGGCGGAGGAGATTGTTGAGATCCTCGCGGCCTAGGATGTCGACCTCCGCCAGCGGCACCTCCGGCATCGCCGCCACGATCTTGGCCTTCAGCGCCGGCGTCATAGAGACGGAGGTTGCCAACAGGTATCGGCTCGGCGAGAGAGTGATCGCCTTGGGGCATTCACGACGCATCGCCCGCACCAGAGCCGCCGGGCCGCTGCGGGCGTAGTGCTTCGCCTGCACGACGATCTGCTGCGGTCCGGACATGTATCTTACGTCGACGCCCTGATCCCTGCCGGGCCCAAAGCTCTCCAGCCTCCGCGACCAATGGGCCTGCAGCAAGTCGCGGACGAGTTCTTCGAAATCGAGAGGGGAGAGATCGTGGAAGTCATTCATAATGAGCGCGGCAGTTTCCGAATTTTTTCACCAGAAGGGAAGAAGTAAATGATCAGAGCAGCTGGTCCGCGCCTCACCTGATTCCATACCGCCGCAGCGATCCCATTCGGCCAGTTTAGGAAAACCTCATGACGATCGATCTCACGCGTCCGGTTGGGTCACACCTGCACGAAGGCGGAGCTGGAGAATGAACAGCAGGAGTTCCACCACCTGCTCCTCAGCCTCTGTCGCTCACTGATAGCCAATCGGTGCAGGGCTGGGCGTCGGTCCCTAGCGGGACCTGCCATTCGACAAATCACGCCGGAACGGCAGGAGAGTCCCAAACCCCGCTGCCAAATCAACCGATAGCTACGTCTACTTTCGGGCAATCGCCGGTTCGGCCGTAATGACTGGGATTAGGGCGCGTAGCAGACGCGCACATCCTTACCTATCGTCGCTTCTTTGGTCGACCTCTGGGCTTGCCGAATTTCTGATATTCCCGCGGCCTGAGGTTAAGCGGTCGCCTTGGAATATCAGGTAACAACTCGGCGAGCACTTCAACCAGTTCGACGAGTTGCCCAGGTTCGAAGTCATCATCGTAATGTTTGCCTTCCGTATCATTCGGCTCGTGACCGCCAAGGCCTTGCCGGTGCGCCTTGTTGAATATCTTGAGGCCGGTCTCATCCTCTTTGTCACGCAGGACATTGAACCCTAGAGTGCGAACCGACGGAACGTCGACGTCCTTGCGACCACGCTTTCTGGAAGTGCCATTCGGGAACACCAGTTTGCGCAAGGGGCCGAAAAGATCCTTGTAGAAGCACTTGTCGGAATCCATCGTCGGGTGCAGGAACTCGGGGAAGAGAGCGCGATGGCCGGCTTCCCTCATGGCTGTCACGTAATCACCGAAGCCCAGATCGAGCAGTTTCCGCGCGATCGGAACCCTTCGAGTTGATGAGACGGTCTTGATGCGCCGCAGGCTGTTTTCCCGGATGTGGAGGTGAGGAACCTCATCATCGAGGACAACGTCGGAGACAGACAGGCCTGCAATTTCGTCGGACCGCGCGAGCGTGGAGATAACCAGCGGCAGCACCCAGTAACTGCCGTCATGGATTACTTCATCGCCCGGTTCGAACCGCTGCCACAAACCGGCGCATCCATACCAGACAGGAGTCTCAAGCATTCTCCGCAATTCATCAGGGTGCCAGGGCAGCCGCCCGGCGTTCCGCTTCTGGTTGTTCTTGACCGACTGGCGTTCGCCCTGTTTCTTCGGATTGACCAAGGTCTTGCGAACCGCGGTGAAATTCAGTCCCTTGGGAGCCAGATCTGGATCATGACCCTCCAGGTGCGTCATGAGGGCACTGATCCATGTCATGTGCTTGCGCTGCGTGACGAGCGACAGGCCGACGTAAGGCAGTCCTTCGGCATCGGCGGCGGTCGGATCTTCATCCCATTTTCTTCGCAGGGCATCCCCGCGTTCGAGCGCTTCCTCGATTGTTTCCCTGACTTCCTTTCTGTTCTCATCTTTCCGCGTCCGGCCATAAACGACAGGAAGACGGTGAAAGAGGTCCTTCATGCCGATGAGGTGCTTCTGGGTAATGGCGTTGACGGGGATGTCTCCGTTCGCCGCGATGAAGATCCTGACCGCACCTTCGATATCGCGCTTGCGTCCCTTGTCCCACGCCCCGTCCTCGATCTTCTTCCGCAACGACTCCTTGGCGTAGACGGAAAGCGGTGGAGCTACGACTGGCGGAGAACATTCGCTTGCAGCTGCGGGTGCCTCCTCCATGGCTTCATTCGCGGGCAGAACTGGAGCGGAAACAGCGGGCAATTCGTCGGCATTAGCAAGCCGTTCCAGATGTTTCGGCAACGGCCAGACATCGCCTTCCGGCAACGGCGATCCCAGCTCTTGGCAGGCTTCGATATTGGCGTTTCTGTAGGCCGTAGCTGCAATCCGCGCACATGCGGAAAGGTTCTTCTCGCTCGGCTCGATACCCTGAGCACGCAGATCATCGGCGAGTTGCCCAGGCGAAATCGCGCGCTGGTGCCTGTGACGGCTTGCTATGGCGGCAAGTGCATCCGCATCGTTCTCGCCAAGACCACGCGCGACAAGCTCCTGATGGCTTTCCATGCTCGCATCGAGGAGCTGCGGTTCGGTGGCCAGCAGCGAGAAGTAGCGGGCGTAGTGGCGATTGAAAGCCAGATGATCATCGACCCGGCCCGGTTCCTGAAACTGCGCCATGATGATCCGGTCGAGCTCTCGCTCGAAGGCCTGCTTGTAGAGGCCGGGCATGTCGTCCGCCTTCATGCTGCGCCTCAGTAAAGGCATCTGTTCCATCATCGCGTCCTTTGCCAGATCGAGTTCGGCTGCACGCGATCGGGCCTGCTGAGGGCTCGCCGTGCGCAGCGATACCCTCACAATTGTAGTATGGGATGGAACAGAAGAGAAACGCAGGCGGGATTTCCACCAGAAGACGGGGCCGCGACGATAGAGAGCCATGCCATATGAACCTTGGCTGCGAGGAGCAGGGCGGGACACAGTGCGGGCACAATCTGTGGCACAATTTGTGGCACAATCGGCGCAAAAGATTCCCGACCATTTTCCTCGGTTGAAGGAAAACGGCGGAATTCTGCGGCTTAATGTCGGAAACGACGAAAATTGGTCGGGGAGAGAGGATTCGAACCTCCGGCCCCTGCCTCCCGAAGACAGTGCTCTACCAGGCTGAGCTACTCCCCGACCGGTCGCGCCGTCCGAGGACGGGCGAGGCAGGAGCGGGCCTATAGAGAGCAAGGCGCGCGGTGGCAAGCCGCCAATGGCGCTTTCCTGCGCGATGGCGAAATCAGGCGGGAAAACTGCGTTGCAAGCGGCCAATTTGCCGAACCGGAACGCGCGGCCGCTTCTGTTGGAGGTAACTGGTCGGCTTCGCTGCTTCCGCTCGCAGCGCTTGGCAGGGGCAGGCGGGGTGGCTAACCCTTCACCCATGCACGAAATGCTTGCCAGTCGTCGTTCAGAGTCGCGCCCACATTGGGAATGGCAGTACCTCGATCTGATGCGGCGCATCTGGGAGGATGGGGATGAGCGGATCGACCGCACAGGGGTCGGCACGCGATCACTGTTCGGCGCGACAATCCGGTTCGATCTGTCCGGCGGGCTGATGCCGTTGCTCACCACCAAGCGGGTGTACTGGAAGACGGCCACGCGCGAGTTGCTGTGGTTTCTCACGGGCAGCACCAACATTCGGCCGCTGTGCGCTCAAGGCGTCGAGATATGGACCGACTGGCCGCTCGATCGCTATCGCCGCGAGACCGGGGAGGACATCGAACGCGCGGCGTTCTCGCGCCGAATCGTCGAAGACGCAGATTTCGCAGCAGACTGGGGCGACCTGGGGCCGGTATACGGCAAGCAATGGGTCGACTGGCCGGTCTACGAGGCTGCCGGCGACGGGCTCTTTCGCCGTCGCGACCAGGGCGTCGATCAGGTCTCGCAAGTCGTCGAGAGCCTGCGCACCAATCCCGGCAGCCGGCGCCACATCATCGAAGGCTGGAACGTTGCGGAGCTCGACGCGATGGCCTTGCCGCCGTGTCACAAGACCTACCAGTTCCATGTCTCGAACGGCCGTCTATCCGGACTGCTCTACCAGCGCAGTTGCGATCTTGGGCTGGGCTTCGCATTCAATATGTGGTCGCTGGCCCTGTTGACGCGCATGCTGGCGCAGCAGTGCGGCCTTGAACCGGGCGAGGCGGTTTGGACGGGAGGCGACGTGCACCTTTACCTGAACCACGCCGATCTGGTCGAAGCGCAGCTCGATCGGGAACCGGAAGGCGAGGCGCGGCTTGTCATAGAACGCAGGCCCGACACGATATTCGGCTATGAAATCGAGGATTTTTCGGTCGTCGGTTATGCGCCGCAGTCCGCTATCAAGGCACCTGTCGCGGTCTGATTGACATTGCGTGCTTACGTAATATTATATCCTAGTCATGCAACAATGCTACATGGCGGGCGAGTCTGAGGAGAGGCAAGGGATGACGGCGGACAAGCCTGACGGCGCAGACCCAGGGCCTCGCGCAGCGAGCGTCGGCCAACCGCGCGGCAACCTGCCGCCCCTTGAGCTCTACGTGCCGGAGCCGCGCTACCGACCGGGCGACGCTGTCGATTATTCGCATCTCGAAATTCCCGAAGCGGGTGCTCATTCCCGCCCCGACGAAACCTGCCCGCCGGTCGAGACCCGGCCCTTGTGCGACGGGCTCGTTCGCGTCCTCGATGAGGAGAACCGGGCGGTCGGTGCCTGGGATCCAGGCCTGGACCCGGACACGCTGCGGCGCATGCTGCGCGTGATGGCGCTCACTCGCGCATTCGACGATCGGATGTATCGCGGCCAGCGGCAGGGCAAGACCAGCTTCTACATGAAGTGCACGGGCGAAGAGGCGATCTCGGTCGCGTCCGCTTTCGCGCTGGCGGACGACGACATGGTCTTTCCCAGTTATCGTCAGCAAGGCGTGCTGATCGCGCGCGGCTATCCGCTCGTCGAGATGATCAACCAGATCTACTCGAATCGCGCCGACCGGCTGAAGGGTCGCCAGTTGCCGATCATGTATTCGGCGAAGGACCACGGGTTCTTCTCGATCTCGGGCAATCTCGCGACGCAGTATCCGCAGGCTGTGGGCTGGGCGATGGCCAGCGCGATCAAGGGCGATACCCGGATTGCCACCAGCTTCATCGGCGAAGGCTCTAGCGCGGAAGGCGATTTTCACGCGGCGATGACCTTCGCTGCCGTCTACAACGCGCCGGTCGTGCTCAACGTGGTCAACAACCAGTGGGCGATTTCCAGCTTCTCGGGCTTTGCCGGGGCGGAGCGGGCGACGTTCGCCGCGCGTGCCGTCGGCTATGGCGTCGCGGGCTTGCGGGTCGACGGAAACGACGCGCTGGCAGTCTATGCCGCGATGCAATGGGCCGCGAATCGCGCTCGAGCCAACGCCGGGCCGACGCTGATCGAGCACTTCACTTATCGCGCCGAGGGACATTCGACCTCGGACGATCCCAGCGCCTACCGCTCCGCGCAAGAGCGGGAGGAATGGCCGCTCGGCGATCCGGTGGCGCGGCTCAAAGCGCATCTCGTCGCACTCGGCGAGTGGGATGACGAGCGCCACGCGGCGATGGATCTCGAACTGGCCGAGCAGGTCAAGAAAGCCACCAAGGAAGCCGAAAAGAACGGCATTCTCGGCCATGGTCTGCACCACCCGTTCCACACCATGTTCGAGGATGTCTTCGAGGACTTGCCCTGGCATCTCGAGGAGCAGGCCGAGCAGGCGATCCGGGAACGCCGCACGAAATGGCCGAACTGGAAGGAGTTCTCCGAGTGAGCGACGAAGAGGCTGCCCTTTCGCTCGCCAACGCGGCGTCTCGCCCGCTCAACATGATTGAGGCGATCAACGAGGCGCTGGATCTGATGATGGCGCGCGATCCCGATGTCATCGTCATGGGCGAGGATGTGGGATATTTCGGCGGCGTGTTCCGCGCGACCGCCGGTCTACAGAACAAGTACGGCAAGAATCGGGTCTTCGATACTCCGATCAACGAATGCGGCATCATCGGCGCAGCGGTCGGTATGGCGGCGTACGGCTTGCGACCGGTCCCCGAGATCCAGTTTGCCGACTACATCTATCCCGGGCTCGATCAGCTGATCTCGGAAGCCGCGCGGATGCGCTACCGTTCGGCGGGCGACTTCACGGCGCCGCTGACGGTTCGCTCGCCCTTCGGTGGCGGTATTTTCGGCGGGCAGACGCACAGTCAGAGCCCCGAGGCGCTGTTCACGCATGTCGCGGGTTTGAAGACGGTCATTCCGTCCACACCCCACGATGCCAAAGGGCTGCTGATCGCGGCGATCGAGGATGATGATCCGGTCATCTTCTTCGAGCCAAAGCGCATCTACAACGGCCCGTTCGGCGGCGACTACGATGCGCCCTCGAAGACCTGGAAGACCCATCCCGGCGGCAAAGTGCCCGAGGGGTATTATCATATCCCGCTCGGCAAGGCGCGAATGGTGCGCGAGGGCTCGGCGATGACCGTGCTGGTCTACGGCACGATGGTTCACGTGGCCGAGGCGGTTCTCGCGGCCAAAGGCATCGACGCCGAAATCATCGATCTGCGCACGCTGGTCCCGCTCGACATCGAGGCGATCGAAACGTCTGTGGAGAAAACGGGCAAATGCTTGGTCATTCACGAGGCGACTCGCACGTCCGGCTTTGGCGCCGAGCTTGTCAGCCTCGTGCAGGAGCGCTGCTTCTATCACCTCGAGGCGCCGGTGGAACGAGTGACGGGCTTCGACACGCCCTATCCACACAGTCTCGAGTGGGCCTATTTCCCCGGTCCCGTCCGCATCGGCGAGGCGATCGACCGGCTGATGAGCGAGTAAGACAATGGCACGCTACACATTCCGCCTTCCCGATATCGGCGAAGGCATCGCCGAAGCCGAAATCGTCGCCTGGCACGTCAAGGTCGGCGATACCGTTGAGGAAGACGGCCGCCTGGCAGACATGATGACCGACAAGGCGACGGTCGAGATGGAAAGCCCGGTTTCGGGCAAGGTCCTCGAAGTGGCCGGCGCGGAAGGCGATGTCGTCGCGATCGGCTCGCCACTGGTGGTGATCGAGATCGAAGGCGAAGTGGCCGACGATCACGGGGCGCCTGGGCCGGCTTCCGAAGAAGTCGAGGAGCGGATCGAGGCGGAAAATCCCGATGCCGGCGACGTCGATCGTGCCGTAAAGGCGGCGGGGCAGGGGTCATCCGATGGTGACGGCCCTTCGACAAGCGCAGAGCGAGCGGATGTTGGGACCGAGGCGGCGCCCGCGCCTACACCCGCTCCCAAACCCGCTCAGGCCGAGCCTGTCGAAGCCCGCGCGCCGACGCCAGCGCCCACCCCCGCTTCGCCATCCGCAAGCGCCAGCAAAGTCCTCGCCAGCCCCGCCGTGCGCAAGCGCGCGAAGGACCTTGGCATCGATCTGGGCGAAGTCCGCCCCGCCGAGGATGGCCGCGTGCGCCACGGCGATCTCGATGCCTTCCTTGCTTACAACGCTTCGGGCGGCTTCCAGCCCGCCGGGACCAAGGGCAGCGACGAGCAGGTTCGAGTCATCGGCCTCAGGCGACGGATCGCGGAGAACATGGCCGCGTCGAAGCGCAACATTCCGCACTTCGCCTATGTCGAGGAATACGATCTCACCGCGCTGGAGGAAGCGCGCGCGCAGTTGAATGCGCATCGCGGGGAACGGCCCAAGCTGACGATGCTGCCGTTTCTGATCACCGCGATCTGTCGCCTGATCCCGAAGTTTCCGATGCTCAACGCGCACTACGACGATGAGGCGGGCGTGGTGACGCGCTATGGTTCCGTGCACATGGGCATGGCTGCGCAGACCCCGGCCGGGCTCATGGTGCCGGTGATTCGCGATGCGCAGGACCGCAACTTGTGGCAGCTCGCCAACGAGATCGCCCGGTTGGCGGCGGCAGCGCGCGACGGGTCCGCGAAGTCGTCCGAATTGTCCGGCTCGACCATCACGCTGACATCGCTCGGCCCGATGGGCGGCGTCGCGACGACGCCAGTGATCAACCGTCCCGAAGTCGCGATCATTGGCCCCAACCGCATCGTCGAGCGCCCGATGTACGTGACCGATGCGAGCGGGCAAGAGCGGATCGAGAAGCGCAAGACGATGAACATCTCGATGAGCTGCGATCACCGCGTCGTCGATGGCTGGGATGCCGCCAGCTTCGCGCAGGAGCTCAAGACCCTGCTGGAAGCGCCCTCGCTGCTGCTGGCGGGGTAAGGGCGGACGCTACCCGCTTAGGCGCTCTGTGTCTCAGTGCACGATCGCGCTGTAGGCGATCTGGCCCGCGCCTCGCCGTGCGGTCTCGGCGGAAATGCGCCAGCGCACGTGGGTCACGTCCTCGGGCGTCGCCTGGCGGTCACCGATCCGCAAGGTGCCGATCCGGCCCCACGTCCGGCCTCCGTCGACCGAGACTTCCTGCAGGCGCCGGGCGCTGTCTTCGTAGGAGATACCCTCGGGCAGCGGATTGACGATGGTGAAGCCGCCATCGCCCGCGAGGCGATACCAGCGCACGATCGTGACGACCCTGTCGCCGCGTGAAAAGCGCTCCGCGGGCTCGAGCCGGCGGAGACCCGGCGCCGCACTCTCACGGAAGACTTCGGATTGCGTCTTTACGACCGGAGCGGCCGCGACCGGCAGCCCCCAGACCAGACCGATGGCGATGACGCCGCGCAAGGCGACACGATGCAATGGCGCGACACGATGCGTTGGCACCCGGCAAACCCCCTGTAATGTCCGGTTCGGACACACGGCACTCTGCGCGGATAGTCACGAAAATGTGGTTAACACAGGGTTCCGCCGCCTCGGATTCGATACGGCTTGTGGAAAGATGACAGATCGGATGGAAGGCTGTTGACAGCCTAGGCGCCCTAGCCTAGTGGCGCGGCTCCCCAAGCGGCGCACGCTCAAACGCGGGTGTAGCTCAGATGGTTAGAGTGCCGGCCTGTCACGCCGGAGGTCGCGGGTTCAAGTCCCGTCACTCGCGCCACTTGGGGAATTTTACCGGCCGCAGGCGATCGTAAACGACCACGCGATCAGCCCCAGCGGCCGGTTTCCATCCAGATCAGGAAGCGCCGCAAGGGCAGCAGCCAGACCACGCCGAGCAGCACGTAGACCGGTGCCTGCGCGAGTGACGGAAGCTGCGAAATCAGCGGCTCGGCATAGACCGCGATGGCTATTCCGTAGAGAGTGAGGGCGATGCACAGCCCCAGGACGCCGATCGGGATTCGCAGGGTCGGCTTCTCACGCATCCGTCTGGTGTCCTTCGTAGAAACGCGTCGGTGTGACAATGCCGCTGAGCAGCTGGTCGTGCGGCTCGCGCGGCGCGGCATCGAGCTTCTGGCAATCCCACGCCATGCCGATGGCACGGGTGCCGGGATGGGCTTCCAGCCAACGATCATAGTGCCCGCCGCCTTGTCCGAGCCGATCCCCGGCGGACGTGAAGCCCAGCAAGGGTACGAACAGCGTCTCAGGCGCGACTTCGGCGGCGGTCGCGGGCGGTTGCGAGACGCCGAACGGCCCCGGCGTCAGCGTATTGACGAAGGGGTTCTCCCATTCGCGGAAGATCATCGGCGCATCGCGGTCCGCGAACCAGGGCAGGGCGAGCTTGCGACCGTGCTCGTAAAGCCATTGGGCGTAAGGAAGCGTCGGCGCTTCGTGGATCGCGGCATGATACAGACCGACCGTGCTGCCTTCGGGAACGCTGTCCGCGACGGGCCCCGGCGGCCGCATGAACATCAGCGCGCGCACAGAGCGCGGGAGTGCTTCGACGTGTTCGCGCCGCAGCGTGCGCAAGCGTCGCCGCAGGAACGCCTTGTCGTCGTGAGCACCGGTCATGTGATCTGACATTGCGCCTCTTTTGGGGGGGTGACGGGTCCACCTTGGGTCGTTTTCCTAGAAATCCTCTGACGCCTCGACGTCAGGTGGGCACCATATGCACCGCAACCCCAATGCAAAGAGAGTGGCGCGGGCAGGGACAGCACCCTTGGATTGCTTATAGCCTCAGGGATGTTCTTACGGCTCGTGCCGGGCAGAACCCGTCACCCCCAATCTAGGGTGCCGAGGCTGCGCTCTCAAGCTGTGTCGCAATTTTTTCGACGCGGTCGGCGAGCGCAGCCGCCTGTCCGGCAAGGCGCGCCTCGGTCTGGTCGAGTTTTTCCTGGCTAATCATCGCGCCACGACACTCATGCAATTCGTCGGCGAGGAGCAGCGCGGCGAATAGCAGCGTGCGCGATTCGCTCTGGCCGGCAGCGGGATTTTGGGACGAGAGCTTGCTGTCGATCAACTGGCCGAGGGCAACGATGTGCTCTTCCTCGCCGTCCGCGCAGGCCACGGTGTAGTGTCGTCCGCCGATCAGGAGTTGGACGTTGCTCATCCGCTTTGCGCCGCGATCATGGCGTCAATCTCGGCAATCGTGCGCGATACGGCGGCTTTGAGTGTCTCGTGCCGCTCGTGGATATCATCGGACTGCGGACGTTCGGATGGTGATCGTGCCGCCGACTCGACACGCGCAATCGCTGCGTCGATACGCGCCAGTTCCTGCTCGATCGAACCCCCGTTCATCTCGCCTGATTACGATAAAAATACCAGATTTGCAAAAGATTACACTTGGGTCTTGGCAAGTGACATCGGTTAAGGGGCCTAACCTGGGCACTTGATTGCGTGCGGCGCTAAACTTGACGCGCGCACGCCTTCCCCTAGAGGAGGCCGCAAGTCTCGACTCGTCGCATTTGACCACTGTTTTCCCGGAGTTCCCTGATGACCCTCGACCCGTCCCGTCTCGCGCCTATGGCGAACGCCATCCGCGCGCTGTCGATGGATGCGGTGCAGGAGGCGAACTCCGGCCATCCCGGCATGCCGATGGGCATGGCGGATGTGGCGACGGTGCTGTTCGACAAATTCCTCAAGTTCGATCCCGCCGCGCCCGACTGGGCCGACCGCGATCGCTTCGTGCTGTCGGCCGGGCATGGCTCGATGCTGATCTATTCGCTTCTCTATCTGACCGGTTACGAAAGCCCGACGATCGAGGACATTCGCAATTTCCGGAAGCTTGGCAGCGTCTGCGCCGGGCACCCGGAGAACTTCCTCATTCCCGGTGTCGAGTGCACGACCGGTCCGCTCGGCCAGGGGCTGGCCATGGCCGTCGGCATGGCGATTGCCGAAAAGCATCTTGCCGCCACGTTCGGCGACGATCTGGTCAATCATCGTACCTGGGTCGTTGCGGGTGACGGTTGCCTGATGGAAGGCATCAATCACGAGGCGATCGGGCTTGCCGGCAATCTCGGCCTCGGCAAGCTCAAGGTGCTGTGGGACGACAACCGCATCACCATCGACGGCGATACCTCGCTTTCGACTTGTGAGGACATCCCCGCGCGGTATCGCGCCGCGGGCTGGGAAGTGCTGTCGTGCGACGGTCACGACTTCGCCGATATCGAACGCGCGCTGGGCGAGGCGGCCGCTTCGGACAAGCCGACGCTGGTGGCTTGCCGCACCGTCATCGGCAAGGGCGCGCCCAACAAGCAGGGTAGCCACGACGTTCACGGCGCGCCGCTCGGCAAGGACGAGATCGCCGCCGCACGTGAACAACTGGGCTGGGATGCCGCGCCTTTCGAAATTCCCGAGGCCGTCCTGGCCGACTGGCGTTCGCTGGGTGCCAAGGGCGCCGAGGAGCGCGCGAAGTGGGAAATGTGCTGCACCGCGCATGGTGGCTGCAGCGAGTTCAAACGTCGTATGGCTGGCGAACTGCCGTCGAGCGAGAAAGCGGGTCGGGAATTCCAGGCCTGGCTGGAGGGCGAGGCCAACATCGCCACCCGCAAGGCCTCGGAAAACGCGCTCAACGTTCTGGTCCCGCTGATCCCCGAGATGATCGGCGGTTCGGCGGACCTGACCGGCTCGAACAACACCAAGGCCAAGGACCAGGCGCCGTTGACCGCCGAGGATCCGTCCGGTCGTTACGTCTACTACGGCATTCGCGAGTTCGGCATGGCCGCGGCGATGAACGGCATGGCACTGCACGGCGGCGTCATTCCCTACGGCGGCACGTTCCTGATCTTCTCGGACTATTGCCGCAATGCGGTGCGCTTGTCGGCGCTGCAGCAGACGCGCGTGATCTACGTCTTCACGCATGATTCGATCGGCCTGGGCGAAGATGGACCGACTCACCAGCCCATCGAGCAGGTGATGTCGCTGCGCCTCATTCCCAACCTCAACGTGTTCCGTCCGTGCGACGTTGTCGAGACGGCCGAGTGCTGGAGCCTCGCGTTGCAGACGCCGGACACGCCATCGGTGCTCGCGCTGTCGCGCCAGAACCTGCCGCAAGTGCGCGACTCGGGCGAAATGCTCAGCGCGCGCGGGGCCTATCGCCTGCGTTCGGCCGAAGCGACGCGCCGCGTCATTCTGATCGCCACGGGCTCCGAAGTGCAGCTCGCGCTCGAAGTTGCCGAGCAGCTCGAAGCCAAGAAGATCGGCGCCGACGTCGTTTCGATGCCGTGCATGGAGCTGTTCGAGCAGCAGCCCGAAGGCTATCGCAAAGACATCCTGCCCGATGCCGACCCGTCCGAAATTCTGCGGGTGTCGATCGAGGCGGGGGTGACGATGGGCTGGGAGCGCCACACGATGGCAAACGGCCTCAACATCGGCCTCGACCGTTTCGGCGCGTCCGCGCCGGCCAAGGATCTGTTCGAGAAGTTCGGCTTCACAGCCGATGCCATCGTGCCGCAGATCATGAATAAAATCAGCAGCTGACAGGAGATTTCTGACATGGCGACCAAGGTTGCGATCAATGGTTTCGGACGTATCGGGCGCCTCGTCGCGCGCGCCATCCTCGAACGCCCCGATTGCGGGCTCGAACTGGTTTCGATCAACGACCTCGCCGATGTGAAGTCCAACGCGCTTCTGTTCGGCTTCGATTCCACGCACGGCCGCTTCCCCGGCACGATCGTTCCGGGTGACGGCAAGATGACCGTGAACGGCAAGGACATCGTCGTCACCGCCGAAAAGGATCCTGGCAAGCTGCCGCACAAGGATCTGGGCATCGACATCGTTCTCGAATGCACCGGCTTCTTCCAGTCCAAGACCGCCTCGCAACCGCACCTCGATGCCGGTGCCAAGCGTGTGCTGATCTCCGCGCCGGCCGAAGGTGTCGACAAGACGATCGTGTTCGGCGTCAACGACGGCGCGCTGACGGCGGAGGACGTGGTCGTCTCGAACGCGAGCTGCACCACCAACTGCCTCGCACCCGTCGCCAAAGTCATGCAGGACACCGTCGGCATCGAGCGTGGTTTCATGACCACGATCCACTCGTACACCAACGACCAGCGCATGCTCGATCAGATCCACAAGGACCTGCGTCGGGCCCGTGGCGGTGCGCAGAACATGATCCCGACCACCACCGGCGCCGCGCGCGCGGTCGGCCTCGTCCTGCCCGAACTGAAGGGCAAGCTCGATGGGTCTTCGGTCCGCGTACCGACGCCGAATGTCAGCCTTGTCGACCTGTGCTTCGTGCCGGGCCGCGACACGACCAAGGACGAGATCAACGGCGCGCTGAAGGCCGCCGCCGAAGGTCCGATGAAGGGCGTGCTCGACTTCACCGATCAGCCGCTCGTCTCCTCGGACTTCAACCACTATCCGGCTAGCTCGACCGTCGACAGCCTCGAAACGGCCGTGATGGAAGGCAAGTTCGTGCGCGTCGTCTCCTGGTACGACAACGAATGGGGCTTCTCGAACCGTATGCTCGACACGGCGGGAGCCATGGCGAAGTACCTCTGACGATTTGAGGAATTGCCGGTGGAATTGACCGCAAGGACGGGAAGGCTGGCGGGCATCGCTCGTCGCCCCCGTCCGCGTGGGCCGGTCGAGGTCATACGCTCGGTATCGGTGACGACCGTCGAGGGGGTTCATGGCAATTTCCGCGGTGCGGTCATGCCGGGCAAGCGTCCGCGTCGCCAGATTTCGCTGATCGAAGCGGAGAGCTGGGCGGCGGCGCTTGCGGATCTCGGCCTGCATCCCGAAGACATGCTGGCCTGGTCGGTGCGCCGCGCCGATCTGCTCGTGCAAGGGCTGCGTCTGCCGCGTGAGGCGGGCACTGTCCTCGCGATCGGTTCGAGTTTGCGTATCGAAGTGACCATGGAATGTGATCCATGCAGTCGTATGGACGAGATTCAACCGGGGCTGAGGTCCGCGCTCATGCCGGATTGGCGTGGCGGTTTCCTCGGCAAAGTGGTTACTGACGGCGACATCGCCGTGGGCGACGAGATAAGGATCGAAGCATGAGCGCTTTCAAGACACTGGACGATCTTGGCGATGTGACCGGAAAGGTTGCCCTCGTCCGCGTCGATCTCAACTTGCCGATGAAG
Organism: Novosphingobium aquimarinum; assembly: GCF_009746585.1. Classification (GTDB taxonomy): domain Bacteria; phylum Pseudomonadota; class Alphaproteobacteria; order Sphingomonadales; family Sphingomonadaceae; genus Novosphingobium; species Novosphingobium aquimarinum. The sequence continues at coordinate 20,324 of NZ_WRPO01000032.1, forward strand.
GACGGCCTCGTCACGGACGAGACCCGCATTCGCGCGTCGGCGCCGACCATCGCCGATCTGACCGCAAAGGGCGCCAAGGTCCTGCTGCTGGCCCACTTCGGTCGTCCCAAGGGCGAGCGCTCTTCGACCCAGTCGCTCAGCCTTGTGGTCGGCGCGGTCGAGAAAGTGATCGGCCAGGAAATCATGTTTGTGCCCGAAGTCGTCGGGCCCGTCGTGGCGCAGTCCGTCGGCATCCTCGGCAATGGCGACGTCGCCATCCTCGAGAACACGCGCTTCTGGAAAGGTGAGGAAGCGAACGACCCCGAATTCGCCAAGGCCATTGCCGAAAACGGCGACTTCTTCGTCAACGATGCCTTCTCCGCCGCGCACCGCGCGCACGCGACCACCGAAGGGCTGGCGAAGCTGCTGCCGGCTTACGCGGGCCGTTCGATGCAGGCCGAACTCGAAGCGCTCGACGCTGCTCTCGGTACGCCGGTAAAGCCGGTTGCCGCCGTGGTTGGCGGGGCCAAGGTCTCCTCGAAGCTCGACGTGCTAACCCATCTGGTGAGCCAGGTCGATCATCTCATCATCGGCGGCGGCATGGCCAATACCTTCCTTGCGGCCAAGGGCGTCGATGTCGGCAAATCCCTGTGCGAGCACGATCTGGCGGACACCGCCAATTCCATTATCGAGACCGCCGACAAATCGGGTTGCACGGTCCACTTGCCTTACGAAGTGGTGGTCTCGAAGGAATTCGCTGCCAACCCGCCGAGCCTGCGCACCTGCAACGTCCATGAGGTAGCCGCCGACGAAATGATCCTCGATGTCGGTCCTTCCGCGGTCGAGGCGCTGGGCGATGTGCTCAAGACATGCCGGACACTGGTGTGGAACGGGCCGATGGGCGCCTTCGAGACCGAACCGTTCGATGCCGCGACCGTCTCGCTGGCCAAGACCGCCGCCGCGCTGACGCGCGAAGGCTCGCTGACTTCGGTCGCGGGTGGCGGCGATACCGTTGCTGCGCTCAACCACGCCGGCGTTGCGCAGGATTTCAGCTATATTTCGACCGCGGGCGGTGCCTTCCTCGAATGGATGGAAGGCAAGGAACTGCCGGGCGTTGCCGCGCTCTCCAACTGAACCGGCGCTCGCCGAGGCGAGACAACCGGTCGCGGGCGGGGCAGGGGCTCCGACGCGTTACGTAACGCTCGATGCGATGCGCGGGCTCGCCGCAATCTGCGTGGCGCTGTTCCATTTCGATATCTGGGCAATGCCGCACGGTTATTTGGCCGTCGATTTCTTCTTCGTGCTGTCGGGCTTCGTGCTGGCGCGCACTTACGCGCCGCGCTTCGCCCAAGGGCTTGGCTTCGGGCGCTTCATGGTCAAACGGATCGTCCGGCTCTACCCGCTATTTCTGCTTGGCATCTTGCTGGCGGGCCTCGTTTTCGCGCTGCGGGCGGAAGTGGGCGCGGCAAATCCAATGGCGCCCGCCGCGGCATGGTGGACCTTCCTGCTGGGGCTGGCGATGCTGCCCTCGCCACTCGATGTGCCGCTGTTTCCGCTGAACGTGCCTTCGTGGTCCTTGTTTTTCGAGATCCTCGCCAATGCCTTGCTGGCGCTGGTTCTTCTGCGCCTGCCGCGCTGGGCACTTATCGCGCTGATCGTGGTGTGCGCCGCCGGCCTGACGCCGATTCTGCTCGCGCACGGATCGGGCAACATCGGGGCCTTGTGGTCCGAGATCGGCGTCGCGAGCTTGCGCACGACATACTCGTTCGGCTTCGGCGTGCTCATCGCGGGCCTGGCCAATCTGCCGCCGCGACGCGCATCGTGGCTGGCCCTTTTCGTCCCCGCCGCTATCCTCGTCATGCTGGCCCTGCCGCGCACCGGGCATGCCGCCTACGACATCGGCATGATCCTGATCGGATCGCCGCTGCTGCTTTGGGCCGGCTCGCGCGTGCAATTGCCCGGTTTCTGCCTCATTCCGGCAAGCTTCATCGGCGAAGTATCCTATGCGCTCTACGCCGTTCACTGGCCGATGATCGAGCCCTTGCGCGATCTGCGCGACCGCCTGGCCGTCTCGCCGCTCATCGCCGATCCCATGTTCATCGCCACGATGCTGGTGCTCGCGTGGCTGGCGGTGCGCTGGTTCGACATGCCCTTGCGCCGACGCCTTTCCGCCGCTCTTGCGGGAGACCACTCAGTTGCGAGAAAAGTCGCGGCTGGTTAAGCCTTCATCACAGCAAACAAGACAGGGAATTCAGGCATGAACACATCCGACATGACCGCCAAGATGGCTGAAGGCGATGGCTTTATCGCCGCGCTCGATCAGAGCGGGGGCTCCACGCCCAAGGCGCTGAAGGGCTACGGCGTCGAGGAAGGCGCCTGGAACACCGAAGAGGAAATGTTCGGCCTGATCCACGACATGCGCAGCCGCATCATTTCGTCGCCCGCCTTTACCGGCGAGAAGGTGATCGGCGCGATCCTGTTCGAGCGCACGATGGACGGCACCGTCGACGGCAAGCCGACGCCGCAGGCGCTGATCGACAAAGGCGTGGTGCCCTTCATCAAGATCGACAAGGGCCTCGAGGACGAAGCCAACGGCGTGCAGATGATGAAGCCGATGCCCACGCTCGACGCGCTGCTCGAAAAGTCGAAGGCGCTCGGCGTGTTCGGCACCAAGGAACGCTCGGTGATCAATTCGGCGAACGAAGAAGGCATCGCCGCGATCGTCAAGCAGCAGTTCGAAGTCGGCCAGCAGGTCATCGGCCACGGCATGATGCCGATGATCGAGCCCGAGGTGAACATCAAGAGCGAGACCCGCACCGACTGCGACAAGATCCTGCTCGCCGAAATCCTGAAGGCCCTCGACGCACTGCCCGATGGCCAGAAGGTCATGCTTAAGCTCTCGCTGCCGGTTGTGCCGGGCACCTTCGATCCGCTGGTCGAGCATCCCAAGGTGCTGCGCGTCGTCGCGCTGTCGGGTGGCTACAAGCGCCCCGAAGCGTGCCGCGAACTGGCGAAGAACAAGGGCATCATCGCCAGCTTCAGCCGCGCGCTGCTCGAAGACCTGCGCGCGCAAATGAGCGAAGATGAGTTCGACAAGGCACTCGGCTCGGCGATCGACGAGATCTACACCGGTTCCACTCAGAAGACTGCCGCGGCGGCTACGGCCTGAGATCGGAACCTAGGAAGATTGCCCTCGTTCAGATCCCGCCCATGAAGCGGAACCCGAAGCTGTAATCTGCCTCTTCGAGTCCAGCCTGACCCACCATTGGCGGGTCGGGCTGGACCTCGACCAGTTCGAGGCTGCCGTCGGCTACCTGAACCGGCTCGCCTTGCGTCAGTTCACGAAATTCCCTGCGGGCGCCGAGGTCGATCCGGGCTCGGATCCGGACACGTCCAGCCCAGACACAGCGCGCGTTCATTGGGCAACGGCTGTCTTCGAGGACCGCAAGCGGCGTGACTTTGGGGCCGTCGACCCAAGCGGTCTCGCCCATTCGCGAGCGCACGAGGGGGCTCGGCTCTTCGGGAGCGGCGGCAGCAGTCGGGCTCGCTGCCGGAATGGGGGCTGGGGCAGTGGTGCAAGCTGCCGGAAGCAGCAAGGCGGCCAGGACAAGAGTGGTTCGCAGCATCGCGCCGGGGTGCGCGTTCGCCGCTGAACCAACGCCGAACGCTTGGCGGCAGCGACCCGCGCGGCTATGGGCTCGCCTCATGTCCAAAGAGTCCTCCCGTACGTGCGATCTGTATCTTATTTCCCCGCTCGAGGTGGGCGGCGGCTTTCCTGCACGGCTTGAGCGCGCGTGTGACGCGGGACCGGTCGCGGCGTTTCAGTTTCGCGTCAAGGATGTCGACCAGCACGAAGCCGCGCGGCTCGCCCAACCGCTGCAGGAAATCTGCGCGTCTCGGGACATCGCCTTCATCATCAACGATTCGATTTCCTTGGCGAAGCGCTTGGGCGCCGACGGCGTGCATCTCGGCCAGGACGACGGCAGCGTGGAGGAAGCGAGAAACGCGCTCGGACGTGATGCGCAGATCGGCGTGACCTGCCACGACAGCCGCCACCTGGCGATGGACGCCGGCGAAGCCGGTGCCGATTACGTCGCGTTCGGGGCATTCTTTCCCACCCAGACGAAGGTGGTCAAGCATCAGGCGCAGACGGACCTGCTGGAGTGGTGGCAAGCGGTGTTCGAGATTCCCTGCGTGGCGATCGGAGGCATCGAACCGGGCAATTGCGCGCCTCTGGTGAGCGCCGGCGCGGATTTTCTCGCGGTCTCGGGCGCGGTTTGGAACGGGGATGAGGCGCAGGCCGTGACGGCGTTCCACGAGGCCATCGCCAAGGCGCTCGGCTAGACCGCCCCGCCAGCTAGATCGGCGGGATCGTCGATATCGTTCGCGAGGCCGTCGCCGAGGATCACGCGAGCGTCGTAACCGAGGCGCCTCGCTTCTTCGCGATGATGCGCGAAACTATTCGAACCGTACGCAAAGCGAAAATCCTCTCCTGCCGGGAGCGGCAGACTGAGCGCATTCGTCCCTGTGCCATGGCGATCTGGCGCGATCCCGATCGTGTCCGTGTCGAGTTGCGCCAACAGGTCGATGTTACCGGTGTCCAGCGATGGCAAGTCGCCGGCAATCACGAGCATTCTGGTCGCTCCACGCTGCGCTACGAGAGGAAGTGAGTGGCACAATGCGGCATTGAGCCCGACGCCCGCATCGGCGATCACGTCGAGCAGGGGATAGGCAGGAGAGCGCCGACCGACCGTCAGCACCGCATCGACCGTCCCGGCGGACAACGCCGTGGCGATCACGTGCTCCAGCATGGCTTCGACGAGCCGCTCGCGGCTCGAGCGATCGAGCACCCCGGCGAGCCGCGACTTGGCATGGAGCAGGGGCTTTGCGGGAATTAGCGCAATGCAGGATCCGGCCTGCGCGTTCACGGAATGTCGGGCGCCTCGGTGAGTCGGGTGAAGCGAATGCCCGCGCCGTCGGCCTTGTAGGTCTTGTTCATGTAGATAAGGATCGATGTCAGCGCTTCACCCGCGGCCGAATTCGCCAGCGCGCCGCCCGACAATCCACGAACGCCCATTTGCGGGCACAGTTCGAGCACCGCCTTGCGAGCTTCGATGTCGTCGCTGAAGACGAGCACGTCGCATTCGATCGCATGGTCGCCGTCGAGATGGTGCGCCGACACGTTGTGAAAGCCCGTCACCAGCCGCACATCCGGGCCAAGATGCTGGCGCGCCTGCACGGCCGAACATCCCTCCGCCGGAAGCTGCACCCGCATCACCTTGGGCGGAACCAGCGGCACCGTGGTATCGACGACGATGGCGTCCCCTACCTTGTCCTTGATCGAACCCAGCGTATCGGCCTGCGAGGCATGAGGTACGGTAACGAATACGAAATCCTGCCCGCTGGCGGCATCCTCGTTCGCGGCATAGGCCGTCCCGAGTTCATCGGCGGCAAGCTTCGCCTTGTCGACCGAGCGCGAGCCTATCGTGACTGTGTGACCCGCTTTCGCGAGCCTCCGTGCGATCCCCTTTCCGAGTGCGCCGGTTCCTCCGATCACTGCGATGGCCGCCATGCTGTCTCTCCGCTCCGTTTCGGGTTGCATCCCGTTAGGGATAGCCGATAGCCCTGCCGCGCCTTCGCGCAAATAGTTTGTGACGCTGATCGGGTCGGACGTTGATGATGAGAAGTTGGACACGTACGCCATGATGGACCCGGCGCAATTGCGCGCTTTCGCCCTTCCGGGCTTGCCGATGCTCGGACCGGAATGCGATCTTGCCGCCGAAATTTGCGAGGCCATGCATCGCTCGCGCGAAGCCTGGCAAGCAGGCGATATCTGCGTCGTGGCCCAGAAAGTCATCTCGAAGTGCGAAGGCCGGACGATCGCGCTGGATTCGGTCCAACCCGATGCCAGGGCGAGCGCCGAAGCAACGCGTCTCGGGCGCGATCCGCGCATGCTTGCGCTGATCGAACGGGAAAGCAGCGAAATTCTGCGCGCCACTCGAGCAGCCGTCATCACGCGCCATCGCACCGGGCATGTGCTGGCCAATGCCGGGATCGACGCTTCGAATGTTGCGGGCAAAGGCGAGGTTCTGCTTTGGCCTCAGGATCCCGATGCCTCTGCCCGGACTCTACGTGCGGCGATTGCCTGCTCCAGCGGTGCGAGCCCAGCCGTGGTGATCGCCGACAGCATGGGGCGGGCCTGGCGCATCGGCACCGTGGGCACAGCGATCGGATGCGCCGGGCTGCAAGTGCTCGAAGATCGTCGGGGAACGGGCCGCGATCTGTACGGTCGGACGTTGCAGGCGACGATCATCGCGGTCGCGGATTCGATCGCGGCTCTGGCAGGCCTTGCCATGGGCGAGGGTGATGAGGGCACCCCGGTCGTCGTGGTGCGCGGCGCGGGCCGCTGGGTCACGCCGGAGGACGGACCCGGAGCGGCGAGCGGACTGCGCCCGATCGAGCAGGACCTGTTCCGATGAGCCATGTCCTTGCATTATCCGGCGGAGTCGGCGGGGCCAAACTCGCGGCCGGCCTCGCGGCCGTGGTTCCGCCCGAAGATCTGACTATCGCGGTCAACACCGGGGACGACTTCGAGCATCTGGGCCTCACGATCTGCCCCGATCTGGACTCGGTGACTTATGCCTTGGCTGGCCTCAACGATACCGAGCGGGGGTGGGGCGTGCGCGACGAAAGCTGGCAAGCCATGGCGATGCTGCGCGAACTCGATGCGCCCTCCTGGTTCAATCTCGGCGACCGTGATCTCGGGCTGCACCTCGCCCGCTCGTGGCGGCTGCGCGGCGGGGAGACCCTGTCGCAGGCGACCGCGGCACTGACCGGCGCGCTCGGGCTGGCAGCGAGGATCGTGCCGATGAGCGACGATCCGGTCCGCACCCAAGTGGAAACCGATGCGGGTTGGCTCGATTTCCAGACCTATTTCGTCGCCGAACAATGCCGTCCCCCGGTGCGCGCGATCCGCTTTGCGGGTGCGGAAATGGCACGGCCATCGCCGATGCTGTCGACTGCGCTCTCACGTCCGGATCTCGCAGCCATCATTTTGTGCCCCTCGAATCCCTGGCTGAGCGTGGATCCGTTCCTGGCGATGCCCGAGTTGCGGGCGGCGCTGGAGGACCGCCCCGTGCCGCTGGTCGCCGTGTCGCCGCTGGTCGGCGGGGCAGCACTCAAGGGGCCGCTCGCAAAGCTGATGGCCGAGCTTGGGATTCCGGTGACGAATTTTTCGATCGCGGAGCATTACAACGGCTTGCTGGATCATATCGTGATCGATCAGACCGATGCCGACGATGCCGAGGGGTTGCGTGCGGCAGGTCTTTGCGTCACCGTTGCGGGAACAGTCATGCGCGATGCCGAAGATCGGGAGCGGCTTGCGCGCGTAGCACTGTCGGCAGCCCGTATCGAAACAGGATAAGCATGGCGCGCGACGATAGTGCACTGACGCAACGGCTTCTGAAGACACCGCTGGCAGACCTCCAGGCCGAGGCCCGCGCCATCCGCGAGCGACGTGGACCGGCGCGGATTACCTATTCGCCCAAGGTCTTCATTCCCCTTACGAGGCTGTGCACCGACGTGTGCCACTACTGCACGTTCGCCACGACACCGTCGCAGCTCGAAGCGCCGTACCTGTCCGAGGACCAAGTTCTGGAAATCGCGAGGCAGGGCGTCGAAGCCGGTTGCAAGGAGGCGCTCTTTACGCTCGGCGATGCGCCCGAGCGCCGCTACGCCGCAGCGCGCGAGTGGCTTGCCGAGCGGGGTTTCGCCCGAACCATCGACTACGTCCGTCACTGCGCGGCACGGGTCGTCGAGGAAACCGGCCTCCTACCGCACATCAACGCCGGTATTCTCGACGAAGCGGAGTATCGGATGCTGCGTCCGGTCGCCGCTTCGGTCGGGTTGATGCTGGAAAGTACGTCGGAAAGGCTGCTCGAGAAGGGTGGGGCGCATCATGGCTCGCTCGACAAGGTGCCGGCGGTTCGTCTGGAGTCGCTCGCGGCAGCCGGTCGGGCGAGAGTGCCGACCACCAGCGGTATCTTGATCGGCATCGGCGAAACGCCCGAGGACCGGATCGAATCGCTGCTGGCGCTGCGCGAGCTGCACGAACGATACGATCACTTGCAGGAGGTGATCGTCCAGAACTTCCGTCCCAAGCCCGGCACCAAGATGTCGGCAGCCTCCGAAGCGAGCGCAGACGAGTTCCTGCGCGTGCTCGCCGCTGCCCGCATCGTCCTGCCCGATAGCGTTTCCGTGCAGGCTCCGCCCAATCTCAACGATGAGCGGCTGGCCGCATTGATGGACTGCGGGATCGACGATTGGGGTGGAATCTCGCCGGTCACGCTCGACCACGTCAATCCCGAAGCGCCGTGGCCGGAAGTCGAGCGCCTTGCCGAAATTTGCGCCGACGCGGGGCTACCTTTGGTGCAGCGTCTGACCATCTATCCGCGCTACCATACCGGCGAGGATCGCTCATGGCTCGATGCCGCGATCCGTCCGGCGGTTCTCGAGTTATCCGATAGCGAAGGTCTGGCGCGCGATACCCGCTGGAGCCCCGGAATAACCGAGCCCGCGCCGGGACGCGTCGATGCACCGTTCGGTTCAGCCAATACCGGACCGAGATCCAAACGGATCACGCATATCCTCGATCGCGTGGCCTGTGGCGCGGTGCTTTCGGAAGTGGAGATCGTCTCTCTGTTTACTGCGCGCGGGGCGAATGCGCAGGCCGTGGTCGAAACGGCGAATGGCTTGCGCGCTGAATCATCCGGCGATGCGGTGACTTATGTGGTCAACCGCAACATCAACTACACCAACATCTGCACGCACGCCTGCTCGTTCTGTGCGTTTTCGAAGACGAGCAGTAAGGCCGGTTTCCGCGACAAGCCCTACGATCTCGATCTGTCCGAGATTGCCGCGCGCGCGCGCGAGGCGGTCGAGCGCGGCGCCACCGAGGTCTGCCTGCAAGGCGGCATCCATCCACGCTATACCGGCGATACCTATCTTTCGATCTTGCGCGCGGTGAAGGCGGAATGCCCGGACTTGCACGTTCATGCGTTCTCGCCGCTCGAAGTGAGCCAGGGGGCACGCACGCTCGGGCTGCCGGTGATCGAGTATCTGCGCCGCCTGAAGGACGCGGGGCTTGGATCGTTGCCGGGGACCGCGGCGGAGATCCTGTGCGACGACATCCGCGCGCAGATCTGCCCCGACAAGTTGACCACCGCCGAATGGCTTGGTGTGGTGGGAGACGCGCACCGGATCGGGCTGCCGACGACATCGACGATCATGTTCGGCCACCTTGAGCAACCCGTCCACTGGGCGCGGCATCTGCTCGCGCTGCGCCGCCAGCAGGACGAGACCGGCGGTTTCACCGAGTTCGTGCCACTACCGCTCGTGCACATGGAAGCGCCGTTTTACCGCCGGGGGCAAAGCCGCAAGGGCCCCACGTGGCGCGAGGCCGTGATGATGCACGCGGTGGCACGCATCGCGCTTCACGGCAGCATAGATTCGATCCAGTGCTCGTGGGTCAAGCTCGGCGTCGAAGGCGCGGCGGTGATGCTCAATGCCGGCTGCAACGATCTCGGCGGCGTGTTGATGAACGAAAGCATCAGCCGCGCGGCGGGCGCGAGCCACGGTCAAGAACTCAGCGTCGACGTGCTGCGCGAGGCTGCGCAAAGTGCGGGCCGACCGCTCCGCCAGCGCACGACGCTCTATGGCGAGGTCGCCGAGGTTGCACGCGAACCGGCCTGACTCGTCGCCCGCGTGGCAAGCATCGCGCGAGACTTACGCTAACACCGCACTGCTTTGCGCCACCAGACGGACCAGTTCTGACTGCCCACGTACGCCAAGTTTGCTGTAGAGCTTTTTCGAGTAATTGCGGGTCGTCTCGAGTGTCAGCCCCAGTCGCTCCGCCGCTTCCGCCATGGAAAATCCATCGTAGAGCGCGATAGCCAATTCGGCTTCGCGCCGGGGCAAGCCGAAAATATGCGCAAGCCCCGCCGCGCGCGTCGGGCTGGGGGCGCGTGGCAAACGCAGCAGCGCGATCACCGCCGGAGAGGGAATGATCCCCTCGGCGGGAGCGCCCGGCGGAAACAGCAGGGCTTCGATGCGCGGCGCGGCGGCTACGACTGCTGCGATCGGATCGGCATTGGGGGTCTCGTGAAAACGGTGCGCGGCCGCCAGGACTTCGGCTTCCGCCAAGCGGGACAGCGCTCCGGCGCGATCGCCCGGCTGCGGCGCGTAATTCAGCACCGCGAGCAGATTGTCGCGTGTTCTGTCCGGAAGTGCCAGGATCGTTCCGTCGCGATCGAATGCGATCCAACCCATCCCCGCTCTATCGTTGCCAGCCTCGCTAAGCGCTTCGGCTATCCTCGAACGGTCCTGAGTGGCCGCGTTGCGCAACACGGCCGCGACGTAGGGCACGAGCGAGGAGAGCAGCGCGCTGTCGGCTGCGCGAAGGGAGTTTTTGCTCGCGATCACCAGCCAGGCACTCAGGTCGGGATCCGCGAGGATGCGCACGGACCGTTCGTCGGTCACGCCAAGTCGCGCCATATGCCGCATGCGCTGCGCACGCCGCACCGGATCGGCGTCGTAGTATTCCTGCGAGGCATAAACGCGCCCGGGGCGTAGCAGGTCGTATTGCACGCGATCGAGTTCGTTGAGTTCGGCGAGACCGAGTTCGCGCGCGCGCTGCCGGAGATCGGGGCCGACCCAGTAGCTCAGCGGTTCGCCGGCCCCCGCGCGGATAAAGAGCGCCGCATAAAGCGCGTCGCAGCGGCGCTGGACACGCGTCAGGAATGTGGAGAATGGGTGTTCCTCCGTGCTTCCCGTGAGCAGCGGCAGCAAGAGATCCGTCTCGTCAGGTCCGGTAAGAGCCATTGCCCTCCCATATGGGAGGTTTCTTGACAGAACGCTATCCTATGTTGGCCTTACGCGACCGACGGAGTGGACCATGAAGACCCTGACGCATCTTGAACGGCTCGAAGCGGAGTCGATCCACATCATTCGCGAGGTCGTCGCCGAGGCGGAAAAGCCGGTGATGCTTTATTCCGTAGGCAAGGACAGCGCCGTAATGCTGCATCTGGCGCGCAAGGCGTTCTATCCCTCGCCGCCGCCGTTCCCGCTGCTCCACGTCGACACGACCTGGAAGTTCAAGGCGATGTACGAGCTGCGCAATCGCATGGCGACGGAATCGGGCATGGAGCTTCTGGTCTACCAGAACCCCGAGGCGGCCGAGAAGGGGATCAACCCGTTCGAGCACGGCTCGCTTCACACCGATATGTGGAAGACGGAAGGCCTCAAGCAGGCGCTCGACAAGTACGGGTTCGATGCGGCTTTCGGTGGCGCGCGCCGCGATGAAGAGAAGAGCCGCGCCAAGGAGCGCATCTTCTCGTTCCGCACCTCCTCGCATGGCTGGGATCCCAAGAACCAGCGGCCCGAATTGTGGAACCTCTACAACGCGCGTAAGGCCAAGGGGGAGTCGATCCGCGTCTTCCCGATCTCGAACTGGACCGAGCTGGACGTCTGGCAGTACATCCACCTGAACGACATTCCGATCGTGCCGCTCTATTTCGCCGACAAGCGTCCGACTTTCGAATGGGAAGGCGGCCTGTTCATGGCGGACGACATGGACCGGATCGAGAAAATCCTCGGCTACCGCCCCGAGACCACCGAAAAGTCGATCCGCTTCCGCACGCTCGGCTGCTTTCCGCTGACCGGCGCGGTCGAGAGCGAGGCGGCGACGCTGCCCGACGTGATCCAGGAAACGCTGCTCACCACGACCAGCGAGCGCCAGGGTCGCGTGATCGACAAGGACGCCGGCGGTGCCGGCATGGAAGTTAAGAAGCAGCAGGGGTACTTCTGATGGCCGACACTGAAACCAAAGACGCCGTCTACGTCACCGAAAAGCTCATCGCCGAGGATATCGACGCATACCTCGTGCAGCACGAACACAAGACGATGCTGCGCTTCATCACCTGCGGCAGCGTCGATGACGGCAAGTCCACCCTGATCGGGCGCCTGCTCTACGATTCGAAGATGATCTTCGAAGACCAGCTCGACGCGCTGCAGTCCGATTCCAAAAAGGTCGGAACGCAGGGGCAGGAGATCGACTTCGCGCTGCTGGTCGACGGTCTTGCTGCCGAGCGCGAGCAGGGGATCACGATCGACGTCGCCTACCGCTTCTTCAACACCGAAAAGCGCAAGTTCATCGTCGCCGACTGCCCGGGCCACGAGCAGTACACGCGCAACATGGTCACCGGTGCCTCCACCGCCGACCTTGCCGTCATTCTGATCGACGCGCGCAAGGGCGTGCTCGTCCAGACGCGCCGGCACAGCTATCTGTGCCATCTGATCGGCATCAAGAACATCGTGCTCGCGGTCAACAAGATGGACCTGGTCGATTACAGCCAGGAAGCCTTCGACAAGATCGTTGCCGACTACACCGAGTTCGCCAATTCCATTGGCATCGATAGCTTCACCGCAATGCCGATCTCGGGCTTCAAGGGCGACAACATCACGTCGCATTCCGAGAAGACGCCTTGGTACGAGGGCCCGACGCTGGTCGACCATCTCGAAAGCGTCGAAGTGCTCAGTTCGATCGATGCGGAAAAGCCGTTCCGCATGCCGGTGCAGTGGGTCAATCGCCCCAATCTCGATTTCCGTGGCTTTTCCGGCCTGATCGCCACCGGTGCGGTCAAGCCGGGCGACAAGATCCGCGTTCTGCCTTCGGCCAAGACCAGCACCGTGAGCCGGGTCGTCGCGTTCGACGGCGATCTCGAAGAAGCCGTCGCCGGACAATCGGTTACGGTCTGCTTCGAGGACGAGATCGATTGCTCGCGCGGCTCGGTCATCGCCACCGCCGATGCCCCACCAGAAACGTCCGATCAGTTCGAGGCCACGTTCGTGTGGATGTCCGACGATCCGCTGATGCCGGGCCGTGCGTACTGGCTCAAGCTGGGCACGCAGCTGGTGTCGGTGACGGTTCAGGAACCCAAGTACGTCATCAACGTCAACACGATGGCGCAACTGGCGACCAAGACGTTCGAACTCAACGCCATTGGCGTGGCCGAACTGACGACCGACAAGCAGATCGTCTTTGAGCCTTATGAAGATAATCGTACGCTCGGTGGATTCATTCTCATCGATAAGATGACGAATGCCACTGTCGCCGCGGGCATGCTGAACTTCTCGCTGCGCCGGGCCCAGAACGTGCATTGGCAAGCGATCGATATCGGTCGCAAGCAGCATGCGTCGCTGAAGAACCAAACGCCTGCGGTGTTGTGGTTCACCGGTCTGTCGGGTTCGGGCAAATCCACGATCGCCAATCTCGTCGAGAAGAAGCTGCACCGGATGAACCGGCACACCTTCCTGCTCGATGGCGACAACGTGCGTCACGGCCTTAACAAGGACCTGGGCTTCACCGATGCCGATCGGATCGAGAACATCCGGCGCGTCGGCGAAGTCGCCAAGTTGATGACCGACGCCGGGCTGATCGTGGTCACCGCCTTCATCTCGCCGTTCCAGGCTGAGCGCGACATGGTGCGATCGATGCTGCCCGAGGGCGAGTTCCTCGAGATCTTCATCGATACGCCGCTCAAGGTCGCCGAAAGCCGCGACGTGAAGGGCCTCTACAAGAAGGCGCGCGCGGGTGAGCTGAAGAACTTCACTGGGATCGACAGCCCTTACGAGGCTCCGCGCGAACCGGAGATCCGTATCGACACCACCAAGCTTTCGCCCGAAGAAGCGGCGACGCTGATCGTCGACACGCTGATGGGGGATATCTGATGGGCATGACCGACGGTGATCTCGCCGCGCACCTCGCAGACCAGGCGGGCAAGATCCTGCTCCAGGTCCGTGCGTCGGGCATGTTCGAGGGCAAGTCGCTCGGCAAGGCGGGCGATCAGACCGCGAACCAGTTCCTGTGCCATGCGCTGCGCCAGCAGCGGCCCGAGGACGGGCTGCTTTCCGAGGAGGAAAAGGACAACGCCGAACGCCTCGCCGAAGAGCGCGTCTGGATCGTCGATCCGGTGGATGGAACGCGCGAATACGGCGAGGAGCGAGCCGACTGGGCCGTGCATGTCGGGCTTTGCGTGAAAGGGGAAGCGGCCCTTGGAGCAGTGGCCTTGCCGGGTGTCGATGTGGTGCTGCGTTCCGACCAGCCGGGAACCGTGCCGCCCCCGCCCGAGGTGCTGCGCATGGTTGTCAGCCGGACCCGCCCGGCGCGCGAGGCAACCGAAGTCGCGACGAAGCTCGGGGCTGAACTGGTGCCGATGGGCTCCGCCGGGGCGAAGGCCATGTCGATCCTTCAGGGCGAGGCGGATATCTATCTGCATTCGGGCGGCCAGTACGAATGGGACAGCTGCGCCCCGGTCGCGGTGGCGCTGGGCTGGGGGCTACACTGTTCGCGGATCGACGGTAGCCCGCTGGTGTATAATCAGCGGGACGTCTACATGCCGGATCTGCTGATCTGCCGCAAAGAACACGCCGAACGCGTCCTCGCGGAAGTCGCCCCGCTGCTGCAAAGCTAGATCGCTGACCCGGGATCGATCCCGGACCTGGCTTCCTTGGCGACCAGCGCAGTACCGTCCACCGACAGCGACCCTTTGCCGGGCGTTGCGCAAAGCAGCTCATACTTGCCGTCGGCATCGACGTAGCGCTTGCCGATGAGCGTTCCGGCGGCGAAATCGGCCGAAAGCGGGGCGGGGCTATCCGGCCTCGCTTCGCCCATCGGCACGCCGCCGCACTCGATCGTGCCATCGCCGGCGTGGATCACCATGACTTCTGTATCGCACGCAGCGCTCTTGAGACGGGTTCCCGGCTTCATGATGACAATTCCTTTGCGCTGTGCGTCCGCGAAGACGTATCCGACTTAAGCCTTGCCCCTCGCCGAACAAGACGCCAGCGCCTTCTCTGGCCCAGCGCTCTAGCTGCGGCTCAGGTTCTTGTAGATCCGGTCCAGATATTCGCGCAGCTGCACCAGTTCGGCATCTTCGAAGCCCCGGAAAAGGATATCCTCGGCGGTCTCGGCGATGGTCGCCAGCTGATCGAGCAGGGGTTCCGTCTTGTCGGTCGGGTAAACGGCTCGGGCCCGGCGGTCGTCACTCCGGGCGCGTCGCTGGAGCAAGCCATCCGCGCAGAGACGGTCGATCAACCGACCGGCCGACGCTTCCGACATATCGAGCGCCTCGGCGATGGTGCGCTGGGTCGAGCCCGGGTGCCGCATGACGACTGCGATCATCGACCATTGCGAGCGCGTAATATTGTGCACCGAAACCAGACGATCGAACTGGTTTCGCGTCAGCCGCGCAATGATGGTGAATTGCAGGCTGATCGATCGCCGGTTGTCGAATTCGGGATCGGAAAGCTGGACGTCGAGCAGTTCCTTGATCGGGTTGCCCGATCCGGCTTTTGCGCCCTGCCTCGAAGATTGATCGGACATCAGACCCTTTCGATGAACATCGCCGGGGCCATGCCACCGAACGCGCAAGTAGTGAATTCCGGTTGCGACTGTGACAACGATTTCTGACCCATTCTGCCTATTCCTGGGGGGATGCGTTCAGCGTCGATGAAGGGGGCCTCGGCCACAATGATTTGTCCTGTTGCGTTGCGCGCTTGTGGCTGCGTCGCGCTTCTGTGTCCGTGATCGCGGGGGGGTCACACTGTCCTATTGCATAAGTGCCCGCACCGAGTTTGCGATTGCTTTCACACGTTAGCATTTCGCGCCGGGCATGGCGAGCCGGCGACTGCTTGACGCGGAGAGACAGGCAGACAATGGCTGTTGGACAACGGCGAAATCGGATCTCGAACCGGCGCTGAGAACGGCGGTGCAAAATTAGACCACGGTAGCGGCGGCGAAGTGCTGCTGCGGGCGGCGTAAAAGTCGTCCACTTTTTCCCTTTCGCGATGGCGGCGAGGGGGATGAGGGATTTACACC
>NZ_WRPO01000033.1 GCF_009746585.1 Novosphingobium aquimarinum
GTAAATCCCTCATCCCCCTCGCCGCCATCGCGAAAGGGAAAAAGTGGACGACTTTTACGCCGCCCGCAGCAGCACTTCGCCGCCGCTACCGTGGTCTAATTTTGCACCGCCGTTCTCAGATTGCGGACCTCCGCACGACTAGAGCGAGCGGGGATCAGCTCGGCGACAATGAAATGGTGGGACATGAGGGCTCCTCGATCTGCAGGAACTCGCGCGTTCCTGTCGGGTCGTCGCCGCACCCCCTCTCCTCTTTGGTGGTTTGGGTGCTCACGCGCTCGAGGGAAAGCGCGCCGGGCGGTTAGGCGTGATCAGCGGTCATGCGTTCGCGGTAGATGTCGGCGGCCCACTGTTCGATCCAGGGCGCGGTTGTCTCATCGTGATCAAGATCTTAGGTCTGGTTCGGCCTGTCCGATTAGGTCCAGTTGGCTGACCTTGAAGGGTTTTCGGGCGCGCTCGCTAACCGGACGTCTGGTTAGCCCCGCGCGCGGCTATTCTTCGGACGCATTCGGCGGGGCGATCGGCAGCATAGCAACATTGCGTCGGTCCCGAAGCTCGCGGACAAGGTCGGCATTGCGCTCCTCCAACCGCTTCGCGCGGCTCTCCGCGATCAACGCGCGCCGCAAGAGAGAGGCATTCTCGGTGGCCAGCACCCGGATCCGCACCTCCGCCTCCCCCTTTCCTCCATCCAGCTTTGGAACCTCATCCTGACCCGAAGCCGGAGATCGTTCAGCCTGAAGGGCACGGAGATCTTCAAGCACAGCGCGATGATTGGTGTAGAGCGCATTGCGTCCGATGCCGGCGTGCCGGGCCAGCGCCGCAACGGAGATTTCGGATTCAGGATCGGCGCGCAACACGGCGAGAGCTTCCCGCAGGCGGGTAGCGACCCGCTCGCGGCGACGCCCTTGGGGCGTATCAGCCGAGGTTGCCATCGGCGGGCTGCAAATCGAGATCGTCGATCACGCGGCGGCTCTCCTCGACCCGCGTGATCGCCAGATTTCGGCTTTCAGGGTCAAGGTCGGTTCTTTCCAGGAGAGCCAGGTTTCGTTTCAGGCGGGCTTCCCAGACCGGCTTGTGACGTTCGCTCACCGCGAAGTTCGCGCAAGTGACGCATGTGCCCTGCGTGCGGAGAACGGGATTGGGCTCTTTGTCGGACCCGAGGCAGGCAGACGTCTCCCGACGGTAGAGACAGTAGCCCCAGTCGCAGACGCCGAGCCTGATGTCGGTATCGGCCAACAGGCGGGTGATGTAGGCATCGAGGTCGCCATCGTGCGTGCGACCGCGGAACGGCGATCGCGCCGCAAGATCGCGCCCCGCCTTGCCGCCCAGGCGAGGCGCGACCAGCAACTCTTCGAGCGCGGCGCGGGTTTCTCGTGCCGCCTGGGCGTCGACCAGTTCAACCAGCTCGAAGTCCGTGCCGACATAGGCGCGGTCGGTCATGGCGCGGGTCACATGCCCGAGATGCTTGGCCAATGCCGCGAGACCGGTCCTGTCGCGCCGGCCCACGAACCGCGCGAAGGTCTTGCGGCCCTGGTGGGTGGCAAGCCTCCAGCTTTCACCGTTGATTTCGGGAAGGCGAAGCGCGGCCCCAATGCCGTCATTCAGGCGTATATTCATAGCCGAACTGGTGAGCGGCTCGATCGGCAATGCCGAGGTTCGGATCGCGCTCCCCGGGCGGACCTGGAGCAGCCAGAGATATTGTCGGCCGTCGATCGCTCGCCATGGTGCCGATAGGCGCTCAAGAACTTCGATGGCGCGAACGGCGGGTTCGGGGGCGATCCAGCGATGCGGCACTCCGTCTCCTGGAGCGTCCTTTCGGATCGTGCCGGTCAGATAGGCGAACATCTCCTGCTGCTCGCCCTGCACCCGCTCGATGCAACCGGCTTCCAGCGATAGGATTTCCGAAGCGCGCGGCCCAACGAGATAGGCGAGGACAATGAAGCAAGCCTCGTAGAGACGGGCCACCATGCCATTGAAGGTGAGCATCGGCTGGACCGTCAGCGGCTGAGCCTGCCCAGGAACAAACTCGATCGGTGGAGCAGCGTGCAGGTATCGGCGTATGCGCCTGGAACGCCCCGGTTTTGCATGCCCTTTTGCGGAAGCCGCATCGTGCAGCGCCTGTATGTCGTCACGCATATGAAGGATGGTATCGGCTGGCTCGCCGATGAGATGGAGCGCTCCCGCAACGAGCGGCATTGCGATTTCATCAGGCGTATAGGGCCACCGCTCGACCGGGCGCCAACGGCCCAGCTCATTGAGCGCAGGCGGCGCGGATTTCGGGGTGTCGGGAAGCTTCTCACGCTGTTGGTAAAACGCCCGCAGCAGCGTGCGGTAGTTGCTCGCGGTCGATAGCGCCATCGTGCCATTGTCTCTCGGGCGCTGGGCGAGATCATCGAATAGATGCCGGATGGCCTCGTCATCCAGTTCCGACCATCGAGCCAGGCCGCGGCCCGCCATCCATTCCAGCACGACCCGCTGGAGCGTTCCCTGCGTTCCAAGCGAACGTAACGAGAGCGCGGATCGACCGGGAGGTGGATCGCTGTGCAACGACCAGAGCAGATGCTTGCTCGCCTCGCGCAGCGTCCGCCAATGCGGCTCGTTGAACCGGCTTCCGTCGGGCAGTGTGAACCCCCAGTCGACGCGGAAGGTGGTGTCCCGCTGACCCACGACGCCTGTCGCCATCTGCCAATGGTCGTCGCCGAACATCGAGTGCGGAGAGACGCGCAGCGAGGCCTGCGGCAAGGCGAGGAGCGGAACGCTCATTCCAGTTCCGGGAGATCGGGGAGCATCGCGGCCCGTTGTTCTGCCTCCTCCCTCAAGTCGGGCGGGAACGCCGGAAGAAGATCATGTTCGAGCACCTGCAAGCTGGGCGCATAGAACAACGCCCAGCGAGCCGGATCGATCTGATCGCGGGCGTCGAGAAGATGCCGGCGAGCTTGCAGCACGCGCGCGAACCGCTCGACATCAAGCGGAACGATCAGCCCCGGACAGGCAAGGCAACCTCGCAGTCTCGGACAGAGATGCGGATTTCCGTCAGCGCCCTGTTCGACAGGCGCCAGACAACGATGCCCGAACAATGCCGTTACCGGGCCGTGGCGGGCGGGCTCCTTCCGGTCGGGTCCGCAGACCCAGGCTACCATGAGCTTCTGAAGGCGCGCGATCGTCTCCTGCTCGAGCTTCCGTGCGGCCGGTCCCTCGACGTAGCGATCGGTCGTGACGAGGCTGGCGTGATTGAGAACCGTCCCTGCCGCGCGCAGGTCGCCGCCAGAAGCCAGATAATGCTCCGTGGCGACGCTGCCGCGTAGTTGCGAGGCCGTGAACTTGGGCACCAGTGGTTTCGGTTGCTCCGGATGTGCGGTGTTCCAGCGTTCGATCCGCCTGTTGGTGCGGCCGATGAAGCGATTGATGAACCCGGGGATGCTGTCGGGCGCGATCAGGCCGGCAGGATAGTCGTGCCTGCGATAATAGGCCCGCGACAGATAGCGGATCAGGAACAGACATTCCCGTTCTTCAGGCGGAGCATGCTCGATCAGCGGCTCGGTCATCGCCAGCAGCATTTCGATCAGACGCGGTGCGGATCGCATTTTACGGCGGTCGAAGGACCGACGCTGCATTTTCGGAGTTCGACCGCCCCGCTGCTTGAGCCATTCCACCATGACCCGATGATCATCGAGTGGATGGGGCACGAGGCAGTCGCGGCGGATCGCCCGAAGAGGCTGGGGATTGGCGGCAAGCTGGATCGCCAGCGCGACAAAGAACGGCCCCATCGTGTGCGAGGTCAGGTGATAATGCTGAGCGATCGCCTCCTGACGTCCATGATGCTCGAGCGAGTTCGGGTTGATCCCGGCAGCGCGGATTGTCTCGCCGCTCGGAGCGATGCCGCCGCCGATCCGGTGGAGTTTCCACACCCAGCGCGCGAGCGCCTCTCTCGGACCAGTTCCCTCCGGGGGTTGGGGAGAGGCGATGATCTTCTGGCCGCGCTGGAACCGCGCCCATGCGATGTCGATCTCTTCATAGGCGGCCGCGAGGATCGTTTTCATTTCCGCTGCCGTGAGCCGGGCTTTGGGTTCTGGCGCCCACCCCGTGCTGGGGAACGGGCTGTAGGGGATGGCGAGCGCGCTCCCGAACAGATCCGGATCGGTCTGCTCGATGCGCTCGAGCAATGGTTTCAGGCTGGCGAAGCGTTGAGCCATCGTGGCTCGGCTGAGCTGGCGGCCTTCTATCGAGGGTGCCAGCGCATCAATGTAGCGCCGGATCGTGCCGGCGTTCACATCAGCAGCACAGCTTACGCCTTCTGTGCGTAGGAAGCGACCGAAGCGCCGGATCACTCTCCAGCGTCCGCGTCGTGTGGAGATCGAAGATCCGGCATCATGAACCCTGAACGCCTCGACAAAGGCGCAGGTGAGGTCATGTGGCATGTCGAGGGCGACCGGATCGAACGTCTGCACGACCTGTCCCCATTCATCACGAAAGGAGAAGCGTCGATCATCTGGCGCTTGCGCGGTCGATGCTCGATCGATCGCGATACGGCGGTCGATCCGTCCCTCAGCCAGCATCGTTGATCGCTTCGCCGTAGAGCCAGGCAAGGCTCTCGTTGATATCGGGTTCGTACAGCTCGACGCAGCGCAGGTAGATGGCGGTCGTCGCGATCGAGGCATGGCCCAACAGAACCTGGACGATCTTCAGCGGATTCAGCGCCGGATTGGCACGAGCCTGGATCTGAAGCCGCGTGAGCATCACCATCGCGAAGGTGTGACGGAGCCAATGCAGCGTGCCGGGCAACCCAGCGGCCGCGAACGCCTCGGACAGAAGCGCCGTCAGGCGTTTGCGCGTCATCGCACGGCCATGTTCATTCAGGAGAAGATTGGGCGGCGCCCTGTAGCGGGGATCGGCATTGCGCGCGCGCCGCACGATCCGGGCCCGGTCCTCTCCGATATACCAGTGCGTGCGATCAAGCAGGCGAACCGGCGGATAGACCGTTCGCGGCCGGTCGCCCTTGGTGATGCTGAGCGGCACGCCTACAAGCGGCGTCTCTTCCGGGTGAAGCGACCAGCTATCCGGTATCTGATCGACCGCCAGAGCACATAGTTCCTTGCGTCGAAGGCCTGCGCACAGCGCCCACTCCCCTGCAAGGCGCGCGGTCGGCGCAAGCTGCGCGAACAGCCTTGCCAGCTCATCGGGGCGCATTGGTCGTGGCAGTTGCTCCGGGACCGAGACCGTGAGGCTCCCGGTCGAACGGCGTCTGATCTGTGGCCCAACACGCGGTCCCCTGCCCTGCCGTGTCTGCAACGGTCGCGGGAACGCGCGATGCCGGATGAAGTCGTGATCGAGGGCCCAGGAATAGAAGCGATAGACGGTGGCAACCCGGGCATTGATGGTGGAGCGGGCAAACGGCCGCCCGGTATGCTGGCTCGGCCCTTCGAGCATTCGGGATCGATAAGCTGCGAGTATATGCTCGTCAGCGACATCCCATTTGATGTTGGACTGCTCGAGCGCATCGAACCACTCATACAGGTGCTCGCCATAGGTCCGTACCGTCTCCGAGGCCTGGGAGTGGCCATGAACCTCGGCATGTTCGAGCAGATAGGCAAAGGCCGGCTCGATGATGGCCATGTTCGCGTCGAACAGGATGGGGAACCCGGCGGGAATGCCGGGCTCACCTGGAACGGCACGGATGATCGTCACCATGGATCACACCTCCGCCTCACGCACGCGGGATCAGGGCGGTTATTCTAGCATCATCCCGGCCTTTCCAGTTCGGACAGTCGGCTGAGCGAGCACTTTTTGGGCCGGGCGACACGACGCCTGTTCCAATTCATCCATATATCCACTATCTCGGATATATGGATACTGATTCGGCTATCACGGCCCTGGCCGCTCTCGCGCAGGGCACACGCCTTGACGCATTTCGGTTGCTGGTGCGCCACGAGCCCGAAGGATTGCCCGCCGGCGAGATCGCAAAAGCGCTCGACGTTCCTCAGAACACGATGTCCGCGCACCTCGCCGCGTTGACGCGCGCGGGCCTGCTGAAGTCCGAGCGGCAAAGCCGGTCGATCATCTACTGCGCCGACCTCGATGCGCTGCGCGCGCTGACCCTCTTTCTGGTGAAGGACTGCTGCGCCGGAAAACCGGAACTGTGTGCACCGCTCGTCGCCGAACTCGTCCCCTGCTGCTGACGGAGACTGCCATGTCCACCGATCGCGTGTTCAACGTCCTGTTCCTCTGCACCGGCTGAGGATCGGCGTGCAATAGGCCCCCCGTTCGGGGGGTGATCGGCGTGCAAAAAGGACCCCTTTCATCCCGGAGTTTTAAGAGGCCGCGTGGTTTGACCAAGTGGCGAGAACGGGATGTTGATAGTGGAGACAGTAGTACGGATTCGGCGTGAGCATGCGGCGGGCAAGTCGATCAAGGCGATCGTTCGTGACCTTCGTCTTTCGAGGAAGGTAGTGCGCAAGGCGATCCGGTCTCCAGAGGCGGCATTCAACTATCAGCGCAAGGTACAGCCATTGCCTAGGATCGGTCCTTTTCAGGATCGTCTCGACACGCTTCTTGAAGAGAACGAGGTGCGCAACCGGCGCGATCGGCTGCGGATGACGCGCATCCACGACCTGCTGGTGCGGGAGGGCTTTGAAGGCTCCTACGATGCCGTCCGCCGCTATGCGAGCCGCTGGCGGGAGCAGCGGCGCAAGGACGGAGGCGACGACGCACCGGCCTTCATCCCGATGACGTTCCAGCCCGGTGAGGCCTATCAGTTCGACTGGAGCCACGAGGACGTGGAGATCGCCGGCAAGCCGATGCGGGTGAAGGTTGCGCACGTCCGCCTCTGCGCATCCCGTGCGCCTTATGTCCGGGCCTATCCGCGCGAGGGCCAGGAGATGCTGTTCGACGCCCATGCACGGGCCTTCGCCTTCTTCGGCGGCGTTCCCCGGCGCGGCATCTACGACAACATGAAGACGGCGGTGACGAGCGTGTTCACGGGCAAGGAGCGCGTGTTCAACCGCCGCTTCCTGATCATGACCGATCATTACATGGTCGAACCGACCGCCTGCACACCGGCGGCGGGATGGGAGAAGGGACAGGTCGAGCAGCAGGTGCAGACGATCCGGGGGCGCTTCTTCCAGCCCCGGCTTCGGTTCGCAAGCCTGGCCGAGCTCAACGGATGGCTCGAGGCGGAGTGCCGGCGCTGGGCCGAGCATCACGCCCATCCCGAGCGCGGCGATATCACCGTGGCCCAGGCGCTGGAGATGGAGCGGCCTGTCCTGCAGCCGATCCTGGCGTCCTTCGACGGCTTCCATGAGAGCGAGCATGCTGTCACCGGCACCTGCCTCATCAGCTTCGACCGCAACCGCTACTCGGTCATGTCCAGGGCGGCGCGGCGCACGGTGCAGGTGCGCGCCTATGCGGACCGGATCGTCATCCGCTGCGGCGAAGAGATCGTCGGGGAACATGAGCGTCACTTCGGGCGGAACCGCACCATTTACGATCCCTGGCATTATCTGCAGGTTCTGGCCCACAAGCCCGGCGCCCTGCGCAACGGCGCGCCGTTCCAGGACTGGGAGCTGCCGCCATCCCTCCATCGCCTGCGACGCAGGCTGGGGCACGGGGATGAGGCGGATCGCAGGTTCGTGCGGGTGCTCTCGGCCGTGCTCACCGATGGGCTGGAGCAGGTCGAGGCGGCGGTGCGCGAAGCGCTGGCGAGCGGAACGGTCAGCGACGACCTGATCCTCAACATCCTCTCCCGCCGCCGCGAGCCGGCGATGCCGCATAGCATCGTCACTTCGGAAGACCGGATGTTGAGCCATCCACCCATCGCCGACTGTGCCCGCTACGACCAGCTGCGAGGCTATGATGCAGCGGCATGAGATGATCGACACGATGCGCGGCCTGGGCCTCAAGGGCATGGTGGCGGCGTACGACGAGGCCGTCACCACCGGCCTCCAGCGCCAGCGCACCACCATGGAGATCCTGACCGATCTGCTCCGCGCGGAAGCCACCCATCGCGACGCCGCCTCGATCCGGTATCGCATGACGGCCGCGCGGCTGCCGGTGGTGAAGGACCTGGAGCGGTTCAACTTCGAAGGGACGCCGATCAACGAAGGGCTGATCCGCTCCCTGCATGATGGCTCCTTCCTGCCGGCGCGCCGCAACATCGTGCTCGTCGGCGGCACGGGCACCGGCAAGACCCACCTCGCCATCGCGATTACCGCCAACGTCGTGCGCAAAGGGGCTCGGGCACGATACTTCAACACCGTCGATCTGGTGACACGCCTCGAAGAGGAGACCCGGATCGGCAAGGGCGGGACCCTGGCGGGACAGCTCTCACGGCTCGACCTGGTGGTGCTCGATGAGCTTGGATATCTGCCGTTCGCGCGCTCTGGCGGCCAGCTCCTGTTCCACCTGATCAGCAAGCTCTACGAACGTACCAGCGTCGTCATCACGACCAACCTCGCCTTCGGCGAGTGGCCTACCGTGTTCGGTGACCCCAAAATGACGACGGCTCTGCTCGACCGGGTCACCCATCACTGCGATATCGTCGAGACCGGCAACGACAGCTGGCGCTTCAAAAACCGCAGTTAGCCGCCACTCTCACCCTAGCTTCAGAACGGACTTGCGCTGGGTGCGCCTCCGGCCGGGCTACGCCCGACCTCCACCGCACCCAGCGCAGGGCGCTCCCCACAACCGTTTGCCTAATCTCGAAAAGGGGG
Organism: Novosphingobium aquimarinum; assembly: GCF_009746585.1. Lineage (GTDB taxonomy): Bacteria > Pseudomonadota > Alphaproteobacteria > Sphingomonadales > Sphingomonadaceae > Novosphingobium > Novosphingobium aquimarinum. Next base: position 8,703 of record NZ_WRPO01000033.1, read on the forward strand.
TCCCTCTTCAACGCCGATACGGGGTCCCGTTTGCGCGCCGTTTGACAGCACCGGCAATTCGGCACGCTCGATCCTCGCCGAGAGCGCCATGAACAAGCTCGGCCAAGGTCGCTTCCATGCCTTCTCGGCCGGGAGCTATCCCAAGGGCGCGGTTAACCCCGACGCGCTCGCACTGCTGGAACGGCTCGACTATCCGACCGAGGGCCTGCGCTCGAAAAGCTGGGAGGAGTTTTCCCGGCCCGGTGCGCCGGTCATGGATTTCGTGTTCACCGTCTGCGACGACGCAGCCGGTGAAGTCTGCCCGGTATGGCCCGGCCATCCAATGACGGCCCATTGGGGCATCGAAGATCCAAGCCATGTCCAGGGCGGTGACATAGAGCGCGAACGCGCTTTCGTGATGGCGCTGAACTATCTGGAAAACCGTATCCGGCTGTTCATCTCGCTGCCGATCGACAAGCTCGAAGCCACGGCGCTGACCGCCAAGCTGCGCGAGATCGGCCATACCGAAGGCTCGACCACTCGCCGGGGAGATGCGGCGTGACCGACATCATCGTCTATCACAACCCGGAGTGCGGCACGTCGCGCAACGTGGTGGGCCTGATCCGCAATGCCGGGATCGAGCCGCATGTCATCGAATATCTGAAGACCCCACCGTCGCGGCCATTGCTGGTCCAGCTCATCGCGCGCGCCGGGATCACGCCGCGCGAGCTGCTGCGCGAGAAGGGCACGCCCTATGCCGAACTAGGCCTGGGCGATCCCTCGCTGTCAGATGAAGCCCTGATCGACGCAATGATGGCACACCCGATCCTCATCAACCGGCCGCTGGTCGTCTCGCCGCTCGGCGTGAAACTGTGTCGCCCTTCGGAGGCGGTACTGGACCTGCTACCCGCACCGCAACAGGGCGCATTCGCCAAGGAGGACGGCCAACAGGTCGTCGATGCGGCCGGCGCGCGGGTGATCTGAGGCATGGCGACCGTTCTCGACGCCACGCCGGCTCGTCCCGGCATCTCCTTCTTCGAGCGCTATCTGACCCTGTGGGTGGCGCTCTGCATCGTTGCTGGGATCGCGCTCGGCCATATGTTGCCCGGCCTGTTCGGCGCGATTGCCTCCGCCGAGGTGGCGCGGGTCAATCTCGTCGTCGCGGTGCTGATCTGGCTGATGATCGTGCCGATGCTGCTCAAGATCGACTTCGGCGCGCTGGGATCGGTGCGCCAGCATTGGAAGGGCGTCGGTGTCACGCTGTTCATCAATTGGGCGGTCAAGCCTTTCTCGATGGCGCTGCTCGGCACGCTGTTCCTGGGCTGGATGTTCGCGCCGTTGCTGCCGGCGGGCGAAGCGCCGTCCTATATCGCCGGGCTGATCCTGCTGGCGGCTGCGCCCTGCACGGCAATGGTGTTCGTGTGGTCGAACCTCTGCGACGGCGAACCCAATTACACGTTGAGCCAGGTGGCGCTGAACGACCTCATCATGGTGTTCGCCTTCGCACCGCTGGTCGGGCTGCTGCTCGGCGTCGCCTCGGTGACGGTGCCGTGGGATACGCTGTTGCTCTCGGTCGGCCTCTACATTGTCGTGCCGGTGATCGTCGCGCAGCTCGTCCGTCGCGCCGTGCTGGCATCAGGCGGACAGGCCGCGCTTGACCGGCTGCTGGCCCGGCTCGGGCCGGTGTCGCTCACCGCCCTGCTGGCGACGCTGATGTTGCTGTTCGGCTTCCAGGGCGAGGCAATCGTCGCGCAGCCCTTTGTGATCGCGCTCATCGCCGTGCCGATTCTGGTACAGGTCTATTTCAATGCCGGGCTGGCCTATTGGCTGAGCCGCCGTTTTGGCGTCGCATGGTGCGTGGCGGCGCCCGCCGCGCTGATCGGCGCGTCCAATTTCTTCGAGCTGGCGGTGGCCGCCGCAATAAGCCTGTTCGGCCTCAAGTCCGGCGCCGCGCTCGCCACGGTGGTTGGCGTGCTGGTCGAGGTGCCGGTGATGCTGTCGGTCGTGGCGATCGTGAAGCGGACACGCGGCTGGTATGAGAAGGGAGCCGCTGCTTGACCCGTATCAGCGAGTTGACCGACCCGGATCATCTGCCGGCGCTCGATCTCCGCTATGTCCATGAGCGGCCCGCGTTCGGGCTTGGTGCGGGCGATCCACCGCCGCGTATCCTGCTGCTCTATGGTTCATTGCGCGAACGGTCCTTCTCGCGTTTCGCAGTCGAGGAGGCGGCACGGTTGCTCCAGTTCTTCGGGGCGGAGACGCGCATCTTCGATCCGACCGACCTGCCGTTGCCCGATCAGGTGAAGGGCGACGATCATCCCGCCGTCCATGAACTGCGCGACCATGCCATGTGGTCGGAGGGCATGGTGTGGTGCAGCCCGGAGCGTCACGGCCAGATCACCGGTATCATGAAAGCGCAGATCGACCATCTGCCGCTGGAGATGAAGGGGATGCGCCCGACCCAGGGCCGCACGCTGGCGGTGATGCAGGTGTCGGGCGGATCGCAGTCGTTCAACGCGGTCAACACGCTCCGGCTGCTCGGCCGCTGGATGCGGATGTTCACCATCCCCAACCAGTCAAGCGTGGCGATGGCCTACAAGGAGTTCGACGAAGCCGGTCGCATGAAGCCCTCCAGTTACTATGACCGCATCGTCGATGTGATGGAGGAGCTGGTGCGCTTTACCGTGCTCACCCGTGGGCACGCCGTGCAGCTCGTCGACCGCTATTCGGAGCGGAAGGCGGAGGCGGCAAAGCAGGATGCCGCCCCCGATCTGGCATCGCAGTCGATCGCTTAAGTCGAGCGCCTCGCCAAGCGAGGGATCAGGCCGACCACCGCCAGCTCTTTGGGTTAGCGCGGCGGTCGGCCTGATCCCTCTCCGCATCCGTTCCTAATGAGACAGATCAGAGGACCGGACCTAAGAGATCGCCGGATTCGATCAGCTCACGGATTTGCTGCCGCGCTTCGGCGATTGCCACTTCCCATGGATCATCAGGTCGAGCGGGTTCAGGTTCGGGCAGCTGCACTGGAAGCCGGCGCTGGGGCTGGCGCAAGCGCTCATGCTGGGCGCGGACCCAGGACTCCATATGGTCCGCCACGACAGCATCGCTTTTAGGGCGGCCATCGCGCCGGGCGGCATTCCTGGCCGCGACGCCATAGGCCTGGCTATCGATCGAGGCCACGCGGTGGCGGAATGCCGTGAGATACGGAAGAGCTTCGCCCTTTACGCCGAACAGATGGAGCCTGATGGGCCTTGGAAGAATCCGATCGAGATGGTCGACGACGGCTATCAGTCCTTCGGGACCATGGATTGCGCGCCGGCACATGGACCCGACTCCAACGAGCCCGGCCCGGTCGATCGTCCCCGATAGAGCGTCGGCGCACCGCTCATAATCCGCAGGGAGCCTTCCCTGGATCACCGGCATGAAGGTGGAGAGGATTCCTTCGTCGTCGGCGCGCAGGCGGCACTCGATGTTGGAACGAACGGTGCGAGACATTCGATCGAGGACTTCTTCGCGGTCTCCGGCGACTTGATGCTCGACGCAGTAGTCGAGGCTTGCCCACCAGCGAAACGGGTATGCGGCCGCGAGGCGGATATAGTCGTCTACGGTCCAGGGATAGCCGCCGTAGCTGACCATCGCGCTGAAGCCCGCACTGTCGAGGCTGAGACTATGGAGGCCTTGGGCATTTTCGAGTTGGCGCAATGACCAACCCACCCATTCACGCCAACCGCGCCGCCGCGACCAACGGGAGAAGGCATTGGCCGAGACGAGGACGGGCTGCTGCAGGCGCCGAGCCCGATCGAGCAGCTTGCCGTCCGACAGGTGTGGCAGCCCGATCATGACATCGATCGACCTCGCTTTGAGCGCGCCGCTGTTCATGGTACGTTCCTTGAGAAGGAGTTTTGCGATGACCGATTCAGCCGCCACCTATCTTGACCAGTTCGATCTGGACGTGACGCTGCGCGATGCGGCGCTCGATGAGCAGAACCGGCCGACGCGGCGCATGATCGCGAACGCGTCCATCGGCATGCATATCGAGGACGCCTTCTATTCGGTCCGGGAACTTCGCGAGGCGGTAAGCTGGATCCACGAGGGCGAGCCGGGTGGGAAGCGCAAGCTCGCCTCGATCCTCAGCAATCCGGCGGGCGACGACTTTCAGCGCTGCATCTATTTCTGCCTCGCCGGCCGCGGCGTCGTCGAGATGATCGACGATCTGATGTGGCTCGAGGAACTGCTCGAAGCGCGCGGCCGTATCGCGGGCGAAATGCACCGGCGCAGGATCAAGGCTCGCCTGCTTGTCCGGCCCTATGTGGCCGATGAGCCCGACGGCCCGGTCGTCTCTTCGGCCGAGGATTTCCCGCAGGGTCGGTCGTGGTGGGCCGATCCTGCACTCGGCGTGTGACATACGGATCGACCGCGCAGAAAGACGCTCTGCCGGTCGGTCCCCTTTTTCTGCGGCGGCCGGGGCCATGCTTTGCTTGACCCATTGGCCGGTGCCGGGTGCATAATAGCGGCGTCAGTCGAATCGAGGTTGGCGCAATGGCCGGTGATTGTTGCGGAGGCGGATGCGATTCTGATCGCTCCCGGGACGAGAGGTGGGAACGCGTCCTGCTTATCGCGCTGGCGATCAACGGCGGCATGTTCGCGGTCGAAATGATCGCTGGCGTGTCCGCCCAATCCGCTTCGCTGATGGCCGACGCGATCGACTTCCTCGGCGATGCCGCCAACTATCTGATCAGCCTTGTTGTCGCGGGCCTGGCACTTCGCTGGCGCGCAAAGGCGGCCTTGCTGAAAGGGGTGACGCTTCTTCTCGTCGGCCTTTGGGTGCTCTCGAGCACGCTCTGGATGGCCTATGCTGGGAGCCTCCCGCAGGCAGAGACGATGGGCGCGATCGGAATCCTGGCGCTCGCTGCTAATCTATGGTGCGCGCTCCTGCTGTGGCGCCACCGCGAAGGTGATGCGAACCGCCGGTCCGTATGGATATGCTCGCGCAACGACGCGATCGGCAATGTGGCCGTCGTCGCCGCTGCCGGCGGGGTGTTCGGTACGGGGACCGCGTGGCCGGACATCGGCGTCGCAGTCATTCTAGCCGGTCTCGGCATCAGCGGCGGCTGGCAGATCATTCGCCACGCGATGCGCGAGCTCAAGATGCCGCCAGAAATGGCCGCTGCCGAATAAGGCCGAGCCTTTCGCCGACGATCAACGCTCGCAGGTCAGCCGCTCGCCGCGTCGCCAACGGGACGGCTCGATCCAACGCCCTGCTAAGGCCCCTGCCCTATCGCGCTGCGCGTCGGCAAAGGCGCGACTATATCGCGCCGCGCGCGCCTGATCGGACCTGAGATATTGAGACTGGGGCACCGCGAGACCGGCACGGATCAGTAGCTCTCCAAGATCGCGGCCGTTCACAGTGACCGTCGCAACAGGCCGGTCGTGGCTCGAACTTGCGGTGAGGCTTATGGTCGCATTGTTGTCGCGCAAGGTCCGCGCCGCGAGGTCCTGGGCGGCCTTGCCGCATTCCCAACATGACCCGTTTCGTTCGCAAAGCTGGCGCCGTTCGAACGCGTCGACCCCGAGGAGGCGGAAATCAGCGGCGATCGTGTCGCCATCAAGCGCTCTGGCCCTGGCGGTGAAGGACTGCGGTTCGCCTGCGCTCAGTGCGTTGGGCGTGGCCCACGCCAGTGCGGAAAGAAATAGGACAACGAGGGGCTTCAAGCGACCATCTCCGCTACGATCTGGTCCCGGTTTGCCGGATCGATCGAAATGCGGAAAGGCTGCAGAGGGTCCCCGGTGTTGAGGATGCTGATCCGCTTTGGATGATTGTCGAATATCCGGCCGGCGACCCGCAGGGCGTTTTCCCGGCTGCAAAGTTGCTGTCGCTTGGGCGACAGGCCGAACCTGTCTGTCGGCGGTGTCATGGCCACGGTCCCTTTCCTGGGCGGTTATAAGGATTGAATGTCAAGCGAACACGGTCTTGTGAATCTTGGTGGCGGGCACGACCGTCCAGGCGCGCTCCATAAACCGGCTGATCCGGTAGTGCCCGCCGGTCTCGGGGTCCCGCAAGATTGTGCGACGGCCGCGCTTGCTGACGACAAATTCCTGACCGACATGCCCGTCTGTGAACTTCATCGGCGCAGGGAACCTGATGCGGTCTCCGTCGGCCAGCTTCCGAGAGCGGCGGTCGAGATTGGCGCGACAGCGAGCGCGCCAATCGATCGCATAGTCCTTGTCGGTAGGCGTCAGAAGATCGAGGATCCGGGCGGGACAGTCGGCCTCATGCGGTCCCATGGATTCCTCCATGTCCTTATAACCGAATATGAATCCTTCCTTGTCTCGCGGGTTCCACCGCACGAGGCAGACGATCGCGAACACCTCGCCCGCTTTGCCGTCAGTGATGACCTGGGTCGCGGCATAGTAGACGCGGTTTCCCGGGCAGGCCGAGGCAAGCACCTTGAGGCCATGGCTCGAACCATTCTCCTGGGGGCGTTCATAAGTGAACTGGGCGTCGAGATAGGCCCTGGCGGAGGCATGTCCGCCCATCGAGCTTCGGGGCATATAGAGCCAGCCCATGGCGTTTCTCCTTTTCGATGAGGGTTTGGCTGCGCCGAGCGATGCCGCGCGGCAATGGGCAAGCGTCAGGCGGCGAGCGCCTCGGTGGATTGCCCCTGTCCGATGCCGTCGGCCATCTGAGCTGTGCCAGCCGATCCGAAGCTCTTCAGAAAGCCGAATGCCTGTTCGGCCTTGGCAGCTGCATGGATGATCGCGGTCTTGTCGCCGCGCAGGATTCCGAGCCAATGCCCCACATAGCTTGCATGGCTATCATGCAGGATATTGGGCAGGCCCAGGTCCGCGCAGCAGAGACCCGCTCCGATCTCGGCCACAAGTTCCTCGAAACAATAAGCTTTGTCGCCGAAGCGTTTGCCGAAGGTGCGCGCGAGTCTGCTCGTATGGCCTGACCAATGCACTGTCTCATGGCATCGGGTGGAGGCGTACAGGTCCATGCTGCGGAACGAGGTTCGGCTGGGCAGCTGGATGTAGTCAAATGTTGGGGTGAAGTAGGCCTGGTTGCCGCCGTGACGAACATCGGCCGGGATGGAGGCGAAGAAGGCATCGATCGCGGCCTGTCGCTCCGATGGAGCCAGCGGCAGCTCCGGCTCGGGCGACGGGTAGAAATAGGGCGGAAGGCCATCCACCTGGTCGGCATTGAAGACGATGTAGTGGCGAAGGAAGCGGATGCTGCGCTCGACCTCCTTGCCCGTTTCGGGATGCTCCTCGGTCTTCTTGAATGACGAATAATAGACCGAGATCGCGCCGCTCTCGCCTTTGCGGACATGACCGCCGAGCGATTCAGCCTGGCGATAGGTCATCCAGTAGCGGGAACGATAGCCAAGGGCATCGCCGAGCGCCCACAGATAGAGCACATTGATGCCTTGATAGGGCGTTCCGCAGTGGCGAAGAGGCCGGCCCCCTGCCCCGTTCGATCGCCAGGGTCGCGACCAGGGCGGTACGCCCTCCTCGATTTTCCGAATGATGAGGTCGGTGATTTCCGCAGCGACATCGCGGCGGACGGGTTGGCGAAACGACATGGAACTTCTCCCGACGGATTGAAAAAGCGCCGCCGGCGCGGATAGGCACCGGCGGCGAGGCTTCCAGGAGTGCGAAGGGTCAGGCCGCGAGGGCATCCTGATCGGGTGCTTGCGCGTCGGCGGCAGGCGCATCCGCATCGGCCTCCGCTTCGCCGAGCTGTTCGTCGGCATCGTCCTCGGCGGGCTCGAGCTCGTCCGGCTCGATCCTGTCGAGGAAGCGCATCGCATTCGGCACCCAGGCGAGAGCGGCGTCCTTGACTTCGGGTTCGACGATGACCTCGCCCGCGAAGAGCTTCTCGCACGATCCCGAAATCTCCGACTTCTTCATCGTCGCATGCCGTGCCGTAAGCGCCACTCCGCCGACCTCATTGAGCAGCGACAGGATGGAACCCTTGCTGATGCGGTCGAAGAAGTTCTCCGAGGTCGGACGCCACCAGGCAGCGACATCCACCTCCATGATGGTCGCCAGACGATTGTGAAGGAGGCACTGCTGGGCACGATTGCCGCCCTTCGCTTCCAGCGAGATGGCGACGATATAGGCGAGCCAGGCCGCCTTGCTGTCATCGTCGAGAGCGCGGAAAGCTTCGAACCGATCGACCTCGGACTTGTGCTCGAGCCAGCTCGCATCGAGGCCGTCATGGGCTTCGGCGAGATAGCTGCGCGCCCGCGTCGCGGGCTGTTCGCCGCCTGCCGGGTCCTGCGGCGAATGCGCTCGAATGGTCGAACCGTAGGCGCTGAACGAGCTGGTGCGATCGTCGATCATGACGAAGAGGGCATAGTCGAGAGCCAGCGCCGGATGGCTGAGCATTGCCGCAGCGAGGATGTCGCGCCGTTGCATCGCCAGTTCGTCGTAGAGCCGAGCGCTGAGCGGCTTACCCCCAGGTGCCACCGCCTCGGGCGGCGCGGCTGGCGGCGTGGACGCGCGTCCCGACCCGCCCGCACGGTTGCGATCGACGCCGTCGGCCTCCTCGTCGCCCTGGTCATCGCCCGTGCCGCCCACAGGGATCGGCTCCTCGCTGTAATATTCGGGATCGAGGACCATCTCGCCCTTGGGCGTCAGTTTCAGGAAAGCGCCGACGTGCGACCTCAGTTCATCGGGCAGGACAGGTGCCGCGTTGCGAATGGTGCGTACCTCGTTCTCGAGGGCATCATATTCCTGGTCGAGGATCTTGCGTCCGTCCTCATCGAGGGAATCGTCTGCCATTTCCTCGGTGATGACGTTCTGCCGCTCCGCAATGGCGTCGAGGCGCGCGATCTGCGCATCGGTGAGGTCGGGTTGCGGTAGGATGACGCGATAGAGGCCGGCGGCGGCGCTGTGCGTATAGTTTGAGGCGATCGGCCGGATCCACGCGAGACCCAGTTCCTCGCCGACGCGCTTGGCTTCGGCTTCCATGATGTCGGCCGCAAGGCGCTGGACGATCTCCGGGTTGACCCATTTATCGCCGCTATCGCTGAACAGATCGCGGTCGATCGCCCCGCCAGCATCGACATAGCGATCCTCGCCGACGAGGATCGCGACCGGGTCGGTCGAGTTCATCGTCTCGTTGGCGATCACCCGGCGGATCGTGTCGGCATTGGCGTAGCTCGCGCCGTAGCTGTTCCAGACCAGGAGCTGCTTTTCCTGATTCTCGGTCGAGGCATAGGCTTTGGCGACGTCGAGAGTGATGGCGCCTTCGCTCAGCGCCTCGAAGATCGGTTCGGCCAGCTTGGCGAGACGCAGGCGGCCCTCGACGAAGCGGCGGGTGAGGCCGAAGCGTTTGGCGACACCATCGATGTCGTTGTTGAGGCCGATGAAATATTGGAAGGCGCGGCACTCTTCCGCCGGCGTCATCTTGAGCTGGTGGAAGTTGGCGGCGGTCGACGTTTCGGAGAGCGTCGCCTCGTCGCCGATGAGGACCTTGACGGGGACATCATAGGTTTCCGCATCGATCACGCCGCGTTCGGAGAGCAAGCGAAGCCCGCGCAGGCGGCGGCCGCCGTCGAAGACTTCGAAGGTTCCGCGCGGCTTTTTCACCGGCGTGACGAGCAGGTTCTGGAGAACGCCGCGGGCTTCGATATCGGCCGCCATCTGCGGGATCTCGAGCAGCTCGTCGGGCCGCTTGCGGACGTTGATGGGAGAGAGCGTAAGCTTCGCGAGCTTTACGACTGTGGTCATCGGAGGAGCTCCTTCTGGCATCCGGATCAGCCCGGACACCAGCTCGGCTCCCCCCTTCCCTTTTCCGTGGCGGCTAGGGCGCCAAGTTCCTTACGTTCCAAAGGCGTGCGACCCGCCCACTCCGAGAATTTACGCCGTCCGAAATGTCCGCAGTTGGTAGAAAATTTGCGCTCAATGGGCGTAAAAGTGGCAATTATCGATCAATCGCGTCACTCTGCTCGCGCCCCGACTGCGGACGCTGCTTTGGCAATGGATGGAGAGTTCGAGAGCATGAGAGACGTGTTGAAAATCGCGAGCGGCGTCTTTCTTGGCATGCTCGCCTTCTGGATCGTAACTGCGCTGCTGCCGAGCCTGCTTCCTGCAAGCCAGGAGCAACGAGCGGCGCAGGACCTACTTGATCGCCAGTTCGCGCCGGCGCACTAGCCTGCATTCTGCGCAGGCCTTGTGTGAATTCGATTCTGGACCTGCAGGCGATAGTCCTTGTTACGATCGGCCGGCGGTGATGGCAGAACGACCGCTGGCCTATCGAAGCTGACTATCTTTGCTGCCGCGGCGGTTGATCCCGGAAAATACCGGATGGCTATCCCGCTGGCTCTGGCAATCGACGCAGGTTCTGACGCCGGGCACGGCTTGACGGCGCCTGGCTGGAATCTCGTCGCCGCACACCTCGCAGTCGAGAGTTCCCTCGCCCGAAGGCAAGCGGGCACGCGCGGCCGAGACCGCGTCGCCTATGGTTGCATCGATCTGATCCTGTACCGCGCTGTCGGGCGCCCAACCATTAGCCATCGGCGCAAGTTCCTTTACTCTGGATCTGTGGGGTCAGATGGCGTGATTGCGGCACATCGTCGCGTGCGGCCGAGCCATCCTGGGCAATGCAATATAATATACTCCCACGGAGTATCAAGACATGCCGGCTAGTGGCTGATCGACATCATCGCCGACGCGCAGCAGACACCCCAGCGCCAGGCAGGGTTGAAACTCCCCCCCTGTATAGTATGGTGGGGCCACCGTTCGGGATGACTTGATGCCGCATTCACCAGAAGAGAAGAAGCGAGCGATTGCGCGCCTTCGCCGTATCAAGGGCCAGGCCGAGGCGCTCGAGCGAGCAATCGAGGCCGATGCCGATTGCGGGCCCTTGTTGCAGCAGATCGTTGCGATGCGCGGCGCAACGAACGGGTTGATGGCAGTCGTGATGGAGAGTCATCTTCGGGACACCTTCGGCGACGGGCCGCGCCCAATAGCGCCAGCCGGGTCGAGCGATGCTGACGATGTGATCGACGGCGTCATGACGATCTTGCGGACTTATCTGAAATAGATCGCACCGCGGCGCGGTAGGCGGCCGAAGCCTCTGGCGTCGGCTTCGCGCGCCTGCACGTCCTTCAGGGCCGTTGAACAGCGTTCCTCCAACAATGTCATTTTGGCCCGGCAGGCGGCGCCAGGGGTACACGCGACCAGCCCTCAATATACTGGGGCAGAGTATATTGACATATACTCCCACGGAGTATATTTCCGCTCCGACACGATGCCGGATGGTCCCTGCGGACTTGCCGCCCCGCCTTCCGAGAATTCCCGCTTCAAAGAACAAGGACCATGAACATGAAGTCTCGCGCCGCCGTCGCCTTCGAGGCTGGGAAGCCGCTTGAGATCGTCGAAATCGACGTTGCCCCTCCCCGGAAGGGCGAAGTGCTGATCAAGGTGACGCATACCGGCGTCTGCCACACCGACGCGTTCACGCTGTCCGGCAACGATCCGGAGGGCATTTTCCCGGTCGTGCTGGGTCACGAGGGCGCAGGGATCGTCGTCGAGGTCGGTGAGGGCGTCACCAGCGTGAGGCCCGGCGATCACGTCATCCCGCTTTACACCGCCGAGTGCGGCCGATGCGAGTTCTGCACCTCAGGCAAGACCAACCTGTGCGTCGCGGTGCGCGAAACGCAAGGCAAGGGCCTCATGCCCGACGGCACCACGCGCTTCTCCTACAATGGCCAGCCGCTCTACCACTATATGGGCTGCTCGACATTCAGCGAATATACGGTCGTTGCCGAAGTCTCGCTCGCGAAGATCAATCCGCAAGCAAACCCTGAGCATGTCTGCCTTCTCGGCTGCGGCGTCACCACCGGCATCGGCGCGGTTCACAATACGGCCAAGGTTCAACCGGGAGACTCGGTCGCGGTGTTCGGGCTGGGCGGCATCGGGCTCGCCGCGATCCAGGGTGCGCGTCAGGCTAAGGCCGGGCGGATCATTGCGATCGACACGAACCCGGCCAAGTTCGAATTGGCCCGCCAGTTCGGCGCGACCGACTGCCTTAACCCCAAGGACTATGACAAGCCGATTCAGCAGGTGCTGATCGAGATGACCGGGTGGGGACTCGACCACACCTTCGAGTGCATCGGCAACGTCCACGTCATGCGCGCAGCACTGGAAGCTGCGCACCGAGGCTGGGGTCAGTCGATCGTCATCGGCGTCGCCGGTGCCGGGCAGGAGATCTCGACCCGCCCGTTCCAGCTCGTGACGGGCCGCGTCTGGAAGGGTTCGGCCTTTGGCGGCGTCAAGGGACGGTCCCAGCTTCCCGGCATGGTCGAGGACGCCATGAAGGGCGAAATCGATCTGGCGCCCTTCGTCACTCATACCATGGGGCTGGAAGGGATAAACGAAGCGTTCGACCTGATGCATGAAGGCAAGTCGATCCGCACCGTGATCCACTATCAGTGAGAATAGTCTGGGGACGCCTCTACTGTCCCCAATGAAAGGGACAGCATCGTGAGTGAAGACGCCAGCGCCTCAACCGATGGCCAATTCGTCTATGGGATGCCCACCTATGAAAATAGGCGGGTGGCCATCGACGAGGTCCACGCCCGACCATATCTCCTGATCGAAGCGCCTCGCGTCCTGGTGCAGCTCGCCTTCATGAATGACGGCAATCTGGCGAAGGACAAGGCGACGCTGGCGGAATTGTCGAGCCGCATGGGTGCGTCGCTGCCCGACGATGACACGCCGCTTCACGGCCTGACATTCGAACAGGGCGATCTCCACTGCGAGAAGCACACGGAGTTTTCGACGTACCTGTGGTGCACACCGCTCGATCCCGAAACCGGGAATCCGTCGGGCGAAGATCCGTTCAAGCATGGCTTCACACCACCCGGGCCGGTCATCTGCGGCATCCGTCTGGACGTGCTGGCGTGGACGGAAGAGACGGCGAAATACATAGATCGCTTCGATCCGATCAGCCGTTGCCATTCGCTGGTCGAGGATGGCACGGCCGAGATCGTCACCGATTTTCGGCAGGATGCCGACGGGCTGACGCGGATGCTCATCCTTGATCGCGGCCTGACGCCGATGCGGCTCGGTGCGCTGGCGCAGCGGCTCCTCGAGATCGAAACCTACCGGACGCTCGCCCTTCTCGGCATTCCGTTGACCCGATCGCTCGGACCGCACCTGCGCGCCATCGAGAAGCGTCTTGCAGCGATAACGGACGAGATGCGCAAGTCTGCGCGCCACGACAGCGAGGCGCTGCTTTCCAGATTGACGGATCTCTCGGCCGAGCTCGAGGCCGACACGGCGGCCAGCCTCTATCGGTTCGGTGCGAGCCGCGCCTACTACGAAATCGTCGAAGAACGGCTCGCCGCACTCGGCGAGACCTTCGTGCCCGGCTGCTATCGCTGGCGAAGCTTCCTGCATCGCAGAATTGCGCCGGCGATGCGGACCTGCCGCGCGATCGAAGAGCGGCAAGCCAATCTCTCCGACAAGCTGGCGCGCGCCACCTCGCTGCTGCGCTCGTGGATCGACGTGGAGCTCGAACGCCAGAATGGCGATCTGCTCGCCTCGATGAACAACCGGGCAAAGCTGCAATTGCAGCTCCAGCAGACCGTGGAAGGTCTGTCTGTGGCGGCGATTTCCTACTATGTGATCGGCCTTCTGTCCTACCTGATCAAAGGCATTCCCGGCATCCACGATGCCGTGGCGCCGGAACTGGTGATTTCAGCCCTGGTGCCGGTCGTCCTGCTTGCGATCTGGTGGACCGTTCGGCGGATCAGACATTCTCATAGCGATCATGGGCTGCCGCCCGGGAAGGACAGGATATGACCCGAGAACCCTCTTCGGCTGCATCCGGCGATCGCGCGCAGGGTCGCCCCGGCTGCGTGCAGGTGCGCGGGGCACGCCAGAACAACCTCAAGAATGTCGACGTTGACGTGCCGCGCGATGCTTTCGTGGTCTTCACCGGCATATCCGGCTCGGGTAAGTCGAGCCTCGCCTTCGGCACCCTCTACGCCGAGGCCCAGCGCCGCTATCTGGAATCGGTCGCGCCTTATGCCCGCCGACTGATCGACCAGGCCGGCGTGCCGGAGGTCGATGCGATCGATGGGCTGCCGCCAGCGGTCGCCCTGCAGCAGCAGCGCGGCTCGTCCAACGCGCGCTCCTCAGTCGGCAGCATCACCACGCTCTCCAGTCTGGTGCGGATGCTCTATTCGCGCGTAGGCGAATATCCGCGCAACCAGCCGATGCTCTTCGCCGAGGATTTCTCGCCCAACACGGTCGCGGGGGCCTGCCCGACCTGCCACGGGATCGGCCGCGTCTATGACGCGACCGAAGAGACGATGGTGCCCGACGACACGCTGACGATCCGGGATCGCGCGATCGCCGCCTGGCCGCCGGCGTGGCACGGGCAGAACCTGCGCGATATCCTCGTGTCGCTTGGGCTTGATGTCGACACCCCATGGCGCGATCTGCCGAAGAAGGATCGCGACTGGATCCTCTTCACCGACGAAACGCCATCGGTGCCGGTTTATGCCGGCCTGACACCCGAACAGACCCGCGTCGCCCTCAAGCGCCGCATGGAGCCGAGCTACCAGGGCACCTTCACCGGCGCCCGCCGCTACGTGCTGGAGACCTTCGCGAACACGAAGAGCGCGCTCATGAAGAAGCGCGTCTCGCAATATATCATCGGCCGCGCCTGTCCGACCTGTCACGGCAAGCGGCTGAAGCGCGAGGCGCTGTCCGTGAAATTCGCCGGGCTCGACATCGCCGCGTTCGGCGACCTGTCGCTGCTGAACCTGCGAGACCTGCTGACGCCAGTCGCGCAAGGCGAGTATGGCGATGCGACAGCCCCCGCCAAGGGTCATGTCCTCGGCAAGTCCGCCCGTGATGCGGCAGTCGAACGCCGGGTCGCGGCCGGCGGTTCGGCGCACAAGAGCGCACCCGACGTGCGCCGGACACCCAATCTCTCCGACGAGAAGCGCCTCGCCGCGCAGCGCCTCGCCTCCGAATTGCTCGAACGGCTCGGCCCGCTGATCGATCTGGGGCTTGGCTATATCTCGCTGGATCGCAGCACGCCTACGCTCTCTTCGGGCGAGCTGCAGCGCCTGCGCCTCGCCACCCAATTATCGTCGCAGCTGTTCGGCGTGGTCTATGTGCTCGACGAGCCGTCGGCGGGGCTGCATCCGGCCGATGGCGAAGCCCTGCTCTCGATCCTCGAGCGCCTGAAGGCGGCGGGCAATTCGCTCTTCGTCGTCGAACATGACCTTGACGTGATCCGCCATGCCGAATGGCTGGTCGACGTGGGACCCGGCGCCGGCGAGAAAGGCGGCAAGGTCATCTACAGCGGCCCGATCGCGGGGCTCGCCGACGTCGAGGAATCGATCACGCGCCGCTATCTGTTCGCAGAACCGGCCGCCAATGACCGGACGCCGCGCGAGGCAAAGGGTTGGCTTCGCTTGGAAGGCGTGACCCGCAACAATCTACATGGTCTCGATGCCGAGTTCCCGATCGGCTGCTTCACTGCCGTCACCGGCGTCTCGGGATCTGGCAAGTCCAGTCTGGTGAGCCAGGCGCTGCCGGAGCTTGTGACCGAACATCTCGGTGGCGCACCCGCGGTCGACGAGGATGACGTCGATCCACTGCTGGACGTCGCGCAGGAGTTCACCCAGGGCCGTATCGCCGCAGGCATGGAGCATATCCGGCGGATCGTGCGGGTCGATCAGAAGCCGATCGGCCGAACGCCGCGCTCGAACCTCGCCACCTATAGCGGCCTGTTCGATCATGTGCGCAAGATCTTCGCCGACACGCCGTTTGCCCGCCGCCGCCGCTACAGCCCCGGCCGGTTCTCGTTCAACGTCGCAGAGGGGCGCTGCCCGGTTTGCGAGGGCGAGGGTTTCGTCATGGTGGAGCTGCTGTTCCTGCCCAGCGTCTACGCGCCTTGCTCGACCTGCCATGGCAGCCGCTACAACCCGCAGACGCTCGAGGTCGAATGGAGCGGCCGCACCATCGCCCAGGTGCTCGAACTGACGGTCGACGAGGCGTGCGACTTCTTCGCCAGCGAGGCGCCGGTCATGCGTTCGCTCGATGTGCTACGGGAGATCGGTCTTGGCTATCTCCGCCTTGGCCAACCGGCGACGGAACTGTCCGGCGGCGAGGCCCAGCGCATCAAGCTCGCGACCGAGCTGCAACGCGCCCAGCGTGGCAACACCATCTACATCCTCGACGAACCGACCTCCGGGCTGCATCCGTCCGACGCGGATCGGTTGATGCGGCACCTGCAGGGTCTTGTCGATGTCGGCAATACGGTCGTGGTCGTCGAGCATGACATGCGCGCGATCGCTCAGGTGGACTGGGTCATCGACCTGGGGCCGGGAGCCGGAGAGGACGGCGGCCGGATCATCGCCAGCGGCGTTCCGCGTGATGTCGCCGAGGCACAGCACAGCCTGACGGCGCCCTATCTGAAGGCGGCGTTATAGGACCGCGCACATCGTTCGAAAGGTCGGGCGAATAAATGAACCTGAGAGGAGCCGAGCGCAATGAGCCTTGTCGGTTGGATCGCGACGATCGCCACTATGATAGCCGCGATGATGACGGCCTCGAACCTGGGTGCAAGGGTCACCGGCTGGGGCTTCGTGGTCTTCAGCCTCAGCTCGGTCTGTTGGACGATACTGGGCTATACGACGGGCCAGGTCGCGCTGGTCGCGACGAACGGCTTCCTGATGATCACCAATATCGTCGGGATATGGCGCTGGCTCGGTCAGCAGACGAAATATCAGGATGGAGGAAAATCGGCGGAACTCGCAAGCGAGCGGCCGAACACGCCCAACCTCTTCACCGCGACAAGCCTGATCGGCATGGTCGTCGATGATAGATCCGGTTCGAAACTCGGCCGGGTCGTGGAGGCGCTCCTCGAGTGCGCGACAGGCAGGATCAACTATATCGTCGTGTCGGACGAAAGATATGGCGGCCTGGAGGAGACCTTGCGCGCGGTC
The DNA here is from genome assembly GCF_009746585.1 of Novosphingobium aquimarinum. GTDB lineage: Bacteria > Pseudomonadota > Alphaproteobacteria > Sphingomonadales > Sphingomonadaceae > Novosphingobium > Novosphingobium aquimarinum. The sequence continues at coordinate 25,664 of NZ_WRPO01000033.1, forward strand.
CCGTTGCAGAGCGTGCAGATCTGCAATGCGCGCCTAGCCCTGGAGATCGATGACCAAGTCTTCAGGTCGCTTCCTGCATTGAAGAACCGCGAATGGCCCGCGCACGCGGCGATCGCATAGGGTAGAGGAATTGGCGCGGTCTCGCCGGCATGAAGGGCGGTCCGGCTCGGCAGGCGATTGATCCGCCGATGCTTTGATGAGTGCGTTTTTAACTGTCGTTGAACTCTCTCTCGACTAGGCTTGCCCGGCTTGGGGGGAAGCCAGTCCGTGAATCCGCTTGAACTCATTTCGGCTGCGCCGTGGAAGCGCGTTGCGTTCACAACCTATGCTTTGTCCCTTTCCTTCTTCGAGGCCGTGCTGCTCGACGCGCTTTTGCGGGGCGGTGGCCGCAATGCCCTGATCCTGTCGGATCCCGAGGGCGTGCGGGCAGGCCTCAGTGAGGAAGGGGCGCGCCGTGTAGGTCGGGACTATGAGATCGAGCCGGTGGCCTGCTCGAACCACGGCGTCTTCCATCCGAAGATTGCGGCACTGTTCACCGACGATGACGCGCACCTGCTGATAGGGTCGGGCAATCTCACCTTCGCCGGATGGGGTGGCAATCTCGAGCTCGCAGAGCACCTCCATCCCTCGTTCGCAGCAGATGCCTTTGATGATGTGGCGGGGTTCTTCGAGCAGCTCGCAGGATCGGATCAGGTCATGACCTCCGCCGGCTCGGCCTGTGAAGCGCTTGCGGCCATGCTGCGGCGATCGGCGCAAGGGCATGCTCGCGCCGGGAATATCCACGTGCTGCATAGCCTCGAGGGTTCAATCGCCGAGCAGCTTGCTCTCTACACGGAGGAGATGGGCGGCGTCACGCGGGTCACTGCAGTCTCACCCTATTACGATCTGCGGGGCGAAGGGCTCGGAGCCCTGGCCGCATTGCTGGAATGCGAGCGGATCGACCTCCATGCCCATCCATCGGGCACTGTTCGCGGCCAGGGTTCGAATGCCTGGCCTTTCGAGGGTGGGAGGAGATGGAGCGCCATCAACGTCTCGGAAGCGTTCGGCAGTGACGATCGCCCCCTGCACGCAAAATCGATCGAACTGGTCTGTCGCAAGGGCCGGCTTTTGCTGAGCGGCAGCGCCAATGTCACGCATGCCGGCCTGTTTGGACGAAATATCGAAGCTGGCGTGCTGCGCATCCAGCCAGATGCCAAATCCTACTGGGTGACGAAGAAGGCAACGGCCCCGACCCGTTCTTCGGGGGACGATCTCGACGACGATGAGGGCGCAAGCGCGGCGGTCGGCATCCTGAGTGCTTGCCTGGAGGGAGAGACCATTCGCGGGCGCATCCTCGTACCGCGCGTGTCCGGCGCTGTTCGTGTCGATCTGCGAACGCCGCGCTCCACAAGGGATCTCGGGACCGTGCAGATCTCCGCCGACGGCGCGTTCATGCTTGTGGCCCCTGGCATCGAGATTGAGAGCTGGGAGAATGGCCGCCTGATTTTGGGACTTGAGCGTAATGGCAGGCGCTGGGAGGGCTTCGTCTCGATCGCGGCGGCGCTTGAGCTCATCAGGCGGACGGGTTCGATCGCCCCGCGGCTGATGGCCATGCTTGCGGGCACCGAGACGCCAGCCGACGTCGCCGCGATCCTGGCGTGGTTCCGCGAAGATCCGAGCAGGATGCCGGCCGCGCTTGCGGCCGGTGGCGCCGGATCAGGGGATCGTCCGAAGGCTCTGGAAGCAATGGTGACGCTCGCCGACCTGAAGGCCGCCGGTGTCGCCGCCAGCACGAACGGCGGTGCCGGGCCCGGCGAGCCCTCGTCGGTCTGGAAGCACGCCATGGCGCTCATTCGGGCCGCGTTCACCCAGTCGCGGGGTCCCTGGGGCGGCGGCGGCGAAACCGATGACGACGATGATGAGGATGAAAAGGATCGCGAGAAGCGCGCGCGGTCCGAGGAACTGGCCAATTATCGGTCGCTTCAGATCTTCGACGAACTCCTTGGTGCGATGCTCGGCGCTCAGGCCAGTGGGCAGAGCGCCCTCACCGCGTTGTCGCTGTCGCACTTTCTGGCCGATCGGATCCGACCCGCTCCCGGAAAGGTTCAGCTCTGGCTCGACAAGATCCTGCCGCACATCGTCGATCTCGATGGACCGGAAGCCGATATCGCCATTGCCCCGGTCCTGCTCCAGCACGCCGCAGACCGGCGCGGTGACAACGCGATCCGGGCGCGTCGGTATTTCGTGCGCCGCGGCATCGACCCTTCGGGCCTGACGGTTTCAACAGAGGCGATCCCTGCCTTTGTCGATCTGCTGGGTCCGGATTTGGACCTTGATGCGTTTCTTTCCGAGGTCTCGGCCGCGCGCACGATGGGCGAGCAGATCGACGCCTATCTTTCTGCCGCGCAAGGACGCGGCGCAGCGGTCGGCTTCGACACGCTACGGCAATCTGCGTTCTGGCCAAACCTGGAACAGGCGCTTGGAAATGCCACGAGCTTCGCCAAGCTGATCCTGCTCGAGCGGTTCCAGTCGGCTTGCCCGCGTTGTCACATGCGATTGCCGACTGCGGCTGCGGAAGATTTGCGTCAGAGAGGTCTCGCCAGCTGCTGCGGGCGCACCATTTTGAACCGGGACTGCTGACGATGACGGACCTGAGCGAGCTCCTTGAAACCGCGCGCCTGGCCGCCGATCCGCGGGCGATTGACCGTCGGCGCGTCGATTTCGGCGGCGTCGATCCGCTGGGCCTTCGACAGATCAATTTCGGATTGATGGATCGCGTTCTCCCTGATCTCAACAACGTGGCCAGCCACATCCGTCCCTATACCCTCATGGCATGGGCCTGGCGGCGCGTTCGATATGTGGTCGAGAACAGCAAGCGGAACGCTGCGGCGCCCGAGGATATGCGGGACTTTGTCGATCGGATCGAGGCGATCTTCGCCTGGTCTCAATTCCTGGTCGAACCGCGCGCTGATATTCCCGGCGCGCAGGCGATGCGTTCGATGCTGGAAGCCAGCAAATATCGTTTCGGCGGAGACGAGTGGGAAGCTCGGCGCAATATGCGCAGGTACTCGACGGGCCTCATCTCTCCGCTGAACTACGGCCCCAGTCTGCGCACGATGGGGTGGCTCGTGCCGGTCGAGGGAGCGACAGGCATATTTCAGGCAGACCCATCGCTGGATCCTGTGCTCGACGCTTTCGAAAAGCGCTTCGAGGATGAACTTGGCCACGAAGCCTTCAACCGGTTCGGCGCGGTGACGGTGAAGCGGTCGGATGCGGAGCGCTGGGGCAAGCTGTGGGCGCTCGAGAAGCCGAGAGCCGCCGAACGCAAAAGCATGTTTGTACGGCTCGGGGGCGCGCGAGCGGCCACAGCACGGCAAAAGGGGATCGCGCTTATTCAGGCGGCCTTCGCCGATCTTGCGGATGATGAAGCCTCCTATGAAGATATTCGTCTTCGGATGGCCGACCGAGCGGAGGAATGGGGGGAGCCGGGAGATCGCCCGCCCGCGGCCGATGAATGGCGGGCAGTGCAGATCCGCCAGCTGTTCCGGCTTGCGCTGGAGGGTCTGTTCTTCTGGACGATCGGCGCCCTGCTTCCCGGCCCGCTCACGACCGCGCAATTGGTACGGACGTTTCTAGATAGTCTGAAGGAGGAAGCTTTGCCGGACACGGCGGGCGCCTGGATACTGGCGTCGGATGACAGGAAGAACCCGATCGAGCATCTTCGCTCGCTGCAGGCGGCGTTGAGGGACCAGGCGAAGCTCCCGTCTGCCATCGTGACGGCGCTCGCGCTCGCGCTGCGCGAGGCACCTGATCAATGCCACAGCTTCGAGAATCCCGATCGTTTGCCGCTGAGCCGTGCGAAGAGGGAAGCCACGTCTTGGAGCAATCTTTCCCCCGCCACCTTCATGGCCCGCCTGTTCGAGATCTGGATCATGGCTCAGCATGCCTATTGGTCCGTCGGCCGCGGTCTCGCGGACGCGCGCAGTCGCGGCAAGACGATCCTGCGCTTGCGCATCGTGATGGATGAAGGCGGATGGACCCTGACGCCGGGCACCACCAGGCAGGGAAACCCTCCCGAGCCCACACCCGATCGGCTCGACACCGCGATCAGCTTGCTGGTCGAGTGCGATCAACTCTGAACGACATGGGACGAGCCGGTGCCGCCCCATGACTGCAGAGTTGCCCAGCCTCGCAGGAGGGAGTAGATTCCAGTAACTTCCCGCTTTCAGGGTCCGAAGACCGCCAAAGGGGTCAGAGAGGTTGTAGGAACAAAGCCACCTGAAACGCGATCCCCGCTCAAAGAGTGAGCAACTCGATTGCCGCGTGTCTTCGGATCATGTCGGTGCGTGCCCGGTGATCGACCTGGCGATCGTGTCGCTGACAAGACCGTTAAATTGGCAGACGGAGCCCGTATCTAACCAGAATACATGGTCAACTTGAGCGCGCTGAGCAGCCTAGGCGGCCGGCTACGGACTCGATGCCAGACAGGTCATTGAGGGGACTTGGACAAGTGCTGGAACAGGATCTTAAACGAGCGAGCATCTTGGTCGTCGAGGATGAGACCTTGGTGCGCATGACGACGGCTGAGATCCTGCTCGACGCCGGTTTCAGGGTGCTCGAAGCGTGCAGCGCGTTGGAAGCGGTGACCGCTCTCGAAGGACGCGACGATATCGCGGCCATCTTCAGTGACATCGAAATGCCTCCCGGCATGGACGGCATTGCGCTTGCGGGCCTGGTTCGAGCGCGATGGCCGGAAGTCGGAGTGGTGCTGACGTCTGGCCGTGTGGCGCCGGACGGCGCGGACGTGCCGTTTCTGGCAAAGCCCTATCGCGCGGCCGAGCTGGTTGCCCAGATTGCCGCGGTGGTCAAACCGGAGGCCGGCCCGCTCACGGATGACGAGATTCTCGATGCTTGGCACGAGGCGGAAGCGGCATTGACCGGTGCTTCGGAGGCGGACAAGTCCGAAGCGGCGCATCGCGTGATGCTTGCCGAGCAAAGCGCCATTGAGCGCTTTGGTCTTGGTCGGCATGTGGCCGCCTATGATGCCCGCTACCCGGAAGATCCCGAACAGGAAGGGTAAGCACGAGTCGTTCGGTCAAGAGCCCCGAAATGGAAGGGGTCAGGGACGCTGCGCGAACGGCCGTCGCCTAATTGGGCGCGGTCTTGCCTGATGCTTCGAGATCGTCCCTGATCCTGCGCAAATCCTGTTCGATGAGCTGCAAGACCGGCGTCAGTTCGCCTTCAACGGTGTGCCCCTCCAGGGCTTCGCGGACCAACTGCAGCTTCACGATAACCGCGTCAAGATTGGGAGCGGGAAGCGACTGAAGCGTATCTACCGCTTCGGTATAGGGCCCGCCAACGCCCTCGGAGCCCAGCTCCCACTCCGCAAGGAAGGCGCGCTCCTGCTCGATATCATCCGGAAGTATATCGCGCGTTGGATAAGGGTTGCGAGATTTCCATTCCAGCCAGGCGGCGCGCGCTTGCCGGAAGCGGGCGATCGCCGCCAGCCAGGTGGTAATGATCGTATCCGACACGGACATAACAATCGCTCTCTGCCGCGGCCCACCTGTGGCCGGACCGCATGTCGTGGCTCCTCTCGCTAAGCGGCGACCGGCTGCACTGGCGCACGGCCGCGCGTGGCGCAGGATTTCCCGTCGAACGCGTTCGCCCGGCCGAGCTCAGCGCCTGAGATCACCGACGGGGAACTGTAACACGACTTCCAGCCCGTCCTCCAGCCAGCGCCGATCAATCGTTCCATGCAGGCTTGCGAGGCTCGCCTTTTCGAGCCGGCTGCCAAAACCCTCCGGCCTGGTTGGATCGGGCCGCCGCGGCGCGCCTGTCTCGCACCAGGTCAAATTGACGTGCTCGCCAGAGGTCTTAATCGCGATCGCCAGCTTGCCATCGTCGGAGGCGAGACCACCATATTTCGCCGCGTTGGTCGCCAGCTCGTAGAACACCAGCGCGATCGTCGGGAGAGCCTGCTGGCCGATGGGCGCATCGTCACCTTCGATCGTGATGCGCGCCGGCCCACGTCCTTGATGGGCGGCCAGAACCGTCTGGAGCAGCGCTGTGAGTGTCACACACTGGTCGGTCGTGTCGCTGTCGTGATGGGGAAGCATCAGCGCATGGGCCTGGGACAGTGCGGTCAGGCGCGCGGTGAGGTCCGCGGCCAGCTCGTCGACGTCGTCGGTCGACCGCGCGCTGATCGATACCAGTGCCGCCGTCAGCGCGAACAGGTTCTTCACGCGGTGATTCATTTCCCGAAGGAGCAGCGCTTGCCGCTCCGCCGCATGCTTGGACGGGGTGATGTCCCGCGCGATCTTGGAGGCACCGAGGACCTTGCCGCTCGAATCCTTCACCGGGGAGACCGTCAACGAGATATCGACGAGACTGCCATCCTTGCATCGCCGGACGGTGTCGAAATGCTCGACCTTCTCGCCGGCGCGCAATTGCCGGATGATCGACTCTTCCTCATGAAGCCGATCCTCGGGGATGATGATGGTGATCGGGCGGCCGATCGCTTCGTCAGCGGTAAATCCGAACAGCTTCTCGGCCCCGGCGTTCCAGCTCATGATGATGCCATCGAGCGTCTTCGAGAGGATAGCGTCGTCGCTGTTCTCGACGATCGCAGCCAGCCAGGCGCTCGCTTCAAAGGCTTCCTGCCGGCTGCGCGCTTCGCGGGCGGCGCTTTCGGCAAGGCTTGCCTGCAGATCGGATTTACTCAGGCTCGCCGGCATATACTCCGTTTCCAACGGTCTGCATTTCGCCGCCCCTGGCGGCCAACGCAGTCCTGACCGGGAGCACGGCGCAGCACGTAGATATTGAAATCGCCGCGAAAGGACAAGGAAGTGCTACGCCGCACGAGTCCCAGTCGCCTTAAACTGAATCAAGCGCCTAGTGCAGACGCCCCGGTCCCTCGACCCGTTGGATCAATTGCCAAGCAACATTCATATGTCGCCAGAAATCGCGCTCGACCTGTTCGTCTCGAACCTCGCATTTTGTATCGTGCAAGTGGTCGAGCAAGCCCTTCGCGCTGTCCAGATGGTGTCTGGCGGCAGCGCCCCAGGCATCAGGACTATCGGGCAATCTGAAGGTCTCAAGCGTCATGCCGAATTACTAGCCCGGCTCAGTTAATTATTAGGCCATCAGACTTTAGTCTAAGCTGGCCGCGATTTCACCGGCAGCGACTGACAAGTTGCCGAAACCCCGTCCGAGAGGTAGATTTCGTGATAGTCCCGACTGGGAGAGCACGATGTCGAAAGATCACAAGCAAGGCTCCTTTGGTTTGCAGGAGGAGGGCCGCCTCAAACTCGACCATCAAACCCGCAACGCATGGCTTGACCGCGACGAAGGGCTGAACGCCCGCTGGAAGGCCTCCGGGATGACCCGGGATGATTTCATCGAGCACAACCACGATGAGATCGACAAGGTGATCGCCGAGGACTCAAAGCGCGCCTAGCGCTCATCCTGGGTCGGCCAGGATCTGGGCGAGAAGCGTCTCCGCTGAAGCCATCGGCACGAACATCCGCGTGCGGTACTGGATCATCTCGGTGAAGCAGCCGATGGATTTGAGCCAGGCCAGACGGTCGTACGGGCAACCGACAAGCTCGATGCGCGGTGAGCCGTTCACCACCGACCGCTTGATGGTGAGCGGGAACGGATGGGAGACGTCGATGCTCCGACCCGCGGTCACGGCTTTGACAACGGCATCGGGCGGGAGCGTTTCGGAACGATCGATGCCGAGCTTGGTGAAGAGCTGGGGAACGTGATCGTCGAACACGAGGCGTCCGAGCCATGACCGCCCTTCCCCATCGACGATCCGGTTGACCGCCATGTGATCGCTCGGCAGCGCCGACCAGATCGGCAGCAGCAGGCCGGTGGCCAGCCGGATCGTTTCGCTGTCGACGGTCTGCCGGGCGGTTTCGACCTCATCCGACCATGTCGCGGTAAAGGCCTCGCGGGTGACCTCCTCCCAGGACGATTCGTAGAGATCGTCCTCGCGCATATATTCGTTGCGCGTCGGTCGCATCATCTCGACGCGCGGGATCGGGGTGCCCTCCTTTTCCTCCATGAGCGATCGCGCCCGCGTCCGCAGCGCCACCTTGCCGGACTTGCGGTTGATCATGAAGCCGGCGCTGGCATCGCCGTCGGCAATCCGCAGGATGCGTTCGAGGGAGACCGGGTTACGGCGCCGCGCGATCTCGATGGTGAGAAGATGCGAGGTCGCTCCGGTGCGAGGATCGGTCCGCAGAACCACGTCGTCGATCAGCGTGGCCTTGTCGACCAGGATCGTCTCGACGCCGACGTCAAGGCGGCCTGCCTCGCGCGCGGCCGAGACGCGGGTTTCGATGAGCGACAGGAACTCGTCGAAGATGCTGTTCTGCAACGCGATCGGCAAGGCGAGGATCCGGTTGAGCCAGCGCTGGATCGGCGGCATCTCGTCCTTGAGAACGCCGTCCTTGTCGCAAAGTTCGAGACCGGTGCGGTGTTGGAAATCGTCGAGCGTGGTGCTGGCGAGCTTGCCCGCGGCCAGAAGATCGAACCAGGAGAGGAGCGCCGCGCAGGCATATTCGCTTTCGAGATTGTCGGCGGGGTCGAAGAGCCCCTGCCCGCCCGTCTGGCGCTGGCCGCGCGTCAGCGCGCCGAGACTGTCGAGCCGCCGCGCGATCGTGCTGGTGAAGCGCAGCTCGCCCTTGCAGTCGGTGGTCACCGGCCGGAACAGCGGCGTGGTCGCCTGATGCGTGCGGTGGGTGCGGCCGAGCCCCTGGATCGCGCGGTCGGCGCGCCAGCCGGGCTCGAGGAGCAGGTGAACGCGCTGCTCCTGATTCAGGACGTCGAGCGAGGCATGATAGCTCCGCCCCGTGCCGCCGGCGTCGGAGAAGACTAGCATCCGCTTCTTGCCCGCCATGAAGGCGGCCGCCTCGGCCTGGCTGGTGCGCGCGGAACGGCTCTCCAGCTTCTGGCGCCCGTCACTCGCCGTGATGAGGCGCTTGGTGCGGCCCGTGACCTCGGCGACATTGTCATGCCCGAAATGCTCCAGAAGAGCGTCGAGCGCCGACATGATCGGCGGCATGGCGCACAGCTTCTCGATGAGAGTGTCGCGCGCGGCTTCCGCCTCCGGATTGTAGACCGGATGGCCGTCATCGCTCACCATCGGCAGCGAGCGCGGCGTGCCCGTATCGTCCTTGAAGACCCGCATCTGCCGGGTGGGGAAAGCGCGCTCGAGGTAATCGATGATGTATTCTTTGCAGTCGCAGTTTATGTCGAGCGTGGCGGCAGGAGGCGCAGGTTTCCTTCGGTTTTCCATGATTTCACTCCAGATAATATATGAGGATCAGGGGAATGTCTGGGGACGGGTCAG
>NZ_WRPO01000034.1 GCF_009746585.1 Novosphingobium aquimarinum
GGCTCATTGGGCCGTAACCGCCGCCCGCCCGACCCCACGGCCCTTATGCAGGAAGTGGAATGGAACATGGCTAGCAAACGAACTCTCACTGTTGTCGCAGGCGTGGGCGCGGCCGCGCTGGCGATCGCGGGCGTGGCGATCGCGCAAAACCACGAGGCGAACGAAAACCGGATAATCGGCAAGCACAGCGAACGAGACATCCCGCTTGCTCAGGTGCCCGAGGCCGCGATGAACGCGGCACGCGCGCAACTCGCGTCAATAAGCAAAGCGGAGCAAGTCACCCGAAAGGCGGACGGAAGCACGCTCTATGAAATCAAGGGCAAGAACAGCGACGGAAAGACGATCGAACTGTTCGTCACGCCCGAAGGCCAGGTGCTCGGCCGCGAATGATGGATCAGCACGGGGCGCCGGCCGTCGAGGGCCGTGCGCCCCTTCCGAAATGATACTGCGGAATAGGAGACGAAAATGCGGCCAAGGCGATGGATATTGTTATGCGCCGCTTTGGCCGCCCTGCCTGATAGTGCGATCGGCCAAACCGAACCCGCGTCGGCGACGGGCTCGGCGTTGTTCGTAAGCTGTCAAGCGAATGAGCCGCGATGCGGCGCTTACCTCCAAGGCGTGCTCGACATGATGATCGTCGCGCGAAAAGCGGAATGCCGCGCTCCACGCTATGACCGATCGGCGCTGCGCGCGGCATATTTACGCTGGGCGGAGCAGAATAGCTATTTTATGAGTGTTCATATGGTGGCCGGAGCTGAACGCTCGTTAGCGAAGGCTTGGCCATGTCAGTAGCATCGTACCCCGCGGCGTAGCCTGCCCGGCGGCTGCCTTTGAGGGCAGGCGGAGCGTCCGCCTGGCGGTGAATTCCGCCAGCTCAACGATCCCATGTCGCGCCTCAAGCTCGCTAATTAGCCGATGTTCGCATTATGTCTGCCAAATCGTTGTCTGGCGCACAAACCTTGAGGTGACGCCCTCCCTGGCTTTTCCGGGCAGACTGCGATGCGGCTTGTTCAGGACAACCGAGCCGATGACGTGTTGACCTATATCGACGCTATCGACGCTGGCATTCACGCCTGACAGCAGGCACGCTGCAACCAACGACACTGATCGCCTGCGATGCCGAGATCGGACCCTTGCTTAATGGCCGCGATGCCAAAGCGTTGCGTCGTTCGGATCGATCCGGTCGCTCTTGCTGATCCGGCCTGATCTCTTGATGCCGGACTTTCGCGCCATCGCTCTTCCCATGCTCGTCTCGGAATCAGAATGTCCGAAAGAGGATCGACCAGCGTACACCCGCGCATCGATGCGAACGGTCCCGGCGTATCGCGCTAAAGCTGTCTCATTAAGATGGTACGATTTATTTTGTAGTGATCCCCCCTCATACGTTACACTCCGGGCATGACCTCCACGCTAATTGGCTACGCCCGCTGCTCGACCGACAAGCAGGATCTTGCTGCCCAGCATGAGGCACTGCTCAACCTGGGCGTGGCGCCGGACCGGATCTATACCGACAAAGGCTTTACCGGCACCCGGCGTGAGCGACCGGGGCTCGACCAGGCGCTGGCGGCGGTGCGGAGCGGGGATACGCTGGTGGTGCCCAAGCTCGACCGCCTGGCCCGCTCAGTGCCCGATGCCCGCGCTATCGGCGACGATCTTGCCGCGCGTGGTGTGCGGTTGCAGCTCGGCGCCTCGGTCCACGATCCGGCGGACCCGATGGGCAAGCTGTTCTTCAACATCCTCGCCACTTTCGCCGAGTTCGAGGCGGACCTGATACGGATGCGTACCCGCGAGGGCATGGCGGTCGCCCGCGCCAAGGGCAAGCTGCGCGGCAAGAAGCCCAAGCTTTCGGACCGCCAGCATCAGGAACTGTGCAAGATGCACGGGACGGGCGACTATTCGATCAGCGACCTTGCAGACCTGTTTTCGATCTCGCGCCCGACCGTCTACCGCACGCTGGCCCGGCAAGGCGGCGCGGTGGCAACGAATACGGCGGGATCGTGACATAGATCAGGCGCAACTGTCCTGATGGTCCTGGCGGCACGTCACTAGGCATAAAAACCTAGTCGTTCCTTGCATCACTACGTATAGAGCCATTGTGCAGTTGCAGCATGGCCGGATCGAACGCGTCGGGGCGGCAATAATCCGGGGAGTACGTTAAGGGATGACGCAGTGAAGATCGCAGTTTTCGGCCTGGGCTACGTTGGCCTGTCGAACGCGGTGCTTCTCGCCCAGCACCACGAGGTCGCCGCGGTCGATATCTCGGCCGAGCGGGTCGCAATGCTCAACGTGCGTCAGTCGCCCATCGTCGATGCCGAGCTGGAGCAGTTCCTGGCCGACAAGCCGCTGAACCTGACTGCCACGCTCGATGCCAGGGCAGCGCTGGCGGGGGCGGACTACGTGATTGTCGCCACGCCGACCAACTACGATGTCGAGACCAACAAGTTCGACACCTCCTCGGTCGAAGCGGTGATCCAGACCGTGCTCGATGCCGGCAGCCTGGCCACCATCGTCATCAAGTCGACGATTCCCGTCGGCTTCGTCGCGGACGTGCGCCAGCGCCTAGGCACCGATCAGGTCATCTTCAGCCCCGAGTTCCTGCGCGAGGGCAGGGCGCTTTACGACAACCTCCACCCCTCACGGATCATCGTCGGCGAACGCTCGGAACGGGCGCGGATCTTCGCCGACCTGCTGCTGGAAGGCGCCGAGAAGAAGGACGTCGAGATCCTCTTCACCGATGCCAGCGAGGCCGAGGCGATCAAGCTTTTCGCCAACACCTACCTCGCCATGCGCGTCGCCTTCTTCAACGAGCTTGACAGCTACGCCATCGCCGGCGGCATGGACACGCGCCAGATCATCGACGGCATCGGCCTCGATCCGCGGATCGGCCGGCACTACAACAACCCCAGCTTTGGCTACGGCGGCTATTGCCTGCCCAAGGACACCAAGCAGCTGCTGGCTAATTACTCCGAAGTGCCGCAGAACTTGATCCGCGCGATCGTCGACGCCAACCGCACCCGCAAGGATTTCCTGGCCGACCAGATCATCGCGCGAAAGCCCGGCAAGGTCGGCGTGTTCCGCCTGGTCATGAAGGCGGGATCGGACAACTTCCGCCAGTCCTCAATCCAGGGAATCATGAAGCGGATCAAGGCCAAGGGCATCGAGGTCGTGATCTACGAGCCAGCGATGGACGGGGACGAGTTCTTCGGCTCGAAAGTGCTGCGCGACCTGGACGGGTTCAAGGCGGACTGCGACGTCATCATCGCCAACCGCATGACCGACGAGATCGCCGACGTGCAGGCCAAGGTTTTCACGCGCGACCTGTTCGGGTCGGATTGATGTGATGCGCCAAAAGGAGGTTCTGGTGCCGCCAAAAGTATTGGCAATTGCGTCGAAGGGGGGGCACTGGGAGCAGCTTATGATGCTACGGCCTGCTTTCGAAGGCGCTAATACAACCTTTGCATGTACCGATCCTTTGCAGAAGCAAAGCTGCGGAGATGCGAATTTCTTCAGTATTGCAGATTACAGTAGATCGAGTCCAGTAGATGTTGCGAGGGGAGTATTTGAATTATACAGAATTATTGATAATGTAAAGCCGGATGTTGTGATTTCTACAGGAGCAGCTCCTGGATTGATTGCGCTATTTTGGGGGAGATTATTGGGGGCTAAGACTATATGGATCGATAGTATTGCAAACTCACAGCGCCTATCATTTAGTGGGTTTCTGGCAAAAAAGTTTTCTCATACGACACTTACTCAGTGGGAACACTTGAGTGACTCGAATAGATGTCAGTACTGGGGGAGCGTAATTTGATTTTTCTGACTTTAGGGACTCAGTTGGCCTTTGATCGACTTGTTCAAGCGGTTGATGAAATTGTCCCAAATATATCTGAGCCGGTTTTTGGGCAGATTGGTAATAGTAATTATAAACCAAAGAACTTTGAGTACGTTACGGCTTTGTCACCAACTGACTTTACAAAAAAGTTTTCAGAGTCTCGTGTTATAATTGCTCATGCCGGAATTGGAACGATTTTAAGTGGACAGAAGGCAGAGAAACCCTTGGTTCTGATGGCGCGAATAGCAAAGTTCGGTGAACACCGTAATGACCACCAGCTTGCAACTATAGAACAGATTAAACGCCTTGATGGTGTCTATATTGTTGAAAATAAAGATGATATAAAGAATATAGTTACAAGAAGTCGCATAGAGCCGATGAAAAATTCTCGTTCTAATAGTCTGGATAGTCTAATAAATAATATAAAAAAGGAAATTTTTAAAGATGATAAAAACATCATCAATAATTGACAATATTAATATCAATTTATAGTAAGTCTATGTTTTAATTTACTTCGACATGATATTTTAGGTGATGCCAGTTAGAGATTTTAATCGAGTTCCCGGTAGGTCGATACCTCATATGAACAACATCACTCGACGACATGTCCTGATAAGATGCATGGCGCTGACGGGGGGGGCTGCTGTATATCAATCGGCACTCACGAAAGCGATTTCGGAAACGTCATCGAGGTTGCAAGATCCTTTCGATCCGAAGCGAGAACGCAAGGTGCCGATTTCACCGAATCCAATGCAAGCGTGTCCAGCTGTATCGAAGCCTATACGATCGCTCAATGGCGTCCCCTATTATACCGATAAGCATAGCACGGTCATCGATCCAAAATTGCGCGCGGCCAACGTTGCTGCGAATCAGCCGCTGACTGATTTCGTCGCTGACGTTGAACGAACCGCAGCGGCTTGGTTGTCCTCGCGGGGCAGCGATCGTTCACCGGCCGAATGCGGTCTGAACCTGCTGCGCCACTGGGCCGAGGGCGATGCTTTGCTGGGTACGTTCAACACTCAAGGGGAGGGCAGTCAGAGGTGGAACGCGACGGGCCTTGCCATCGCTTATCTTGCGCTGCGCCACGCGCTGCCTGAGGGACAAGAGCCGACGATCGCTGCTTGGTTCGCGCAGGTAGGGGCGGCGTGTCGGAAGGCCGGCGAGGGTCTGAAGAACAACCATCTTAACTGGACGGCCGCCGCTGCGGCCGCCTGCGCCATAGCCGGCAACGATAAGGATTTGTGGTGCTGGTCAATTAGGACCGCGCGACATTGCATAGCAGAGATCGGTCCTGATGGTACTGTGCCACGAGAAATGGCGCGCGGAAGGATGGCGCTGGGCTACCACAGCTTCGCGCTGTCTCCCCTGTTGCTAATTGCGGAACTGGGCCTCGCAAATGGCATCGACCTTTATGCGCAGGACAACCGGGCTCTGGAACGGCTTGCGCGATTCATCGTCACAAACGCACGCGATACGTCGGCGGTCGCCAAACTTGCCGGCGCGAAGCAGAAATGGAACCCGGCCAAGCTGCCATGGTCGGTCATTGGCGCGCGACGTTTTTCGGGAGAGACTACCAGAATGCTGAGCACTATGAAGGATGCTACCGACTCTTACATGGGCGGAGATCAGCGGATACTGTTCGGCGCGTAGCCTTGCGGCGCGCGGGCGCTATCCACGGAGAAATATTCTGCGGTAGGTATCGGTTCGCGCCTCGGTTACACGCGAGACGGCAAAGGCGAACAACATGACGAAGGCGAGTTGCACCACGAGCCGAGCCCATTCCAGACCGTGCGACACATCGCGCCAGCCCATTGCCAAATTGCGCTCCATCGTCGCTGCCATGGCGTTCATCAAAGGCACATGGAAACAATAGAGCGTGAAGGAAAAACTCGCCAGAAGGACGCTCGGAGCCGCGATGAACCGGGCGAGATGAACCGGGCGAAACCGCATGGTCGCCAGAAACAGCGCGAAGACCCCCATCGACACGAGATCGAATACGAATGGCCAGAAACCGTCGTTATCCCAAAACTTGAGGCCCATCCCAACACGAAAGCCCAGCAGCAAGGCCAACGTCCCCACCAAAGGAAGCCAAGGAGAGATTTTTAGCGGTGCGCGCTTCACGGTCGCGGCCCAAGCGCCGAGCAGCCAGATGGCGAAATAAGGGACCATCGGTGCACCCTCACGCTGCCAGAACGAAGCGGCCGCGACGATCAGGATGAACATGCCGAAAGCCGCCTTCTGCATGATCGAATAGCGCTTGCCGACGAAAATGATCACACCTGCTACGAAGAGCAGATAATACCAAAATTCGTTGTAGAGCGTCCAAAGCGCGCCATCCGTGCCATAGGGATCGCAGGCCACAGTCTGCAGGAAAGCGACGTTACATAGCGCAGCATCCAGGCTGTGTGATCGTACTTCGGCGTAAATGATGGGCGCCACATCTCCTTGCGCGGAACCCCATGTGTCGAGGGTAAAAGTGGCCAGGAGCGCCGGCACAATCACAATCCAGAGGCGAATCAGGCGGCGGCCCATGAAGCGGCGGATGTCTATCCCCCCGGTGCGCATGGCTTCTCGCCAGGTCGTGCCGCCGACGAGAAAGCCACTGATGACAAAAAAGATCATGATTCCGGGATGCGAAAATCCGTTTAGAAACGCATAGATTGTCTGTACGATCGTGCGATCGGTAGCGGCGATGGTATCGGTCGCCTGAACGAACCGGTTGCCGGCGTGCGCCAATACAACCGCAAAGGCCGCGGTCCAGCGAAACAAGTCGATCCAATAGGAGAGATGGTCGTTGACCGGCGGTTGCGCGGCGACTTCGGGGGCCGGTGTGTGTTCCTCCGGTACTGCGGGTGCGGCATCCGGCACCGTTGAAGGATGCTCAATATCGTGCAGGGCTTCACTCATAGTTGGCGGGCTCCGGCTACACGCCTTGCGCTCGGCACCTGCACTGCCATGATCACCCTGCGGCCTACCGGTTCGACGAAACGGACAATCAGCCAGGCTCCGAAGCACATCAGCAATGCCGTCAGCGTGATGGCGGCCGCGACCGGCAGCACGCCCTCGTGTACTAGCCTCTCGATTACGCTGTAGCCCAATGCTTGGTGAAGCAAATACAAAGGATAACTCATCCCTCCCAAGGTCCGCGTCAGAGCGGAAAGAGCCTTATCATTAATGCCGAACGCCATACCGCGCACTAATGCCATTGATGCTACCGCCGCAGCGACACCGGCCCACAGGCTCGATTCGGTCCCGGACAGTTCGGCGATGTGCGCAAACTCGACCCAAGACTGCCAGGCGGCCAGACACAGGGCAGGCCCAAGCATCGCGTAAGCAAAGCGGCGGTCGTCGAGAATTAGCCAGCAATACGTGACAATTCCCAGAATGAAATAGCCGCTATGCGGGGATAGAGTGACGAGGCGCAACGGCGTGAAGTCGTAGAACGCCATTGCCGCGAAGCTCGCCACCAACCAAGTGACCGCGATAGGGCGGATGTGCTTAGTTCCGCGCAAAACGAGCAGGAGCAGAAACACATAAAAGTAGAACCGGAGTTCGATTGTGATCGACCAGTACGAACCATCGACATAGGGCGATCCTGCCAGCAGGCCGATAGTCGAGGCCGATTTAAAATAAGTCGTGACGGACGGCAACGGCACACTCGAGGGGAGCAGCATCAGGCCGATCATGGTTACGGTCGCGCAGACCAGCATCGCCGGAATCAACCGCGCTAGCCGCGCTTGCACGAACGCGAGGGCACGCCGATTGCCTGCCGAATAGATGATCACGAAACCACTGATGATGAAGAACGCGGAGACCCCGAAGCGCCCCGCTACCAGCCAGTGTGGCCCCGGTTCTACACCCGCCAGCTTGCCCGAGATCGGGCCGAAATAGGCGTAGTGGTAGAGCATCACGCCGAACGCGAGCAAGAAGCGCAGCAGTTCGAGCCCCTCGATCTTGCGCTTCGAAGGGGCGGCATGGTCTGCTGGACCATGCTTCGGGAGCTGGGCGGGATCAGTCATCGCGTCTCGCCCGGCACGCTCCGACTCCAGCCAAGCGCGACAGGCAGCAACGTGCCGCATGTAACAAGCATCTTGCTCCCGGCGGCTGACGCCGCCACCGTTTGCGGAGGCATCTCGGGCTGCATCGCGCTATATCGCTGGGGGCGCATGGCCCTAAGGAGCAACACAATAATTAGGAAATACAATGGAACCCAAACCATGGACGGCTTGAGAATGCCACGGTGAAACAGAAGAAGAAAGTTAACAGAGAAGTAACCATAAAGGATCGCGATCTCGGGGCGACCGCCTCGGCCGGATAGCCGCCACAGCGTACCCGCGAAGGCTCCGCAAAGTGCGAATCCTGCAAAACAAAGCGTGACGCCGAATTCGACCGTCCACACGCCAACGAGACCGGGTGTCAGGCCACCTTTCAGCACTGCGCCAAAGGCGTCGGCCAGAATGCGTCCGCCCGAAGTGCGCGTTCCGGGCAGCATTGTCAGGATGTCTGCAAAAAATACGGTCTTTCCGGAAAAGTCGATGCCCTCCTCGATCAATCGGCCGGTCAGCGCGATTGATTCGCGCAGACCAAAGTGCAGCTGCGCTAGTGTGCTAGGGAGGTATTGGACCTTGTATTGCAACATTGATTGATCCGCCGTCAGCAGTTCGGATGATACTGCGCGGCGAAATTCGCTCATGGCACCAAGGAAGCCCAAGGCTAAGGCCAAACTGATCGCCGCCGGTATCACCCGCACCTTCAGCGCTTCCATGCGCACAAGCCCAACGATGTTTACGAGAATCGCCACAATCAGCCAGTTTCGGTAACCTGGTATGAGAAGGAAAACCGCAACCCCCGCCAATATCAGCCAGTCGAAAGCCGAAAAGCGGCCTGCCATGTAATAACGCAAGGCCATGAGGGATGCTGTCGCGCAGCCCATTTCGGCAAGGAACAAAGCCTTGGGGTCGGCCGCGAACCGGGCATTGGGATTGAACAGGGGAATGCCGACTGTACTGACGATCCACATCACACCAGCTATCGCGGGCAGCAGGGAGGCAATGATAGCCCAGTGCGGCAGGAGGGGCTTTCGTGGCTGCCGTCGCTTTAGCGATAGAGTGAAAAGCGAGACGAGCGACGCCGACCCAGAAAGAATAGTGATGCATCTCAGGATGTAGGCAAACGTCTCATCGCTGACGCTGCCGCGATAATTGGACAGATTGAGTCCGCCAAGCAGCAGTATGAAGGTCAGAGCGACGCCAAGAAACAAAGCTGGATGGAACAGCGATCGGAAGAAGATTGCCACAAGCGTGGTCATCACCAGCACGCCGAAGGCTGTCCATTGTGGGGCAAGACCAGCGAAGGTGAACCCGGCTATGGCTATCAGCAAGCCGAACAATGAAACAAAGTCGAGCCGCATCAGCTTTGCATTTTTTCAAGCGCAGCCTGTACGCGTTCAGCTTGGCCCCGCCAGCGGGCTTCGCGCGCTTCGCGCAGATCGGCAGACAAGGCATCCAGTTCTTTAGCGCGGGCAACCGCCTCGCGGCATGCGGCCGCCAGAGCCTCGGGCTCGTTAGGAGCGAAAAGAGCCGCCGCACCGAACAGATCCCGCAGAATGGCCGTGTCACTCAACACCATTGCCTTGCCCGCTCCCACCGCTTCATTGGCCACCGAAAGCTGAATGCCTTCCAGTTTCGTCAGCCCGAGCACGACCGAGACGCTGAACAGCTTCGACTCGTACTCGGACTTGTCGAGAAATCCGGTGAACCGGACGTTCGCGGGCGTATCTGCAGTAAACCCCCGCGCCGCCGCCTTGGCGACATTGCCGGTCACGAGGAACCGGATTTCTGGCGCCGCGCGTGCCGCCGCCATGAGGGTGTCAATCGGTTCGTCCGGGTTGAACGAGCATGGGACGAGGATCTCTGGCGTGTCAGACGTCAACGAAAGGCCGGGCGGCCGCTCAAGTTGCGCTGGCCGGGTTTCCAACACCGTCAGGCATTGCTCATTAACGCCCATT
Organism: Novosphingobium aquimarinum; assembly: GCF_009746585.1. GTDB lineage: Bacteria > Pseudomonadota > Alphaproteobacteria > Sphingomonadales > Sphingomonadaceae > Novosphingobium > Novosphingobium aquimarinum. The sequence continues at coordinate 9,840 of NZ_WRPO01000034.1, forward strand.
GCGCGCGCAGTTTCGTCCACCTCGTCGTTGTGGGCCAGCACGACTGCGCAACGGTTCAGTAAGCTAACAAGCCCTGGCATCCGGCTCCATGGCGGCCGAAACACTCGGTTATGGCAGTCCGCGATAATATAAAAGGGATGATCGCCTAGCCCCCGTATCAGCCAAAGCCAATGCAGCAGGAACGTAGGCGGCATTTGCACCCATACGACATCCGGCCTTTCCTGCCGGATCAGGCGTACCGTACGCAGAGCTTGAAGAAGGTAACCGGCCGGCTTCTTCCATGTCTTCGCGTATGGAGGAGGTAGATAATGCAGCTTATAACCGAAGAACGACTGCATAGATTCAGCGCGTCGCTGAAAATCAATCCACGCTATGAAAATATGTTTTGTCACTTAGGCTTCTCGTCTTAAAAAAGATCGATGCAAGCTTACGTAAGCTAGGATTCCTCCGAATCCCCAACCAACCGCTAGTGCGACTATGGGTATTAGATGCAACGAACTGGTAGCAAACAAGCCAAGAACAACAAGCGCTGCAATCGCCGACAGACTTCGAGACCAGAAGATAACGTCAGATTTACGAAGCACCAGTAATCCTGTCTCTAGTGGCTGACTAAGAAGCATTATAAAAGCTACTAAACACCAAATTCTAACAGCATTAATCATATCTGGAAATTGGTCGAGGAATAGTAACGGTACAAGCTTTTCGACAGCAACAAAAATAATTGCTAGGTAACTACCTCCTATCAAAATCAATGTTACTCGAGTGTGGCGAATTGATTGAGATAAGCCCTTCATGCCTCCAGACAAAAACATACGCCGCGCTCGTGGTTTATCTACACTATCGATCGCTTGTATAAGTGTTTGAATGGGAGCGATTAAAAGCCGAGACGCCGAAAATAATGCAACCGTTTTAACTCCATAAATTACGCCAACTATTAATATCATACCGTTATTGTACACAGAGTAAGGCAGAAATGCCGCGATATTCCATCCAATAATGCCAATATGATCCTTAAATATTACTTCTTTTGGGCTTAAAAAATCTCTATTTTGCCACGCTACCATGCTTGCTAGTGCCGCTGCAAAAAGAAGCCCGCCTGCCGCAGCTTCCGCGCTACGCAGCGAATTCACTACCACAACAACAGATACACACACAGCTAAGAAATATGCGAGCGCTGCTTGCAATATGGCTCTATTGCATCCATGCAGATACAAAAGCCGGCGTTGAAACTCATAGGCCAGTGTTGCTAACGTACAGAATCCAGCTAATGGGAAAGCGGATTGCCACAATCTGGGAAAATCAAAAATCCAAGCCGCAAGTGCAAGCAAACCAAGGGTGGCTGCTGTGGCCACTCGAAAAACCAGATCCACACGCCCCCAGACTGCATCGCCTCCCTCTGATCCGGCAGTCATAATCATCGGCAATACTGAGGTCGAACGCTGCAAACCCTGTGCCAAGAGGCAAATGCCCTGCACGAGGCTAAATGTTCCGAATTCTACTGATTCAAGCTCTCTCGCATAAACGAATGTCTGCAGGAGCGTGGCCATTGAAAAGAGTCCTTGGTCTGTCAGACCCACAATCCGACTGTTCCCAAGAAATTTCATATAGTTATGTAATGTCTTATAATTGCAATATTTATCACAACTATTGTATAATAGTATTCCATATTTATTTACATTATTGAACTAGTATCAATGAAACGCCTGCCCTCTAGGCGTAACGTCTTAAAGAGCTTATTTGTAGAAATGACAAGATCATAATCCACTGATTCTGCAATTTCTTTGCTAACTAGTAAAGTATTTATAGTTGGCAAAAATGCGTAGGCATAACCAAGGTTCTGCCCAACCAAATTGTCCGGAGTCAACGCCGGGTCATAGACATCAAGGTCGTAGCCGGCCTCCAGCAGTTTGCGCGCCATGTCCACAGCGGGGCTTTCGCGCAGATCGTCGGTGTCGGCTTTGAATGCCAGGCCGACCAGCAGCACCTTCGCGCCGGGTTCCAAGCCTTTGGTGACATATGTGAACTGGTGATGCTTGTGAGCATCGTTGGTGCGCATGAGCGAGTCGACAAGATGCGCGTTGGCGCCGACGTCTGCGGCGATATGCTGCAGGGCCCGCACATCCTTGGGCAGGCACGATCCGCCAAATGCACCGCCTGGTCGTGTATAATAGGGCGAGATGTTTAGTTTCGTGTCCGACACGAAAATCTCGTGCACCGTCTTGGCAGAGATATCGAGGTTCTGGCAGACGCGGCCGACTTCGTTGGCGAAGGCGACCTTGACCGCATGCCAGGTGTTGTCGACGAACTTGGTGATCTCTGCCTCGCGGATGCCAACGTTAAAGATTGGCGCATCGATGCCATGATGCAGTGCTTCCATGTTGGTGGAAGGCGTACCATCGATCGTGCCAAGAACGATCTTGGGGGGGCGGAAGTAGTCTTCGATTGCAGTCGCTTCGCGCAGGAACTCGGGGTTGTAGACCAGTTCCACCACTTCGCACGCAGCATCGCCTAGTGCAGACTGGAAGATGGGCGCGATGATCTGATCGGTGGTGCCTGGGCGCATCGTCGAACGATAGGCGACCGTGAGAGGAGAGCTGCGGTCCGCCTTCACCGAACTGGCAATGGCGCGGGTGACCTGCACGATGTAACTCATGTTGTGCGCGCCATCCGGACCGCTTGGCGTGCCGACGCAGACGATGGCGATATCGGTATCGTCGAGATGGTAGCCTACCTCGGTCGCGGCCGAAAGACGCCCTTCGGCATGGGCCTTCGCAAGCAATTCATCGATCCCAGGTTCGTGGATCGGCGAAAGACCCGCGTTGATCGCATCGACCTTCTTGGAGCTCACATCAATGCCTACAACGTTGTGTCCCTGACTAGAAATACATGCCGCTGCTGTACACCCGACATAGCCCATTCCAAAGATAGCTATCTTCAAGGGGAGCTCCTCACACGTAAAAATCTTCGAAATGGTCGATGACCAGCCTGAAGCGAAAACCGCTGTGCCTCGGTAGGAATGCGTAACCCCGCTATCAGGTGATGTTGCAACGCACAAGTTGCGTGGCATATTCGATGGCTTCGAACGATCAGCATGGTCTGTATCCGGTGGATGACCTCAGACCTGCCCCCAAAGGCCCCTCAATCTGATGCCGAGCCCGCCCACTCGTAGGAGAGGCAAATGGGGAAGTGACCGGCTGCCAGACTTAACGCCGAACATCCTATACGTTTTCGGGCATACCCTTAACGGCTCTATGAGAACATTTCCGCGCGAAGCTGAGGATTGTGAGGTCAACGATGCCAATTGCGCTTCAGCGCGCTTCCTAGGGCATCTGAGGAGTTAGGAGTGCGGTAGCTGACTGTGGCTTACGTGCCCCGAATGATATCCCAGAGCCGCTCTGCCTCGCCATTCAGCTTGTAGTCTCGCGCGACGCGGTTCTCGCCGAGCACGGGGCTGAACTCCCCTACGTTCTTCAAGCAGTAGGTGACCCAGTCATGATTGAAGATCGGCAAGGTCGGTTTGCGCCACCACACGTTTCGGGATTGGTCGACGCCCGTCGATGCGACCCTCGCGTTTGACTTCAGCCCCGCAGCCCACACCATTGCCTGACGGGTCACCCATCGTCCCGCCTCCCTGTTCGCGATCTCGTCGCCGTGTGCGCGTCTGATCCGACGAAGATGACGACGAGCACGGGGATCAGCGACCTCTTCCACCTGATACGGCTTCAGTTCGATGGCACCATGCGCATGAGGTCTCACGGGGTTTCCCCGATCATCCCTGTCTTCCAGTACGAAGAAATACATTGGAGGAGTATCACCGAACGTGTCCCGGAGCTTCCGCTTCAAGCGATCACGCATGTACTCCCGATGATCCTTTCCCTCTCGTTCCAGCTTCTCCCACAGATCGTCATGGAGTTGATACTTGAAGGGCCTGAACCCGTGTTCCCCCAGTACAAGGAGGTAGAGTTGTATCCTCATCCAGGGAGTCAGGTTTCTCCATTTAGGGAGTCTTCGTTTATCGGTCTTCAGAAGAGGGAATCCTGGTTTCCCGTACTTCCAGTATAATGTTGAGTCGCGGCCCGGCCCCACTTTGAGGTTGGCTGGAAGGAGATTTCGCCGCATCGTATGCCGCACAATTCCGAGGATTTGGGCGTCGCGTCGGATGCGATCGTCTCCCGATTGCATCTCGAGCCCGATGTCGACTGTTCGCCGTTTTTTGGGCTTCGCGGGAGGTCGTTGGGATATAGTCCCTGATGGGTTCTGACAGGTTGGTTGGCTCATTGCGATTGCCGGATTGCTCGATCCTTGGGATTGTTGCCTTTGGACAGGATCAGATACCGCGACATGTGGTTGAACGGCAATTGTGACCACGTTTTTTGCGCACCCGAAATTTCGGAGCGAAATCGAGTTACTGGGGCACAAACTTCCGGGGGTCGGAAAAATGAGGTGCGCCGAATCGGCATCACCCCCCTCAAGCAAATTTATCAGTGTTAGGACTTCCGCCGCTATGCTCGGGCACCGTCAGGGGTTCCCCCCCCCGACGGCACCGGATGCTCTCCTATTCTCGGACGAGATTAGTGCAATTGAGCAACCAGCCGGTCCCGTCGTCGACGTTCCACAGCATCCCCGCTTTGCCCTCATCGACCCACGCCCAAGGGATGTCGCGTCTACGGTGATCCTTGATACGCCACTTGGTGACGTCGAAATCAGCGTCCGGCCTTTCGCCTAGCCCGCTGATCAAGCTGTACATGAATATCTGCGCGGCGTGGTCGTAATCTTCTGCGATGACCAGAAGGGGCTTGAAGGTGATATTCTCGAGTTGAAACAGATGCATGATGACCTCGTTCTTGGTGTTGAGGTCTCATGCGTACCGTGTGGTGCGTCAGGGGTCGGGTGGGCAATGAAGTGGCAGCTTGGGAAAGTGCGAAGTCGACTTTCGCGAAGTCAGTCATGGCATACAATCTGAGCCAGACCATTGCTCTTCGTGCTTTCGAGTATCAAATCCCCGCCGGCTCTCACCCCTTCCCCTTGCGCCTCTCCTCATGACATACCGCGCCGATGCCTCCTGCCCCGCCACAAGGCGAGCTGTTTCGGCTCGATAGTCCGCTTACCGGCGAGATCCGGGGGGAGCGCTCGCTTATGGCGTTTCCGTTCTTCGCGCTCAGCAAGAACGCCTGGATGAAGCCGCTGGCCTATGCGACGGGCGACGTCACCATCGAGGTGCGGCCGAGTGCGCGGGGGGTGGCGACGATCTATGACAAGGAGATCGTGCTCTACATCGCCTCGCTGATGGCGGCGAAGATCGATCAGGACCTGCCGGTCGCGCAGGACTTCACCTTCACCGCGCATGATCTGTTTTCCGTGACGGGCGCCAATCACTCGGCGCGGTCCTATGCGCGGCTCGCCGATGCGCTCGAGCGGCTGCAGGGCACGCAGATCCGCACCAATATCGAGGCCGGTGGCGAGGGCGAGGAAGGGTTCTTCTCGTGGCTGTCGGAAGCGCGGCTGCAGTATGCGCGCTCGCGCAAGGGCGAGAAGCGGCTGAAGGCGGTGCGGGTACGGTTATGTGACTGGCTTTTCAGGGCAATTCTGCGCGACCGGCAAGTGCTCGACTATGCCACGACCTACTTTCAGCTGGGCCCAATCGAGCGGCGCATCTACGAGGTGGCGCGCAGCACCTGCATCGAGGGTGAGCCGCTCACCATCGATCTGGCCACGTTCCGCCTGCAGATCGGCTTCCAGAACCAGCTCGCCAACTTCCGCATGGCGATCCGCCAGATCGCGCTGGAGAATGCGATCCCCGACTATGATCTGCAGCTGATCGAGGATCCCGCCCCGCCCCAGGGCGGCAGCCGTGGGCGCAAGACGGGGCAAGCGCGGGTGGTGATCACGCGGCGGCCCCCCGAACTGGTTTCCGAACTGGCCCCCGAACTCGCCAATGCGCCCGAACTGGCCGATGCGGACGCCACGGATGAGGCACGCCATGATCTCGATGCGCTCGATCCGGTGCCGGCCGACCCGACGGAAGCCGCCAGGCAAGAGTAGCCCCCCTGCCCTGCCGTAATCCGATCCGGCGAACGGATTCGACCGGGCCAAAGCGATTCGCGCCAAAGGGGTATTTCCTACTCGAAAGCACGAATCCACAGTGCCAATTCATACTCGAAAGCACGAATCGCAGGGCTATTCCTACTCGAAAGCACGAACTTTTTTCGGGCATTATGCGCCGAAACGGCCGCTGCGACCGCTTTCGACACATGAACATTGCTGCGATAATGACGCGCCGGCAATTGGGCCGGCCGATCACACACGATGAGGGCGCCGTGACCACATAAAAGAAAGCCCGGCACGAAGGCCGGGCATCCCATTTCGGATTATTGGAACGACGTCGCCAAACGTCGCTCGGGGACCAATCAGGTCATCACCCCCCTTCCATACTCCGGATCGAGCGACCGTTCAAGGATGCGCGCTTCGCGCCACGGAATTGTTTTGCCTGGTGACGGCCCTTCAACTGGAGGGACGAATGGGAACGCATACCTTGGGCAGCGCTCTGGATGGAGCGCTGGCGAACATCTGCGCGAAACCGCGCGGCACAAGCCCGGCGCGCCGCAAGCCGCGTTCGGGCGCGCCGCATCCCACCGGCGCGCGCGTGCTGCGTGGCAGCGTCGAGGCGGGGACGTTCGAGGAGGTCTTCTTCGTGCCCCCCGCCAAGGGCGAGACCGACCGGATGCTGCGCGCCGCTCGGCGCGGGCTTGATGCCGGGCGGCAGCTGAAGCGCGAAGCACGCCAGGGCCTGCGTGTGCTCACCGTGGCCGAACGGCTGCTGGGGACGCTGACGGCCGCGAGCGTGCGCGTCTTCGAGGAACTGCTGACGTTGGCGCGCCTCAATCGCGGCCGCGTGTTTCCAAGCTATGATCATCTCGCCCATGCGACCGGCCTTGGCCGCGCAACCGTGGCGCGTGCGCTGCGGATTCTGGAAGGCATAGGCTTCCTGGTGCGCCAGCGCCGCTTCAAGCGGATCGAGGCCGAGGGGCCGGGGCCGCGTTACGAACAGACCTCCAACGCCTATCGGCCGATGCTGCCGGGGATGCTGCAGGCGTACCTGCCGCGCTGGATGCGCCCTGCCCCCCTGCCCGACGATGAAGCCCACCGCCGGGCAGACCAGGTCGAGGATGTGGCCCGCATGCGCGCACAGCTGACGTGCAGGGAATGGGCGCAGGCGACGGTCGACGGTCCGCTGGGCAAGGTTCTGGCGCGTCTCGGCGCGGCGCTGGATCGCCAGGAGCAGTTGTCGGAACGCGAGTCTCATTTCGATCCGGAACCGCTAACCGATTCTCACTCTATAGGTTTCATAAAGAGTTGGCCTAGTCGGCCAACACGCTTTGCCTGACGGCCGCAATCCAAAAACGTCGTAAAGCCCCTGCTAAAACCTCTCAAAACCGCAGATGCCGAAGCGCCGCTACGCGGCGCAGTGCTTCCAGAGGAACCAGGCGGATCTGGCGGTTCGCGTCTGCGATGTGAGGATCGGGGCGAAGGCAGTTCTTCAAGCTCCCTTGCTTACAAACCTTGCGCCGCAATAGGATATCCATTGGCTATCGATAGCCTTTCCATATTGTATGCCTTGCGCAATCGACAGCCTGTCTCTAGCCTATGGCAAGCCTTTCTCGGACAACACTGAGGGAAATTTCAAGAATGCCCGCAATTTCGGTCGCCAATCCCAAGGGCGGAGCCGGCAAGACCACGCTGACCTTCGTGCTCGCCTGCGAACTGGCCCGCAGCGGCGCCTCGGTCGCGGTGATCGACGCCGATCCCAACGCGATCATTGCGGGGTGGAGCCGCAAGCGCACCGAGCAGGGCAAGGCCATTCCCTTCGAGATCATCACCGGTCCCAAGGAGTCCGAACTGGTGCGCCTGATCGACCAGCACACCGCCAGCCACGATTTCGTGCTGATCGACCTCGAGGGCACCGCCTCGCGCATGACTTCGCGCGCGCTGGCCCGTTCGCACCTGGTGCTGATCCCGTTCAACCTCTCGCCGATCGACGCGGAGCTTGCCGCCAACGCGGTCGGCCTGATCCAGGAAGAGGCCGAGGCGCTGGGCCGCGATATCCCGTTCCGCCTCGTGCGCAGCCGCGACAATGCCGCGATGCAGACCAAGACCGCGCGCCGGATCGTCACCGCCATCGACGAGGCCAAGCTGCCGCTGCTGTCGGTTGGCCTGGTCGAGCGCGCGGCGTTCCGCGACGTGTTCGATTTCGCCGCCACGCTGGAAGAGCTCGACGAGGCGACGACCTCGGGCGTGCCCGCCGCCAAGGCCAATGCCTACGAGATGGCGCGCGCCGTGCTGCAAGCGGTGCAGGAGGAGATGGCACAATGAGCGGCTATGGCTTCGGCAAGAAACCCGCAAAGGATGACGGGGCAGGGGAGGGCAAATCGGATCGCCTTGACCTTACCGGGATCGAGCGCAAGCCGGTGGTCGTCGATCCGGCGCGCGAAGAGGCGGCCTTGGCCCGCGGCGCCGCACTCGGCTTCGTCGACCGCAGCCCCGGCCGCGACGAACCCGCGCCTCCGAGCACGACCCGGCGCCGCCGCCGACCGGCACAGCCCCAAGCCAGCGTCTTCATCAAGGGGCCGCAGGACACGCTCGACTGGTTCGTCGAATACACCAACCAGCGCGGGCATCGCTCCTACTGGGAAGCCCTCGAGGAATTCCGCGCGATGGTGGAGGGGAAGGGCTGACGGGTTGTAAGCTTGGACGTGCGTTTGAGCTTGCAAGAGTCTGAAAATAAAATGCTGCCTAAAGACGCCTAACGCTGGTTAGGCGTCTTTAGAATGTTCAGGAAGTCGGCTAAATTCCTGAACGCAACGAGCGCGATAAGAGAGATATTTAGGATCGCTAAAGGATATCTAAAATATAGCCTCTAGGTATGCCTGATCCTTGGGAACGAGATTGCCTCTTGATCGCAACAGATTTGAGTGCATTATACGAATAAGGAGTGCACTCATGCTTGCCTCGTTTCTCGACGATATCCGCGAAGGCGATCTGATCGCGCCGCGCCGCATGGCCGAGCGGCTGCGCTTGCCCATGACTCGCTTGTCGCGCCTTGCCCGGCTCAATCGAAACACCATGATCAGCCGGCCAGAAAGTCCGGCGGTGCAGGAAAAGCTCGGCCAGATCGCGCGGATCATCACGCACGCCGCACAGCTCGCTGGGGACGAGGCGCGCGCGATCATCTGGTTTCGTCACCAGCCCCTGCCAGGCTGGAACCGCACCGCCGAGGAACTGGTCGAGGAAGGTCTGGCGCGCGAAGTGCTCGACGATCTCGATCGCCACGCCGAAGGCGTTTATTCCTAAGGGCGGAGAAGCTGCGGGGAGGGCAGGGGCAATGCCATCCCCGTACCCCATGCGGCCGCTGCGCACGACGCTCTGGCGCATGCTGGCGATCCGCTACCAGCGCGATCCACTTTCGGGTGAGGGCGCGCGCCTGCTCGGTGGCCGCTGGAACGCGCGCGGCAGGCCCGCGCTCTACCTCGCGACCGACCCCGCCACCGCCGTTGCCGAATTCTACCAGGGCCTGCCCAAACCCGGTACGCTCGCCCCCTATCGCCTCGAGGCCGGTGCCATCGCCGATCTCACCGACGGCGCCGGCCGCCCGCATGACGCCAGCGTCGAACACGCCTGCAACGCCGCCTGGAAAGCCATGGCCGCCCGCGCCAAGCCACCCCCCAGCTGGGATCTCGCCGAAACCCTGATCGCCGCCGGCGCCCAAGGCGCGCTCGTCCCCTCCACCCAGAACCACGGCGGCACCTGCCTCGTCCTGTGGCACTGGCACGACGGCGCGGGGGAGGGGGCGGGGGAAGGACAGGGCGAGGGCGCCGCGCTGACCTTGCTCGATCCCGAAAAGTCGCTGTTGAATGCGTAAACCTTCACAAGCAAAAGCGGATATAGCCGTGACGGATTTTCCGGCGCCGGATAAACCGGCACCGGGAAATCCGGCGCCGGACAACCCGTCATTCACGTCAAGACCAAGGATCGACGACGCCCTGTCACGCGTCCTACATCCCAGTATCCTCGAGCAGTCCCATAGCCATCGCTTCTATGCGAGCTTTCCAAGCCAACCGCTCGCGCCATTCGCCAGGAATGGCGGATGCCCCCCAGGCGGCTCCCGCGAGCTGGCCGGTGATCGCGGCAGTGGTATCGGCATCCTCGCCGAGATTGGCCGCTGTAAGGATGGCCTGTTGGAATGTACCACTGCAGCCGATGGACCATAGCGAAGCCTCAAGGCTGTGCGCGACATATCCGCTCGCCTGGACCTCGTGCCGAGCCTTGCCGCGCCACGATCCCCGGCAGATCGCTTCTATGTGTCCTGACAAGCCCTCGGGGCAAGTGCGCAGGATTTCGCCGAGCGGGCGGCCGTCGATAGCGTCGGCCAGCATCTGCGCCCAGGCGACACAGGCCTCGACTGCCTCGGGCGCGGCGTGGGTGGTGCGGCTCTGCCGCGCGGCGACGTCGACCAGCTTCGTGCGGTCGCGGTGGAAGCGGATCGCCACCGGAGCCAGGCGCATCAGGCTGCCGTTGCCGGCGCTGGCAGGGTCGGTTGATCCCGCCACCGGGTCGCCGCTGTGCCGGAAGCGCGAGAGCGCGGCCGAGGTTGTCGTGCCGATGTCGAAGCAGCGCTGATTGTGCGAGTAGGTCCCCTCGTCGCGCCAGCTGACGAAGCGGCGCATTAGATCGGCCTCGTCGAGATCGTCGATGTCGCACAGGCTGTCGGCCAGTGCGAGCGCCATCGCGGTGTCGTCGGTCCATTCGCCGGGCGCGAGACGGAAGGGGCCGCCGCCGATCATGTCGGTGAGGAGTGGGTAGCTATCTCGCGCCCGAAACTCGAGCGTGGTGCCCACCGCATCGCCGACCGCGAGGCCCAGCAGCGCGCCCATCGCGCGGTCGCGGATAGCCGAAGCACTGGTGTCGCGGATCGAGGGCGCAACCGGCCTGCAGGCGCGCACGTGGCGTTCCTGCTCGCGCGTCTCGATGGCGCCGGGCCGCGTTTGGCGCAGTTTGCGGATCACCTCGTCCGGCTCTTCGCCTAGCTCGACGAGCAGCCGGGCGGCCACGGTACCAGCGCGGCCGAGCCCACCCTTGCAGTGGATCAGGACATCGAAGCCGCAGGCAAGCCGGTGGCGCAGTTCGGCTCCCGCGCTTGCCCACGCCGCCTCGAAGGCCTTGCCTGGCGCGGTGACGTCGCGGATCGGCAAGTGATACCAATCCATGTGCCGCGCCGCCACGGCCTCGCCCATGTCAGACACCTGCAATGCGGCCAGTTCGTGCTCCTCGATGAGGGTGACGACGACGCAGGCGCCCCAGTCATGCACGGCATCGAGATCTGTGGCGAGATCACGGCTCCATTGCCCGCTCATCGCCGAGGCCTGGGTCTTGCCGGGGCAAAAGGTCACGCCGATGCGGCCGCCGACCGGAGTGGTCAGCGTGGCGATCTGCAAGGGGTGTGAGTGGCTGGTTCGGATAGGCTGCGTCATGACTTGGTCTCCTTAGCTGTTGATGGCAAAGGAATATCCGGGCCGGCGGCGCACAGGTTGGTCGCTCGGGATTTTTCGCGGGGAGACGGGGCATGGGGGGCACGTGATGCGCAAGGCGATAGGCTTCTACTGGACGCTGCCTGTGCCTTGGGCGCAGTTCAACGCCGTCGATCCGCACGACATCGACAAGGCCGCCGCGCAAAGCCGGACCATCGCCATGCAGCGCCGGATCGTGCGCGACTATGCCCAGAGGGAGTTCGAGATTCTCGAGGAATCCGCGCATATCGAACTGGCACCCGACCGTGGCACCGAAGAGTTCGTCTCCGGCCTCACGAAGCTGATTGAGCGGGCGCGGGCGCTGGAAGCGACAATCCTCCTCGTCGATTTCGGCGCGGCGACCCACCAGCGCACGCACCAGCATCTACAGAAGCTGCTGGACCAGAACGCCGACCTGTTTCTGCCGATCTGGCCGGGCGACGATCAGACCCAAGGTCTGGTCGCCCACTTCGGCCAATGGCGCGAACGTCAGACGGAGTGGACCAGCGGCAAGTCAGCTCGTGTCGCCAAGGCCCTCGCCCGCGCCGAGCAGCTGCTGGGCCAGGGCGCCACGCTAGGCAAGGCAGCGCTGGCATTGGAGACCGAAGGCCTGCGCAGTGCCACCGGCAAGCCTTGGACCGCCGCCGGCCTGCGCCAGGCAATCAAGGCGAAGACCTGAGCTGAGGGCAGGGCCGCTGGCAGGCGCGCGCCGAATATAGCGCTGAACCCTGGACTGCACGCTACTCGCCGGATGATCTGATCAGGGCCTTGATCGAGGCAGCCGTGATCCGCGTCGCGCCCAGGATATTCACTCTTTTCAGCTTCTTCTGGTTCATTAGCTTGTTGATCGTGCTGCGGCTGCATTTGAGAAGCTTCTGGGCCTCTTTGACGGTCTTCAGCATTGCATTCGCCCTTTCTGCACTTTGGCACTCACGGAGGTCTCGTGGTGCCCTGCCACGGGCGCTGGGGAGCGGGCTGAGCGCCCGGTATTTTTCGCAAGTTCGCGGGATGGCAGGAAGGCTTTCCCGAACGTGAGGCACGAGTTCCGGTTCAACTTGAAACTCGCGCAAACGTGTCCGCGGATGTATGCGACAGTACGCAACTGTTTGCCCATTCTTGCGGACGGCCTTGGGGAAGGTGTTTGAGATCAGTATCTTATGACGATCGTTCGACGGCCCGCCTTATAGGCCCGCTGTTTTTCCGGTGAGGTCTGTATAGATGCCGCAGGAAGATCGATCAGATGCCCACCCCAGAGGGGCCTGGGGTGGTGCCCGCCGTTTGCCGGGACAGAAAACTTCGTCGCTGACCTTCGCGACATGCCAGCGCTTGCTTGCTGCCGTTGACCGGGCTGAAGCAAAGGGCAAACCGCTCAATATCAAGGTCGATATCAGCTGGGAGCATGGCGGCGTGCCGGAAAGGCAAGTGACGCTTGCCACGCAGATCCTGGTCCGGAAGGTGCGCGACTGGATTCGAAAACATGACGGCCCGCTGTGCTGGATCTATGTCCACGAACGCGGCGTTCGGGTTGGGGCGCATGTGCATATGCTGCTCCATCTGAAGCGAGATCTGATCAAGCCATTCCGCAAGGCCACCAGACATTGGGTTATCGCCGCGTTGCCTGGGGGACGGTACATCAGGGGCACGATCAGAGCCGAAAGGCTTCGCGGCGCTTTCGCGAAAGATGGCGTATCGGACGCGCTCTATCGTCACGATCTGCAGCGCCGGCTCCAATACATGCTGAAGGCGGCGGACCCGACACGCAAACGCGAACTGGGTTTTGACGACGCACCGCCGACCGGCATTCGCTGGGGCCAGAGAAGCACCGTCTACGGCCGCCGCGCCGGATGGTGGCAGGAAAGGGCAGGTACGCGTGATAGTCTGATAGGCATTACGGCCGAACCAGATCCCAGCGATCAAGGCGAACGCTTGGGCTGAAGCCAGGTCGCAGGACCACATCCTGCATCGGGATGCAGAGGCGTTGCCGTGGAATTGCGCCGATTTTAGGACGCTTTGCGACAACCTCGAGACGGAAAGGCCGGGTTGTCCGCAGAACCCGTGGTTGTCGCCAGCAGGTTGTCGGGCGGGGGTAAAGACAACCAGGTTGTCGCTGTGACAACCTGTCAGTTCGCCAGTCCAGGGGCTGGTGCTTGGCGAACGCCGGCTGCCAGCCCTTGGTCCGTCGTCTATGCCACGGACGCCGCCAGCAGCGCCTTGATGGAATCATGGGTGATGCGGGCTACGCCTGGCAGCACCTTCACCCGAACCAGTTTTCCCTGATTGATGAGCTTGTAGACCGTGGTGCGGCTGCACCGCAGGATCCGGCAGGTCTCTTCTATCGTTTTCAACATGCGCCATCCTTTCTGGTTTTTGGCGCACTCACAGGTTCCGTCACGACCTTGTGCGGACAAAGCCAATCGCGAGCGCGACGCCAAATTCTCCTGAAAGGCATCCCCCCGGCTTTCGCGTCAGCTTATGGGACCTTGCTTGCCGCTCGTAGTGAAGCAATTCAGCCTCAATCGAATTGGAGCCTCTTGATGACGATTGCCGCCTATGCCGAACACGGACAATTCGCGCCGCGTAAGATGGCGGCGGTCCTGCGCACCACCAGCGACGAACTGGCTGGCACCCTGGGGCTCGGCAAGGATGCCATTCAGCGCAAGGATCGGATCGCGTCGGACCGGACCCAGCGACGCCTGCGCCAGATGGCTGAGGTCCTGAGCAAGGTTGAGCCGCGGTTTGGCTCGGCCATGCTTGCCTATGCCTGGTACCGTTCGGAGCCTCTCCGGCGTCACCTCAAGGTTTGTGCGCCAGACAACGATTTGGCGGACATAATGAGAACACTGGCTATGCCACGAGTTTGAGGCGGGCCATGGGATCGTTGAGGGTGCGGAACTCGCCAGGGGAGAGCCGGTTTGCCCTTTGCCACAGATAGTCGCCGGTCAAACTGATATGCACCCAGCCCATCGGCGAGAGATGGGCAAGCAGCGCATCATCGAAGGTGCCGCCGGATGATTGGAGATGCTGGGCGGCCCTGTCCATATAGACGGTGTTCCAGTAAGAAATCGCCGCGATCAGCAGATTGAGGCCCGATGCCCGATATTCCTGATTCTCGATCGAGCGATCGGTGAACCGCCCCTGTCGGTTGGTGTAGATCGCGGCGGCAAGGGTATGACGTGCTTCGCCTTTATTGAGGCCGGCCTGGCAGGCGCGACGCAAGTCGGGCTGTTCAAGCCAGTCGAGCGCAAATAGCGTCCGCTCGATGCGGCCGAGTTCGGCCAGCGCAAAATCCAGCCTGTTCTGGCGCTTGTAGGCGGCCAGCTTGCGCAGGATCGCGGAGGGCGCAACGGCTCCTTCCTTAATGGAGGCGACGATCCTGACGATGTCATCCCAATCGGCTTCGATCGCCGCCGTCTTGATCGTGCGGCCCATGAGGCTTTCGATGCCTTTGTAGGTCGAAGGCGCGGCGATCGAGCCGAGTTTCCGGTCGGCGATGTCGCGCAGACGGGGCACGAACCGGAAGCCGAGAAGATGGCAAAGGGCAAAGACATGGTCCGTCGCGCCGCCGGTATCAGTGTAATGCTCATGCAGCGGTAGCGCGCCGGCGCCGAGCATCAGGCCATCCAGCACGTAGGGGGCCTCGCCGGCGGTGGCCGACATGATCCGCGATCCGAACGAGGCAAAATGATCGGACAGGTGGGAGTAGATCTTCAGGCCCGGCTCGCTGCCATATTTCGCATTGATGTCGGCCGCCGCCGATCGGTTGCGGCCCGAGCGGAAGAACTGCCCATCGGAGGATGAACTAGTGCCGGCTCCCCAATGGCGCGTGAAAGGAAGATCATGGTGCGCGGCAACGATCATCCCCAACGCGGCCTGATAGTTTTCGGGCGACAAATACCAGTTGTGGGTCCAGGCAAGCTGGGCGTAGCTCACCCCGTCGCTGGCGTTGGCCATGCGCTCTAGACCCAGATTCGATCCATCAGCGAGAATGGCGGCGAGGATCGCGTGCGGGTTGTCATGCTCCTTGCCGGACCGAAGATCGCGAAATGCGCTCAGGAACCCGGTGCGCTCGGCCACCTCGACCAGGAGTTCGGTGATCCGCACGCGCGGAAGCAAGGCGTCGAGCCTGCGATCGAGAGCCTCCGCCTCGGGTGGAGTGATCGCCGGCATGGGTTGCAGCTTGAGCCGGTCGCGTTCGAGCGCCACGCCCGCGAGCCTGTTCGCCTTGAGTTGCTTGGCGAAACGGCGCAGCCGCCAGTCGAGCGTCCTTGCCCGCTCCTCCAGATAGGCGGCCGCATCGGTCTGGAATGGCAGGCTGTCGGCCACCTTATCGGCATCGCGTCGACTCAGCAAATAGGTGTCGAAGCGGCGATAATTGCGGGTTCCTTCGACCCATATGTCGCCGGCGCGCAACCGATCGCGCAGCGTGGCCATGATGGCCGTCTCGTATCGCCGGCGATCGACCTGGCCACCTTCGGTGATGAGGCGCTTCCACTGCCGGTTGGCGAATGGGAGCGGAACGCCCTCGGGCAGGCTGCGGGCCTTGCGGGCATTGGTATCGCGGATGACCTCGATGGCCTTGACCAGTTGCGATCCGCTCCCCGATGCCTTGAACGTGAATGTATCGAGGAAAGCCGGGCTGAACCGCCGCAGCGTCGCATAGCGACCAGTCGCCGCGACAAGCGCATCTTCGCCCGCCAGCTCGGCCAGCGCATCGACCTGCGATTTGGCTGCGACCAGTCTGTGCCAGCCTACCGCTTCGTCGATCAGTTCGAGCGGATTACCGCCATGTTCGACCGCCTCTCCCAGCGCGGCGATCGTCGCGCCGAACAGCCGCATAAGTTCGCCGACCGAGCGGATGCTGTCCTGATAGCGCCTTTCCCGCCCGCGCCGCGCCCGTGTGAACAGGCTTCCGACAAGCCTGTCGAACATCTGGATCGCACCATCGGCGAGCCTGGCATCGAGGTCGATGACCGCCGCGATCAGCGTCGCGCGGCGCCTGTTAAGGCTATAATCGGAGAGCAGGAACGCCGGCGCAACGCCACCTTCGCGCATGAACTGCGCGAACCGGAAGTCGGGGATTTTCGCGCCGATCGCCGGGTCGATGCCGATTCCGCGCACATAGCGTAGCCGTTCCAGCAGCCCGTTGATGTTCGCCGTGGTGGGCGCTTCCTCGAAATTGCGCAGCCAGGCCAGCGGCGTCATGCCGAAGTCGCTGTTGTTGACGATCAGATCATCGATCCGCGCCAGTTCGGCATGACCCAGGCTTTCGACAATGAGCGCCGCCGCGGCTTTGCGGGCGCGTGCCCTGCCGGCGAGGCCCGCACGTTCGAGCGTGTCTGCCGATGGAAGAATGAAGCGTTCCTGCTTCAGCCCCTCCATCAATGCGCGGACAATAGGTTCGCCCCGATCGGTCCGCTCCGCAGCTCTTGCGGCGAGATCGAGCGCGAGCGGTATATCCCCTCGCCGAAAAGGGTGTAGCCCCAGATGCCGTGCCGCAATGTCGGCATGATCGTTACGTGTTTGCGCGCGCTGGCCATAGTCGGCGAACGCATCAACATCGACGAAGAGCTGGGCGGCGAGATAGTGAAGGACCGCATCGGGGACGTCGACGTCGGGCTGCAAACCGAAGCCGGGATGCCGCATAAGCGCGATCTGCGTTGCCAGACCGAGGCGGTTGGCAGGGCGATAGCGGCGACCGACCAGTTCGAGATCCTCGGCGGCAAGGGTATAGTGGCCGACGATCGCGGTTTCGTCATGGGGGATATCGAACAGGCGACGCCTTTCTTCTCCGGTCAATAATCGCCGCCGCGCCATCCTGCCTCCATCCCGAGTCGAGAGCGACAGGCTAGCGTCAATCTGGAGTATAGCCTAACCGGACGTCAGGATGCAGCGGCGGTTTCTGTCAGGATAGGGTTATGGCAAGCATTTATTGACGCATGTTCCGCCGTGTCATAGAATTCAACCTGACATTTTGACCGGAGGCGGCGATGAAAGGCCAGAGGATCGGTTACGTCCGGGTGAGCACATTCGATCAGAATGTCGATCGCCAGTTGGACGGGCAGTCGCTCGACCGGATTTTCACCGACAAGGCATCGGGCAAGGACATCAACCGCCCCGAACTCGATGCCATGCTCGCCTTCGCCCGCGAGGGTGACACCGTCGTGGTCCACAGCATGGATCGATTGGCGCGTAATCTCGACGATCTGCGCAAACTGGTTCAGTCCCTCACCAAAAGAGGCGTCCGGATCGAGTTCGTGAAGGAAAGCCTGGCCTTCTCGGGCGAGGATTCCCCGATGGCCAACCTGATGCTCTCGGTCATGGGTGCGTTCGCCGAATTCGAGCGCGCCCTGATCCGGGAGCGGCAGCGCGAAGGCATTGCGGTCGCCAGACAACGCGGTGCTTATCGCGGGCGGAAACGTTCCCTCTCCGACGAAATGGTCGCCGAGCTGCACCGCCGTGTTGATGACGGCGAGCGCAAGGCCGTCATCGCCCGTGACCTGGGGATCAGTCGCGAAACCCTCTACCAGTATCTCCGCGCTGCCACCTGAGCCGGTTTCACCCAGCCTCGCTCACCCTTAGGCTTGTCTGATTGATACGACCAATGTCACGTCTCTTGAATTGCTTGAATCATATCAATGAGGATTGGAGGTCTCCTTCGTCAAACGAATGGCAAGAGCGCGACCGATTGCCGCTGCGGCGACTGGCTGGACGGCGCTTGGCGGAAATGGTGCAACCGAACTAGCATTGATCTCGCAAAGCGCATAGGAGCCATCGCTGATGGCTTCACCAGGGCGAAATAGGAAGTCGGCGTCCCAAAGAAGCGGAAGATCGTGGTCGACGATCGACAGCAACCTTTGCATCTCTGGAATCCAGCGATCCTCCATCGCTTTCCGTAAGGCTGCGAAGCGCGTCACCTCCGGTCCGAACATGGCGCGGCCCATCGGCTGTGGGGTTGACGACGTTGTATCAATGGCCGTTGGCGTCATCAGCGCAGTGATCAGGTTGTGCCCAAAGCCAACCACTCGGTGCCCGCACACGTAGCAGCGGACCATGCCCTCGGACGACTGCGGCTGATAAGCCTGATCGATCAGCACGCCGCCGTCGTTTAGAAACGGCACCCACCTTTCCAAGCACTCGGCTAGGCTGATGCGCTCCGATTTGCTTCCTTGGCGGGCCTCTTGAACTTTCACCGACGTTTTCAAAGCCGGAGCGTTTCCCGCTTCGTCTAGTTGGACACGCCATACATTCCTGCCGCCGTTGCCGTAGTTCGGCTTCAGCACGCGCGGGCCTGCGGCAAGATGTTCGGGGAAACGAGCGCGAAGGCCTTCAGCGTCCACGTATCGATCGACATCGCTGCCCCATTCCATGGATCGCGTTGTGTAGAGCACTTCCTTGACGCCGATTTTGGCGATCACGTCAGGATGCGCGCTGACGACAACGCCGCACCCCGCGACTTCGCGCAGCATTGGATCGAGCTGCGAGCGGTCGCCTGAAATGTCCAACGGATTCACCCAGACCAGCACTGCGTCGCACGACAGCAGCTCGTCCCGAATCTCGCGAACCGCCTCGTCCCTGTACAGTACAGGCCTTGCGGTCGCCCCGAGCGCCCGCAAGGCCTGCATTATCGGCCACTGCCGGGCTTCATGAAAGCGATGCGTCCACTCGGCTGCTTGCCCACGCCAAAGAAGAGCGATGTTCGGGCCGGATGTCATTGTTGCATCTCCCCATCGGACCTGTCCCCTTTGTGGTCGCGAACTCAGGTGTCGCGCAGCAGTGGGTGTTAAGCCACGGCGGTCGGGTTCAGCCGCCGCCGCGCAAAGCCGCGGCATAGCGCCGGTCGACCACTTCCCAGTCGATGTTGCGGAAGAAGGCGTCGACATATTTGGCGGCGGCGGTGCCGTAATCCATGTGGAAACTGTGCTCGTACATATCGAGCGCGAGCAGCGGCACGCCGGCAATCGCACCGTGCATATGATCCCACGCCCAATGGTTGTGCAGCGAGCGCGTGTGGAGATTGTAGACGAGCACGCACCAGCCCGATCCGCCGGCAAGGCTCATCCCGGTACGGCGGAAGTCGGCTTCCCAGCGGTCGAACGAGCCGAACGCCGCGCCCAGCGCGTCGCGGATGGAACCGGCTGCCTGGCCGTTGCCGCCGAGCCCGTCGAAATAGACCTCATGGAGCACGACCGAGCCGGTGCGGTGCAGCTCCTCGCGCTTCAATCCGCCATAGACCACCGGCGGCAGGTCCGTGTCAGCGAGCGCGGCGGCAAGTCGTGTCTCGATCATATTCAGGGCCTTGACCGAGCCCGCATAATTGTTCTCGTGGTGCGATGTGATCAGCCTTTCGGAGAGGCCGTGAAGCCTGGCGGGATTGAACCTGAGCGGCTTGACCTGATGATTTCCGGCAAAGGCGGGGACAGCCGCCGGCGCTGCGGCCGGCGTCTGCGCAGAGGCTTCGTTGATAGTCATGGCGGCGGCTCCGATGCCAAGAGTTGCGATTGCACTGCGTCGGGAAAGATGGTCGATCGTCACGCGTCACTCCTTCAGATGATCATTACATATGCGGCCCCGAGGACCGAGCAGACGCCGAGCACCGGCAGCATGCCGGCCTTGAACCGGAACATGGCGAGTATCGCACCCACCGCGAGCGCCAGCGCCGGCCAGTTGACGGACGTTAGGACTGGGAGATCGATGGTGCCGGCTGCGAACGGCACTTCGCGGACTTGCTCGAACAGAGTGTGGATACCAAACCAGACCGCCAGATTGAGGATCACGCCGACCACTGCGGCGGTGATCGCCGAAAGCGCGGCCGACAATGCGCGGTTGCCGCGCAGCCGCTCGATGAATGGCGCGCCGGCGAAGATCCACAGGAAGCATGGCAGGAAGGTAACCCAGGTGGTGAGGATTGCGCCGAAGGTCGCGGCGACGAGCGGCGGCAGCCCGGTCGCTTCGCGGAAGGCCGCGAGGAAGCCGACGAACTGCGTCACCATGATCAGCGGCCCGGGCGTGGTCTCGGCCATGCCGAGCCCGTCGAGCATCTCGCCGGGCTGGAGCCAGCCATAGGTCTCGACTGCCTCCTGCGCGACATAGGCGAGCACCGCATAGGCGCCGCCGAAGGTCACCACCGCCATCTGGCTGAAGAAGGTGGCGATGCGGCTGAACACGTCGTCGGGGCCGAACGCGAACAGCAGCGCTGCGACCGGCCCGAGCCAGAGCAGCAGCAGGACGCCGGAGATGCGCAGCGACCAAGAGAGGTTCGGCCGGGCATGGTCGGGAAGGCCCTCGCCAAGAGCGGTGTCGCGGTCGTGGATTATCTCAGCGCCGGCGGGACCATGTCCGCCGCCGCCCTTGAATGCGGCGTAACCAGCGCGGCCACCGAAGAAGCCGATCAGCGCGGCGGCAAGCACGATCAGCGGGAAGGGCACGTCGAGCACGAAGATCGCGACGAACGCCAGCGCGGCAAAACCGCGCATGACGTTGTTCTTCAAGGCACGCGAACCCACCCGGACCACCGCCTGTAGCACCACCGCCAGCACGGCGGCCTTCAATCCGAAGAACAATCCCTCGACCAGCGCCACTTCGCCGAGCAGCACATAGACATAGCTGAGCCCTAAAATCGCGAGGAAGCCGGGCAGCACGAATAGCGCGCCCGCGACCAGGCCGCCCTTGGTCTTATGGAGCAACCAGCCAATATAGACAGCTAGCTGTTGCGCTTCAGGGCCGGGCAGCAGCATGCAATAGTTGAGCGCGTGGAGGAACCGCTCCTCGCCGATCCAGCGCTTCTCCTCGACCAGGATGCGATGCATCACCGCTATCTGGCCCGCCGGTCCGCCGAAGCTGAGCAGCGCGACCCTGATCCAGACGCGCACCGCCTCGCCAAAGCTGATGCCGTGCTCGTGCAGCGTCTCGACTGCGATTTCAGCGCGTGCGCTGGCCTCCATCTTTAGTCCTCTTTTCGCCGGGTGAAGTGAGCATAGAATCCGTCGAGCGCGGTCGATCCGCGCGCGATCCGCTCCTCGTCGTCGTCGGTGCCGGCACAGATGCCGGCGATAAGCGCGCTCACTCCCGGAGTTTCCGGGCGCTCGAACCGAGCATCGGCAATATCAAGGTCGTGAACAATTTCGCCGAGCGCCCGCAGCGCGGGGTCGGTCTCGAGACCGGTGAGGAACACCAAGGTCTCGAAGGAGCAGCGGTCGCCTTCGTGGGTGAACTCAGCGTCCGCCATGTCGAACCTCAGTTCGTCAGGCTCCGGCACATATCCTTTGCCCTCGACGAACTTGAAGCTCGCCTCGGGGTCGATGAAGCGGCGAATGAGCCAGGCGGACGCGATGCGATCGACATGGACATGGCGGCGCGTCACCCAAACGCGGCGCTTTAGCTCCGCCGGGGTCAGCTCGGGCGCACCGGGGCCGCTCACATCGGGATGTTGGTGAGAGCGGCGGTCCGCCTCGGTGATGGCGGCCTGTGCCGCCTGCCGACCATGCGCACCGAAAAAGTCGATCGCGGCGACCTCGTTCAGGCGTTTGCGCAGGCGGCCCACATCCGCCGCCGCGACATACTCGCCCTCACACAGCGCGCGCGCCTCGCGTGCCAACTCCTCATAGTCGGCGTCACGCGCAGCGTCGAACACTCCGCGCAGCTCCGCATCGCCCATGCCGCCGACAAGGCGCGCTTCGAGGATCAGCGCCTCGCCGCCATTTTCGGTGATCTCGCGATGCAGTTCTTCGAACAGCGCGCGCGTGTCCTCGCGATTGGGGAGCGCATGGACGGCGTTCTTGAGCGGCGCGGCCCCGATCGCCTGCAAACGCCGCCAGACCTTCACCCGCAAATAGGCAGGCTTAGCCGGAAGCTGCGGGATCAGGAGCAACCAAGGGGAAGCTTGTGTGTTTGTCATAGTTGTATCGTCACTAGCCTACAAGTGTAAGGGTTGCATCACAAGCCTCATGAGCATAGGACTGCTTATCCCGAAGAAAGAAACCGGAGCGCAATGTCGCGGCTCGCCGGCGGCGCGCTCGCATGACGTGAGGCTTTCCGTGTCGAGTGCGCTGATGAAGGATCAATTATGCTGAAAAAGACCATCGCCTTGGGATTCGCCAGCCTCCTGCTGGCAAGCCCGGCATGGGCAGCGCCGGACTGGTCGGCTGTCGACCGGGCGATAGGACGAGCGGGGGCCGAACAGCCGGGGGGCGTTCACCGCTACAGCTTCCCGCGTTCGGACCTGAGCGTCACGCTGGATGGGGTGACGATCAAGCCCTCCCTCGCGCTCGGCTCTTGGGCGGCGTTTCAGCCGATGGGCGACGAGGCGATGGTGATGGGCGATCTCGTGCTGACCCACGACGAGGTGAACCCCGTTTTGAGCCGCCTGCTCGCAAGCGGTTTTACGATCACCGCGCTCCACAATCACCTGCTCCGCTCTTCGCCTGCGACCATGTACATGCACATTGCCGGCCACGGCGACCCGGTGAAGCTCGCGGCCGCGCTCCGGCAAGCGCTATCAGCCAGTCGGACCCCGCTCGCCGCGCCGCAATCGCCTTCGGCCAGCGCAGCCGCATCGCGGCTCGACCTCGATGTGGCCGCGCTCAACCGGTTGATGGGCGGTGAGGGCAAGACGGCCGGTGGCATCCTCCAATACAGCTTTCCGCGCGCCGAGCGGCTGATGGACGGCGATATGGAGACTCCGCCGACGATGGGCACGGCGACCGCGATCAACTTTCAGCCAACCGGGGACGGCCGAGCCGCCATCACCGGCGATTTCGTACTTGTCGCAAACGAGGTCGATCCGGTCCTGCGCGTGCTGCGGACGAACGGGATCGAGGTCACGGCGCTGCATAATCATATGCTAAACGACGAGCCGCGGCTGTTCTTCATGCACTTCTGGGCCAACGACGACGCAGCCAAGCTCGCCCGTGGGCTGCGCGCGGCGCTCGACAGGATGAACAATCAGAGGAGTTGAACTCGGACGACGGCTCATTGGGCCGTAACCGCCGCCCGCCCGACCCCACGGCCCTTATGCAGGAAGTGGAATGGAACATGGCTAGCAAACGAACTCTCACTGTTGTCGCAGGCGTGGGCGCGGCCGCGCTGGCG
>NZ_WRPO01000035.1 GCF_009746585.1 Novosphingobium aquimarinum
GTAAATCCCTCATCCCCCTCGCCGCCATCGCGAAAGGGAAAAAGTGGACGACTTTTACGCCGCCCGCAGCAGCACTTCGCCGCCGCTACCGTGGTCTAATTTTGCACCGCCGTTCTCAGCCGCTTTGGCGAACCGGAAGAGGTTGCGGACGCAGTAATCTGGCTGCTGTCCGATCGTTCGGCCTTCGTCACCGGGCATCAGCTCGTGGTGGATGGCGGTTATTGCATTTAGATTTGTGCGGCAAACCGCATCGTTAGGAAAGGAATGAGGGCATGTTCAAAGCGATCGTGATGATCAAGCGGAAGCCGGGAACCTCACACGAGGACTTCGTGAAATATTATGAGGAGTTTCACTCCGCGCTTGGCGCGAGCAAGGTGCCGAACCTCAAAAAATATATCCGGCACCATATCGAACCCTATGGCGATGGCACCTACACGCTCGAGACCGAAGCGCCCTATGACGTGATCACTGAAATCTGGTTCGATGACGAGGAAGATTTCAAGCAGGGGATGGCCCATTTGAGCGAGCCGTCTGCCGCTGCGGAGATCGCCGAGGATGAACTCAAGTTCATGGATCGCGGCTCCATCCGTTTCTACACGATGCAGAATTATGAGACCGATCTGACGACCGGCAAGAGCATTGGGCAAGTCGACTAGGACAGAGACGTAACTCGGCGATTGCGAGCAACTTGAACCTGGACGGCGCGATGGCGTCGTCCGGGCAAGGGTCGCTTGTGCTTCGCTTTGAGTAAGGAGAGTGCGAATGCGCGCTGCGGTTTTCCACGGAGTGGGCCTCCCGCTTGCCATTGAGCAAGTGGCCGACCCTGAACCAAAGACAGGGCAGATTCTCATTGAGGTCAGCCATTGCGGGATTTGTGGTTCGGACCTTCACATGACCGAGCGCAATGGTCTGGCCAAGGCTGGCGCGGTGCTCGGGCATGAGTTTGCTGGCGTGGTAGTCGAAGGTGGGAGCGGGCGCTTTCAGTCTGGCACCAGGGTTACTGCGCTCCCACTGATGCCTTGCTGGGCTTGCAGCGAATGCAAAGATGGCCACCTGTTCCATTGCACACAGCCGCAACTGGTCGGTGTCACCGCGAACGGGGCTTACGCGCAGGCGGTCGTAGTCGACGAAAGACTGGTTCAGCCGCTTCCGGCCGGCGTGTCGTTCGAGGACGGCGCATTGGTCGAGCCACTTGCCGTCGGCCGTCGCATGGTGGGGCTGGCAGAGGGACTGAAGGACGCAAACATCTTGATCCAGGGCGGCGGTCCTGTTGGCGTTGCAGGGCTCATCTTCGCTAGGCTTGGCGGGGCCAGCAGGATCATCGTCAGCGAAATCAACGAGGCGCGCAGGGCCAAGGCTTTGGAACTGGGCGCTGACGGTGTCATCGATCCATCCAAGGAAGATCTTGCTGCGCGCGCTGCGGCACTGTGCGGCGAGCGTCCAGATATCGTCTTCGAATGCGTCGGGCGACCGGGCATGTTTGCTGACGCCGTCGCATCGGTTCGCCCGCGCGGTCAGATCGTGAGCGCTGGCGCAAGCTTCCAATATGATGGCTTCGTGCCGATCGACGCCTTGGTGAAGGAAATCACCATACGCTTCAGCGCCGGCTACACTCTGACCGACTTCGACGCGATCACCACGGCGATGGCCCAGGGCCAGATCGAAGGCGAGCGGCTCGTTACCGGCCGGATTTCTCTCGATGTGCTACCTGACACCTTCGAGAGCCTGCGCCTGCCCTCGGGGCACTGCAAGGTGATCGTCGATCTCAAGGCCTAAGGCCGGCGACGACTGAGTTCTGATCAACAAAATGACGAACAAGGGAGTGAGACATGAATAAAGCAAAATTGATGGGGGTTGGCTTCTCGATCCTGATCGGCGCGGCCTATACCGGCGCTGCCGCAGCGCAGGAGGCCCAGGAGAGCCAGCAGGGCGGTCTCCAGGATATTGTCGTGACTGCACAGAAGCGCAGCGAGAACATGCAGAAGGTGCCAATCGCGGTCACCGCGGTTTCGGGCGCCGATCTGGCCTCGTCCGGCGTGTCGGACATGCTCAATCTGCAGCAGAAGGCGCCGGGTCTCTATATCGGCACGGGCGGCGCTACGGCGCTGGTCTTCATTCGTGGCGTGGGCACGCAGAACCCATCGATAGGTGATGAGTCCAGCGTGGCGACCTATATCGACGGCGTCTATCAGGCATCTCCGGCGGCCAACCTGTTCAACCTGACCAACATCGACCGGATCGAGGTTCTCAAAGGGCCGCAAGGGACGCTGTTCGGACGCAATGCCACCGGCGGCCTCATCAACATCATCACGCGCACGCCGCAGTTCGAGACGCATGTCGAGGGATCGGTGAGCTTCGCCAACAAGGATCGGCTCGAAGTGTCGGCCTATGGCACTGCGCCGCTCAGCGACACTGTCGCCATCGATCTGGCCGGGCAATATTCCAACCAGTATGACGGCTTTGGCACGAACCTCATGACCGGAAACGACATTAACCGGGCCAAGGAATATTCGCTGCGGAGCAAGCTGCTTTTCAAGCCGTCGGATGATGCGAAGGTGACGCTGGCGGCCTATTATTCCCGGACAGATTCATCCTTCGGCCTTGGCCGCCGCCTCGCGCCAGGCGCGGTAGGAGTCGATGGCACGACTTACACGGGCGGGTTCTGGGACGTGGATACGCGTCTCGATGCGTTCAACGACGTCGAACGCTATGGTGCGTCCGCGCGGGTGGACTATGATTTCGGCGGAGTCGATCTTGTCTCGATCACGGCCTATCAGCGTGATGACGCGACCGAAGTCTTCACCCAGGACGCGGTCAAGGCGCCGATCGTGGATGTCGACATCGTAAACGGCAATCGCTTCTTCACGCAGGAAATTCAGTTGCTCTCGAACAATAGCAGCCGGTTGAGCTGGATCGCCGGCGCCTTCTTCATGAAGGGCCGCGCATTCTACGATCCGCTTGGGTTGAGTGGCTTGGGCGTCGGTGGCGATCTCAAGATATTCGGCGAGGTCAAGACGACTTCGTGGTCCGCCTTTGCCCAAGGCAATTACGAGATCACTGACAATACCAAGCTGACAGCCGGCATCCGCTATTCGTCCGACAAGCGCGAAATGAATGGCCATTCGACGCTGGATGGCACCGAACTGGTGACCGACGACCGCTCCAAGCGCTGGTCCGAGCCGACGTGGCGCGTTTCGCTCGATCATCAGGTCACACCTGATGTCCTCGTGTATGCCTCCTATAACCGCGGCTTCAAGAGCGGCGTTTTCTCCACCGCCCAACTCGGTGCGCCGGCCGCCAATCCCGAAAAGCTCGATGCCTATGAACTCGGGTTCAAATCGACCAATGCGTCGAAGACGATCCGGTTTAACGCGGCCGCCTATCTCTACAAATATAAGGATATTCAGCTGACCCAGACGCAGGGCGGTGCTCTGCTCGTGCTGAACGCCGCGAGGGCAACGCTCAAGGGTTTCGATTTCGAAGGCGAAGCGATGCTGACGGAGAATTTCAGCTTCACCTTCGGCGGGAACTATGTCGACAGCAAATATGACGAGTTCCTCAACGGACCGACCTATACGCCCAATCCTGCTGGCGGCAACACCATCGGCAGCGATGATTTGTCTGGCAACCGCTTGGTCCGGACGCCCAAGCTGACCGGTAATCTGGGTCTGAAGGGTAATTTCCCGATGGGCGACAACCGTCTGGTGACCCAGCTGAACCTCTATCACAGCGGCTCCTTCTTCTTCGAGGCGGAAAACCGGCTGAAGCAGAAGGCATACACCACCCTGGGCGGCGAGATTGCTTACGAGATCGGCGATCACTGGCGCGTATGGGCATTTGGGCGAAACATCACCAACAAGAAATATCTGGTATTCGGTGAATCCGGCGGTCTGGGCGACATCGTCTCGGCTGCACCTGGCCGTCTTTACGGCGTCGGCGCGGGCTTCCGCTTCTAAGGTCGCTTTACGACAGGAGTAAAACTATGCGCGCGGCAGTTTTCCAGGACGTCGGCATCCCATTGTCGATCGAGACCGTGCCCGATCCCGTTCCGGATGAGGGTGAGGTCGTCATCGAGATCGTACGTGCCGGCATTTGCGGTTCCGACCTTCACTGGACGGAGACGCCGGGGATATTGCCGAGCGGGCGCATTTTGGGGCACGAATTCTGCGGTACGGTCGTCGATCCCAACGGGTCGGCGATCGTCGCAGGCACTCGGGTGACAGCACTGCCCATCCACCCCTGCTGGCATTGCGCTGACTGCGAGCAAGGGCATATCTACCATTGTTCGGGCCAACAGGTGATTGGCCTGCAAAGAGATGGCGCATTGGCAAAGTTCATGGTGGCTGACGCGAGGCTCATCCAGATGCTGCCTGATGGGGTTGGTTTCGAGGAGGGCGCACTCGTCGAGCCGCTCGCCGTGGGGCACCATACAATCGGCCACGCCCGACAGCTCAAGGGAGCAAATGTGCTCATCCTGGGTGCGGGTCCGATAGGGCTAGCTGCGCTGTTGTTCGCTCTGCATGGCGGCGCTGCAAAGGTCATGTCGAGTGACCCCAGTCCCGGGCGTCGGCAGATGGCCATCGACATGGGCGCGCATGGCGCAATAAACCCGAAGGAGGAGGATGTCGAAGCGCGCTTTGCCGCGCTGTGTGGGACGCCGCCGGACATCGTCGTTGAATGTGTCGGCTATCCGGGCATGCTGGGCGAGGCGATCCGGCTTGTGCGCAAATGTGGTCAGATTTTGAGCGCCGGGGGCTCCTATCTTGCTGACAGCTTCGTCCCGATCGATGCTCTGGTGAAGGAGATCTCGATCGACTTCTCGCTCGCTTATGAAGTGGCTGACTTCGCCGCCGTCATCGACGCGATCGCCACAAATCAGGTAAAGCCGCAGCCGCTCATCACGGACCGCATCTCCCTCGACGACTTGCCGGAGAAGTTCGAAGCTCTGCGCAAACCCTCTACGACCTGCAAGTTGCTTATCGAGATATGATCATGGCAGATGACATCCATCATGAGCTGGCGGTCACCTTCCTCACAGCCATCGAAGAGGAGGACTGGGCTTGCCTGCACCGTGTTTGCGCGCCGGGCCTTTTGATCTGGCACAATGTCGATCGGGAAGATAAAATCTTCTTCGATTATCTGCCCTTCCTTGTGAACGTTCGTCGAAGGGCTGCGAACTGGAAATATCGAGAAACAGCCTATTGGGAGGTGAGAAACCGCTTCTTCCGGCAGTCTCTCCTCGATGCACGGTCGGCCGACGGGGTCGATCTGACAATCGCAACGTGCATCATCGGCGAGGTCGAGGCTGGTCGCATCACGCGTATCGACGAATACTATAATTTTGCGGACATCGCGCCCTTGCTGGATGCCAGCGGCAGTTGAAACCGCCGCGGGCTGATCAGATGAACACGATCTCGTAGATGAAGGCGATCGTGCGCAGGATTTCGGTTTCCGAAAAGATGTCGCGCCCCGTGAATTCGAGATACTCCATCGACACGGTGAACGGCGTGCCGCCAGCGCCTATGATATGATAGTAGAGACGGGCCGGGTCGCCCTCTCGTACCGACCCTTCCATCTGCCCACGCCGGATCAGATCGCGCACGCGCGTGAAATGCTCGCGCAGGAAATTGTCGATGACCCATTGGAGGCGGTCGGTTCCCTGGTTGCTTTCCATCGTCAAGATGCGATGCACCTGCGGATTTTCAGCGGAAAAGCGTACGAAACGCTCGATAAAGCGTCTCAGCTCGGCAGCGGCATGTTCCGTGGGACGTTCCGTGATGTCGTCGTCGATAACAGCCTCGGCATAGTTGCCGATGCTGTTTTCCATCGTGGCGCGCCACAACAGGTCCTTCGATTTGAAGTGATAAAGCACCAGCGTGTGCGTGACGTCGGCTCTTTCCGCGACAGCGCGGGTCGATGTGCCTTCAAAGCCAAATGCGCCAAAGCATTGAAGAGCGGCCTTCAGAACGCGCTCGCGGACATCGTCTCCGCGACGTCCTTTCTTGGACTTGGATCGCTTGGGCGATTCGACCTTGCCGTCGTCAGGGAGGCGGACGGCTACCCGGCCTCTATTCTCCCGAACTGGCTTGGCGATATAGTCTGTTCCCTTTTCCATATTCTGACCCGACTGCCCCATAGGCGCTGCGACATCAACCATTTTCGACATCGATCCTCACTACAGCGGTCAGGATAAAGCCGCAATATCGACGAATCTGGCGTGCAATCGTAAATTTCCTGACCATAAGATCAGAAATCTGATTGCCTCCGCGATGGCTGGCCCTATTGTGGCGGAAACGGGCGGCGGCACGGTTGGTGGCAACGCGATAATCATGATTAGGAGAGCACGGCATGCTGGACTTGAGTAGTCGAGTTGCGATTGTCACGGGCGCTGGAACGGGCATCGGCGAGGCGATTGCCACAGCGCTGTCACGGCGTGGCTGCGCGGTGCTGGTGAATGACTATGGGACAGACGTTGCGGGGCGGGGTGGTGAAGAGCAGAGCCGGGCCGATGCCGCTGCAACCCGTATCAGGAAGACTGGTGGAACGGCGGTAGCCTGCGCCGTCCCGGTCGGGACGCAGGAGAGTGCAGCGGCGATCATTGATGCCGCCATGTCAGCCTTTGGCCGTGTCGACATTCTCGTCAACAATGCCGGCTTTGGCGATTCGGGATCCCTTGAGGAGGTGAACGAGGATCGCTGGCGCTTTGGCCTCGATGTGCATCTGAACGGTCCACGTGCGCTCATGCATCTCGTTTGGCCTCATATGCGCGAAGCCGGCTTCGGGCGGATCGTGAACGTCGCCTCCAGCGTCTCCTTCGGTCGTGCCGGATACTCAAATTTCGCGTCCGCCAAGGCGGGGCTGATTGGCCTTTCTCGAGCGGCCGGGCTGGAAGGCACGGGGGCAGGCATCTGCGTCAACGCAATCCTGCCTACTGCGGACACAAGGGCGACCAGAAGCGGTCTGGAAGCTGCGGGAGAGCTCAGGATCAGGGACTGGTTCATCGAACATTTTCCACCGCATCAGGTGGGGGAGGCGGTCGCCTATCTCTGCAGCGATCAGTGCGCCATCTCCGGCGACGCCTTCATCGTCGGAGGCGGGCGCTTTGCCCGGATGGGCTATGCCGTCGCTCCCGGCTTCTTCGATCCGCAGATCAGCGCGGAAGCGGTCGCGGAGAATTTCGGGCAGGTCTCTGACTTTACTGACGCCGATATCGTCTTCGACAATCATGGCGAGCAGAACAGCTATATGCGGTTTATCCCCCGTCCCTGACGTCTGGATCGGCTTTTCCTCCTATCTAGGGAGCAAATGATGCCCGCACTTTCGTTGCCTTCCGTCATCATGTTCATCGGATCGGCCCTTCTACAGTTGGCCGGAGTTTCATTCCTTCCGGCCAGTCGAGGCTTCACTGCACCATTGCCGACTTTAGCGTCCGCCCTCTGCTTCCTGGGAGGCGTGTTCCTGCTGGCTCGGATCATCGCCAGTGGCGTCAATATAGGGACGCTGATCCCATTGAGTGCGGCCTTTGTCCCCCTTTGCGCGATTGCGTTTGGCGTGATGGTTTACGGCGAGCCGATCTCATGGGCGAAGGCGGCGATGCTCATCTTGGCTTGTGCTCTGGTCGCCCTTGCCAGCGCGACCTGAGGCCCCTCAAATTGGGCTTGATTTATATTGACCGTTAGGTCAGGTTCTTTGACAAGCGCCCGACAAGGCGTCGAACGAGGATGCTGCCACGCCAATCTCCCTGTCCACGACTGAGGATGTGTTGGAACGGTTGTGCGCCCGATAGGAAGAGAGAGATGAACGACCCATTCTACACCGCCGAGGTGCCGGCGCATGTGCCGGCAAACCTCATCCATGATTTCAACATCTTCGGGTATAATGACGGGGATTATTTCGAGATCATCGATGGTCTGTTCCGCCAGGGTGTGCCGCCCGTATTCTGGACAAGGCACAATGGCGGCCATTGGGTGGCGCTCGGTATTGAGGCGGTCAACGAAATGGCTGCCAAGCCCAATCTCTTTTCGACGCGCCGGCTGTTCGTTCCCGACAATCAGAACTCAGATGTGATGGAGTTCCCGCCGCTGGATGTCGAGCCCCCGCTTCACACCCACTACCGCGCTGTCGTCGCTCCCCTGTTCGGGCCTGACCGCGTCAAGACGGTGACCGACAATTTTCGGGCGCTCTGCCGTAAGCTTGCCCAGGATGTTCGTGATCGCGGCGAATGCGAGTTCATCGAAGAGGTCGCCTCGATTTTGCCGGTGCAGATTTTCCTCGATATCATGGACCTGCCGCGAGAGGATGGCCCGCACCTTCGCGCCGTTGCACACCGTATTCTCGATCCGAACGCTCAGGATGGCGGTGATCGGTCGATCCCACTCAATGAGATTGAGGACTATCTGCGCCCCATCATCCGAGGGAGGATGGAAGCGCCACAGAATGATGCGATCAGCGAACTGGTCAACTCGAAGGTGGATGGCCGGCCTCTGACCTATGAAGAAGCGTTCAAGCTAACCCGCGCGGTCCTGCTTGGCGGGCTCGATACGACGGTAGGCATGATGTCCTACATGACGCGCTATCTTGCGATGAATCCCCCGGCTCGCGCTGAGCTGCGCGGTAATTCCGACCTCATCCGCAAGGCAATCGAGGAATTTCTCCGTCGATACCCGGTGTCGGTGATCGGTCGCTGGATGACGGCGGATCACGACTTTCACGGGGCTCCTGTCAAGGCGGGGGATCATGTCCTTTGGCCGGTGGGAGCGTTCAACTTCGATCCGGTGAAATTTCCCGATCCCATGACGGTCGATTTTCTGCGTTCGGGCAACAGGCACGCGACATTCGGTGTAGGCGTCCACTTCTGTGTTGGAGCTTTCCTGGCTCGTGCGGAGCTTCGGATATTCCTTGAAGAATGGCTGGACATCTTGCCTGACTTTACGGTGCGCGAGGGCTTTGTGTCCAACTACCGCGGCGGCTTTACCGTGATCCTGGAGCGCCTCGATCTGGTGGTCGAAAAAGAAACCCTCGCTGCCGCCTGAGCAGCGAGATTTTGGCCAAATATTCACAACATGAGAAGGGAGAGGCTCTTATGAGCGAAATCGATCTGCGCGGTTTTCAGGATCGCGAGGCGCTGCGTGACATCCTCAGCGAAAAATGGTGCCGCGGCGTTGACAAGCTGAACTGGAAACTCATCCGTACAATGTACGAGGATGAGGTCACGGTCTTTTTCCAGGATCCGGCTCTTCCCGGCGTGCCTGCACCCCGCATTTGGCTGGTCGACGAATGGCTGCACTTCTGCCGCGCGATCGAGGGCTTCGATGTCACGTCGCATCATCTCTCGAACTTCCGATTCGATATCGAGGGCGATGCTGCGATCGTAAATACCTATTTGTGGGCCCAGCATATCCTGAATGGCGAGAGCTATGTAGTGGGCGGCGAATACACCCACAAGTTCCACCGGACGGCCGCTGGCTGGAAGCTCAATCATATCCAACTGGAGATCTGGTGGACCACTGGCGACGCCAAGCTTTTCGAGCAGGCTATGGAAATGGCACATGCGGGCCGTGCACCGCGCAGCGCCGGCGCGATCCGCTTCTGACCCTTCTCCCTGGAGGGGGGGGGGCTGGGCGGCTGCCGACAAGGCGGCCGCCCTTTTTCGTCATCATTGCGAACCCCATCGCGGTCAGGTTCGCGTGAAGGCCGATGCACGAGGTTCTTGGCAACTGGCCATAAGGTCAGTTATAGGGAGGGGCAATTTTTAAGCGCCGGGTTGAAGTGTGGCCCGGCGGCAAGAGAGGACAATGATGAGCGATCCGCACTATAACTCTGTCATTCCTGAGCATGTGCCGGCGAACCTGGTGCACGACTATAATGTGTATGACTATCAGGACCAAGACCCATTCCTCGCTGCCCATGCGCTCATGAAGAAGGGGCTGCCCGATATTTTCTGGTCTCGTCACAATGGCGGTCACTGGATCGTCACCGGCGCCGAAGGCATTTTGCAGACGGACCGGGACAATGATCATTTCAGCACCAAGCGCATGTTCGTCCCGGAACAGCTCAACCCCGAGACCCCCTTCTTTTTGCCAAACCAGACGGACCTCCCCGAGCATACCGTGGAAAAGAGCGTTATCGTTCCCCTGTTTGCGCCCAACCGAATCCAGCTTCTGGCCAAGGACATCCGCGAGATCGCCAATGAACTCATCGATCCGATCCTGGAGAGGGGCGAGTGTGAGTTCATTTCCGACTTCTCGTCGAAACTGCCCGTCATCATCTTCCTGAGCCTCGTGGACCTTCCCCGTGACGATCGGGAGAAGCTGATCAGTATCGCGCACCGCGTTCTGGATCCCAAGAACGAGCAGGTGAGAATGGCCGGCTTGGCTGACTTGGTCGGTTATCTGACCCCGATTATCGACGATCGTGCGGCAAATCCGCGTGACGATGTCATCAGCAAGATCGTGCATGACGGCATTCACGACAAGCAACTGACCAGGGACACGATTGTCAAACTGAGCTGCACAGTCCTGATGGGCGGCCTCGATACCGTGACGGCTTCCCTCACCTATCTTGCCCGGCATCTGGCGATGAGCCCGAAAGACCGTCAGCGCCTAGTGGACGAGCCCGGGATGATCCCGCGTGCGATCGAGGAAGTTCTTCGTCGCTACCCCGTTTCCAACCTCGCACGGCAGTTCACGCGCGACATGGATTACCGCGGGGTCAACGTGAGGAAGGACGACCGGATCGTCTGGTCGGCGGCGATGTCCAATCTCGATGAACGCAAATTCCCTGACGCCCTTCATGTCGATTTTGATCGCAAGCGGCAGCAGAGCGCCAGCTTCGGGCAGGGCATCCATTTCTGTCCTGGCGCGACCCTCGCTCGCACGGAACTACGCATCTTCGCCGAGGTCTGGCTGTCGCGGGTGCCCGATTTTCATATCAAGCCTGATGCGCAGATCCGCTATCGTGACGGTCATACGATCACACTCGACTGCCTCCCGCTGGCGATCGGTAAGGAATGAAGGCTAAGCAGATGGCATGAAAAGAGCCGCCGACACTCAGCTGTCGGCTGCTCTTTATATTTCTGTGTTAGACCGTCAATCTTCCGGAGCAATCTCAACCTTGAGGCCGTCGAGTTCGTCGCTCATGATGATTTGGCAGGAAAGGCGCGACCCAGCCTTGCGGTGATCGGAGCTGTCCAGAAGGTCATCTTCGGTCTCGCTCACCGCGGAGAGTTCACCTGCGGAATCGGGCTCGACATAGACGTGGCAAGTCGCGCACGAGCAGCAGCCGCCGCAAATGGCAAGCAACTCGTCAATGCCGGCATTGCGGATCGCTTCCATGACCGAATGGCCATTTGCAGCCTCAATATTGCGTGTTTCACCCTCGCGTGTCGTGACAATCAGTTTCGGCATTATGATCTCCCGGGCGCACCAGCCTTGCGCCTCTCGCGGGCCGGTGCTGTCTTTGAAATGACAAGACGGACCTTGCATTACCTGACCGAAAGGTCAATATGGATGGTGGTCGAATGATGATCCGGCCAGTAGGGCACCGGGTCTCATCGCAACCCAAGGAGGGGAATATGAACGATTGGGTGGTCGCATGAGTGGTGCGGTAGCGGACGGGCTACAGCCTATGCTGGAAGGTATGCGTATTATCGAGATTGGCCATTTCGTGGCCGCCCCCTTCGCGACGCGGCTGCTCGCAGATCTCGGAGCAGAGATAATCAAGATCGAGCCTCTGACCGGCGACCCTGTTCGGCAATGGGGTGAGATGGTGGATGGTCACTCGCTCTGGTGGTCCGTCCACGGGCGTAACAAAAAGTCGATCGCTCTCAATCTGAAAGATCCCGACGCGAAGGCTCTGGTGCTGCGACTGGTAGCCGAGGCGGACGCCGTCGTTGAAAATTTCCGTCCTGGCCAACTGGAGAAGCTGGGCCTTGGGCCTGAAGTCCTGCGTGAAGCAAAGTCGGATCTCGTCGTGGCCCATATCTCTGGCTATGGCCAGGACGGGCCGGGACGCGATCGCGCGGCTTTTGGCCTTATTGGTGAAGCCGTGGGAGGATTGCGCTATCTGACCAATCATGCCCCGGGTACGACCGATCTTCCGCCGGTCCGGGTGGGCGTCAGCATTGGCGACTCCATAGCAGGGCTATATGCCGCATTTGGTATCGTTTCCGCGCTGTGGCAGCGTGATCGCAAAGGCGGGGACGGTGCTGCGCGGACGGTGGATGTTGCGCTGAGCGAGAGTGTTTTGAGCATGATGGAAGGCATGCTGCCTGAATATGGGATGCTCGGTAAGATCAAGCAGCCGACCGGCGGGGCGATCGCAACGGCAGCGCCCACTAACGCCTATCCGACGAAGGATGGGAACTGGGTGCTCATAGGGGCAAATTCCGACCCTCTGTTCGGTAAGCTCGCAGCATTGATGGAAGCGCCTGAACTGCTCACGGATCCATCTTACGTCGGAAATCGCAGTCGCGTTCTGCACGCTGAGCAACTCGACGCGCGGATCGCTGAATGGACACGCCGATATGATATCGCAGATTTGCTCGCGATGCTCGACAAGGCGGATATCCCAAATTCGAAGGCTTATACTGCCGCAGATTGCGCGGCCGATCCGCAATATCGCGCCCGGCGCATGGTCCGGGAGGTAGAGGATCCAGCGTTCGATCGGCCCATATTGCATGCCGGTGTGGTCCCACATGTCGTCGAGTCACCAGGTGAGGTTCGATGGGCTGGGCCGGCGGTTGGCGCCCATACCGACGAAGTCCTGTTCGAGCTGGCTGGTGTCAGTGCAGAAGAAATAGCGCGGTTGCGCAGCAAGGGAGCTATTGGCTGATGGACAGCATCGAATTGGTCGAGGTCGGTCCGCGGGATGGCTTCCAGTCGGTAGGCCCGGTTATCCCTACAAAAGACAAGATCGCGATCCTGCATGCGCTCCACGCCGCAGGCATTCGGCGCGTGGAAGCGACCTCCTTCGTCAGCGAAACGGCGGTGCCGCAGATGGCGGATGCGGTCGAAGTGCTCCACGCAGCGCAGGCGCTTGATGGTTGTGACCCGCAAGTGCTTGTCCCCAATCTGCGTCATGCCGAACGGGCTCTGCGTGCCGGTGCTCGGCATGTGGCGTTCGTTCTTTCTGTTAGCGAGGCCCATAATCGAAGCAACGTAAAACGCTCTCCGGCAGAGTCCGCAGCGGAATATGGCCGCATCGTCGATCTGCTTCCTGATGGTACGAAGCTGCGTCTAAACCTCGCGACTGCCTTCGATTGCCCTTATGACGGTACGGTAGACGACGAGGCGACACTGGCGCTGCTGGAGCGGCTTTTGCCTTTGGCGCCACACGCCGAGATTGCCTTGTGCGATACTACCGGACGGGTTGTTCCCAGCCATGTGTCTCGCCTTTTCGAGAAATCCATGTCTGCGTTTCCAGGCGTCAAATGGGCTTTCCATGCCCATGATACCTATGGCTTGGGAGCTGCCAATACACTGACAGCCTATAACGCTGGGGTGCGGGTGTTCGACGCGTCCGTCGCGGGGCTCGGAGGCTGCCCATTCGCGCCTGGCGCGACGGGGAATGTAGCGACTGAGGATCTGCTCTGGATGTTCGAGGGTATGCAGGTCGATACTGGTGTCGATGCTGCAGCATTTGTCGACGTGGCGCGCCAGGTTGCTGCCATTCCTGGAGGGCAGACAGGCGGGCGCGTCCGTGAGGCGCTTTCCTCTAAGCGCTGCGCGGCCTGACGGGAGCCCTTCTGATGCCTATTCCACTTCATGACGCGTTTATTCCTTCTGCGCGCCAAATCCTGGGGTCAACAACAGCGCTTCTCGATCAGGCCCGGCGGTATTGCGAAGAGAAAGGCGTATCCGAGGAGGTTCTTCTCGGCGTCCGGCTGATTGCCGACATGGCGCCGCTTTCCTTCCAGCTCAAGCAGGTGGCAGTACATACTGCCGGCGCGATCAACGCGGTCCGGGAAGGGCGTTTCGCGCCCGACTTCGCGCCGATTGCGCTGAGCCTTGAGGCCCATGCAGAGCTTTTACACGGAGCCGACGGTGTCCTTGCTTCGATCACAACGGACGAAGCTGAGCAATGGATCGACGGCCGGGTCGTCGTGGAGTTGGGAGCGACCAAGCTTCCCTTTGTAGCGCGTGATTATCTGCTCTCGCTGGCACAGCCCAATTTCTATTTCCACGCGAGCTGTGCCTATGCGCTGCTGCGGCAGCAAGGACTGGAGATCGGCAAACGCGATTTCATGGGCAGTATTCGTATCACCCCCGATGCGTAATCAGGGTGGGGGCATCAAAGAGAATAGCCACCGTCGATGTCGATGATCTGGCCCGTAACATAAGCGGCCTGAAGCGAACTCAGATACAAAATGAGATCTGCCACTTCGGCCGGGCTGCCCGTTCTGCCTAGCGGCGTCTGCGCGACGGCGTTGCGGATCACCGCTGAGGCGGGTCCTTCCATGATCTTGCTGGCCATGCCGCCGCCTTCAAGAACGCCAGGGGCTACCGCATTTGCGCGGATGTTGGCGCCGCCCTCCTCGAGCGCAAGATATTCGACGAGTTTGGCCACGGCGACCTTGGGTGTCGAGGCGAGACCGTAGCCCGGCGATTTCTTGTCGATCGCCGGCGTGACAATGGTTGTGATCGAGCCGCCGCCCTTTATCCGCATCCTGGGAACTGCGGCCTGGACTACATGGAGGAAGCCGAACAGGTCCATGTCGAGCTTCAGGCGGAGTTGATCCAGTGGTCCGTCAGCCACCAGGCCGCTGCCATAGCGCGCGCCGTGGCAAAGAATGGTGGAGTGGATCCTCCCATGCCGCTCATCTGCGAAGGCAACGACCTGTTCGACCGACGCCCGTGAAGTGATGTCGCACGACAAGACATCTGCACGTTGATGCCAGTCGTTAGCCAGGCCTTCCGTGCCGGAGTGCGCTGTCAGCACCAGGTTGACACCTGCGGCAGCGAACGCCGTGGTGACGGCCTGACCGATTGCGCCTGAAGCGCCAAATATGATCGCGCAGCCCGACGGAAAGCGGAACCGGGCTTCCGTCGGCGCTGCGCGATCATCCACCATGGTCCTTAACGCTCCGCTGTCGGGAAGCGGGGCGTCAACCAGTTGACCAGGTGGGTGCAGGCTCGGTCGCGCTCTGGGATCGGTTGCCCATAATGATCCGCGGCGCAATATTCGATCGTCTTGTCGGTGGCAGCCGAAGCTTCCATCTGCCTGAGATTATCTTCTGGGAAGCAGGCATTATCTCCCGTGTAGATGATCATCAGGGTAGGCTGGGGAATGTCCGCTATGTTGCGCTCGATCTCGGCGCGTGTGCCGCCTGCCGACCAGCTGGACAGCCATGCTCTGGGCGTGATGTAGCGCGCAAAGCCGCCTTCGGAATAGTTAAGCTTGTCTGGGCGAGGGCCGATCAATGAACCAACGTCACGGGTGGAACCCTCGGCGAACAGCGACAGGTCGACATAGGCGGGATTGGCCTCGGTGCGATAGATTGTGAGATATTTCGCGACAGTCGCGTGCCGCGTGATCCTGATCTGCTCCTCGACCGGCAGCGTATCGAAGTCGGGCTGCTTCATGCGCTCCTGCCACCGCCGGCGTTCTTGCTCGATCTGCAAGGCGACGGCGTCGATCCTGCGGCTGCGCGCGATCTGAGCCGCCTCATACTTGGCCAGAAACTCTTTTGAGTAGGTGCTCACCTGCGGCGGTATGCGAAAGCCGTTGGCCGGGTTGTACATGTCCAGTTCGGGGTCACAGGACAGGGGATCATGTTCGTCGGTCACCGATGGATCGATGCAACGCTGCATGAACACGCCTTCGCCAGGGTGTACGGCCATGAATGCGATGCCGTCGGCGACCGGCATGTCGAGGCCGGCAAGATCAATCGGCTCACCCGCAGCAGTGTCCTTCAGGCGATCGGTCGGGGCCTTGACCGCCTGGCTCTGGTAGAAGGAGAAGAGGCCGCCGCCGCCGCTGTTGCCGACAAGAATGATCTTCTCGAACCCGCGGTTCTTCAGTTCGCGAAGCCCGGCCGCGATGTCGAAAAGCAGCTTTTCGTGCTCGGTATCGACGTCGTTGTTGAGGTTGCGGCACTGGTGGTTGTAGCCCGCGAAACCTGCCTCGAGCAGGAATGGAAAGGCATAATGGCGGCTCATGTCGCCGCGCGGATGACTGAAGCACACAACGGTCTTTTCGCCGCCGCGGGTATAGAGAATGCCGCGAGACTTGCCGCCATCGGCAGCCAGCGTGGGGATGGTCTCGATGACCGTCCCTTCAGGTACCGATACGAAGTCGATCAGGCCGACGCCTGGCGAAGCGCCGTGACTTTGGGTTTCTTCTGCCGTGAACATCAGCGCGCCATCAGTTGCTTCGGGCATTGGCCTTTTCTCCTGTTTCATATCTCGCGCGACCGCACTTGCGTGCGCGCATTGCTCTTCTGGTCGGGCGGGCAGTGGCGCCCTGCAAACTGGTTGCTGCGCCGGACATCGTCGCGGACGAC
Source organism: Novosphingobium aquimarinum (assembly GCF_009746585.1). Taxonomy (GTDB): domain Bacteria; phylum Pseudomonadota; class Alphaproteobacteria; order Sphingomonadales; family Sphingomonadaceae; genus Novosphingobium; species Novosphingobium aquimarinum. The sequence goes on from NZ_WRPO01000035.1 coordinate 16,502, forward strand.
GATTAGACTACCTCTCCCTCGCAATTTATATCGTACATTGACCTTCCGGTCAGTTCGTGTCTAGTTTCATGTCGTTCCGGTTGCAACGCCAGAAACGCACCGGATCGTAATTTGCATGAAGGGAGAGAGGATATGAAAGCGCTAGAAGGGCGTGTGGCTGTCGTCACGGGCGGCTCTCGCGGGATCGGGGCGGCGATCGTCAAGCGTCTCGCTGAGGAAGGCGCAACTGTGCTTTTCACCTATGTCTCGAGTGAGGCGGCGGCGCTTGCGCTGGCGCGGGAAGCGGGAGGCGCGGTCGTGCCGCTGAAAGCAGATTCGGGCAATGTGGAGGATGTTCGCCGGGTGATTGCCACCGCGATCGACGAACATGGCCGTCTCGACATTCTGGTCAATTCGGCTGGTGTGGTGGAGCTCGTTTCGATTGATGAAGCAACCCTCGAAGCATTCGACTCGATCTACGGTGTGAATGTTCGTGGGACGTTCGTCGCCATGAACGCCGCAGCCAAAGTGATGGGCGAGGGCGGAAGGATCATCAACATCGGCAGCATCAGCAGTGACGTGATGCCGTTCCCCGGCGCATCCATATACGGGTCGAGCAAGGCGGCGGTCGCGGCCATGGCGCGCTGCGCCGCACGAGACCTCGGACCGCGCGGGATCACCGTCAACACGGTCCAGGTGGGCCCTGTCGATACCGATATGAACCGTGAAGACTCCGAATGGGCGGCGGGCGTTCTTCGGACCATGGCCATACCGCGTTACGGCCGACCTGAAGAGGTCGCCGACATGGTCGCATGGCTGGCTGGCCCGACAAGCGCTTTCGTAACGGGTTCGACACTCCGGATCGATGGCGGCTCGGCTGCCTGATCCCCAACATTATCGATAGCGACGCGCTCAGGCGCGTGTGCATCGGCGAAAGGCTCCGCGATGTTTCCTGATCCCTATTACACCAAGGATTTGCCTCCGCATGTTCCGGAGCAACTGGTGCACGATTTCAACCTCTACGACCATGAGACTGTCGACGTGTTCGAAGCTGTCCATGGCCTTCTGGACGGCGATGTTCCCGAGATTTTCTGGACGCGCAACAATGGCGGGCACTGGATAGCGACGGGCGCCGAGGCGATTGATGGCGTCGGCAAGGACTATGAGACATTCTCGGCGACGCGGCTGTTTGTCCCAGATCATCAGAATGCGGACACGCCGACCTTTCCGCCCAACGACACGGATCCGCCGCTCCATACGACCTATCGCGGCGCGATCGCGCCGTTGTTTCAGCCATCGGCCATCGAGCGATATCGCGACGATATCCGGGCGCTGACGCTTGCCCTCATCGAACCCCTGAAGGCAAGGGGTGAATGTGAATTCATGGCGGATTTCGCAGGGCAGATGCCCGTCATCACCTTCCTTGGCATCCTTGGTCTGCCGGCCGAGGATCGCCTGCCCTTGCTGGAAATTGCCGAAGGCATATTCAAGCCTCGTGACGATGCGCACAGGTTCCGCTCGGTCGAAGCGCTCACCGAATATCTGACGCCTTATGTAGAGGCACGGCGTACCGCACCGATAGAAGGTGATCCCATCTCGCATGTGGTCAACCAGACCGATCACGGACGTCCGTTCACGACGGAAGAGGCTCTCAAGCTCGTACGCTCCACCCTTGTAGCCGGACTGGATACGGTAACCGCCGCGCTGGGCTTTACGACCCGCTATCTGGCCGACAATCCCAAGGCACGCGAGAAGCTGCGCGAGGATCATAGCCTGCACAGCAAGGCTATCGAAGAGATATTGCGGCGATTCCCCGTGTCCGCCAACCTTGGCCGATATGTCACGCGCGACACCGTCTATCGCGGTGTCTCGATGAAGCGGGGGGACCATATCGTCTGGGGCGTCGGAATGTATAATTTCGACGAGAGCCGATTTGCCTGCCCGATGGATGTGCAACTGGACCGCTCGCGCAACCGGCATGGGACCTTCGGGGTCGGCAATCATTTCTGTGTGGGTGCGCCGCTGGCGCGGGCCGAGCTGAAGATATTTCTTGAGCTTTGGCTCGCTCACATTCCAGAGTTCCACATCCCTGACGGCGAGATCGTGACCTATCGCAATGGCTTTAACGCGGCGCTGTCCCGTCTGCCGCTTCGCTTCACGAAAAAACCTGATTGAGAGGAAAAAGCCATGGAGAGGTTCAAGGGCAAGATTGCGACCGTCACCGGCGGCGCATCAGGGATCGGCGAGGCTGTAGCGCGCCAACTGGTCGCCGAGGGTGCGATGGTCGTTCTCGCCGACATCAACGAGGCTGGCCTTGAAGCGCTGGCGAGGGAACTGGGGAGGGCCTGCCTTCCAGTCCGTACCGATGTTTCGAGCGAGGCTGACGTTCAAGCGATGGTCGAAGCGGCGGTCTCGCATTTTGGCGGGTTGGACATCGCGTTCAATGTGGCCGGCTCGGCGCGCATGTCGGCTCTCATCGATCAATCCGAAGCTGACTTCCGCTTCGCGCTGGACCTGTGCACGGTAGGTACCTTCTTCTGCATCAAGCATCAGGCTCGCCGGATGATCGAGGCGAACGTCCAGGGCGCGATCGTCAACATATCCTCGCTCAACGGTAAAGTCCCGAGTTGGGGGCTTGCCGCCTACTCTGCAGCCAAGGCAGGCGTCGATATGCTGACCGCCAGCGGGTCGCTCGAACTTGCCGACCATGGGATCAGGGTCAATGCTGTGGCGCCCGGCATGACGGCGACGCCGGCCACGACCTACATGACCGACGAGATACTCGGCGCCTATCTGGAGCGTATTCCTCTCAAGCGGCCCGCGACTGCGCGCGATCAGGCGATGGCAAGCTTGTTCCTCGCCAGCGACGATGCTGCCTACATCACCGGGGTCTGCCTCAATGTCGATGGTGGGTGGCAGCACGCCGCCTATCCCGACATGCGACGCTGGTTTGCAACGACCCCCGATAGCCTCAGTTGAGGCGTCAAAATGCGGAAATTTCAGGAGTGAATGAATGGCCGACAAGGTAATTATCAGTTGCGCGATCACAGGTTCGATCCATACGCCCTCAATGTCCCCGCATCTTCCGGTTACTCAGGCCGAGATTGCCCAGTCGGCTCTCGAGGCAGCGGAAGCCGGTGCGGCAATCGTTCATCTCCATGCGCGTAACCCCCAGGACGGTCGACCCGACCAGAGCCCGGAGGCCTTTGAGCCATTCCTTCGCGTGATAAAGCAACAGTCCGACGTAGTCGTGAACCTCACCACCGGCGGATCGCCTTACATGCCGGTGGAGGAGCGGGTAAGGCCGGCAGAGGTCTGGAGGCCCGAGGTTGCCAGTCTGAACATGGGTTCGATGAACTTCGGCCTGTTCCCGATGCTCAAGCGCTACAAGGACTTCAGGCATGACTGGGAACGCCCGATGCTTGAAGGATCGAACGATCTGGTGTTCCGCAACAGCTTCAAGGACATTCGTTATGCCCTCGAGACTCTGAATGCGACGGGCGCTCGTTATGAGTTCGAGTGCTACGATACGAGCCATCTCTATAATCTCCATTACTTCTGGCAGGAGGGGTTGGTTGAGGCACCGCTCTTCATCCAGACCTGCTTTGGACTGCTTGGTGGCATCGGATCGCATCCAGATGATGTGATGCACATGAAGCGTACGGCGGACCGCCTGTTCGGCGACAATTACCGCTGGTCGGTTCTGGCTGCGGGATCTGCGCAGATGAAGGTCGCAGCGATGGCGGCCTCGATGGGTGGGCATGTGCGCGTGGGTCTGGAGGATTCGCTGTGGCTCGGCCGCGGGCAGCTTGCCCCGAGCAATGCTGCGCAGGTGACGAGGGTCCGTCAGATCATTGAAGGGTTGGGGCTGGAAATCGCGTCGCCCGACGAAGCGCGCTCGATCCTCTCGCTCAAAGGCGCGGACAAGGTCGGCTTCTGAGAGATCTGGCAGAAATTTGAGCAAATGGTCGGCCATCTGCCCGGCAAAGGGTGGATGGTCGCCAGATATTGACCATATGGTCTGTTTGATGCATTCGATTGGAGGACGGCAGGAACGAATCAAATCAGGAGAGGTAGCAATGGCCGCGAATTTGAGTTTGAAGGAGCGTGTGGCCGAGATCGGCGAAATGGTGCCGCCGGCAAAGCTCGCTCATTTCGTCATCCGAACGAGCCGTTACGAGGAAATCCTGGATTGGTATCAGACCGTTCTCAACGCACATTTCGTGTTCAAGAGTGACGCGCTTTCGTTCCTGACCTATGATGACGAACATCATCGCCTCGCTGTCATCAACATGCCTGGGCTTGCCGAACAGCCTGAAGGCGCAGCCGGCGTCCACCATGTGGCCTTCACCTACAATTCGCTGAAGGATTTGCTTGAGAATTACGAGCGCCTCAAGTCGGTTGGTATAATGCCGGTCTATCCGATCAACCATGGACCGACGACCTCTATCTACTACGCCGATCCTGACCACAACCAGCTGGAGCTGCAGGTCGAGAATTTCGACACGGTCGAGGAATCGACAGCATTCTTCTTTAGCGAAGCCTTCGCTGAGAATCCGATCGGAACCGAGTTCGATCCTGGCGATTTGCTCGCACGCCTTCGGGCCGGTGAGCCGGAGTCGGACCTCAAGCGACGTCCTGATGTGGGCCGCAAGGGACTTGAGGACGTCAAGCTGCGCTAGATTATCGATCTTCAGGTGCGAGATGTCTGGTCGCGACGAGAATGGCCGGATGGGTGGGGAATCAGCATGAAGCTTTTGCGTATCGATTATGGCAGCGGACCGGCTCTGGCCGTCGAGAAGGGCGGGGGCATAGTTCCTGTATCCTGGATCGATCAGAGTGCACCTTCGGACATGGCTGTTCTGATCGAGCAATGGGATCGATGGGGCAAGATCCTTTCGGTGGCCACAGATGTGGACGCACTGGCGATCGAGAATGTTCGGCTGCTGCCGCCTATCGCGCGACCGGGCAAAATTCTCTGCATCGGCCTCAACTATGTCGACCATATCGAAGAGTCGGGCATGGAGCGGCCGCGCGAACAGATGTGGTTCATCAAGCCGGCAACCTGCATCACCGGGCCGGAAGATCCGATCGAGCTTCCCCGTGTTTCCGAGCAGCTGGACTATGAAGCCGAGCTTGTCACCATCATCGGGAAGACGGTCCGTCATGCTGACGAGGCAGAAGCTCGGGCGGCCATTTTCGGCTATTGCGCCGGCAACGACGTGAGCGTTCGGGACTGGCAGTTCATGACCAGCCAATTCACTCTGGGCAAAGGCTTTGACAGCCATGCTCCTATTGGGCCGGCGATTGTCACAGCCGAAGCGCTTGATGCCGAGAACCTGACGATTCAATGCAGGGTCAATGGCGAGGTCCGCCAGTCGTCGAACACCAAATATCTCCTGTTCGACCCCGTCGACCAGATCATGCACCTTTCCAAGGTGATGACGCTTGAGCCGGGGGATCTCATTTTCTCCGGTACCCCGGGCGGTGTCGGCGCTGGCTTCAAGCCGCCGCTCTGGCTGGCCGACGGCGATAGCGTCGAGGTCGAGATCGAGGGCATCGGGACGCTTCGCAACACTGTCCGGAAAAATTGAGAGAATTTTGAAGCGCTGGCGCGAACGGCCCGGTGCTTGCCCCACAAGGATGAATTGATGGCCACCACTTTGTCGCAGGATCGTCGCGATCTTGTCAGCTCGATCGAATTGCTTGACCAGCGCCTTCGCTGGCTCTCGTCATGGACGGTGCATAACGCCAACCATATCCGTCCCAAGCGTGACGGATTGAAGGTCGGTGGCCATCAAGCAAGCTGCGCCTCGATGTCGGCGATCATGGCCGCGCTCTATTTCCATGCGCTGCGTCCACAGGACAAGGTGTCCGTCAAGCCGCACGGTGGCCCGCTTCTGCACGCAATCCATTATCTGCTTGGCAATCAGTCGCTCGATCAGTTGCAGCGCTTCAGGGGCCTGGGCGGCGCGCAAAGCTATCCCTCACGTACGAAGGACAAAATCCCGGTTGATTTCTCGACCGGCTCGGTCGGTCTTGGCGTTGCCGTCACCGCATTCACTAGCCTTGTTCAGGACTATCTCATTGCCCATGGCCAGCTTCGCGAGGAGCAGGCGGGTCGGATGATCGCCCTCATGGGTGACGCCGAACTCGACGAAGGCAATATCTATGAGTGCCTCATCGAGGGATATAAGCACGACCTGCGCAATTGTTGGTGGATCGTTGATTATAACCGGCAGTCGCTGGACAGCACGACTGCTGATCGCATGTTCCGCCGGTTCGACGACATATTTGAGACCTGCGGCTGGCGCGTCGTCACCATGAAATATGGCAAGCTGCAGCAGGAGGCATTCAAGCGGCCTGGCGGCAAGGCGCTTGAGGAATGGATCGACAATTGCCCCAACGCTGAATTCGCTGCGTTGACCTATCAAGGCGGCGCGGCCTGGCGCGCGCGGCTGATGGCTGACATCGGCGCCAAGGTCCATGTGCGCAAGCTCATCGAGAGCTATGACGACGAAAGCCTCGCGGCCCTGATGACCAATCTGGGCGGCCACTGCATCGAGACGCTGATCGACGCTTTTGATGGTGCGGATGATGAACGGCCAACGCTTTTCATCGCATACACGGTGAAGGGCTATGGCCTCCCACTCGCAGGCCACAAAGACAATCATTCGGGCATGATGAACCCGGCCCAGATGGAGCAGTTCCGCGCAAGCCTCGGTATTGAGTCGGGCCGCGAATGGGAGCCTTGGGGTGGCCTGGGGGATAATGTCGCAGCGCAGCTGCAGGCATTTATCGAGGCGAGCCCGATCGCGAAGCAGGGCAAGGAACCGGTTGCCGATCCGGTCGCTGTTCCAGAGCGGTTTGCCGTGCCCGATGGCGCGCAACAGTCCACCCAGGCGGCCTTTGGCCGGATCCTGCTTGACCTTGCAAAGTCAGGCGATGCTATTGGCGACCGGATCGTCACGACTGCGCCCGACGTTACTCAGACGACCAACCTCGGGGGCTTTGTCAACCAGCGTGGTCTTTTCCGTCGCCAGGAGCTCGCTGACGTCTTCCAGAAGGCCAAGATCCCCTCAGCCCAGAAATGGTCGGCGCATCAGGCGGGCCAGCACATAGAGCTGGGCATCGCCGAGAATAATTTCTTCATCATGCTCGCGTCTCTGGGTCTGGCAGCGCCGCATTTCGGGACGCGCCTGCTGCCGGTCGGTACGGTCTATGACCCGTTCATCTCGCGGGGGCTCGATGCGCTGAATTATGGTTGCTACCAAGATGCGCGATTCCTGCTGGTCGGGACGCCTTCGGGGCTGACGCTCGCAGCTGAGGGCGGGGCGCACCAGTCCATCAACACCCCATTGATCGGCATGGGGCAGCCCAATCTCACCTATTTCGAGCCGGCCTATGCCGACGAGTTGGCGCTGATGATGCGTTGGGCGTTCGCGCAGATGCAGGAGGCTGAGGGGGAATCTGTTTATCTTCGTCTCTCGACACGGGCGATCCAGCAGGTCCAGCGAGATCATGGCGACTGGGAAAGTGACGCTCTGAAGGGAGGCTACTGGCTGCGCAAGCCAGGCCCCGATGCCGAGGCGGCGATCGTCTTCACTGGCGTGGTCGCGCCCGAGGCCCTGGCGGCCTGGGAGCAGCTGGCTGAAGACATGCCTGGGATCGGTCTCTTGAACGTCACCTCGCCAGATCTCCTGCACAGGGGATGGTCTGCACGTGGCGCGTCCCGCTGGACCGGTAAGGGAGCCGAGACGAGCCACGCAGAGGCGCTGCTCTCTGCGCTCCCGGCGAACGCTGGCCTGGTCACGGTCCTTGACGGATCGCCTGGCGCGCTCTCCTGGCTCGGAGGCGTCCGGGGCATGCGGGTGAGTCCGCTCGGCACGGACCGGTTCGGTCAAACGGGCGATCAGCCGGATTTGTATCATACCTACAGGCTGGATCCCGACGCGATCGTCGAGGCTGCAGCCGAGCTCTTCCTGGGGAATTGAAATGGCCATCGAGCTGACGATGCCGGCTTTGTCGCCGTCAATGGAAAAGGGTACGCTGGCCAAGTGGCTGATCGCCGAGGGCGATCTGGTCAAACCGGGAGATCTGATCGCCGAGATCGAGACGGACAAGGCGAGCATGGAGTATGAGGTCGAGGAGGAGGGGCGGGTTATCCGCCTCCTTGTCTCCGAAGGGACCGAGGATGTGGCCGTCGGAACCGTCATCGCCGTACTTGGCGATGCTGCTTCCAGCCGCGAGCCTGCCGCAGAGCCGACTGCGCTCGTAACGGAGGCCGCGTCTCCAGTCCAAGTTGAAACGGCAGCCGCTACACCCGCTCTGGCGCCGCTCCCGGCTGCCGCACCTGTCGTTGCAAAGTCTCCCGTCGAGGCTGGTATCGCGATCGACGAGGTGTCCAACGCTTCGCCACTCGCGCGCCGGATTGCAGCCGCCAAGGGTATCGATCTTGAAGGGCTCAAGGGGAGCGGTACCGGCGGCAGGATATTGAAGTCCGATCTTGGGCTTCAGCCGGTGGCAGCTCTCACGCCGCCGCCGGCGCCGGCAGCGTCCGTGCAGGCGATCGCTCAGGTGGCTCCGAGCGCTGCGCCTGTCGGCGTGCCGGCTAGTTCGACGAAGCTGTCCGGTATGCGCAAGACGATTGCGCGGCGGCTGACCGAGTCCAAGCAGACCGTTCCGCACTTCTATCTTACTGTGCGTTGCAATCTTGATCCGCTGCTGGCCCTGCGGAGCGACCTCAATGTCCAGCTTGAGACACGCGGCGTAAAACTCTCGGTCAATGACATGCTCCTCAAGGCAATGGCTGTTGCGCTGGTGGAGGTGCCGGAGGCAAATGTACAGTTTGGCGGAGAGGAACTGCACCAATTCGAGCGGGTCGATATCGCGATGGCCGTCGCGATCGAGGGTGGGCTCATTACGCCGGTCATCAAGGATGCAGGAGCCCTGTCGCTTTCGGCTATTGCCCAGCAAAGCAAGGCGCTCGCGGCGAAGGCCCGAGAGGGGCGCTTGATGCCCGAGGAATATCAGGGCGGCACGGCCTCCCTTTCCAACCTCGGTATGTTCGGCATTGACGAGATGGTCCCAGTGATCAACCCGCCTCAGGCGCTGATCCTTGGCATTGGCGCCGGTGTCGAACAGCCCTGGAAGGTCAATGGAGCTGTTGGTCTAGCGACCGTCATGGCTGCGACGGCCAGCTTCGACCATCGTGCCATTGACGGGGCCGTCGCTGCCCGGTTCATGGCTGCGTTCAAAGCCCTTATCGACCAGCCGATGCTTCTGCTGGGCTGATCCTGGCCGGTTCTGTTGCGGAAGGCCCTCTACGCCTCCCGCTTGGAGAATGACATGAAAAAGCTATATGCGTCGGCGGCTGGACTCGCAAGCGCCAGCGGGTAGCGTCGGGAGAAAGGCCGGGCTTCCAGAGATGCTGCGACCTCACCGAATGCTCTCGCCGTTATCGACGAGAAGCGATGCACCTGTGACCCGCTTTGCTTCGTCCGAGGCAAGGTAAAGGACGAGGTTGGCGATATCGTCCGGTTCGCCATAGCCTTCGTCGCGGACCATATCGCTATAGGGCTCGCCGACGGGAAGGGCTGCCAGCGAAGCCTGCATCAAAGGCGTGTCGATGCCTCCTGGCAGGATCGCGTTGCACCGTATCTTGTAGCCCTTCTGCAAGCAGTGATCGGCGACGCTACGGGTGAGCGACACAACGGCCCCCTTTGCGGCGCAATAGGCCGCGATGGCACCAATGCCTTTGACCGCCGCCAGGGAGGCGATGTTGATGATGGATCCACCGCCTGAGCGGGCCATGAGAGGGATGCCATATTTGCATCCCAGGAAAGTACCCTCCGACATGATCGCGTTGACGAAGCGATAGTTCTCGAGAGAACAGCTCTCAATGTCGCCCGGCCCGGTAAGGCCGGCATTGTTGACAAGCACATCCAGGCGGCCATGCTGCTCCCAGATCCGTTGATAGACGGCCTGCCACTGGCCTTCGTCTCGCACATCATGCTGGATGAAGACCGCTCCGGGAATGCCCTCTGCGACCGAGCGGCCCAGTTCTACCTGCACATCGGTAATGACAACCTTCGCGCCTTCCCGGGCAAGGATCGCTGCATCCGCAGCGCCAAGACCGGATGCGCCTCCGGTAATCAATGCGACCTTGCCCTGAACGCGCCCCACACATCCCTCCTGCTATATTATGGTCAATATAATCGGCGATCATCGGCACAAAATGAGCGAATTTCTAACGAATTTCGAGCATTTCAGGCCATTAATATTGACCAAATGATTAGTTTGATCCAGTCATATGGCAAGCTAAAAATATCTTTGATGGAGAGGTCGATATGCGTGAAGCGCTGTCCTTCTGCCGTATCTGCCCCGGCTATTGCGGGCTGGTCCTGACAATCGACGAGGATGAGCGGATCGTCGATATACGTGGCGATAAGGCCCATCCGCTGAGCGATGGGTTCGCGTGTATCAAGGGATTGCAATCAGCACATCTCTATCATGGACCGCAACGTCTACTCCATCCGCTAAAGCGCAACACTGACGGCGGTCATGAGCGTATCACGGCTACACAGGCGATCGATGAGATTGCGGAGAGAATGCGCACGATAGCGACCCGGCATGGCCTGGACGCGGTGGCCTTCTTCAAAGGTGGCAATGTCTATCAGAACACCCTGCCGTCGATTTACCAGCGAGCGTTCATCGAAGCGTTCGGCAGCCGCTCGTTATTCACCAACAACACGATCGACCAGTCGGCCAAAGCTGTTTCGGCTGACCGCCTGGGGAGTTGGCATGCGGGACGCAATCATTTCGCCATTGCCGATGTCATGATGATCGTGGGCGGGAACCCCATGGTCTCGATCTCGATGTTCGGGTTCGACGCCTATAATCCTGTCAAGAAACTCAAGGCATTCAAGGCGCGAGGCGGAAAGCTTATCGTCATTGATCCGCGCCGGAGCGAAACGGCCCAGTTTGCGGATATTTTCCTTCAGCCTCGCCCGGGAGAAGATGTCACCATTGCCGCTGCGATGATCCGCACGATCTTGGAAAATGGTTGGCTTGATGGAGATTTCTGCGATCGACACGTTGCCCCGCTCGAGGATCTGCGCCGGGCAGTTGCGCCTTTCACGCTGGAATATGCGGAGCTAAGAGCAGATGTGCCTGCCGACTTGCTCCTCGCGGCTACAAAGATGCTGGCGACGTCAAAGCACGGTTTCATCACGACCGGCACCGGCCCCAGCATGGCGCCCAGATCGAACCTGATGCAGCATCTGTTTGACAGTATTGACGTCCTGTGCGGCCATTTCCTGCGAGAAGGGGATCGGGTGCCGCATCCTGGACTCATGAAAAAACGCGAATGGCGCGCGCAGGTCGTGCCTGCGGGAAGGTGTTGGGAGAAAGGTCCAAGAAGCAGAGTGAGGGGGCTTGGGCTTCTCTATGGCGAGAAGATGACGGGCGCTATTGCGCAGGAGATCACGACGCCAGGCGAGGGGCAGGTGAAGGCGCTTCTTGTGGACGGCGGCAATCCAGCCAGTTCGGTCGCTGATCAACGGCGCGTAGTCGAAGCGTTCAAGAGCCTGGAATTGCTGGTGACGGTCGATCCCGAAATGACCGAGACCGCGCAGCTTGCCCATTATATCCTGCCACCCAAGCTTCAGTTCGAGCACCCCAATATGGTCGGGCTCCTCGAGCATGAGACAAGCTTTCACCAGCGTCCGGTCCAGCAATTTGTCGAGGCCGCGATTGCGCCGCCGTCCGGGTCGGATCTCGTCGATGACTGGCGGGTCTATTATGCCCTTGCGCAGCGCCTCGGCTTGCAGCTTTGCGTGGATGATGTCCCGCTTGACATGGTCGTCGCGCCCACGCCGGAAGAGATGTTTTCTCTTCTGTTCAGAAATGGCAACGTCACCTTCGAGGAAATACGCCAACATCCTCGCGGCAAGATTTTCGATGTGCAGCAGACCGTACTGGCCGCAGATCCTGCGGAAAAAGCCCGCTTCGACATCGCGCCAACAGATGTCCTCCTGGAGATTGAGGAGGTCTTTTCTCAAGGCGGCTCTGGACCTCAGTCGAATAAGGGCAGTGCCAACCTCGATCTTCTGCTCATCAGCCGCCGGCTCCGAGAGGTCTTCAATTCTGCGGGCCGCACCAGTCCAAGGATCAGAGGACATCAGCCCTATAATGCTGCCTATATGCATCCAGAATTGCTCGCCCGGTATGGGCTCGCGGCCGGAGATCGCATTCGCATCACGTCAGCGCACGGGGCGGTCATTGCTATCGCGCAAGGGGACGGCACGCTACGAGATGACGTCGTTTCGATGGCTCATGGGTGGGGAGGATTGCCTGACAGCGGGGCTCCCGAAGAGAATGGTGTGTCAGTAGGCCTTCTCATCAGTACCGAGAGCGATTTTGAGGTCATCAACGCCATGCCGCGGCAATCTGCAATTCCGGTACGCGTCGAACACGCACGTGCGCACAGTGAAAATTAACATTGCTTTCCGGCCTGCGATGTCGGCGAGTGATGTAAAAAATATATTGACAAATCAGTGAGATATTTCAGTTTCCTTAGTCATATAATATCTCCAACCCTCCCGCTTGCGTTTTTGTGACCAATTGGTATCTTACGAGTCATCAGGCAAGTTGACCCGCAAAGCAAAGCGGGCGCGCCTGTAGCGTCGATCCGGCGCTGACGAGAGGAATGTCTCAATGAACGGCGTAGATGCTCCCTATTCTGTTGAAAAACTCCCCTTGAAGAGCGTTGCAGGTTCTGATTCAACATAACTGTTGCTGGGAGTTATGCTGATGATGGGCGAGCGAACGGTGATGCAGGAAGCGCTGTTTTACAGCTTCAGCATCGAGGACCATGTGCCTGCGGATAATTTGCTGAGGTCGATCGACCGGTTCGTCGATCTGGACGGTATTCGCGAGCATCTTCGGGCCTACTACAGCGAGACGGGCCGGCCCTCGATCGACCCTGAACTGATGATCCGGATGCTGATCGTGGGTTATTGCATGGGCATCCGGTCGGAGCGCCGGCTCTGCGAAGAGGTCCATCTCAACCTTGTCAACGGCGGAGTAAAAGTCGTCCATTAGGCGGAGTAAAACCAGGCCACTTGATCCGGGTGTTGGCGAGCGCCGTGAGGGCGTAGCCCGAGCGGGGGTCGCCAACACCCGGATTGTCATTT
>NZ_WRPO01000036.1 GCF_009746585.1 Novosphingobium aquimarinum
CGGTGTAAATCCCTCATCCCCCTCGCCGCCATCGCGAAAGGGAAAAAGTGGACGACTTTTACGCCGCCCGCAGCAGCACTTCGCCGCCGCTACCGTGGTCTAATTTTGCACCGCCGTTCTCAAAGGGGACATCATCCTGATGTACGGCCTATCGCGAGACATGTTCCGCCCAAACGAGACCTACCCGTGGCTCCCCATCGAATTCCTGATCCCGCAGTTCTTTGAGGTTGAAGGGATAACGCTTGGAATCGCTGGAGAGTTCGAAGTCGAGCACAGCGAGTATGAAACACGCTACGAAGACCTCTACATCGACATGGACGAGTTCAAGCACGTGTTCCGTTGGTGCATGGGGCAGGTCAACCCGCCGGAGCGCAATAACGTAGACCTGCCCGACGAGTTGAAGAGACTGCTCGAAGGTTAGGCCCGCGCGAACCTAATTGTGTTATCCGATGCGGTCCAAAAACTCCGCCCATACCGCCATCAACTCCCGCCGCTTGTCGAAAAAGTCGGTGCGCCGATAGGCGGCCTCGACCTGGTTGCTCAGTTTGTGCGCCAAGGCCTTGTCCGCCACTTCCTTCGGAAAGTCGGTCTTCTCTGCCGCCCAATCGGTGAAAGCGGAGCGGAAGCCATGGACGGTCGCGCCCTTGATCCCGGCATCGCGTAGCAGCTTGGTCATTGTCATGTCGCTGATCGGCTTCTCGCCATTGTTTGAGAAGACGAGGCCATCGTCGCTCGTTCGCAGTTTCCAGCGCCGCCGCAGAATGGAAACCGCTGCCTTAGAGAGCGGCACCACATGCGTTTCTTTTGCCTTCATGCGCTCGCCGGGGATTGTCCAGACCGCCTTGTCGAGGTCAATCTCAGTCCAGACGGCCTTGCGCGTTTCGCTCGACCGCACGGCGTTGTAGATCGTGAAGCGCAGGGCATCGCGGCCCGTGGTGGGTGATGCTGTCGCCAACACTTTCATAAATGCCGGAATGTCCGCAAAGGGCATGGCCTTGAAGTGCTCGACCTTGTCGGTCTGGCGCGGCAATCCCTTGCGGACTGACCGCAGCGCAGCCTCTTCTTCCCGCCATCCCTTGATATGCGCAAAGTCGAGAACGGCACCGATGCGCTGCAAAATCTTTCGAGCGGTGTCGGGGATTTCGAGCCAGATGGGCGTGAGCACCTCGAGGACGTGGGTGCTGTCCACCTGATCGACTGGCTTCCTGCCGATCAGCGGGAAGGCGTGGTTTTCCATGCTGGAAATCCAGTTTCGATAGTTCTGGTTCTTCCAGCCGTCCTTCAATGCCTCGTAGCATTCGCGCGCTGCGGTTTCGAAGCTCGGCACCACCTTGCGCGACTTGCGGCGCTCGGCAACCGGATCGATCCCAGCGCGAACCTGGCGACGCAATGCGGCTGCGGCGTCCCGCGCCTCAGTCAGCGTCACATCAAGCGCCGATCCCAATCCGTAGTCACGCCGCCTGCCGTTATGCTGCATCCGCAAGACCCAGCTGCGCGAGCCGCTTTCCTTCACGAAAAGACACAAGCCGCGGCCATCAACGTAGCGACCTGGCTTGGCGTTTTTTACCTTCAATGCGGTCAGTGCCATAGGTTATACACACCGTAAAATTGATCCAACTTTCGACCCCACAAAGTGATCGAAATGCAGGCAAACGGGGGCGATCGACCGTGAACACGGTAGAAGACAAACCCCTGATTTTACAGAGTAGTTAGGGACGTCCCGACACTGCCTGCGACAGAAGTTTTAGCAATGTCGGGTGCACCATCCCTTCTCCTCCCCCCTCAAAACCCGATAAAAGCGCGAAAGGTGAGGAGGTTAGCGCGGTTCTAAAACCGCTGTTCCGCAGATATTGCAGGCGCTCGGCGAAGGCCAGATTCAGCACCAGCCGCTTGTGCTCGAAATTGCCGGAAACCCAGAGTTGTAAGGGTTTGCGAGGAAGGTCATGGCGGTTCTAAATGCCGTCTCGAAGGCCTTGGGATTTCGGCCCGATCGGGCGATCCGTTCCTTGAGCTGCGCCTTGCGGGATTCGAGGTCCTGAATGCGGTTTTCGTAGGCTTTGACGAGCGTCTGGCTGTCAGCGTCCATCACTCGATCGACAAGCTGGATGATCTGGGACTCGATCTTGCGCGCCTCGGCTTCCCAGCCATTCTTGCGCGCGGTGACGCCTTCGCTGCGGATGTCCCACAAGCGGCGGAAGGTTTCGTAGGCAAGCACGAAGAGGTCGTGCGAGGGACGCATAGTCTGGAGGATGTCGGCGAACTCGCCCTCGATCTTGTCGCGGGCGACGGCCTTGCCGTAGTCGGTGCATTCCTTGTTGGGGCAGTGATAATAGGGATAATGCTTCTTGCGCCCCTTGGCCCAGTAGCTGGTGAGCCGGGTCTCGCAGTGGCCGCAGATGACGAAGCCGCGCAGCGCGAAGTCCTCGCCCAAATCCTTGCGGGCAGGAACCCTGGCAAGGCTGTGAAGCCGCTCCTGTATCTTGCGGAAGGTTTCGTAGCTGATCAGCCCTTCGTGCTGGGCAGGCCGCAGCGAGACGTTCCAGCGCGACACTTCAAGGTGCCCGGCGTAGAGCACCTGATTGAGCAGCTCATAGACCCGCTGGGGATGGACCTGCCCACGCCGGTCGCGCGGGAACTCGGGTTGGTCGGCAAGGAAGCGCTGTACCTCCGCCTGCGTTTGAAAACGCCCCGTGGCGTATCCTTCCAGCGCTTCCTGTACGACCGAGGCCAGCGGCTCGTCGCGCACGAGGATCTTGTTCTTGCCCCGGCTGTCCTTGACCTCGGCGAACCTGTAGCCCGCCGGGCACTGGAACACCCAGTAGCCGTCGAGGCAGCGGGCGCGCATGCGCTTGAGCGTCTGCTCGGCGTTCTTCTCGCGCTGGTGCTGGTAGGAGCTGGCAAGCACGTTCTCGACGAAGCGGCCATCCGAGTCCTCGCGGAACTGGTGTGAAGGTGAAGCCATGACCGCGCCTGCCTTCTTCACCGCCTCGCGCAGCTGGGCATGGGCGACGACATCGCGGGCAAGGCGAGACAGGTCGTCGATGATGACGACATAGGTCTGCTTCTGGCCTTTGAGGAACTTGAGCATCTCCTTCATCGCCGGGCGATTGGAGTGGGCTCCGGTGAAGTCGTCCTGGAACACGCGCACGACATCGTAGCCGTGGCGAGCCGCGTATTCGCGGCAGATGGTTTCCTGGCTTTCGAGGCCGTGGCCATCGGTCTTCTGCTTGGGATCGGAGACCCGGCAGTAGATGACGGCGAACTGGCGGTTGAGCGGGTCGGTCATGTCTCCTTCTTTCCGACTGCGTCATCGTGGGCAGCGCTGTTGAACGTGGGGGCGATGGAATGGTGCGATTCTACGCTAAACCAGCTGGTATCGGAATCAGAACCTTCATCCGTCCCCAGACTTTTGACTTCGAGTCCCTCAATGACGAAGGGGTCCATCATGGTTTCCAGAATCTCCAGCCAGGCCCGACCTTCCTCTTCCGCGACGCCGCGTGCTTCGAAGAAGTCGCGGTAGAAGTCGTCATAGGGCACGAGCATGGCACGGAACCTCGTTCGCGCCCGGCAGAGCCAGGCGCGGCTAGAATGTTGATGTGATTGAAATAATAGCCCTGCGATCCCGTCACATTGGGGGATAGGCACGACAAAGCCCGCGTCTGGCGGGCTTCGTGCAGGCGTAGCTTTAGCTATTCGAGCGAATTAGAACATAAAATGAACAAAATGTCCAAGGCTTTGTTCGGCGACGTGGTGCAGGACGGCGGCTTTGCGCCCCGATTCGGGTCATTCGCATTCCGAACCGCCAATCCCGGAAACGGCCTCTAGCTCATGGGCGCAAGCAATGATTGGGTAGAAGGGCACGCCCGCTCCGCCACTACTATCTCTACTTTCAAGTCAGGCGCAAGCAAGCGCGCTTCTTGTCGTCGGGGCTCAGCAGAGAGCCCACAAGGAGTCGATTCCACTCAAATCACTCGATCGCAATCAGTGGGCCAACGGCGACGACCCGCTCGTTGATGTCGACGCTGGCCACGGGGCCTTCGTCGAACGCATGTCGCTCGGCCTGATCGCCGAACCAGCGCTGCGTCGCCGACGTTAGGCTTGCGTCCTCGCTCCGCATGTGCGGTTGCGTCACATGCTGTAGTTCGATGACGCGCACGTGCGAGGGCTCGAGCCCGTCGGGCACCACGAGGCGCAGCCGCTCACCCTCGGCAATCGCGGGAACGACCGCAGCGACGCGGGTTCGCCGCAGGCCCGCCGCGTCGGGGATCGATCGGAGCAGCACTCCGGCGATGCCGGACACGAGATAGGGGCCGGGCGTGGCGTCCACGGGCGGTGCGTCGCCGCTTACACGCACCAGCCGTGCCATGCGCTCTGCGGCGAGTGCGCCGGCCTCGGCATTCGGTTCGATCCACAGCCGCTGGCCTACGCGCGCGGCGCGGAACAGCGGCACGCGGCGCTGCCCGGCGATCGCGGCATCGCGCATGTCGGGCAGGAACTGCACCCAGACCGGCGCGGACCAGGGTGACGCCAGGCCGCCCGCGACGACGCGTGCCTCGACGCGCGCCATGGTGTTGGGCCGGAGGATCGCGCCGTCGAGACTGGCTTCGACGAAGGCGATGCTGAACGGGAAGGACGGCGCCGGTGATCGCGGCTCGAGCGTCTGGCCCAGCACCGTGTTCGTGCGGAGCCGTTTTCGCTCGGGCTCCCGCGGTTCCCAGACACCTTCTGAGGAAAGCCGAAAGATTCGGTCGTGCTGCGCGCCTTGTTCGAACGGATCGCCGTCGCCCGGCTCGAGGATGGGGTCTGCGCCAATTGCGAGCGCCGCCGTCTCGCGATCGCCCTCCTGCAGCCCGTGGTCGAGCCGTTCGATGGTGACCTCGACTTCGAGCGCCTCGTCGAGGCCGCCGCCATGCCGCGTGTCGTACATCGGATGGTCGAGATAGACGCCGAACCCGCCGGCCGTGCCGTCCTGTCCCGCGACGCCGTCGAACAGCGGCGCCGCGAGTGCCACGCGCGGCGTTGGGAGCGGGTCCGCGCGGCGCGTGCCTATCGTGTATCCGCGCCAGGGGCTGATGTTGTGCGCGTCGCTAGCCATTCCGGCCTCGCGAGCGGTGTCGGGCGAACCCGGCCGCAGCGCCGCATACCGGCTGATTGCCACGAGCCTCAGCCGGAGATAGTTGGCGCCACGATTGGAAGGACTTTCGCGGGTAAATAACATGGCCTCGGTGCCGGCACTGCGCAGGACCGTCGCGGTCGAGCCGGCGTCGCGCCGGTCCTCGAACATCAGTCGCTCGAAAGTCACATAGCCCCGCGCCCGTGAATCGCCCGCGGGTTCCAGCGTGTCAGGCTGCAGCCCGCCGCCCGCCGCTGACGTATAGGCGAAGACCGGGCCGCCGTCCCAGCGCCAGGTCTGCCACACCGGTTCGAGCGAGCCGATAAAGTCGGCGCGGCGCACGTGATCCGGGTCCTCCGCGGCGGGTGCGGCGAACGCAGCGACGACGTCGCCCCGGTCGACGTCCTCACGCATCTCGAGTTGGCGCCAGAGCGCCGCCGGCGAGGGGAGATGGTTTGTCTCGGGAAGAGACTCGATGGCGATGCGCGCGCTGCCGAACAGCAGATCGCCGCCCCGCTCGGTGCCGCGCTGATAGGCGCTCGTCGCGAAGCGCTCGTCGTCTCCGCCGGGGAAGAAGCGCCCGTCGCAAAGTGTGCGCGTCTCGAGCACGCAGCGCTTGTCGCGCGGGATCCGGACGGTAAGCCGGCCGACGCCGTCCGCATCGGGCTCGGCATAGTCCATCGCAAGTTGGGATTCGGTCGCGATCACCGTAACGTCGACGCGCTGACCTTCGGCCAATGCCGCCGGCACGGGCGCGACGAGGTCGTGTGTCGGGCCGTCCTGCTCGATACCGTGAAGGCGGAAATAGACACCGCCGCGCCCGGCATGCTGGCCGTGGAGCAGGCCGACCACCGCCGGATCGTCGGCCGCGTCGGTGTCGGTGGGGTGGGCGACGGGCGTCGTGTTCCCCGTTGTCCACCACTGGTCGCGCTGCATCCAGTAGCGCCAGACGAGCGCCGTCGTCGCGTCCTCGCGTGCCTTGCCCAGCCCCAGTGCGGGCGGCCGTACCGTGAAGGTGAAGTCGCGATGCGCCAGCGTGTCCGCATAGGCCTCGTCGAGATAGAGCGTCGGTGCGTCGTGAAGCGCCTCGCGCTCGGCGACCAGTTCGGAGGGCCAGCGGGCGACATGCTCGCGCCAAAGCGGTCGCACGTCGGCGTCCTTCGGCCCGGTCAGCGACAGCCGACCCTCGGTTGGTCCCGTCGCGAGCAGGCGCGGCGCACCCGGCAACAGAGTCCGGCGCAGCGGCAGCTTCAGCCGGAAGCGGACGGGGCAATTCGCCAGGACCGTGGCGGAAAACGCCAGCGGCGCTGCGGGATCGCAAAAATGATGCGGCAGCAAGCCTCCCGGCGCCTGATAGCCGCAAGCGATCTCAAACGTCTGGCCATAGGCGAGCGGCGGGCATCGGGTGTCGCCTGCGCCGTAGAGGATCTCGATGGGCGCGGGCTCGGCCTCGCTGTCGTCGGCGGCGCGGCGCGACCACGAGATCATCGGCTCGCCATGATAGCTGGCGACGGCGACGCGGCTTTCGGTGGCCGATGCGCGGCGGGTCGAATGCGCGACGTCGAAGACTACCGGGAGCGGTGTGCGCGTGCCGATCGCCGCCGTTTCGTCGGGCAGTGCCGCGCGCCCCCGATCGTGCACGATGTCGACCGATCCCCCGCTCACCAGCGCGAAGTCACTCCAGCTGTCCTGCGTCGCCTCGCGGACTGCGACCAGAAAGCCATCCATCATCAGATGGACGTCGGGCTGTCCTTGGCCGTTCTGGACCGGGTCATGGAAGATCGTGTCAACGCGGAAGGGTAGGCCGTCGCGCGCCGCCGCGTCGATGCTGTCGCGCTCGATGTGGAACACGGTCTCGCGCACGTGCCGCATGACGTCGGGATGATACCGCATCCCCAGCATCTCCAGCGCCGCCGCGAATGCATAATCGAACGCGTCGTGCAGGGCGCACCAGTCGCCTGCCTCGCCGCCGACGCGTGCGATCAGGGTCTGGAGGAAATAGGCGCGGGCGAGCGCCTCGAGAACGAGCGACGACAGGAAAGTGCCGATGTTGCCGTCGTCCGACAGCCAGTCGAGCACCGTCTTCCGACATTCAAGCGGCAGCGCCGGGACGGCCGTGCGCAGCCCATCCTGCATGATCTGGCGGAAGTCCGCCGCCGCCGCGGCGCTGCGCAGGGCTGCCGGGTCGAGCGGAGTAGCGTGCGGGATCGCCGCGACGAGATCATCGATCATCGCCAAGCGCCGCTGGCCGAAGGCGATGCTCCAGTCGCGCGCGAACTGGCGCTCGGCCGCGATGTCGTCGCCGGGCGTCAGATCGGCGATGGCAAGGAACACGTCGGCCAGCCGGTCCGGGTCATAGCCGTTTGCGCTGCCGCCGAAGAGATGGAGCAGCATACGCTCGATCGCCGGTCTGGGCTCGTGGACCGCCGCGTCCCCGAGCAGTTCGACGAGGTCAGCGAGACGCGCGAGCGGATCGATTGCGCGCCCCAGCCGCGCGGGAAGCTCAGCAAGCCAGCTTGCGGTCGCTTGCTCGTCGATGGGATCGCCATGGACGACCATGCGCGTCGCGTGATCGATTAGCCCGGTGTGGCCGGTCGGGGGCAGCGTGAAGAGTTCCCCCGGTTGCCAGCGGACCTCGAAGCTCCCGCTACCATTCGTTGAATAGCGCGTCCCGCCGACGACGATCGCATCGATCGCGAGCGCCTGCGGCGCAATGGCCGAAAGCTCGGCAAGATGCGCGAGATTCAGCCCATGGGAAAGCTCGGGCCCGCTCCGGCTCAGCTGGACGAGTAGGCCCGGCCAAATTGGCACGCCTTCCTCCGCCTCGTCCGGGGCGGCAACGTTGCGGAAGACGAGCGGATCCTCCTGGCCCGCCGGCAATGTTTCGCGGAGCGCAATGAGGCGTTCGACATAGGCTTCAAGCGCGTCGGTGGGTCCGGTGACGTTTAGCCGGTGCGGCGTTCCGGGCGTCGTCCAGTCGATCTCGTCCCAGCGCCAAGGGCAAAGCAGCGCCTTGAGCAGCGACTTTTCCACGTCGGTGAAGCGGCGCGCGGGCGCCTGGGTCAGCGCCACGCTCAAGGTCCGCCCTAGCCAGTGGCCGCCGCCGTCGCGCGGCGTGTGGAAGCCCTCGACGTAAATCGTGATGGTGAAATCCGCCATCGCTAGCTCCTAGAGGCGATAGGTGATCGGGCGGGAGAAGCGCTTCTTGTAGAAGCTGCTGATGCGGACCTCGACCTTGATCGATCCGTGCCCGAGCAGTTTCTGCCCGTTGTATGTAAGGGCGAGCCGCACGCTGAGGCTCACGGTGACGAAGCCCCACGCAGTGACCGAGCCCGACAGGACGAACAGCGCGGTTATCGCGATCTGCGACCCCGCCGATCCGGTCCTGAAGCTCGCCTCGAATCCAAGATAGACCTGGATGCTGCCCTTGAGCGGACCGAAGGCGAAGCCGGTCCCTGCGGCCAGACCCATGCTGACGCGCAGCACGATGTCGGTCTTGCGCGAAGCCGGCAGGTGCATGGCCTCGGCCTCGACATAGCCGCCGCCGCCCAGCAGGCTCACGGTCATGGCGAAGGGGCAATCGCGCCGACCGAAATAGGCGACGCTGCGAATTTCGAACTCGCTGCGCTGGGCGAGGTCGAGATGCACGCCGAGCGCGGCGTTCATCACCGAGACCGCGCCCACGCCGAACGATGTCGGCGGCAGGTCGTAGCGCGAGCGGAGGCCAATTGGCCGCCCCGTCGCGGGATCGTTGAGCAGTTCAATCGACAGCGGACTGTCGGTGCCGCCGAGATCCTGCAGCAAGCCGGTCAGCAGCTGGAGCGGTCCTGGAAATTCGATCTTTTCGGGCCGGATATCGAACTTGAGCCCACCGCGCTCATCATAGCGGATCGCGGCGTCACGGATGCGCACCAGCGCCATTCCGCCGACGATCAGCACCCAGTCGGAGACGATCGACGCCTTGACACTGCGGCGCTCGCCGCCGGCCAACGCGCGCTCGTAGCGTGAGACACCGCTCAACACCATTCGCTCGGCGATCACGGCGAAGGCATCGTGCCGAAACAGGTCCTGCGTCTCGGGGCCGTAGTTGATCTCGGCTTGGAGCCAGGCAGTGTTGTGCTTGGCGTCATAGTCGTGCGTGACGCGGATCGCACTCGCAAGCTCGGGCCCGAACTTCAGATTGGGCAGCAAGTCCTTGAGCCCGGCGAAGTCCTTCATCACGTCGCTTGCGCGCATTCGGAGGTCCTCGAGCACGGCATCGGCGCCCTTGCGCAGATCGTCGAAGGCGCGGTGCGCCGGTGCGAGCAGCGCTTCGCCAAGCCCGAGGGTCGGCAGCGCCAGGCCCACGCCGCGCAGCGCGCGGTCTGCCTGGTCAACGAGTGCGGTGACCGGCGTGACGATAACGTGCATCTCGGACTGGAAGTGATAGGCGATTTGCTCGCGATTGAAGATCAGCTGCTCGACGATCGGCGGCGCGCCTGCGGCGCGCAGCAGGTTGAGCGCGACCGCCTCGCCGATGCCGTCGGGCGTCACCGTGTCGCGCGTGAGCCGCTCGAGCATCCGGCCGTCGAGCACGTCCTCGATCCCGCCGCGCAACTGGCATAGCGCATTGCCGATCCCGCGCGCATAGCCGTCGAGTTCGACGCGGAGCGCCTCGATCTCGCCGACGAAGTCGGCGACCTCCCGGATCAGTCCGTCGATCCGCGTCCGCCATTGGCTGAGGAGTTCGGTCGCGAGCTGGTCGGCCTGGGTGAGGAGGTCGCAAAGCTCCCGCCCGGCGCTGTCGACATGACCGAGCAGCGTGTCGAGCGGGGCCGTGACTTGGTTCTGTGCTGCAGTCAGGCGCGTGATCAGCTCGGCGGGCGGCTCAGCCGCCTCGGTTGCACGCCGCAGCGCGCCGATCGCTGCCGACATGGCGCGCAGCCCTCGGTCGAGCACGTCGAGCGGATCCTTCGCCATCTCGTCGATGCGTGCCCGCGCCTCGCCCATCTCCGTTTCAAGCGTCTCGAACAGCCGCGCCGGCGCGTCGTCGATCAAGTCCAGTAGCGACGCCGATCCAGCAGCGATCCCTTGTTGCAGTCCGGCGATCAGCTCGTTAGCCTCGCGCAGCGCATCATGGATCACGTCGGTGGCAAGCGTCGCGTCGCGCCGCCAGACTCCGATGCCGGCCTGTGCCTTGGCGAGTTTCGCCGGCAGCGCCGTGGCCGCGTTCGCACGCAGGTCCGACAGGCGCTCGCGGCCCGATTCGAGCTGCTCCGCCAGTGCGACGGCAAGGCTTGCGGCCTGCGGGGCGGCTTTGGCAATCTTGGGCGCCGCCTTGCGCAACTGCGCGGCTGCGGTGTCGAGTTTGGGGAGATGCCCGGTCAGCATGTCGAGCAGTCGTTCGGCCTCGCGCGTCCGCGCGGCGAGCTCCTCGCGCATTCGCCCCAATGCAGCGTTGGCGTTATGGTGCCCGGCAGCGACTTGCTGGTGAACCTCGGCGATCTCCGTGCGGACGTCGCCGAGTGCGGCGTCGGCGCGCTGCGCCACATTGCCGATCGCGCTCGCAGCGGACTCCAGTGCCTTGGTCAGCTCGCCCCTGAACTCGGCGCTCGCGCGGCCGACCTGATCGATCAGCGGCTGCAATAATGCGTCCGCGGTCCGGTCAATGGGCAGATGCGCATCGACCTGGGTCTGGAGCTGGCGCAGGCGCATCGCCGCTTCGCCGCGATTATGCCGCCAGATTGCGTCTATCGTTGCGATGACGCCAAGTTCCTTCCGGAGCGCGCGCAGACGGTTGGCCGGTTCATGCGCCCAGTCGCACCAGCGTTGCGTGGGAATGGGGTTGGTCGCGGGAAGCGTGTCGCGCAGCTCGGTGAGCTTTGTCGTTGCCTGCTGCTTGAGCTCGGCGATCGGATCGTGTCCCGTGACCGGCGCGCGCGCGATCGCGGCCAGCTCGTTGCCCTTGGCGGCGCCGCGGATGACTTGCTTCAGCCGCTGCTGCTCGATATCGCCTGGATCCGCCGGCGAGGGCTTTCCGGTCGAGCGGCCGCGCATCACCAGCACGCTGCGCAGATCGGCGATGGTGGGCGCCTTCGCCCGCGCCTGCATCACATTGATCCCGGCACCGGATTCGAGCAGTAACGTGAAGGCCTCCAGCCCTGGCGCCTCGGCGGCCTCGGGCGGCAGCGGCGCCTTGGGATCCTCTGGGTGCTGGAACTGGCCCCGCGTGATCGGATCATGTGTCGGATTGTCGAGCGCGCGGTCGTGATAATCGGCGTCATAAACCAGCGGCCAGCTGTCAACGTCGCCCGAGGGTTCCGCGCCCCGATGCTCGATGATCGAATAGAAGCGCAGCCGCTCGGGGTTCACCACGCGCCGGGCGAGCGGCTCGGGCTCGCTGCGCGCTGGATCGCCTGCGAACAGCATCTCGACCACAGGGCGCGGATAGATCGCCTCGTCCTCGCCTCGCCGCCACAGCGGAATAGCATAGCCCTGGACGCGCGGATCGACGAGAGATGAAGCCCAGGATCCGTGGACCGGAATTCGCACCGTCCGAAAACGCGCGCCGATCAGTGGTCCGGCGTCGAGATCGGTAGCACCCGCCCGGTCGGGGTAGGTCCGCACCGGCTGCGTCAACTCGATATATTCCTCAACCTTGCGGACGATCGGGCGTCCGCAATTAAAATCCTGCTCGCCGGCGAACTGGCGCGCGGGGAGGAAGCTGCGCCGATAGACGATGACATGCTTGGCGAGGTGGTGCAGCGCGCCAATCCGTCCCTTGCGCTCGAACCGTGCCTCGTGGATGCGGCCCATCTCGACCTCGCTCGAGATCAGCGTGAGCCCGTTCTGGAACGCCGCGCGCGGCCTCGTCCAGGCGCCGAGTGCCGAAAGCTGGAAGCCGTCGAGCTCGCCGATGCCGTCGCGCCGGCCGTGCAGCGTGTGGACGAGCGCGGGCTGTTCGAACCCCGCCATCGCGCCGCCCAAAATCCCGCCCTCTTCGGCGGGCGTCCAAACTATGTCGTCAGCATCGGGCGCGGGAACGCGCAGATCGTCGACAATCGGCTTCACGAACTTAGCGTTATCGCCCGGTACGGCGTGGCGGGTGCCCGTCCCCAAGCCTCGCTTGGTGCGCAGGCGGAAGCGCACGTCCCCAAGCCGCGGCCGCGCGAGCGGGTTGCCTTCTTCGCGCAAGTCGAGGACGGCGAGGCGCCGCGACCAAGCGCCGAGGCCCGCTAGCCAGGGCGCCTCGCGCTCGGGCTGGCCAGTGATTGGCTCGCGCGGCACGCCGCGCCATGCTGCCATCTCAGCGAGGCGGAAGCCATCCAATGCCCCCGTCCACGCTTCGAGCCCGTAGAGCACCTCCATCCGGCGCACAGCGAGCATCCGCGCGCCCGGCAGGTCGGTCTCGAACGAACCGAGGATCGTGCGCAAGTTCCAGGGCGCGATCTGGTTTCGCCCACGCGAATTGCCTTCCAACCGTACTTCGGTGGCGGGCACGAGCCGGGCCGGCACGCGGCTTCCCTCGCGGACCTGGTCGGGCGGAAGATGCGTCTGCGCGACGTCGGCCCGCCGCTCCCACGCTTCGGCGACGCCTTGCGGCGGCAGCGTGAGGTCGAGGACCTGCGGCGCATCATCGGGCGGCGTGAGCCGCCAATAGCCTTGCGCCGCCTGCCAGCTTGCCGCGCTTTCGCGATCGTTGGTCGGGACCGCCAGCTTGTTCGCGGCGACCTTGGCCACCAGCATTGGGGCAGGGTCTAGAATCGTCACTTCGACCTTTTTCGAAGCGTCGTCGCCCTGCTCGGGGCGAAGGTCGAAGGACAACAGCCGCGCGCCCGTTGCATGCGTGCGATGGTCGCGCGCGCGTAGCACGCCCCGGTTCATCAGTGCAGTGCTCCACAGCGCCGATTGCAGGGCGAGCTCGCGCTCCACGGCATCGGAACCGCCCACAGTTACGTCCTCGACCGGCAATTCGAGCGGGCGGTCTCCCTGGCCGAGCTGATAGGCCGGGCCGTCGGCGGCGGGCTCCACCGAGACGAAGAAATTGGGGAGGCACCCGCGCCCGAAACGCACGTCGAGCCCGCCGATTGCGACACTCGGCTCGCCGACGGGCGTGATGACGCTACTGGCGGCGTAGAGAATATGCGGGCTGGCGAGGCGCCACATCCCGTCGCGCTCAACGTTGAAATGGAGCGCGGCCTCGTGGCCGGCGTCGAGCTCGAGCTCGATATCGCCGGCGAAACGCAGCGGATGCTCCGCATGCGTTCCCATGCCGGGGAAGCGGAGCTGCGCCGCCTGAATCCGTGTCCGGCCCGTTGCGGTCGGCGGCGGCGGCGCGGTCAGCACATTGAGCACGCCGTCGCGTTCGTTCAGCGTATGCCGCGCCATGTGGCGCAGCGAGACCTGCGTCAGCCGGTATCCGGACAGCATCGGGCCGGCCTCGCTCGCGCTTTCGGCATCGGGCCAGACGTCCTCGCACGTGAACTCGGCGCACCAGCGCCCTCCCAGACGCCGGTCGACCGCGTCGGTCGCGCCGAGCAGGTCGGGCAGCAGGCTCAGCCCGCCGGTCCCGCTTTCGTTGCGGGCGTTGACGCGCATCGGCCCGCCGAGCTTGCGCTCCCAAATCGCGAGGAAATGCCGGTCGGTCAGTCCCTCGAGTCGGATCGTCGGTCCGGTGTCGGTGCCGGGCGCGCCGGCGGTGCGAGTCACGCGGAGCAGCGCGGGAGAGGTCTCCATCCGGCCCTGGCCATTTCCATCCTCGCCGTCCGCTTCCAGCGCGATCCAGCGCCGCCACTCGATGGCATCGCCTTGCCGCGACATATGGAGATGGTGATAGGGGATGGCGGCGCCCCCCGCGCAGCCGGGGAGGTCGTCCGGTTCGGTCGGAGCAACCGCGGCGGAGCGCAGCCCGAGCGCGTCGAGCACGGCGAGCTGCGCCGCCGAGTCCACGCCGCGCGGGGCGAGCCGCGCAAGCACCGGGCGGCGATCCGCAGATCCCGGGCGCGCGGGAAAACAGGCGATGCGGTCGAGCGCATCGTCGAATGCGAGGGGCGCCGATTCAACTCCGGGGCTGCTCGACCACCAGAAGCCGTCCTGCAGCGCTGTGACTTGGCCCCAGCGATCGGCGCGTGAGGGCAGCATGGTGTCGCGAAAAGACTCAAACGCCGTGCCTAGCACTTCGAGCCCGCTGGCGTTCACCGCGAAGGATTCGAGCAGCGGCTGGCGCCCGCCCGCGCGGAAGCCGCCGGCGAGATACGGCATGCGTCGTGCGGGCACTTGGCAAAGCTCGGCCATCGTCCGCAGCCGCTCGATCGCTTCGAAATCGCGCGAATTGCCCGGATTGAGCCCCGCCATGCCCGCTTGGAGAACATCATCGCTGTCGAGCGCGGGCACGGCATCCGAGGATTCGAACAACGCACGTTCGAGCAGCGACAGCCGGAAATTGAGCCACTGGCCGCGCTCGCGCGGCCTGGGCGCGCCAGGGGTCGTCGTCTCGACCAGCCGGGTCAGCCGGACGGCGCTGAAGCCCAGCGCCGCGATACCCGCGATCCGGGCGTGCGCGCGCACGATGTCGACGTCATGGGCAAAGGGTAGGCGCTTATCGCGCAGATGTTCGGCGTGGGGAGGCGTCGCGACGCTGCGCAGGGCAAAATTTGGCACACCGCCGGCCGGCCAGCCGTTCGCGAGGAACTGCACATGCGCTATGCCGTAGAGTGTGATGCCAAAGCGGCGTTCGATGACATTGCCGCGCCGGACCTGTTCCTCAAGCCGCCATCCGAGCGTTCCTCCGGCCGTATTTCGGACAATGAATCCGTCATTCTCGTCATAGGATATGCGAAACTGCGCGGGTTCGCCGGGCAGGGGCATCGCATGGGCGTCCGAAATGGCGCCGATGGCCCAAATGGAAAGGATTTCACGCGACATGCCGGTCTCCCGCGCTTCGCCAATGCAAGACCCCGCGTCTGTTTCGGCGCGTCGGCCCACTCGCGATTACAATATTATGGCGGAGTCCGTGACGCCCGTCACCTGCGCTTTGCACTATTCCGACTTAGTATCGCCTGTTGTACACCGTTCATCCTACAAATACAGCCTGCGGGGTGCAGCTTGAACTCGACGGCAAGGTAAGGAAGATCCGATGACGACGATACCGAGTTCTATTAACGGCGTGACGATCGAGTTTGCCCCTGGGGTGAACAACGACGCCATCCAGATGCTCATCGACGGGCTTGTCCATACAATCTCACCGACGGTCGCGCCCGGTCACACGCTCAGCCGAATCTGGATCTCGTCGGTCAGGGATAGCCATGTTTGCCCGAGCCGCCATGTGACCGGCAATGCGTCGGATCTCTCGCGTATCAACGGCAAGAAGATCGGCGAGCACTACACGTCAGACCCTGAGGTAAAGGCGATCGTCGACGCGCTGCAGAACCGGTACGAAACCTATCTGCCCCATCGTCGCGAGAATTACGGTCCGACGGTCAAGCTGAAGCTCGGCCAGCCGTACAATTCGGGCGGGCACGATGACCATATCCATTTCTCGGTGTCCGGCCCGCATAATTGCCCTGCGCCGGGGCTGTTTCAGCGGCTACTCCGCCTATTCGGCGGCAACGGAGCGAGGGAAGAGGTATGCAACCACGAGGAAGATTAGACGGGATGGAAGCGCTCGGCGCCGTTGATGGAGTCGGCCAAGGACCATGGGCTCGGCTCTCACAACCGCCTCTTGATGTGCTGGGGCCAGTCACCTCGCGGCAAAAGGGCTCCATTGGCGTAGTCCCATATGAACGGCCCGATCTAAGGTAGGAAGCGGACCATCGCCCCAAGCATCCAATCTCATCGCCAATCCCGAGCGCGGCAATCTTGTGGGTTTGCTTTGCCGCAAATTGGGAACCGCCAATTGACGCACCTAGCCACCCCGGTCCACCAGGCCCTCCTCCGCTCACCGAGTAGGACACCCCGCTCATGACCCCATCTCCGACCCAGGTGGGTGGCCCATCCCGATTGCCCGCCTGAAAGTCCAACCAGGCTCGATTCCATAGAACGCTACTTTCGAATGGGTCGTCGTCGAACTTCTCCGGGTAATGGTGTGACACGCTGATCGGGTAATAGGTTTCGCTGCAATCCATCGCTTCGCGACGCGCACCGTCAGGTCCTATCGCACACCACCCGTCGCCACCTGGTTCAACCGCCCAGGATACACCGTGCTGGAAACAGGATAGCGCACGAAAACGCGGTTCGATTACGGTGTGACCAGATTGATCCTGAAAACCCCATAAGTCTCCCCTTTGGAAAAAGCGCAGCCCGCCTTCACATGTCAGTGCCTGTTGAGGAGAAGGCGTTTCGGCAACTGGCTGCTCAACCATGTTTCCCGATGCGTTGATCCAGTAGGTATCCTCACCTTCACCCACGGCGAAGGTGTTGTTGCGATCGGGCCGAAGCTTTGAAAAACGAGGTCGGAGAGAGAAGCTACCCGCACGATCGATGACCCCCCACTTGCCACCGACCTTCACCGGCACGTGAGCCCTTGTGAATGAGTATGTCTCCTCAAAGCCGTCCGGAACCCCAAGAACAGTTCCGTTCTCCAGCACGTAGAACCATCGGTCGCCCCGTCGTGCCGAGAATGGTCCCGGGCAATCACGTTTGCTGAAGTAGGTATTGTCAAACCGTCCGACAGCGCGGCCAGCCACCCGGAACTCGACCTCCTCACCCCTACGAAAGATTCCCAATCCGCCATCGCATTCGAACAAGGGTTCGCCATCGAGCTGATCGGGAATCAATTGGCCGTTGGGGGTAACGCTGTGCCAGGTATCGCCTAGGCGTGCGCGCGGGAGCGTACCGTCCTCACAAATATCAACTTTGTCGAAATATTGCCCGCCGAGCAGCGAACCATCCGCTTTGACAATTCCCTCTCTGACATCATTCTGCCGCCCGTCGGATCCATACGTCTTGCCTTCCTTGGCGTAGCCGTAGCCACCACGCCAATAGCTCAAATACGCGAATTCGAGCGGCACGACGAGATCACCATTGCGATCAACCGCGCCCCAGCGAACCGTTTCCCTTCGCTCGATTGGAGGCAGATCAGGCTGGGTGGCAGCATTTACAACAGCATGCGTTTCCATCACGCGCTGCACATGCTGATAGCGCGGAGAAACACGCCAACTGCCATCAGCCTTTAGCAGACCCCATTGGTCTTCACCTTGCTCGTTGCGCCTGCCCGCCCAGATCAGCCCACGTTGCGGTTCATCGAAGATGCTGAACTCTAAATTGCTATCCGTCAGCCAGCCTCGGTCACGATGGTACAGTCCCGCTACACGACGGCCGGAAAGCATTGTCGATTCAGACAGTGTTTCAAGACGACCAGTCTGGGAGGACTGCGATGAAGGGTTGTCTGGCAAGGGCTCAGCAATGAATGTGCCGTCAGAGAAGTGGATTAGCCTGTGAAACTGCGCGGGGACTACAATCCGACCCGAACGGTCGATTGCCCCGGAAGCGTTGTCAATCCGCACTTCGGCGTAGCCACCCGAAAAGGAACTTGCTGACTGAAAGCGCGGCGAGACGACTATCTCACCGCGGGGGTTTATGAAGCCGAACAGGCCATCGATGCGGACAGCCGCAAGGCCCTCACTAAATGGCTGGGCGACTTCGTACTTCTGCGGAATGCGAAGCGTCTCACCTTCCTTTTCAACATATCCGCAAAGCTGAAACGGCCCACCGCATAGCGGTTTCAATTCTACCTCGCTGGTCGAAGACGTCAGCGCCGACAACGGTGCGAACAATGCGAACGCGGAAAGTAGATATAGTCGCAATGACCTCCCTCCCTCCATCTGATGGTACCAGTAGCATGTCATTGCTTGCAAATACGTAAGCCGGTGCCCGACTGGATCAATGGCGAAGCAATTGGGCTATTCGCAGCATTGGAAATGAGAGTCGAAAGAGGCAAATCTGGATCAATCGTCGAGGGGCCGCATTCTGGGTTCCACCACTGAGACCGGACTGTCTCCTGTCGGCCCCATTGCCGCCATATTCGAATCGGCGAACAGGTCAGGCGATTTGCACAGTCATACCATCCGCGTACTGCGGGAAATGGGCCAGTCTCTCGGGCACAGGCACGGTATTCACCCGCCGCACCGTGCCACCGAACACGCCCGGTAGCCGTACCCGATCCAGCGGCGGATGGAACGGGTTCGGCAGCCACAATCCATTTGAGGTGGTCCCGCGTTCTTGGACAGTTTGGCGGCTGAGTTAAGCTAATCCCGGTTGTCGTTCATGCCGCCTGTTTGATCATCAGATCATGGGGGGCATGCCCCCCATGATCTGATTGCCCGA
>NZ_WRPO01000037.1 GCF_009746585.1 Novosphingobium aquimarinum
CATTGGGCCCTCGGCGCTGACGGAGGCCATGGGCATGCTCAACCACCATTTCGCAGCAGCCGCCTGATCGGCGCAGAGCGACAGCCTACCTCTGACTGCCGCCAATCTTTGCAACAGAGCCCCAAAAGCCGGTCGCGAGACTTTCGCGTTGAAGATAGGCATTGAGCAGCCGGTCGAAAGCCCGGTGTGCCCGGCGCGTGTTGAAGCCATGGCTGACCTCAGGCGCCAATTTCATTGGAGAAACCTGTTCATCGATAGCCTTGTGCATCGGTCAGATCTTGAATTCAGAGAAGGTTTCGGCCGCAAACATCTCATCAACCGCCAGCAGGCGCGAGGACAGACCTTGTTCGTGGTGATAACGCAGGAATGGCTCGATCACATGGCGATTGGCTTCAACGCCGTAGGGCCACCAGCGCTGGCCCATTGTCGCGATCGCGTCTTCGACGGCCGCGATTTGCCAGGGCAGCATTGTCTTCAGCGAAGCGGAAACGAGCAGCTCCTGGTACGCAAGCTCCTGGGCCTGCGCGAATGCTTTGAAAAGCGCCTGCGCGATCCACCTATTGTTTTCATAGATGTCGCGGCGCAGTGCGACCACGTGCATGATAGGAAAGATACCCGTCTTGCGGAAATAGCCTTTCTCCACTTCGACGAAGTCGGGAAACAGGCGCCGCACCTTTTCGGGCGCGGTATAGAAAGTGCTCGGCGCCCGCGCAGTGTAGAGCGCGTCGATCTCGCCGTTCGCCAGCATTTGAGAAAGGGTCCGGTCCGCCGGGATCGGATCGACCTGGAATTTCGCGGGCAAATCGAGTTTGAGCTTTTCGTCGCGGCCCGGCTCTTCCTCGCCGCCGGTGTGGTAGGTTACGGACGCTGGATCGACCCCGTACTCGTCCTGGAGGATTCCGCGGATCCAGACCGGGGCGGTCATCTGGTATTCGGGTACGCCGATGCGCTTCCCGACCAGGTCTGCAGGTTTCTGGATGCCGGAGCTCGCCGAAATGAAAATACATGAATGACGGAAGAAACGGGAAGGAAAGACGGGAATCGCGACGAACGCCGGATTGTCCCGCCCAAGGGTGACGCAATAAGATGACATGGACAGTTCGGCCGCATCGAACTCCCGGTTGCGCAGCATCCGGAAGAACGTCTCCTCGACGTCGAGCACCTGGAAATTGAGGTCGATTCCCTCCGGGCGAACGCGCCCATCAGCGAGTGCAGCGGTCCGATCGTAGCCCCAGCAAGCGAGGGAAAGCGGAAGTCGTGACATCACCGTGCTCCATTAAAGTTCGATCGCGACAATTCGCTGGCCTGAAATATCTCGTCGATCGTCACTTCGCGCTCCAGCGCGGCCGATTGGACGATTGCCTCGCAGCAGGCGACCGTCTCCACGCCCCAGCCGGCGTCTTGGACCGGCTGCTCGCCTCCCAAGGCTGCCCGAATAAAGGCGTCAATGGCATCATAGCGGGGCGCTGCCGGTGGTTTGAGCACGTCGTCGCGCTGTTCGGTATTGCTAGAAATCTCAATGCGGTCGGGAAAGAGGCGGAGATCTGCCCGTTCGCAGCTCGCTAGTAGGAAGCCGAAATGCTCGTGGTGAAGCAGGTCATGCGCGGGCGGGGACGCGGCGCTGGCCAACCCATACATGCGAGATTGCTTGAGTGCGGCCTCACCGGTCGCGCCGGCATCCGCCAACCGTCGGCGCGCCTCGCCATATCCGCCCGCCGCTTTGGGCCGACCGAGCTCGTTGATGTTGCCAACCAGCTGATCGCTGTCGAAGTGCGCATAACCACTATAGGTCAGCGTCGCGGCGGCGCCGCCTTCAAATGCCAGGAATGCTGTATAGGCGCCTTGCGCCTTTCGGGCTGGATCCCACACGCCCGTCGTCGATCGGATGCTCGCAATCGGTTGGCCCACCAAGCGCCGTACGACATCGATCTGGTGGGCACCCTGGCTGAACACGACGCCGCCGCCGCTACTGTCGTCGAGCTCCGAGGGGCGTCGCGGACGGTAGAGAAAATCCGTAAAGTTGAGCGCCGTTACGAGGCGTATGCGTCCCAATTCGCCCGAGCGGATTAGCTCGGCGGCACGGATTACCGGCGCATCCAGCCCATGACTCGGGCCGACCATGAGAACGCGCCCAGCGGCAAGCGCCGCTTCGGCCATACGCCCCGCTTCACGCAGGTTGATCGCCATCGGTTTTTCCACCAGCACATGCTTGCCCGCCTGAAGCGCGTCCAGGCATTGTTCGGCATGAAACTCATGCGGCGAGGCGATGTAGACGGCATCGATGTCACTGGCGGCGAGCATTGTCCTTAGATCGGAAAACGCGCGAGCAGCGTAAGCCCTGGAGAACTGCTGCGCTGCATCCGGCCGAGGATCGAATGCCGCAACGATCCGGACGCCGGGATGCGCGGCGAGGCCAGGAAGGGTGAGCATAAACCCCCGTCCGAGCCCAATGATCGCGAGTCGCAGTTGCCTGCTTTCCATGTGCGTCAATCCTATTTTGCGGCCAAGCATTCATGTCTTGATTGGTCAGTTAGTTCCATATAGATGTATTGGCAAGGGCTGCTTCGTTGCGAGCTTGTATGTCAGTCGATTAGAGGAGGGAAGCATGACTCCCCAGCAGAATGAGCTCCTGTGTCGCGTGGAGGGTAATGCCGCCATGGGCCGGCTGATGCGTCAGCATTGGCTTCCTGCGTGCATGATCGAAGAGGTTGCGGAACGCGACAGTTCACCGCTCCGCGTGCGGCTGCTGGGGGAGAACATTGTCGTTTTTCGCGATACCCGTGGCCGGATCGGCGCGCTCAAGGAAGCATGTCCCCATCGCGGTGCTTCGCTTGCGTTCGGAAGGAACGAGGAGTGCGGCCTGCGCTGTCTTTATCATGGCTGGAAGTTCGATGTGGACGGCAATGCCGTCGACATGTCTTCCGAACCCGTTGACGCAAAGCTGCGTGCGACGATGAAGACCAAAGCCTATCGGGTGGAGGAGGCGGGGGGCTTCGTCTGGGTCTGGCTGGGCGCTGATGACGCCGTTGCCCCATTCGATCCACCCAATTGGTGCGCCGCGCCCGCGGACAAGATCAGCATCGTCAAGATGCACGGCGGGTGCAATTGGGCGCAAATTCTCGAAGGGTCGATCGATTCGGCGCACAGTTCGAGCCTCCATTCGTCCAACATGCCCACGGCGAGCGATGTAGCTGGTTCTACAGCGACCGACATCGCGTGGCTGCGGCCTTCGGCCGACAAGGCGCCCCGGATCGAAGTCGACCGCACGTCCTTCGGCTTTCGCTACGCCGCAATCCGCAAACCGATCGTGGATGCAGACAAGCAGGATTACGTGCGTATGACCCTCTTCGTGGCACCCTACACCGTCCACATCCCGTCGAACGACCAGTATCATCTTTCGCAGATGCTGGTGCCCATCGATGACGTGAACACGATGTTTTACTGGATCGCCTGGCACCCAACGAAAGGCATCGCACAGGATGCATGGCGAACGTTCTGCGGGGCCGAGGTCGGCAAGGATGTCGAGCCGACAACCTTCAACAAGGTGCGCAATCGGGAAAACAACTACCTCCAGGATCGCGAGCTGATGAAAGCAGGCGACTTTACCGGCATCTACGGCATTCCGGCACAGGACATGGCAATGTGGGAATCGATGGGACCGATCGCCGACCGCGGCGAAGACCGGCTTGGTTCAAGCGACAAGGCGATCTTCACCTTCAGAACTCTAATGTACCGAGCCGCCCAGGCGGTCGAAAAAGGGGAGCCCGCCATCGGCACGGTCGAGCCGCGTGTTCCCCATGCGAAGCTCATGTCGTTCGAAGGCATGGTACCCAAAGGAGACGACTGGCGCGTGCTCAACGTCTCGGATGAAGAACGCGCGATATCCAACGAAGCAGGCAAAGTGGGATACCGCCCAGCAGCCGAAGCTGGCGCATAATGGATGGCGGTGTCGTGGGCCTTTCCAAATCGGCGCTTACGCAATTCGTCAACATGGTGCTGGCTGAGGATCTCGGCACCAATGGCGACATCACCAGCCAGGCTACGATCGAGGAGGACGCGCGGCTGAACGCTGTGCTGACCCCGCGTCATGACATCGTCGTCGCCGGCTTACCGTTGGCCGAAGCGTTCTTCCAAAAGCTCGATCCGGCCGTTCGTATCGAGCGTCTGGCCTCGGACGGCGAACGATTAACCGCCGGAACCGCGCTGCTGCGCCTCACCGGTCTTGCGTTGCCGATACTCGCGGCAGAACGATCGGCGCTCAATGCCCTTCAACACTTGAGCGGTATCGCCACGATGACGCGTCAGTACGTGGACCGGATCGCGGGGACCAGCTGCATCCTTCTCGATACGCGCAAGACTATTCCCGGTTTGCGGGCGGTCGAGAAATACGCGGCACGGATGGGCGGCGCCAGCAATCATCGCATGAGGCTCGATGACGGCGTACTGATCAAGGACAATCATATAGCGGTCGCCGGTACCGTTGAGGCTCTTGTCAAGCGGGCCAAGTCGGCGATTGCGAACCTGCCGGTGCAGGTTGAGGTCGACCACTTGGAACAAATCGAGGCTGCACTCGCAGCCGGCGCCGACAGCCTTTTGTGCGACAACATGGACCTGTTAACGCTACGGCGCGCCGTCGTGCAGGTCGCCGGAAGAGTACCGATCGAAGCATCGGGCGGCGTTCGTCTGGATTCGATACGCGCGATCGCGGAAACGGGAGTCCGCTTCGTATCGGTCGGCCGCATCACCCAAAGTGCTCCCGCAGCTGATATTGGGCTTGATTATCAAGTGTGCGTGCCCAGCGCCGTTCCCGGGGCAGGTGTGACGAGCGGTCAGGAACAGCTCCCGGCGTTGGCCTAGTAACAGGGTTGGCATCGGGCACTTCTCGCTCAATAGGCTCGAGCCGGACAATTCGATCGATTTGGCGCGCATAAGAGCTCGAGCCGCTCTTCAGCCTTTTGGGCCATTTGAGCAGCAGCCTTATATTCCGCAGAGCCCGACGCTCCAGCGGCCGGCGTCGCACCAGCTCGACTGATCCCGCTCAGGCAAACCGACGCATCAGATCGGCCGTCTGCATCTGGCGGACCGCTTTGACCGCCAAGTGCTCCCTCGAGATTAAACTCGTCGTGGGTCATGTTCGCTGACCTTCCCTCGGAATACGCCAATGCCACGGGCGTGGAGACCATCTCATCATCGGGGCTTGAATTACTTCTATTTAGATGTATACGGACTGGAACGTCCAGTCATGGCGATTCGCTAGGGCTGACAGAGATCTGCAGTGTATCGCGTCAAATGGATTTGACGCGCGCCAAATGTACTCGCCCTAAGTGGAAGATGGATGGAGGGTGTTGTGATGATCGCTTGTGCTGATTTACTTTGGAAAACCGGATCAAATATGATTGTATCATCGTAATTAGGTTGCTACGCAAGGCAACGATTTGCTCAGCTGCGATCTTTACGAGCTGGAGATGCAGCTTAACTAACTTCGCCCGTATTTCTGTATTGCGCGAGGATTGCTCCCTAAAAAAACATTGCTGTCCGATCTTCCCGATCACAAAAAACGTAGTTACTATAAATACGCTCTCTTCAGATCCTTCGTCGGATCTATTCGAGAGATGATGCCTTGAGGTGCGAATCAGAATATTTGATCAACTATAAATCAAAAACTTCAGAGGAGGGGAATATGAATACTACTCGCGGCGCCACGGCGTTTAGCTGTATGATGCGTGCAGCTTCCACCATTGCTATTGCATCATTCTTCGTCGTTCCGTCTTACGCTCAAGGAACGGCCAATTTAGCTCAAGAAGATCAGGCGCAGGATGCCGGTTCCGGTGGTTCGCAGATCCAAGAGGGCGGCGAAATCGTCGTCACGGCGCTGAGGCGCGACACCAGGCTTCAGGATACTCCGCTGGCTATTTCGGCCGTGACCGGCGCTAACTTGGAACGCGGCGGCAACGTCAGCATGACCGACCTTACGCGTAACGCCCCCAGCTTGGTGATGACGGGCGGCGGCCCTGGCGCACGGCGCGTCATCCTTCGCGGGGTCCGGGCATCCGGGGAGCCGACCGTAGGCGTCTATTTTGATGAATCACCGGTCTCGGGTTCGGTTGGAACAGCCAGCGACGCAGGTGGCTCGACGCCGGAGCTGCGCCTGTTCGATGTGGAGCGGGCGGAGGTCCTGCGTGGCCCGCAGGGCACGCTGTTCGGCAGCGGTTCAATGGGCGGCACAATACGTATCATCTATGAGAAGCCCAAGGCAGATCGCTGGGAAACCGCAGTTAACGGTAAGCTGGCCCTTCCCCGCGGCGGTAAGTTAGGCGGCTCGCTTGACGCCATGATAAATATGCCAATCGTCGAGGATAAGCTCGCGATCCGTGTTGTCGGATTCTACAATCAGTTTCCCGGATACATCGACAATATCCGCTATGACCGGAAGAACATTAATGACGGCAACAGCTTTGGCGGCCGCGTTCTCGTACGAGCGATGCCAACGGAGCGATTGACGGCTGATTTCAATATCTACCATGAGTAAGGTCAAGACAGCCAGCTCCGGCGGCGAGTATACTGATATGTTCGGTAACTTATTGCCTAAGTATACTACAAATGAACGTACAGAATCTGCTTTTCACGATCGGAGCACAAATTACAGCGCGACAGTCAACTATGATTTAGATTTTATGACGCTAACAGCGGTCACGAGCTATTTCGATCGCTGGCGTGCCAACATTAGCGACCTGAGCAATACTGTTAATTGGCGCGGCTATAATGGCCCACGGAGCACTGATGCTAATCCGCTTGACGGCAGTCGCTTGCCGGGCGGCTGCGGCACCTATTTGCTCGGCAGCGACGCAGCGGTTTGCAGCGCCGACCAGTTTGCCTCTTACATGAGTGATCTGGAGCGGTACACTTATATGAATCAATACCAGCCAGCGAAGGTGACGAACTGGACAAACGAAATTCGGCTGGCGTCATCCGGCGATAGTCCATTTAGCTGGACCGTTGGCCTCTTCAGTTCCGAAAGGAATTCGGTTGTGCGCTCAACGCCCAGAGCCGGCAATCACACAACTGGCAGGCTTGAACCCTATACCCCGGCAAACATCCTATTCGACCGCACCATCGACGACACGCTTCAACAGAAGGCGGCCTTTGCCGAGCTCTCTTATAAGCTTTTCGACAAACTCACACTCACGGCTGGCTTGCGCTATTTCGATTACAAGCGCGTCGTTGGAGGCCGTGTTGACGTAGGCTCAATCCACTTCGGATCCAGAGCCACACCGTATTCGGAGGTGAGCGTTGAAGAAGACGGCGTCGTCAAAAAGTTTAACGTCGCCTATGAGTTCAACGACGATGTCATGGTTTATGCGCAAGCAGCGCAGGGGTTTCGCCCGGGCGGTGCTAACCAAGCGATTGGTTTGCCTATAGCTCTTTCGGGCTACACCTCAGACGGCCTTTGGAACTACGAAGTTGGCGCGAAGACCAGGCTAATGCCGGGCATGTATTTCAACGTGACCGGCTATCAGATCGACTGGAGCAATATGCAGGTATCTGGCACCACCGGCGGCGCCGGTGCAGTCTTCGGGTTCATCTCGAACGCCGGGGCAGCTCGAATCAAGGGCCTCGAGGTCGAGCTGAACACCACGCCGATGATCGGCTTCTCACTGAGCGCCAATCTCGGCTACGTCGACGCCAAGCTCACTGAGGATCAGACTAGCGAAGTGCTCGTGTCCGTCGGCCGAAAGGGAGATCGCTTGCCCGGTGTGTCCAAGTGGAACCTTGGGGGTCAAGCAGAGTATGTTTGGGCGGTAAATGAGAACATTGAGGGGCTAGTCCGGTTCGACGCCAGCTATAACAGCAGCACGAACAACACCCTATCAAGGACTGACCGTTACTTCCGCCAGATTGGCGGCTATGGCCTTGTGAACTTCCGGGCGGGCGTTCAATCGCCGGATGGCGCATGGGCTGGTTATCTGTTCGTTGACAATTTGCTCAATTCAGATGCCATCACCGGTATGGGCGCCGGCGCTACCTCCGGAGGCATCTTTAGCGCCAACCGATTGCAGCCGCGAACGGTCGGTATTAATCTCATCAATCGTTTCCGTTGATGTGATTAGCGCCGCGCGGTGACCCGGGCGGCGCTCTCGCCTCTTTCATTCATATACAGATCGGCATGAGGAACCGCCGGGTAATTGTGCCCTCATGACCAAAATGAGGCAGCTTTATAGGAGAAGCGGAATGAGAAATAGCGGGCAAATTTCTGACTCGGTAGTGACCGGTGCGGCGTATAAAGAGGAGCGGGGAACTCTTCCGGACGGCACTTCGTATATCATACGGGTGCCGAATAATTGGAACGGCGTCTTGATCCGTGATCTCGACATCGCGAGCTCGCTCGGGATTAGTTGGACCCCAGAGTCGCCGACGAACCCGAAGGACGCTATATTGAATCGGGGATATGCTCTGGCAGGTACGGCGCGGCATGTCATGCGGATGTACCAATATGATCCGAGGCGTGAGATCTCAAATCTCGACTTGGTTCTCGACAAAGTGGATGCAAATTTCGGTAAGCCCAAGCGCGTCATCCAGATGGGGTGCTCGGGCGGAGGACATGTTACACTCGCCGTGTCCGAGGACTTTTCGGATCGTATCGATGGTTCCGTTGCGCTGGCTGCGCACACGCCCGTTTGGCTTATGAACTCCTTCTTTGACGGCTGGTTCGCTCTCAAGGCGCTGATTGGACCGGGCTACGTCGCGGCAGGCGGCAACATGGAAGATCTTGCGATTACGGGCATGCCTAATGATGGTTCGTCGCATGCCAGTGCTCATGGATTGGAAGGTGACGTGCCGGCGGCATGGCGCAAGGCGGTCAGGATAGCGCAGGAGTCGCCGCAAGGCCGCGCCCAACTAGTGCTTGCCTTTACGATCGGCCAATGGCCAGCGTGGATGAGCGACAAGGTAACACGCCCGGATTTGAATAATCCGGAAGAACTACAAAAGAGTATATACTACTCGGCGGATATGATCACCTCCAGCCCGGGCGGCGAAGCCCGTGTCATGTTCGAGAATGCGGCGTATGGACAGCAGCTATCGTGGAATGACAATGTAGATTATGCGAAAGTATTTGAGATGGGGAATCCGCACCTCAAGGCTGCCGTTCGTGCACTTTATAAAAAGGCTGGTGCTGATTTGGACGCCGACATCGCCAAGGTTAACGGTGCTCCGAGAATCAAAGCCTCGCCATATGCGCTGGACTTCTGGAAACAGCCGGGCCGGACTACCGACGGCAATCCGAAGATTCCGGTTCTCCGCCTCCACATGGTAGCCGACTACCAGATTCCGCCCAGCCTTGTGGAAGGTTACGAAGCCGAGGTAAAAAGGCATGGGAAGGAAGACTTGGTGCGGACCGCCTATGTCAATTCGACCGGCCACTGCAATTTCAGCACGGCTGAACAGCTGGAAGCCATCGATACCATGATGAAGCGGCTCGATACCGGCAAATGGCCGGGTACAACTCCGGCTGAGCTTAATAAGCGCGCTGCCGCGCTCGATACCGATACGACGGCTCGCTTTATGGACTATAATCCGTATAGGCAGGGACAATACGCCCGCATTTGGGCGCCCAACAACTGACGGTATTTATCGATAACGGCGCGGGCGTCCGATCCGGGCGCCCGCGCTTTCTAAGGCACGCAGATTGCGATAACCGAATTAGAACGAAGGCGTCGAAATGTCCCATCACGCACAATATGCACGATCCGGTATTTGCGGCGGAAGACAACGTGTTCTCTCCGGAGGGGTTGGAAAGGACACGGACCAGAGTCAGCTTTTACGACGACGGTCTTGAGGAGTCCCGAGGCAGAGGTTATTAATAACGCCTCGGTCATTTGATGCCGTTAGGAAGTACGGCGGAGTAGATGGTTCAGAAGTTGGTTGGCCGCGTGGATTTCGGCGCCATGTCTTGGTACCTCACAAGGAGAATCTTGCGTGTCGATCCATGTTATTGGCATTGCGGCGCTCGTACTGGTCTTTGTTGTGGGGACCTTGAGGCCGGTTAACTTAGGCGTCCTGTGCCTGGTTGCGACATACTTGGTGGGAAGCCTGGTTGCCGGAGAAAATAGCCGCGAGCTGCTATCCGGGTTCCCGGCCGACCTGTTCGTATTGCTGGTTGGGGTGACCTATTTATTTGGAATAGCCTCCTCAAATGGGACCATTCAATGGCTTGTTGAGCGAGCTGCGCAGCTGTTGGGAGACCGGCCGGGGGCCGTCCCATGGCTCATCTTCGGCGTAGCTGCCATCCCGAGCGCAGCCGGGGCGCTCGGTCCGGCGGCTGTGGCCATGCTAGCGCCGCTGTGTCTTAATCTCGGAGAACGCTATCATATCGATCGCCGAATGTCGGCGTTGATGCTCATGCATGGCTCGGCGCTCGGGAATTTCTCGCCGCTGAACGGGCTGGCTATTATAGTCAAGGCGGCCGCTGAGGTAGGTGGACTACACTTCTCGTCGGCTCAGTTGTTCTTTAGTAATGCGGCGTACAACATTGCCCTCGCCGTGGTCATCTACCTCCTTTTCGGAGGACCCGCCCTGCTCTTGCGCAGACGGGCTGTTGTTGCCGTTGGACCCGCACCTGTCGTCGCGGACCTCGGCGCGTCCGCGGTCTTGTTGGCAAGGGAGCAGGAGGAGGTTGGGCCGGCTGGTTCTACGGAAGCCTTGGTTGCTTCAGAGGACGTTGCCCTCCGACCCGATCAGATGGTTACGTTAGCCGCCATCTTGGGAGTGGGGACTGGCGCGTTGATTTACGACATAGATATCGGATTCTTGGCCCTGCTCGCAGCTTCCTTCCTGCACCTTTGCTTTCCGAGCCGTGTAGCCCTCGCAGATCGCCGGATCGTTTGGTCAGTGGTCCTCCTCATTTGCGGCGTGGTGACGTTCGTTAGCGCATTGCAGAGGTTTGGTACCATAACTGAGATCGGAGGAGGGATCGCCGAGGCGGGCGCCCCCCTGCTTGTAGCGTTCCTGCTTTGCATGGTGGGGGCGGTATCCTCAGCCGTGGGCTCCAGCGCCGGGCTGCTTGGTGTTCTCATCCCGCTGGCAGTGCCTCTTCTCTCACAAGGTGAGGTCGGTATCACGGGCATGATAGTCGCTCTTTCGATTTCGGCTACCGTGGTGGACTCAACCCCCTTTTCTACGGTTGGAGCGCTCACGCTTGCAAACGCCCCTGAAGAAGAGCGGCCAGCTCTATTCCGCGCGATGCTGATTTGGGGACTTGCGATGATCCTGACCGCTCCAGCCTTGACCTGGTTGCTCTTCATCCGTGCCGGCACGGGCTGACCGCGC
This sequence comes from Novosphingobium aquimarinum, assembly GCF_009746585.1. Classification (GTDB taxonomy): domain Bacteria; phylum Pseudomonadota; class Alphaproteobacteria; order Sphingomonadales; family Sphingomonadaceae; genus Novosphingobium; species Novosphingobium aquimarinum. The sequence continues at coordinate 11,326 of NZ_WRPO01000037.1, forward strand.
CTCTGTTAGAGGAACCATTGTCCTCGCCGGCCCTGTCAAACAAAAGCCGTTCAGCTGAAGTTCGGGCGGAGTCGAGTATTGTCGGACGCGAGGGTCGCTTTGATGTCGGGCTCACAAGCCGCCTGCCGATTCCGGTTCCTCACTCTTCTCCAGAAGTCTCTGTTTTAGGGGGCGTTTGTCCGCGTCCCACTACGCTCGCCCCAAAGTGGAGACTCGTGGCTCGAGCGCAGCATCGCCATCCATCACGAAACCAACGGTATGATCGAATAGTTTGGCTTGATCTCCGCCGGAAACATTCGCTGAAAGCGCGTTAGCTGATGCACATTTCCGACAATGGCGCTGACTCTTCGCTGAGAGTGTCCCGCCGCACGTCTACAGCGGGCGTCGAACTGCACGCAAGATGAGCGTGGACTAAAAGTCGATCGATAGGAGGGCTTCAAACCATTGCAATCTACGATCGAAATAGCCGTGTGGTGAGCCAAGCTCTCAAATCACGATTAATCGGTAATCCCGCTTCAAGCGGGCGCCGCATTTCGCTTATAGCAACGAAACTTCCTTGGGCGCCTTTATGTTCCGCAAGCCAACTGGGCTCAGCACCTTCTTTCACCGGCACCGGCTGAGAGCGGTTAGCTTACCCGCCTCGGTCAATCGAACTGAAATTGGTGGTGAACGCGCGTTTTGAACGCTAGCTTGCTTATCGGAAGCCAGCAATACCTTTTGCAACTCTTCCTTTTGCCGCGCAGGACTACAAAACCCAGCCCGCATTCCAGTCACCATCGCGCTTGATAACCGGTTTGGATCTTGCATTAGATACTTTTAAGCGGCACGTTATGGTCCGCGAGCAGAGTTCTGTCGGGAGTTGCTCCTTCCAGAATCAGTTTTCGACCCTGGACGTAATCCTTCACGGCATTGACACAGTCGAGCGCGATCACCTTGCCGTCCTTCAGATAGACCACCGAGAAGCTACATTCGGAGGGAGCGCCGCGCAGCACCGTGTCATCGTGGCCCATCGAAAGGCCTACTGTCTGCAGCTTGAGATCATACTGGTCCGACCAGAACCAGGGTATCGCGGCATACGGTTCAGCAACGCCAGCGATATGTTTGGCCGCAGTCGTGGCCTGGTCGTTGGCATTTTGTACGGATTCGACCCGTACCTGCGCGCCCCCGGCAAAGCGATTGCGATGCGCCGCGCAATCGCCGACGGCGTAGATGTCGGCGAGGCTGCTGCGACAATACTCGTCCACGACGATACCGTTGTCCGCTTCGGCGTTCGCTTCGACGAGCGGCGCGATCGACGGCAGAATGCCAACTCCGACGATCACCATGTCTGCTGGGATCACCTCCCCATTCGCCAGTGCCACGCCGGTGACGGCGCCCTCACCGATGATGTGATCCACCGCGACGCCTGTGCGCAAATCTATCCCATGGGCACGATGAATCTGTTCATAGAAGCGCGAAATGTCGGCGCCGGCGACACGCGCAAGCACGCGGTCGAGCGCTTCGAGTAAGGTCACCTTCTTACCGAGTTTCGCGAGAACCGCCGCTGCTTCGAGTCCAATGTAGCCGCCTCCGATCACGGCTATGGTCCCGCTCGTCGCCAAATCACTCATCATGCGGTCGACGTCGGCGCGGTTGCGTACCGCGTGGACGCCTTTCAATTCACTCCCGGCACAGGCGAGCCTGCGTGGTATCCCACCCGTCGCCCAGACCAATTTCCCATAGGAGAGAACTCTTCCGTCCTCTAGCACCACCTGATGCGCTTGCGGCTCGACCTTGGCCGCGCGCCGGCCCAACAGCAAGACCACGCTGCGGCCCTGCCAAAAGGACTCGGGGCGAATAAGCAATCTTTCGAACGCCTTCTCGCCAGCGAGATAATCCTTGGTGAGTGGGGGCCGTTCGTAGGGTGGGTCCGGTTCATCGCCGACAATAGCAATTGTGCCTTGATAGCTATGCTGACGCAACGCGATGGCTGTTTGGGCGCCAGCATGGCCGCCACCCACGATCAAGACATCAGAGTGTTCGCTCATCAGTTTAGGACCCTCAAGCCCCGGGTTCATCGAAATTCCTGTCTTCGGTGAGAGCCAAGAAAGCTTGTTCCAGATTGCCGGACATCCTCTTCAGGACATCGAGACAGACCGCGAGATCCGCTTCGGGAATATCTTGCCGAGCGATGTCGTTCACGTGATCGGCGAACGGGATGAGCTTTGGGCGCAAAGCGCGCCCCTTTCCAGTGAGCCGTACGATAGACCTTCGTCGATCCGCGGGATCCCGCTTCCGGGTGACCAAGCCGGCCCGTTCCATCGCGACAATTACCGCGGTGGTCGTGTTTTCGGCTACGTTGTTGCGGCGGCTCAGGGCTTTTTGCGTTTGACCGTCGTCGATCCACAACAGACGCAAGTAATACGGCTCTGTTGCAAAGATTGGCGGCAGTCAGAGGTAGGCTGTCGCTCTGCGCCGATCAGGCGGCTGCTGCGAAATGGTGGTTGAGCATGCCCATGGCCTCCGTCAGCGCCGAGGGCCCAATGC
>NZ_WRPO01000038.1 GCF_009746585.1 Novosphingobium aquimarinum
AAATTACACCAATGCCGGGGGGAGTGGCCCTCGGGCTACGCCCTCACGCCACTCCCCCCGGCATGTAACACGATGGCCTGGTTTTACGCCGCCGAATGGCCGACTTTTGCTCCGCCGTTGACACAAGGCTCCAGGCAAGCCGGTACAGAAATTGGGCACGATACGTCGTCACGAAATGCGGGAGCCCTGATGGAAGAAAAGGGGAATGGCCGGGAAACAGAGGCGCCGTGCGGCACCCCTGTCCCATTGCCGGGGCGGCTGCGAAGGTTCAGTTCTTCGTGCCACCGAACGCGGTGTTGTATTGGCGCCCGGAAGAGAAGTTCACGATGCCGGCCAACGCGGCTGCGTCTGCGCCGAAGAAGCGGCCCGAAACGATGCCACTCGACGCCACCGTGCCGCCCGACTGCGTCGCCGTTGCGCCAGTGCCCGCGAAGTTGGTGCCAGCGATCGTCGCTGTGCCGATGTTGACAGCATAGCCCGAACCGGAATTGGCGATGCTGCCGGTCAGCGTCCCCGACGTGCCCGACCCGAAGTTGGCTGTGAAGGTGCCGGTCAGCAGGCCCTTGTTGGCATAATCGCTGACGCCCTTGACGGAATAGGTCGCCGAACCGCTGGTCGGAACGGTGGTCGTGCCGCCATCATCACCCGCATAATAAACGGTGTGCGTACCGTCCCCGACACTCGACGTCTGCGACCATTCGCCGAAGTAGAGGTTGGCGCTGCCGACCTTGGCAAAATGAAAGACGCCAAGATTGCTGTGATCGGTAGGGACGCTGGTCCCGGCATTGATGGTGCTGACTCCATTGCCATCGGTCCCGACCGAGGATTGCAGGCCCTGGAAGTCGACGAGGTTGCTGAGCCCCGTGGCCGGGACCGCGATGCCTGGTCGTCCGGATACATGTGGCCCGCCGTTTACGGTACTGGTTCCGACGACGACTTCACCGGTATCGCTGGAGGCCCCATAGATGCCGGCCTGGGCAGTCCCGGCGAAGGATGCCGATGCGGCCAGCGCAATGGCAATCCGGTTGAGATTCGAGAGTTTCATGCTAGTTCTCCTACGTTCGAGTTGCCTGCGAGCAGGCGCTTGCACCCAGGGTTCGCCACCGCATCCATGTCTTCGTGAGGGATTGGGATGTGGCGGCGGCCCTGAATTTCCATGATCAGAACCGGCCGGTGAGGCTGAGGCGGACCGTGCGACCCGGAGCGGGATTGAGCGCGCGCGTCAGCGGATCGGCATAATATTTGTCGGTGAGGTTGGAGCCGACAAGTTCGGCGGAGAACCGCTCGTTCAGACGGAACTGCACATAAGCGTCGAGGGTCAGCGTCTCGCCCCAGGCATAAGGAACGTTGAGCGCATAGCCGTCGATCGGGTCGTCGCCACCAACCAGTTCGGCCAGCAACGGATTGTCATAGGCACTGTACCACGTCAGCCGCCCGCCGACTTCGAGCCGCCGTTGAAGGAAACGCCCGCCGACGGTCCAATTGACAGTGTCTTCCGGAGTTGCCTGGGTGAGCAGATAGCCGCCGAAAAAGCCATATTTGACGCAATCCGGTACTCGACCCGATCCGCTGTCCATCTGGACGGCGACGCTCTCGTCGCAGACCTTGTTGGTGGTCATGTGGCCCGCACCGATCTCGGTGAAGAACGTGCCATTGTCATAACGGGCCTGAAGTTCGAAGCCCGCGATGACCTGCTTGTCGATGTTGTTGAACATCAGCCGGGTCGTGCGTTCGATCACGTTGCGGGTGGTGTTGCGATACCAGGTCAGCTTGATGTCGGCGGCCTGATCGGCACCGTGCAAGCCGAACAGGTCTCGAAGATCCTGAATGTAAGCCGCTTCCCAGGAGTAGAGATGTTCCGGCTTCAAATCTTCGAGCGGGTTGAAGGACGCCGAAAAGCCGAGCGTGCTCTCGAACATGCTGGGGAAGCGATAGGCCTCGGCATATCGCAGATAGGCGCGGCTGCTGCCGCTCAGATAGACGGTGGCCGACGCCATCGGCGCCCAGCCATGGCCAGACTTGCGCTTGGATTCTGCGGGAGTGAAGGCCTCCTGATTGGGGAGCGCCTGACAAAAGCCATTGTAGTTCGCGAGACTGTCGACGAAGCCGTTGGCGCAGAGATTATCGGCGCGGCGGTAGTTGCCATTGGCATCCGCTTCCCAGGGCGATGGGTGATCGACCGTGAAAGGATAGGGATCGGCGGCATAGGCCTGGGCTTCGCTCGCCGCGAGCATGTCCGCGAGTTCAGATGGAAAGCCGAAACCTTCCCAGACCGCTTTCCGATAGGCCGTATAGGCGTCTACACTGGTTTCTTCCGTCTGGTAGGTGATCGTATAGCTGGTGGGAACATAGGCCGTGAACTGGTCGGCATTGCCCGCAGCGATCTGTTCGCGCAGGAAGTCGTCCACGGCCCAATAGCCGGAATAGGTGAGCCCCGCGTTGATCTTGAGGAAGCTCGCCGGCCGCCATTCGCCTTTCAGGTTGATCCGATATTCCTCACGCCGCCCCGCACGGGGATATTGGCGCCAGCCATCGAAAACGCCGTTCCATTCATCCATCGACCGCAATTTTTCATGTTGCCAATTGCCCTCCAGCAGCAAGTCGATCTGCGAAGACAGTTTCATCTGGTTGCTGGCAGAAAATCCGATTCGGTTGTTCTGCGAATTGGCAATGGCCGTGTTGCGTAGGATGGGATCGTCATAGGTGGCGTAGTTCGGAAAACCGCCGGCGCTGTAGGTGTGGCTGGCCGTGCGGGTCGCCCAAAGATTCGCCTTCAGGTCGATCCACCGGCTTTCCGGCTGCCATTTATATTCCGCATTATAGGCTTGGGCATGGACGCGGCTCAGCGGCCACTGGATTGCTCCGAAATCCTCGGCGGAAAGGATGCGCGAAGGCATGATCTCGCCATAGTCGGACTTGCTGTCGCGGAAACCGAACTGGAGATACTGGTCATCGGCGATATGCCAGGTGCCCTTGAACAACCAGGATTTGGTTTCAGACGAGGTATTGGGCACCTCGTTGCCCGGCTCATAGCTGAGCGCCATGCGCTGCATGTAGGTCGCGGCGGATTGCTCAAGGTCGTCCTGCGAATAATAGCCCGCGCCATTCTTCCCCGAGAAATAGTTGCCGCGCTTGCGCCAGGCATAGGCACCAAACAAGTCTATGTCGCCGACACGGCCCGCGACCGCCAAGCGCGCTGCCTTGTCGCCCATAGAGAGGAAATCATTGTCGTCCGCCGTGCGCAGATTTACGCGTAGCGAAGGGTCATTATAGGGCGAGGTCGGATAGCCCGCTGTTCCGGGAGAGCCGGGAAAGCCCTCCACGTCGCGATAATCCTGCCCCGTCAACAACGTCGGCAGGCGCGGCGAGGTGGAATTATTGCCCCCCTCCAGCTTCAGTTCGAAACCGAATGCTTGGCCCGGTTGTAATATGTCATCGGCATCGAGCGTGTTGATGACGACCGCGCCGCCGGTCGATCCGTTGATATCGCGCGTCGAGACCGGCCCTTTTAGTACCTGAACGCCAGCGATCAGGCTGGGATCGATATAGCTGCGGTTGCTCGCGCCATTATAGCCGCGCCAGACAGTCAGTGCCTGTTCGGTCCCGTCGATGATGACCGGCACGCGCCCCGGCCCCTGCGTGCCGCGAATGCTAGGATCGATCGCACCGCTGTTGCGCGCGTCGCCGCTGAAGACATTGACCATGCCCTTCAGGACGTCGGACGGTGTCACGCCCTTGTAGCGCTCGACTTCCTCTTTTCCCATGTAAGTGGAGGACAGGTCCTGATCGTATACGGCGTCCTTTTGTCGTTGGTCACGCTCCGCGCCGGTTTCGCCGGCCGGCACGGCACTACCCTCCACGCGCAGGGAACCCAGCGCGATCGTGTCGGACTCTGACGGGGCTGATGACGCGATTGATGCGGATTGCAAAGACACGATGTTGCCGTCGATCCGCGCAACAAGGCCGGTGGAGGCAAGCAGGCGGTCGAGTGCCTGCGAAGCACTCATCGTGCCTTTGACGCCTCGAGAGGAAAGCCCCCGGACCTGATCGGCGTCCATGCTGACTTGGAGACCAGATTGCCGGCCAAAATCCGCCAGTGCGTCCGCGACCGATTGCGGCGCGATATCGAACGAGCGCACTTCTTCAGCAACGGTTACCTGCGCTCGTGCAGCCATTGAGGTACTCAAGCCACCAACGGCGACCGAAGCGAGCAGCGCCCGCACCCAGAGCTGACGCCTCCCAAACTCCCGGAAAATACCCCCCGAATTCACCTGACCAATTCCTTCCGTCAAAGTTCGATGACTGACTATATTCGCTAATGCGAGTCAGTTGCATAAACTCAACGTTGGAGCGCCGATGAATTCCGGAAAAATCTGAAGAACAGAGAAAAAAGTGATGCCGCGCCTAGCGGACAGTCACGATCCGCAGCCACGGCGAGACATGGGAAACCGTGACTTTATGCGCTCGCGCCAGGGCCTTCAGCGCAAGATCGGGATCGCGCAGATCATAGATCCCGCTCACGTGCCGGTCACTCAGTCCCGGGCCTCCGGCGATGATATAGCCTTTGTACCAGGGACGAATACGATCTATCACATCGCCAACTGGCAGATCATTGACAATAGTGATCCCATCGCGCCAACTCGCCACGCGGTCGGGACGGACAGTGCCCCGTGTAACCACGGTTCCATCCGTCGACACTGACTGGCCCGCCACCAGTTCCACGCGATCCGATCGCATCCCGTCCGACGCAGTCACGGCGACACTACCGCGCTGAACGGCAACATCCGTACCGCTGTCCGTTTTGCGCACCGAGAAGGCCGTGCCGAGAACGGTGACGGTGTTGTCTCCGGCGATGACCTTGAATGGATGTGCTTCGTCGTGCGTGACGTCAAACCAGGCTTCGCCGCGAAGCAGTTTCAACCTGCGACCTGCGGCATCGTTCGAGAAGGCAATTGCCGTGGTGGGCGCCAGTTGCACCCTGCTCCCATCGTCAAGCGTCACCTGCCGGAGTTCCCCGGCCCCGGTGATCGCATCAGATTGAAAATGAAGCGCAACATAGGGCACTGCAATCCAAGCAAGGCAGGCGGCCGTGGCAAGCGAGGCGAGCGCACTAGCGGGACGGATGTTCCGGAACCAGGTGCATCTGGCCGATCCCGACGCTAGGGAGGATGTGATCTGAGGTGACGGCCCCGCAAGCACTATCAGGTCGGAGACCCTGGCAGTTTCCTCCCAAGCGGCGAGGTGAGCCGGACTGGTCGCGAGCCAATCCATGAATTCCGCGCGTAGTATATCGTCTTCCGGGGCATCCTCAAGTTGCACCAGCCACGCGGAGGCTTGGCGGCTGAGATCGCCGCTCCGGCTATGATTCTTGTCAGGCCCCGTTTTCATCCCCGCTTCCGCATGCCGTTCTGCACTGCCCCACTGACGAATGTTCTGAATGGCTTCATGCATTGAACGAACGGGACGCCAAGCATTCCGGAAAATTCAGCAGAAGGTCAATCACGGCGCCGCAGAGCCTTCTTGCAATGTTCGACGCCATCCATCACCAGTTCCTGTGCCAGGCTTTTTGAGATGCCGAGTTCAGCGGCGATCTCCACCAGTTTCATCTCCTCGAAACGGTGCATTTCGAAAGCTCGCCGGGTCCGAACGGGCAGTTGCGCCATGGCCTTGTGAAGCAGCGTCAGTTCGTCCTTCGCTTCCAAATGCTTCTGCTGAGAGGGTTCATCGCTCGCTACCAATGCGGCGGCGACGGTCGCATCCGGTGCGATGACCTGATTTTCGCGCGCCCGGCGCCTGTGCCGATCCAAAACAAGGTTATGGACGATGCGGAAAAGATAGCCTTTGGGTTCGTCAAACACGCGCGCTGTGGCCGCTGCACGGAAGCGCAGCCAGGCTTCCTGCACCACATCCTCGGCCTCGGTCGAATCCCCCGTAAGTCTTGCCGCGTAACGGAGAAGCTCCGCCTGAGCGGCGACGAAGACCTGGAGGGAATCCATTTTGGACACCCGCACCGGCTCCCCTTGTTTATCAATGACAACCAGCAAGATGCGTAGCACTTCAATTATTGCGAACCAATCGCAAAAATTCACTTTAGGGCGATCATGCCGTTTTGGAGGCTGTAAGGAAATTGGGGCGTGCCCCCCTGAACGGGCACGCCCCAAGCCTCCAAAACACGCCGCAAGCGGCATGCAGCCAGTCATATGGCGACTGGCCTAGCGGGCTTCCTGCGGGTTCGCCGCCATTCCCGCCGCCGCCCTTGATCCGCCCCACGCGGCGGCTTCTCCGACGGTCCCGGCGCTTTCGGGTCCCGGTCCCCATTGAACCAAATGTACTCAGTTCACCCCGGATGCATGGTCGAGCGAGGCCGCCTGGACGATTGATCGAAAGTTCTCGAGAAACTCCGGGTGCCGACTATCTAGGAAACGTTCGATCTCGGGTTTGGACAGCATGCGCTCCAGAAATCCTGAAGCGACAACCAGAACAAGCATGTCGTCGCCATATGACGTTTCCAGTTCCTTGTAGTCGGTGTTGAGTTCCGCCATTTCGCGTTCGAGTCGTTCCATCTGCTCGGGAGACAGGCCAGTCGCCATTGCGTGCCGTTCCGGCTTGTGAAGGTCGTCCGATTTCGTGGTCGCGAGAAGCGCTCTGGCGTAAGATGATGTGAAGTTGTTCGCCGAGATCATGAGTTCGGCGACTTCGAGCTGACGGATCGCCTTCATCTTGCGCAGCTTCTGAAACGCCACATGCCCGACCGGCTTGTCCTTGAGCAGTTCGGCCACGTCCCGGCTGATTCCATTGAGTAGGTGCCGACGCTGCCTGATGACTTTGGTGTCGACATCGAGAGCACGAGCGAGTTTTTCCTCCGAAACGCCACGCTCCAGAGCGCGGACGATCATGTAGTGCTCCTGGATCACCGCCAGCCGATTGACGCGCTTGTTGTAGGTGAAGGCCTCGTCGTCATGGGCAAGGATGCACGGGGCCTCGGTGGCATCGTGCGCTCGCAGCGCCATGAGCCTTACATGGCCATCGAGTATCAGATAGCTTCCGCCCTTCTGACGCGCGACCGAGAGCGGTTCGATCACTCCGATTTCGCCGACAGAAGCGGCGATGCGACGATATTTAACGCTCGCCTCAAGTCCTTTGGGTAGGCGTTTGGTCGGCAACAGCTGATCAAGCGGGACGGTAAAGACCCTCTGCTCGAACGCGACTTTGACGTGTCCGTTCATGGTGTTGGTATCTCGCCGATGCGGTCGGCCAGAGGTTCGGGCAGTGTGGTCAGTCCTTCGGCGCGCATCAGCGTGAGAAAGTGGTCGTCGGCAAGTAAGCGGCGCATCGCGTTGGTGACGAAGAGCAGTCTGCTGCGGGCCAGCGACGCGCGTTTAATCAGTAGCTTCTGGCGTTCGGTTTCGCGCTGGTATGATCGAATCAGGCTTTCGGAGCTGACTCGTCTAGTGCGTACATCCTTGCCCGAACCACGATGGACCTGTTTTCCGCTCGCCTTGCGTTGCTCGATGATCTGGCGAATCGCAAGGACCTGGTTCCCTGGCAGCTTGTTTTGCTCGTAGGCCTCGGCAAGCGCGTTCTGAACCTCGCTTTCCTTTGCCCTTGCGATTTCCATCGCAATTGAGTGCGGAATGGTGCCACGTTCTACGGCGTTGATGAGCTTCTCCTCGCCCCGCTGGAGGAGCACACAGATGGCAGCGATATAATCGACCGAGAAGCCGACCTTTTCGGCAATTTCTGTGTGGGAGTAGCCACGTTCGGCCAGGGCACCAATGCCATGGACGAGTTCGAGCGGACTGTGTTGGCGACGGGCAAGGTTCTCGACCAGGCTCATGACGAAGCAATCTTCCTCGCTTGCTTCGACGATGATTGCAGGGATTTCGGAAGCGCCCAGAGCGATGAACGCTTCGAGTCGCCCCTGACCGCAGACGAGGTCGTAGCGGTTCTTGCCCGGACGCTGACTGACGGTGATTGGCTTCTTGAGGCCCAGTGTTGCTATCGAGTCCACCAGTTCCTGGAAGACGCGCTTGTTGCGCGCACGGGGGTTGAGCACGGTGATGAGATCGATCGGCACTTGCCTGATTTCGGGGGTTTCGGCGCTCATGCCGCCCTCCCTAGAGAGGATCGGCGGGTCAGTTCGATGAAGGCATCGAGGCTGTCATAGCGAAAGGCGTCGAGCAGAATGCCGTTGTCCGGTGCCAGCCGGAGTTTTGGCGTCTGGCTGAGGTTGAGCCAAGGGAAGAGATAATAGTCCCGGATTGTCCGGTTATCGTCTTCCATCCGGACCGCGATGGTGAGGTCGGGGCGCAGGCCGCTGTCGAACCGAACCTTCCAGCGCAATCCGCCTGCCGGAGAAACGTGGCAGCGGGCGATCACAAGCGCTGCTGTGAACTCGTCATTGATGCGTAGCAGATCGGACAGGGGATCGCGCTCCACCGTGCCGCCTTGTGCTTCGATATCGCCGATAACGGAGTTGACGATATCAGGATGCATGACTCGCAGAGCCCGGTTGATCTCGATATAGCTGTAGTCGCGCGAAGGCGTGTAGCCGACAAGCTCATAGGCGCGGTTCAGACTTCCGAAGCGATGCCGGAAGGTCGAACTCGACGGCATGTCCTCAAGCTCGTCGATGACCATGCCCGAAAGCCAGCCCTTGTCCGCCAGCAGGCTGGACAGCCGTTCGAGCAATTCCTGATCAGTGAAACGCCGCGAGCGGGCCTGGATGATGCGCTGGGCCGCATCGAAGAAATCGCGCTCGACAATCGGCTCGAAAGCACCGTCCTGCCGAACCCACATATCGGGCGGATTGGCGACACGCTTCGCCTTAAGCTTGTAGGAAATGCGGTTGTAGACGTTGTTGCCGATATACTTCTCGTTGGTCAGGATCTGATGGACCGTCCCGCGAGTCCAGTTTCGGTCGAGATCGGTCTTCAGACCCTCTGCATTGAGGGTTTCGGCAATTTCATTTTCGCTGCGCTGCTGAACCACAAACATGCGGTAGAGGCGTCGGACAATCTCGATTTCCTCGGGCGGTCCCGGCTGCAGGATGACTCTGTCGGTCTGCAGGCTCTTGTGCTCGCCGCGCGCCAGTTCGGTTTTCACAACGCCATGCTCGTCAACCAGCACCCGGCGCAGGCCATAGCCGGCCGGTCCGCCTTGCCGGTAGCCGAGCCGGATGAGGCGGCACTGTCCGGTAAAGACCTTGGCAGAGAGTTCGCGGCTGTATTCGCCAGCCATCGCGCGCTTCATACTCTTGATGATCGTTGCGCTCAGGCTTCCGTCATTCTCAAATTGCTCTGCGCAATAGTGTACGGTGATTCCGCCCTCGCGGCAGATGAACTCGTAATAGGCGCTTTCGTCGGCATCCTGAAATCGGCCCCACCGACTTACGTCATAGACGAGTACGGCCTCGAAATCGGCATTGCCGGTGCGCACATCGTCTATAAGTTTCTGCAGCGCAAGACGGCCTTCGAGCTTCAGACCGCTCTTGCCCGAGTCTTCGTAGGTCCTGACGATCTCGAAGCCGCGCCGCGCTGCATATTGCGCGATGATTTCCGCTTGGTTCTCGGTGGAATATTTCTGGTGCTCCGTCGACATGCGCACATATTGCGCCGCCCGGATCAGCGGTCCTTCATGCGTTGCTTCAGTTCGTTCTTCGCTCGCCCGCATCGGTCCAGTGCTCTTCATGTCACCGAGAAATGACACCCTCTGACTCTGGAATGTATTATTTGGAGTTCGGGCGTATGTCGTTCACCGAGAAGGACCGAAAACTTCGGTCGAAATCCGGAAACAGTTTTCCTGAATTGTCACCTTCGTCATTGAGTGCAGCACTCGCGCTCGCATTGAAGGCGGAGTTTGGAGCCTTGGCGTCATCGGTCAAAACTGTCGCAAGACTGACAAATTCAAACGAGCGGGCAGTTCGGAACTGGTTTGAAGGCAAGAATAGCCCGAGTTCGGATAATCTCGTCGTGCTGATGCGCCATTCCGACCAGATCCTGAGGACAGTGCTCGAACTCGCCGACAGGCGCGATCTCGTCTTGGCGGTAGGGTTGTCCGGACTGCGCGCGCAACTTGTCGATGTGCTTGCTGCGATCGACAACGCTCAAGGCTAGGCCAGCCCAGAACGTGTTTGAAATTCGTGCATGTTGTTCGGACGCGATGAGTTGAAGGTCGCCCTGCTTGATTGGATCCATAATTCATCATATATGAACGATTGAGAGTTATTTATCGTCATATATGGATGATTGTTATGAGCTCGCCCAAATCAGGTAACGCCCTTAAGCGGCTTGGCAGAGATCTGCGCAGCGCGCGCTTGCGCAGAGGCATCTCTGTGGCTGATCTGGCCGTGCGCGCGGGCACTTCGCCAAGTACCATAGCCCGCCTGGAGAAAGGAGATCCTGGCGTCGGCATAGGCACGCTCAGTGACATTCTGGTGGTGTTTGGTCTTACCGACCGGCTGGCCGATCTGGTCGAAGTCCGCAAAGACGAACTTGGAATGGCGCTCGATGCCCAACGGTTGCCCCGCCGGGGCAAGTCGTCAGCTGGCACCCGGCGTGCCGGCTCGCGGAAAAACCAGTCTCTCGAGAACGAGAGTAACGACACCGATCAGAACGGCGTGGCATTCTGATGGCCGATTTTTCCGCACAGGTCGCGCTTGGCGAGAGCCTGACGCCGGTCGGACAATTGCGCTTCACGCAAACTGGGCCGCGTCAGTTTTCGACCTTTACCTACGATCAGGAATGGAGCGGCAATCCGCAAGCCTTCGCGATCGAGCCAGCACTGCCGCTCGAAGGAGGTCCGTTTCACACGTCCGGCAGACCGGGCCACATGCGCGACGCGCTGCCGGGTGTGTTCTCGGATGCCGCGCCGGATGACTGGGGGCGTCGCCTCCTCGAACGCGCTTATGGCAATGGCCTCTCCGAGTTCGAATATCTCACGCTAAGCGACGACATGTGCCGGCAGGGCGCCTTGCGCTTTCTCGATGCCGATGGAGAAATCATCAGGGGCAACGCGCCCGATGCCGTGCCGCGTTTGGTCGAACTCGAAAGCATCACGGCGATCGCCCGGGCCTATGAACAGGGCAAGGAAATCTCGGCGGAAGAGATGCAGGCGCTGGCCGGTGCAGGCGGATCAGGCGGTGCCCGGCCCAAGGCCAATGTTCGTGACGGGGACGCTCTCTGGATGGCCAAGTTCACTTCGGTTCACGACCAGCGGCCGATCGAGCGTGTCGAAGTTGCCACGCTCCGGCTCGCGCATGACTGCGGCATCCGCACACCAAATGTCAGGCTGGAGCTCGAAGATTCGCCCTTTCCAGTGGCGCTGATCGAACGTTTTGATCGGCGCGGAAGCGCGCGTATTCCTTATATCTCGGCGCGAACAGCGCTCGGCAAGACCGGAACCGATTACGGCTCGTACACTGAGATCATCGATTTCATGCGTGGCCATTCAGCAAATCCACAAGCGGATTTCGAGGAACTCTATCGGCGTCTCATTTTCACGATCCTGGTCTCGAACAAGGATGACCATCTCAAGAACCACGGTTTCGTCTATGTGGGGAACGGACAATGGCGGCTATCGCCGGTCTTCGACGTTAATCCGGCTCCCGACCGCAATCCGCATCTGGAAACGGCGATCATGGAAGGTGGAGCGCATGACCGATCGATCGACCTTGCGCTCGAAGCCGCCCCGTTCTTCGAGATAGCAGAAGAGGATACGCGCCAGACGATCCGGGAAATGGCGTACAAGATTGCCGACGGCTGGCGCGACGCACTGCGCGAGGTGGGCGTATCCGGCGCTCTGGCTAAGGATTATGAACCAGCCTTTGTACATGATCAATCCGATGCGGCGCTGACACTTTGATGCAGGACCGGCGGCGTGAATTCGGTGAACGCCCGTCAGGAAGGCAAGCTCCATGAAGAGGTTCCTACAACGATTGCTAAGAGACGACGCCGACAACGACAAGACGCGAAGACCAGAAGGGATGCGCCGTCTCGAAATCGAACCCTTCAGTCATGGCCTCGTGCGTATTCCGGCGCTCGACTTCTTTGGCCCCCATGCCGCGTCCTCGAATGGACAATATCATCTGATCTGGCAGGACCGAAATCCCGAAGTGTCAACGGCGGAGTAAAAGTCGTCCATTAGGCGGAGTAAAACCAGGCCACTTGATCCGGGTGTTGGCGAGCGCCGTGAGGGCGTAGCCCGAGCGGGGGTCGCCAACACCCGGATTGTCA
>NZ_WRPO01000039.1 GCF_009746585.1 Novosphingobium aquimarinum
TCGGGCAATCAGATCATGGGGGGCATGCCCCCCATGATCTGATGATCAAACAGGCGGCATGAACGACAACCGGGATTAGCTTAACTCAGCCGCCAAACTGTCCAAGAACGCGGGACCACCTCACTACCTCACCCCAAGCGACCCTCCCGCGGAGCGGGTTCGTGCTTTGGGCCGGATGCGGCCGGTCAGCGGTTCGCTATCTTGGCACCCGCCAGGAAAAACTCGGTTCGCGCCCGTAACCGTTCGCTGGAATGGCGCAGGCCCACGCCGTGCGAAATCGCTTCGGCATGCAGGTCGCTTACGATCAGGTCGAGGAATATCTCGGCCAGCGTTTCCGGCTCGCCGTCCATCGCCACGCCTTGCTCTTGCCAATTGGCAAAGGCGACCTTGAGCGCGCGTTTCGTGCTGGTGGCGGTCCGTTCGAAGAAGCGGCTCGCAAAATCGCGGTCGTTGATGCTGCGGGCGATGACGATCCGCAAGAGGGCGACGACTTCCGGATCGAGGAAATGCGCGTGAAGGCCTTCGGCGATCCGGTGGAGGATCTGCGCGTGCGAGCCTCCTTCGGCGACCATCTTCTGAATGATCTCCTCTCCCGAAGCCGCCTTTTCGAACACCACGGCTTCCAGCAACCCGTCCTTGTTGCCGAAGACCTTGTAGACGGTCGCTAGCGATCCTCCCGCCCGCTCGACGATGTCTCCGAGCGTCGTGCGTTCGAACCCCTGCTCCACGAACAGGGCGCGCGCGGCCTGGAAGACCGCCTTCTTGCGGCGGTCCAGACGGCAGAAGTCAGAAACATCGCTCATCCTTTCAGACTTCCATCAAAGTGGGTTGCGGGGCAAGGGTGTAATCACTATTACACCTTCGCGCCTGCACAAAACTTCGCACCTGCACAATATGACTGAAGGCCCCTCCCTCATGAAGCCGATCCTTGCCGGCCTGGCCGCTTGCCTCCTCCTTTCCGCCTGTTCCGGCGCAGTGCCCTCGCCTCCGCCGCAGGAGGTTCCGGTCAAGACGATCGAGGTGGCGCGCCAGTCGGTGCCCAACGTGATCGAACTGCCGGGCCGTGTCGAACCGGTCCGCTCTGCCGAGGTGCGCGCGCGGGTGACCGGGATCGTGCAGGCGCGCCTTTACGAGGAAGGGACCGATGTCCGCGCCGGCCAGCCGCTGTTCCGGATCGATCCGCGCGAACTGCGCGCCAGCTATGCTCAGACGCAGGCCGCGCTGACCCGCGCCCGGGCGACCGCCGCCAATGCCCGTGCGGTGGTCGAGCGCTATCGTCCGCTGGTGGAAGAGAACGCGATCAGCGGCCAGGAATACGACGCTGCGCTCGCTGCCGCGCGCGAAGCAGAAGCCAATGTCGCGCAGATTCGCGCTCAGCTCGAGGCTGCATCGCTTCAGCTAAACTACACCACGGTGCGCGCTCCTATCTCGGGGCGCGCCGGGCGAGCGCAGGTGACCGAAGGGGCTCTGGTCAGCCAGGCCGAAGGCACGCTGATGACCCGGATCGAGCAGATGTCGCCCGTCTATGTCGGGTTCGCGCAGGCGGCGAGCGAGATTTTGAAACTGCGCCGCGCGATCGCCGCCGGCGACGTCGAGCTCGACGACAACGACCGGGTCGAGGTGCGTCTGACCTTCTCGGACGGCACCGAATATCCCGTGCCCGGCTATATCGATTTCCTCGCCTTCTCGGTCGACCGGCAGACCGGGACGGTGGAACTGCGCGCCGAATTTCCCAATCCCGACGGCCTACTGCTGCCCGGCGAATTCGTCCGCGCGCAGATCTACGCGGGTGCGATCCAGAACGGCATGATGGTCCCTCAGCGCGCGGTCTCTCTGACCGAGAACGGCGGATCGGTATTCATCGTCGATGGCAATGGCCAGGCGGCGGTGCGACCGGTTAAGCTGGGCGCGATGGTCGACGGCAGCTGGATCGTCGAAAGCGGGCTCCAGCCCGGCGACGTGGTGATCGTCAGCAACCTGCAGAAAATCCGCCCCGGCGCTCCGGTGAAGATCGCCAACGCACCGACCGGTCGCAAACCCGCCGCGAAGCCCTCGGCCAAGCCGTCCGGCAAAGCCTCCGCCCGCGCGACGGGAGCGGAGTAAGTCATGGCCCGCTTTTTCATCGACAGGCCGATCTTCGCGTGGGTCGTTGCCCTTGGCATCCTCCTGGCTGGCATCATAGCCCTGCGTGCGCTGCCGATCGAGCAGTATCCAGAAGTTGCCCCGCCTTCTCTCACCATCACCGTGGTCTATCCCGGCGCCAACGCCGAAACGCTGGAGCAGAACGTCACCCAGGTGATCGAGCAACAGCTCAACGGCGTCGACGGCTTCCTTTATATGGCCTCGTCGAGCGGCTCCAACGGGCGCGCCACGATTACGGTCACGTTCGAGGCCGGGACCGATATCGATATCGCGCAGACCGAGGTTCAGAATCGTCTGAGCACCGTTGAGGCGCGTCTGCCTGAACAAGTGCGCCAGCAGGGCATAACGGTCCGCCAGGCCAATTCCGGCTTTCTGATGATGGTTGCGATGACGTCCGAGAATGGTGCGCTATCGGCAACCGATCTGGGCAATCTCGCCACCAATCAGGTGATCGACGAACTGCGACGGGTCAACGGCGTCGGAGACATCACGCTCTTCGGTTCGCCCTACGCGATGCGGATATGGCTCGATCCCGATGCGCTGGCATCCTACAATCTTTCGCCCGCCGCCGTGCTCTCTGCCATTCGTGAACAGAATGCGCAGACCGCCGGGGGTGCGATCGGCTCTCAGCCGCTCGAAGAGGGCCAGCAGATCACCGCGACGATATCCACCGAGGGGCGCTTTTCGACCGTCGAGGAGTTCGAGAATATCATCCTGCGGGCCGACAGCGGCGCGGCAGT
Organism: Novosphingobium aquimarinum; assembly: GCF_009746585.1. Taxonomy (GTDB): domain Bacteria; phylum Pseudomonadota; class Alphaproteobacteria; order Sphingomonadales; family Sphingomonadaceae; genus Novosphingobium; species Novosphingobium aquimarinum. Next base: position 2,883 of record NZ_WRPO01000039.1, read on the forward strand.
GGTCCGGCTTGGCGAAGTGGCGCGAGTCGAGATTGGCGCGCAGACCTACGCCTTTTCTACCGAACTGAACGGCGAGCCGGTGGCGATTCTCGCCGTGCAGCTGGCCACCGGGGCCAATGCGCTCGCGACGGCGGAAGGGGTCAAGGCCAGGATGGACGAAATCGCGCCGGGGCTGCCGGGCGATGTCAGCTGGTCAACTCCTTACGATACGACGCCTTTCATCGAGGCCTCTGTCGAAGAGGTGGGAAAGACGCTGGTCGAGGCGATGGTGCTGGTGTTCCTCGTCATGTTCCTGTTCCTCCAAAACTGGCGCGCTACGCTTATCCCGACGCTGGTAGTGCCGATCGCGCTTGCAGGTGCCTGCCTGGGCCTGTGGCTATTCGGATTTTCGATCAACGTGCTGTCGCTGTTCGGCATGGTGCTGGCCATCGGCATCCTGGTCGACGATGCGATCGTCGTCATCGAGAACGTCGAGCGGATCATGCGCGAGGAAGGCCTGCCGCCGCTGGAGGCCACCCGCAAGGCGATGGGCCAGATCACCGGCGCGATCATCGGTATCACCGCCGTGCTTATCGCGGTGTTCCTGCCGATGGCGTTCTTCTCCGGATCGACGGGCGGAATCTATCGCCAGTTTTCCGTCACGCTGGCGATCTCGATCTTCTTCTCGGCTGTACTCGCCCTTTCGCTCACCCCCGCCTTGTGCGCGACCTTCCTGAAGCCGATCGAGAAGGATCACGATCATTCGACCGAGCCCGAGATCGACAAGGAAGCAGAGGCACAGCCGGGCTGGCGAGGTCGTTGGGCGCGTGTGCGAAATTTCTCTTCGCGGTTCTTCGCCGGTTTTAACCGCTGGTTTGCGCGGATGCAGGAAAAGTACGGCCGTACCAACGACCATATCCTGTCTCGCCCCTGGCGCGCCTTCGCAGTCTTCGTCGCGCTGGGACTGGTGACGGTGCTCTTGTTCATGCGCCTGCCCACCGCGTTTCTTCCGACCGAAGATCAGGGTTTCCTCTTGACCGTCGTCCAGGCCCCGCCGGGAGCCACAGACGAGCGCCTGACCGATGCGGCGGACCCGATTACGGACTTCTGGATGGGCCGCGAAGAGGTCGAGCAGACCGTGATGATTCGTGGCTTCAGCCCCTTCGGACAGGGTCAGAACTACGCAACAGTTTTCACCACCTTCAAGCCGTGGAAGGAACGCAGTGGCGAAGAGAGCAGTGCTGAAGGCCTGCTCGGCCAGGCGATGGGCAGGTTCGGCCAGCTGGACAAGGCCATCGCGTTCGTCATCCAGCCGCCGGCGATCCCCGCTCTGGGCCAGGCGAGTGGCTTCACCATGAAGCTACAAGACCGCGGTGGCGTCGGACGTAAGGCGCTTATGGCCGCGCGTGACCAGATCTTGGGAACGGCTTCGCAAAGCCCCTTGATCGCAAACCTGCGGCCTGAGGATCAGGGGCCGAGCCCCGAGGTCACGATCGATATCGACCGGGTACAAGCGCGCGCACTCGGGCTCTCTCTGGCCGACGTCAATGCAGCCCTCTCGATCACCTTCGGGTCTGCATACGCGAACGACTTCAACCTTCAGGGCCGCGTGTTGCAGGTGCTGGTTCAGTCGGACACGCCCTATCGCATGACGCCCGAAGATGTTCTGGCGCTGCGCATTCCCAATGCAGAGGGTGAGCTCGTCCCATTCAGCGCTTTCGCCAAGGCTGATTGGTCGGCTGCGCCCGCGAGCCTCGCCCGCTATAACGGTTATCCCGCGATGACGCTGTCGGGGATGGCAGCACCGGGCAAATCCTCTGGTGACGCGCTCAAGGAGATGGAGCAGCTCGCGAGCGATTTGCCGCCGGGCATCGGCTTCGAGTGGACTGGTATCTCCTATGAGGAAAAGCAGGCGGGCGGCCAGATCGGCCTGCTGCTGGGCCTGTCTGTCGTGATCGTCTTCCTGGTGCTCGCCGCGCTTTACGAAAGCTGGGCGGTGCCGCTCGCCGTGCTGCTGATCGTTCCGATGGGCGTGCTGGGCTCGGTACTGTTCTCGATGTTGCGGGGATTGCCGGCGGATGTCTATTTCAACGTCGGCCTCATCACCATCATCGGCCTTGCTGCGAAGAACGCGATTCTGATCGTCGAATTCGCAATCGAGGAGGAGGAAGGCGGGCTAAGCCGGATCGAGGCGGTGAAGACCGCCGCCAAGCTGCGCTTGCGCCCGATCATCATGACCTCGCTTGCCTTCACCATGGGCATGGTCCCGCTGGTCCTCGCCAGTGGCGCCGGCGCGGCCAGCCGGATCGCCGTCGGCACCGGGGTGATGGGCGGCATGATCGCGGCGACCGTGCTCGGCATCTTCATGATCCCGATGCTCTACCTGCTGGTTCGCCGCAGCGTGAGCCGCAAGCAACCGCATGCTGCCGGACACATGGAAGGTGCGGCGGATGAACAGTCCGGCTCGCAGACCGAAGGGGAGAAAGCGTGATGAAACGCCTCATGGCCCTCGCTCTCCTATCCACCGGCCTCGCCGGGTGCGCGAGCATGGCGCCCGAGCATGTCCGCCCCGAGGCGGCGACCGCGCCCGCCTTCGATCCGGATTATCGCCCGGATGGAGAGGTGGTTGCCTCGCAACTTTCCTATCGCGACTGGTTTACCGATCCTCGCCTCGTACAACTGATCGGCAGCGCGCTGGAGAACAACCGCGATCTGCTCGCCGCGACCGCGCGGATCGAACAGGCCCGTGCGCGTTACCGCATCCAGGACAGCCGCAAGCTGCCCACAGTGGTCGCCAATGCGAGCGGGACGCGCACGCGCCAGCCGCTGGGCGTCAATCCCTCGCTCGATACCGGCGACGTCGAAGGCGCGCCCGACGCGGTGACCTTCAACCGGTTCGACGTCGGCGTCGGCGTCAGCAGCTTCGAGTTCGACTTCTGGGGACGTCTCGCGAGCCTGAGCGATGCGGCACGCGCCGAATACCTCGCCACGGTCGCAGCGCAGCGGGCCTTCTACCTCTCGCTGATCGCGGACACGGCGACGACCTATTACGAGATCGTAGAGACCGAAGAACAGATCGCCCTCGCAGAGGCGACCGCCGAGAGTCGCCGCGAAGGCCTGCGGATCGCCAAGCTGCGGCTCGACAACGGCGTGACCTCGGCGCTGCCTTACCGGCAGGCCGAAACGCTGCTGACGCAGGCCGAACAGCAACTCGCCAGCGAGCGGCTGGCGCTTGCGCGGCTGCGCAACCAGCTTGCCGTGCTGGTCGGCGGGCAGGTGCCCGAAGGCCTGCCCGACGGCCTCACGCTTGCAGCGCAGGGCGACAAGCGCCGTCTCGCAGCGGGTTTGCCGTCCGATCTGCTGCTCGTCCGGCCCGACATTATCGCGGCGGAGGAGCAATTGCGCGCAGCTCGGGCGAATATTGGCGCCGCGCGGGCGGCCTTCTTCCCGACCATATCGTTGACCGGGAATGCCGGGTTCTCCTCGGACAGCCTCGACGGGCTGTTCTCGGGTGACGGTTTCGGCTGGAGCTTCGGCCCGACGATCTCGCTGCCGATCTTCGACTGGGGTGCGCGCGAGGCCGATCTCGACCTCGCGCAGGCGCTGGAGGTGGAACAGGTCGCCAATTACGACCGCACGGTGCAGGGCGCCTTCCGCGAGGTGTCGGATGCGCTAGCGGGCCGTCGCTGGCTGGCCGAGCAGGTGGCGACGCTGGAACGCGCGGTCGAGGCGCAGGAGCGGATCGCCCGCATCGCCCGCCTGCGCTATCGCGAGGGCGTGGCCGACTACCTCGAAGTGCTCGATGCGGAGCGCAACCTGTTCAGTGCCCGTCAGCAGGTCCTCGCGACCCAGCGCGCATGGCTGCAGAACCGCGCGACGCTGTTCGTGGCCCTGGGCGGTGGAGCGGCGGAGTAGGCAAATCCATCGAACGGCGTTCGCTAACCCGAACAAATGGCAGCTTGCAGGTTAGCACGACAACGTCGCTCGTGTCCGCATTTAGGGCGCTCTCCTTCCGGTCCCCTTCGAAGCAGTTCATCGCCAGCCTATGTCACGAGCGGACGTTCGCGGCGGCTGACCGGAACGACTGACTTTGGTCGGCTGCTGCCGGTTCCTGCGCCATCCGCACCATCGGCGGGACCTTCCCAGATCGCGGCCTTTCGATCGTCGGATGACGATGCCAGAAGGGGGGCATGCATCGACTATCGGGATGGGTGTTTCAGGCGTAGGTAATGTCTCTGAACATGTCTTGCCCCCCTGGGATGGTATTCTCATAGGGCATCGAGCCGGCCAGAAAGAAGCCGAAGAAACGTATCCAGCTCAGGCGGTCGCGGATTATGAACCCCGTCCGCGCATCGAAGAGATTATGCTGCGCCTGAACCACCCGCACCTTCAACATAGCGACCGGATTGAACGGCGGCTGACCGCCTTTTTGCACCGTCGCTGTAGCCCAGGCCGCGGGTCAATGGCGGCTTGAAACACATGTGCGACTGCACTGTCAGTCTTTAAGCTCAATGCTCGTGTCTCTGTGCGACACTGGTGTTTTGGTCAGATGCGTTGCTCGGCGTCCCTTTTCGTAAGACTTGTATGAACATGGTTGAGCCCCAGACTCCCTTTACTCGGATTGGGGTCAACGACATGTCCAAAAGCGCGCGTCCGCAATCTCCGCCTGAGACGCCGCATTCCCGGTATAGCGGGCGCGCATGGGTAGCGGGCAGACGCGGTAAGACCTGGCAATTTCATCGCCTTCCCCGCTGGGCGTGGTCTGGTCGGGGAGCGCCGTCGTCAGCACCAGGCTGTCCGGAGCCTTGGCTTCCTCTACCCACGCTACTGCCGCTTCCAGCATACGGTCGGGCGTATCGGCGGGCGCTCCTTGTCCGCCGGCACAATGGAGCAGGTTAGGAATCATGAAGGCGCGAAAAAAATCTTGACCCTGCTGGGGAAAGATCGTGCGAACCTGCTCAGCGTACGATTGCGCCCCGAGGGGTGGCAGCAGGTTGTCAGCATTCCCGTGCCAGAGCAGGACTTTCTTGCCAAGCTGCCGGGCCCGTCCCAGATTTGCCGGCGTCGGAGGGCGGTTGGCCGCCTTCCAGCGCATCACGCCTGCATATTCCTTGGTCAGATCATCGACGCTGTTGTAGTTCATGTCTGTGAGCAGGTTGAAATCCTTACCGCGAAAGGCGCGTACACGGTCATCAACGGCGCCGAAGAGGATGGGCTGTGTTGCCTTAGTCCAAGGCGGAGGCGCGCTACCTAATAGGGCCGCGCCTAGCTTTTCAGGGTTGGTAAGCCAGAACCCGGGGACATGCACATCCGGCCCGCCCGGCACGTTGGGTAAACCATCGACCAGTATCTTGAGCGTCGAGAATTGCGCGGCGCTGAGGAATGGGAACATCGAGGGTTCTATCCGGATATCGGATGGATTCAGCACGACGCCGTCACGCGCCCCGTCGGCGGCATCGTAGCGCGATACGATGACTTCACCGATGCGCTTGAGCTCTGGCTCTGAAATCCAGCTTGCCGGATTGCGGTAGAGATGGCTCGCGATGTAGCCCCAATAGGTCATGATGAAGTCGTTGGGCGCCGGCGCCCCGATAATAAACGCGTCGGCGTCTTCAGGATAAAGCTCGGCCTCAGTTTGCGCACTGACTCCCCCGCCCGAACATCCTTGAATATAGCGGATCATCATACGCCCGCCATAATACTCTCTGGCTATTGCCTGGGTGGCGACCGTGGCTACGTGCGCGCCACGATGAGCATAATCGGTGCTGCGCGCCTCGCTAGCGCGGAACCGGTTGTCGACCCCGGTCGGGGCGTGCGATCCCTTGTCGGTCGTGGCAAATATGTAGCCTTCCTTCAAGCGGCTCTCCTGAGGCTCCATCAGATAGCCCGCGGAGCCCCCTGGGGGCATCATAAGATAACGCCCATTCCACGTGGTCGGCATCGAAATCAAGAAGCCGACTTTGTTGGGTCCTGGATCAGTCGTTGTCACGAACCCCTGCACACGGCACAGGGGCACGGGATCGAAACGTTGATGGACCGACACGATCGTCACACCGGGGGGCGGCGTGAAGGCATCGATGTCGCACAACATCGTGGGCTGAGCAGGAATGGCCCGCTTGTTCGCTGGCTGCGCTAGGCCGACACCGCAAGTTGATGACAGCACGAATGCTGCCGCCGCGCCGTTCAGCATGAGACGAGGGAAATGATTGAGACGCATAAACTGTCCTTTGAATAATCAACCCGTTCAAAAGTTGAAGCGCACGCCTGCCGTATAGGTTCGTCCCACCAAGTCGTAGACGCCGGGCAAGGTCGGAACGATCAAACCCGGCGTGTTGCCCGCGCCGATATAACGAGGATCTTGGCCAAATAGATTTTGCACATTGAAGAACGCTTCGGTCTTGTCGGCGATATCATAACCTAGATTAACATCGGTATAGAATGTCGCCGGCAGCTTGGGCTCCGCCCATTGATCCACCGGTCCACGCTTCAGGCTGCCGATCATTCTCTCCTGCACGAAAACCGATAGCTTTTCGTGCTGGTAGTTAAGGCTGAGCGACGCACGCAGCTTGGCCAAGCCATCGTTTTCTGTCCAACCGGCATATTCGATCGTGGGCTGCGTGCTGCTTGCTTTCGTACGGAACGAATCGACATAGGTCGCGGCCAGTCGGGCAGTCAGCGTGTCTTCCCCAAACCTTGCGCGATAGTTCGCTTCTACATCGAAGCCCCGCGTCCACAGCCCGGCAATATTGGCCGGGGCCGTTCGCACCGATGTTGGGAAGTTGCCTGGTGAACGATCGCTGAAAGGCCCGGGCCGGATGATCAGCGCGCAGCTGGGAGCGGCCCCACCCGAGGCTTCGCACTCCTGATTTGCTACAATGGGACTGATCTGCTGAATCGCATTGCGCACACGCACATTGAAATAGTCGACCGACAGGCTGAAATCCGGCAGAAAGCGCGGTTGGAAGATTACGCCCACGCTAGTCGTGTCGCCGATTTCGGGCTTTAATGCAGCATTGCCGCTGCCGACTTGCGGGATCAGACTTGAGATGTTGGTATGCACGTCAAAGAAATTAATGAATTGCTGCTGCTCTCCCTGGAACAGGTCCCACAATGTGGGTGCGCGGATGTCTCTAGATCTTGTCGCACGAAAGCGGAGCCCGTCAATCGGCTCCCACGTTCCGCCGACCTTCCAAGTGGTGACCGTCCCGCTTGTGCTGTAATCAGTGAGGCGAACCGCGCCGTTAAGGTCTAGGGATTCGAAAAACCGCTGATTTTTCAGGATCGGAATACCGATCTCGCCAAACACTTCATTGACCGTGAACTTGCCGCCGCCCACGCCTGTATTGTTTGTAATGAATCGTCCGGTCGTCGCCGCGATACCCCGCAAACCGGTGATATCGACTGGAGCTGCCGGATCGGAGTTACTGGTTACATTCAAGCTTTGCACACGGTGTTCACCACCTATGGCAAAAGAGACTGGGCCTGCCCAAAGCGAGAATAAGTCACCGGAAAGCGACAGGTTGACACCATCATAGCGGTTTGTCGCGCGATAAGAGGATGTGCCGCTGGTAATATAGTCCAACGCGGCGGGGTTAGCGGCGCCAGTGCCGAAAAAGTTGAGTGGTACGCAATCGGCGTAGCGAGACCGCACGGCCGGATCGGCATCCAGGGTGGGACGGCACACGATATTACCGTTGCTGTCGCGTACCGCGTCGCGGGCGGCAGCAAACCGTGCCGCGTCCACATTGCCCGTGCTGTCCGCCGTCATGACGTTCTTAGCCGTCTGATAGGAAGCATCGAGACTAAACCGCCCCAGCTTCGCTCGAACGCCGGTAACCCAGTTATACCCTTCAAGCTTCTCATGCGAGCGGATATAGCCAGCATCGAGCAGGAGACGGTTCACCGTGAACTGAGACGTACCCGTTGCCGTCAGCTGGTCCTGCAGCGGCTGTGGCAGATAGGGGTTTCCGCTAAAAAACGTTGCCCCGAAGATCGACGGACTCGTGGTTTCTAAGTCGATCGTGTTTCTCGTTAAATTGAGAAGCGTGTAGACCTTGGCGTCGTCGGTCACATCGTACGCAATTCGTCCGAATGCGGTCGAAGTCTTCTGCGGCGCGCCCTGATGGCGATCGAGGGGGAAGTCGACGAAATCGCTTTCCCCCGTGGTGAATGACGGTGAAGCCGTCGGATTCCCGCGCTGGACCGGCCGGTAAACACCCGGCCCGAAGAAGGTCGTGCCAGCAAACGGACCGCTGGTGACAAGGCCGCCCGCAGTCAGCGCAGCGAGATGAACCGGCGCTGCATGAGGTGGTCCCGCGTTCTTGGACAGTTTGGCGGCTGAGTTAAGCTAATCCCGGTTGTCGTTCATGCCGCCTGTTTGATCATCAGATCATGGGGGGCATGCCCCCCATGATCTGATTGCCCGA
>NZ_WRPO01000004.1 GCF_009746585.1 Novosphingobium aquimarinum
AAATGACAATCCGGGTGTTGGCGACCCCCGCTCGGGCTACGCCCTCACGGCGCTCGCCAACACCCGGATCAAGTGGCCTGGTTTTACTCCGCCTAATGGACGACTTTTACTCCGCCGTTGACAGCTGGCCGCGCTCAAGGACCGTCTCGGCATCACCACGCCATGGGTCATGGAGATGCCGTCCGTGCTGCAAGTGGCTCTCGTGGTTTTCCTTATCGAGTTCGGTCAATACTGGATGCACCGCGCGATGCACGACTGGCTGCCGCTGTGGCTGACCCATGCTCCGCATCATCATCTCACCCAGCTGAACGCGATGAAGGGTTTCGTCGGCAACCCGATCGAGCTTTTTCTCATCAGCCTGAGCGTCGTGGCCCTGTTCGATGTGGCGACGCCCGCGCTATTCTGCGGGCTCAACGTACTCGGCGTGATCTCGGGCTATGCCCACGCCAACATCCGCTCCAATCCGCCCCTGTTCTATTCCTACGCCTTCACCACGATCCGCCATCACAGTCTGCACCATACTGCGCTCAGCTACGAGGATACGCGGTGCAACTACGGCAACTCGGTGATCCTGTTCGATCGCCTCTTCGGCACATATCGCGAAGGGGAATCCAGCATCGTCGGCCAGGATGAGCGCAGGCGCTTGTCGATCCGGGAGCAGTTCCTGTTCCCGTTCCAGCCCCTGCTCGAGAAATTCGAGCTTTCAAACGGCATGCTGCGATCCTCATCCGAGACGCGCCGATGACGTCAGGCTGGAGACGAGGAGCCAGCGCCTGCCTTCCGGGCGCTGACACCCTGCCAGCCATCGACCTCGACCGCCGCGACCACCTGCGCGGGCCGCTTCGAGCAAGTTCCAATCGAATAACAGCAAATCCTACACCGGGACCCGTCGCGCTTCTTGCGTGTGCGGAAACTTCATAAATGAGGGGCAACTACATGAAAGACCGCATGTCGCTCAAAGTCGCGTTGCTGTCCGCAACGTGCTTTTCCGGCGCAATACTTGCCGGTCCTGCGATGGCTCAGGATGCCAGCATGGGACGATCTGCGCAGGCAGGCGATGATCAGTTCGGCGACGATGCGATCATCGTGACCGCCACGCGTCGCGCCACGACCTTGATGGACACCCCGATCAACATCACCGCGCTCGGCTCCGACGAGCTGGAACGCCAGCGGATCGACGATGTCCGCGACATCGCCGATTTCACGCCCGGCGTGACGATTTCCGATACGGGCGGCGGAACGACCGGTTCCATCGTCCTGCGCGGCCTGAATGCCTCTGACGTCGACGACTTCGGAACCAACTACGACGATGCTCTGGGCATCTATCTCGGCGAAGTCCCGCTCTATTACGACTTCAAGCTGCTCGACCTCGAGCGCGTCGAAACTCTCCTCGGGCCGCAAGGCACGCTCTACGGCCTCGGCACGTTGGCGGGTGCCATCCGGTACATTCCCAATCGGCCGAACGTGACCAGTGTGGAAGCCGAGGGTCACGGTCGCTTGTACGCCCGCTCGCATAGTGACGATTTCGGCGTTCAGGCCGATGGCATGATCAACCTGCCGATCGTTCAGGACCACATCGCGTTTCGCTCGGTCTTCGGCTATTATTTCGATCCGGGCTTTATCGACAATCCCTTGCTGGTGCTTGAACCGGGCGTTTCGCTGCCTCAGCCCGATGGCCCCAACCAAGTCACGCAGCAGGGCTTTGCGGACAATCTCTACCGCGAGAAGGACGTGAACTACGAGCGAACCTGGACGACGCGAAACCAATTGCTGTTCCAGGCGAGCGAGGACCTCAAGCTCACGCTGACGTACGCCTATCAGCAGACCAAGACGGGTGGCGCATCCTCGAACAGCTTCGGCGTGCTCGGCACCGGAAGATACGAGAACGCCACGAGGTTCCCGGAGCCCGCCGACCGCCATGCGCATCTCGGCAGCGCCGAGGTCAACGCCAACATCGCGGACATCTTCGATATCGTCGCGACCGGCGCCTACACCGAGACCAAGTATGACGGGCTGGGCGACGTGACCGACCTGCTTCTCGATCTCGATTATGGTTACGAGCTGTTTCCCGCCTTTGCAGGCTACTTTCAGCAGGATACCAAGCGAAAGCAGAAGAACGCCGAAATCCGCTTCGTCTCACGCCATGGCGGACCATTGAGCTGGGTCGTCGGCGGCTTCTACAACGAAAACAAGTACCGCAGCGATTATGCCGAACGCTTGCCCAACCATCCCTGGGGTGATCCCGAGAGCAATCCGGAATATCTCGAATACGTCAGCTACATTCAGTCGAAGGTGACGGAAAAGGCGATCTTCGGTGAAGCCTCGTTCCAGATCATCCCGCAATGGCAGGTCACGGGTGGCGCCCGCTACTTCGACTACGACTCGACGATCGCCGGTGCCGCGGCGCTGCCGTTCCTGGGCGATCCGATCGATCCGCGCGAGTTGCCCGTCAACGGCGGCGACGCGGGCGACGACGGCTGGGTTTGGAAGATCAATACGTCCTTCGACGTCACCCCGGGCCTCCTGCTCTACGGCACGTACAGCAAGGGTTATCGCATCGGCGGTCCGAACCGAGTCGCGCCGTGTCCCGAGGGCGTTCCGACCGATCCGACGCAGTACGAGGGTCCGCAGATCATCTGCGCGCTGCCCAATGAAATTCAGTATGGGCCGGATCGGACGAAGAACATCGAGCTTGGCGTGCGCGCGCAACTGTTCGACAATATCCTGTCGCTCAACTTGAACGTCTTCCAGATCAAGTGGGACGGGATCCAGGTCGACTCCGCGACGACATACGGCGTCACTGGCATTACCGTGAACGGCGGCAAGGCCAAGGCGCAAGGTGTCGAGACATCCTTCACCATCCGGCCGGTACCCGAGCTCACGATCCGGGGCGTCTATTCCTATCTCGATGCGAAATTGACGCAGGATGTCCCCTCGATCATTCCGGTGAACGACCCGCCCGGCGAATATCCCAGCTCGCCGATTCAGCTCCCCGCACTCGATGGCGATCGCTTGCCGGGCTCGGCCAAGAATTCCGGCAGCCTCGGCGTGACTTATTCTGCGCCGCTCAGGGTGGGCAATCTGATCGCCAACTGGACCGCCGTTTATCGCGGAAATGTCGTGTCTCGTTTGGGCTATGATCGCGCATTCGGCGATTTGATCCCAAGCTACACCACGCACCGGGCATCGCTTGGTTACGAGTGGGACAAGTACAGCATTGGCCTGTGGGCCAACAACATCTTCGACAAGTACGCGATCACCGCAGTGACCAACGACCGCTCCCGCATCGGTCTGAATGACGGAGTGGCTTTGCGCTATTATCGTCAGGTGCCGATCGCACCGCGCACCGTCGGGATCGAGGCGCGCATCAAGTACTGATCCGACGACGATGTAACTCGCAGGGAGCGGGGCACTCGCCGCATCATCGGCAAGTGCCCCGTTTTCGATTTGTCGTTTCTGTGGTCTCAAGAAGCCAAAGCTTGGAGACTCTCAGTCTGGCGTAATGCCCTGCTGCTCGAACCACTGGCGCACAGGTTCGAGCTGTCGCGCGTGCCGGCGCCACTGCCCGATCCCGTCGGCGTTGAGCGGGCGACGCACTTGCGCGGCGCTCGGCGTCGCCACTGCGGACCGGTTTTCGTGAAACGAGAGACAGGCGTCTTCCCAGTCGAGCCCGCAATGATCGAGCAAGCGCTGCGTCTGAGCTACCTGATCGCCTACCAGTTCTTCGTACGAAAGCTGGAGCACCCTGCCCGGAAACAGCCTATCCCACAGCGCCATCAACTGGTGGAACCGGGCGTAATAGCGCGCCGTATCCATGAGGTCGTACGAATAGGCGTAGAACCCCGACTGGCTGGCGAACAGGTTCTTGTAGTTGCTCCAGACCGTGTCCATCGGATTGCGGCGCAGGCAAACGATGCGCGCATTGGGCAGCGCGCGCGCAATGTGGCCCACGTAGAGGGAATTTGCGGGCAGCTTGTCGGTGAAACGAGGCGTCGCCTTGGGTCGATGGTGGGCGGCCTCTGCCAGATAGGCGTCACCGATCCGTCTCGGCGTAATCCCACCGCTGGCAGCGACCGTCTCGGGATCGATCACCGTCCGCGACGTGGTCCGGGCAAGCCGCTTCACGGCCAGCGGCATGGCCTGCAGCTCGCCGGCCGAGCCCACTTGCGAGTGCGACGACAGGATCCGGTCGACCAGCGTCGTCCCGGTGCGCGGCATGCCGACTATGAAAATCGGCGATGCTTCGGGATTGCCCGGCCCTGACGCGAGAGCGGGAGGCGAACCGGCGAACAGCGTCTCGATCGCGTCGAAGATCGCTGCATCCTGGGCGAATTCGTATTGGATCTTCCGTTTGTGTCGATCGTTCGCGGCCCGAAGATGATCGAAGGCTTCGGGCTCGCCCAAGTCCTCGAGCTCCTTGGCCAGAGCATAGCGAATCCGCAGCGCGTCGTCCTGCTTATCGGCCCGGACAAGCGCCGCCTTCAGCCGCGGGACGTGGTTGGCCTGTGGCGTCTGACGAGACAGCAGCGCCAGCCCGTAGTGCGCGCGCGCATTGCACGCGTCAGCCGCGACGATGGCCTCGTACTGCGCCCGGGCTTCCGCCACGTCGCCGATGAAGCCGCTCGCGGCCGCCAGATTGTAGCGATACTCGAGGTTTTCCGATTTGGCTGCGACGGCCTTGCGAAACAGTCCGGCCGCGCTCTCGTGATCGCCTAGCCGCGTCAGCACGCAGCCAATGGTGTCCAGCGTGTGCGGATCGTCGGGCTCCAGCGCCAAAGCCTGGCGGGTGGCCTTCGCAGCCTCGCCATCGCGGCGCAGCAAGCTGAGTACGCGGGCGAGCTGCGCCAAATGCTCGGCCTGCGGCCCACGTTCGACCGCCGCCCCGAGCAAGGGCACTGCCTTGTCGAACTGACCGATTTCGGCAGCCGCGATGCCAAGAAGGAAATAGCCCCCGGGCCGGTCCCGGTCCTGCAACACGAGCGCTTTTGCCGCAGTGGTCGCGGTCAGCAGGTCGCCTTGCGCCAGCGCGGCTCTCGCGCTCCGCTCAAGCTCTTCCAGCGAGGCCTGCGACGCGGGGCCTGTATGCTTCAAGCCCGGCCCCGCATCGCGTGTCGCTTCAGTCCCTCATAGCCAAAGTCACGCCGCGATCGCGACTTGCCAGTCTCGCCTGGATCTGGTCGCGGGTTCGTGCCAAAACCTCGGCACGGCATTCCTGGGCGCGCGCGTTGGCATAAGGATGCACGGTATCCAGGCCATCCCCGCAGACCGCGCGAGCGGCCGCGTCCATCCGGATCGCAAGGCGCTGTTGGCCGTCCACGGTGGCAAGGTCGAGCCCGTCGAGACGCAGCGTCACTTGCTGCTGAGCGAAAGGATCCTGTGGAGTATCGGCGAGCGCTGGCGTCGCAAGTGCGCACACGGCCAGGGCTGCAAAGCCGGTTTTGAGCATCGTTCTCTCCTGCATTTTCATCAAACCGCTCTCCGGCGGTTGCACCCGCAAATATGCCGGGATCAGCCGACATACAAGGGTCATCAGGAAAGACGCGCTGAATCAGAACGCGGTAATTTCGATGGCCGCGAGCTTGGAGCTATCGCCAAGCAACCCGATCGGCAGCCGCGCGCGCGCCAAGCTCTCGCGGCGAGTTTGTGGATCGCGCAGGGTCACTTCGATGGCCTGGGCCCGGGGACCGCACATTTTGCGCACGGCATCGATGGGCAGGTCGACACGCCAGTCGTTCTTGCCTTCTGCGGCCACGGGCACGCCGTTGAGGCTGATGACGTGACTTGCTTCTTCGCGATGGCCCGAGACGCGGAGGCAGTCGTCTTTCCCGCAGCGGACCAATTCGGTCTTGGGTGAGAATTTCGCGTGGGCGGGCACTGACGTGACGAGGCCAATCCCGCAGACAAACAACCCCGTCGAACGTCGCCACATGAACAGTCTCCCGGCCCGCGCCTGCAACAGGCGCGTCGCGATGAAACTCTCCCGGACGTTTGATCATTGCTTGATTGAAGACGATGCTAGGCGATGCCGAAGCGACGTCAAGGTCCTTGTCGCCATTTGGGCCGGCCAGAGGTTGGGCTGCCGCGAAGGCCGAACGATCCTTGGCGAAAGTCGAGGCTCATCAACTTAAAGAACCACTATTGCAGGTCTGAAGACCAGCGCTTGTCGCACCGTGGAGCGAGAGGCAGAGCAGCGTCGCGGCACCGACCGGGGCTGACGATGATTGCACCGCCCCCTGTCATCGGGCTTTGGCTTGCGTGCCAGTTTTCCTCATCGCTTGCGCGCCCGACGATCCACGAGCGATCAGGCGGCCTTGCAGCACCACTTTGCGCGCAGGACCATCTGGATGCGCGATGCGATCGGTCAGCATCGTCATCGCCGTGCGTCCGATCTCTTCCACAGGCTGTTCGATGACCGTCAGCCCCTCGCCGACAAATTCCATCCAGTCGATGTTGTCAAAACCAGCCAAAGCAATATCGGCCGGGACTTGCAGACCCAGCGCCCGCAATTCGCGCAAGACACCCATCAGCATCACGCCATTGCTGGCGACGATGGCATCCGGGCGATCCGCGTGTGCCAGTACGTCGTGCAGCATCTGCGCGGCTTCGCCTTGGGCATGCGGGACGGCATGGCTGGTGGTGGCGATCCCCAGGCGGGCCGCCGCGTCCTCGAACCCCTTGCGACGTTCCTGCCCCGTATTGCTTTCAGCGCCGAACAGCCCGGCAATGCGGCGATGGCCGAGATGGGCCAGATGTTGCACGAGCGCATCGGCCATGGCGATATTGTCCAGCACCACGCAGTCGAACACTTCGCCGGGGATCGTCCGGTCGATCAGCACTGTGGGAAAGTCGCGCGGCTTGCTCCGGCGCGCGCTGCGGGCAGGAGCAAGGATGACACCGGTCACCCGCTCCTCCTCCATCAGATCGAGATAGGCGTCCTCCTTCGCCGGGTCCTCGTCCGTGTTGCAAAGGATGATCCGCAGGCCCTGCCGACTGGCCATGTCCTCGATCGTGCGTGAGACGGCGGTAAAGAACGGGTTGCGTATGTCCGCCACGATCAGACCGATGGTGTTGGTATGCTGTGAACGCAGGCGCCGTGCTGCCAGATTGGGGCGATAGCCCGTCGTCTCGACCGCTTTCAGCACTGCATCGCGCATCGCGGGATCGACCGATTTGCCGGACAGGACACGCGATACGGTGGCGGGGGAAACCCCTGCCGCCAGCGCCACGTCGCGAATACCCACTGCCATGAAAACGTTCTCTCACCGTAAGGCCATCGGCCCTTTATGTCGCGCTACCATTGCCTGTTCAGGCAGTTTTTCACAAGGGCTCTTGACAATTTCGCTCAGAAAACGTTTTCTCATGGTAGAACGAAGAATGGAGAGAAGGATGTTGGCAGACACCGCCCCGAGCGCGGTCGCGCAACCCCATGTCGCGATTGGCGCAACTGCGCTTTCGAAAGAGGATGCGATCCGCCAGGCGGGTCAGTTGCTGGTCGCAGGCGGCGCGGTCGATCCGGCCTATGTCCAATCGATGCTGTCGCGCGAAGCGGTGGCCAATACTTTCCTCGGTTCCGCCGTCGCGATCCCGCATGGGATGAAGGAAGACCGCGCCATGGTGCAGCATGACGCGATCGCAGTGCTGCAGTTGCGCGACGGCGTCGAATGGAATCCGGGCCAGAGCGCGCGCCTCGTGGTCGGCATCGCCGCGAACTCCGATAGTCACATCGCGATCCTGCGCCGCCTCACTCGCCTGATTCAGGACGAGGAGAAGCTGGAGGCGCTGATTGCCACCGACGATGCGCAGGCCATCGTGCGTGCGCTGGAGGGAGATGCGCCTGCGCACGACAAGCCCGCCGCCAGCGATCTGGCCCAGACCGCCGAATGGGTCGTCGATTACCCTTCCGGTCTGCACGCCCGCCCCGGTTCGGCCTGGGTCGACACGGCCAAGGCGCAAAAGGCCCGCCTGCGCGTGCGTCATGGCCGTGACAGCGCCGATCCGCGCAGCCTGATCTCGCTGCTGCAGCTGGGCCTGAAACAGGGTGATACCGTGGTCTTCAGCGCCGAAGGAGAAGGCGCCCGGTCCGCGCTGGATGCGCTCGTCAAGACCGCCCGCAACTTGTCGGCCCGCGAGAAGCGCGATGCCGAGCGGGCCGAGCAAAAGGCCGCCGCCCCGATCCGTGGCTGGAAACCGGTCGGCACTCCTGAAATGGTCACGGGTGTCGCTGCCAGCCCCGGCCTTGCCATCGGTACTGTGCATGTGCTTGCGGCGCAGGAGCTGGACGTGCCGGACGTGCCGGTCGATCTGGTCACCGGTGGGGCGCAGTTGAACGAGGCGCTGTCGCGCACCCGCGCCCAGATGAAGGCGCTGATCGACGATACCGCCCGCCGCCTTGGCGCGGGCGATGCCGCGATCTTCAAGGCGCAGACCGAGCTGCTCGACGATACCGATCTCATCACTCTCACTTGCCAGCTCATGGTCGAAGGGCACGGCGTCGCATGGTCATGGTACAACGCGGTCGAGCGCGTCGCGGGCCGTCTTTCGGCGCTCGGCAATCCCGTGCTTGCCGCGCGCGCCGCCGATCTTCACGACGTCGGTCGCCGCGTGCTGGCCGAAATCGATTCCTCGCTTTCCACCGGCTCGCTGGCAGACATGCCCGATGAGCCGACGATCCTCGTCGCCTCCGATCTCTCTCCCTCGGATACCGCGACGCTGGATACGGGCCGCGTAGCCGGTATTGCCACTGCGCTGGGCGGCCCGACCTCTCACAGTGCGATCCTCGCGCGCACGCTGGGCCTGCCCTCGGTCGTCGCGGGGGGCGCACGCCTTCTGGCCCTGGCGGCGGGCACGACCGCCATCGTCGACGGCGACAGCGGACGGGTCTGGATCGACCCCTCAGCCGAAGACCTTGCCTCTGCCCGGGCCTGGATCGCGGGCCTGGAACAAAAGCGCGAGGCCGAAGAAGCCGAGCGCGGCCAGCCCGCCATCACCACGGACGGCACTCGGATCGAGGTTGCCGCCAACGTGAACCGGCCCGATCAGGTGCCGTTCGCCATGGCGCAGGGCGGCGAAGGCGTCGGCCTGATGCGTACCGAATTCCTGTTTCTCGAAGCGGGCGAGACCCCGGACGAGGATGAGCAATACGCCATCTACCGCGCAATGATCGACGCGCTCAAGGGGCGCCCGCTGATCGTGCGCGCGCTGGACATCGGCGGCGACAAGCTGGTCCCCCATCTCGACTTGCCGGAAGAGGAAAACCCCTTCCTCGGCGTGCGCGGCGCGCGCCTGTTGCTGCGCCGTCCCGACTTACTCGACCCGCAACTGCGCGCGCTCTATCGGGCGGCAAAGGGCGGCGGGGATATGAAGATCATGTTCCCCATGATCACTTCGGCCTGGGAATTGATTCGCCTCCGCGAACGCTGCGACGAGATCCGGGCCGAGCTGGATGCTCCCGAAATCCCCGTCGGCATCATGATCGAGGTGCCCGCTGCCGCCGTTCAGGCCCGCGCCCTGGCGCAGCATGCCGATTTCTTCTCCATCGGCACCAATGACCTGACCCAGTATGCGCTCGCGATCGACCGCCAGAACCCGGAGTTGGCGGGTGAGGCGGATAGCCTGCATCCCGCCGTCCTGAACCTGATCGCCATGTGCGTCGAAGGGGCCAAGGCCCATGGCCGCTGGGTCGGCGTTTGTGGCGGCATCGCCGGCGATCCGTTCGGCGCGGAACTGCTGACGGGGCTTGGCGTGGCCGAGCTGTCGATGACCCCGCGCGACATTCCGGCGGTCAAGGCGCGCCTGCGCAGTGCGAGCATGGAGAAACTGAAAGTGCTGGCCGCACGCGCTCTCGCCGCGGCCGGAGCGGACGAAGTTCGCGCCCTCGATACCGGAGCGGGGCAATGACCGTCCTCGCCCTCACTTTCAATCCGGCGATCGATCAGACCGTCGTTCTCGACCGATTGACCGTCGGCGCGGTGCACCGCGCGAGCCATGTACGGCAGGACGCCGGCGGCAAGGGCGTGAATGTGGCCAGCTGCCTTGCCGACTGGGGCACGCCTGTCGCCGCCTATGGCCTGCTGGGCAGCGACAATGCTGCCAGTTTCGACGCGCTGTTTGCCAAGAAAGCGATCCCCGATCGCATGATCCGCATTCCCGGTTCGACGCGCGTGAACCTCAAACTGGTCGATGACGCCGCGACCACCGACATCAATCTCGACGGCATCGCGATCGATCGCGAGTGCGCGCAACGTATTGCCGCATCCCTCCAAAGCGCAGCGCAATCCGGTGACTTGGCCGTGCTGTCAGGCAGCCTTCCACCGGGCTGCCCGGCCGACATCTACGCCACGTTGACCGCCGCGCTGCGCGAGCGAGGCGTCCGGGTTCTGCTGGACACCAGCGGCCTCCCGCTGGCCTGCGCGTTGGAAGGCGCAGTACTGCCTGACGTCATCAAACCGAACCGCGAGGAACTGGCCGACTGGCTGGGCCGCTCGCTGCCCGATACCGCCGCCCTGCTGAGTGCCGCGCATGACTTGCGCCGGCGCGGGGTCTGTCTGGTCGTGATCTCAGCTGGCGAGGACGGCGCGCTCTTCGTATCCGACGAAGGCGCGATCGCCGCGAAGCTGACCCTCGACGAGATCACCAGCACCGTCGGCGCGGGCGATGCCATGGTCGCCGGGATTGGCGCGGCGCTGGCTGAGGGCGCCTCGCTTGAGCGTATCGCGCGCCTGTCGACCGCCTTCGCCGTCGCCAAGCTGGGCATGGCCGGCCCCAATCTCCCCGCGCCGGCCGAGGTCGAGGCACTGGCCGAGCGCGTGGCGGTCGACTGGCTGGAAACCCCGACAACCAAAACAAGCATGGCTGGAGAGGCCGAATGAGCAAGTTCTACGCCATCGTCGAGGATACGGACGCCGGTGTCCGCGCCCTTCTTGCCGCCGAAGCTTTGCGCAAGGCAGCGGCAACCGCTGGCCGGGCGATCGAGATCGAGGTTCGCACTGAGCACGGCACGGTCACCCCGCTGCCTGAAGGCGCGCCCGCCGCAGGCGATACGCTGCTGTTGGTGGGCCCCGAACAGGGTGCCGATCCGGCCCTGGCCGCACGCGCGAACAGCCGCCTCACGCTCGATGCCGTGCTGTCCGATCCTGCCGCCGCACTTGGCGCGAACTTGGGCGCGTCCGCACCGGCAGGCAGCGACAGCAAGCGCATCGTCGCGGTCACTTCGTGCCCGACCGGTATCGCTCACACGTTCATGGCGGCCGAGGGCCTGCAAGCGGGTGCCGCGCAACTCAACTACGACATCCGAGTGGAAACGCAGGGGTCAGTGGGCGCAGGCACTCCGCTGACGGCGGAGGAAATCGCGGCCGCCGATGTCGTCATCATCGCCGCCGACCGCGAAGTCGACCGTGCGCGTTTCGCCGGCAAGCGCGTCTTTGCGTCCAATACCAAGCCCGCGATTTCGGGTGGTGCCAAGTTGATCGCCCGCGCGCTTGACGAAGCCCAGGTCCAGGGCGGCGAAGCCACGAGCGGCGCGCCCGACAAGCAGGAGCGCGCCGGCCCCTACAAGCACTTGATGACCGGCGTGTCCTTCATGCTGCCCTTCGTGGTCGCGGGCGGCTTGCTGATCGCCCTGGCCTTCGCGCTCGGTGGGATTGACGCCAATTCCGACGCTGCCGAAGGAACGCTTGCCCATGCGCTGTTCCAGATCGGTGCCAACGGCGGCTTTGCCCTGATCGTCCCGGCATTGGCGGGCTACATCGCCTTTTCCACTGCCGATCGGCCGGGCATCGCGCCTGGCATGATCGGCGGCATGCTCGCCAGTTCCGTCGGCGCGGGCTTCCTGGGCGGTATCGTCGCGGGTTTTGTCGCGGGCTACGGCGTCTACTGGCTGAACCGCTGGATCCAGCTGCCCAAGAACCTGCAGGGCCTGAAGCCCGTGCTGGTCCTGCCCGTGCTGGGCACGCTGCTGACCGGCCTGCTGATGATTTACGCGATCGGCACGCCCGTGGCCGCGCTGCTCAATTTCATGACTGAATGGCTGCGATCGATGCAAGGGTCGAGCGCGCTTCTCCTGGGTGCCATCCTCGGCGCAATGATGGCGCTCGACTTGGGAGGACCTGTCAACAAGGCGGCCTACGCCTTTTCCATCGGCGTTCTGGCGAGCGGCATCTACGGCCCGATGGCCGCCACCATGGCCGCGGGGATGACCCCGCCGCTGGCGGCCGCGCTGGCCACCCGCCTGTTCAAGTCGCGCTTTTCGTTAGAGGAGCGCGAGGCGGGCGGCGCGGCGGCCGTGCTGGGTTTGGCCTTCGTGACCGAGGGTGCGATCCCCTTTGCCGCGCGCGATCCGCTGCGCACGATCCCGGCGCTGATGGCCGGATCGGCGCTGACCGGTGCCATATCGATCGCCGTGGGCGTGGAACTGCGCACCCCGCATGGCGGCATCTTCGTGCTGCCGATCCCGGGCGCGGTCACGCATGTCGGGCTCTATGCCCTCGCCATCCTTGCCGGAACGGTACTGTCCGCCGTTCTCGTCGGCCTTTTGAAACGCACGGCGCCCGCCGCCGCTGCCGCCTGAAAATTCACGCGAAGGTTCAACTCATGACTGTCACTACCCGCCACGGCGCCCGCCGCGCCGATGCTGCCGCGCTCGCACTTTTCACGGCCCTTTCGCTCGCCGCCGTCCCGGCCCTCGCGCAAGAGAGCGGCGCCAGCGCCGTGACGGACCGGCAGGTTCCGCTGCCGCCCGCACTGCCTGAACCCGCCTCTCCCGAAATCACGCCCCTGCAACCATTCGCAGAAGAAGGCATCACGCTTGCACTGAACTACACCGGAGAAGCCGCGGCAAACCTTTCGGGCGGACTGAAGAAGGATGCGGCATATGCCGGGCAGGTCTATGTCGGCGCCGATCTCGACATGGAGGCGCTTGCCGGGATCGCAGGCGCGACCGTCCATGCCGCCGTCACCAATCGACATGGCAAGAGCCTGTCCGCGGTAGCGCTGGGCAACAACACCTCGGTTCAGGAAATCTGGGGCACGCAGAACACCCATCTTGCCATCCTGACCTGGGAGCAGAAGCTGTTCGACGGCGCGCTGACTCTCGAGGCGGGCAAGAGCCAGGCCAATATCCATTTCCTGAATTCGCAATACTATTGCCACTTCCAGAACAATTCCGTGTGCGGCAATCCCACGTTCGTCTTCAAGAGCAGCAACTTCACTTATTTCCCGGCATCGAGCTGGATGGCCCATGCCAAGGCGCAACTCACTCGGGAGATCAGCTTCCATACCGGCGTCTATGAGGTGAACCCGCGCCGCAAGCGGCCCGATGACGATGGCTTCGCCTTCTCGTTCAAGGGCGGCACAGGCGTGGTCATCCCGTGGGAGCTCGAATATGCGCCATCCGGCGGTCTGCCGGGCCGCTATATCCTTGGCGGCTGGATCGACAGAGGCGATTATGCCGACCCGCTGCGCGACGCCAATGGCGATATCGCGATCCTGTCAGGCGAAGCGCCCGCGACCCGCAAGGGACGCTCCGGCCTCTATGTCCGTGCCGAACAGCAGATCACCGGCAATGGCGGATCCCAGCCGCACGGGCTGGCGATCTTCGGTGTGGTGATGACCAACCTGTCGGGCCGGGTCGAGGAAAGCCGCTTCTTGGATTTCGGGCTGGTCCATACCGGCACGTTCGCGGGGCGCGACAAGGACACGCTCGGCTTCGTCATTTCCGATCAGCGCTTTTCCGATCTGGCGATGGAGCGCATGCGCGCGGCACGGATCGCCGCGGGCGGTAACGGCAAGATTGCGCGCCACCAGACGATGATGGAACTGGCCTATGGCGCGCAACTGAGCCCAGCGATCCGCGTCTCGCCCAACGTCCAGTATATCCTGAACCCCGACCAGACCGGCGCACCGTTCCGCACCCGCGACATCGACGATGCACTGATCGTGGGCTTCAAGTTCACGATCGACGCGCCAACCTTGCTCGGTCGATGACGCTGTCGTTCGACCACAAGGTCAGTCTGGGCCAGGAAAACTTCCTCGCTTCCGTCCGGTTTGACATTGGCTAGCTTGTCGCTTTGAGGTTCCGGTTGCGGATCAGCCCTTCCTGAGCGACGCTCGCGATCCGGGCCCCGGCGCGGTCGTAAATGGAGCCGTGCGCCACACCGCGTGCGCTCCCCGACCAGGGGCTGGTCATCGTGTAGAGCAACCATTCGCCGATCGGCGGCGTGCGGTGAAACCAAACGACATGATCGAGACTGGCGCCCTGAATCTGGGGAGAGAAGAAGTACAGGTCATGCGCGACCATTGCGGTGGAAATCAGCCCGAAGTCGCTGACATAGGCCAAAGCCACGCGCGGCCCGGTCGCATCCCCGGCAAAGTCTTCGGGAATTCGCAGCCAGCCGGACTGGACCGCGGTACCCGTATTGCGATCGTACTCGGCGCTGCCGAGGCGAAGATCGAAAGCGGCAAAGCGACTGCGTAGGAAATTCGGCACGGAAGCGCCTTGTCCGCTCAGAACCTGCTCCATCGTCGGGCATGTCTCGGGATCGCTTGCCTCGGGCATCCTTGCCTGGTGCGACAATCCCTCTTCCGGCAGGTGGAACGAGGCCGTCAGGTTGAGGATGGCTTTGCCGCCCTGCATCGCGACGACGCGGCGGTTGGCGAAGCTTCCGCCATCGAAATCGCGCGCGACGCGGTAGAGAATGGGACGGGCCGGGTCGCCCGCGCGCAGGAAATAGGCATGGAGCGAATGGGCCACTTTCTCGCTCTCGACCGATCGGGCAGCAGCGGTCAGCGCCTGCGCAATGACCTGCCCGCCGAACACGCGGCCGCTGACGCCCAGGGTAGGCTGACTGCGGCACAGATCGGTATCGAGTTCTTCGATTCGCAGGACATCGGCTATTTCGGCCGAAGCGGCTGCCGCATCATTCATCATGTTTGCGCCCCTTGATCCGCCCCACGTCTGGCGTGTTCGGCGAGCCACTCGTGCGCCTGTTGCT
The DNA here is from genome assembly GCF_009746585.1 of Novosphingobium aquimarinum. Taxonomy (GTDB): domain Bacteria; phylum Pseudomonadota; class Alphaproteobacteria; order Sphingomonadales; family Sphingomonadaceae; genus Novosphingobium; species Novosphingobium aquimarinum. Next base: position 14,988 of record NZ_WRPO01000004.1, read on the forward strand.
CGATCGCGCGCAGCTCGGCGATCGTCTGGTCGATCGCCTTGCGCTGATTGCGCAAATCGGCGACCCGTTCGCTGACTCGCTCGATCAGCCGGCGCGCCTGTTCGTTGTGTTCGGGATCGACTTCGTAGAGGTCGAGAAATTCGCCGATGTCGCGGATGGCGAAGCCCAAAGCCTTGCCGCGCAGAATGAGCCGCATCCGACCCATTTCGCGACGGGAATAGATCCGGGTCGTCCCCGCCCGACGCGGTGAGATCAGCCCTTTGTCTTCGTAGAAGCGCAGCGTGCGCATGGTCACGCCGAGGCGCTTCGCCGCCTCGTGTATGCCGATAAACTCATCGCCTAGATCATCCGCGCCGTCGGTTTGGCTCATGAACTCTTGGCTTCGCGCCGAGCCTGTTCTTCGGCCACAAGTTCCTTCTTGGAGAGCTTGCCGACGAGGGTCTTGGGAAGGCTGTCGCGAAATTCGATAGCGGACGGCATTTCGATCTTGCTGATGCGTTCCTGCAGATGTGCCATCAATTCCCCTTCAGTGAGCGTTGCGCCTTCGCGCAGGGCGACGAAGGCCTTGGGCGATTGCCCCCGGTATTCGTCAGGGACGCCGATGACAACCGCCTCCGCTACAGCGGAATGCTCGTAAATCGCATCTTCGATGACCCGCGGATACACGTTGTAGCCGCTGCACAGGATGAGGTCCTTGATGCGATCGACGAGGAACAGATAGCCGTCCTCGTCGAGATAGCCGATGTCCCCGGTGCGCACGGCGCCGTAGACGAAAGTGCGCTCGGTGGCGTCCGGTCGATCCCAGTAGCCCTGCATCACCTGCGGCCCGCGGGCGCACACTTCGCCGCGCTCGCCGGTCTTCATCAGCTTGGAGATGTTCTCCGGATCCCGGATTTCCAGCGCGGTGCCCGGAAACGCCGGGCCGCACGAGTTGTCCTTCACCAGACCCTCAAGGGGATTGCAGGCGATGATCGGGCTGGCCTCGGTCAGTCCGTAGCCCTCGACCACGCGCACGCCCGTGCGCTTCTCGAATGTCTGCCTCGTTTCCAGCGGCAGCGGGGCGCCGCCGGAAATGCACACCCGCACTTCGCCCATCGCGCCATGCATGTCGACGCCGTTGAGCGCCGTATAAAGCGTGGGAACGCCGAAGAACTGGGTCGGCCTGGTGCGCTTGGCCGTGTCGAGAAACGACTTCATTTCGAAGCGCGGCAGTAGAATCATTTCGGCGGCGGTATCGACCGAATAGTTGAGCACGGTCGTCAGCGCGAAGACGTGGAACATCGGCAACACACCCAGCGTGCGCTCCTGCGTTTCGGGCATGCGACCGACATGTGCGATCATCTGCGCGGAATTGGCCGTGAGGTTGGCGTGGCTGAGCATCGCTCCCTTTGGGCGACCCGTGGTGCCGCCGGTATATTGCAACACCGCCAGATCGTTAGGCGACATTTCCACCGGATCGGGATCGGAATCGCGCGCGACGAGGTCCGCGAAGCGCACGAAGCGCAGATCATGCGGTTCGCGCGCGATCTCCTTGCGCTTGAACAGACGATAGGCCCTGCCCTTCCAGCTCGGGAGTACGTCGGCAATCGGACAGACTACGACGCGGGTCAGCGAAGTGCGCCCCACCAGCGGTTCGAGTTTGGGCAGCGACATCGCCAGGTCCGTGGCGATAATGACGCTGGCGCCCGAATCCTTGACCAGGTGTTCGAGCTCGCGCTCGGTATAGAGCGGGTTGAGATTCACCACGACACCGCCGATCCGCAGCACCGCGAAGTAGCAGGCGACGTAGTACGGTGTGTTCGGCAGGCACAGGCCGACGCGCATACCGGGGCGGACGCCGAGATCCTGCAGCCCGCGCGCTGCCTTTCGCGTCATCTCGCCCAGTTCGGCGTAAGTCCACTTGCGCCCCATGAAGTCGATCGCGGTCCAATCGCCATGGCGATCGACGGCATGGTCTAACAGTTCGGTGAGAAGCCGCGGCGCGATCGGCGGCATCTCGTCGTGATCGGGCGTCTTGCCCGCCGCACTGGCCTTTGCTTCGATCTGCGCCGCGGCCGTCATCAGAACTTCACCCGAGCGCCGAGCGAGAAGACCAACGCCGAGGCATCGTTCAGCTCGCCATTGACCAGGATCGGCGTCTGCGCGGGGCTTCCGGCATAAGCCGCCGTGGTACGATCGATCGGAGCATCCTTGAAGCTGATATAGCTCGCTGCCGCATCGACGGTGAAGGCCTCGCTCAGGCGGTAACTGGTACCGGCCGAGACATTGAAACGGTCGGTGTCGGGAACGCGGGCATCGCGTTCGCCGTCACGCGTGGGCGTGCCGCCCCACTGCACGCCGCCGCGCACGGTCCAGTCCGGCGAGACGTCGTAATCCGCGCCGAAGGCGACGCTCCAGCTATCCTTGTAGTTTTCAGGGATCGCAGTGTTGAGCGGGCTGCCGAGGCGGATCGCATCGAACTCGCTCCAGCCGTAGCGGATAGCCTGCGCGTTGAGGGCGAGCTGCGGCGTCGCTTGCACGCGCACGCTGCCGATCGCCTGCCACGGCGTGCTGAACGTCGCCTTGGTGAAGATCTCACGGTTCTGCGCCGCGAGCGGGCCGAGCAGACCGGCAGTGGTCACCGAGCCTTTGAGCGTGTGCTCGATCGCCGACTTGTAGGCGACGCCCAGAGTGAACGGACCGCCGCGATACTGCGCACCGACCGACCAGCCCAGGTCCCAACCATCGCCCTTCAGCGTCTGGCTGCCGTCGGGCAGGCCCGGCGCGAGCTGGGGCAACGCGTTTCCAAGCGTGGCATCTGCGTATTGGATGTTGAGACCACCACCCACGCTGATCTGGTCCGTCAGCATGACCGCGACCGTAGGCTGAATATCGAACGTGCGCAGCTTCGTCTTGTCGGCCGTGTAGCGGACCCAACTGTCTTCGGCATAATTGGTGGTGAAGTTGAACGGCGCGCTCACTGCCAGACCGACCGCGATCCTGCCGAAGCCGTAGGACACCGCGCCCGACGGGACGACACCCTTGTCGATCGGGTTCTTCGCGACCGGATCGCCGCCGACGGGCGCCGGAGACTGGCCGGGACGGACGATGATCGTGCCCTTGTCCACGACCTTGCCGCGCGGGATGATGGCGCTGGCATGGATCGACGCTTCACCGCCCTGCGTGCCGCCGATCGAGGCCGGGTTCCACCAGATCGAATCGATCCCGGTGTCGGCCGCCTCGCCCGAGAACGCACGGCCCTGTGCGCGGACCGATTGCTCCTGCAGATAAAAGGCCTGCGCATGCGCCACACCGGCGAATGCCGATCCGGCTGCGATCACGGCGCCACCGGCAAGGATACGACCCTTCAAGTTCGTCATTTCTGTTCTCTCCGCTGTGTTATTTTATATATTTGAGGTCACTAAAGGTTTCTGATCCGTCAATTAGCGTACGCGCTTCCACGTCTGCGTCTTGCACAAGGGCCATACGATGCAGCCCTTCAGCTTGAGGGTGTCGGCGTCGACCGGAGTGACGGTGCCTTTGTAGGTTCCGCCATCTTCGGGATTGTAAACCGCGCCATCGGTCCATTTCGCACCATCCTGACGGAACCCGCCAAGCAGCTGCAGCCCCTTCATCCGCCGGCTGCGCTTGCTTTCGTCCTTGTTCTGGCTGTCGAGCGCATTGGGGTTCTTGCGCAGCGTATCGGAATCGACGAGCCGTCCGCAGATCGAGCTGCCGCACCGGCTGATTTCGACCACGCCATTGCGCGTTGGCGTACGCCATTTGCCGATGACCGAGCCGGCGTCCGCGGCCATAGCCGAAGGAACCGCCAGCGACGCGGCAACCAATACCGCCCACGCCGTGTTGAACACTCGCATGCTTATCCTTTCCCATCTCTCCGGTTGGGCATGTGCCCCGATCGCTTCACGGCGAGCGGCGTCACGTGCCCCACGATGAATCGGGGTCTAGCGCAAAATTTGCTTGACGTATAGGGAAAGAATAGCACCTTAAGGGAAGAAATTTAACGGCCGGGAGTCACCGTGCCGTAAAACGCGCTTGGAGAGATTTGCATGGACAGCGTTGTCATCGCCGGGTTCGCCCGTTCCCCGTTTCATCCCGCCAACAAGGGCGCGTTGGCCAAGGTCCGTCCTGACGATCTGGCCGCGCAAGTCATTCGCGGGTTGATCGAACGCACGGGCGTCGACGCGGCGGACATTGAAGACCTGATCGTCGGGTGCGCCTTTCCCGAAGGCGAGCAGGGTCTCAACGTGGCGCGTTTGATCGGCCTCTTGTCCGACTTGCCGCTTTCGGTTGGTGGGATGACGGTCAACCGCTTCTGCGGTTCGTCGATGAGTGCTATCCATTACGCGATGGGGCAAATCGCGATCGGTTCGGGCGAAGCCTTTATCTGCGCTGGCGTCGAATCGATGAGCCGGGTGCCGATGATGGGTTTCAATCCGATGCCCAATCCCGCGCTAGCGAAGTCGAGCGGCGTCTACATGTCGATGGGCGAGACCGCCGAAAACGTCGCCACCAAGTATCAGATCCCGCGCGGCGATCAGGAATCGCTGGCGGTCGAAAGCCACAAGCGCGCCGCCGCGGCGCGCGATGCAGGCAAATTTTCCGACGAGATCGTACCGATCCAGACTGCGGCTGGCATGGTGGATCAAGACGGTACGATCCGCGCGGGCACGAGCGAGGCGGACCTCGCCGCGCTCAAACCCGCGTTCGACAAGGACGGCTCTGTGACTGCCGGAACCTCCTCTCCCCTCACTGACGGCGCCAGTGCCGTCCTTGTCGTTACGGAACGCTACGCCAAGGCCAAGGGCCTGCCGATCCTGGCCCGGATCAAGTCGGTCGCCATCTCGGGCTGCGATCCCGCGACGATGGGCCTCGGCCCGATCGCGTCGAGCCGCAAGGCGATGGAACGAGCCGGCATTGCCGCGAACGATCTTTCGGTGGTCGAACTCAACGAGGCCTTCGCCAGCCAGGCCATCGCCTGCATGCGCGACCTCGGCCTCGATACCGCGAAGACCAACATCGACGGCGGCGCGATCGCGCTCGGTCACCCGCTGGGTGCGACCGGCGCGCGGATCGTCGGCAAGGCGGCCTCGCTGCTCAAGCGCGAAGGCGGCAAGTACGCGCTGGCCACTCAATGCATCGGCGGCGGTCAGGGCATTGCCACGGTTCTGGAGGCCGCGGAATGAGCGATCTTGCCATCAAGAAAGTCTGCGTGATCGGTGCCGGCACGATGGGTGCCGGGATCGCCGCGCAAGTCGCCAACGCCGGCGTGCCGGTGCTGCTGCTCGATATCGTCCCCAAGGACGGCGATAACCGGAACGCCATCGCCGAAGGCGCCGTGGCGAAAATGCTCAAGACCGAGCCAGCGCCGTTCATGTCGAAGCGTGCGGCCAAGCTCGTTGAGACGGGCAATATCGAGGATCACCTCGACAAGGTCGCCGAATGCGATTGGGTGGTCGAAGCGATCATCGAACGCCTCGACATCAAGCAGGGCCTTTATGAAAAGCTCGAGAAGGTGAAGCGCGACGGCTGCGCGATATCCTCGAACACTTCGACGATTCCGCTGGCGAACCTCGTCGAAGGACGCTCGGACGCGTTCAAGCGCGATTTTCTGATCACGCACTTCTTCAATCCGCCGCGTTACATGCGCCTGCTCGAGATCGTCACCAGCCCGGACACCGACGCCGCGCTGGCGGACAAGGTCGAACGCTTCGCCGATATCGCGATGGGCAAGACCGTGGTCCGCGCCAAGGACACGCCCGGCTTCATCGCCAACCGCATCGGCACCTACTGGATTCAGCTCGGCATCAATGCCGCGATGGATCAGGGCCTGACCGTCGAGGAAGCCGACGCCATCGCCGGCAAGCCGATGGGCGTGCCCAAGACCGGCATCTTCGGGCTGGTCGATCTGGTCGGCATCGACCTGATGCCGCACCTCAAGCAGAGCCTCACCTCGACGCTCGCCAAGGACGATCCCTATCACGCGATCGCGCGCGACATTCCGCTGATCGAGACGATGATCTCCGAAGGCAACACTGGCCGCAAGGGCAAGGGCGGGTTCTACCGACTCAACAAGGACATGGGCCGACGCAAGGAATCGATCGACCTCGATTCGGGCCACTATCGCGAGAAGATCAAGCCGCGCAACGTGCCTTCCGGCCCGGCTGCTCGCGGTGACTTGCGAGCGCTGGTGAGTTACAAGGGCAAGGTCGGAGACTATGCCTGGGCCGTGCTGGGCGGCACGCTGGCCTATGCCGCGAGCCTGCTTCCGGCCGCCGCCGAGACCGTCGTCGCGATCGACGATGCGATGAAGCTCGGCTACAACTGGAAGGCTGGCCCCTTCGAGATGATCGACAAGCTGGGCGCTGCCTGGCTGGCGGAAAAGCTCGAAAGCGAAGGCAAGCCGGTCCCGGAAATCCTGCGCACCGCGGGCGATCGCAGCTTCTACCGCGTCGAGAACGGCAAGCGCCAGTATCTCGGCACTGACGGCGATTATCACGACATCGTGCGCCCCCAAGGCGTGCTGCGCCTCGCCGACATCAAGCTCACCGCAAAGCCCCTGCGCAAGAACGCGTCCGCCGCGCTGTGGGACGTGGGCGACGGCGTCGTCTGCCTCGAATTCACCGGCAAGATGAATGCGCTCGATGGCGAAGTGATGAAGCTGATCATCGACGCGCTGCCGCTGGTGAAGGAGAAGTTCAAGGCGCTGGTCGTCTACAACGATGCCGACAGCTTCTCCGCCGGTGCGAACCTCGGCCTTGCCATGTTCGGCGTAAACATCGCCGCCTGGGGGGAGATCGAGAAGCTCGTGATGGGCGGGCAGATGGCCTACAAGGGCCTCAAGTACGCCCCCTTCCCCGTGGTTGGCGCGCCCGCCGGCCTCGCCGTGGGCGGCGGCTGCGAGATCCTTCTGCATTGCGACGCGATCCAGGCCCATGCGGAGCTTTACACCGGGCTTGTCGAATGCGGTGTCGGCCTGATCCCCGGATGGGGCGGCAATGGCGAGATGATCGACCGTGCCCGCCACGCGAAGGGCATGCCGCAAGGCCCGATGCCCGCGGTCGCCAAGGTGTTCGAGATGGTCTCGACTGCGAGTGTCTCGAAATCGGCGGCGCAGGCCAAGGAAATGATGTTCCTGCGCCCCGACGACGGCATCACCATGAACCGCGACCGACTGCTGCACGATGCCAAGCAGAAGGCGCTGTCGCTTGTCGAGGGCTACCAACCGCCCTCCCCGCCCGAATTCCAATTGCCGGGCGAAAGCGGGCACGTTGCGCTCAAGATGGCGGCCGAGGGCTTCCACAAGCGGGGCATGGCGACCGACTACGATGTGGTGGTCTCCGGTTCGCTGGCGAAAGTCCTCAGCGGCGGCGACGCCGATCTGACGGACACCGTCAGCGAACAGGATCTGCTCAAGCTGGAGCGCGAGGCTTTCATGCAACGGGTTCGCGATACCCGCACGATGGCCCGGGTCGAGCACATGCTCGATACCGGCAAGCCGCTGAGGAACTGAAGAAAGGCCGCGACAGGATCCCTTCCACATCGTCATCCCCGCGAACGCGGGGATCCAGCGAGTGCCGACGTGGCAGAATGGATTCCCGCCTTCGCGGGAATGACGAAGAAAGGGGCCGGAGTGTGGCACTGAGGAGAGAACGACATGCAAGTCTATGAAGCCCCCTTACGCGATATGAAGTTCGTCATTCACGAACTCCATGCCGACGACGGATTCGGCGGCCTCGAGGCCTTGTCCGAGTTCACCCCCGACCTCATCGATGCCGTTCTCGAAGAAGCGGCGAAAGTCTCGCAGGAAGTGTTGCTGCCGCTGAACCGCTCGGGCGACATCGAAGGCTGCACGCTGGAAAACGGCGTCGTGCGCACGCCCGAAGGCTTCAAGGAAGCCTACGAGATGTTCCGCGAAGGCGGATGGTGCGCGCTTGCGTCGGACCCGGAATGGGGCGGCCAGGGCCTGCCCGAGGTCGTCAACAAGATGACCGAGGAAATGATCTGCGCGGCGAACTTGTCGTTCAGCCTCTACCCCGGCCTTACGCATGGTGGCACCACGGCGATCGAGGCCTATGCCTCTGAGGACCTGAAGCAGAAGTATCTGCCCAAGATGGTCGAAGGCACGTGGTCGGGCACGATGTGTCTGACCGAAGCGCATTGCGGCACCGACCTCGGCATGCTGCGGAGCAAAGCGGTCCCGCAGGATGACGGCAGTTACAAGGTCACAGGCTCCAAAATCTTCATCTCCGCCGGCGAGCACGACCTCACCGAGAACATCATTCACCTCGTCCTTGCACGCCTTCCCGATGCGCCTGCCGGGGTGAAGGGCATCAGCCTGTTCCTGGTGCCTAAGTACCTGCCCAAGGACGATGGCACGCCGGGGCCCTCCAATGGCGTCGCGGTTCAGGCGATCGAGCACAAGATGGGCCTGAAGGCGTCGGCCACCTGCCAGCTCAACTTCGAGGAATCGACGGGGTGGCTTGTCGGCCAGCCGAACAAGGGCCTCGAGGCGATGTTCACGATGATGAACACCGAGCGCGTCTCTGTCGGCGTGCAGGGTCTCGGCGTCGGCGAAGCGGCCTATCAGTCGGCGGTGTGGTACGCGAAGGATCGTGTCCAGGGCCGTTCGCTGTCGGGCGTGAAGAACCCGGACGGCCCCGCCGATCCGATCATCGTCCACCCCGACGTGCGGCGCATGTTGATGACGATGCGTGCCTACAATGAGGGCTGCCGCGCGGTGTGCGCGTGGGTCAGCCGGGCGCTCGATGCCGAAAAGCATTCGACCGATCCCGAAGTGAAGCAGCGCGCCACCGACTTCGTCGCGCTGATGACTCCGATCGTCAAAGGCCTGTTCACCGATCTCGCCTTCGAAAGCGCCAGCCTTGGCGTGCAGGTCTATGGCGGCCACGGCTACATCGCCGAAAGCGGGGTGGAGCAGTACGTGCGCGACGCCCGGATCGCGATGATCTACGAAGGTACCAACGGCATTCAGGCGCTGGACCTTGTCGGTCGCAAGCTGCCAGCGCACACTGGGCGCTATCTGCGCAGCTTCTTCCACCCGGTCGCCAATTTCATCGCTGCGAACAAGGAAGACGAAACGTTCGGCAAGATGATCGAGGGGCTGGAAAAGGCCTTTGGCGCGCTGCAGCTTTCGACCGCGACGATCGCGCAGAAGGGCATCGCCGATCCCGAGGAAGCCGCCGCCGCCGCGACCGACTACATGCGCCTGATGGGCCTGGTCGCGATGGGTTACTGCTTCGCCAAGTCCGCGATCCTGGCCAAGAGCAAACTGGCGGAAGGCGCGGAGGATGCCGCGTTCTACAAGGCCAAGATCACCACCGCGCGCTTCTTCTTCGATCGCATCCTGCCGCAGGCGACGACCGCGTTCCTCGCGATCAAGTCGGGCAAAGCCTCGATGATGGAGCTGGAAGCCGCCGCGTTCTGACCGGTCAGAGGCGTCCGCCGTCAACGCTGGGGCACTCGGCAGAGACGAAGGACGCCTCGTCCGATAACGGAGGGACCATCGCTCCTCCCGCTGAATCGCCGCTTGGGATGATCCGATTCCGCATCGCAACAACGCCCCTGCGTTCTTCAACTTATGGTTTGTTGTCGGGTTGCTAACGTTTCCCGACTATCATTTGTTATAGGCAGCGAGCGAAGAGGCACTTAATGGCAGTCAGATTGCAACGAGGGATGGAACGCGCAGATTGGATCGACCGATTGTCGGCCCTCTCCTTCGCTTGCATCGGAACAACCATCGAACAGCAAGCGAACCGGCTGCGTGAGTTCAACGATTTGCTGATCCGGGCGCCCGAGGTGCACCTGGTCGATGGCCTCCGGCCGGTCCAGCCCGACGTACTCGAAAGCCTGATCCGCGTGGATGCGCTGGAAAGCGCCATTCTTTCGATGCTCGACGATGCCGCTTACATGATCTCTCGCGGCTGCGGCGGTCACATGGTCACCGTCTTGCTTCCAGGAAGCGAAGACGAGCGCACCGTCACGGGGGACACGCTGTCCCTGGCTTTGCTGACGGCGACCGCGCAAGCGCTGATTGATTCGGCACGCGACAGTGGCGCCCCGACGACCTTCTCCGAGTTCGAGCACCGATCCCGGCAGCTGCATTGAGCGAGACGTCTCGAAGCCCCCGGCTCTCTCAAGATCTAAAAGCCGCGCCGCGCTGTCCCGTCCGGGACGTTCGTGAGTTTGGTCGCATCCGACTCGCTCGACCATTTATGTAGAGCAAGAAACTCAAGAGTGCATCGATCAACGGCGGACTGAAGTTGGCGACCGAAGGGCCTCAGTCTGGATAGACCCCGGCGAGCACCGTGTCGAAATGATGGCGCACTCTGCGATGACAATTACAGGCCCGGGCCTCAAGCCCGTCACTGTCGATCACGACGATGCCGCCGCGACGCGTGCGTAGCAGACCATCACGCTTGAAGCGCTGCACCACCCGGCTGGCGTAGCTGCGACCGATGCCCATCATCGACGCGAGTTGTTCCTGGGTCATGGAGATGTCGTTCTGCCCTGTGCGCTCCAGCGCCGCACCAATCCACTTCGCCGCCCGCTGCTCGATCGAATGCGTGGCGTTACACCCGATCGATTGGAAGACCTGGGCCATCAGACAGTCGGCATATCGCGCCAACAGTTCGGCAATGGCGGGCGACTGCTGCTTCGCGCGGTCCAGATCGTTGACGCTTATCCGGAAAAACCGGCCTTTGTTCATCACGATCGCGCGCGCGAAGGCCGGATTGTTTCCATGACTGACGACGCCGCCGACGGCCCCTTCTCGGCCGATCAGTGTCGTTTCGACGATCTGGCTGTCCTCGAGCAACACGAAGAAGGATCCGATCGCAGCTCCCTGGGGAAAGTAACAGTATTCAACGACGTCTCCGGGCTCCATGAAAATAGTCCCGGCCGGAAAAGCACATTCCGTCAAGTATGCGTCGATGATGCTGCGATCGCCTTCGCTTAAAGTGTCCAGAAGATTGCTGCCTTCGTTCATGCTTACCTCTACAGCAACCCTGCAACCCGGCTTAAAAATCGTCACAGGACGATTTGTTCCGAATATCTTGCTGCGAACCCACGGCTTTTGGGGAAGCGAGTGACCGCATTACGAAGGCGCGCTCCGTAAATCCACGGGGTCCGGAACCAATCGGGTGGTACCAGCGTTGTGCTTTGACGCGGGGTGTTCGCCGGATACCGATCTTGTATTCAAATGGGTCGCGGGCTAAAGCTGGGGTGACGTGAATCAGATTGATATTGGGACAATGCTTCCCGCTCTTCGCATCGCAACGGGGCCTGCGCATTCGGCGCTAGACAAGTCGTTCGGCTCGCTCGACCTCGACGATCGGGGCGATTACGCACGCTTCCTGCTGGCGCACGCAATCGGACTGATGCCGCTTTTCAGCACGTACCGTGAATTCGTGACCCAGGAACTCCGCATGCCGACGCCGGATTTCACCGGCATGCTTGCCGCGGATTTGGGCGATCTCGGCCTCGAGACTCCGAGCATCCCCGAAGTTTCCCTCGACGATGATCTCTCGGCCCCCGGCATAGCTTATGTCGTCAGCGGGTCTCGGCTTGGCCTGACCATGATCCGGCGCAACGGGTACTGGGGTCGGGCTCACGGGCAGCCGTCGCGCTACATGGAAGACGATAGCGGTCTCGAAGTCTGGAAGTCCCTCGTCGGTTGGATGAAGCAGAAGGCTGCAAGCGAGCAGGATGAAGAGCGCGCCTCGCGCGCCGCCCTGACGGCGTTCGATGTTTTCGGCTGTGCTTTCGAAGCCAGCGCGCCAGCTTGCGTGCAGTGACCTGAATGGCAGACATGTCCCATCAGGTCGATCTTTCGACGTGCGACCTCGAACCGATCCACATCATCGGCCGCATCCAGAGTTTTGGATGGCTGATTTCTTGCTCCAGTGATTGGATCGTCAATCACGTCTCCGCCAATTGTCCCGACTTGCTCGGTATCGACATCGGCGAAATCGTCGGCAGTCCGGTAACGCGCTTCATCAGCGCCAGTGCGATCCACGACATTCGCACACGCTTGCAAGTCTTGAGCGATGGCGATTCGGTCGAACGGCTGTTCGAAGTCGATCTGCACGACGACGGACGCTTGTTCGACATTGCCATCCATGCCTCCGGTCGATCCTTCGTGCTCGAGATCGAGCAAAGCGAGGGGGGCCGCCGTCGCGACTACGTCAGTTACGTCCGGCCCATGATCAACCGGATGCGCAGCACCGATTCGGTCGAGGAACTGTGCAAGAGCGCGGCGCGGCATTTGCGCGGATTGACCGGGTTCGACCGCGTGATGGTCTATCGCTTCGAGCAAAGCGGCGCGGGCGAAGTCATCGCCGAGAGCCTCAATGGAGGCGTGGACAGCTTTCACGGGTTGCACTTTCCCGCATCGGACATCCCGGCGCAGGCGCGCCGGCTCTATGCGCGCAACATACTGCGGATCATCACCGATATCGACGATCCGACCGTTCCGATCGTTCCGGCGACCAATCCCGACGGCGTGCCGCTCGATCTGTCGATGAGCGGGCTTCGCGCGGTATCGCCGATCCACATCGAATACTTGCGCAATATGGGCGTGAAAGCCTCGATGTCGGTTTCGATCATGCGACGTGGCAAGCTGTGGGGGCTGATGGCCTGCCACCATTATGCGCCGCTGACACTTTCGTTTTCGGTCCGGACTGCGTCCGAGCTTTTCGGGGAGTTTTTCTCCTACCTGCTCGAGCAGAAGGAGAGCGATTACGTCTACGCAACCCGCGAGCGCTCGCTGCGCGTCCATGACGAAATCATGGCGCGCGTCGCCGGCGGCGGCGAACTGCTGGATACCTTCGGCGAATTCGGAGAATCGATCGACAGCGTCGTGCCGTTCGATGGCATCGTCGGCTGGGTCGACGGCCAATTCGTCCAGCAAGGCTCGACGCCCAATCGCGAGCAATTCGAAAAACTTGCGCGCTTTCTCAACACCGCGGGTGCGAGCACGGTGTGGTCCACGGACAACATCGGCGCGCTGCACGAACCGGCGAAGGAATGGATCGACAAGGCCGCCGGTCTGCTGGCCCTGCCCGTTTCACGATCGCCACGAGATTACATCGTCCTGTTCCGCAAGGAACTGCTGCAGGAAGTCGCCTGGGCGGGCAATCCGGAAAAGTCGGTAGAGCTCGGTCCCAACGGTGCGCGCCTCACCCCACGCAAGAGCTTCGAAATCTGGAAGGAAGAGCGCCGGGGCTATTCGAAGCCTTGGACAACTGAGGAAATCCAGACCGCCGAATCCTTGCGAGTCACTTTGCTCGAAGTCGTGCTGAGGCTCGCCGACGCGGCCAACAACGAACGCGAGGAAGCCGCGAAGCGCCAGGATACCCTGATCGCGGAGCTCAATCACCGCGTCCGCAATATCCTGAACCTGATCCGGGGGCTCGTTTCGCAAAGCAAGGATGGCGCGAGCACGATCGACGAGTTCGCCGAGCTCATCGGCAGCCGCATCTACGCGCTGGCACGCGCGCATGACCAAGTAACACGCACGGACTGGTCGCCGTCTTCGCTCTATCAGCTCATTCGCACCGAAACCGAAGCTTACGCCAACGAGAGCATCGATCGGGTGCAGATCAACGGGCCCGATGCGATGATCGCGCCGACGGCTTTCACCACGCTGGCCCTGGTCGTGCATGAGCTGATGACGAACTCCTGCAAATACGGCGCGCTGTCGGATTCGAGCGGCAAGGTCCACGTCACGATCAGTCACGATAGCGACGGCGCGCTCGACATCGACTGGCACGAGAGCGACGGGCCGACCGTTCGGGCGCCCACCCATCGCGGGTTCGGATCGACGATCATCGAACGGACGATCCCGCATGAGTTGGGCGGTCGTGCCGACGTCAGCTATGCGCCAGCGGGCCTCCACGCCGCGTTCCACCTCCCCGGCCGACATGTCGCTGCCTACGATTCGCCGACACCATCGCCATCGAACACCACCGTCCAGGACGCGGAGACGCGCGCGCACGAACTCGATCTGTTCGGTGGCATCGCGCTGATCGTCGAGGACAACGTGATCATCGCCATGGAAGCCGAAGACCTCTTGCGCGAATATGGATTTCGCGATTGCCAGATCGTCGGCTCGGTTCAGTCCGCGCGCTCGATCATAGACACGGGCAAAGTGAGCTTTGCCATGCTCGACATCAATCTGGGCAAGGAAACCAGCGAGGACATTGCCGAACTGCTGACCGAAAAAGGCACCCCGTTCATCTTGGCGAGCGGCTACGGCGATCGCTCGACGACGGCGAACCGTTTTCCGAGCGTTCCGGTCATCACCAAGCCCTACTCGCTACGCGACGTCCGCAGTGCGATCGTGCGACTCCCTGGCGTCAAGACCTGAGCTTCTAGCCGAGTCACGCCGCTAGCGGCAGTTTGGCCCCGGTTCCTTCCAGGAACACCAGCAAACCGCGCTCTTCTCGCGAGAGCCAGCGCGTGCGGCGCGGCAGGCGCTCGGGCAGCATCAGCCTTTCGTCGGCGCCACCTTTCACTGCGGCGATCACATAAGGGTGGACATAGGATTTGCGCGCAATCGCGGGGGTGTTTCCCAGTTGCGCCGACACTTCGGCCATGAGCGCTTTCAAGGTCATCAGCGGATCCTCGCAAAGCCGGCCGAACGCGATCACACTGGCCGCCCAGGTGCGGAAGTTCTTCGCCGTGAATTCGTCGCCCATTGTCTCGTGCAGGTAATCGTTGACGTCGTGCGAGTGGACCGGGGTCGGCGTGCCCTCGTCATCCAGATACTGGAACAAGTGCTGCCCCGGCAGATCCTGCATCTGCCGCACACAACGCACCAGTGCGGCATCGTCACTATCGATCTCATGCAGTTTTCCGGATTTGCCTTTGAAGCGCAGCTTCAGCGTCTTTCCGGTGATGTCGGCGTGCCGAGTGCGTAAAGTCGTCGCGCCAAAACTGCGATTGCGCTTGGCGTAGCATTCGTTGCCCACGCGGATAGCGCCGGTATCGAGCAGCGTGACGATCGAGGCGATGGCGCGCTCGCGTGTCAGGCCACGGCCGGTCAGGTCGTCGGCCACGCGCTTGCGCAATTCGGGCAGGCTGGAGCCGAACTGAGGGCACAGTTCGAACTTGTACGCCTCGCGTTCCGAGCGGAAATCCGGGTGGTAGCGATACTGCTTACGGCCCTTCGCGTCGTAACCGTAGGCTAGCAGATGCGCATCGGGGTTCGCGCAGAACCAGCAGTTTTCATAAGCCGGCGGGAGGCCGATCTTGTTCAGCCGGTCGATCTCGTCGCGATCGGTGATGCGCGCGCCTTCGGCCGAATAGTAAGCCCACTTCCCGCCACGCGTCTTGCGGCGAGTGATCCCGGGCGTGCCGTCGTCGATGAATTGCAGCGTCTTTCCAGCTTTGCGCATGTCTGCCTTTTCTCATCTTGCATGCCGATCTTCGGCTCAGGATCGTAAACGCCTGAGAAACGGTGAGGTTCTCAAGCGCATGGCTGCCCGAACGGGAAACGCTTTCCCCACCATTCGATCTCCCAAGACCCTCCCGCGGGTTTCCCCATGGTGCACTGGACGCCCGCACGATGCGAACATAGATAGAACATATGGCGCGTCTGACCCTTAGTGAGAAGCTCGGCATCCTTGCGGATGCGGCTAAGTACGATGCGTCCTGCGCCTCGTCGGGAACCGCCAAGCGGGATAGTCGCAAGGGCGGCCTGGGATCGACGGAAGGCATGGGCATTTGCCATGCGTACGCGCCGGATGGGCGCTGCATTTCGTTGCTGAAGATCCTGCTGACCAACTACTGTCAGTTCGATTGTCACTACTGCATCAATCGCAAGAGTTCGAACGTCCGGCGTGCCGCTTTCACGGTGAAGGAAGTGGTCGACCTCACGATCGGGTTTTATCGCCGCAATTATATCGAGGGACTGTTCCTCTCCTCCGGGATCATCCGCAGCCCCGACCATACGATGAGCGAACTGGTCGAAGTCGCGCGACAGCTGCGCGAAGACCATGAGTTCAAGGGCTATATCCACCTCAAGACCATACCCGATGCCGATCCGGAACTCATCGCGCAGGCGGGAATGTGGGCGGACCGCGTCTCGATCAATATCGAGCTTCCGACCAGCCACGCGCTGGCAAGGCTGGCGCCGGACAAATCCGAGACGCGCATAACCGGCGCAATGGCGGGGATGAAAGACTCGATTACTGCGGCAAAGGATGCGTCTCGGCGATTCCGCTCGGCCCCCAAATATGCCCCTGCCGGACAGTCGACGCAGATGATCGTCGGTGCCGATGCCGCAACCGACAGCCAGATCATCGATCGCGCCGCCGGGCTTTATCACCAGTATGGCATGCGACGCGTCTACTATTCGGCCTTTTCCCCAATTCCCGACGCCAGCGCGGTGCTCCCGCTCAAGCGACCGCCGCTGATGCGCGAACATCGGCTTTATCAGTCCGACTGGTTGATCCGCTTCTACGGCTTCGATCCGCACGAAATCAACGATGCCGGGGAGAACGGCATGCTTCCGCTCGATATCGATCCCAAGCTGGCGTGGGCATTGAAATTCCGCGAATCCTTTCCCGTGGATGTGAATCGGGCGGAACGCGAGCGCCTGCTCCGCGTGCCGGGGCTCGGCACGAAAGCGGTCAAGACGATCCTGCAAACGCGCCGTTATCGCCGCCTGCGGCTCGACGATGTGGGTCGACTGACGCAGTCGATCGCCAAAGTGCGCCCCTTCATCGTCGCAGCGGATTGGCGACCGACCTTGCTGACCGATCTTGCCGATCTTCGCGGCCGCTTGGCACCCCGCTCCGAGCAACTCGAGTTGTTCGCCGCGTGAACCTTGGGGCGAACGCGGAACCACGCCTGACTTGGGCGGTTTCGGTGTCAACCAAGGAGATATCGACATGGCAGAAGCACGGATTTTTGCAGACCTGAAAGCGGATCACGACCGTCATCGCGAGATGCTGGAGAAGATTGGCGAAACGCAAGGCGCGAGCGACGAGCGCAAATCGCTGTTCAAGGACTTGCGAGAAGAATTGCAGGCGCATGCCGCAGCCGAAGAGGAATCGCTCTATTCGACGATGCTTGCGGACCCCGAACTGCGCGACGAAGCGCGTCACTCGGTTTCCGAGCACAAGGAGATCGACGATTTCCTGGGCGAACTGATGGACATCGATCTGAGCTCGAGCGCCTGGCTCACCAAGTTCAAGGAAATGCGCCATCGCTATCTCCATCATATCGATGAAGAAGAAGAAGAAATGTTCCCCGAAGCAGCCAAGAAGCTGAGCGGCGACACGGAAAACAAGATCGCCGACGTGTTCGAGGACCGCAAGCCGCAGGAACTCGAGATGGCCAAAGAAGACAAGCCGGGTGACGATCGCGACTGACCCCGCATCCCAGGCAGCGGCGCATTCGGCAGGTCCGACGCGCGCCGTTCGCCTCTTGGGAGAGGATGACTGGGATGGCTGGCGCGATGCCGCGCGTCGCCTGCTTGCCGCCGGCATCGATCCAGACGCGATAATCTGGACTGTCGGCGGGAAAGCGGACGACCTGTTTGCCATCGAGAACGAGCTGCCGCCGCAGCCCCGCGTGCCGCCCCGCGTGCCACGATCCTTTCTGCCATTGGCGCAAAGTGCGATCCTCCATTCGGATCCAGAGCGGTTTGCGCTGCTTAATCGGCTGCTGGTCAAGGTATCGCGCTATCCCGACTTGATGTCGGATCGCGCCGATCCCTTGCTTCGCCGGATCGACTTGCTGGCAAAAGCGGTGCGCCGCGACATCCATAAGATGCATGCCTTCGTGCGTTTCCGCGAATTGGATAACGGGGATGGCTCGCAGCGCTTCGTCGCCTGGTTCGAGCCCGATCATCATATCGTGCGGGCGACGTCCGGGTTCTTCGTGCGGCGTTTTGCGCAGATGCAATGGTCGATCCTGACGCCCGAACTGTGCATTCATTGGGATGGGGAAGCGCTGACCGAAAGCCCGGGCGCCGAACGGCCCGATGCCCCGGCCGACGATGCCTTCGAGCAGGCGTGGAAGACCTATTATGGGGCCATCTTCAATCCCGCGCGGCTCAAGATCAAAGCCATGTTGAAGGAAATGCCACGCAAGTATTGGAAGAACCTTCCGGAAGCGGACTTGATCGCCCCGCTCGTTGCCTCCGCGCAGGCGCGGGAAAGCAGCATGGTCGAGCAAGTCATTCCGAGCGGGAACCGTGCGCGGACACTCGAAGCGCTCGCCGAGGAAGCGCAGGGCTGCCGGCGCTGTCCCTTGTGGAAAGGCACCAGCGGGTGCGTTTTCGGGGAAGGGCCCGGCGATGCGGCGATGATGATTGTCGGCGAACAGCCCGGCGACGAAGAAGACCGCGGCGGGCGCCCCTTTATCGGCCCGGCGGGGCAAGTGCTCGACCGGGCGCTGAGCGAAGCCGGAATCGATCGCCGCGAGGTCTACCTGACCAACGCGGTCAAGCACTTCAAATACGTCATGCGCGGCAAGCGAAGGTTGCATCAGAAGCCCGACGCGGCCGAAATCGACATGTGTCGCTGGTGGCTGGATCAGGAAGCCTCGCTGATCCGCCCGCGTTCGACGGTGATGCTCGGCGCAACCGCAGTGCGCGGCATCACGGGCAAAACGGGCGCGGTGGGAAAAATGCGCGAGACCGCCCTGCCCCTGCAGCATGGGAGCGGAACCGTATCCTGGCATCCTTCCTACGTGCTGCGCTTGCCGGATCGCGAGGCCGCCGATCGCGCCTACGATCAATTGGTCCAGGACTTGCGGCTCGCCGCCGAACGGACCGGTTAGCTCGACGTATGGGCTAAGGGGCATGGAACGACCCTGGGTTCGAGACGTTGGAAAACTAAGCAATGCGATTGAAAGGAGAGAAATTCATGGACACCGATACACGCGAGACTTTTTGGAAGGCCTTCGAAGACAGCCCCTTCATCATGATGAAGCTCGATAACGACACCGGCCATTCGGAACCGATGACCGCGCAGCTCGACAAGGACGCGCATCACGCGATCTGGTTTTTCTGCAAGCGCGACAATCGGATCGCCAACGGCGGCCGTGCGATGGGTCAGGTCGCCACGAAGGGCCACGATGTCTTCGCATGCATCTCGGGCAACCTCACTGAAGAGATGGACCGTTCGAAGCGCGAAGAGCATTGGAACCGGATCGTGGAAAGCTGGTTCCCCAACGGCAAGGATGACTCCAGCGTCCTGATGCTACGCTTCGACATTCAGGATTCGGAAGTCTGGGTTGCGGACATGTCGATCAAGGGCAAGCTCAAGATGCTCACCGGCCAACCCATCCATTCCGACGAAGCGGGCGAACACGCTGTTGGCGCAGTCTGACGCTTAAGGTACGTGCATCACGTCATGATCTCTCATATGGCGTGATGCACGTGACCGCATCATCGAAAAATCTTGATTGTCCAGCAGACGATCCGTCACGCCTCGGCGTGATTTCGCAATTCCCGAACAACGACCCCGAGCTGCGCGATCAGCTTGATAGGCTTGCTGGCTTGGCTGCGCGCATTTGCGATGCGCCCGTCGGACTGGTTTCCATCGTCACCCGAGATGAGCAGGTTTTCTTCGGTCGTTTCGGAACCGAAATGACCCAGACACCGCGCGATTGGTCGTTCTGCGCGCATGCCATGCACGAGAAACAGTGCATGGTGGTGCCGGACGCCACTGCCGATCCGCGGTTCATGGAAAACCCGCTGGTGACCGGCGAAGCCGGCATTCGCTTCTATGCGGGCTATCCGTTATTGACGGCCGAAGGGGCGCCGCTCGGCAGCTTATGCGTGATCGATACCAAGCCACGCACAGACCTCTCGGACGATCAGCACGACACGCTCAAGACTCTCGGACTTGCCGCGATGGGCTTGCTCGAGAAGGCGCGCAACGACAGTCGGCACGCATCCGTCCAGCGCCTGTCCGACGCGCAGATCGCAAAACTTGAACACAAATTCGAGTTGCTCAGCGACGCCATGCCCCAACTGGTATGGATGACGGACGCGGAAGGCCAGGTTGAATATCTCAATCGCGGATGGATCGAGTTCGTCGGCCGCCCCGAAGGGGAAAGCATGGGGCACGGCTGGCTGGCAATGCTTCATCCCGACGATCGAATTCTCGCGCAGAATGTCTGGGCCAAGTCCGTCGAATCGGGAACGCCCTATGACATCGAGTATCGGCTGACGCACTATTCCGGCGGCTACCGCTGGGTCCTGACCAGAGGTTTGCCGATTTTCGACGACCAAGGGCAAGTGGATGGTTGGATCGGTACCTGCACGGATGTGAACGCGCAGCGCGATGCCGTGGATCGGCTGGATATCCTGTCGCGCGAGCTCAACCACCGGATCAAGAACATCTTCGCCATCATCAGCGGCCTGATCTCGATGACATTCCGCGGCGAGGCCCCTGCATCGCGCGAACGTGCGATGGCGTTGCAGGCCCGCGTCCTGGCGCTCGGCCGCGCGCACGATTTCGTGCGTACGCATGCCGGCAGCGACATCCTGCAACATCCCCACACCAGTCTTCA
The DNA here is from genome assembly GCF_009746585.1 of Novosphingobium aquimarinum. Taxonomy (GTDB): domain Bacteria; phylum Pseudomonadota; class Alphaproteobacteria; order Sphingomonadales; family Sphingomonadaceae; genus Novosphingobium; species Novosphingobium aquimarinum. Next base: position 35,541 of record NZ_WRPO01000004.1, read on the forward strand.
GGCCATGCTGAGGGCTCTGCTCGAGCCTTACCAGAACGATTCCGGCGACCGCATCGGCATCAGTGGCGAGGATCCCGTGATCGACGATCGCTCGGCAACGCCGTTGGCTCTGTACTTCCATGAATTGGCGACCAACGCCGCGAAGTACGGCGCGCTGTCGGACGATGCCGGAAAGGTGGTCATTACGGTTGCACGCGAAGGCGACAATGTCACAATGGAGTGGGCGGAACAGGATGGTCCGCCTGTGATCCCCAGCAGCGAAAATGGCTTCGGCGCCCGCCTCATCGAGATGAGCATCGTGCGGCAATTGAGTGGATCGCTGACTTACGATTGGGAGCGCTGCGGCGTCAGGGTCACGGCCAGCGTACCGCTACGCGCGATGGCGCGCTGAGGTCAGGCCTTTGCGGGATCGCTGTCGGACTTTCCGGCGATCAGATACCGGTAAACGCCGACGCAATTGATAACCAGCAGGACGATGTTCTGAACGCCAATGCCTTCGGCGTCGTCGTCGAGAAACCCCCACGCGATGAGCGCAATGGAGCTTGTCACGAAAATCACGAAGGCCCAGCCGCTCCAGATCCGCCCGACATTGAGGGATAGGATAAGAGCGGCGAAGGCAGCAGCGCCAGCGCCATAATATTGCAGAGCGGTGAGGACGAAATCATTCATGTGCGAAAAAACGCGCCGTACGTCGGCACGTTCCCGCATCGATCGAATTGATTTTAGATCAAGTGAAGGATCAGTGTCCGGTGGCAGGCGGCGTTTCGAGCGCGATCGGTCGTTGGCCTTCGTGAGCCCCCATGGACGCGTAAGCGATCGCATCCAGCACGGTGCGATCGCAGAACGGCTTGCGCAAGACCCCGATCGTGGTCGCGACCGGCAGTCCAATCTGCGAGGGGTTGGCTGTGGCGTAGATCACCCTCGTTGCGTAGCGATCCGCCAAAAGGCGCGCGATCTTGGGGCCGGTCAGTCCGTCCCGCAGATTGAGATCGACAAACGCGACATCCGGCGCATCCTGAAGCGACTCGAGCGAGTCCAGGTCGACCACCGTACCGACGACGGTATAGCCGCCGTCGGTCAGAATATCCTCGAGCTGCAAGGCCACAAGGAACTCGTCCTCGACGACAAGGACCTTGCAGCCCGGGGTACTAAACGATTCCCCCAACGTTCGCCTCCGTCAAGCAACCAACAGAGTGCGATCGTCGGAATTCGCGATCTTGGTCAACTCGGCAAAGAAGGCATCGATGGCATCGCCGGTCAGCACGAAGTCGTGGCGGGAGTCGGGCAGCTGGCCGGACTCGATGACTTTGCTGAGCATGGAGCGCGCGCGGCAAATCCGGCTCTTCACGGTTCCGAGCGCGATGCCGCAGATTTCCGCGATCTCTTCGTAAGACAGGTTGCCGGCCGCTACGAGAATGAGCGCTTCGCGGTAGCTTGCCGGAATGGCCGCCAGGGCGCGCAGCACGTCACCGAGTTCGACCGAGCTATCCTGACTGGCAGGGGCGCACAAAATGCGCTCGGCGGTCAGCTCGTCATATTCGCCATGAAAGCGCGCGCGGCGCGCTTCGCTGTAGAAGTGGTTGCGCAGAATGGTGAAAGTCCACGCTTTGAAATTGGTGCCTGCGGCGTAGCGGTCACGCGCAGCCCAGGCCCGCAGCATGGCTTCTTGCGCGAGGTCGTCGGCGCGGTCACGACACCCGCACAGCCCCCGTGCAAAAGCACGAAGATGCGATGCAACCTCCGTCAGCGCCCGCTTGAAATCCTTGTCGCTAAGTGCCTGGACCGTCTCTGTCTCAGTTTCGACTGTTGCCGGCATAGCTTGTCCCTCGCTTTAAATTCCGATGCACCCTTAACGCGGCGCGACGTCGAAAGGTTCCCGCGATATGTACAATTGTACTCACTTCGCTGGATTTCGGCTCCATGAAGGGTGCGCCCACCCTGCTCGGCCCCTATCCTTAACCCGAAAAAAATGAGGCCCCTGCACTCGGGGGGAGCGGCAGGGGCCTCGGGGATCGGATCACCACCGGAGCGGGGGGGGGGGTGGGGTGGGGTACCAGCGGTGATATTCGAGGAACGCCGCACCGGGAGATTTGGTTCCTGACCACAGCGAAAAAATCAAAAATTGCGCAAAGCCCTGATTCATAGTGCACTTGGGGCTTCCAAATCCCAGCCAATCATGCTCTGCGCTAGGCCTGAGTACGAGACCGTTGGCGGATCGCCTCGTGTCCCCATGGGAACAGCGGTTGGCTTTGAGGTTGGTTTCCTTCAGATTGAGCATACAGCTCGCCCCATTGCGTTCGAGGTTCCTGCATGTCCGTATCCGATCAGATCAGTGTCCAGCTGCCCTATTTGCGCCGGTATGCGCGCGCGCTAACCGGGTCGCAACACTCAGGCGACGCTTATGTTCGCGCAACACTTGAAGCCGCGCTTGCGGACAAGGAATTGCGGAACGCGATCGCCGGTAGCCGGGCGGCGTTGTATGCTGCCTTCACTCGCATTTGGTCGACGGGCCATGTCGAAGAGCTGGGCGCGACCAACGAGATCGGCACGCACGAAACCGCGGCGCAATCCCGCCTCGCCAACGTGGCGCCGACACACCGTCAGGCGCTCCTGTTGACGACGGTCGAAGAATTCTCGCACGAAGAGGCCGGAGAGATCCTCGACGTTTCCGCCGGCGATGTCGATGATCTGGTCGCTCAGGCGATCGAGGAAATCGAGAGCGAGTCGACCACCGACGTCCTCATCATCGAAGACGAGCCCTTGATCTCGATGCAACTGGAAGGTCTCGTGTCCGATCTCGGGCACAATGTGGTCGGCACCGCGGCCACGCACGCCCAGGCAGTCGAATTGTTCGAGCGTCAGCGCGCCGGTCTGGTCCTAGCCGATATCCAGCTGGCCGACGGCAGCTCCGGCATCGAGGCGGTGGAGGATCTTCTCAAGTTCGGGGATGTCCCGGTGATCTTCATCACCGCCTATCCCGAGCGCCTGCTCACCGGCCAGCGCCCGGAGCCGACGTATCTGGTCACCAAGCCGTTCCAGGAAGCCACCGTCCGCGCCGCGATCAGTCAGGCGCTGTTCTTCGGTTCCAGCCGCCCGCTCTGATAGCGGGCTTTGCGGCTGAAAATGACGTGGTCAGGAGGGCTCGGGAGCCCTCCGGCGTAGCTCGAATTCGCGAGTGGAGCGCACGGGAACCCGCAGGCGACATTCCACTCCGCCGGGCAGGAACTGCAGATTCACTTCCGAACGCAATTCGTGGGCGACGATCTTCTCGATAAGGTCGCGCCCGAAGCCGCGCTTGGTCGGCGCGATCACTTCGGGTCCGCCCGACTCGCGCCAATGAATCTCGGCAAGATCCGCAGTCAGCAATTTCCAGTGCACGTGGATGCGCCCTTCGATCGTGCTCAGAGCGCCGTATTTCGCCGCGTTGGTGGATAGCTCGTGGATCGCGAGGCCCACCGACATCGCGTCGTTGGGCGCGAGCCGAATGTCGGGGCCGGACATCTCCACATGGCTCTCGTTGCCTTCCATGTACGGCGCCAGTTCGCTCTTCACCACGTCTCCCAAAGGAGCGTTCGACCAATCGCTTTGCGACAGCAGATCGTGCGTGGCGGAAAGCGCCCGGATCCGTGCCGTCAGGCTCTCGGTGAAGTCGTCGATGTCGGTCGCCCGGCGGCGAGTCAGCGCCGCGATCGACAGCACGTTGGCCAAGGTGTTCTTCACCCGATGATTAAGCTCCCGCGTCAACGAGTTACGGATCGATGATTCGTTGGTGAGCCACTCGAGCACGCGCCGATCTTCGGCCGCGCGCTTGGTGATCAACCGCCCGATCGCCATGACCAGCAAGGAGGCGACGAAGCCGAAAAACAGCGTAATCTTCGAAAGCGTCGACAAGCTATCGGTCTGTTTGTCGCGCACGACGATGGTCCAGGTATGGTTGCCGACGTCAAGGCTGCGTTCGGTGGCACTGCCCAAGGTTCCGGGCAGTTCCCGCTGCGCGATGAGATTGCCTGGTTCCGCGACCCCATCGTAGATCGCCATCTCGATGTCGTCGTTGCCGAACAATTCCGCGGCCGATGCGAGGAACTCGTCAGCTCGGAAAGGGCTGTAGACGAATCCTTTAACGGTCTCATTGCGCCCCGGAGCGACGATGACGGGCATGTAGATCAAGAATCCGTTCGCTTGTGCCGTCTTGTCCTGGACGAGACGCACCTTTCCCGACGTGACCGGCTTGCGAAGCTCTGCAGCCTTGATCATCGCTTCGCGGCGCACGGGATCGGAATACATGTCGAAACCGACGGCCCGCCGATTGGCGACGCTCATCGGCTGTAGGAAGAAAACGGGAGTCGAGAAGCCGAGGTCCGGATCGGGCCGCGGATGCACGTAGAACCCTTCCAGGCCCGTCTGGCGCAGGTTGTATTCGAACATCGGGACGTCATTGGCGCGCAGCAGCGGAGCCCAGCCCATTCCGAGCGAGCCATAGAGGTTGCCGTTGGACTGCAAATCGGAAACGAAGTCGGAAAAATCGCTCGCCGAAACCTGATCGCGGGTTGCGAACAGCGCGGCCGCGGCTCTCAGCAAGGCGATGTTCTCCGTCACTCTGCGCTGCAAGGCCGAAGAGACTTCTATGATGTTGCGATCGAGCTCGGACTGGCGGGACAAGCGATCCGCCCGCTCGATCGCAATGACGCTGACGATCGTCCCCAGGCTTGCGACCAGGAACAACAGGAAAGGCCAACCGCGTGGGTAAGTATGAAACCACGCCTGTCTGCGCACCCGTTCGAGAAGGGCGTCGTCAACCAATCGAGGTCATCCTGCTAATCATTAACCCCACCCGGCACCGACACATCTGTGTGCCGATATGACAGCACGTCGTGGACAGGGGAACCTTGAGCGCGATCATATGTTCCCCGTTATGTGTCGTTCGATGTTTCTGGACTTTGTGTTAGTCAGCCGGAAACAGCGTCGGAAATGCTTGACCGTTTTTGGGACAAGCGCAACGATGTTGCGAAAGGGAGTCCGTGTTGAGTCAGCAAAAGCCGCCCAAGGGGCCCGAGCGGATGCCCGGTTTGCCTCCTGAAACCCTTCGAGATGGCGAACCGGGTTGGGCAGTCGGCTTGCGCAAACTTTATAACTCGGTCGTGGACGAACCCCTTCCCACCAGCTTCGACGATTTGCTCAAGAAGCTGGATGATGGCGAAGATGGCTGAGTCCGACGCAGCCCCGCCGATAGCCAACTATAGCGATGAGGATTTCCGAGACGAGCTGCTTGCGACTCTGCCGCATCTTCGTGCCTTCGCGCGCGGCTTGTGCGGTCGTCCCGATTATGCGGACGATCTGACTCAGGAAGCGGCGATCAAGGCATGGACGGCGCGTGACCGGTATCAGCCGGGGACGAACTTGCGCGCGTGGACCTTTGCTATTCTGCGCAATCATTTCCTTAGCGAGTTGCGAAAGACCCGGCGTCAGACCGATCTCGATGATGGCGCGGTCGAACGCATGCTGGTGATGGAGGCCGACCAGGAAGGCGGTCTGCACCTTTCGGATATGGAAGATGCGCTGCGGCAACTCAATCCGGAGCGGCGCGAGGCAGTGCTCCTCGTTGGCGCAGGCGGTTTCACATACGAAGAAGCCGCTGCGATCGCGGACTGTGCCGTGGGCACGATGAAAAGCCGCGTCGCTCGCGCCCGCACCGATCTGGCTAGAATTCTGGATACCGAGCCGGGCGAGATTGCCGCAGAAACCAACCGAAAGAGGCCCGGCCTCACCAAGCGGCGCTAAGCCCGAACCCCATCCATCGGATCGGATCGCTTCGCCCCAGTCTGGGCCCGGCAAGAGGCGAGCCGAACAAAAAAAAGCCCCACTCTCGCGAGCGGGGCTTTTTCGATTTAGGCTTCTGCCACTCAGGCCGGATAGACCCAGGGCGTTCCGCGGTCGAAGTTGTCCGAAGCAAACTTCCAGTTGAGCAGGTTCTCAAGCACCGCCTTCACATAGGCCGGGCGCTTGTTCTTCTGGTCGAGATAATAGGCATGCTCCCAGACGTCGATGGTGAGCAGCGGGTTGACGTTTTCGGTGATCGCCGTCCCCGCGTCATGCGTCGACATGACCTTCAGCTTGTCGCCATCGACGACCAGCCAGGCCCAACCGCTTGCGAAGTGGTTGACGGCCTCGTCGGTGAGCGCTTCGAGCAGCGCATCCATCGAACCGAAATCGTTCTTGATCGCGGTGGCAAGGCTCTCGCTCGGCTCGGACTTTTCCGGAGCCATCGAGTGCCAGTAGAAACCGTGATTGTAGACTTGCGCCGAGTTGTTGAAGAGACCGCCCGAGGCGCTCTTCACGATTTCCTCGAGCGACTTGCCGGCCTTGTCGGTTCCCTCGATCGCCGCATTGGTCTTGTCGACGTAGGCCTTGTGGTGAGCGCCGTGGTGAACCTCGAGCGTATCGCTCGAAATGTGGGGGGCCAACGCATCCTTGGCGTAGGGCAGCGGCATCAGCGAAATGGTCATGGTGAGGTCCTATTTACTTGTGGAAAAAGCGAGAGCGGGCCGGGGCGCATGCAGCCTCGAGCACGATCGCGGCGAAGAAGGCACAGCCTATGTTTGGACTGAACGGTTAGAATTCAACCCGCGATTCAGCCTGAATTCACAAACCGATTTTCATGCGCAGCTAGCACGCAGCAAAAAGGGCGGCGAGTGGCTCGCCGCCCTTTCAACTTGGCCAGTATCGCAGTGATAGACTGTGGCCAGTCCACCGCGATAACTACCCGTGATTACGGATGACCGGCGACGTCGTCGGCCTTTTCCTCGATCATGTCGGCCTTGTCTTCGCCAGCCTGGCGCAAAGCTTCAGCCTGATCTTCAACGGCTTCACCCGTGGCGCCGCCCATCTCCTCGCCGCGATTCTCCATCATGTCCGCAGCAGCGTCAGACGAGTCTTCGACGTAGTCCGCCTTCTCTTCGAGCGCGTCGTCCTGCGGGTTGTTGCAAGCCGCGAGGCCGAGAGTCGTGGCGGCAAGCGCAACGGCGGCAAGGCGAGGGGTGGTGATGAACTTCATAGGAATTTCCTTTTCCCTGTTGCTGAAAAATCAGGCTTTGGAGTCCCGCCTTAGCGCATCGAACCGCGACGGAAAAGATTGACAATCGCAAGCAGGATAACGGCGCCGAGGAACGAGGCGAACAGCGAGAGGATATCGAACGAACCGCTCGTAATCGGGGCTCCACCGATCAGCGGCGTGATGATCACACCCGCAATCAGCGCGCCGATGATGCCGACGACGATGTTCAGAAAAATTCCCTGCTGCGCATCGGTGCGCATAAGAATGCTGGCGAGCCAGCCGATGATGCCACCGACCAGAAGAATGAGAATGAGCGTCATAGTGTGCAACTCCAGTGTTCGTACCTGGAAGCGTAAACGGTCCGTTGAGACGTTGGTTCCATCGGCCGAAGCACAAAGGTTTGGTTACAAGATGCACCTTCGGGTCCAGAAAAGCGGGAAATCTAGGCGCAGGGGCCCTTCCCCCGACGCGATTTTCCCACGAAAAAATTCGGTCGTGCCACCGCTTTGACCCAAAACTCAGCATCGAACGCGTCCAAGGGTGAGCGCATTCGCGCCAACGCACGGCTCGTGCTTCGGCGCGATCGTGACGATTTTCAGCGCCGACGGAGTGTGCTTGCGTTCAGCCGATCATCATCAAGCTGGCATTGCCGCCCGCCGCAGTGGTGTTGATCGAGGTCGAGACCTCCTCGAGCAACCAGCGCGGGTCGCATCCTTCTCGCGTCCATACCGGCACCAGCGGCCCTTCCCACTCGGCCACTTCGGCGAGCGTTGCCAGCAACGATTCGCTATTGCCCTCGAACAGCACGACCGCTGCCTCTCCGACGGAAACCGGATGAACGCGCGCCGTTACAGCTGTCGGCAGTCCGTGCGGCGGGGCCCAGCCCTCGATCATGGCGTCGCAACCGGCCGAGAAGGTCATCGCCAGCAGATCGTGCAGGCCCTCTTCGGTGGCCGCGCGGATGAAGACACGCCCGCGTGGTTCAAGCCCGTAGAGGTTACGCTCGCCCACCGGGCCCGGCAGCTCGGTTACGAACCCCAGCAAGGAGTCCCGGCCGAATTGGCGTGCCCGCTCGGCTTGGTCCGGCTTGTCTTGCTTGGTCAGCCACTGGGCATAGGCGGTGAGCGCGGGATCCATCGGGCCATCGTTTCCGGCCAGCGCCAACGGCGCATGGCGGACGAGCCGTCCGAGATAGAGCGGGCCACCCGCCTTTGGGCCCGTCCCCGAAAGGCCGCGACCGCCGAACGGCTGAACGCCGACCACCGCGCCGATCTGGTTGCGATTGACATAGAGGTTGCCCGCCTCGATCCGCTGCGCGACATGCGCGACCGTCGCATCCAGCCGCGTGTGCAGGCCGAAGGTCAGACCGTATCCGGTCGCATTGATATCCGCGATCAGAGCATCGAGCCGGTCGCGGCGGTAACGCAGGACATGGAGAACCGGACCGAACACCTCGCGGTCCAGCTCTGCGATGCTGGCGATCTCGATAATCGTCGGCGCCACGAAAGTGCCGAGCGCCGCTTCCGGATCGACTTGTGCCTGGGTGATCTTTTTGCCTGCCGCGCGCATCGCCTCGATATGCGCGACGATACCCTGCTGCGCGTCTTCGTCGATCACCGGCCCGATATCGACCGCAAGCCGGTCGGTCTTGCCGATGCGCAGTTCCGCAAGAGCGCCGCGCAGCATCGCGAGCGTGCTGTCGGCGATCTCGTCCTGCAGGCACAGCACGCGAAGGGCGGAGCAACGCTGGCCGGCACTGTCGAACGCCGAGGCGATGACATCCGCCACGACTTGTTCGGGAAGCGCGGAAGAATCGACGATCATCGCGTTCTGCCCGCCCGTCTCCGCAACCAGCGGGATGGGCTGGCCATCCCGGGAAAGCCGCGTCGAGATTTGCTCGCGGATCAGCCGGGCGACATCGGTCGAGCCGGTGAACATGACGCCCGCCACCTCCGGCGCGGCGACCAGTGCCGCTCCGATCACGCCATCGCCGGGAAGCAGTTGCAGCGCGTCTTCCGGCACCCCTGCTTCGCGCAAGATGGCAAAGCCTGCCGCCGCGGTGAGCGGCGTTTGCTCGGCAGGCTTGGCCAGCACCGGGTTTCCCGCGACCAGGGCGGCCGCGATCTGTCCGGTGAAAATCGCCAGCGGAAAGTTCCACGGACTGATGCAGACGATCGGCCCAAGCGGCACCGTATCCGCAAGCGTCGCGCGCGCCTGTGCTGCATAGTAGCGCAGGAAATCGACCGCCTCGCGAACTTCGGCCACGGCATTCGCCGCCGACTTGCCCGCCTCGCGCATGGCAAAGGCCATCAGCTCGGGCATCCGCATCGTCATCAGGTCGGCCGCGCGTTCGAGGATCGCGGCGCGCCCGGCGACGGGTACCAGCGGCCACTGGCTGTTCGCAGCCCGGCGAGCCGCATCGGCGGCGTCGCTTTCGCTCGCCTCGACGATGGCACCGACGCGTTCGCGCCTGTCCGCAGGGTTGAAGAGGATTCGGGTCGCGCCGGAGAGGCCGTCTTCCGATGGCTCGAATGGTGCCGAGGCCGCCTCGCCCAGCGTCTGGGAAAGCCACGCCAAGACGGCTTCGTCGCTCAGATCGATCCCGGCGGAATTGACCCGGTCAGGGAAAATGTCCCGCGGTAGGGCGATCCGCTGGTTACGCGCGCCGGGCACCGGCATCGCCCGCACCACATCGGCTGGGTCGGTCAGCAGGTCCTCGACCGGGATGTCGGGATCGGCGATCCGATTGACGAAGGAGGAATTCGCTCCGTTTTCCAGCAGCCGGCGCACAAGGTAGGCCAGCAGCGTGCGATGCGAGCCGACGGGCGCGTAGATCCGGCAAGGTCGTTCCAACCGCGAAACGACTTCTTCGTAGAGCGCCTCGCCCATGCCGTGAAGGCACTGGAACTCATAGTCGCCTTCCTGAAACTCGGGGCCGGCGAGCGCCATCACGCTGGCCAGGGTCTGCGCGTTGTGAGTCGCGAACTGCGGGAACAGCGAATCCCTGTTGTCGAGGAGCTTCCTTGCGCAGGCCACGTAAGCCAGGTCGCTATGCACTTTGCGCGTATAGACGGGATAGTCGGCCAGCCCATCGACTTGCGCGCGCTTGATCTCGGCATCCCAGTAGGCACCCTTCACCAGCCGCACCATGATCCGGCGATCGGAGCGCCGCGCCAGATCGGCCAGCCAATCGATCACGAACGGACAGCGCTTGCCGTAGGCCTGGACCACGAAGCCGAGCCCGTCCCACCCGGCCAGCTCCGGATCGAGCGCGAGCGCCTCGAGCAGGTCCAGCGAGATTTCGAGCCGATCGGCTTCCTCGGCATCGATGTTGAAGCCGATCCCGAAGCGAGAGGCCTGCACCGCCAGTTCGCGCAAGCGGGGAAGCAGTTCGCCCATCACCCGATCGAGCTGCGCCCGGCCGTAACGCGGATGAAGCGCGGATAGCTTGATGGAAATGCCCGCGCCTTCGTAGACGCCGCGCCCTCCCGCAGTCATGCCGATGGCGTGAATCGCGCGCATGTAATCGGCGTAATAGCGGCGTGCATCGTCCGCCGTCGCTGCCGCTTCGCCCAGCATGTCGTAGCTATAGCGAAACCCGCGCGCCTCCTTCTCCCGCGCGCGCTTGAGCGCCTCGGCGATGGTCTCGCCCATCACGAACTGCTCGCCCATCAGCCGCATCGCCACTTCGACGCCGCTGCGAATCACTGGCTCTCCGGCGCGCCGCAGCAGCCGAGTGAGCGCGGCGGAAAGACCGTCGTCATCGACCGTCGAGACGACTCGCCGCGTAACGACGAGACCCCAGGTCGCAGCGTTGAGAAACAGCGAGCGGCCGCTGCCGAGATGCGACTGCCAGTCGCCCGGCGCGATCTTGTCGCGGATCAACGCATCGCGCGTGCCGTCGTCGGGAATGCGCAGCAGCGCCTCGGCGAGACACATCAGTGCGACGCCTTCCTGGCTCGACAGCGAATATTCCTGAACCAGCGCCTCCATCCCGCCGCGCCGATCCTTGCCGCGCACGGCGAGGACGAGATCCCTAGCCACCGATCTCGTCTGCTCGCGCTGTTCGGGCGACAGGGTCGCCGCGTCGAGCAGCGGCAGGATGCAGGCGGATTCTTCGCGACGCGTTGCTGCCGTGATCGCCTTGCGAAGCGGCGTGGGGTTGGCGGCGGCGGGCGCAAATGCGCCGAAGGCGGAAGCGTTCATGGCGACACTATAATCCGTCCCGATTGAGCGGTCCGACTTGCTTTGCGCACTCAGAGAGGCAAATTGCCCTCATTAGCTTGGCTTAATAGTGAGAATGGTGTGAGAAATCCTCCCAAGGCAGCCGATCTGGATGAGTTCGACCGCAAGATGCTCAAGGTGCTCGCGCACGATGGCCGTATCACCGTCACAGCGCTCGCGGAGAGAATCGGACTTTCCAAAACGCCTTGCCAGCAGAGGCTTAAACGCATGATCAGCCAGGGCGTGATCCGGGGATTTCGCGCCGTCATCGACCCCACCCGGCTCGGAACGGACCATGTCGCGTTCACCGAGGTCAAACTTTCCGACACCCGCCAAGCCGCGCTAACCGCTTTTAACGATGCTGTACGGGCAATTCCCGAGGTCGAGGAATGCCATATGATCGCCAGTCATTTCGATTATCTGCTCAAGGTTCGCACTCGGGACATCCGCCGTTACCGGGAGGTTTTGGGCGAAAGGATCGGCAGCCTGCCGCATGTCGCGAGCACCTCCACTTTCGTCGCGATGGAGACGGTCATCGATAAGGCGCATTAGTCTGCGCAGTTAACCAAACTTGACTTAAATCTAGTCGTCATCTGCCGTTCAGACAGGCATGAAAGCGATCGATACCAGCGCGCCGGCGGGCGGCTTCTTGAGCTGGCTCGGGATCGGACCGGGCCGGACTGGGGCGGAAGATGTGGCACCTGCGGCAGAGCGACCTACGCTCGAGGTCGTCGAAAGCCCCGTGGACAGGCGACGGCGCCTGCTGTTGGAGGACATTCGCAGCTTTCTGCTCGCCCACGGTCTCGAAATCAGTCCGTGGACCCTCATGGTTGCCTACGAGATCATGACCGGAGGCAACCCGGACCTGAGCAAGGCGATCGAGAACCAGGTTTCCACGCGGCGACCGGTCACGGTCGAATGGCTCAAGGAGGTGTACGCTCAAAGCGACGAGGGAGACGCCGTCGAAGGGCTCACCACGATGATGGGCAAGCTCGAGAGCGCGATCGAGGAATTTTCCAAAACCGCCAGTGCCGCCAAATCCGCGACCAGCGAATACAACATCGCGTTGGAAGCCAGTGTCTCCGATCTGCGGCAAGCTTCCGAGGCGGGCAATGTCCTCAATCAGCTGGCGACGATCGCGCGCGACATGCTTGCGCGAACCCAACAGATCGAAGTCGAGCTGGCCCGCAGCGAAAAGGAAACGCGTTCGCTCCAGGAGTGTTTGGCTGAGGCTCGCAAAGAGGCCGAGATCGACCATCTGACCGGGCTGCCCAATCGCCGCGCTTTCGAGACGGTCTTTAAGATGGAAATCGAAACCGCTCGCGAGACCGGTGAACCGTTGTGCGTCGCCTTCTGCGACATCGATCACTTCAAACGGATCAACGATACGCACGGCCATGACGCGGGCGATCGAGTGCTGCGCATGATTGCCCAGACGCTGGCCAAGATTTCCAAGGACAAGTGCCACGTCGCACGACATGGCGGCGAAGAATTCGTCATTCTGATGCGCGGTCGAACGCTGGATAAGGCTTGGGAAATGCTCGACGATGCGCGCGAGGGTCTTGCCTCGCGGCGGCTCGTCAACCGCTCCACCGACATTCCATTCGGCCAGATCACGTTCTCGGCCGGTATCGCGGAAGTGCAGGCCCGTGAGCGGCCACGCGACGCGCTCAAATGCGCCGACGAGGCTCTCTACGCCGCAAAGGAAAGAGGCCGTAACTGCATCCTGCGAGCGGATCAGATCCAATCGAACGCCGCCTGACGGGATCCTTAGAATAAGCCTCGCCTGCCAGTGGCCGGTAAGCTTCGCCCTTTTTCCTACGGGGGCGGAGCGTTCAGGCGTTCTCGCACGAATACGTCAACCGGGCGGGTCGCCATCGCGGCACCGCCCCGGTTGGCATGCGAGGGTCACACCCAGGTGGCCTCAGTGCGCGGTCGTCAGCTGCCCGCGAATGGCGCCCTTGGGATAGTCCCCGGTATGCACGTTGGCATAGTAGCCGGCGGGATTGGCAAGGATCGCTTTCAGCAGATCGGGCTCGACCGCGACACATTCGTCGCTGTCGGTCCCGGTCACGCTGATGGTGATGACCGGCGGCCCGTCGCTGCCCGCCGCGCCTTCGTGAATGTGCGCGGCCACGGGCGATGCAATCTGCTTCGCAGCGAGCGAGAAGCAGAAATCGCCGGTATCGGCGTCGACATCCGCTTTCAATTCGCCCGTTCCGTCGGAATCGCCGCCGCCGGTTTCCTCCGCGCCCTTGAGCATGGCGTGAAGTTCGGTCGCTGCGGCAAGAGCCGGCGTAAGCGCGAGGCCAACGGCAGCGGCGCCGGCCAGCAGTGTGCGATACCTGGTGATCATGTCCGATCCTCTCCTGTCTTGCAGCGCCGCTTTTGCTTGCGGGCTTTCCGATCTTGGATGCAGCAGCTTACCGCGCCCCACGCGAAACGAGAATGCAGAATCGTACTCGTGTGGGCGCTAAAATTAAGGAGCGCGACCCGTCCGGTCAGCCGTAGCCAAACCGCTCCATGAAGCCGACGATTTCGGGATCATCATAGATGCGGTCGAGCTGCTCGGGTGTCAGATCCTCATCCTCGATCTGCGCGCGAGAAGGATCGAAATCCTTGCTGGCGCCCGTCTTCCAGTCGACCGCAGTATCCCACAGGAAGCGACGGGCATGCAGCCGCTCGAACGGCTCGAGAAACCGGGTCGATGGTTCGAGACCGAGGAAGGCGTAAACTCGCGTCATCGTCGGCACCGGATCGCGCACGAGGTCCTCGTAGCGCGAGACCAGCACGTTGCTTCGATCCCAGTGCGGCCGCCAGCCGGCAATGTTGCGCTTGAGCAGCGCCCACCGGCTTTCTTTCTCAGCAGGCTTCACATTCTGCCGCCAGATCGAGCGCAGAATCGCCTTCGGATTGCGTGGCGTATAAATGGCGCGACCTTGACGCGAAATCAGATCGACGATCTCAGGCGCATCGACATAGTCCGGGCTCTTGTCGCCGAACGCCAGCACCTCGGGCTTGCCGTACTTCTTCTTGAACAACCGCAAGGCGTCGACGTGCCAGCGAAGCCAGCTGTCGACGGAAAGCGGCGCTCGCCCGTCGATCAGGCGCAGCACTTCCGCCACCGTAGCGCCATGACCGAGCATGCGCTGGAAATGCAGTTGCCACATGTGCGGCGCGAACAGCGCGCGATTGATTTCGCTCTCGCACAGGCAAATCGCCTGGGGATGATCGTCGATGCAGCGCGAAAGCAGTGACGTTCCGGTCCTGAGGGGCCCGACGATGAAGAACAGCGCGGTGTTGCGCGGAACTCTTACGTTCTGGCGGCGAGGCACGGTAATGGTCTGGCCCGCGATGGGGTCTCTCCTGCGGCGGAATCCTTTCGCGCCAAGTCCTAGCGCCGCCATCGCGTCAGTTGAAGAGCGCGGCGCGCGTCAGAGCATTTTCGACAGATAGTGCCCGGTATAGCTGCCCTTGGCCTTGGCGACCTTCTCCGGCGTTCCTTCGGCGACGATCTTGCCGCCGCGCACGCCGCCTTCGGGCCCGAGATCAAGGATCCAGTCGGCGGTCTTGATGACATCGAGATTGTGCTCGATCACCACGACCGTGTTGCCTTGGTCGACAAGGCGATGCAGCACTTCGAGAAGCTTGCGCACGTCCTCGAAATGCAGGCCCGTGGTCGGCTCGTCGAGGATGTAGAGCGTCTGTCCGGTCGAGCGGCGCGACAATTCCTTCGCCAGCTTGACCCGCTGCGCCTCGCCGCCCGACAGCGTCGTCGCTTGCTGGCCGACCTTGACGTAGCCGAGGCCCACTTCGTTGAGCATGTGCATCTTGTCGCGGATCGGCGGGACCGCCTTGAAGAACTCCTCGGCATCCTCGATCGTCATGTCGAGCACGTCCGCAATCGACAGACCCTTGAACTTCACTTCGAGCGTTTCGCGATTGTAGCGCCGACCGTTGCATTCCTCGCACGTGACATAGACGTCGGGCAGGAAGTGCATCTCGATCTTGATCAGGCCGTCGCCCTGGCAGGCTTCGCAGCGCCCGCCCTTGACGTTGAAGCTGAAGCGCCCCGCCTTGTAGCCGCGCGCCGCGCTTTCCGGCAGGCCCGCGAACCAGTCGCGGATCTGGGTGAACGCGCCGGTATAAGTGGCGGGGTTGGACCGCGGGGTTCGGCCGATCGGCGACTGGTCGATCTCGATCACCTTGTCGCACAATTCCAGGCCGGTAATCCGGTCGTGCGGGCCAGCGATGATCCGCGCGCCGTTGAGCGCCCTCGCCGCGCCGGCATGCAGCGTGTCGATGGTGAAGCTCGATTTGCCCGAGCCCGAGACCCCGGTGATGCACGTAAAGGTGCCGAGCGGGATCGAGGCGGTCACGCCGGTAAGGTTGTTGGCGCGCGCATTCTCGACGGTGATCTTATGGCCATTGCCCTTGCGGCGAGTCTTCGGCACCTCAATCGCGCGGGTGCCGTTGAGATAGGCGGCGGTCAGGCTGCGCTTCGATTTGAGGACTTGCTTGAGCGTGCCTTCGGCGACGATCTCGCCGCCATGGACGCCCGCGCCCGGCCCGAGATCGACGACATGATCGGCCGCGCGGATCGCGTCCTCGTCATGCTCGACGACGATCACCGTATTGCCGAGATCTCGCAGCCGCTTGAGCGTCACCAGGAGCATGTCGTTGTCGCGCTGGTGCAGGCCGATCGATGGTTCGTCGAGCACGTAGAGCACCCCCGACAGCCCGCTGCCGATCTGGCTGGCCAGGCGAATGCGCTGCGATTCCCCGCCCGAGAGCGTACCGGAGGTGCGATCGAGATTGAGGTAATCGAGCCCGACATTGTTAAGGAATCCAAGGCGTTCGTTGATTTCCTTGAGAATAGCCTTTGCGATCTGCTTCTGCTGATCGGTAAGCTTGGCCTCGAGCCCGCCGAACCATTCGTGCGCGTCCGACACGGACAATCTCGCGGCATCGGCGATATCGCTATCGCCCAGCTTCACCGACAGTGCCTCGGGCTTGAGCCGCTTGCCGTGGCAGGTCTCGCAAGGCTGCGCGGTCTGATACTTGCCCAGTTCCTCGCGCATCCAGGCGCTCTCGGTCTGGAGCAGGCGGCGATTGAGATTGCCGATGACGCCTTCGAACGCCTTATTGACGGTGTAGCTCTTGCGGCCGTCCTTGAACGTCAGCGGCACCGGCTTGCCCTTGGTGCCGAACAGGATCATCGCCTGCGCTTCGCCCGGCAAGTCCTGCCACGGCGTCGTCAGGTCGAAGCCGAGATGACTGGCAAGGCTGCCCAGCACTTGCATATAGTAGGGGCTCGGCGGATTGGACTTCGCCCAGGGCACGACCGCGCCTTGCTTCAGCGTCAGCGCTTCGTTCGGCACCACCAGCTGCGGATCGAACAGCAGCTTTTCGCCAAGTCCATCGCACGCCGGACAAGCCCCCTGCGGCGCGTTGAACGAGAACAGCCGCGGCTCGATTTCCTCGATGGTGAAGCCCGAAACCGGGCAGGCGAACTTTTCGGAAAAGACGATGCGGTTGGGCGGAAGGCCCGCGCCCTTGAGGTTCGTGCCCTCACCGCCATCCTCGCGCCCCGGGACATTGCCGTCTGCCAAGTCCACATACGCCAGCCCTTCGGCCAGCTTCAGCGCCTGCTCGAAGCTGTCCGCGAGACGCGTCTGGATGCCGTCCTTCACCGCGATGCGGTCCACCACGACCTCGATGTCGTGCTTGTATTTCTTATCGAGCGCGGGTGCGTCCTCGATCGCATACATCTCGCCGTCGATGCGCACGCGGGTGAAGCCCGACTTCTGCCATTCGGCGAGCTCCTTGCGGTATTCGCCCTTGCGGCCGCGCACCACGGGCGCCAGCAGGTAAAGCCGGGTGCCCTCGGGCAGAGTCATCACCCGATCCACCATATTGGAGACGGTCTGCGCCTCGATCGGCAAGCCGGTCACGGGCGAATAGGGAACGCCTACCCGCGCCCAGAGCAAGCGCATGTAGTCCCAGATCTCGGTCACGGTCGCGACGGTGGAGCGCGGGTTGCGGCTGGTGGTCTTCTGCTCGATCGAGATGGCGGGGCTGAGCCCGTCGATGTGCTCGACGTCGGGCTTTTGCATCATTTCGAGGAACTGGCGCGCATAGGCGCTCAGCGATTCGACATAGCGGCGCTGGCCTTCGGCATAGATCGTGTCGAACGCGAGGCTGCTCTTGCCCGAGCCCGACAGGCCGGTGATCACGATCAGTTTCTCGCGCGGCAGCTCGACGTCCACGCCCTTGAGATTGTGCTCGCGGGCGCCGCGCACGGTGATGTGGGTGAGACTCATGAAAAGGGCGTGTTCCGGAAATGTTCGCGCAGGTCAAGCCGGCAGGCGGGGTTGATCGCCTAGATGGCATCGGCAAGGCGCGGTGCAAGGGCGGCATGCCACGGGCAGTGGCGGGCTGACGATCAGCGGGCGGCGACAATCCGATCTCGTGGCTGGACCGCAAGCTGCGCCCGCCCCTATGCCTCGGCCATGGCGATGAGTATCGGAAAAGCGATGCGTGGCGCTGGTGGGGCGCTGCTGATCTCCGCATTGGCGGCTTGCGGCGGCGGCACCAAGTTCCGGCCGGTCAGCGATACGCCGGTGCGCATCGGCCCACCCTACAAGATCCGCGGCACCACTTACACGCCCGCCGCCGACCCGACCTATGACTTTCTGGGCTATGCCACCTGGTACGGCAACGAAAGCGGCAACCAGACTGCGAATGGCGAACGCTTCCGCCCCGATTGGGTCACCGCCGCGCATCGCACTTTGCCGCTGCCGAGCTATGTCGAAGTGACATCGCTGGAGACGGGGCGACGCGTCCTCGTGCGCATCAACGATCGCGGGCCGTTCACCGAGCAGACTCGAATCATCGATTTGTCGAAGGGCGCGGCCGAATTGTTGGGAATTCGGGACAGGGGCAAGTCCGGCGTTCGCGTGCGCCTCGTCTCGCCAGTCGAGAACGATCGGGCGGCTCTCCGGAAAGGCAAGGCCGCTCGCGCCCTTCCCCCGGTCGAGCCGCGCGCGCTCGCCAATCTGCGCGCCCAGTTCGAACGAGGTGTCGGCGACTGGTGAGCGGAAGCCGCTCGATCGCGCTTCGAGGGTAGATTAAAGCGGCAATCGTCCCCATGTCGATGGCAGAGGCGGCAAAGAAGCCGTCCGCAACGACAGGAGAGCAACGCCATGGAAAAACTCGGCAATGAAATCCCCTTCCGCCGCGCGCACGATCCGCGCCGCACCGGTTCGCTGGTGCTCGACCAGCATCGCGAGGAAGCGGTGCGCGAAATGCGCGAAGCCGCCAGGAAGGATGCGAAGTCCGGCCGTTAAGCGGTTACAGTACGAGGTTGGCGGGGCCGAATGCATGGGGCAGCAGCGCTGACAGGCGTGTCTCCATCACCGCCTCGCCGCCCGCGCACCACACGACGGGATCGGTTTCGCCGAGTTGGGCCAGTTCGTTGAGGACTTGCCTGCACCGGCCACAGGGCGTGACCGTGTCACGCGGTTCGCCCTCGATCCCGCCGATCACGGCCACCGCAACCAGCCCTCCGCGACGCCCCGCCGCCATCGCGGCCGAGATTGCGACCGTCTCCGCGCACAGCGCCAGGCCGTAACTGGCATTCTCGACATTGGCACCACTCACGACGGTGCCGTCCTCGAACAGCAGAGCCGCGCCCACATGAAACCCCGAATAGGGGGCGTAGGCCTGCGCCATCGCCGTCCGCGCGTGGCGCACGAGTTCATCGCGCGTATCCGCTGAGGCTGTGGCATCGGTCATGGCCGCACCACCACCCAGCGAAGGTCGGTCTCGCCGACTTCATTGGCGAGATGCTTGTTGGCAGTCCACATCGTCCAGTGCCTCCCGGCATAGTCCGGCTGAAAGCGATCGCTCACCAGCCAGAGATTGCGATCGATCCGCGCGGCGACACCATACGTGTCTTCGAACGTCTCGGTCAGCTTGAGGATGGTCGGCCGGCCAGTATGGGTCTCGACCTGGTTGAGAAAGGTCATCAGCTCGCTCTCCACTTTGGCATCGCTGACGGCGACGAGGCAACCTTCCGCCGTCGTATCGAGCTCAACCGCAGGCGGTAGCAATTTCGGATCGCGCGGCACCGTCGTCACGAAATTGGCGGCTTGTGCATCGGCTGGCTGGCACGGATCGTAGCGATGGAGCGCCCCGACTTGCATCCCCGCCTTGAGGGCACCGCGAAGGTTCTCGGTAAAACGCGGATCGCGCGCCGACGCGCTGGCGCTGGCATCGATATAAGCGAAGTTCGCACCGATCCCCTTGATCGTGCCCCAATCGATCGGGCCGTCCATGGCGCCGATTTCGACGCCCTGCAGCGGATACTCCTCGCGTGTGGGCTGCCAGTGCCGCAAATGCCACCAGACCCACCCGCCCGCAATGAGCGTGACGAGCGCGAGCGCGCCCAGGACGCGCGCCAAAACGGCACTGCCTTTCCGTTTCGCCATCTCAAGCGTTCCCCGTGCCCGGCCCTCAGCCCCTGATATGCAGCACGCAGATCAGGGTAAAGAGCCTGCGGGCGGTATCGAAATCCGTTTCGATCTTGCCTTCCAGGCGTTCGACCAGCATCTCGGATGCCTCGTTGTGGATGCCGCGGCGCGCCATGTCGATCGTCTCGATCTCGCGCGCGGTCGCCTTGCGCACGGCTTGATAATAGCTCTCGCAGATCGCGAAGTACTCGCGGATCGGGCGGCGGAAGCGACCCATGCCGAGGCCCAGCGTCTCCAGCTTGGTGCCCGCTTCATCGGATATCACCATCATCAGCCGGCCGTCCTGAACCGAGAGATGCAAGCGGTAGGGGCCGTGATGCCCCGCCTCGTAGGATCGGGTCGGCTTGAACGTGTTGTCCTCGATCAGATCGAACATGGCCACGCGCCGCTCTTGCTCGATGTCGGCATTGCGCGACAGAATCGTCGCTTCGTCCAGTTCTATGTGCGAAATTCGCGGATCCGCCATGGTCTTTGCGCCTTAGGCAATTGCGGCATGTCGGGGCAAGGGGCGAAGCTCTCGCGGTGAGCGATCCAGCCACCGCGCTCTTCCACATGCTGTGGATTACTTTGCCGGGCCGCTGCGCTTGCGGCGACTCGTCCGCACGCGCATTGTCGTTCGCTTATGGCCGAGCCCGAACTCCTGTTTCACACCGCCAGTGTGCCCGAAGCACGCACCCTTCCCTCCAACGTCGAGGCCGAGGCTGCGTTTCTCGGCGCCGTGCTGATCGACAACCGCGTGCTGGAGGAACTTCAGACCCAGCTTGCGCCCGCGCACTTCTTCGAACCCGTGCACGCGCGGATCTACGAACGCATCGTTCAGTTGCTGGACCGCAAGGCGGTGGTCACCCCCGTGACGCTGCGCCCATATTTCGAAGCCGACGAAGCGCTCAAGCAACTGGGCGGCGTCGCCTATCTCGCGCGCCTCACCGCCGATGGCCAGGGCTTGCTCGCGCCGCGCGAACTCGCCGAGCAGATCTACGACTTGGCGCTGTTGCGCGAGCTGGTTTCCGTCGGCCGTGGACTGGTCGAAGGAGCGATGGATACGTCCGAAGCGGTCGAGCCGATGGAGCAGATCCAGCAGGCCGAAGCCGCGCTCTACAAGGTCGCCGAAGGCGCTGGCCCGAACAATGAGGCGCAAAGTTTTGGCGTCGCCACCCGCACCGCGATCCAGGCGATCGAAAAGGCGTTCAATTCGGGCGGCCATATTTCGGGCAAGACGACCGGGCTGACTTCGGTCAACGAGAAGATCGGCGGCTTGCACGATTCCGATTTGGTGATTCTCGCCGGGCGTCCGGGCATGGGTAAGACCTCGCTCGTCACCAACATCGCGTTCAATGCCGCGGATCGCTTGCTGCGCGACATCGCCGACGGCATTCCCGAAGAGAAATCGGTGGGCGCGGCAACCGCCTTCTTCAGTCTGGAAATGAGCGCCGACCAGCTGGCGACCCGTATCCTCGCGGAGCAATCCGGGATCAGTTCGGAATCGCTGCGCATGGGCAAAATCAGCCGCGAGGATTTCCATTCGCTGTCCTTCGCCAGCCAGCGGCTTGCCGAACTGCCGCTCTACATCGATGACACGCCCGGTCTGACGATCGCCGCGCTGCGCGCGCGCGCGCGGCGGTTGAAGCGGCGGCACAATATCGGCCTGATCGTCATCGACTACCTGCAGCTGCTGCAGGGCTCGGGGCGCGCGCAGGACAACCGCGTCAACGAAATCAGTGAGATCAGCCGCGGTCTTAAGACTTTGGCGAAAGAGCTGCAGGTCCCCGTGATCGCGCTGTCGCAGCTCAGCCGCGCGGTCGAAAGCCGCGACGACAAACGCCCGATGCTTTCGGACTTGCGCGAGTCGGGCTCGATCGAGCAGGACGCGGACATGGTGTGGTTCGTCTTCCGCGAAGACTACTACCACAAGGCTTCCGAGCCCAAATATCCGACCGACACCGATCCGCCCGAAGTCGTCGCCAAGTTCGATGCCTGGCGCGAAAAGATGGAACAGATCATGGGTCTGTCCGAGCTCATCATCGCCAAGCAGCGCCATGGTGCGACCGGGAAGGTCCGCCTCAAGTTCGAGGCGCGGATTACCAAGTTCTCCGATCTCGCGCCCGAGGATATGCGCGCCGCGATGTACGGCGATGATTGACGGCGTGAAGATCGCCGCGTGCTGCGTAGCAAACAGAGCCGGCTGCACTGGCCGCAAGTAAAGAATGTCATGCTCCTTGCCGGCGGCAGCGGGTCGATCGGCGCGGCGATCGCGTGCGGAGCGGGTGGCTCGAACCTCTGACAGATCCTGCGTTGCGCGGGCTGTTTGATACCCCCTTACCCGGGTCGCAAAGGGTGCGTTTCAGGATCGCCGCCAAAACGGTCAATCACTGGGTTCGCGCTAACTTGCCATTCAGGCCCGCGCGCCTACATTATCCCTGCGAAAGGATGGCGCACAAAAGATGAACGACGATCAGCCTAACGGCAATCCCTGGATGAAGAGCCTCCTGGTGTGGGGCGGTATCTTCCTCGCCCTGCTCATGGTCGTCTCCATGTTCGGTTCGCGCAGCGATGCCGGGCAGTCGATCCGCTATTCCGATTTCCGCGAGAAAGTCGCCGAAGGCACGGTCGACGAGGTGCAGGTCGGTGAAGATCGCATCGTCGGCAAATACCGCAATGGCGACACGTTCTCGACCGTCCCGATTCCGAACGACACCTCGCTGCCGCAACTGCTGCAGGACAACGGCGTCGATTATGCCGGCAAGGCGCCGGAAGAGCCCAATCTGCTGCTCTACATCCTCGTGCAGGCCCTCCCCTTCATGCTGATCCTGGGCATCGCGTTCTTCGCGCTGCGTCAGGTCCAGAAGGGCGGCGGCTCGGGCGCGATGGGCTTCGGCAAGTCCAAGGCCAAGCTGCTGACCGAGCGTCAGGGCCGCGTCACCTTCGACGATGTCGCGGGTATCGACGAAGCGCGTGAGGAGCTCGAGGAAATCGTCGAGTTCCTGCGCGATCCGCAGCGCTTCTCCAAGCTCGGCGGCCAGATCCCCAAGGGCGCGCTGCTGGTCGGCTCGCCCGGTACCGGCAAGACCCTGCTTGCCCGCGCCATCGCCGGCGAGGCGGGCGTGCCGTTCTTCACCATTTCGGGCTCCGACTTCGTCGAGATGTTCGTCGGCGTCGGCGCGAGCCGCGTGCGGGACATGTTCGAACAGGCCAAGAAGAACGCGCCGTGCATCGTCTTCATCGACGAAATCGATGCGGTCGGCCGTCATCGTGGGCATGGACTCGGCAATTCGAATGACGAGCGCGAGCAGACGCTCAACCAGCTGCTGGTCGAAATGGACGGCTTCGAGGCCAACGAAGGCATCATCATCATCGCCGCGACCAACCGGCCCGACGTGCTCGATCCCGCGCTGCTGCGTCCGGGTCGCTTCGATCGCCAGGTCGTCGTACCGGTCCCCGACATCGAAGGGCGCGAGAAGATCCTCGCCGTGCACATGAAGAAAGTGCCGCTGGCGCCCGACGTCATGCCGCGCGTCATCGCTCGCGGTACGCCCGGCTTTTCGGGCGCGGATCTCGCCAACCTCGTCAACGAGGCAGCCTTGCTCGCCGCACGCCGCAGCAAGCGGCTCGTCGCGATGCAGGAGTTCGAGGACGCCAAGGACAAAGTCATGATGGGCGCCGAGCGCCGCTCCATGG
Organism: Novosphingobium aquimarinum; assembly: GCF_009746585.1. Taxonomy (GTDB): domain Bacteria; phylum Pseudomonadota; class Alphaproteobacteria; order Sphingomonadales; family Sphingomonadaceae; genus Novosphingobium; species Novosphingobium aquimarinum. Next base: position 59,025 of record NZ_WRPO01000004.1, read on the forward strand.
TCATGACCGAAGACGAGAAGAAGATGACCGCTTATCACGAGGCGGGCCACGCGATCGTCTCGCTCAACGAGGCGGCCTCGGATCCGATCCACAAGGCGACGATCATTCCGCGTGGTCGTGCCCTGGGCATGGTCATGCGCCTGCCCGAGCGCGATTCCTACTCGTACCACCGTGACAAGATGCTCGCGAACCTGTCGGTCTCGATGGGCGGGCGCGTCGCTGAGGAAATCATCTTCGGCTACGACAAAGTGTCGTCCGGCGCTTCATCCGACATCCAGTACGCAACGGGCCTGGCGCGCAACATGGTCACCAAGTGGGGCATGTCCGATAAGCTCGGCCCGCTCCAGTATGAGGAGCAGCAGGAAGGCTATCTCGGCATGGGCGGCTCGCAGCGGCTGATGTCGTCGGACGAGACCAACAAGCTGATCGATTCGGAAATCCGCATCCTGGTCGAAGATGCGCACAAGCGCGCGACCGAGATCCTGACCGAACAGAACGAGAAGCTGCACTCGCTCGCCAAGGCCTTGCTCGAATACGAGACGCTCACCGGCGACGAGATCAAGGATCTGATGAACGGTGGCGACATCGACCGGCCCGATCAGCCGAGCGGAACCGCGCGCCCCGTCACGCCGGCCGGGTCTTCGATCCCCAAGGCGGGCAAGCGTTTCTCGGGTGGTGGCGCGACACCGCAAGGCGCCTGAACACTCCAGACGCGATAAATCCGGGGCCACGAGACAATTCTCGTGGCCCCGTTCGTAACGAGGTTGTTTCGGGGCATCGCGTTATCTCGAATTTAACCATCAGCTGACAATTTCGGTACCAGGATGCTCGCACTGCATCCACGCGACCGGATTGACTTTGATGATGCACATGAAGCTCGACGACGAGGCCGGGCGGCAAGCCGCCCTCGATCGCTACGACCTGGCGGAAAAGCGCATCGAGCCGTTCGAACGGATCACGGCGCTGGTCAAGACGGTCCTTGGCGTACCCATGGCCGCGGTCACCTTCATCGACGGCGACCGGCAGCGCATCCACACCCGCCAGGGTTTCGATCTCGAAGAAACGTCGCGATCGGATTCGTTCTGTACGCACACCATCGCCATGTCGGACCCGCTGGTCGTGCCCGATGCCACGATCGATCCGCGCTTCAGTGAGAACCCGTTGGTTCTGGACGGCACGCTGGCGAGCTACCTTGGCGTGCCGCTCACGACACCTGACGGATATAATCTCGGGGCGCTCTGCGCGCTCGACACCGTCGTGCGAACGTTCCGCCACCAAGACGTGGAAATCCTGTCGCGTTTCGCGGCCCTGGTCGTCGACGAGCTCGAGCTCCGCACGATCGCCCGGCAGGATGCTCTGACCGGGGTGCTGACGCGGCGCGCGTTTGTCGAGGGAGTCACGCGCGCGATCGATCGCTTCGGCCGCTACGGCCGCCCAGCCGCGCTGGTGCTGTTCGACATCGACCATTTCAAGTCGATCAACGATAACTTTGGCCATCCGGTAGGGGACGAAGTGCTGCGGCAAGTCGCGAGTGCAGCCCGAGCCATGCTTCGTCCATCCGACATCCTCGGACGCCTCGGGGGCGAAGAATTCGGCGTGCTATTGCCCGAAACTGATCGCGCATCGTCGCTTGCTTGCGCCGAGCGCCTGCGCGGCGCCATCGGTTCGCTCGAGCTGCCGCAGTTGAACGGCGGCATGGTTTCAGCCAGTTTCGGAACTTCCAGCCTGTCGGGGCTGGTGCGACGCGCGGAGGCCTGGCTAGCCGAAGCCGATGCGGCGCTTTACATCGCCAAGCGTTCGGGTCGCAATCGCTGCATCGATGCCGATGACGCCGCCGATGCTGCCAGGGCTGCCGACGCCTCGATGCAGCTTTCGCAGACCGAAACCGACGCGCTCCAATTCGAGATCTGACGGCACCTAGCCGACCAGTCCCAGCGTAAACAGCACCGTCACGAAGAGCGCCAGCACGAAACTCGGGATCATCACGGCCAGAAAGATCGTCCGCCACAGCGTCGAGAAATGCGAAAGCTCGTAAGTGCCTTTAAGGTGGCGATAGATGTGCAGGAAAGCGATGGCGGAAAATGCCGTCAATAGCCATTCCGAGCTCACGCCGAAGCCGCCGATGATGGTGGCCACGATCCCCATCAGCGACATGAAGGCGATCGAATAGGTCACGAAGATCGAGTGATCGTAGAGTCCGAACCGCCTGCGCCAAAGGAACACGAGCGCCACGACGGGCACAGAGATCGGGATCAGCAGCCAGGAAAATTTATAGGCATTGGTCTGGAGCTTGTAGAGCATCAGCCCCGGGTTCTCTCGCCACTTCTCGATGCCTTTGTCGAGACGCTTCCAGCCCGACTGCCAAGATCGCTCTTTTTCGGGCTTGAAGTCCTTGACCAACGGCAAACTGCGTAGCGAAGCGATGTCCTTGTCCAGCGTCGCGACCCGATCTCGGATCCTGCCGCGCCGTCCCTCCGATGTATCCGGATCGTTCAGTTCCTCGGCCAGTTCCTTGCGCTGATCGACGAGTTTCTTCTCGGCTTCCTGGACTTGTTCGGCTCCGGAGATGCCGCTTATGTCAGTCGGGGCGGAAATCCCCATGATCTGGAACACCGCGAACATCACGAAGACCGAAAACAGGAACATCGCCATCGGCGAGACGAATTTACGCCGCTCGCCATCGATGTAGCGGCGAGTCAGTTCGCCGGGCTTCCAGGCGAGCATCGGCAGCGTGCTCCAGGTCCGTCCCTCGAGATGGAGCACGCCATGGAGGATATCGTGAAACACGGCCCCGATGGTTTTGTGAAGATGCGCATGCTGGCCGCAGCTATGGCAATGCGGGCCGACTAGGACCGCGCCACAATTCAGACAGGCGGTCTCATGGGTATGGCCATCCCGACTGACTGCAATTCCATCACGCTCGCGCTCGACCGCACCGCCCATGAGCGCGCCTTCGATCACGCCGCCGAATCCCTCACCGATGTCGCTCATCGCCCATAAACTAGCGGCGGATCACCCGATTGGATAGCGTCTCAGCAATACTGCGAAACGGCCCCGAAAGGCTCGCTAAGCCGCACCGAGTTTTCGCTCGATCGCCTGCCACAAGCCGATGAAGCCGCGCGCAGCCGAGCTTTGCGGCGCCAGCGCGCCGACCGGCCGTTGCTGCGCCGCGCATTGTTCGACTGCGCTGGCATAAGGGATCGCGGGCCAGTCCGGATGCTCCTCGCGCGCGGTTCGGTGCAAGGTGCGGCGCATGTCGAGCATCGAGAACACCGGGAGGATCGGCGGGTGGCGCTTGCCGGTCCCGGTCACTTCGCTCACCACGATATCGAACGCCCGGCTGGAAAGCGGAGATGGGGGCAGCGGCACGATGATGAGATCGGCGGCACGGATCACTTGCGCGCTCAGCTCGTTCATCACCGGCGGACAATCGAGCACGATCCGCTCATAGCGGTCGGTCAGCCCCGAGGTCAGCTTGGCCAGCCGCTTGCGTTTGCCGATCTGCATCAGCTGGGCATCCAGCGCGCGGATCGATTCGTCCGCAGGCAGAACGTCGAGCCCTTCGTAGCCAGTCTTGCGGATCAGGCTTCGGGCGGCGCGCTCTTTCGAAAACACGTCTTCCGCCGGCTTGGCCGACTTGGCATCGAGCCCGTACAGGAAGCCGGAACCGCCAGCGGCATCGAGATCCCAAAGAAGCGTGGGATGCGCGGAAAGCTCGGCCGAACACCAGGCCAGATTCGCCGCGATGGTCGTTTTGCCAACGCCGCCCTTTACACTGTAAACCGCGATCGTCGCTCCGCCGTCGGCTTTGACACGCGGAGCTTTCGACAACACCTTACCTGCCAACCGCGGGAGCGTACGGGCTTGCTTAGCCAATTGTACCGCCCCCCGGCGACGTATCAGCCGTCGTAGTCGGAGCCGATCGACGAGTTGCGGGTGGGAGCGGAAGCCGTGATCCGCAGCGCTTCAGCCGACTGGCTGAGCGAGCCGATCTCGTCCATCTCGTCGTCGTCTTCGGGAAGCACTCGCTGCAGCGACGTGACCAGCGATTCCTTCAGTTCGGTCGGCTTGACGGTCGTCTCGGCGATCTCGCGCAGGGCCACGACCGGGTTCTTGTCGCGGTCGCGATCGATCGTCAGTTCCGCACCGCCCGCGATCTCCCGCGCACGCTGGGCGGCCAGCAGGACGAGATCGAAACGATTGGAAACCTTGTCGACGCAATCTTCGACGGTAACGCGCGCCATGGGCACTCCGATAAACTGAAGGTGTTATGGAAACTCGCGCCTTAGTCGCGCCGCCGCCGGAAGTCAAGAAATGCAGGGTCGTGCCCCCCACACAGCCATGCGTCACCCCTCTGACAGCGTAAGCTCCGACAGCGGCGGCCGACGTCCTCATTCGATCGGCCGGTCGTTATCGAGAAGATCCGTCTTGCCCTCGCTAGCATTCGCCGCCGCGCGTTCCGCCTCGACCATGCCGCGCAAGTCATCTGTCGGTTTGACGTCTTCGCTCTCGGCTTCCAGCTTCGCGACCGGCCGCGCCGTGCTCGGCGCCTTGTCGGTTTCCTGTACCGCGTTTTCCAGCGACTGCGACGCCTCGCGGGAATCGAAGCGCAGCCGGTAGATGGGCTCGGGCAGCCCGAAGCCCGCGTCCTCCAGCGCCGCCTTCACGGCAACGACCGCAAGGCTGCGGGCCTTGAACCAGTCCGTATGCTCCTGATCGATCCAGGCGAGGAACCGGATCAGGACGTTCGAATCGCCGACCTCGACCACTCGCGCCTCGGGGGCAGGATCGTCGAGAATGAAGGCTAGGTCCTTCATCGTGTCGCGGCCAAGCCGGCGTGCGGCCAGCGCATCGTCGTCGGCATCGATGCCGAGATCGAACTGGAAACGCCGCTGCGGATTGCGCGTGTAGTTCAGGATGACCGCCTTGAAGACCTGTGAGTTGGGAACGCGCAGGTTGTTGCCATCGAGTGTCATCAGGATCGTGGCGCGGCTGGTCAAACGGATCACTCGGCCTTCGTAGCTGTCGATCACCACGTGATCATTAGGCCGGAAGGGCTGGCGCAAGCTGAGCAGCAGCGATGCGACGTAGTTCTCGATCGTGTCGCGCAGGGCGAAACCCAGCGCCAGCCCCACCAGCCCTGCACCACCCAGCACCGCGTTCAGCAAAGTATCCGCGCCCACCATGTTGAGGGCGATCACCAGCCCGGCGACGACGAAGACAAACCGGATCGCACTGGCGATCAGTTCGGCGAGGAAACTGTTCGGCGCAATCCGGTGCCAGAGCGAAGTCAGACCGGCCAGCGCGTATCCAAGGAGGCCGATGCCGATCGCGATCGCCAAAGCCACCCCGATGAGTGGCAGCGACAGGACGAATTGCCGCAGTAGCGCGCGCAAGGATTCGAGAGTGCCCGTACTCGCCGAAAGCGACAGATCGCGCGTGAGTGCGCCATTGACCGTGACGACGCCCGAAACCCGGCTCGCGATACCTTCTGCACGCGCGATATCCGCTTTCTCGGGTACCGTACCGGTCAGCGAGACCACGCCCTGATTCACCGAGACCTTCACCTGGCTGTAGGCCGGCAGTTCGGCGAAAATGCCGCGAATGCGCTGAGCAATGCGCGCATCGGCGCCCGCATCCTGGGTATCGGCGATGGCCTGTTCGGATTTCTCCGGCTCTGCCGAGGTTCCCGAGGAAGAAGCTGAAGACCCCAGGACGGCTTCAAGCTGCGCAAAGGCCGGCGTCGGGACAAACGCCACGACGGCGAGCAAGAGCGCCAGCGAGTGGACGAGCCCGCCCCGTTCGAGGCATCGGTTCTTCGCTAACGCCCGGCTGAAGCTGACGAAACGGGCGAAAGCGGGTGCGAAGCGAAGCGACATCGCGGTAAGTCTACACCTTGTCCCACGCCCGGCAACCAAGCGACGGCTTATCGTCGAATTGCGTCCGGAGTTGATCTGATCGACCAACTTTCGGATGACGGCCCCAGGTCAGCTGTGCGCGACCCCCGACAAAGAGGCAAGGCTCGCTGCCAGTTCGGCCTTGCGGAACGGCTTGGTCAGGCGGGGGATGGCCGGGTCGATTCCTTCCGCTTCTGCATAACCCGAAACGATCAGCGCAGGCAGCGCAGGCCGCGATGCGCGCAGTTTTCGCACCAGCTGGGCACCGTTCATTCCAGGCATCAAATGATCGGTCACCAGCAGATCGGGCCCGAGCCCCTCGTGGACCATGCGCAGCGCCTCTTCGGCCGACCCTGCCTCCACGACGTTGCACCCAAGATCCATCAACATGGCCGCCGTGCTCATCCGCACGAGATCATCGTCGTCCACCAAAAGCGCCGTCCCGATCGTGTCGCCGACGGCTTCTATATGATCGGGTTCACGCCCGCCTTCGAGCGCGACCGTGCTGATCGGGAGCCACAATTGGATCGCCGTGCCTTCGCCGAGCACACTTTCGATCGTGAGCGCTCCGCCCAGTTGTGCTGCCAGCCCATGGACCATCGAGAGGCCGAGACCCGTGCCCTTGCCGACGCCCTTGGTCGAGAAAAAGGGTTCGATCGCGCGCGCGAGGGTCAGCTCGTCCATCCCGGTGCCGGTATCGATGACGCTCAGCCGGATGTAATGCCCGCGAAGCAAGGCGCCTTCCTGCTGGCGCACGCTCAAGCGCGTCGCCGCGATCGTCAGTTCGCCGCCCTCCGGCATGGCATCGCGGGCATTCACTGCCAAGTTGAGGAGCGCCATTTCCAGCTGGTTCGGATCGGCCCGTGCCGCAGGCAATTCAGCGGCGAGATCAACGCTCAAATCGATCGTCGGCCCCACAGTGGATCGGATAAGGTCCAACATGTTCTGCACGAGCTGCGGAATGTCCACCGCCATGGGCTGCAGCGGCTGCCGACGAGCGAAGGCCAGCAATCGCTGAACCAGCGTTTTGGCGCGTTCGGCAGACTGCAGGGCCCCATCGACCAGGCGCTTGTCGCGATCGCTGCCGAGCCCTTTTCGCTGGAGCATGTCGAGCGAGCCGATGATCGGCGTCAGCAAGTTGTTGAAGTCGTGCGCCACGCCGCCCGTGAGGCTGCCCATCGCCTCCATCTTCTGGCTCTGACGCAAAGCTTCCTGCGCCGCTTCGAGCTCCGCTTCGCGCGCCTTGGCGTGGCTGAGATCCCGGCCGACGGCGATGAAGTTGGATCCATCCGGTTCCGGCGCGACCGTCCATTCGATCGGCTTCCAGCCACCGTCGCGCGTGGCGATGCGGTTCTCGAACCGGGTCGGGCGGCCGGTTCGAGCCATCCCCGCAATCGCTTCCAGGGTGGCGGGCGCATCGTCGGAATGCATGAACGTGGCATAGCCGCGCGACAACAGCTCGGCTTCGCTCCAGCCGAGGGCCCATTCCCAGGCCGGGCTGACCGCCGACATCATTCCGCCGTAGTCGGCGCGCGCCAGCATATCCTGCGACAGGTTCCAGAGCCGGTCGCGTTCTGCCACTCGCTCGGTAACCTGCTCTTCGAGCGTTTCGTTGAGGTTCTTCAGCCGCAGCTCGGCTTCGCGTCGCTCCGTGATATCGTTGAACAGCACGGCAACCCGCCGGCGCTCCGGCTCACCGACCCGAAAGGCGTGCACGTCCCACCAGCGGCCAAGCCTGGCGGAGCCCTCCTCGACCCGGTCCGGCTCGCCCGACATGGCGACCCGGCCATAAAAATCGAACCAGTGTTGCTCGTGGTCGGGCACGATATCGCGCATGCGCCGACCGCGCGGGTCAAAGCCAGTTTGTCGCTCGAACGCCGGGTTCGCCTCGATGAAGCGATAATCGGTTGCGCAGCCCTTCTCGTCGTACTCCATTTCGATGATGCAGAAGCCTGCCTCGATGTTTTCGAACAGCCCTCGGTAGCGCGCCTCGCTTTCCTGCAGCGCCAGGAATCGCGCGCGGGATTCGTATTGCCTCCGGCGCCCCCGGATCGCCGATTGGACGAGGCTGATCAAAGTCGTCGGATGAAATGGTCGTTCCAGAAACGTGACATTGCCCAGCACTTCGAGATATCGCGCTGCGGCGGGATTACGCTCCAGTCCTCCGCCACGGTGCGTCAGCAGGATGAACGGCAAGTCCGACCATTCCGGTTGCGCCGCGATCCACGCCGAGAGGGGGCCCAGATCCGCCGACGCGATCGCCTCCTCGGTTACGACGACAAGGCCAGCACCCAGGTCCAGTTCGGTCATCAGCGCGGCCGGCGTTGGACAAGCGGTGGCTTCGAGACCGGCTTCCGCGAGCATTCCCGATGCGATCTCAGCATCCCGGCCCCGGGGGGCGAGGATCAAGGCCCGCTCTGAAACGGTGGTGCTTTTCACGCGTCTTCGCCGTTCAGAAGGTCCGCTTCCCCATGCAGGACGGGAACGCCCCTCAGCACGCCCAGGAAGTTGGTCAGAGGCTCGCCGAGCGTGATGCCCTCGTTTCCGATTTCGTATTCGCGGATCGTTTTCTCGTGCGGGCCTGTGCGCTTCTTTACGATCGAGATCGCGCGACGCACATGACCAAGTCCTTCGAAATAGCGCAGCAGGATGACCGTATCGGCAAGGTAAGTGACGTCGACCGGCGTCTTCATGTCGCCAACCAGTCCGTGCTGCGCCACTGTGAGGAACGTCGTCGCCCCTTGCCGGTTCAGATATTGCAGCACTTCGTGCAGGTGCAGCACCAGCGCCTGCTCGCCGGGCATTGCCGCCTGATAGCCGTTCAGGCTGTCTACCACGACCGTGCGCGCGCCGTTCTCTTCGACGCAATGGCGCACGCGCGCGGAGAATTCTCCCGGAGAAAGCTCCGCGGCATCGACTTGCTCCAGCACCAGTGATCCGCTGTCGATCATCGCCTGCAAGTCGATGCCGAAGCCCATCGCCCGCTGGATCAAAAGGCCGATTTCCTCGTCGAAGACGAACATCGCCGCGCTTTCGCCGCGCTCCACGGCCGTCTTGACGAACGTCAGAGCGATCGAGGTCTTGCCCGTCCCCGCCGGCCCCAGCACCAGCACGCTGGATCCTCGCTCGACGCCGCCGCCGAGCAGTTGATCGAACTCGGGCAGATCGGTCGTCATCAGATCGCGCGAGAAGTCGGCCTTGTGTTCGGAGGATACCAATCGGGGATAGACGCGGACGCCGCCGGTCTCGATCGTCGTATCGTGATAGCCGCCGCGAAAGCGCCGGCCGCGATACTTGATCACGCGCAAGCGCCGCCGCTCCGCGCCGTAGACCGGCGCCAGCTCCTCGAGCCGGACCACGCCATGCGCGACCGAATGGACCGTCTTGTCGTTGGTGTCGGTCGTCAGATCATCCAGCATCAGCACGGTTGCACCACTTTTCGCGAAGTAGTGCTTGAGGGCGAGCACTTGTCGCCGATACCGCAAGGAGCTCTGTGCCAGCAGCCTGATCTCGGACAGACTGTCCAAGACGACACGATTCGGCTTGAAGCGCTCGAAGGCTTCGAAGATCCGCTTCGTCGTCTCGCCCAATTCGAGATCCGACGAATAGAGCAGGCTCTGCGTCTGATCTTCGTCGAGCAGATTTTCAGGCGGGACAAGCTCGTACAGCTCCAGCCCGTCTAGGTCCCAATCATGCGCCGTGGCGGTGGCACGCAGCTCGTCCTCGGTTTCCGAGAGAGTCACGTAGAGGCAGCGCTCTCCGGCGGCGACGCCAGTCATGAGGAATTGCAACGCAATCGTCGTCTTGCCAGTGCCGGGGCTACCCTCGATCAGGTAACTGCGTCCCCTTTCGAACCCGCCGCCCAGAACATCGTCCAGGCCGGTTATGCCGGTTTGCGCGTCCTCCAGTTGCGTTGCCTTCAACACCGATCTCCCAAACGCCACAGCGGCGGACAAGGTGAGAACGCGCTCTAGGACAACGCGTTGCACGAGTCGCTTCAAGCCGATCTAGCCACTTAGAGCAGATCCGCGACAAAGGCAGGCGGCCATGCGCAATCCTGAGGAAGAATCTTTCGGCAGTGCGCCACCAGGCTTTCGCGAAGCTGCGCGTCAGGACGGATCGCTCAGAGTAATACGGCCGCAATCGTTCCGCATTCAATGGCCAGAAGGAACCTTACTGCCGAGAACCCTGTTCCTAAGTGGTAACACTGCTCTGCAAGCCAAAAAATAACCAGCCAGTCGCTTAGGAATATCCGAGATGAAGCAGCCAACATTACTCATTGCCATGAGCTTCATCTCGGTCGGGATCGCCGGCCAGACTGCCTCTGCGCAAACCGAGCAATCGCAAGTCCTGTCCGATGGTCCCAAAGCTGCTTCTATCGAGGCGGATCTCCCCGACTCCGCCTTTGCGGATAAGCGGTCCAAGGACGTGCTCCTGGCGCAGGTGTTGCTCGATCGGCGCGGGCACTCCCCTGGGGTGCTCGACGGCTATCCGGGCGGAAACACGACACGGGCCATAAAGGCGTACCAGAAAAGCCATGGCATGAAGGAAGACGGCGCCATCGATGCCGAACTGCTTCGCAAACTGACCGGTGACACTACGAAACCGATTCTGTCGTCCTACAAGATCACCTCGAAAGACGTCGCAGGTCCTTTCAAGGCGGTTCCGTCGACGATGGCGGCCATGGCAGACCGTGATGCCTTGGGATACGCATCGCCCGAAGAAATGCTGGCGGAACGATTTCACATGTCGCCCGGACTGCTGAGGGCGCTCAATCCGGATACTGACTTCAAGCAAGCGGACACCGAGGTTCTGGTCGTCGCGAAACATAGCGAGAGCCCATTGGCTGCCGTACGACGGATCGAAGTCGACAAGGCCAATGCGGAAGTCCGGGCTTATGGCGAAAGCGATAAATTGCTCGCCACGTTTCCGGCGACGGTCGGCAGTTCGGATTTTCCTTCGCCCTCGGGCACGATGAAAGTCAACGCGATCGCCGCCAAACCGAACTACTCCTTTCAACCGGACGACCAGAAGTGGGGCGGCGACACGTCACTGACGCTTCCCCCTGGTCCGAATAACCCCGTCGGCTCGACCTGGATCGATCTTGGCAAGGAAGGCTACGGGATCCACGGGACGCCCGAACCTTCCAAGATCGGCAAGACGGCCAGCCACGGCTGCGTGCGCCTGACCAATTGGGATGCAGCCGTACTCGCCAAAGCCGTCATCCCGGGCAAGACGGAAGTGGTGTTCAATTGAGCAGCACCAGATACGTAGATTGCGCATGAAATTTTACCGCTATGCCATGGCGGCATTGTCGGCCCTGGCGCTTGCCCTGGTCCTGATATCGCTCGTCCACACCAATGCTGGGTTCATACGGGTTCTCGATTTCGTCCGCGAACCGGCGCTCTACGGCCTCGCGGCACTGGCTCTGCTTGCGCTGCTGACGCTCCGGAAATGGCGTTGGCTCATCGCAGCGGGCTTCGTGCTGGCCGCCGGCATCGAGCTCGCCAGGGTTTGGCCCTATGTCTCGATCGCCAAGGAAGAGGTGGTGCTGGAACGCGGACAGCAAGCGGATCACTGCTTTTCCGCGCTGGCGCTCAACGTCAAGATGGAGAACACCGAGTACGGCCGCGTAGCGGACCTGATTGCCCGGCGTAATCCCGACCTCCTATTGCTCATGGAGACCAACCGGACGTGGATGGAAGCGCTGGAGCCGGCGTTATCCCGTTATCCGTTCGTTATCTCCAAGCCTTTCGACAACACCTACGGAATGGTGTTTGCCAGCCGCATCCCCGTGGACAGCGCAAGAATGGTCGCGAACACTGCGTCCAATACGCCGACGCTCTATGCGACCTTGCGGCCGGCTAGCGGACGCAGCATCGAGTTCGTCGGCTTGCATCCCAGGCCCCCGCTTCCCGGCCAGAGCACCGACGCGCGGGACAAGAACATTGCCCGGGCCGGCGCGATAACGCCCGATGGCTCATCCGAAGTGGTGGTGATGGGGGACTTCAACGACGTGCCCTGGTCGCACACGACACGCAGGTTCGTTCGCGAAGGGCATTTCCTCGATCCGCGTATCGGACGCGGGTCCTATCCCACATTCCCCGCGAGCATGCCGTGGCTGGGCTGGCCGCTCGACCAGTTTTTCCTCAAAGGGAAGCTATCCGTCGCGGAGTTTGCGGTGCTCGATACGGTGGGATCCGACCACCTACCGTTGGAGGCCACGGTTTGCCTCGATCAGAACCCGGTGGGAACACGCCGGTAGACCGGCGCGGGACCTGCGTCAGGTCGCGCGAATCGAGCGTGGCCGCGCGATTTCGATACTTCTCGTCGAGAGAACGCAGGCGCAACCGGGTGCGAGCCTAAGCAGCAACCTCGAAGATGTCGGCGTCCATGCCGTCGACTTTGCGAACCCGGAAGCGCTCGCCATGTTCGGCCAGCTGTTCGTTGAGGAAGTCTGCGGGGGCCAGCTCGCGACCCTCGACCATGGCGGCGGGCGCATCGCTGTTACGCTGCACATAGAGCTTGGTCGCTTCGATCAGCGCCTTGCGCCGCTCGGTTCCAAGGGAACCTTCCGCAAAATCGTCGTGCGGATCGCGCATGGCGTGAGGTGCATGCTGATCGACGGAAATGCCGCCACTGGCGAACAGCCCATAAAAGGCAAATGCAAGGAAGCCGATCCATCCGGCGGCCATCAGGCTCAGAAAAACAGCGTTGCGTGACATGTCGCGCCTGTAGAACGCTCTGCCGACAAACGCCAGAGCTTTTTATGCAACATTTGCATGAATAAACTGCAAGTGAGCGAACGGTGTTGCCTGTCCAAGCCGCACTCGGGGGGTGCCTTGCCATCATGATCACGCCGCCGCAACCGCTTCGACCCGATCGTTCGCGGGCACGCCGCACCTTCCCCCTCGAAGCGAAAGCTTTACGATCACCCGATATTGGAGATAGCCATGCGATCCGTTCGTTCACCAGCCATTGGCGCCAGATCTCACACTCTTCCCCTTTCTGGTCTCAGCGTGATGAGCCCGGCCATCGCGCCTTGCGAGCCGACGCCCGTCTTTCCCTCGCGGATCGCATGAGCCCACGCAACTCCGTTTCGGATCGCTACGATGCCCTCATCATCGGCGCGGGCCACAACGGCCTCGTCTGCGCCTTCTATCTGGCGCGCGCCGGACTGAAAGTGCGGGTGCTCGAACGGCGTGCGGTCGTCGGCGGCGCGGCCGTGACTGAAGAATTTCACCCCGGCTTCCGCAATTCGCTGGCGAGCTACACCGTCAGCTTGCTGCAACCCAAAGTCATTGCCGACATGCGATTGCCCGAGCGCGGCTATCGCGTGATCGAGCGGCCGATCGCCAACTTCCTGCCGCAGCAGGACGGCGGCTACCTCAAGGTCGGCGGCGGCCTTGCCCGCACCCAGGCCGAGTTCGCGCGCTTCAGCCAGGCCGATGCCGAGGCCCTGCCCCGCTACTATGATGCGCTCGAACGTGTCGCCGACGTGCTGCGCGGCCTGGCGCTGCAACGCCCGCCCAACCTCGGCGAGGGCTGGCGCACGATGCTGGCCGCAGCCAGCCAAGGTCTGCCGCTGGCCCGGCTCGACCTCGAAACCCGGCGCGACGTGCTCGATCTCTTCGCCAAGTCCGCGCGCGGCTTCCTCGACGGCTGGTTCGAAAGCGAGGCGATCAAGGCCGCGTTCGGATTCGACGCCGTGGTCGGAAACTATGCCTCGCCCGATACGCCGGGCAGCGCCTACGTGCTGCTCCATCACGTCTTCGGCGAGGTCAACGGCAAGCGCGGTGCCTGGGGCCATGCCATCGGGGGCATGGGCGCGATCACGCAAATGATGGCCGAGGCTGCATGCGAAGCGGGCGCGCAGATCTCGCTCGAAAGTCCGGTCGCGCAAGTGCTGGTGGATGGCGGCAAAGTCGCGGGCGTGACACTGAAAAGCGGCGAGGAGATCGGCGCAGGCCGCGTCATCGCCAATGTCGGCCCGCGTCTGCTTTACGAGCGGCTTCTCGCGCCGGCGGATCTCGATCCCGACTTCCGCCGCCGCATCGCCACCTTCCGCACCGGCAGCGGCAGCTTCCGGATGAACCTCGCGCTATCCGAATTGCCGCGCTTCACATGCCTGCCCGAACCCGGCGAGCACCATCGCGCCGGCATCATCATCGCACCCACGCTGGAATACATGGATCGGGCTTTTCTCGATGCGAAACGAGACGGCTGGTCGCGCGCGCCGATCGTCGAGATGCTGATCCCGTCCACCGTCGACGATAGCTTGGCGCCGCCCGGTGCTCACGTCGCCAGCCTGTTCTGTCAGCAGTTCGCACCCGATCTGCCCGCGAGACGCGATGGCGCTCTCCGCGACTGGGACGACGAGGAAGACGCCGCCGCGGATACGATCATCGACACCGTAGAAGCCTACGCACCGGGCTTTCGCGCCTCGATCCTCGGCCGCCGGATCCTCAGCCCCAAAGGTCTCGAGCGCACGCTCGGCCTCGTGGGCGGCGACATCTTCCACGGAGCGATGACGCTCGACCAGCTCTGGTCGGCGCGCCCGATGCTGGGCCACGGCGGCTATCGCGGCCCGATCGACGGTCTGTGGATGTGCGGCGCCGGCACCCACCCCGGCGGCGGCGTCACCGGCGCCCCGGGCCACAACTGCGCGCACGCGATCCTGGCGGGGCGCAAGCGGATCGGCCGGCGTACGTTAGGATGAGCGCGCGGGCAGGAAGCGGTCACGCAGACGATCAGCGGTGTTAGGTTGCGATCGCGAGCGTGTATCTTTCGAAGGGCTCTGACTACGTTCGCGGAACTGCCTCACCGGGACACTGGATCGGATGAAAGGAAAGCCGCGCCCAGCGCGAGGATTTTTTCCACAACTGCAAGCGCGAGCGCCGAATACTGACGCCAAAAAAAATCATTGCAAGTCTTGTCGTGCCTTGCGGAATGTCCCACAAATTCAGTCAAGGCAGGCAGGCAAGTTCCGGAACGCCCCGGAACCCAGGCCCACCGCCCCGGCCGCGCAAGCGGTCACCCTGGCTCAATAGCGCGAAAGGAGGTGATCCGATGTCTCATGGTTCAGCAGAGAGGTCGGCAATATCCGTCGCGAGGCATTATCGCTGAAGGTTAGTACGCGATAAAGGTTTCGCTGGCGGCACTTCCGGCCGCTGACCATGCGAAGGGCCGTACCGGAATTTCCGGTGCGGCCCTTCTCATTTGCGCCGGGTCCTTGCGGACGGTTTGCACCTGGCCAACAGGCTGCTAAAAAGACTCAGCCCTGTATTTATATATTCCCAAACTTGCATTTGGCGAAATAATCGTTCAATGCAGCTGGGTTCTATTCGCAAGGATTGCTCCCTATGGCGTCGATCGCCGCACCCGAATTCGCGCTCTCTCGCATCGAGCACCCCGGCCGCGTCGCTGCCGACGCCCGCACGGCCATTCTCGGCAATCCCGGTTTCGGGACGAGCTTTTCCGATCACATGATCTCGATCGATTGGTCCGAGGAGAAAGGCTGGCACGATGCCACGCTGGGGCCGCGGCAGCCGATCCCGCTCGATCCGGCGGCCGCCGTGCTGCATTATGCTCAGGAGATCTTCGAGGGGCTTAAGGCCTATCGCCAGGTCGATGGCGGCATCGCGCTGTTCCGGCCCGAGGCGAACGCGGCGCGCTTCAACAAGTCGGCCGAGCGGCTGGCGATGCCGACGCTCCCGGAAAGCCTGTTCGTCGACTCGATCCGCGCGCTGGTCGATGCCGATCGCGACTGGTTTCCCGCCATCGAGGGCGGCTCGCTCTACTTGCGCCCCTTCATGATCGCGACCGAGGCCTTCCTCGGCGTGCGCCCGGCCAAGCACTACAAGTTCCTCGTCATCGCGAGTCCGGCAGGCAACTACTTCAAGTCGGGCGCCCCGGCAGTCTCGATCTGGGTCTCCGAATACACCCGCGCCGCGCCCGGCGGCACCGGCGCTGCCAAATGCGGCGGCAATTACGCGGCCAGCCTCGTCCCGCAAGGCGAGGCGATCGCGCGCGGGCACGACCAAGTCGTGTTCCTCGATGCCGCCGAGCACAAGTGGGTCGAGGAACTGGGCGGCATGAACCTGTACTTCGCCTTCGACGACGGCACCTTGCTCACCCCCGCCCTCACCGGCACGATCCTGCCCGGCATCACGCGCGATTCGATCCTGACGCTGGCGCGCGAGGAAGGCCTGACGGTGGAGGAAGGCCGCTACTCGATCGACCAGTGGCGCGAGGATGCCGCTTCGGGCCGCCTCGTCGAGACGTTCGCCTGCGGCACGGCCGCGGTGGTGACGCCGGTCGGCAAAGTCTCGGGACGCGACGGCGAGTTCACCATCGGCTCGGGCGGTCCCGGGCAGCTTACACAGCGGCTCAAGGACCGGTTGGTCTCGATCCAGCGCGGCGAAACGCCGGATACGCACGGCTGGATCACGCGGCTCGACTGACCGGACACTCGACTGAACGGATACGCTCCCAGCCGATCGCCGGCGCGCGCGAGCTTACTGATCGGCATGGCACGACAGCAACCAAGCGCGAATGCGAGCCGCGCGGATCGTTGCCGCGCTGTCTTGCCGCGGCGGTGCGGCGCTTGCCCCGGCGACGGCTTGGGATATAGCTGACACGGTTGCGCCACCGAGAGGAACCGACCGTTGCATGGCTAGCACGCCGCCCTTTGCCGAGCCGATCAAGCTCGTCGTCTGGGATCTCGACGAAACTTTCTGGCAAGG
Source organism: Novosphingobium aquimarinum (assembly GCF_009746585.1). Classification (GTDB taxonomy): domain Bacteria; phylum Pseudomonadota; class Alphaproteobacteria; order Sphingomonadales; family Sphingomonadaceae; genus Novosphingobium; species Novosphingobium aquimarinum. The sequence goes on from NZ_WRPO01000004.1 coordinate 75,667, forward strand.
CACGCTCGCCGAGGAAGGCGTCACACCCGTCCCGCGTCATACCGAGCTGGTGAAAACGCTCGCGTCTCGGGGTATTCCATCCTCGATCGCATCGAAAAATGCCCGCGAGGCGGCGCTGGCGCAGCTTGAAGCGATGGGTATGCGCGACTGGTTCGTGGCCCCCGCGATCGGCTTTGCGGCCAAAGGCAGCGGGATCGCCGCGCTGATCGAAGCCCTGCAGCTGCGCGCGGAGAACGTCGTGTTCATCGACGACAATGCCGCGGTGCGAGCAGAAGCTGCTTTCGCTTGTCCCGGCCTCACCTGCCTTGCCAGCCCCGACGATCTTGCCGCCGCGCTGGACCAGCCTGGCTTGGCGGGCAGCGACGATCCCAAGTTCACTCGCCTGGCGCAATACCGCGACCTCGCCAGCCGTCACGATCTCCGCGCCGCCAGCGGCCAGAGCGCCGAAGCTTTCCTGCGGCAAAGCGAAATACGCGTCGAGATCGACTATGATGTCGAACCCCATCTCGACCGAATCATCGAACTCATCAACCGCTCGAACCAGCTCAACTATACCAAGCGACGCATCGAGACCGACGAAGCGCGCAGCAAGTTCGTCGACCAGCTCGACCGCTACGGCCACAAGCCCGGCATCGTCCGGGTTTCGGACAAGTACGCCGATTATGGCATCGTCGGCTTTTTCCTGACGCTCGCCACCTTGCGCGAATATTCGCTGCGGCAGTTCGTATTCTCGTGCCGAATTCTGGGCATCGGCGTGGAGCAATACGTCTACGACTTGCTCAAGCGCCCCGAGATTACCGTGGTCGAGCCGGTCGCGCATCCGATCGTCTCGCACGAAAGTGTCGACTGGATCACCGAGGGCGGCCCGAAGGGCGAAGTCGCCGCGCTGCGCGATCGCAAGCTGGTGCTGATCGGCGGCTGCGACATGCTGCAGCTTTCGACCTATTGTTCGATGCATTCGACCGAGTTCACCAACCGCGACGTGCGCGGCCTGATGAAGCGGCTCGACGATCCCTTCTTCATCCTCGAGGACGATACCGATCGCATTCGCCGCAGCGAAACCCGCGGTCGGCTGCCCGCTTTCGACGCGGTCGATCTCGAAGAGCGCGATCGGGCGCTGGCCGATGCCGATGCTCTCGTCGTCTCTTTCTATCGGATGATGGAGTACAACTATTTCCGCGACCGCGACGGCCTTACCGCGCGGTTCGACGAAGATGCGCTGCGAAAGCTGCTCGCCTCGGATCAAGCGATCTGGTTCGCCCGCACCATGACCTTCCAACATTTCTCGCATGAGGAACGCAGCGATCTGGTGCGCCGCGCGCTCTGGCGCCTGGCCGAGCGCACTCCGGCGGACTGCAAGATCATCGTCTTGACCGAGAACACCCGCAAGCAGGAGCACTTGCCCAATCCGCTCAAGCTGCGGCGGCTCTACAACGAACTGGTCGCAGGCATTTGCGCGGCAAGCGACAAGTTCGTGCTGCTCGATATCGACACCGTCACCAGTGAGGAATGGATCTGGGACGATGGCTTCCACATGCATCGACAAGGCTATTTCGAGCTGGCGCAGGCCGTGAAGGCGATCGTCTGCCCGACACCAGAACCACACTCAACCACACCGCCCGCGCGCACCACGCGGCTCGGTACGCGGATCACCGCCTCGGTCGGCGCCAAGTTCCGTTTCGACGCACTGCCGCATCGCCCTTAGCCATCGGCGCGAAACCTTGCACGGCGCGCGCGCAGACCTACTTCGCTCGCAAGCCGATCACGAGGAGCAATGCCGATGTCAGAATATGTGCCGCCCAAGGTCTGGACCTGGGATCAGGAGAACGGCGGGCAGTTCGCCAGCATAAACCGGCCGATCGCCGGCCCGACGCACGACAAGGATCTGCCGCGCGGCGAACATCCCTTTCAACTCTATTCGCTGGGCACGCCCAATGGCCAGAAGGTCACGATGCTGTTCGAGGAACTGCTCGCCGCAGGTCATGACGCCGAATACGACGCCTGGCTCATCTCGATCCAGGATGGCGACCAATTTTCGAGCGGCTTCGTTTCGGTCAACCCCAATTCCAAGATCCCGGCGCTGCTCGATTGCTCGGGCGAAACGCCGTTCCGCGTGTTCGAATCCGGGGCGATCCTGCTGCATCTCGCCGAGAAGTTCCGCGCCTTCATGCCCACCGACCCCGCGGGCCGCGCCGAGTGCCTTTCATGGCTGATGTGGCAGATGGGCAGCGCGCCGATGATCGGCGGCGGCTTCGGGCACTTCTATGCCTACGCTCCTGAAAAGTTCGAATATCCGATCAATCGTTATGCGATGGAGACCAAGCGCCTGTTCTCGGTTGCGGATCGACGCCTGGCCGAAACGCCTTATCTCGCCGGCGACATGCTGACCATCGCGGACATCGCAGCCTATGCCTGGCTCGGCACATTTGCGCGCGGTGAAGCCTATGGCGATGCGGCGACTTTCCTTGAGATAGAGAGCTACACCCATGTCGAACGATGGGTGGCTGAACTCGACGCCCGCCCCGCGCTGCAGCGTGGGCGCAAGGTCAACCGCAACGCCGAGGGTTGGGCGATCGAGCGGCACAGCGCCGCCGATATCGATGCCGTGATGTAAGAGCCCGCGAGAGAACGGCCGGGCACTGGTGCGCCTGGCCCCCTCCTCGAACCCCCGCCCCCGCAATGCCGCGTCGCTTTGACGGGCACATCAGAAGCTATAGCGGAAGTTGACGCCGTATTCTCGCGGCGTGCCGAGCGAGGCCAAGGTGCCGATGCCGGCCAAATTCAGCTTCTGGTTGAAATACTCTTCGTCGAGCAGGTTGCGGGCGAAGGCACCGACCGTCCATCCGGCGTCGTCCGGCCCCCAGTTGATGCTGGCGTTCACGAGTTCGACCGGGCCGACGCGTTCCACCGGCAAGTTGGTGTAGCTGGTGAACTTCGCGCTCGTATAGGTGTACTGCCCCGTCGTGCTGAGTGTGCCATTGGCCAGCGGCTGCTTCCAGTTGACCCCCAGGGCCGCGTTCCACTTGGGCGCATTCATCAGGCGATTGCCTGCATAGGATATCGGCACTAGCCCGCCCGTCACGGGGTCGAGAACCTGGGTGTCGTACTCCTTGTACTTGGCATCCAGATAGGCGAGCGCGCCGGTCAGCGTCAGTCCCGTCACCGGGATCGCGGTTACTTCCAGCTCGAAGCCTTTGGTACGGGCACTGCCCGCGTTGGCGATCGAAGCCGAATTGGCCCCCGACGGATAGGTGATGTTTTGCACCACCTGCATGTCGGAATACCAGTTGTAGAACGCGGCAAGATTTACTCGTAGGTGGCGATCAAGGAGATCCGCCTTGATGCCGCCCTCAATCGTATCGAGTTTTTCTGGATCGAACGGGCCGATATCTTGCGCGATCGCGATGCGGCCCGTGAAGCCCCCCGATTTGAAACCGCGCGCATAATAGCCGTAAAGCATCACGTCCGGATCCACCCGATAGTCGAGCCCGACCTTCCAGCCGACGTTGTTCCAAGACTCTTTCCCGCTGGCAACGATAAGGCTTCCGGGGATCAGCGGATCGTTGAAGGTCGCTACGCCTGAGGGATTGATCGTGTTGGCCGTAGTAGACGTCGCTTCGGTTTTTTCGTGGCTGTAGCGGATACCGGCCTGCAGGCGCAGGCTGCCCGTCAGGTCCTGGTAAAGCTGGGCGAAGCCGGAGAGTGACCAGTTGGTCTGCGCCTGCGTTTGCGGCTGACCGAGCCCAGGAAGGAAGCCGTCGAGCTTGCCCTGTTGATCGAGGGTATAGCGCTGGCGGAAATAATAGCCACCAAGGATCAGCCGGGTCGTATCGCTGAGATCGATCAGATCGCGCAGTTCCTGGCTGAATTGATGATGCTTGGTGCGCCGACGCGTTTGCAGCAGCACGCGGGTGGTCGCATCGTCGTCCGAGAACAGTTCGTTGTCGTATTCGCGATACGACGTGATCGAAGTGAGATCGCCGATGCCGCTCGTTAGGTTCTGAGTGAGCGTAATGGCGTAGGAATCGCGGTCGTTCGAATCCGGCTGGTCCGAACTCAGGCCGCGCTTGAAGTCAAACGGATCGGTTGTCTCTCCCGGCGTATAGAACAGTTCGCCGGGACCCGCGATGAGGATGCCGGTCTGCGATCCATTGCGGCTGCGCACGTATTCACCGATAAGCGTCGCGTCGTAATCGCCTCTGTCGTACTTCAAATATCCGCGCAGCGTCGTGATGTTGCGCTTTCCGATCCGGCGATTGTCCGCGTAGTTGCGGAAGTAGCCATCCATCTCGTTGTGCAAGACCGAGATCTTGCCCGAGAGGTTCTCCGTCAGCGGGACGTTGAGCGCGCCGTTCAGCTCGAGATGGCCGTAGTTGCCGTAAACCGCTTCGATGTCGCCGCCGAATTCACCCGTCGGTTGCTTGGTCACGACATTGATCACACCGCCCGTCGTGTTCGCGCCGAACAGAGTGCCTTGCGGGCCGCGCAGCACTTCGACGCGATCGATATCGAAAAGCGACAGCAGCGCTGCGGTGTTGACGCCGACCACGACGCCGTCGACCACGACTGAAACCGTCGTGCCGACATAGGGATCGGCATCGTTCACCCCGACGCCGCGAATGGTGAAGACTGCGGAATCGGGCGAGTTCGAGAACGTGTTGATCTGCACGTTGGGGATCGAATTCGAGAGGTCGGCAATGTTATTGACCTGCGCTTCCTGGAGCGCCTCCCCTGTCACCGCCGTCACCGAAATCGGCACGTCCTGCTGGCTTTGCGCCTGCTTCTGCGCCGTGACGATGATTTCCTCGAGGCCGGTGTTCGCTGCATCATCCGGTGCATTCTGCTGCGCCTGAGCGGATGCCGAAACGAAGCAGGCGCCCGCGATCAGAGTGGTCGACAGAGCGCGTGTGCGAACCATCCGCATTTCAGAATTCTCCCGTGAACTTGTGTGCTTTTTTCGTGGCACAAAGCTACTTCGTTCGAATGCGGCGGGAAGCTACGCAATTGATTAGGGGCTGAACTCATAGGCGTGGTGCAGACGCATCGAAGTGCGTTGCATCCCTATAAAACTCTGCCCCTCCCCCTGACAGTGGCATCCAAACGTACATCGGAACGACAAGCGAATTGCGTCAGCAAAGCGTGAGAGTGGTGACACGAGCATGTCGCATTCGCCTTCGCCGCCAGCGTCGCTTGAGCCCGGCTCGTTGCTTTGAGAGATTCGCGGTGAGGCGGTGCCGCTTCTGCCTCGCCTAATTTCAGAATTTGCGTCGACCACCCCAACAACACACGTTTTCTGCCGGATGATCACTGCCTCTTTTCATCCCGCGACGAAGCGGCTAAGCGCGCCCTGCGTGTTGGGGCGTAGCCAAGCGGTAAGGCACCGGTTTTTGGTACCGGCATGCGCAGGTTCGAATCCTGCCGCCCCAGCCAGTGTTTGTCTCATTCGAGATCAATCAAGCTCCTCCCGCTTGCATAAACCCCCAAAAAGCTGCAGAATTTGTCTCATGCGAGATAAACAGGGATCATCCAAGCGCAGAACCTTTGGGGGCTTCGCTGGGGGCTTCATTCGGGGCCTCACATGGCGTTGAGCGATACCGCCTGCAGGAAGGCGGTTCCTTCCGGAAAGCCAATCAAGCTCGCCGACGCGAATGGTCTCTTTCTTCTCGTACTACCGACCGGCACCAAGAGCTGGTGCTGGAAGTACCGATTCGCGGGCCGCGAAAAAAGGCTGACGCTCGGCCGCTACCCAGTCGTTTCGTTGAAGGATGCGCGCACGGCGCGCGACAAGGCCCGGGCGAAACTGGCAGAGGGAATCGACCCGGGCGCCGAACTGCAGCGGCGCAAGCGGCAGAATGTGAAGGCGGAGAACTTCGAAGCGATCGCGCGCGCCTGGCACGACCAGAAGAAGAGCAAGCTGACACCCCGCTATGCCAAGCAGGTGCTCGAGCGGCTCGAACGCAACATCTTCCGCGAGTTCGGCTCGCATCCGATCCGCTCGATCGAGCCGGGCGACGTCCTGGCAGCTCTGCGCCGCATCGAGGCGCGCGGATCACTGACGATGGCACGCGAGGTTCGCACGCACGTTTCCGAGATCTTCGTCTGGGCGATTGCTTCAGGGCTGGCGACGAGCGACCCGGCCGCGATCATCGGCAAGGCGCTGGCGCCCTCGACCGGTGGCCGTCGACCTGCGGTGCTGTCGATCGAGCAAGCCAGAGACGTGCTGGCGAAGATCGAGGCAGTGTCACTCGCTCATTGGTCGACGAAGCTTGCGTCGAGGCTTATCGCGCTCACAGCAGCGCGGCCGGGAATGGTGCGTTTGGCGGAACGTCGGGAGTTCGAGGATCTGGACGGCGCAGAGCCTCAATGGCGTATCCCCGCGGCGAAGATGAAACTCAGCGCGGGGCAGAAGACCGACGCCGCTTTCGACTTCACCATCCCGCTTGCCCGACAATCCGTGCAGCTGGTGAAAGCAGCGATGGCCATTGGCGGATCATCATCGCTGCTGCTCCCGGCGGAGAATGGCCGGCCGATGAGCGATTCGACGATCAGCAAGCTGTATCGCGATGCGGGCCTGCGCGATCGGCATGTTCCGCACGGTTGGAGGGCGACCTTTTCGACCGTCATGAACGAGCGCGCGGCGGAGCTAGGCAATGCCGGCGATCGTGCGATCATCGATTTGATGCTGGCTCACGTCCAGGGCGGTGTGGAAATCGCCTACAACCGTGCCGCCTACATGTCCCGACGGCGAGCGTTGGCGCAGGAGTGGGCCGACTTGTTGATCGATGGCGTACAGCCCCTCGACAATATTTATGCTGGGCCTCGGCGGAAAGCTCGATCCGAACGGGGGGCCGAGCATGACGGCCTCGGCGAAATCTGAAGCGACAGCTTTCGGCCTGTTGGCCGCGCGAATTACGAGTTCGAAACTTGGCAGGCGGACCAGGGCGCTCTTGGAGCGTGGTGATAGTCCGCGGAGCGGGGAGAAGGTCTGGCGGAACTCCTACACCGAGGGAACGATCGAAGAACGGCTTTGGAAGCCGATCCACGACGGATCGAAACGCGGAGGCACGAGATGGACTGCAGCATTGATGAAGGCCGCTCGCTCATTCGAGTACAAGACACGGCTTGAGCGCAGAGAAAAGAATCCTGGAGCGCGCAATGGCGCACTAGGCGAAGTCGGACTCGAGGTCCTGGCTTGGCTCTACGAGAAGGTCGATTATGCGAGCGGGCGCCTCGATCCAGCCATAGGCACAATCGCGGCCGGGATCGGTCGATCCTATTCGGCTGTACACGAAGCACTTTGTCGCCTGCGGATCGAGGGCTTCCTGAGTTGGATCCGCAGATCGCGCCCGATCGAGGATCCGGAACCTGGCGGCCAACAGGTCGAGCAGGTGTCGAACGCCTACGCACTCCTCGTACCCAAAGTGATGAACCAGTGGCTGGTCTCGCTTCTTCGCAAGCCACCTGTGCCCGCATGCGAGGAGGACAGGCGCAAGGCCGAGAAGCAGGCGTACGAAGCCATGCTCGCGGGTTTCAGTGCCCAGGAGCGCCACGAGGCCACTTGGAACGGCGATCGCCTGCTCGGCGAAACGCTCAAGCGCCTCGCGATCCTGGTCGATCAGCGCGATAGCCTGATGGGCGAATCCGGCAGCACGGGAGAAACCGGGGGATCATACTGATCCAATAGGGAATCTGACGCATGTGCGTCAGATGCGTCGGGGCTGACGCCCCCAGCGCCATCCGAAATGCCACCATGACCCCTCACCCTAACGCCGGCCGCACCGGCGCACGGGGGCGGCTACGCCGCCCCGGCTTGGCGAAGGGCCAAGCGCAAGGTCCGTGCCATCCTGCTGCCGTAACGATGATTCGGGGCTGCTGCTTAGGGCAGCGCGAAATTGCTGATCAGCAGCTCACTGACCTGCTTTGCGCCGCCCGCTGATGCAGTTGAGATTGTCCACGTCGTTTCGACTTGTTGAATTTCGAATGCCGAAAAGGTGGAGCGGATCTCGGCCGTGTCATTGATCGAGACAATGAACTTGCCGCGCGCGCCGCCGAGGATCGCGGCCAGTCGCTCAAAGTCCGCGCGATTAAAGGTGCCCGCGCCGTAGTCGTCCTCGCAACCGAAGTACGGAGGATCGAGATAGAACAGCATTCCCGGCCGGTCGTAGCGACCAATGAGTTCCGCGTATGGCAGCTGCTCGATCACAACGCCGGCGAGACGCTCGTGAAGATCGGCAAGCATGGGCTCGAGCCGCGAGACATTGAATCGCGCGCCCTGCGTCTTGTCCACGCCGAAACTGCGGCCCTTGATCTTGCCGCCGAACGCGAGCCTCTGCAGATAGAGAAAGCGCGCCGCGCGCTGGAGGTCCGTGAGCCTTGAGGGATCCATCCCCCGCAGCCGCTCGAATTCGTTGCGGCTAGCCAGGCGCCATCGCAGCATATCGAGGAAGTAGGGATAGTGCTCCTGGAGCACCCGGAAGAACGTCGCGACGTCTCCGGAGATGTCGTTGATCACTTCGACGCGTGGTCGTGTCGATCGGCGCAGGAAGATGCCGCCCATCCCGACGAACGGTTCGGCGTAGGCTTCGTGCTCCGTCGCATCGATGATTGAACAGATTCGGCGCGCGAGATTGCGCTTTCCACCCTGGTAGCCGGCAGCGGGCGAAACGGGGCGAACGTGTTGGATTGACTCCATTTTTCGAAAAGGCTCCATTGACCCCGCCCGTATGCGCGGGTGCGGGGCGGCCAGTCGGCCAGCTGTGTCGTGGCGAGCCTTGATCTCGTCGGTGCCCGGGGTACCATCCCGGAAACCCCCGCTCCTCGCGGGGAAATCTGTCAGGTCATGAGCATCGCGCCCCAGCGCTCGAAGAGCACGCGACGTCGGTTGAGCTGCGCTGCGCGATTGTAGGCCGCCTCAACCTTGCTGCCCGGACTATGCGCAAGCGCGCGATCGATGTCGTCGCGCGCATCGGGCCCAAGCGTCTCGTTCAGAATCGTCGAGAAGCTCGATCGCCATCCGTGCGGTACGTGGCGGCCGGCGAAGCCGGCGCGAGCATAGAGCGCGCCGATCGCACCTTCGCCGATCGGCGCGATCCCGCTCCTGCCGGCGAAAACGAAAGAATGGGTATCATGCCCGTCTTCATGGGGTTCGCGCCTGACCAACTTGGGGTCGACCCCAAGTTCACCAGCTGCACGCAAGACCGACAATGCCTCGCGACTGAGTGGCACCAGGTGATCGAACCGTGCGTCATTCTTCTTCGCGCGCTTGAGCTTCATCCGTGCCGCCGGCACGCGCCAAAGCGGCTCTGCACCGTCCAGATCCTCGAGCTCTTCCCAGCGCATACCGCGCACCGCTTCGAGGCGCACAGCGGTCAGCGCCAGGAATCGGGACGCCAGTCGAGTGGCTGCCCGCGCATCCGCGCGGTCGCATGCCGCGAGTAGCGCTCGGCAATCCTCGATCCGTGTCAGCGCCGGCATTGGTCGCGTCGGCGCGGCGGCCTGCATCGCCCGCCTGAGATGATGCGCTGGATCACGCTCGAGCAGGCCCTTCGCGATTCCGAAACCGAAGATGGCCGAAAGACGTTGGCGCATTCGCCGTGCCGTCTCGATCCGCCCGCGGGCCTCGAGCGTGCCAAGCACATCGAGCAGCTCTGGCGGCTCGATCGTGGTCGCCTGTCTATCACCGATCGCCGGGAACACGTCACGCTCAAGCGCGGCGATTACGTCCTCAGCGTGCGCGCGCGACCAGCCCGCCTCAGCGTGCCGGTACCAGGCCCGCGCGAGCTGCTCGAATGTCTCGAGCAACTCGCGCGGCGTCGCGGGATCGAGGCCGGCCCGCAGTTGCGCCTTGGCCTCCTCGCGGCGTTTACGGGCGTCGGGTAACGAGATCTCCGGAAAGCGGCCAAGCACGAGCAACCGCTCTTTGCCTCCGCGCCGATACTTTAGCCGCCAGGACTTCGTGCCTGTCGGCGCCACGAAAAGAAAAAGCCCGCCGAAATCGGCGAGCTTGAAGGCGCGGTCGCGCGGCACGGCGGCTTTCGCCGCGGCCTGAGTGAGCATATATTGTCCTCGCTAGATCGGAGGTTGTCAGTGGCCAGAGGCGTCGAATTTCCTGAAGCGAACACGATCTTGGCGCCGCCAACGCCTGAGGATGCAGCCGCCGGCACGGTTTATGCGCTGCATGTTCACCGGTACCGGGATCTCGACGGCAGCCCCAACGTGATCAGCAAATGGCAGCTGACCCCGGAAGAGCTGGAGGAGGTTCAGCGCACTGGTGCCGTATGGTTCGGCTGCTGGGGCAATACGCACCCGCCGATGTGGATTTCCGGTCAGAGCCCCTTCATTCGCCCCCCGGCCGAGACAGACAGCTGATGCATAAGCTGTCGGAGAACCAGCGAGCCATGTTGGGCTGCTCGGCAGTCGAAGCGCCGCCCGGATCCAGCTGGAGTGTCAGGCTTCAGGGTGCCGGCAACTGGCGAACCGCCAGAAGCTTGGTCGAGAAGAAGCTAGGCAGGATCGAGTATGGCAGGTTGGCCGGCGGCGGCGAGGTCGGACTGTTCTACGCGAACGGCGCTGGCATCGCCGCTGTGGCCATTGAAAGGGATGCGGATCGCGGCGGATAACCCCTCCGCCGCGGTCACAATGGAGATCGGCGAATTTCCGAGGTCTCCGCTGCAAATTTCTATACCGATACCCCCGTCCGTACCCCCAATTTCCCTCTAGAATCAACGCCTACTGTAGGGTTGCAAGTGACCAATCATTTCTAGCGTAAAGGAAGCGACGCCTGTGAACAAGGAAGGGCTGCAGATCAGGGCGACGATTGACAACGCAGGGCACCTTGCAATTCTCACGGTTGCTGGCGGCGGCATCGTGAGTTTACTTGGCGCCTACAAGAACCTGATTGAAACTGCTCCAACTTTGCAATTTGTGCTACCGTGGACTCTGCTCCTCGCCCTAGCCTCGCTGACATTATCGCTGATCAACTACTTCTTGAGGCGCAAAACATCGCTCGAGTTCGATAAAATGGCCAAGCTGAAAGGCTTGATCCCTGATGCGAATGGCGAGGATCTCGAGAAGCGGCTTGAGGCCCACCAAGCTCAAGAGAAAAGGGCTTGGCGATGGTCTCGTCGATCTTGGGGCCTGTGGTGGGCTGCTATTGCCTGCATATCAGTCGGCTTCTCCCTACCCGCGATCGCCCTGCTACTCGCCGGGCCGCTGAGCGTTGGCGCAGACTCCAAAAAGGCTCCTGCGACCATCTCTATCGGCCACGTGCACCTGTTTCCGGGCGAGTACGATTGCGAGAAAGTGGATGGATTGGGCGAGCGAGGCGACTAGCATCGTCGTCAAATGCGTCCGTCTTTAAAGTTTCGATGCTGAAGTGGCTGTCTGCTGGCAGATTGTTTTAAGAACTGATCCCGCCTCGGCAAGATGTTGTAAGTTAGTCCTTGCCGAGCCGCTGCCACCACACCCGCTCAGCTTGCTCGACCACCGGCGCAGGCTGCACAACCGTTGCTATCGACCGCGCCTTCGTCGGCCAGTGCTCCTCCTTCAAAACGCCCGGCTGTTCATAAGGCGCTGCCCATGCGCGCGCCTCTGCCATCGTCTCGAACGCGATCGGGTTGCCCGACCAATGGCGCGAGGGCTCCCCGTTTCTGAATAGTCCGATGCGGGGCATGGGCTCCAAGATATGCCCATGCCCCGCATCGGGAAGTGCGTCAGCCCTTGAGCATGGCAGCGATGATCCGCAACCCGGGCCGACCGGGCCATTTCTCCCACGACGATACGCGCGAGTATCGCAAACCGAGGGGAACCGCCTTGGCCTCGAGCCGCCGATAGGCTTCGGGCAGTTGAGCCATATAGGCTTCGGGCGCACGGGACAGCCCGCGAAAACTGTAGCCTTCGGCGATCAGATCCGAGATTACCGCCAGTTCCAGCGCATCGATGTTCCAGATCTTCGAAAGGATCCAGTCGCTGCCATAGTAGCCGCGCCGCGCATGTTGCATCAGCGCCAGCGCTTGGGCCGAATAAGGGGCGACGCGATCGCCGGTCACCTCCGGCGCAGGATATTCGTCACGCGAGAGCTCAGGCAACGATCCCGGCGGGCACGGATGCGCGCCAGCAACAGCGGGCACAAAAAAGGCCGCAAATGCGGCCAGGGCGAACAGCGCATTTCGCAAGGATCTCATCAGTCAGTCTCCTCGATTGAGGCAGAGGCGATCGTGCACCGCATTGTGCGCGACCGCCTCTGCAAAGGTTTGATCGGTGTCGAAGCGATTGCCCGGGTCATTCGCGCCAGGCTTCGGCGCCGGCTCAGCGCTGATCCGCTTATCGTTCAGGCAGAAATCGCTCACAGTTTTCGGGCGTTCTCGCGGTCCGCAGGCACTGGTCATAGACAGGGCGGCTACGGCCATCAGCGCGGCCAAGCCCTTCCTCGATCTCGGTTCGCGCATTGTTGCCTTCCTCCGTTCGGTTGAGTGTTTCGTGCAGGTCGCCCTCGCGCTGTTCGGTCGCGCCCTGGTCCTTCGAGACAGCGATCACGTCCTCGATCGCGCTGTCGATCACGAGCACGGCAGCAGCGATCAGCGCCGCCACGATCGCGATCCATCCCCAGCGCACCAATCCGAGCGCGCCCTTTGCTGTCAGCCAGCCCATGCAAGTTCTCCGATGCTGATTGCGTCGCCCCACGGCTTCGCGTAAATTTGCAGTCAGGCGGCACCTGCCGTGGCTAGTTCCCCGACCGGCCAAGTGGTGCGGAGGTGAGGCTTGTTCTCGCGCCCGAGCATAAGCCTCTGAAAGCGGGAGCCGGTGTAGTCATTCCGCAGCGTCACTCGACACGGTCTTCATTTCAGGTTGGGCCGACCCGCGCCCCGCGCAGTTGACGGGAGCGCCTTCACGACCATGATTGTCAGCCAAGAGTAATCCTCGCCCCCGTTGGGGATGGGTGACTGAGCGCGACCCATGCCAAGTTGGTCGGGATGCCAGTAGATTTTCGCGTCATGGACTCTGGGCAGAATATCAGGAACAAGATCAGCTGCGGCAAATTTACAGCGGTGTTCTTTTTACAATGTCCGACGGCAACTGGGGCTACAGACTTGCGGCTTTAGCAGCGCTCGTCGCACTAACTTTCGTTTCGCTGGGGACCGGGGCGTATTTCGGCTCGCTATACGCTCCCGCCCACAAGCAGTATGGGGCTGTAATCCCAGACGAGTCCGCCACTCCAATTTATCAGGGCGTGACTAAGAGCCTTCCCAATATCGCGCTCGTTCCCGACCCAGTGGAACGAGCGATAGCAAATCCACCTCCCGACAGCGGCGAGGATCATGAACAGCGCGATCTCGCGGCCCAAGAGAGCATGGCCGCGTGGGCTTTCTACATGACCGTTTTTGCCGGCTTGACTGCTTTGGTAACGTTTTTGGGAACCATCCTCATTTGGAAGCAGGTCAGCCTGACACGCGAAGCGGTTAAAGAAACTGGCGATGCCACCAAAGCAATGATCGAAGCGAACCGCATCACTCAGCGAACCGCCCGGGCTTTTGTCATTCTCGAAAAGATTTGGGTCCAATTCGAAACGAAAGATATCGAAGGCCCCACGTTCTCGGTAGCATTCCATAATGCGGGCCAGACGCCCGCCGAGGAATATCGGCACATTCATCGATGTTTTGTCGACGTGCCCGGCATTAGGCCCGAACCGATTGCTCTGGAAGAACTGTGTGTGCTCCCCCCAAACGTTCTCGGGCCTCGCTTTTCCAGCAATATCAGGCGAAGGAGATTCGACGCACCCCCTAATGCGTATGCCGATTTCAAAGCCGGTAAATTGTCAGTCTATGTGGTGAGCGGCATTCTCTATAAAACGTATGACAACGCGATTTATAAAAGGGATGTGATCTATCGCAGCAAAGACGACATCTGGGATAACACTGATAAAGACGACTACGGGGTTTACCACGCGTTCACCGCGATCAGCCAGACCGAGAATTGTATTCGCCCCCCAGATGATAACTGCCATCGAGGCTGAATGACAATGCCTCTGCATTGGTGCATTTGCACATAATGCCGCAGTTCAACACTCAGCACTACTCGCCATTGGCGTCAACGAGATGATCGCCGCGCGCCATGCGCAACTCGATGTCGCGCACCTTTACGTCGAAGTGACGCGCGCCCCATGCGATCAGCACAACGGCCACCACGCCCATGATCGTCAGCCAAGAGTGATCCTCGATCAGGTCGGCGACGAGTTCGAAGAAGCGCTCTTCGGTCGATCGAGAGGCAGATCGCGCAAGAGCCAGCAGAAACAAATCCTGCAGATTCCAGACGACGAGCGCGCCAAGGATCGCGCAGGTGCAAAGGCTCTCAATCTGCCGCGGCGTCATGTCGACCAGGAACCGGAACACCGCCGCCGCCACGCGGAACGGCTTCGTGAGAAGGCGCCACAGCCCTTCAAGTGCGTCGAGCCGGGTCACGCCTCGTTTCTCGATATCGTGCCGCGCGCGAGCATGGGCAGCTTCAATTCGGCAGGCATCGCCTCAACCGAAGGCCAACGGATCGCGTCGACGTCGGACTTGCGAATGTCCATGATCGTAACCGCATTCGACTGGTTGCCGCCGAGCGCCTTGTAGTACGCGCGGTCCTCGGTCTGGCCGACGATGAAGAACACGTGATTGCCGCCGACACGCGACTTCACGCCGATCGCCCCGAGCTGTGCTGGACAGTCAGTCCCCCAGCTCTTGAAGCTGGCCGCGCGCGGGAACGCCTTCGGATAGTCGAGGCCCGCTTGATCGAGGCACCAGGCAACGAAGAAGCCGCACCAGGGCGTCTCGTCGTCGTTGAACCAGGTCGCGCCCAGCGACGCCCAGCCCTTCGCGATCCACGAATTGTGCTTTGGCCCGGGGATCTCGCGCTCGCCCAACTTCGATCTCGCCGCCGCGATCCAGGCGGGTTCGCCAGCCGGCGGCGGGCGCCGTGCATCCCACATTGCCGCGAGCTGGTCGATCAGCGGGACTTCGGGCTGCTTGAGCACGCCTTGTGGCGCCACCGCGCGGAGCGCGGCGGCGATCGTGTCTGCCGTCGTCATGGTGAATTCCTTCAGTCGGTGATGCCGCTAGGGCGTGCGCTTCCGTTCGCGCGGCGGGCTGAACCCTTGCGGCCCGGCCCAAGTCTCCACGGCCTGCTCCCAGGCCTCGCGTTCGGCCATCCAGTCACCTCGTGCGGCCAGTAGCCGCCTTGGCCGAGGGCGTCGTGCCATGATCGCACCCTATCCCCTCACGTTCCGCCAGCAGCAGCTGCTTCGCTTCATCGCGGGGTACGTCGAGGCGAACTCGGGGATCGCCCCTACCCGCATCGAGATGGCGCGGGGCCTCGGCTGCCGGGGCAAGGGCACCGTCAATCGACTGGTCGATGCGCTTGAGGAGCGCGGCGCCATCCGGCGCCTGCGCCGCCGCGGGCGCGCGATCGAGGTGCTGGTCGACGTCGCCATCCCGCGCACCGATCGCGGCGCGCCTCTTCACTTTATTCCGATGGGAGACCCTTCATGACCTGTCGCTTGTCGCGTCTCATCAAGCAGACCTTTCCCAACCCCGCCGTCACCTCCGGCCGCAAGCCTCGGATCATGCCGATGAGCCGCGAGGACAAGCGCTTCTGGGAAGACCGCCGGCGTCGGATCGAACGGGACCAGCGGCCATGACGCGCGTCGCCGATCGCGAACGCCTCTGCACCTGCCCGGAGTGCGCCGAGCTCGACCTCGCCTGCCCGGGTGAAGGCCGCCAGCTCGCTTTCCCTCTGCTTCCATCCAGGTGGGGAAACAAAGCCGAGCCCGCCCGCCTGCACTGCCGAACTCCTGCTTCCAACCGAAGGGAACCGATCCAATGACTGCGATGTCCCTGTCATGCGCTCAGCTTTGCGTGTCGCCCTACAACGTCCGTAGCAACCAGGAAGACGCGGAGGCGACCGCGGCGCTCGAAGCGTCGATCGAGCGCCGCGGTTTGCTCCTTCCGCTGGTTGTTCATGACATGGCCCCGTATCGCGTCCAGGAACTGGAAGGTGAGCCGATCGCGGGCTGGGGTGTGCTCGCCGGCGGACGCCGTCTTCGCGCGATCCGCAACCTGATCAAGGCGAAGCGATTGCCGGCCGACTTCGCGATCGACTGCGTCCTGCGCGATCTCGACCCGGCCGAGATCACCGAACTCTCGCTCGCCGAGAATCTGCTGCGGCGCGAACTGCGCCCCTACGAAGTGCACGCCGCGATCGCGCGCGCCGCTGAGGATGGCGCCAGTGTCGAGGAAATTGCCACCAATATCGGCCAGCGCGAGCGCTGGGTACTGCAGCAGCTGCGCCTGGGCACGCTCGCGCCGGAAATTCTGGCCAGCTACCGCCAGGGAGACTTGCCGCTCGACCAGGCCTGCGCCTTTGCCGCTACCGAGGACCATGCCCTGCAGCGCCTCGCCTGGGATCACTTCGCGACGCTCGGCAAGTACGATCGCACGCCGCACAGGATCCGCGCCTTCTTCAAGGTCGGCGATCGCGAGCTCGAGCAGCTGCTGCGCTTCGTCGGCGACGATGTCTATCGCGCCGCCGGTGGCCGCTTCGAGCTCGACCTGTTCGCAGACGAAGCCGAGACGCGCGGTCGCGTCATCGATGAGGGCAAGCTCCGTGAGCTGGCCGAGAACAAGCTCGCGCATGAGCGGCAGCGGCTGCGGATCGCCACCGGTCGATCGGATCTGCGCTTCGCCGCCGAGCCACCCCAGCGTCACGGGTATGCGGATGCGGCGCTCGAGCTCTTCCCGAAGTCACGCGGCGAGAACGTCACACTTCCTGATGGGGAGATTTGCGTCACTCTCGATGTGAGCGGCGATGGCGAGGTTCACGCGCGGTGGTGGTGGGCCAGCAGGAAGGCTCAGAAGGATGCCGATCGCGCGAGCAAGCGGGAAGGCAAACCAGCCGCCGCCCTTCCCCCAAGCCATCCGGCATCTGTCCATGACGACAGCGGCTTCGACACGACATCGAATTATGTCGCTGCGCAGGCCGCCCGAGCCGCGGTGAAGGACGAGCATGGCCTGACTGCCGATGGGCTGCAGGTCGCGCGGTCGCTCCGCCGGGAACTGCTGCGCGCCATCCTTGTCGCCAACGCTCTGGCCGATGGCACTCTCGGCCGAGACTACGCCACGTGGTCGCAGCTGCGTCAGGAGCTCGGCCGCGATCGCGACACGAGGGTCGGAGCGCGCGGGCTCACCAGTGGCTGGCACGGCAGCGAAGACGCGCCTCCAGCCGATATCGTCAATCCCCATTTGGCCGAGTGCAAGGCTGCCGATCTCTGGAACGCCACGGTCGAAAGCCTGCGCGAACAGCCCTTCCTGACGATCGCGGAGCCCGAGGACGCCTTCGTCGCCTACTACCTTGCTCCCGAGAAGTTGAAGCGTCTTGCCGGCGCCGTGCTCGCAGGGCTGGCGCTCTTGCGTTCCGCGAATGTCGCGGGCTGGCGCGTCCCGGTTCATGATCGCCTGGCAGAACTCGCCGGCGCCGACGACGCGACCCTGCGCGAGCTGTGGCAACCGAGCGCAGCGTTCATCGGCCTGCTGCCGAAGATGCGCCGGCTGGAACTCGCCCAACCGCACGTCGAACCCGAGCACTTCAAGAGCTGGCATAAGCTGGCCGACAAGGTGCTCACCGGCTCGGTTGTTGGCGTCCTGGCCGAGACTGACTGGATCCATCCGCTGCTGTCCTTCGGTGTCGCACCCGAACAGCATGGGGCGAGGGAGGCGGCCGAATGATCGGCGCCTCCCTCAAAATCCCGACCGACGCCAGCGGAGCCGATCTTGTCGGGCTCATCCGCCTGTGCGCCAAGCAGCGCGGGGTCAGCGAAGCCTCCTTGTTCTCGCAGCTCAGCCGTCATCCGGACACATGGCGCGATCAGCTGGCCATCGCCAAACGACCAAAGCCGGCGACAATCGCGCGTGTTGAAGCTTTGCTGGCAGGTCGCGAAATCCCGTCGCCACCGCCGAAAAAATTTCAGACGAAGTGCGCTTTCGGCGGAGGCAAAGCCGCCATCGAGGAAGTCTGCCGGCGTCGCGAGCTTGGTCAGGGACCGACGCAGATCGCCGAGGAAACCGGCATCGCACCAGCCGTCGTCCGACAAGCCTTCACACGTTCCGCCGACAGCGCGCAGTACGCCGCGCGCAGGAACATGCGGTCCGGTTCGAAGGCGCTCCTCGAGGCGGTCCATGCCGAGTGCGCAAAGCGGGCGGAGCGGCTCAAGGAGGCACGCACCACCGGCGGCATGCTCAATCCTCTCGATTGCGATCGCGAGACGCCGATCGCGCGCTTCGATCCAAGCATGCTGCTGGACGTTCGCCCCTTTGCCACCGGCAGGGAACCCTGCCCCCGTTGCGGCATCCGCGGCGACATTGGCTGCCGCCACCAGCGGGCAGCCGAACAATCTCCAATCCTGCATTTGGAACAAAACGAGAATGACTGATCGAGCCTTTGATGGGGTGCCGCCGGCGCCAGGCCGCTTTCTCAAGATCGGCGAAGTCGTCCGCGAAGTCGGTCTCAGCCGCCCCCAGATCTACCGGCTGATTCGCTCCGGCGATTTCCCTCGCCAGATCCGCCTGAGCCCCCAGCGCGTCGCTTGGACCGAGCGTGACGTCGAGCATTGGAAGCTACGCCAGCTCAATCATCAAAACTGATCGCTTGGGGGCTCCGTTGGGGGCCTCACGAAAATCACATCGCAAAGAATAGCGTAAATGCAACGACTTAAAACGAGGATTTGAATCGTGCCGCCCCAGCCAATCTATGTCTCATTCGAGACCACGCCTGAACCCCGCGCTTGCAAGAAACCCAGGGTTGGTCCGGTTCGGGCTCCGTCCTATCCGCGTCTTGCCTCGACGGAGCCCTTTTTTAATCACTGCGTCAGGTCGAGTACGACGCGCCCTTCGATCTGGCCTTGCCGCATTCGGTCGAACACCGAATTGATGTCGTCCAGACCGGCGGTGGAGATCGTTGCCTTGACCTTGCCGTCGCCTGCGAAATCGAGCGATTCCTGAAGGTCCAGTCGCGTGCCGACGATCGATCCGCGCACGGTGATGCCGTTCAGCACCATGCCGAAGATGTTGAGCGGGAAATCGCCCGGCGGCAGGCCATTGAGCGCCACGGTTCCGCCGCGCCCGACCATGCCGACCGCCTGTTCGAAGGCCTTCTCGCTCACCGCTGTCACCAGCGCGCCGCGCGCGCCGCCGCCGGTCAGCCGCTTCACCACGTCCGCGGGGTCGTTCTCGGTCCGGGCGTTGACTGTCTCCACCGCGCCGAGCTTGCGCGCGAGATCGAGCTTGGCGTCGTCCACATCCACCGCGACCACTTTCAGACCCATCGCAGTGGCATATTGCACCGCCATGTGGCCCAGCCCCCCGATGCCGGAGATGACCACCGCATCACCGGGCTTGGTATGGGTCATCTTCAGGCCCTTGTAGACCGTGACGCCCGCGCACAGGATCGGTGCAATCTCATTGAAGCCGATATTGTCGGGCAAGTGCCCCACATAGTTGGGGTCGGCGAGCACATAGTCGGCGAACCCACCGTTGACCGAATATCCGGTGTTGAGCTGGCTTTCGCACAAGGTCTCCCAGCCGCCCAGGCAATGGGGGCAATGGCCGCAGGCGGTGTAAAGCCAGGGGACGCCGACCCGGTCGCCTTCCTTCACATGGGTCACGCCCTCGCCCACGGCGGAAACAAAGCCGACGCCTTCATGCCCCGGGATGAAGGGCGGCTCGGGCTTGACCGGCCAATCGCCTTCGGCGGCATGCAGATCGGTATGGCACACGCCAGAGGCCTGAATGGCCACCTGGATCATGCCGGGCTGAACTTCGGGTACCGGTACGTCCTCGATTTGCAGCGGTTCGCCGAAGGCGCGCACGACAGCGGCTTTCATGGTCTTGCTCATGACGAATATCCTGAATTTTCAAGTACTGAAGGCGATGCGGCGCACACTCGCCGCATCGCACCGAGGCATCGCCTCAGAAGAAGCCGAGCTTCTTGGGGCTGTAGCTGACCAGCATGTTCTTCGTCTGCTGATAGTGCTCGAGCATCATGCGGTGATTTTCGCGCCCGATGCCGGATTGCTTGTAACCGCCGAAGGCCGCGTGGGCGGGATAGGCGTGGTAGCAATTGGTCCACACGCGCCCCGCCTGGATGGCACGGCCGAAGCGGTAACAGGTGTTGGCATCGCGGCTCCAGATGCCCGCACCCAGGCCATAGAGCGTGTCGTTGGCGATCTGCAGCGCCTCGTCATGATCCTTGAATTTGGTCACCGCGAGGACCGGGCCGAAGATTTCCTCCTGGAAAATGCGCATCCGATTGTTGCCCAGGAACACCGTCGGCTTGACGTAATAGCCGCCCGCGATCTCGCCCTCGAACCGCGCGGCCTCGCCGCCGGTCAGCAGTTCGGCGCCTTCCTGCTTGCCGATATCGATATAGGAGAGGATCTTCTCCTGCTGCTCGGACGATGCCTGCGCGCCGATCATCGTTTCCATGTCGAGCGGATTGCCGGCCTTGATCGCTTCGACGCGCTGGATCGCCCGTTCCATGAAGCGGTCGTAGATGCTTTCGTGGACCAGCGCGCGGCTGGGGCAAGTGCATACCTCGCCCTGATTGAGCGCGAACATCACGAAGCCCTCGATCGCCTTGTCGAGATAATCGTCATCGTCGCGGCACACGTCCTCGAAGAAGATGTTCGGGCTCTTGCCGCCCAGCTCCAGCGTGACCGGAATCAGGTTCTCGCTGGCATACTGCATGATGAGACGGCCGGTCGTCGTCTCGCCGGTGAAGGCGATCTTGGCGATGCGGTTGCTGCTCGCGAGCGGCTTACCCGCTTCCACGCCGAAGCCGTTGACCACGTTGAGCACACCGGCCGGCAGCAGATCGCCGATGATTTCCATCAGCACCATGATCGAGGCCGGAGTCTGCTCGGCGGGCTTGAGCACCACGCAGTTGCCCGCCGCCAGTGCCGGCGCGAGCTTCCACACCGCCATCAGGATGGGAAAGTTCCACGGAATGATCTGGCCGACGACGCCGAGCGGTTCGTGGAAATGATAAGCGACCGTATCGTGGTCGATCTCCGAAATACCGCCTTCCTGGGCGCGGATGCAGCCGGCGAAATAGCGCAAATGGTCGATCGCCAGCGGAATGTCGGCAGCCATCGTCTCGCGCAGCGGTTTGCCGTTGTCCCAGGTCTCCGCGATGGCGAGCCTTTCGAGGTTCTCCTCCATCCGGTCGGCCATGCGATGGAGGATCAGTGCACGCTCGCCCGCGCTGGTGCGGCCCCAGGCGTCTTTCGCGGCATGCGCCGCGTCGAGCGCGGCTTCGATGTCCGCCGCCTGACTGCGCGCGATCTTGCCGACCGGTTTGCCGGTGACCGAGGAGATATTGTCGAAGTAGCGGCCGTCCTTGGGCGCGGTCCACTTGCCGCCGATGAAGTTGTCGTACTTTTGTGCGAAGGGGGCGGTCATGGAAGCCGCCGGATTGGTCTGCATATCCATCAGTTTCATCCTCGTCGTAATCGCCGGATACCCCCGGTCTCGAGACGGATGGTGTCGTGTAAAACCGATGCTGGGAAGGGGCGGCGGCGCGAGCGAAGGCGAAACTGTCTCGCTATCGAGACACGTTGGTACGAGGTGGTGTCAGCCGCGTCCGAGGCCGAGTTTATCCATCCGCCGATAGAGCGTGGCCCGCCCGATTCCGAGCGCCTTTGCAGCTTGCGTGGCATTGCCATCGGCCTGCGCCAGAGCCCGTCGCAACACCGCTCGTTCCGAATCGCTAAACGATAGGGCTCCCTCGCCGCCGAGGATGTCCTGCGCGCTGCGACATCCCGTCAGGCACGCGTCGGTCAGCTTGAAGCGATGACGCGCGGCGAGCGTGGCGCCAATGACCAGATCGTCGCGATCGACCGCTAGCAGGGCCGCATCCCCACCGGGAAGGTTTGCATCGATAATACGGTGACCTTCGAAATACCGCCGGAAGATTCCGCTTTCGATCCGGCGCGCAGCATCCTGCACGATCTTCTGTATGAGCGTGCCCATCGCCGCGGTATGGTCATCGCGGCAACTGGAAATGTCGAGAGCGCCCACCAGGTGTCCCGCCGCGTCCCTGATCGGAGCATCCATGCAGCTGATGCCGATGTTGCGACTGGCGAAATGCTCGTCGCGATGAATCATCACCGGTCGGCCTTCCACCAGACACGTCCCGATCCCGTTGGTACCTTCGCGGCTCTCGCTCCAGACGCCGCCCGGCGTGAGCCCGACCTGGTCGAACATTCCGCGATCGCCCGCACTGCTGCGCGCTTCGAGAATGACGCCTTCGTTGTCCGACAGCATGACCGCGCACCCGGTGGCGGCAACGGTCTGGAACAACTGGTCGAGCAGAGGGCGGCCCACTTCAAGCATCAGTTCGTGACGCTGCCTTCGCTGCGTAAGGTCGCAGCCGGAGACCAGGTCGGGCGCTCGCACGGCTCCCGCATCGAGTCCGTGCTTGAGGCCAGATCGACACCAACTGGCCGCGACGAAAGACTTCGCCGCGCTCGTGGACGAGTGCAGAACGGCCTCTATGGAGTCTTCGTGACGACCTGCCATGCTTTGCTCATAGCCCAATCTGTCTCGATTTACGACCGCTGACACAGGATGGTCCGGTGCATCCAGCGATGATGAGCGTTTCACGCCCATCCGAAAAGACGAGCGATGCCCGCATCCATTCGCATTTCTCTCTCGCCTGATGCATGAACCGGCTTATGGTCAAGCACGTGCGCGATACGGATAACCCCACTAGCCATGATGGAATGGTCCGCATCCCGGGCGGCAGCTTCGCAATGGGATCGGATCGCTTCTATCCCGAAGAGGGCCCGGTGCGGCAAGTGCGGATCGATGGGTTTCTGATCGACGAGACGCCCGTCACCAACCGCCAGTTCGCGGCCTTCGTGGCAGCAACCGGCTATGTCACCGTGGCCGAGCAGGCGCCCGATCCGGCAGACTATCCCGGAATGTTGCCGGACATGGCCCGCGCAGGCTCGCTGGTCTTTCACAAGACCCCCACCCCGGTCGACACCCGCGATCCATCGCAGTGGTGGAGTTTCGTATTCGGCGCCTGCTGGCGCCACCCGCTGGGGCCGGATAGTGACCTCGACGCGCTCGATCTCTGGGAGCATCCGGTCGTCCAGGTCAGCCATGCCGACGCGCAGGCCTATGCCGACTGGGCCGGCAAGGCGCTTCCGACGGAAGCCGAGTGGGAATACGCCGCGCGCGGCGGAGCCGACGGGCTCGACTATGCCTGGGGCGAAGAACTCGCGCCCCAGGGCGCCATGCTCGCCAACTACTGGCAGGGCCTGTTTCCCTTCGCCAATCAGTGCCTCGACGGCTGGGAACGCACTTCACCGGTCCGCGCCTTCCCGGCCAATGGTCATGGCCTCTACGACATGATCGGCAACACCTGGGAATGGACCGCCGATTGGTGGACCGACCGACATCGCCCCGCGCGCAAGGCCAAGCCGACCGCTTGCTGCACGATAGACAACCCTCGCGGCGGCAATGTGCGCGGTTCGCTCGATCCCGCGCAACCCGACATCCCCATCGGACGCAAGGTCCTCAAGGGCGGCTCTCACTTGTGCGCGGAAAACTATTGCCAACGCTACCGTCCGGCCGCCCGCCACCCCGAAATGATCGACAGCGCCACCTCGCACATCGGCTTTCGCTGCGTGGTGCGCGAAACGTAACCTGGCTTCGTCGAGAGTTTCGACCTCGGCCGCCTAAGGCCCCGTCGTCGCTTGCGCGAAGAAGCCGCGACGAGGCACTGCCTATCGCTCGGGCCGCATGATCAACATGCCGGCATCCGTCTACTCGCATTGGGCACCGCCAGTCGGGTTCCGGCCGATGCGGTTCCGCCATTTTTCGCGCCAGCTGCTCGCGTCATCCGAACGGTTGAGCACGAGCCGCGCGATGGCGGGCAGGACGAAGAGCGTGAGCGCGGTCGCGGTGATCAATCCGCCGATCACCACCGTCGCCAGCGGCCGCTGGACCTCGGCGCCGGTGCCGGTCGCGATCGCCATCGGCAAGAAGCCGAGCGAGGCCACCAACGCGGTCATCAGCACCGGCCGCAGCCGCGCCAACGCACCGTCGGAAATCGCGTCATCGACCGATAGGCCTCTGTCGAGGCGCTGGCGTATCGCGGTCATCATCACCAGCCCGTTCAAGACGGCGACACCCGAAAGGGCGATGAAGCCCACCGCAGCGGAAACCGAGAACGGCATCCCCCTCAGCGCAAGAGCGAAGACACCGCCCGCCAGCGCCATCGGGATCGCACTGAACACGGCGAGAGCCGGAACCCAGCCGCCAAGCGCCATGAACAGCAGCAGCAACACCAGAGCGAAGCAGACCGGCACGACAAGCGCGAGCCTCGCCTGCGCGGCTTGCAGGTTCTGGTACTGTCCGCCCCATTCGACGAACGAGGCAGGCGGCAGTTCGACACTGTCGGCAACACCTGCACGCGCCTCCTCGACGAACGAGCCGAGATCGCGCTCGCGCACATTGGCCGACACGATCACCAGCCGCCGCCCCTGCTCGCGCCGCACTTCGGCAAGGCCGTCGACGACCGTGAAATCCGCCAGCGTGCGAAGCGGGACGGTCGCGCCGTTGTCGAGCACGATGGGCAGCGCCCCGAGCTGATCGAAATCGTCGCGCGCCGCATCCTCCAGCCGCACCACCACCTCGAAGCGGCGGTCGCCTTCGAACACCAGACCTGCGGGGCGCCCGCCCAGCGCAATCGCGGCGGACTGCACGACATCTTCCATGGTAAGGCCGTACCGCGCGATCGTCGGACGATCGAAAGCGATGTCGAGCGTGGGGAACCCCGTCACTTGCTGAACCTTGACGTCCGCCGCGCCCTCGACCCCTTGGAGCACTTCGGCCACCTCCCCCGCGGCGCGAGTCAGCACGGTGAGATCGTCGCCGTAAAGTTTGACGGCAACGTCGCCGCGAACGCCTGCGATCAGTTCGTTGAAGCGCAGCTGGATCGGCTGGCTGAACTCGTAGAGGTTGCCGACAAGTCCGCCCAGCGAGTCCTCCATCTGCGTGACGAGTTCGTCCTTCGCCAGATCGGGATCGGGCCATTCCGCGCGCGGCTTCAGAATTACGTAGGCGTCGGACGCGTTGGGCGGCATCGGATCGCTCGCGACCTCGGCCGTGCCGGTGCGCGAGAAAACCAACTCCACCTGGGGGAAAGTCTCGAGCCGATCCTCCACTTGTCGTTGCAT
This sequence comes from Novosphingobium aquimarinum, assembly GCF_009746585.1. Taxonomy (GTDB): domain Bacteria; phylum Pseudomonadota; class Alphaproteobacteria; order Sphingomonadales; family Sphingomonadaceae; genus Novosphingobium; species Novosphingobium aquimarinum. The sequence goes on from NZ_WRPO01000004.1 coordinate 100,943, forward strand.
GGCGACCGAGCGCTCGAGCGAAGTGGAGGGAATCCGCAGCGATTGCACCGCGATGTCCCGCTCATCCAGTTGCGGCGTGAATTCGCTGCCGAGGAAAGTGAATACCAAGGCGGCCACGGCGAAGATGCCGGCACCGGCCCCTATCACTGGCCATGGGCGAGCGATGGTGCGGCGCAGCGCCGGGCTGTACCACTCCTTCACGGCCCGGACCGGCCTGACCTCCTTCTCGGTCAGCGGACCATTCAGCAGCAAGCCGATCATCGCCGGAACGAAGGTCAGCGACAGCACGAAGGCCGATGCCAGCGCGAGCATCACCGTGATCGCCATCGGCGAGAACGTCTTACCCTCGACACCGGTGAAAGTGAGCAGCGGAGCGTAGACCAGCAGAATGATCGCCTGTCCGTAGACGGTCGGCTTGATCATTTCCTGCGCGGCCAGGCGCGTCTCGGTCAACCGCTCACCGAGGCTGAGCAGTCTGCCCTCGCGATGCTGCCTGGCGGCGAGCCGCGCGACGCTGTTTTCGACGATGATGACCGCACCATCGACGATCAGCCCGAAGTCGAGCGCGCCCAAGCTCATCAGATTGCCCGAGACCCCGAGCCGGTTCATTCCCACGGCAGCCATGAGCATCGAGATCGGGATGACCAATGCCGCGATGATCGCGGCCCGGATGTTGCCGAGCATGAGGAACAGCACGGCGATGACCAGGAGCGCCCCTTCTACGAGATTCTTCTCCACCGTGGCGATGGTCGCATCGACGAGCGACGACCGATTATAGACGATTTCGGCGACCACGCCGGCCGGCAGCGAGGCACGGACTTCGTCCAGACGCTTGGCCGAGGCGGCCGCCACGGTGCGGCTGTTTTCGCCGCTGCGCATCAGGACGGTTCCCACGACCGCCTCCTCGCCATTGAGCGTGGCGGCACCGGTCCTGAGGTCTCCGCCGATACGCACGGAGGCGACATCTCCGATCCGGATCGGAACGCCCTCGCGGGTCGCGACCACCGCCTCCTTGATGTCCTGTATACCGCCAAGCCGCGCATCGGCGCGAACGAGGAGAGCCTCTCCCGCGCGATCGACGAAGTTGGCACCCGCAGCGAGATTTGCGGCCCGCAACGCCTCTATGAGATCGTCGAATGACACGCCGTAGCCCGTCAAACGGGCCGGATCGGGCTGCACCAGGAACTGCTTCTCGTAACCGCCGATCGAATCCACGCCGGCGACGCCATCGATGGAGCGCATGAGCGGAGCGACGACCCAGTCCTGGACCGTGCGCAAGTAGGCGGCCTTGGCGACATCGCTGTCGAGGCGATCACCGCGCTCGGTGACGAAGCTGCCGTCCGCCTGCCAGCCCGTCCTGCCACCGGTGGGGGCGTCGCGACCGGACGGATGCTCGTATTCGATCGTATACATGAGGACTTCGCCAAGTCCGGTCGAGATCGGCCCCATCGTGGGCTCGGCTCCTTCGGGCAGCGAGGCGCCAATCGGAGCGAGCCGTTCGTTCACCTGGCTGCGTGCGAAGTAGATGTCGGTCCCTTCCTCGAAGATCGCGGTGACCTGACTGAAGCCATTGCGCGAGATAGAGCGGGTCGTCTCGAGCCCCTCGATCCCGGCAAGCCCGGTCTCGATCGGGAACGTCACTTGTGTTTCAACCTGCGAGGGCGAAAGCGCCTGGGCGCTGGTGTTGATCTGCACCTGGGTGTTGGTGATGTCCGGCACGGCATCGATCGGCAGGCGCAGCAGGTTCATGGCGCCGTAGATCGCGGCGAAGGCGGTGAGGACGATCACCGCCCAGCGGAAGCGAACGGCGATGTCGAGGATCGCCCCGATCAGCCCGTGGCGATCACGGCCCGGATCGGCCCGGGTCTCTACGTCTGGCGCGTGGTCTGCCTCAGTGTCCATGGGTCGCGCCCTCTTTTTCGAGTTCCGCCTTGAGCAGGAAGGCGTTGCCGACGGCGATGCGCCGTCCCTCCTCCAGACCGGCAAGGATCGTCACCTGCCCCGCGGACCGGGTTCCGACCTCGACCTCCCGCGCCTGGAAGCCGGTCTTGGTCCGGACGAACACGACGTCGCGTCCGTCGAGCACCTGAACGGGGTCCTCGGGCACCGCGATACGGCTGTGGTCCACTTCGCCTGAAGGACGGATCCGTGCCTGGACGAAGGCGCCCGGCTGAAGACCCGGAATGCCGCGCGGCAGCGACAGCACCGCCGTGGCGCTGCGGCTCTCACGATCGAGAGAGGGCGTGACCGATCGCACACGCGCCCCGATCTCGCGGCCATCGCCGACGATCAGCATCGCCTCGTCGCCCGGCTGAACGCGCGACGCGTCAGCGGAAGGCAGAGCCACTTCGATCTGCAGCCCGTTCGGGTCGACCACGCGATACAGTTCCTCGCCCGCATCGACGAACGCCCCGAGCACGATCGGAGCTGCGGTGATCCTGCCGGCCAGGGGAGAGGTCACGGCAAGCGAGCGGCCATCGCCGCTCACGCCTGCCGCCGCGACTGCAGCCCGTGCCCGCTGCAACTCCGAACGCGCCACGCTGAGATTTGCCCGTGCGCCTTCCAGATCCTGACGAGCGGTGACGTGTTCCTCGAACAGACGCCGTTCGCGATCGTAGACGGCGGACAGTTCCGTCACGCGCGCGCGCGCCGCATTGGCCTGCGCTGCGAGCGCCGCGCCGTCCGCGCTATCGATGCGGGCGACGGTCTCGCCGCGCGACACATGATCGCCGAGGGTCTTGCCCACCAAGCGGACCACACCCGAAGCCCGGGCGTCGATCCGTGCGGAAGATGTCGCGCTGGCCGTCACCGTCGCGGGAAAGACCAGCTCTACCGCGGCCCCTGCCCGGACCGGGGCCAGCTCGATCCCCGCCTCGCGGATCTGCCGCTCGCTCAGCATCACCGCGCCTTCGGGCCTCTCGTCCCCGGCTTCCTCATGCGGATGGTGATCAGCATCGACGGCCGGCCAGAAGATCAGCGCCAGAGCGCCGATCGCGATCACGATACCGACGAGAATCGCCAGCGTCCTGCGTGTCATCCGTAAATCCTTCATTGTACGGCCAGCCCGATGAGTTCGGCTGCGGCCAGGCCCCGTTGCTCGCGGGCGGCGATGAGCGCCTCGCGGATCGTGTCGCGGGCCTCGGCGGCAGCGAGAACCTCGATCAGGGGAAAGCGTCCGTTGCGGTATCCGATACGGACGAGGCGCAGTGCCTCCTCCGCCTGCGGGAGCGACGTCTGCGACAGGGTCTCGACACGCCCTTCGGCACCGAAATATCTCGCCCGCGCCGTGGCGACCGCTTGCTCGAAATCTGCAAGCACGACGGCTTCGCGCGCATTCGCAGCCCGCAAGCGGGCCTCGGCAGCCGCAACGTTGCCCTGATTGCGATCGCGGAACGGAAGAGGGAACGACACGCCGACGACGAAGGCGTTGTCACCGCTTTGCGCGAAGCGGCGCACGCCTGCGGATACCGTCGGATCCGGAACGCGCAGACTTCGTTGCCGCGCGATCTCCGCCTCCGCAGTCGTGCTCTCGGCGCGCGCAAGCCGATAGGACAGGCTTTGCGTGCCCCGCGAGGTCAGGGATGCGGGCGGAGTGATGTTCGGGAACTGAGCCGGAACAAGCGGCGCTTCGTCCGCGGCCCAGAGCGAGGCCAGCGCCACGCGGGCCGCAAGGCTCTCGGCCTCGGCTTCCACCAAACGGGCGCGCGCCTCCGCGAGGGCCGCATTGGCACGCAGCGCGCGCAACGGTGGTTCACGCCCTACCTCGACGAGGGCTTTGGCGATGCGCGCCAGTTCCTCGTTCCGTGCGATCACGTCTTCTGCCAGCTCGACCCGAGCGGCCGCGGCGGCAGCCATCAGATAGCGTTCTCGCACCAGCTGACCCAGTTCCACCGCGGTCAGGACTGCCTTGAGAGACGCCAGTTCGGCCTGGGCCTCAGCCGCTCCGACGCGTGCGGAACGCTTCCCGCCAAGCTCGAGACGCTGGCCGACCGAGAGCGTGTATTCGGTCGACTGGAAACCGGAGAAGGCGCCACTGCCGGCGGCGTTCTCAACCTCGAGGGACACCTCGGGATTGGGCCTGAGGCGAGCCTGCTCGACAAGCGCTGAAGCCGCGTCGGTTTCCGCGCGGGGGCCCATGAGACGCGGGTTGCTGGCGGGAGTAGCGCCCTGCCCGGCGACCCCGCTGAGTTCGAGGGCATCGTCGAGCGTGACGACACGCGGGTCCTGCGCGCTGGCAGGTCCCGTGGACACGGCGAGTATCAGCCCCCAGAAGGGGACCGCTCGCCAGGGTATGGCGGACATGAAGGGAAATTCCTCTGCTGACGTTCAGTTCGGCGTCGGAACAGAGTTCCGGCGCACGGCGAACGTCAGGCTCGAGGCGGAGGTGTGGCCAGTTCCGTCAGCCCTGAGACGAACGAGCGATATTTCCCCGCGCGCAGCACAGTCGCAACCGAGTCCAAGGCAAACACTTCGGAAGTCTTGCCGACGGCCTGCGATGCATGATGGCAATGGCCATGCGCACACGCGCCGTGTTTCTCCGGCCCCCTGTCGTCACTCCCCGGATCGTCATGCTGCTCGAACTGGGATGCGACCGGGCGCTCTCCCGCGCATTCCGCAGCTTCCGCGACCGGCGCCCAGAGGACACCCAGTGCGGTGCACAGCGTGACGAGCTGCAGGATGAAGGAGCGGGCGAAAAGCCGGGGCATCGACGGTCGGGTAGCATCCGAACCGCCGTTATAAAAGCTTCGTCTGAAAAATGCTGCAAGCGCTAACAAAAATGCTGCGTGCGCTAACAACATGTGCCAGACTTCCTCATGGCGCGCGCAAGGGAACTGGCCGACCAGCCAGCGACGCTGCCCGCCACGTCAGACTGACAGGGTGATCGCCACTGTTGGGGCGGAGTCCGCAAAGTGTCACCAAAACATCGCGAGAATGACACGACGCATCTCTACCCGCCTACGTAGTGTTAACGCTGTACTCAGCGTATCTCGCGGTTTTTTAACCGCATTATTCGGCGCCGCTGCTGCGGTAATGCCGTCCGGCTTCAGGGGAATGTTATGCTCAGCGCTATTGGTGATATCGCGTTTGTCGGGTTCAATGCAGACGGCGCGGACGATTTCGCTTTCGTGACGTTCGTCGACATCGACGCTGGCGAGACCATCCATTTCAGCGACAACGAATGGACCGGCTCCGCTTTCAACTCCGGCGAGAGCGGCTTCACCTGGACCGCCACTGCCCCGGTCGCGGCTGGAACGATCATCTCCATCGACGCCGTGTCCGCTTCGATCGGGAGCAACATCGGCACGGTTTCCTTCTTCGATGCGAGCAACACCGGCTTCAGCGCCGGTGGCGAGATCGTCTATGCCTATCTGGGCGATCCGGCGACGCCGAGCGTGTTCCTGTCCGCCGTGACGACCGAAGCGGGCGGCCTCGAACCATCGGGTGTGACCACGGCCGGCACCGGCCTCGTCGCCGGAGTCAACGCGGTCGCGCTAACCGCCAGCACCGACATCGCCGCCTACACCGGCCCGCGCTCTGGCGAGGCCGGGCTCGCGGACTATCGGGCGCTGATCAACGATGCCGCCAACTGGACCGAGCAGGCCGGCAGCGGCGATCAGAGCAACGATGGGACCGATCCCGACCTCCCCTTCGACGCCACCGCCTTTGCGGCGGCTCCGACGATCCTGTTCAGCGAAGACTTCAACACGTTCGCGGGTGGCGGCTTCGCGCCTGAGCCAACAGCGGGGCAGCTCGACAGCGACGTCTTTGTCGTGACCGGGATGAGCGATGGCGACGGCAGCTTCGGCGGCACCTTCACCACCGGCGATTTCTCGCGCGGAACGACGACCGGCGGCGTCTCCACCGGCGGTGTTTACGCGCTCGAGCGCGCAGCCAACGATGCTGCGATCTGGTTCCAGCCCGGCGGATCGGACTTCACGCCCGGAACGTTCGTCGCGCGCATCACCAACACGGCGAGCGCGAGCGACACCTTCACGCTGGCGTTCGACCTTCTGTTCCTGAACGACGCGGACCGGGGCAACTCCCTCAACGTAGAGGTTTCCGCCAACGGCACCGACTTTGTCGCGGTTTCCGAGCTGGATTTCACCACGCCGACGGCCGCTGACGGTGTGGGAATTCAGAGCGAAGCGATGCAAGCCAGCTTCACTCTCGACACGACGATCGAAAGCGGCAGCGCGCTGTTCGTGCGCTGGACGTCGGACGATGTCGAAGGCGGTGGTAGCCGCGACGAGATCGGCCTTGATAACATCGTCGTGTCCTCGGGCGCGGCGCCTGCCCCGGCCGGTCCCGGGGTGCTCTCGATCGCCGATTCCTCGGTGGGCGAAGGCGATACCGGGACTTCGACGATGGAATTCACCGTCTCGCGTTCGGGCGGAAGCACCGGAGCGGTCTCGGCTGAATGGTCAGTCGTCCTTAGTGGCAGCGCCGATGCGCAGGACATCGAGATGACCTCGATGACCGGAACCGTGACCTTCGCCGACGGCGAGACCAGCCAGACGATTCAGGTCGAAATTACCGGCGACACGCTGGCCGAACCCGACGAGACCTTCGAAGTCGTGCTGGCCAACCCGGTGGGCGCGACGCTGGGCGATGCGAACGCGACCGGAACGATCTTTAACGACGACGTGCCCGATCTTGCCATTCACGACATTCAGGGCGCGGGGCTGACTTCGGCCTACGCGGGCCAGCAGGTACGCACCACCGGCATCGTCACTGCGGTCGATACCAACGGCTTCTACATCCAAACGCCGGATGCCGATGTCGACGGGGACGACATGACGTCCGAAGGCATTCTCGTCTTCACCGGGAGCGCGCCGAGCGTTGCGGTGGGCGACGAAGTGTCGGTAACGGCCACGGTCACCGAATACACGCCGGGCGGCGCCTCCACCGGCAATCTTTCGACCACCGAACTCGCTTCGGTAACCGCTCTTTCGATCCTGGGCAGCGATCGCGATTTGCCGAGCGCCACCGTGATCGGCGACGGCGGCCGCCTTGCGCCCACCGAACTGGTGACCGACGGCATCGCCTTCTACGAAAGTCTCGAGGGCATGCTGGTTACCGTCAACAATCCGCTGGTGGTGGCGCCCACCAACGGGTTCGGCGAAATTTACGTGGTGGCCGACGGGGACGCCAACGCCACCAATCTCTCTGACCGCGGCACCCTCGTGACGCAAAGCAGCGTCGGCGATGGTCTTGGCGTCACCAACACGGGGCCCGGATCGGACTACAATCCCGAACGCATCCAGATCGATGCCGACAGCTTCACCATTGGCGACATCCCCAGTGTCAACACTGGCGCCCTGCTCGACACGGTCACGGGCGTCATCGGCTACAATTTCGGCAATTTCGAGCTGCTGCCGACCGGCGCGGTGACGGTTGCGACGCCCTCATCGCTGCTCACCGAGACGACCGCGCTCGTGGGTGACGACGACACGCTGATCATCGCGCAGTACAACGTCGAGAACCTCGATCCCAATGACAGCGACGGCGATACCGATGTCGCCGACGGCAAGTTCGACCTGATCGCGCAGCAGATCGTCGGCAACCTGATGGCGCCCGACATCATCGCGCTGCAGGAAGTGCAGGACAATTCGGGCAGTGCCAACGACGGGACGGTCTCGGCCGACGTGACGCTGCAGATGCTGGTCGATGCGATCGCCGCTGCCGGCGGCCCGACCTACTCCTATCTCGACAACCCGTTCATCGATAACAATCAGAGCGGCGGCCAGCCGGGCGGCAACATCCGCGTGGCCTACTTGTACAACTCAGCGCGCGTCGATTTCGTCGAAGGCTCGCTGGCGACGACGCCCGACGCAGCGACCGACTTTGCCGGCTCGCGCCCGCCGCTGGTCGCGACGTTCGAATTCGCCGACGAAAACTACACGATCGTCAACAACCACTTCTCATCGAAGGGTGGCAGCACGCCGCTAGCCGGGACGACGCAGCCGCCGCTCAACGGATCGGCGGATGAGCGGCTGGTCCAGGCGCAGAACGTGGCCGACTACGTCGCGACACTCGATCCCGACAGCAACGTCGTGGTGCTCGGCGATCTCAACGAGTTCCTTAACGAAGAGTCGCTCGATCCGCTGCTCGACGTGGGCCTTAACCCGATGGGCCTGACGTTGGATCCGTCGGAGCGCTACTCCTACCTGTTCGAAGGCAACGCTCAGGCGCTCGACCAGACTTTCGTGTCGGACACCATTCTGGAACGCGCGACGTACGACGTCGTCCATGCCAACGCCGAGTTCGTGACGGGCGCGTCCGACCATGATCCCGCGGTGCTTGCGATCGACGCCGCCACACCGACGCCTACGCCCGCCGAACTCGACCTTTCGCTCTATGTCCTGGTCGGACAGTACGACTTGCCGACGCCGGCGAACTCGGCGGCGCCGCTAGGCAGCGAGCTGGCGCTCGAAGCGTCCTCGGTGACGTACAACTGGGATACCGAAACTCTCTTCGTGATCGGCGACGAAGGCACTTCGCTGGTCCAGGTCAGCAAGACCGGCGCGCTCATCAATTCGATGACGCTCCCGGTCTTCGAGGATACCGAAGGCCTCGTCTACCTCGGCAACGGCGAGTTCGCCGTGGTCGAGGAGCGCACCCGCACGGTCATCAAGTTCGCTTACACCGCCGATACCACGCTCGACGAAGCGAACACCCAGGAAGTGGTCCTGGGCACCACGATCGGCAATGTGGGCCTCGAAGGCATCGCGCTCGATCCGTTCGGTGCCGGCTTCATCCTGGTGAAGGAAATCAGCCCGCAAGGCATCTTCGGCACCACGCTCGATTTCGCCGACGGCACGGCCAGCAACGGCTCGCCCACGACCGAGAACTCGGTGAACCTGTTCGATCCCGCGCTGCTCGGCGTGACCGACTTGTCGGACGTCTTCGCATTGTCCGCGATCCCCGGCTTCGCGGGCACGGACTACGAGGACAACATCCTTGTGATCAGCCAGGAGACGGGCCGCATCGTCCAAGTCAATCGCGACGGCTCGATCGTGAACACGCTCGACATCGTTGCGGGCCCCGGCGCGACGTCGGGGGTCTCCGGACAAGGACACGAAGGGATCACGCTCGATCGCGACGGCACGCTCTATGTCGTGAACGAAGGCGGCGGCTCGGACGTGCCGCAGCTGTGGGTCTATCAGCTCGCCGACTTTCCGAATGCCGCGCCGACCGCGATCGCACTCGATAACCCGGTGCTCGCGATTGCCGAGAACACCAACACCGACGTGCGAGTCAAAGTGGCGGACATCACGATCACCGACGACGGGATCGGCTCCAACCAGTTCGCCGTCACCGGCGCGGACGCGGCGTTCTTCGAAGTCGACGGCTCGGGGCTCTACATCAAGGCTGGCACGGTCCTCGATTTCGAGACCAAGGCAAGCTACGCGGTCACTGTCACGGTCGACGATCCGACGGTCGGCACCAGCCCCGACGCGACGGTCGACTTCACAGTGGCGGTGAGCGATGTTGACGGGGAAGCGGGCCCGGCCCTCATCATCACCGAGGTCTCACCCTGGTCGAGCGGCAAGAGCAACAGCCCGATCGGCGAGGACTGGTTCGAGCTGACCAACATTTCCGACGCCGCGATCGACATCACCGGCTGGTCCTTCGACGACGATTCGGCGGACTTCGGCTCGGCCGATCCGCTTTTGGGAATCACCACCATCGCCGCCGGCGAATCCGTCATCTTCCTCAACACGACCGACCTGGACGGCGTACGCCAGGACTTCATCGACACTTGGTTCGGCGGCACCACACCCGCCGGACTGCGGTTCGGCACCTACGACGGCAGTGGCCTCAGCGGCGGCGGCGATGCGGTCTACCTGTTCGACGCAGCAGGCACGATCCAGACCAGCGTCACTTTCGGCGCTTCGCCCGAGAGCAGCCCATTCGCGACGTTCGACAACACGGCCCTCGTCTCCGGTGGCCTGATCAACACGCTCAGCGCCGACGGTGTCGATGGCGCCTTCTCGGTGATCGACGGCTTCGGCAACACCGAAATCGGATCGCCGGGAACGGCCGCGATCAACTTCGATCCGATTGCGAACGATGACAGCATCGTCGCCATCGCCGGCAGCCCGGTCACGATCAGCGCGCAGGCGTTGCTCAAGAACGACAGCGATCGCAACGCCAGCGATGTGCTCACGATCTCGGCAGTATCCGACCCCAGCAACGGTTCGGTCACGCTCAACGGAGCCACGATCGTGTTCACGCCGGTCGGTACCGGTGCCGGCACCGGCGGTTTCACCTACACGATCAGCGATGGAGCCGGCGGCACCGCCAGCGCGCATGTGGACATCGATCTGCGCACAGCGACGCCAACGCCCACTCCGACCCCGACGCCCACGCCCACGCCCACGCCCAATCCCAACACCTCGCCGATCGCCCGGGACGATCAGCTTTCGATGGTAGCCGGCGAGACGCTGACGATCCCGTTCACCGCGCTGCTCGCTAACGATACCGATGCCGACGGCGACGTTCTCACGGTCACGAACATCATGATCGTCGATGGCGCCGGGACGCTCACGGTCGGCAACGGGTCGGCGGTCTACCGGCCGGCTTCGGGCGAAACGGGTATGGTGCGCCTGTCCTACACCGCCTCCGACCCGACGGGCGCGTCGGACACAGCCACGGTCTCGATCGCGATTACCGATGGCGTGCCGGTCAACACGGCACCGGTCTTCGTACCCGACAGCGGCAGCTTCGCGACGCTTGCCGGCACGCCCGTCGCGCTGACCTTCCTCGCTGCCGACGCCGACGGCGATGTCCTGAGCTACACCGCGGGCACCGCGACCGGCGGCACTCTTCAGTCGACCGCGGCGGGCGGGTTCGTCTACACGCCCGACGCGGGCTTCACCGGCAGCGACAGCTTCACCGTCACCGTCAGTGATGGCAGGGGCGGAAACGATACGTTCGAAGCCACGATCGACGTGGTGACCGGCGACGCCGAAGCGAGCCAATGGCGACTGCTTGCCGCCGATGGCTGGAGCGGCGAAGTCGGCGGCACGGGCACCGTGTTCGGCACCAATGGCGTACAGGACGTGACCGTGCTCGACCTTGCGGGCCGGATCGAATTCGATCCCTCGTTCAACCGCGGCGGAGACATCGTCCGTCTGAGCGGCGACGCCGCCGACTGGAGCATCGTTCGCGATGGCTCCGCAGCCCTCCTGTTCGACGGCGATACGCAGGTCGTGCTGCCAGTGGGGACCGGCGAACTGACGCTGGCCTTTGACGATGGCATCCGCCTGCTTTCCATCGAAGCCGGCACTGGCGACTCCCCGGCGTCGATCATGGTCGGCGATCAGGCCGTCACCGCGACGCTCACCACGATCACGGCCACCGCCGAAACTGCGCCCATGCTGCCCGAGATCGACGAGGCGGCCTTTGCCAAGCTGATCCTATCGGAAGGCGGCGAGGCGACGGCCGGCGGTCATTTGACCATCTTCGGCACCGCATCGGGGGCGGAGACGGTGGCTGTCACATCTGGCGAAGCCATGTTCGATCCTTCCTTCAACAAGGGCGGCGACACGATCGTGCTGGACGAGACCGCCGACGCCTTCTCGGGCTTTCGCGATGGCTCGAACGCGGTGCTGGAAAGCGACGACGTCATCTTGCGCATCCCGGTCAGCCCGAGCGCGACCCAAATCGTCTTTGCGGACGACGACGCCCGCGCGCTGATGATCATCGGCGAGAGCATCGATCTTGCCGGGCAGACGCTCGGTTTCGCCCCGATCGGGATCAGCGAGATCGCCTAGGAGCGTTTCCCGCTTGTTGCCCCGGCGCGCTCTTCAGATCGACGGTTCGGACTGTGATGCCATCACGTTCGACAGATGTTGCATGAAGAGTGCGGCCGGGGACGACAGGGCGCGCCCCGCCAGGCTCAAGGCTGACAGGACCGAGAGCGGAATTTTTTGATCGTCGAACGGAATGAAGGCAAGCTCGCCGCTTCGCACTTCCTTCCAGACGTCGAAGTGCGTGAGCACGCCGATGCCAAGTCCTTGTCCGACAGAAGACTTGAGCACTGAAATGCTGTTCGTGCTGATGACAGCCCGCAACGGATCGCCGACGATCTTTTGCCAGGCCTGGTCGAACAGTGCGCGAAGAGTGAGGGAATGATCCGGCAGGATGAGGCTCCGGTCGGCAAGCGAGCCAAGCGTCATCGCGCCTTGCGCTGCCAGGGGATCGCTCGGTAGCACGACGGCCCCCATTTGGTAGATCAGCGACCGCTCGACGCGAATTCCCGGCTCAGCGGGTGGGTTGAACGTCAGGCCGATATCCGTTGCCCCGCTCTGCAGTGATGTCAGGACAGTCTGCGCCTCAGCGACATGGAGATCGAAATCGATATTCGGGTAGGCGTCGTGAAATGTGGCGATCGCCTGGCTGAGGAATTCAGCGGCGCCTTCGGCGATCGCAAGCGAGACGCGTCCGCGCCGCAATCCGCGGAGATCGTCGATCACCGACTCGGCTCGTTCGATCTCGCGCCGGCCGCGCCTTATGGTGTCGATCAGGATCTCGCCGGCGGCAGTCAGACGAATACCCGTGCGCAGCCGTTCGAAGAGCGCGACGCCGAGTCGCTCTTCGAGTTGACTGACCTGACGATCGATGGCCGACGGCGCGATATTGAGAGTCTCGGAGGCTTTCTTGATCGAACCGCGACGCGCAACCTCGTCGAAATAGACGGCTGCCCGCGAGTACAGCATCGAACGGTTCGAGCCGTGCTGCGGTTTCGCCCGGGCAGGCCTTGCTCGTCCCGGCCCAGATGGACGGATCCCGCGCAGGGCGAGCGCGTTTCCTTCAGCGCTCATCGGGCAGACGCCGCGAGGCGGGGGTAGAGGAACATGACCAGGCCCGACACTCCGAAGGCAACGGCCGAAACTTCGACGAAGCCGCGCTGGGCCGACCATGCCGCCGAGTGCGCTCCGTCTGCCAGGAACAAGGTCATGAGATAGCCGCCGATCCCGAAGCTGATCTTGCCGGCGGCCGAGTTCGCGGCATAGCACACCCCGGCGATGACCTTCTGGGATCCGCGGCTCTCTGCCGAATCCGCCAGCAGAACGTAAGAAAGCGGTGCAGCAATTCCGAGGAAGAAGCCCACCACCACGATCGTCGAGAGCGTCGCCGGCAGGGTCTGCGGCAGGGCGTCCAGCAGGAGCAGCGCCAACGCGCCGACCGAGGCCCCCAGAATCAAGGCGCCTTTGCTGCCCAGCCGTAGAGCCAGCGGCAGTGCAGCCGCGCTGCCGCACAAGAACAGCACGTTGAGAACAGTGAGAAGCGCGCCGCTGTCACTGTCGGGCCGATGCAGCACGCGCAGGACGTAGTAAGGCGTCATACCAAAGAGGAACGTCTGACCGACGATGTTCAGGCTCATCGAGATGGTGATGACGATCCAGGCGCGATTGCTGGCCAGCATCCTGATGATTTCGCCAAAGGATGCGTTGACCGGATCGCCGCCGGTGCGCTCGCGGCACATGCCGGCTGTGACGAACAGCCCGCCTGCAACGAGGAGGCCATAGAGCGCCGCCACATAGGAAAATCCTTTCGATCGATCGCCATCGCCGAGGAAATCGACCAGCGGCAGAGTGACGATGCCGATCACCAGCATACCGATCGTCGCCCCGACCATGCGAGCCACCGCCAACTTGCCACGGACGGTTTCGTCGCTCGAGATCAGCGTGGTCATCGCACCGTACGGCGTATTCGCGACCGAATAGGCGATGCAGAGGCCGGTGTACGTCACTGCCGCCCAGACAATGCGCACCATCGGATCGGCCGATATGGTCGTGAAAGTGAGCCACAGCAGAAGCGCAAGTGGGATTGCGCCCCAGAAGAGCAGAGGGCGTGCCTTGCGCCCGAAAGCGCGCCGATCGACCAGTGCGCCCACCAGAGGATCCAGAACCACATTGGTGACGCGAGCGAAGAGTACGATCAGCCCGGCGATATCGGCCCTGATACCGCTCGTCTCGGTGTAGAAGTAAACCAGGTAGGCAAGCATCGTCGTCCAGACGAGATTGAAGACCAGATCGCCGAGGCCATAAGCGGCGATTTCAGGCAGCCGGGCGTCGGCACCCGCTTCACGCGCGATCACGCTTCGAGCCCTTCACCGTCGGCACTCTGTTCCCGAATGCGGTCGAGCAAAGCGGCGACGTCGCTGTTCGAGACGCGACTGCCCGCGAACCATTGCAGCGTGGTCCCGATACCGAGGAACGAGCTTTCGAGGACCGGCAAGAAGGCATGCGCTTCGGTCGGCGACATGCCGAATTGCTGGGCGAGAAAGACCAATGTCAGCTGCGCGCCCTCGTCCTGGGCGAGGACCTCCTTGGGCAGGGAAAATAGATCGAGCGGTCGGCGGCGTGGCGTCATCGCCCAGCCCCGCACCGTTCCGGAAAGATGGATCGCGCGCGACGACGCGCCAATCTCGATCTTTAGCGGCTGGCTTCCGAAGCGCCATCCGGACGCGCCTGCGCTACTCAGGGCGTGCCACTGGCGGAAGTCGTCGGCAGGAACCAGCATCTCCACATCGCAGGACGCGCCCGCGCGCAGGAAGATTTTGCGGAAGGCCTTGAGCTCCCGCACGGGGTCATTGCCGAACGCTTGCTCCCATGATGCATAGAGCTGGCAGACTTCGTGGCCATCGCGATCGCCGGCGTTCGAAAGGGTGAAGCGGGCACGCACGAAATCGCGATCACGCTCCACGATCTTGTCGACTGTCAGGTCACGATACTCGAACCGAGTGAAGCTCAGGCCATGCCCGAACGGAAAAAGCGGTTCTATCCCGCGACGGTCGAAGAAGCGATAGCCCGCTAAAATGTCCTCGCCATACCACAGCACCTGGCTGTCTCCAGGATGGTACGGGAAAGCGGGCAAGTCCTCTTCGCGCCGCGGAAAGCTGGTGGTCAGCTTGCCCGATGGATTGATGCGGCCGAACAGGATTTGCGCCAGCGCATGCGCCATGCCTTGTCCTGCGAAAAACGGCGCGACCACCGCCGGAGCCATGTCGATCCACGGCATCAGGATCGCGTCGGGCGTGAAGAGCACGACGACGGTGTTCGGCTGGACTGCGGCCACACGCTCGATCAATTCGTCCAGCCCGTCGGCCAGTCGCAAATGAGGACGATCGGTCTCCTCACCCCCATAGTCGCCCTCGGGAACGTTCACGCAGAGCACGGCGACGTCTGCCGCGGCCCCACCCGCAGCCGCCTCCTCGATCCGGCTCGAACGCTCGGCTATATCGTGCGACCAGCCACTGTAGCAGGCAATTTCGCTGTCAGCCGCCGCAGCCGCCCTCAGCTCGTCCTCGATGCTGTCGGTCTGGCTCGGATTGATGCGGGACGAGCCGAATCCCTGGATGATCGGGCGACCCACCGTGGGACCGATCAGCGCGATCTGGAGCGCCGCGTCGGGGGAGAGCGGCAACACCGGTCCGACATTCTTGAGCAGCACGATCGAACGCGCGGCGAGGTCGCGCGCAAAAGCATGATGATCGACGTCGCCCTCGGGCAGCGGGAGGCGCCGCCCGGTCTCGACGCGATGCACCAGCCGCAGGACTTGGCGGCAGCTTCGATCAAGGCTCTCCGGATCGACCGCGCCGCTATCGACCGCCTCTCGCAGTGCATCCGCCCGGTCGCGGCTTTCCGGCATGTCGAGATCGTTGCCGGCACGCAGCGAGGCCGGGCGATCCTTGATCCCGTGCCAGTCCGACATGACGAGCCCGTCATATCCCCATTCTTCCCGCAGGACGGTCGTCAGCAGCCATCGATTTTCGGCGGCCTGCTCATCGTTGAGCAAATTGTAGGCGCTCATCACGGCCCAGGGCTGGCCCTTCTCGATCGCGCGCTCGAATGCCTTGAGATAGAGTTCGCGCAGCGCGCGCGGCGACACGATGGAATTCATCCGCGTACGATCGACTTCGGATTCATTGCACGCGAAATGCTTGAGGACGGCACCGACGCCGTTGTCCTGCAAGCCTGCGATCACCGCACCGGCCATTTCGCCCGTCAGGATGGGATCTTCCGAATAATATTCGTAACCGCGACCCGCAAACGGGGTTCGCCGCAGGTTGGCGCCAGGGCCAAGCAGCAAATCGATCCCCATGGCACGGCATTCCAGCGCAAGATGGCGACCGAGCTCGTAAGCCAGCCCGGCATCCCAGGAACATGCGTAAGAACAGGCCGCCGGATAACATGTCGACGGCAGGCTCGCGCCGAAATCGGCTTTCTCCTGCGCTCCGCTGTCGAGCATCGCGAGAAATTCGGCCAGCGCAACATCGGGGGAAGCGTCTTCGGCGAGCTGGCCCGGTGAAAGGCGCACCCCATGTGTGCCGTCGGTCATGGTGACCGAATTTATCCCGATGCGCGGGATCGAAGCAGTGCGCCACATCCCCTGCCCGTTGAGCAGCGCGATTTTTTCGTCGCGATCGAGCGCGGCGACCAGCGCCGCGATTTCGTCGGGCGCAAACGAGTCCGGCGTGGACCCGGACGGTTCGGCAGGAATGTCGGTTTTACGGTCCCGGCTTATCGCGATGTTCGACATCGTGGCAGCAAGCGATCGGTCCGATTTCGGCTCAGGTACTTCCATAAGACACGTCCCCGTCGCTGTTTCTGCAAATCATCGGTGCGGCTGCGCCCGAGCCTTTGTCGCGCGGACTTTGAGTCGTCGCGCGGTTCGAAAATAGCTTGCCTTCTATGGCAATCGTTTGCCAACTTACCTTCGTACTGTCCCGTTGCAAGCGCTTTTGCTAGGACTGGGACGAGATTGCGAAGCAGGGCACAATGAAGACCATCGACGAACTGCCCGAGCGCACGGCGGAGGGACCCGTGAAACTGTCGGACGTGGCGTCGGAAGCGCGGGTCGCGCTGTCGACCGCAAGCCGCGCGCTCAGCAATCCCGAGCGGGTCAACGTCAAGACGCGCATGCGCGTGCTGGCGGCGGCAGCGCGCCTTGGGTACGCGTCGAACGTCGCGGCTCGCTCGCTACGATCCGGACTGTCGCGCACGATCCTCGTGATAATGCCGCCATGGCGGTCGCGCGGCGTCCTCGACGACGCGATGCGCGGGGTGGACGCGAAGCTTATGTCGGCCGGCTACAGCATGATCACCGGCAGCCTCAATGAGGATTTTACCGCGGATCATCGGCTCATCGACATGGCCCGCGGCGGGCTGGTCGACGGCATATTGGCAGTTGCCAACGAATTGCCCGCCGGGGGCCCCCTGCCCGTCTTGTCGGCGCGATTGCCCGCCGTAGGCCTGATGATCGATCTCAGCGCCCATGGAATTCCGAGCGTGCTGACCAACGACCGCGAGGCGGTATCGGCCCTGACGAGCCAGCTGATCGCGATCGGACGCCGCCGCCTAGCGTATCTGGGGGCACCGTCCGACAATTATCATGATGTGGAGCGTTTTGCCGGCTTCAGCGACTCGCTGCAAAAGGAAGGGCTGGCTCCAACGCGCCTCGAAGGCAATTTCGATTTTGCCTCGGGCGAACGCGCGGCGGCGGGCTATCTCGCACTCGAACAGAGGCCCGACGCGGTCGTGTGCGCCAATGACGACATGGCGATCGGGTTCATGAAAGGCGTTTGCGCCGCAGGGCTGCGCATTCCCGAGGATGTCGCGGTTACCGGCTTCGACGGCGGCGAATTTGCGGCCTATACGAGCCCTGGTCTGACCACTTTGCGCCAGCCTGCAGAGCAGATGGGGGCTGCGAGCGCGAGCCTTCTGCTCCAGTTGATCAACGGCGAAGATCCGCCCGTATTCCAGCGGATGATCGTCTCGGCGATTCTCGACGAACGCGGCAGCACGCCCGCTTTAGGCGCCGCCAAGCGTTAATTTCTGCCTGACTGACTCGATCTGTCACGCCCTTTTGGCGGCGCGTGAGCCAGCATTCCGGCATCCGTTCGAAAAATGAGGGAGCCCGTCTCTAGAAACGAGGCTGGACCGGTTACGCAAAACACGTCATGCCTTATGAAATCGTTTGCCAAAAAGGGGGCCGAATCATGATCAAGTTGACCAGGACGCCTGCACCGTCGCTGAGGCCTCGCACAACACGGACGAGCCGCTTGACCGTGCGCAGTGCGGCACTTTGCACGGTGGCCGTGGTCGTGCTCGCCGACTGCGCGCCGGCCATGGCCCAAGCGGCATCCGCCGGGGTGACGGACGCGCCCATGGATATCGTCGTGACCGCCGAGCGGCGCGAGACCACGGTGCAGCAGACGCCCATCTCGATCGGCGTTTTCGACGGCGAAGATCTGATCAAGCGTGACGTCACGACGCTCGAAGCGCTGTCGCGAGTGGCACCGGACATTTCCTTTACTCAGGCCGACGGCCAGCCGATCATCGCGATCCGCGGGATTTCCAGCCAGAATACGGGGGCGGTGGGCGATCCCGCCATCGCAGTGTCCACCGACGGCTTCTATCTGAACCGACCTTACGCGCTGACCGCATCGTTCTACGATCTGGAGCGCATCGAGGTGTTGCGCGGACCGCAAGGAACGCTGAACGGGCGCAACGCCAATGGTGGCGCGATCAACATCCTGACAGTTCGGCCGCAAAGCGAGTTTGGCGGCTTCGCCACTGCCCAATACGGCAATTACAATGCGGTCGGCATCCAAGGCGCACTGAACGTTCCGCTAAGCGATACCGCGAAGGCGCGCGTCTCGTTTCTGTCGCGCACTCACGATTTCTATCGCGATACCCCGCCGCAGGAAGGTGGCGACGATGAAAACACCCAGTCGATACGCGGTCAGATCCTGTTGACCCCGACCGACCGCCTGAAGATCTGGGCTCTGGCCCAATACAACTTCATCGGCGGCTCTCCGGGCGTCGCCCAGAATATTCCGTTCGTGTTTGATGCGGACGGCACGATCGTTCATGATCTTCCGTCGGGCATCAATGACGAGACCTTTACCGCCGGCGTCCCCAACTACACCCGGATGAACGAGCACACCTTCAAATGGAGTGCCGAATACGACCTCGATGCGATCAAGATCACCTACCTCGGTGGTTATGACGACACCAGCTATCGTCGGCAGGACGACGATTCCAACAATGGCAAGGTCTACGGGTTCCGAATGAAGGAAAAGCCCCGCACCTGGAACCAGGAACTGCGGGTCTCTTCAGGTGATGATTCGCGTCTGTTCTGGCAGGTCGGCGTCTTCTATTTCAATGAAAAGAACGATCTCTTCTCGGCGGAATATTATGCCCAGCCGGGCGGGACTTATGCCCGAGGCTACACTTTCGACTATCACGTCACTTCCAAGTCGCTCGCCGGCTTCGGTCAGGCAAGCTACAAGATCACCGATCAGCTGACCGCGACCGCCGGCATCCGCTACACTCACGACAAGAAGCGGCGCTCGGGCCTGGTCCAGTTTGCCGACGACGACGTGCCCGTCGATCCGGTGAGCTACTTCACGGTTTATCAGGACAATTCGGGGACCTGGAACAAGGTGACCTACCAAGCCGGGCTCGACTATCAGGTGACCCCGCGCAACATGGTCTATGCGAAGATCGCGACCGGCTACAAGTCTGGCGGCTTCGTGCCGCTGGCGACTTACAAGCCCGAAACCGTCACCAGCTACGAGGTTGGTTCGAAGAACCGCTTTGCCGGCAATCTGCTACAGCTCAATCTCGCCTTCCACTTCGAGGACTACAAGGATCAGCAAGTGTCGCAGCTGGCGACGCTGCCGGATGGCGGGGTCGCGACACTGATCCGCAACGCCGGCAGCTCGCACATCTACGGCCTGGAGACCGATCTTGTCCTGACACCGGCACGGACCACGCGCATCACGGCTTCGGTGAATTATCTCCACGCGCGCTTCGAGGACTTCGAGACCGTGCAGGACGGTGTAAACGTCCAGCTTGCCGGCCGCACTCCGCCGAATGCGCCGGACTGGTCGATCGGGCTCGGGGCGGAGCAGGACATTCCGCTCGCATCCGGAACGCTCACTCTATCCGCGGACTCTAAGTACCAATCCGCCCAGTATTTCTCTTACTTCAACTTCGATTCGACACGGCAGAAAGCCTACACGATGTCGAACGCGAGCGTGACCTACGCACCGGACGCGGCGAATTGGAGCGTCTCGCTTTACGCCAACAATATCGAGGATCGGCGCGTGTTCACCAACGCTGTCGAGAACGCCTTCACCCAATCCTACCACTACAGCTTCTACGCCCCGCGCACGTATGGCGGTCGGGTCACTCTGAAGTGGTAGACTGAACCGACATGACCGCTCTCGCACTTCAAATACGCCCGATTGTACCGCCGACCGTCGCGGGCCGAGCGGGAGCGGTCCACTGGAGATCACGGAGTGCCGCGCAGATGACTATGATCGATCTCGACGGTCGGACACCATGCGCAGATATGATCGTCACGTTGCCCCGGGTCCAGTCGCATCAGGAGCTTTGCCATGAACCGTCGTGATCTTATGGGTTCCGCAGGAGCGCTTGCACTCGCTGCGCTTCTTAGCCCCGCCGGCTTGGCGAAAGGCGTCGCGCGATCGGTACCGGCCCCGAATTTCATCCTCATCATGTGCGACGATCTCGGGTTCGGAGACATCCAGCCTTACGGCGGCACGATTCCCACCCCCAACATCAATCGGCTCGCGGCCGAGGGCGTGACGCTCGACAATTATTATGCGCCGGCCAATCTGTGCACGCCGTCGCGCGCAGGAATTCTCACTGGCAGGCAACCGATCCGCAGCGGGCTTGGGTGGGAAGTGCTGCTGGAAACCGATGCGCGCGGTCTGCCCGTATCGGAACGCACGATCGCGGACGAATTGGCGCCGCGTTATGCGTCGGCACTGATCGGTAAGTGGCATCTGGGTACGGCGCCGCAATATTGGCCGCCGACCAAGCACGGTTTCGATCTGTTCTACGGCATTCCCTATAGCCACGACATGACCCCGCTGGCCTTGTTCGAATCCCACGCCGGGTCCGACGCAGTTGCCTCGCAGCCGGTCGAGCTTGCGTCGCTGCAGGAGAAGTTCTGCCGACGCGCGGAAGCATTCATCGACGAGCATCGGGCGAAGCCGTTCTTTCTCGAGCTCGCGTTGAGCGCGCCGCATCTGCCCACTGTGCCGCCGGAGCCGTTCAAGCACACGAGCAAAGCAGGATCCTACGGCGATGTCGTTCGCGAGATCGACTCGATCGTCGGCCGCATCGTCGACAAGATCGACGCTCTGGGTCTCGCGGAAAATACCCTGATCATGTTCACATCCGACAACGGCCCGTGGTTCGAGGGCTCGCCGGGGCCTTTGCGGGATCGGAAAGGCGGCAGCGCGTATGACGGGGCCTCGCATGTGCCGTTCCTGGCCCGCATGCCGCGCACGCTTCCCCCCGCCACCCGGACCAAGGCGATCGCGTCGGGGCTCGATATCCTGCCCACGCTGTGCGCGATGGCGGGCGTGACGCCCGACAACGATGAACTGGACGGCCTGGACATGCAGGCTGTTCTCAAGGGGAGCGCGACGTCGCCCCGCGACGAAATCGTGTTGTTCAACAACGAATCCGTGGTCGGCATCAGGACCCAGCGGTGGAAATATGTTTCGGAGACGTATTACCGCGGCGGGCGCACCGACTATGTCGAGCGCGGCTACCCGCAGCTCTACGATATGGAGCTCGATCAGGGCGAAAACTACAGCGTCGCCGACCTCTATCCCGACGTACTCGCAGATATGCAGGCGCGCTGGCGGGCGGCAGTCGAGAAGTTCGCGCCGTTCAGGACCCCGAGACCCAAGGGATTCGACTGGGTGTCAGAATAGGACCGCATTTGCCGGCCGGGACGCGCGAAGTTTGAGGGCGCGTTGGTGTCCCGACCGAACGGCCACTTCTCGAGCGGCCGGGCAACACAACACCGTATGAGGCACTGATGGACCCAATACTCTGGAACGACTGGCATGTCGTGGCCGACGCCACGGCGTTGCAGTGCGATCGTCCGATCACGACAAGACTGCTTGGAGTGCCTCTGACGGTTTCTCGCGACGCGCAAGGCGCAGTCCATGTCGTCGGGACCGATGGCAGCCCGATCGTGAGCGACGTCCGCCACGGTTTCGTCTGGGCCTGTCTCGGTAAGCCTGCCCGGCCCATCCTGAGCATCGCCGAACTGGCCGAGCCCGATCGCTGCGTTACCACGGCGGGTTCGTTCGGCGTCCACGTTTCGGCCGGACGCGTGATCGAGAACTTCCTCGACCTGGGGCATCTCGGCCATGTGCATGCGGGCTATCTGGGCCAGGAACCGCAGACGGCGGTCGAGCCCTACGAGGTCGCACGACTGCCCGATGGCGGTGTCCATGCCAGCGGCTGCAAGGTCTTTCAGCCGGTCTCATCGCCGACGGCGCAGAGCGGGTTCGTGGTCGAATATCAGTACAAGGTCGAGCGAGCGCTGACCGCCTCGCTCTACAAAAGCAGCTTCAGCCAGCCCGATCGTTTCGACGTCATCTATCTCTTTGCCCAGCCGCTGGACGAAGAGCATGCGATCGCCCACGTCCTCGAGATATTCATCGACGATGGCGTGTCCCCGGCCGCGTTGCGCGCTTTCCAGCAGTTCATCTTCCTGCAGGACAAGCCGATCCTCGAAAATCAGATTCCCAAGCGCCTTCCGATCGGACAACGCATGGAAATGCCGGTGCTCGCCGACAAGACCTCGGTCGCCTATCGGCGCTGGCTGGCCGAACTGGGCGTGACTTACGGAACGGTCGGAGCGCATGACGGAGGGCTTCCGGCATGACCGTCCGTGAAGGCTGGCACCCCATCGCCGCATCCGACGATTTGCCCGCCGGGCATATCTATGCCGCGCAACTCTGCGACGTGCCGCTCGCTGTGTGGCGGGGGCAGGATGGCACAGTCAATGTCTGGGAAGATCGCTGTCCGCACCGAGGAGTGCGCTTCACGATCGGCTCGATTCATGGCGACGAACTGCGCTGCCAATATCATGCCTGGCGGTTCAGAAGCGGCAGCGGCGCCTGCTCGGCCATTCCCGCCCACCCGACACGCAAACCCTCGTCCGCGATCCGCGCCACCCTCTTTCCGGGCGTCGAGCGCGATGGACTGGTGTGGACCAAACTGGCCGGCGATCAGGATGCACCGCCGCAGCTGGATTACGCAGGCGCGGTCCTGCGAGCGATCGCGGTCAATTGCACGGCGCAAGCGATCGAGATCGCGATCGCGCGGGCACCCCTGCCCGGCGTACGGCTGTTCGTGCAGCCCGTGTCCTTCG
The DNA here is from genome assembly GCF_009746585.1 of Novosphingobium aquimarinum. Lineage (GTDB taxonomy): Bacteria > Pseudomonadota > Alphaproteobacteria > Sphingomonadales > Sphingomonadaceae > Novosphingobium > Novosphingobium aquimarinum. The sequence continues at coordinate 124,172 of NZ_WRPO01000004.1, forward strand.
CACGCGCCGTGATCCGGGGGCTTGCCGAAGATGTCAGCCGGCTTGCCGAGCATGATGCGGCGCTCGAACGATTGCGGCGCGGACTCGAAAGAGCAGCGGCATGATTCTGTACGACTATCCGCCGCTTGCCGAATGCTATGCGGTGCGGCTGCTCGCGGCGTTGCTCGACGTGCCGCTCGAGATCCGCTCACTCGATTATTATCCGGGGCGCGAGCATGAAACGGACGAGTATCTCGACATCGCTCCGCTCGGCAGCGTGCCGGCCCTCGATACCGGCACGGCGGTGCTGGGGGACTGGCAGGCTGCACTCATCCATCTTGCCGCCCACCATGATGCGACCGGGCAATGGCTGCCGCTCGGCGATCCGGACCGCCTCGTCGCAATCCACGAATGGCTGGCTGTGGCGCGAGCGCTCGCCCACAGCGCCGGCGTTGCGCGGCTGCACGAACTGATCGGCCAGCCCGCCGTTATCGAACGCTGCCGGACCGAGGCGCATCGCCTTCTGCGCCATCTCGAGCGGCATCTGTGGTTCGGCGAACGCGCGGGGCGCCGCTGGCTCGTGGAGGGCGAGCAGCCGACAATCGCCGACATCGCTGTCTTCGTGCAAGTCATCCTGTGCGAGGAAGGCGGGGTCTCGCGCCTCGATTATCCAGCGGTCCGGCGCTGGATCGACAGCGTGCGCGGCATTCGAGGCTTCGTGGTCACCAGCGGCGTGCTGCCGCTCGATCCGACTGCACCTGTGCATACGCTGGCATGAGCGGATTACGGTGGTAGCCGCCTTTGCCATTTGCGGCGATCTTTATCACACGCCCACGCGTGGATGCCTGGAAGCCCTCGCAGACTGTCTGATCGAAGTCGGCGAAACCGGCCGGATCGAACGCATGACCCGCGCAGACGAACCGGCTTATGCGTCCCGGCTCGAACGGGCCGATCGATTGATCCGGCTGCAGCCCGGCCAGTGCCTGCTGCCCGGTTTTGTCGATTGTCACGTCCATGCTCCGCAATGGCCGCAATTGGGCACGGCGCTGGATCGGCCGCTCGAACAATGGCTCGACCACTATACTTTTCCGCTCGAGGCGAAGTTCGCCGACACAGCCTATGCGCGCGAGGTCTATGCCGATCTGGTGGCGACCTTGCTGGCGCACGGCACGACGACCGCGGTCTACTTCGGCACCGTCCATGTCGATGCCACTGTGGCGCTTGCGGAGATCTGTCTCGAACACGGCCAGCGCGCGTTGATAGGCAAAGTCGCGATGGATGATCGGGAACAATGTCCTGATTTCTACCGGGACGCCGATGTCGATGCAGCGCTCGCCGCCACGGCCGAGACCATCGCGCGGATTCGCGCGCTGCAGCCCGGGGAAGACCATCCGCTCGTGCTTCCGGCCATAACCCCGCGTTTCCTGCCGAGCTGCACCGACGACTTGCTTGCCGGGCTCGGCGCGCTGGCGCGCGAGACCGGGTGTCATGTGCAGACCCATTGCTCAGAAAGCGACTGGGAGGTGGCGCACTCCGCCGGTCGGTTCGGCGCGACCGACACGGCGGTCCTCGATCGCTTCGGCCTGCTCGCAACGCGTGCCGTGCTTGCCCATAGTAACTTCGTCACTGCCGACGACCGCGCGATCATCAAGGCGCGCAACGCTGCGATCGCACATTGCCCCTTGTCGAACGTCTATTTCGCCAATGCAGTCTTGCCTTTACGCGAAGCGCTCGACGAAGGCGTCCATGTCGGTCTCGGCAGCGACATCGCCGGTGGAAGTTCGCCCTCGATCCTGGACAACGCCCGTATGGCGATGACGATATCCCGTCTGCGCGCCTCGGGCATGGATGCGGCGGTGCCTGCATCCAAGCGAGGCGCGGCGGGAACATCAATCAGCGTCGCCGAGGCATTCTGGCTGGCGACGGCGGGCGGTGGCGAAGCGCTCGGCCTCCCGATCGGACTTTTTGCGGAAGGCGCCGAGTTCGATGCCATCCTGGTCGATCCCGGAACGGCGTCCAGCGATCTTCGAATGACTGGCGGAGAGCCGAACCACGACCGCTTCGAGCACATCGTGCGCTGCGCCCGCAGTGCCGACCTCTCAGCGGTGTGGGTGCGCGGCAGGCAAGTCAGGAACGCGCGCTAGCCCACCGCCTGCGCTTCGCCATCGGGCACCACGAGGTTCAGGAAGACCGCGATCACGGCCGCCGGCAGCACGCCGGAGCACAGCAGCACTTGCACCATCTCGGGCGATTGGCGCAGCGCATCGGGCTCGAGTTGCAGGCCCAGCGACAACGACAAGGCGATCGCGAAGATCAGCATGTTGCGCTGCGTCCATTCGACTTGCGAAAGCATCGAGACCGCCGCCGCAGCGACCATGCCGAACATCACGATCACGCCGCCGCCCAACACTTCGATCGGGATCGTCGTCACCAGTGCGCCGATCTTGGGAACGAGGCCGCACAGCACGAGAAACACCGCACCGACGCTGACGACATGCCGGCTCATTACGCCGGTGATCGCGACGAGGCCGACATTCTGGCTGAAGCTGGTGTTGGGCAAGGCTCCGAAGATGCCGGCGACGGCAGTGCCGATGCCGTCCGCGAATGTCGCTCCGCTCAGTTCGCGGTCGCTCGCGGGGCGCCCCGCGCCGCCTTCGCAGATGCCCGAGACATCCCCCACCGTTTCGATCGCGGAAACCACGCCCATCAGGCAGAAGCCGAGCACCGCCGAAGCCGAGATGGCGAAGCCGAAGTGGAACGGCTCGGGCACCATGAACCAGCCCACCGTATCGAGCGGGTCGAGCGAAATGCGGCCCATCAGCGCGGCCGCTGCATAGCCGACCGCGAGGCCGATCAGCACCGAAGCGGTCGACCAGACGCCGCGAGCGTAGAAGCTCAGCGCCAGCGTGGTGACCGCGACGATCGCGGCAAGCAGCCAGCCTTGCGCAGAGCCGTAAGTCGCGCTCTGCGCGGCATCGGCACCGCCCGCCGCGTATTGCACTCCGACGCGCATCAGCGAGAGCCCGATCATCAGCACGACCAGCCCCGTCACGAGCGGCGGCAGCGCCACGCGAATGCGACCGATCACGAAGCCGAGGCAGGTGTGAAACAATCCGCCGACCACCGCGCCGGTGGTGAGCGCGGCCATCGCCGCAATGCCCTGCCCCGCGACGATCGGAATCATGATCGGTAGGAAGGCGAAGCTCGTGCCCTGAACCACGGGCAGGCGCGCCCCGACGGCCCCCATTCCGAAAGTCTGGAAGAACGTGGCGATGCCCGAAAACAGCATCGCCATCTGGATCATGTAAACCAGCTCGCTGGTGTCCGCCGAGCCATAGCCGAACCCCGCCGCTCCGGCGACGATGATCGCGGGCGCCAGGTTGCTGACGAACATTGCCAGGACATGCTGAATGCCGAGCGGCACGGCCAAGACCAAACCGGGAAAATAGTCCGGATCCCTCGCTTCCTCGGGAGTCATCACGCCGCGCCAAGAGCGCGCCTTGGGGATCGGCCCGCCGTCTTCGAGAAGTTGCGTCTGGTCGCCCATGGTCAGGCCAGTTCCATCTGGCGCTGGCGGGATCGCTTTGCCGCAGCACAGATGGCGGGGAGATCGGCCGTCACGAGGCTGCCGTCGCGTACCACCCAGCGCCCTTCGACCATCACGTCGCGCGCGGCCGAGGGTGGTGCGAGCAGCAAACCGGCGACCGGATCCCAGGCGCCGCTCGGCCCCGGCTCCGTCATCGACCAGATCGCAAAATCGGCGCGTTTGCCCCGTTCCAGCGAGCCGCAGTCATCGCGCGCCAGCACTTCGGCGCCGCCGCGCGTGGCGAGGCGCAGAGCTTCTCGTGGGCCAAGCGCGTCCGCCCCGCCCTGCACCCGCTGCAGCAACATCGCTTGCCGCGCTTCCTGCAACAGATTCCCAGCATCGCTCGATGCGCTGCCGTCCACGCCAAGGCCAACTGGCACGCCCGCATCGCGCATGGCCCGCACCGGCGCGATCCCCGACCCCAAGCGGCAATTCGAGCACGGGCAATGCGCGACCCCCGTCCGCGTACGGGCGAACAGTGCGATTTCCGCGGTATCGAGTTGCACGCAGTGCGCATGCCACACGTCGTCGCCGGTCCAGCCCAAGTCCTCTGCGTATTGTCCCGGCCGGCATCCGAAGCGCTCGAGCGAGAACGCGACGTCGTCCGCATCTTCGGCAAGATGCGTGTGCAGCATCACTCCCTTGTCGCGCGCGAGCAGCGCGCTGTCGCGCATCAGCTCGCGGCTGACCGAGAACGGCGAGCACGGCGCGACCGCGACCCGCACCATCGCCCCCGGTGCGGCATCGTGGAACCGATCGATCACGCGGATCGTGTCGGCCAGGATCGCGGCTTCTGTTTCGACGACAGAATCGGGCGGCAGCCCGCCGGCGCTTTCCCCCACGCTCATCGACCCGCGCGTCGCATGGAAGCGCAGGCCGATTTCGGCCGCCGCCGCTATCGTGTCGTCGAGCGTGACGCCGTCGGGAAACAGATAGTGATGGCCCGAAGTCAACGTACAGCCGGACAGCGCCAGTTCGGCCAGCCCCAGCTGCGCCGCTGCGAAGACGTCTTCGGGGCGATAGCGCGCCCAGATCGGATAGAGCCGCTGCAGCCACGCGAAAAGCGAGGCATCGATGGCGCCGGGAACCGCGCGGGTCAGGCTCTGGAACAAGTGGTGGTGGGTGTTGACCAGCCCCGGCGTAACGACGCAGCCCGCGGCATCGATCAGAACATCGGCTTCGGCCCTGACTTGCGCGAGATCCGCCGTCCGCCCGACCTGTTCGATCACACCGCCGCGCACCGCGATGGCCCCGTCGGCAATTTCGCGCATGCCATCGTCCATCGTGACAAGCATTGCGGCATTGGCGATGACCGTCAGCACGTGCGTTTCGGCCGTGACATCATTCCGGCGGAGTTGCCGCGTACCGGTCCCAGTTGCCGAGCAGTTCGTCGATCACTTTCGAGCCTACCAGGTAGAGGCTCTCCACTGCCGCTCCGAGCCCGGCGTAGCCTTCGTTCTCGCGCAGCAGGTATGCGGCAGGATCCTCGCCCTTCGGCGGCATCGTGTAATTGCTGCCCGCCCGCAGGACCATGACCCGGTCCTGATCCGCGCGGCCGATGCGATCGAGATACGTCATCGCCTGAAGCAGCCCCGTCTCCTCCATCGCCGAAGTGACGAACTCGCCCTTGCCTTGCGTCCAGTAATCGACCCAATCGTTCGCCCAGTCGGTCATCTTAGCGCCGTGCCAGAACGTCATCGCCGCCAGCTGTTCGCCCATGAGAACGAATGGCGGCCGCTGCGCGTTGGGATAGCCGGTGAACCGCGCACGCTCCTTCGCGATCTCGGGGGAATCGGGCAGTGCGACATCTTTCGTCAGTCCATAAGCCCAGTCGGCGAGCTTGGCGTTGAGGGCATACATCTCGCCATCCGCGCCATCGAGCGGCCGCTTGTCGTTGGGGCCGTTGCGGTGCCGCGGGAAATAGCCGTACTTCCAGTCCGCCGGGATCTCGCGCGGGTCGATCTCGTGCGCGAGATCGCCATCGACGACGTAACGCGCCCAGGCGGCAGAGCCGATCGAGGCGTCTTCGGGGTCGATCCCGGCAATGCCCGCGACCAGCCAGTAGGACTTGCTGAGATCGAAGCGCTGATCAAGGCCCAGCGCCAGCGTCGCGGTGGCCGAACGCGCCGTGCCGATCCCGGTGACGACGCCGAGCACTTGTGTTTCGGGATTGTACCACAGGTCGTGGTAGCCCTGCGGGAACGGAATGCGCGTATCGAGCTTGCGGCGCTGTTTCCACAGCTGGAACTCACCGGGGACGTCGCCTTCGTCCTCGCCGATTTCGAACAGCGAGACGATGACGACCCGCACCGGCAGCGGAGCGGCGCAGGCCTTGCCGGGCTCGCATGCCAGTGCCGCGGCGACATCGGGCGTATGCGCGGTTGCCGCCGTTCCAACAGCCAGCGCGGCGGCGCCGACGAACACAGCGAACGCCCGGCGCGTGATCGATCGCAGGTTCACGATGCCGCCTCCGTGGCCAGGACGGCATGGACCCGCTCCTTGTAGGCAGTGCGGCGCGGCTCATCGAGCCAGGCGGCGTCGAAGCCGTTGAGCACCAGGCGAACGATTTCGGCCTCGCCGAAGCCGCCCTCCTCCTGAAGCGCCACGAAATTCTCGTTGAGGTAGGCATCGAAGTACGCGGGGTCGTCCGAGTTGATCGTCACGCACATGTCCTTCTCGAGCATGCTGCGAATTTCCCGCGAGGTCAGCGATTGCACGACGAAGCGGTTCGAGACGGGGCAGACGGTCAGACCCAGCCCCTTCTCGCGGATCGCGGTGCACAGCGCGTCGGATTCGAGCGAATTCACGCCGTGGTCGATCCGATCGACGCCGATCTCCTCGAGCACTTGCCGCATGTGTTCGAGCGTGTCGTCCTGATTGACGTCGCAGTGCATCGTCAGTTTCAGACCCAGCGATCGTGCGCGGGCGAACACCTCGGCGAACTTGCGCGGCGGATTGCCCTTCTCATCGGAATCGAGACCGACACCGATCAGCCAGTCACGATAGGGCTCCGCCAGGGCGAGATGCTCCATTGCCGATTGCGCGGACATGTCGCGCAGGAAGCACAGGATCAGCCCCGTCTCGATGCCGAGCTTGCGGGCTGCATCGTCCTGCGCCCGGCGGATGCCCCGAATGACCGTATCGAACGATACGCCACGCGACGTGTGCGCCTGCGGATCGAAGAACAGCTCGGCATAGACGATGTTCTGCGAAGCGGCCTTCTCGAGATATTCCCAGGTCAGTCGGTAGAAATCGTCCTCGTCGACGAGAACATTCATCGCCGCATAGTAGATCGTAAGGAAGGAGGGCAGATCGTGAAAGTCGTAAGCGGCCACGAGCTCTTCGGGGCTGTCGTAGCCCAATGCGATGCCGTTCTTGGCGGCAAGGGCGAAACTCAGCTCGGGCTCCAATGTGCCCTCGAGATGCACATGAAGCTCGGCCTTGGGGAGCGTTTCGATCAGTTCGCGAATCTGCATTCAGTACCGCCTGTATTTGTCAGAAATCTCCGCGGGGAGCGCCCGGGATGGCAACGCTCCCCGCGGACGGTCTCGCATCAGAACTTGTAGATGACCGAGGCCTGCACGCTGCGCGGCTTTTCGGGCAGCACGATCGTCGAACCGAAGATCTCCGTGAAGTTTGCACGGAAGTACTTCTCGTTGGTCACGTTCTTCGAGACGACCCGGAACAACCACGGCCCGGTTTCGTAAGAGGCGCTGACGTCGGCCGTGAAGTACGACGGCAGCTTCACCACGCGCGACTGACCGGAGTAGACCGAGTCGACGGCAACCCCGCTGGCGCTCAGAGAAATCCCGTTGTCGAAGCCATACGTCGCGGTAAGCGAGTAGAGGTTGGTCGGAATGCCAGCACGGCGCGCCTCGGTGCGGTTGTTGATCGGCACGTTTCCGATCGGCTGACCTCCGAGGTAGAGCGTTGGATCGGTGACGTTGACGAGATCCTCGATGCCGAAGAAGCTGAACAGCACACCATCGCCCAGACCCGTCAGGTTGACGACCTTGGTGCGGGTGTAAGCGCCGGTCACGAGGAACTTGTCTGTTACGGCCCAGCGCAACTCGGCTTCCAGGCCCTTGGTTTCGACCGCTTGGTTGACCGTGATCGACTGCACGTTCCGGTCGATGCGCTTCTGCTTGTACACCGAGACCGCGGCGTAAAGCTTGTCGTCGAGGAAGCTGCCCTTGATCCCCGCTTCGTACAGTCTCGAGGCCGAAAGGAAGCTTTCGTCGAGCACGTTGCCGACCTCGAGTTCCGCTCCTTGCCCCGCGACGACGGTCGTCTGCTTGGCAATCGTCACGTAGGGAATGATGCCGAAGGGCAGCTTGTAATTGGCGCTCGCGCTCCAGGACAAGCCGCCATCGCTGCCCTTGCCGGTCGCCGGGACATTCGGATCCTCCAGCTTGGAAAGGATATTGGTCGATTTCGCGTCGATCCAGTCGTAGCGCGCGCCGAGAATGACATCGAGGCCGAACTCGAAGTCGAGATCGACAAGTCCCGCGATGGCGTAGTCGGTGTAATGCCCCTCCTGATAGTTGGTGTAGAGGCAATCGCACTCGGTCGACAGCAGCCGGTCCGAACGCGGCGTGTAGCCGACTGTCAGATCGACCCGGTGAAAGTATTCGTAGTTGAAATCGTCACCGTGCTTGAAGTCGGTATAGCGGATCGAGGGCGAGAGCTGGAAGGCGAACTTGCCCGCCGAGGTATCGAAGGTGTTCGATACGACCAGCTTGTTTTCGAAGACCCAGGAATCCGCGAACTGCGAGAAGCCGTAGGTGTTCTCGTTGATGTTCTCGTAGCTGTCGTAGAACATCTGGTTCTTGACCTCCAACCCGCCGTCGGAGGTGTAGATCAGGTCGAAGTAGAGCGTCGTCGCCTTGTTGTTGAGCCGGTCGTCCTTCCCGGTCAGCGTGTTCTTGCGGCTGAGCTTCGCTGTGCCGGTGTTCTCGAGCGCCAGGAACGGGTAAGTCGAGGTCAGGCATTCGTCCGTGAAGGCGGTGGCGAGGGCCGAGAAGTTCCCGCAGCCGAAACCGCCGAAGACCGACAGGCCGCCGGGGCTGACCGCGTTGATCTCGCCCTGCGAAATCTGGCCGTCGCCATCGGTGTCCAGCGCCTGCGCCTGACCGGTGATGTAGGTTCCGTTGTCGACGAGATCCTGCGTCAACCGGTTCCAGCCACCGTTCTGCTGGCCTTTGAAGTTGTGGTACATGCCCCCGAATTCGGCCCGGAGGTTGGATCCGAAATCGGTGTCGAACGACGCCTGCAGGATCGTCTGCTTGGTCGACATGTTGCGGTAGTAGCTGCCCGAATCCTCGACTTCGGCGAAGAGCGAGTAGCCGAACTCCTGGCTGCCGATGCGACCCGGGCCGCGGACCGTCGCCTGCAGGTCGGCCTTGCTCCAGCTACCGCCGGTGAACTGCAGCGAGCCTTCGGGCTCGACCAGAAAGGCACCGCCTTGTGCGCGGCCGGACTTCGGCACGAAGTTCATGTAGCCGCCGGTCTTGGACGGGCCATAGATCGGCGAAGCGGGGCCGCGCACGATATCGATACGGTCGGACGCGCCGATCGGCGTCGGATAGTTGCCCGGGTTGTCGAGACGGCGAACGCCGCGGAAGTAGACCTCGCCCGGTGTTCCGCGAATGTCGAGCGCGCCGCCGACGCCGAAGAAAGAGTTGGTGAACGTACCCGGTGCCTGCGCGACAAGGTCGTAGATGTCGGTGACGCCAAAGCGCTCCATCTGCTCCTGACTGATCGAGGAGGCGGAACGGGGCGTTTCGGTAAGCGTCTTGTCGAAGCCGAAGATAGAGCCGACGTTATCGATCGGCAGCGCGTTCAGCGAGCCGCTGACGACAATTGAACCATCTTCGTCGGTCTGGCCCGTTTCCTGCGCGAGCGCTGGCGATGCAAGCGCAGTGCAAGCTAGAAGTCCGGCCATGGCAAGCCTTACAGTCGGCCTGCGACCGGTGCGATACTGACCCTCGTTGGCGAATATTTCGGTAGTGCGGTTCATGTTTCTGACCCCCCTGAAGACGACGGTGCGACACGCGTCGCGCCCGTCAAGGATTCGTTTTTTTTGCCTTGTCGATCAGGTTCTCTCACTATTCGTCGCCGCTGTTCTCTTCTTGGCGCGGCTTCGCCTCAAGATGTCTCTAAGCCCCCTTTCCGACCGCTATTCCGACTAAGATTTGCTCGAAGCGCTTTAATTCGCTCTCGAGCGCGACTTGCAGTCGGGCTTTTTCGCTGCGCGCGACCAACGCGGTGCAAGCTGCGGTTTCGAGTGACTTCGCACAGTCGCCAACCGGCGTACCGACGCGACCGGAAATCCAAAGGCTTTCGCCGGGCACGAAGCCATATTCCAGTCCCGCGCGCGAAACCTGCTTCAGATCTTCATAGCCGAGCCCTTGTTCGCGCACGGCACGGACGTACTCTTGCGTCAGGTTGCTGCGCAAAACCCCCTGGTCATCGGTGGAGAGCGTGACCGGCACCCCATAGCGACGATAGAGATTGAGCGGGTGGTCGGGCCCGGACACGCCAAGGATGACGGCATTGCTGGTCAGATTGATCTCGACCGCGATCCCGTCGCGCGCCATTCGCTTCAGCGTTCCGGCAGCATCGTCCTCGTAAGCGATCGCGGTGCCATGGCCGATCCGTTCGGCCCCGGCATCGATCGCCTTCTTGATGTGATCGCGCATATCCGCCGGCGGCACCAGTCCGGGGGCGAGTTCCCCCGCGTGAAGCGTGAGCCGCACCTTCGGGTACACGCTGGCCAGATAGCCGATCATCGCCATGTGCAGATCGTAATCGCGCAGCGAAGGCGCCCAGTCTTCGGGCATTACGATGTTGATGCCGACATAGCGCGGATCGGCATCGGCAAGAGCGAAGGCGCCGATCAGAGACCGGAACACGTGCTCGGGCTCGTGGGCCCGCATCGCGCTGGCGAGATAGTGGGTCGCGACCCGGCAGGCGGGATCGGGCGTGTCCGTTGCGCAGCCCAAGCCCTCGCGAACCTCGGCCTCGTCTTGATCGAGTTCCGCTCTGGCCGCAGCGACCATCGGGCCGAGACGTGGCTGCTCGGCCTTGTAGAAGGCTGCCAGATCGCTCCGGTCGACTTGCCCTGCGCCGCTGGCTATGTAGCGGCTAAGCGCCAACGGGTTGTGCATCAATTCCAGATAGACGACGCGATCTGCCGCCGCGTCGCGCAGGGCGACCATCATCGTGGGCGCATAATGCCTCACGGCGACGGCAAAGAACCGATCGAACGATGAGAAGAACTGGGTGTGCCCGGATGCCTCGTCGGAATCGACGCCCTGCAACCATCCCCGCGCCGAAAGGCGGTCGATCAGGCGACCGTAGACGAAAGGCCGGTCGACGGCGATCGCGGCGACGGTTTGCTCCTTTGCACAAGGCGACGGTGCGAGATCGGAGGTTTGTGGGTCCACGCACATCCCGTCCGCGGCCGCCCATTCGAGGTAATTCTCGGCAAAAGGCGTGCCCGCCAAGTGGTTATGCAAATCCGCGCCCTTGGGCATCTGCTTGAGCGCCATGTACAACAGGAGCGGATCGTCCGAGATCCTCGCGAACGCGGTCGCGGCTTCGGATGGCTGGGAAACGTCTTTCGCGATCGTGAGATTCGGCAAGGTTGCCAGCGACAACAGCGCGCCGAGCAGGAAGCGACGCACGTTCACCAAGGCGAAGGATCCATCCGATAACTCGCGGAAGCCGGATTACTGGCGGAGACGCCGAGAGCACGCGCAGCATGGCTCGTTCGATCGGCAAGGGCGTGCAACGCCCAGTTGGATAACGTCCGTATCATACCCCACCAACCCGCATGATCATGCAGGATAGGCCGGCAGACGGTCCGGGAGAGAAGCGGAAACGGTTACCAGGCCGACCCTGCAGATCGTGTAATCCGTGGTAAGACCTTGACATGCACCGCGCAAATGCAATGAATCCGACGCATCGTTGCAAAAAATAGAGCACTCGGTCCATGCCCGCGTTTTCGCGATTTCTTCGCTATTTTCTCGCCGTCGGACGCCTAGGTTCCATCCGCAAGGCGGCGGACGAGCTGAATGTTTCCGCTTCGGCCATCGACCGGCAGATCCTTAACGTCGAGGCCGAACTGGGCCTTCCGCTGTTCGAACGGTTGCCCACCGGCCTCAAGCTGACCGCGGCCGGCGAACTGATGATGGCGTCGGGTCATCAGTGGCAACAGGGCATGATCTCCCTGCGCTCGCGGATCGAGGACTTGCGCGGGCTGAAGCGCGGCCATGTCGAGATCGCGATCATCGACGCGCTCGCCAAGGGCTACATCCCCCGGACCATCCATGCGATCCAGCAGCGCTATCCCGGCATCACCGTCAGCGTGCGCGTGCTCGAAAACGACGATGTGCGCCGCGCCGTGACTCAAGGCGAAGTCGATTGCGGAATCTTCTTCGACCCCAGTTCGTATCGCGATCTGACAGTGCGCGCGTTCGTCGACGTGGTTCTGGGATTCTTCACGCCGACCGGCCACCCGCTCGGCGGTAGCGAGGAAGCCCGTTTTTCCGTGTGCGCCGGCCACCCCGTCGTCGCGCCTTGCGAGCCGCTGGCGGTCTATGAGCAAGTCGCGATCCTCGAAGGGGCGACGAATGTCTCGCTGTCCCGCGTGGCGAGTGCCGACAACATTCAGATGATCGTCTCGATGGTGCTCGAAGGCGCCGGGATAGGCATTCTGACCTCGCTCGACGTGCTGACCGAAGTCGAGAACGGTCTGGTCGACTTCACGCGCTTTTCCGACCAGCTGCTGCGTCCCATGACCCTGGCGCTGTGCACCGCGTCTTCGCGCACACCGTCGCACGCGGGCGCCATGGTGCTGGCCGAGCTCGAACAGGGGTTCGCGTCGCTCGGCTATGCGTCACGCCCCGCAAACTCCGACCCGGACTGATGCCCGGACTGCCCCCGGACTGACGCTCGCACGGGCTTTCCCATTCGCGAAATTGCCCCGCAAGCCCAAAGCCGCTAACCCCGCCCTTTCCGCCGTCCAGCAAACAGGATTCGCCCGCGATGAGTCAGACCGCCGAGCCGGAACTGTTCTATCTCGAATACTACGAGGATTTCCTCGCCAAAGTCCGCATTTTGTCGCGCAAGCTGCGCGAGGGGGACTGGATGCCCGAGGTTGTCATCGGGGTCGGACGCGGCGGCCTGGTTCCCGCCGTCTACATCTCGCACCAGCTCGAGCTGCCGATGCTATCGATCGACCACTCCTCGAAAATGCCCGGCTTTGCCGACGAGCTGCTGGCCAAAGTCGCGGCGATGAGCGCGCAAGGGCGCCGGCTGCTGTTCGTCGATGACATCAACGACAGCGGCGGCACGATCCAGTACATCCGCGACCGGCTCGACGAAGGCGGCTGCAGCCAGGATAACTTGCGCTTCGCCGTCGTGATCAACAATCACAGTTCGAAAGTCGAAGTCGACCTCTGGGCGGACATGATCGACCGCGCCGAAGACAAGCGCTGGTTCGTCTTCCCGTGGGAGGCCGTCGGCACCAAGGACGCGATCGTCGAGGAAGCGCTTTCGGTCCCCGAACGCCTGTCCTGAAATTCGCGAGGCTTGTGACCTCGCCCCAAACGAAAGAACACCCATGCGCATCTGCGTTTATCTCGGCTCCTCTCCGGGGCGGAGTCCGCTCTATCGCGAAGCGGCCCACCAGTTCGGCACCTTGCTCGCAGAGCGCGGCATCGGCCTGGTCTACGGTGGCGGCACCGTGGGACTGATGGGCGTGATTGCCGATGCCGCCTGCGCGGCGGGCGGTGAAGTGATCGGCGTCATCCCCGAGGCAATCCGGGCGCGCGAGCACGATCATCAGGGGATCACCGAGCTGCACATCGTCAAGTCGATGCACGAGCGCAAGGCGATGATGGCCGACTTGTCCGACGGGTTCGTCACTCTGCCCGGCGGCATCGGCACTTTCGAGGAAATGTTCGAAGCCTGGTGCTGGTCGCAGCTGGGCTATCACGCCAAGCCGGTCGGCCTGCTCAATGTCGGCGACCTCTACGATGGCCTGATCCAGTTCGTCGACACGATCGTCACCGAAGGTTTCCTGCAAGACCGCCACCGCGCCATGCTGCTGATCGAAAAGGACCCCGAGGTCCTGCTCCAGCGCATCATCGACTTCGTTCCGCCCCCGACCGAACACTGGCTCCACGAAGGCGAGCGCTGACCGGCAGGTACCGATGCGGCTCGCGCTGACCACGCTGGTCGTACCCGACTATGACCAGGCGATCGCCTTCTACGTCGGCATTCTCGGCTTCGAACTGCGCGAGGATACACGGCTGACGGACGAGAAGCGCTGGGTGGTGGTCGCACCGCGCCAGAGCGAGGGCGCCTTGCTTCTGGCACGCGCGGCGAACGAAGCTCAGCGCGCGGCGATCGGCCATCAGACAGGCGGCCGTGTCGCCTTCTTCCTCGAGACCGACGATTTTGCACGAGACCATGCGACGTGGCGCGATCGGGGCGTCCGTTTCGTGCGCGAACCTGTGCGCGAGGCCTATGGCACCGTCGCGGTCTTCACCGATCCCTGGGGCAACTTGTGGGACCTTATCGAGCCGGCGTAAGCCGCTCCTTGGCTTCGCGCATCGTACGCACCATCAGCGCCTCGAGCCGCGCCGGATCGATCGCGAGGACGACGTTGGCCTTCTGCTCGCCAAGCCCGGGCTGGTAGTGTTCGTGCCAGCTCAGGGTGTCGCCGTAGGACGGGCCGAACATCGTATTGTAGTCGATGTAGACCGCGTCCGCCTTCGTCACCATTGCCGGATCGAGGACATAGCCCGCCGCGATTTCGTCCCACATCGGAAAGCCCGGTTCGAGCCCGGCGATGAACTGGGCCGCATCGGGCGCGGCGACGGCGGCCATGCGATCGAGCAGGGCCTTGCTGCGCTGGGTGCTGGTCGAGGGATCGGCCGGGATCACCGTCAGCTTGCGCCAGGGACTGCGCGATATGATGCTCGCGGCCTCGGGATCGAAGCGCGCGTTGAATTCGCGCCGCGGCGAGTTGACGAATTCGCGCGCGAACTGCGCGGCCGAGACATCGCTCAGCACTTGCTGCGGATTGAGGCTGCCCCCCATGTAGACCAATTCGCCGACCAGCGAGGCGAACTCGGGATCGAGCCGCTGCGCCAGGGCCAGATTGGTAAGCGGTCCGCAGGCCACGATGGTGATTTCACCGGGGTGTTCGTGAACCAATCTTATCAGGAAGTTAGCAGCGATTTCCGATGTCGCTTCGAGCTTCGGATTGCCATTCGGCAAAGTGATGTCGGCCTCGGCGGAAAGGTATGGCGGTGCGCTTTGCACGGTCGGCTCGACCCATTCGCGCATCCAGGCGCCTTTCCAGGTCAGCTTGCCGTAAAGCGCTTCCCAGCGTTCGGTGAGGGCTTCGGAATTGAGCAAGGGATAAGTCGCGCCCTTGGCTACGGGCACATCCTCGCGATGCGCGATTTCCAGCCCCCGCAGCACCATCGCCGTCGCATGCTTGGCCCAGGCGTTGCCCGAAACGGTCGTTATTCCAATGACATCCACATCCTTGCTGCCAAGCAGCATCAGATGCATCAAGGCAAAACCCTCGTCGTCGATCACCACTTTGCGCGGGGCGCTCCAAGCGGGCGCCGCGATCACTGCGAGGATCAGCCCCAGCAGCAGTGCCCGCACGCGCCGCATCAGCAATGCGCAGCCGCGTAGGCGTCCAGCCGTTCGACATAGGACGCGATCATGTCGGGCGGCAGAAACGCGCCGGTAAAACTGTTCCGCGCCAGCGTGACGAGATCGGCTTTGGACAGGCCGCGTGCTTCGGTGACCGCCTTGAAGTTGTCCCCCACGTAGCCACCGAAGTAGGCTGGATCGTCGGAATTGAGCGTGGCCTTAAGACCATGGGTCAGCATCGCGTCGGTCGGATGATCCTTGAGGTCATCGACGACGCACAGCTTGAGGTTGGAAAGCGGGCAGACGGTCAGCGTCATGCCGAGATCGGCCAGCCTTCGCGTCAGCTCCGGGTCTTCCAGCGAGCGATTGCCGTGATCGATCCGGTCAGTTTTGAGCTGGTCTAGCGCCTGATAGACGTAATCGGGCGGCCCTTCCTCGCCCGCGTGCGCGGTGATCTTCAGGCCCTTGGCACGCGCCGCCGCGAAGACTTGCGCGAACTTGACCGGCGGGTGGCCGACCTCGGAGGAATCGAGGCCGACCGCGGTGATCCGGTCGATCCAGGGTTCGGCCATGGCCAGGGTCTCGAAGGCCGCCTCTTCGCTCAAGTGGCGCAGGAAGCACAGGATCAGCCGGCTGGTGATGCCATGCGTCGCTTCGGCTTCCGCCATCGCCGACAGCAGCCCTTCGATCACTTCCTCGAAGGCGATGCCGCGATCGGTGTGCGTCTGCGGATCGAACATGAGTTCGGCATGGACGACCCCGTCCGCCGCCGCGCGCTTGAAATAGGCCGCGGCGAGATCGTGAAAGTCGGCGCGGGTCTGCAGCACCCCGGCACCGGCGTAGTAGATGTCGAGGAAGTCCTGCAGGTTCGAAAACTCGTAGGCGGCGCGCACTTCCTCGACCGAGGCATAAGGAATGTCGATCCCGTTGCGCTCGGCCAGCGCGAACATCAGCTCGGGCTCGAGGCTGCCTTCGATGTGAAGGTGCAGTTCGGCCTTGGGCAGGCCGGTGATGAATTGGTCGAGTTCGGTCATGGTCTTCTCGGTTCGGGAGGAAGCGGCGGACGCCGCCAGGCGCAGTCGCCTTCGATATAGGTGGCCGCGATCGCGCGGTCGTCCCCCAGGATCTGGAGCGCAAAGAGGCGATCGGCAAGGGTCGCCCCCCGCGTGCGGCGAGCCAGCAAGGGCGTGGCAGTGCAATCGAGCACAGTAAAGTCCGCCTCCTGCCCGGGCTCCAGCGCGCCGACCCGGTCGGCGATGTGCAGCAATGCGGCGCTGCCGGCAGTGGCGAGGTAGAGCGCGCGAAACGGGTCGAGCCGGTCCTCGCGGGCGATAGCGGCCTCATAGGCGAGGCCTGCGGTGCGCAGCATTGAAAAGGTCGTGCCCGCGCCGATATCGGTGCCAAGGCCCAGCCGCAGGCCATGCCGGTCGGCCTGCCCGAAATCGAAGTGGCCCGACCCGAGAAACAGGTTCGAACTGGGGCACACGGCGATACCCGCCCCGGTTTTGGATAGCCGCGCGCAGGAGCGTTCGGTTAGATGCACGCCGTGCGCGAAGACCGAGCGCGAGCCGACCAGCCCGAAGCGATCGTAAGCGTCGAGGTAATCGGCCGCATCCGGGAAACGCGCGGCAACCGCCGCGATCTCGTGTTGGTTCTCGGCGAGATGCGTGTGCATCAGCACTTCGGGATGTTCGGCCAGCAGCGCACCCGCGTCCGCCAGCTGGGCATCGGTCGAGGCGAGCGCGAAGCGCGGCGTAATCGCGTAACCCAGGCGACCCTTGCCCTGCCAGCGGCGGATCAGCGCTTCACTTTCCGCACGTCCGCTGGCGACGGTATCGCGCAAGCCCTCGGGCCCCATGTCCATCAGCACTTTGCCCGAAACGAGGCGCATTCGCCGCGCCAGCGCCTGCTCGAACAGGCCATCGACGGATTGCTCGTGGACAGTCGGATAGACCAGCGCGCTGGTCGTGCCATTGCGCAGCAGTTCGTCGAGGAAGAAGCCCGCGACGTCGCTGGCGTGGGCCTTGTCGACGAACGCTTTTTCGGCCGGAAAGATGTGCCGTTCGAGCCAGTCGAGCAGTTGCTCGCCATGCGCGGCAATGCGCTCGGTCTGCGGATAATGGATGTGCGCGTCGACGAAGCCGGGCACGATCAGTCCTGCGATCGCTTCGATCTCCACATCGGCGAAGCGCTGGGCGAGGTCCGCGAAGGCGCCCCGCTCCAGCACGATGCCATCCTCGATCACTAGCAGTCCGTCGGGCTCGTGACGGATCGCATCGGGTCGATCGCGCGGATCGGCGCTCACCGAGAGGATTTCGGCTCGATAGGCGCGTTTCGTCATTGCCCCCTCAACTGCAGCAGCTGCGCCAGCACACCGATGGCGATCACATCAGGCTCCTTGCCGTGGACGCCCGGTATGCCAATCGGCGCCGTGAGACGCGCGAGCCCGGCTTCGTCGATCCCATCCGCGGTAAGTCGCGAACGGAACCGCGCGAGCTTGGTCGCGGAGCCGATCAGCCCGACGAACGCGACCGGATCGCGCGACAGGGCGGCGAGCGTCAGGTGATAGTCGAGCGGGTGATCGTGCGTGAGAATCACGATCGCCGCATCCTCTGGCGCATCGGCGAGACAATCGGCCACCGTCTCCTCCGGCGTCACGGTGACACCGTCGATGTCGGCCATCTCGGGGCGCGTATCGAACCAGGCGAGTTGCAGCGGCAGCCCGGTCGCGTGCCGCGCGATCGCTTGCCCGACGTGGCCGGCACCGAAAAGATAGATCGGGCGCGGCCGCTCGCCTACGGGCTCGACCATGCGAAAGCCCGCCTCGGGCCGTTCCCCCCGCGCCGACTGCCGCGTCACGGTTTCGCGCTCGAACACGGCGCGAGCCACCCCGGCCGTTTCGAACGTGGTCGCGAGCATGCGCCCGGGTTCGGCATCGTGCAGCCAATCGAGCGCCTCGGGGTCCAGCCGCTCGATCAGCAACCGCACGCGCCCGCCACAGCATTGTCCAAGCAAGGGGCCCAGCGGATAGTCCTGCACCCGCCAGGTGCCGGGCGGATGCTCCAGCATCGCGCGCGCTTGGTCGATGGCGCGAAACTCCAGCTGGCCGCCGCCGATCGTGCCTTGCTCGCCTTGCGCCATGACGAGCATGCGCGTTCCCGCGCCGCGCGGCGCGGAGCCCTCCGTGGCCATGACCGAAACCATCGCCGCCGGTTCGTCGCCAAGCCGGCGCAGCCAGCCGATCCACTGGCTCACGACGATCTATGTCCGGCGATGGCGGCGAGGATTTTCTCCGGCGTCGCCGGAGCTTCGAGCGGCGGATAGGCCCGGCTGTCGGGTTGGATCGCGGCGATGGCTCGGCCGATGGCCGAAAACACCGAGATCGCCAGCATGAACGGCGGCTCGCCCACCGCCTTCGAACGATTGATGGTCGGCTGCACGTTCTCGCCGTCCCACAAGTCGATGGTGAGGCGTTTGGGCCGATCCGAAGCGGTGGGGATCTTGTAAGTCGCGGGCGAATGCGTGAGCAGCCGGCCCTTGTCGTCCCAGACCAGTTCCTCGGTGGTCAGCCAGCCTTGCCCTTGCACAAAGCCCCCCTCGATCTGGCCGCGATCGATCGCGGGATTGAGCGAGCGGCCGACGTCGTGGAGGATGTCGACCGCCAGCACCTTGTGCTCGCCGGTCAGCGTATCGACGACCACTTCGGACACCGCCGCGCCATAAGCGAAGTAGTAGAACGGCCGCCCCTTGTGGGCGACACGGTCATAGGCGATGTCCGGCGTGGCGTAATAGCCGGTCGCGGACAGCGAGATCTGGCCGATGTGCGCCCGCCTCGCCGCTTCGCCCAGCGTCAGCATTTCGCTGCCGACATGGACGCCGTCGGGCGTGAACAGGATCTCGCCGGCATCGCAGCTGAACTCTTCGGCAAGAAACTGCACCAGTCGCTCGCGGATCGTCATCGCGGCGCGGTGCGCCGCCATCCCGTTGAGGTCCGCGCCCGAACTGGCCGCGGTGGCCGAGGTGTTGGGCACTTTGTCGGTGCGCGTCGCCGTGATCCGCACTTGCGACAAGGGCACCGCGAACACGTCCGCCACCACTTGCGCGACCTTGACGTAGACCCCCTGCCCCATCTCGGTCCCGCCGTGATTGAGCTGGATCGAGCCATCGGCGTACAGGTGCACCAGCGCCCCGGCCTGATTGAGGTGGGTGGAAGTAAAGCTTATCCCGAACTTCACCGGCGTCAGCGCGATGCCACGCTTGAGCACGGGACTCGTTTCGTTGAACTGCGCGATCTTGCGCGCACGTTCGTCGTATCGTGCCGTCTCTCGCAGCCGCGCGATCATATCCGGCGCGATGTTGTCAGTGACCTGCATCTCGTAGGGGGTTACGTCGCGCCCTTCGTCGCCGTAGAGATTGGCTATGCGCACCTCGATCGGATCCCGGCCCAGGCTGGCGGCGATGTCGTCGATGATCCGCTCGATCGCGAGCATGCCCTGCGGGCCGCCGAAGCCGCGAAAGGCGGTGGCCGAGACGGTGTTCGTCTTCAGCCGCTCCGAGACAATCACGACATCGGGCAGATAGTAGCAGTTGTCCGCATGGAACATCGCGCGGTCGTTGATTGCGGGCGACAGATCGACGCTCGCGCCACAGCGCGACGCAAGCGCGAGGTCGAGACCGACGATCCGCCCTTCCTCGTCGAAGCCGACATCGTAGCCGATCTCGAATTCATGGCGCTTGCCGGTCAGCACCATGTCGTCGTCGCGGTCGCAGCGGAACTTGGCGGGGCGCCCGGTCTTGGCGGCGACGAGTGCGCAGGCGGCGGCGAACAGCGCGGCCTGCGTTTCCTTGCCGCCGAACGCGCCGCCCATCCGCCGCACTTCGATCGTGACGTCCGCCGAGACCAGCCCGAGCATGTGCGCAACCAGGTGCTGCACTTCGCTCGGATGCTGGGTCGAACTGACGAGATGGATTTGCCCATCCTCGAGCGGAGTCGCGATCGAGACCTGGCCTTCGAGATAGAAATGATCCTGCCCGCCCATCGCGACGCGGCCTTCGAGGCGATGCGGGGCGTCGGCCAGCGCGCTGGCGGCGTCGCCGCGCACCATGCGCTGCACCGGCTCGATCTCCGATCCTGCTTCTCGGGCTTGATCGAGCGAGAGCAGCGGCGTGATCGGTTCATATTCGATGCGGCCGAGCCTCGCGGCGCGGCGGGCCGCGTCCCGGCTCGTCGCCGCGACGAGGAACACCGCCTGCCCGTGATAGATCACTTCGCCATCCGCAAGCAGCGGATCGTCGTGCGCCATCGGGCTGACGTCGTTGACGCCTGGGATGTCTGCGGCGGTATAGACCGCGACCACGCCGTCGAAGGCACGCACCTCGGCGAGATCCATGTCGACGATCCGCGCGCGCGCCTCGGTGCTCAGCCCGAAGGCGAGGTGAAGGAGATCGCGCGGTTCGGGCAAGTCGTCGGCATAGCGCGCCTCGCCGCTGACGTGCAGGGCGGCGCTGTCATGCGGCTTCGCGGGCTTTTCGAGGACATTCCAGCCGGGATCGCGCTCAGCCATGGATCGCCTCGCAATCGAGCACGCTGATCGCCGTCCCCTGCTGTGCCAGCCACATGCGCCGCAGAACGTTGCTTGCCGCTTCGAGCCGGTAGGCGCGAGAGCCGCGAACGTCGGTGAGCGGGTCGAAATCCTCGGACAGCGCCTGCGCCGCCGCTTCGAACGTCTCGGCCGAGAAGGGCGCCCCGCTGAGCGCGGCCTCGCAGTGGGTCGCGCGCTTGGGTGTAGCGGCCATCCCGCCGAACGCGATGCGCGCGGTCGTGATCGTGCCGTCGCGAACGGCCAGTGCAATGGCGCCGCACACGGCCGAAATATCGCTGTCCAACCGGCGCGAGAGCTTGGACATGTGGATCGCCGCATCCGGGCCGGGCCGGGGTACGAAGATGCTCTCGACGAATTCGCCGGGGTGCCGGTCCTGCTTGCCGTAATCGAGGAAGAAGTCCTCCAACGGCATCGACCGCGCTCCTTCCTGCGAGCGCAACGTCAGCGTCGCGCCGAGCGCGATCAGTGCGGGTGGGCCGTCGCCGATCGGCGAGCCATTGGCGATATTGCCACCGACCGTGGCGGCGCTGCGGATTTGCAGAGCGGCGAAGCGGCGCACGAGTTCGCCGAGATCAGGATGAAGCCGCGCCATCGCCTCGTGCGCCTCCGCCCAGCGCACGCCGGCGCCGATGGTGAGGCCTTCATCGGTCTCGGACAATTCGCGCAGTTCGGCGACGTCTGACAGAAAAATCACGGTCTCCAGCTGTCGCAGCGCCTTCGTCACCCACAAGCCGACATCGGTTGCGCCTGCGACCAGGCGCGCGTCGGGATGATCGGCGAGCAACTGCACCAGGGCTTCGACCGTGCGCGGCGCGAACCACTGGCGGCCTTGCCAGGTGCCCGACGCCGGTTCCTTCGCGAGCGCTGCCAGAGCCTGTGCCGAAGGCAGCGTCTCGTCGGGAAGGGTCGGCACTTGCTCGGCGGCATCGAGGATCGGGCCGTAGCCGGTGCAACGACACAGGTTTCCGGCAATCACGTCGGCGGCAGGCAAAGCGCTCCCCAGCGCGCCGATCGCGCGGCCCTGCAACGACATCACGAAGCCCGGCGTGCAGAACCCGCATTGCGAACTGCCGTTATCGGCCATCGTCTGCTGCAGCGGGTTGAGCTCGCCGTCGCGCTTCAGGCTCTCGACCGTCAGCAGCGCTTTGCCGTGGAGCATCGGCAGGAACAGGATGCACGCATTGAGCGCGCGCCAGGCAACGCCGCCCGTTCCGTCTGCCTCTCCCATCAGCACCGTGCACGCGCCGCAGTCGCCTTCCGCACAGCCTTCCTTGGTGCCGGTGCGGCGCAGCGTATAGCGCACGTAATCGAGCACGGTCGCGGTCGGATCGACGTGGTCGATCGTGATCGTCTCGCCATCGAGAAGGAAGGAGATCGCCATCGTCAGCTCCCCCGGTACGTCGAATAGGCAAAGGGCGAGACGAGCAACGGTACGTGGTAGTGCCCCTCTTCTTCGACGACGCCGAAGTCGATCGCAACCTGGTCCAGGAACGGAGGATCGGGCAGGTCCACGCCCTTGCTGCGGAAATAGTCCGCCACCGCGAATGTCAGCCGAAAACGGCCGGTCGTGATCGCCGGCAAGTCCGGGCAGCGACCGTCGGCGTTAGTGGTCCCCTCGAAAAGCAGGTGATCATCGGCCCCGGCAAGAACGATCGCCACTCCGACCGCTGGGCAGCCGTGCGTCGTGTCGAGGACATGGGTGGATAGACTGGTCATGGCAGTGTTCCCTGATCGATCCAGGCACCGAGCCGGTCGCGCTCGGCGCGAGTCATGCCGGTGGCGTTGCCGAGCGGCATCACTTCGCTGTCGACCGCCATCGCCTTGATCTTGGCAGCATGCGCGCTGGCGCTCTGGTAGCTGTCGAGCACAACGCCCAGCGGCGGTGCGGTTACGGCGGGGTTGGTCGGCCTGGCCTCATGGCAGCTGGTGCAATGTTTCGTGAGGATCGGCTCGATGTCGGCGTAGGTCAAGCGCGGCGGCAGAGCTTCGCCTCCCGCCGGTGCCGGTTCGGCCGTCGCTCCCTTTTCCAGCGAGACGTAAGTGACGCTCACAAGAGCGAGACCAGCGGCCACGGCCATCGCCACACCGGTGGGCGCGTCGCGATGGCGCAAGTTGAAGACATGGCGCACGGCGATGCCTGTGGCGCCCAGCAGCGCCAGGACGACCCAAGGATAGCGCGCCCCGTAAGTCATCGGGTAATGATGGCTCACCATGATGAACAGCACCGGCAGCGTCATGTAATTGTTGTGCACCGAGCGCAGCTTGGCCGCCGCGCCCAGCTTCGGATCGGGCTCCTGCCCCGCCATCAGCGCGGCGACGACCTTGCGCTGGTTCGGGATGATGATGAAGAACACGTT
Source organism: Novosphingobium aquimarinum (assembly GCF_009746585.1). GTDB lineage: Bacteria > Pseudomonadota > Alphaproteobacteria > Sphingomonadales > Sphingomonadaceae > Novosphingobium > Novosphingobium aquimarinum. Next base: position 147,379 of record NZ_WRPO01000004.1, read on the forward strand.
GCCCACCATCACCGAACCGATCATCGCTCCGACGTGGAGATAGGCCCCGCGCGCATTGAACACGGTGTTGAGGAACCAGGCGGCGAAGACGAGAAACGCGAACCAGATCAGCCCGAGCCAGCGGTTGTCCTTGCGCAGCGGCGAATGGCACAGCCCATCGTAGACCGCCCAGCCGACGAACAGCGCGCCCGCCGCGATCGCGATGGCGTCCCACTGGCTGATTCGCGCCTTGGCGGGATCGACAAGATACGTCTCCGCGCCGATCCAGTAGATCAGCACCAGCAGCGAGAAACCGCTGATCCAGGTGAAGTAGGCTTCCCATTTGAACCAGTGCAGATCCGCAGGCATCTTTGCCGGGGCAACGAGGTATTTCTCGTTGTGATAGAAGCCGCCCCCATGGACCGACCATAGCTCGCCCGAAGCCTCGCCCTGCGCGGGCGGACGCAAGTGGTTGTCGAGCCAGACGAAATAGAAGGACGAGCCGATCCAGGCGATCCCGGCGGTCAGGTGCAACCAGCGCAGCGCGAGGTTGATCCATTCGCCCCAATCGATGACAAATCCGGGGCTCACGCCGCGTCCTCCAGACGCAGCCTGGTGATCTTGCCGATCTCGGCGATGGCCGTGGCGATTTCTTCCTCTCGCGTGTGTGCCAGCCGCGCTTCCATCGCGGCAAGGATGCCCGCCTTGTCGGTCAGGCGGACGCAGATGATGAAGGGAAAGCCGAAGCGCTCGCGGTACGCGGAGTTGAGCGCGTGAAACCGCTCGAATTCCTCAGGACTGAGCCGGTCGAGCCCGGCAGAGGCCTGTTCGGCTGCGCTGGCATCGGTCAGAGTACGGTCGACGGCCGCCTTGCCCGCGAGCTCGGGGTGCGCCCGGATCAGGGCCAGCCGCTCTGCGTCGCTCGCTTCGGCAACCACGGCCATCAGGTCCGCATGCCGGTCGCCCGAGGACGGCCGCGCATCGGCGCGTTCCTCGACCCAGGGGCTATGTTCGAACAGCGCGGCCATCAGTGCGTGCTGCCTTCCAAGCTGACGTGCGCGGACACGACTTTCCAGCCGTCGACGAATTTCACCCAGGCCTGCGTCTGCCGTCCGCGCCGGTCGGATCCCTCGCGGAAGAATTCTGCGTCGGCGGTGGCGAAGCTGTCGCCGTAGACGGTGATCGCGACTTTGCCGAGCTTGCGCTGCGGCGATCCGCCGCGCCCTTTGCGAAATTCCCGGATTTGGTCGATGCCGTAGAGCACTTCGCCCACGCCGTAGCGGTTGGTGGTCGGCGCATCGTGGAACAGCGCGTCCATCGCCGCGACATCGTCCGCCATCAGCGCGCGCTCGTATTCGCGGAATGCGGCGGTGACTTGCGCAAGCAATTCGGGATCGTCAATCCGCATGGGGGTGCACCTTCATCCAGTGCCGGGCGATGTCGATCCGCCGCGCGACCCAGGCCTGACCGCTCGCTTCGATATGGTCCAGAAACCGGGCCAGCCAGCGCGCGCGCCCGGGCTTGCCGGCGATGCGGGCATGGAGGCCCACGCTCATCATCCGCCCGCCTTCCTCGGCGAGCTGGTCGAAAGTGTCGCGCATGTGGCGGAAGAACTGCTCGCCCTCGGTAAAGCCGTTGAGCGCCACGATCTTCATGTCGTTCACATCGAGCGTGTAGGGCACCACGAGTTGCGGCTTGCCATAACGGGTGTCCCAGTAAGGCAGGTCGTCGGCGTAGCTATCGGCATCGTAAAGGAACCCGCCCTCTTCGGCGACCAGCCGCGCGGTGTTGGGCGAGGTGCGGCCCTGATACCACCCGAGCGGACGTGCGCCGGTGAGCCTTTCATGCAGCGCGATGGCCTCGGCGATATGCGCGCGTTCGGTGGCTTCCGGCACGGTCTGGTAGTCGATCCAGCGCAACCCATGGCTGGCGATCTCCCAGTCTGCTTCCTGCATCGCCGCGATTGCCTCCGGGTTGGCTTCCATCGCCTTGGCGACGCCGAACACGGTCACGGGCAGGCCCCGTTGCGCGAAGATGCGGAGGAGACGCCAGAACCCGGCGCGGCTGCCGTATTCGTAGAGGCTTTCCATCGCCATCGCCCGATCGGGGTGGCTGGCGGCGCCAACCATCTCGGACAGGAATGCCTCGGAGCCGGCGTCGCCATTCAGCACGGAATTCTCCGCGCCCTCTTCGTAATTGATCACGAACTGCACCGCGACGCGCGCGCCGTTTGGCCACTGCGGATCGGGCGGGTGCTGGCCATAGCCGACGAGGTCGCGCGGGGTCATGCCGCTTGCCTTCGCGCGTGATCCTTCGACAAGCTCAGGATGAGCGGGTGTTGTGGCTGCGCATCCTTCGACAGGCTCAGGATGAGCGGGTGTGGTAGTTTCACAATACACGAGACCCGCTCAGCCTGAGCTTGTCGAAGGCCCTGGCACACCCGCGCCTCAGTCACCCCAGGCCTCCATTGCCGCCGGCACCGCATCACCCAGAGGCACCGGATGCCCCTCCATCCGCAAGCACACCTCGAGTGCGCCGAGCGTCAGCAGCACCTTGTGCTTCATCGCGTTGTAGCCCATCGCGCCCAGGCGCCAGATCTTGCCCGCGAGCGGGCCGAAGGCGGTGCCGATCTCGATTTCGAACTGCTCGCGCATCATGGTGCGGACCGCCTCACCGTCGACGCCGTCAGGAATGTAGACGCCGGTGACATTGGTCATGCGGTGCGCATCGTCGCCGAACACGGTGAGGCCCATCGCGCGCAAGCCTGCGGTCATTGCCCGACCGGCACGCGCATGGCGATCGAAGCGCGCCTCCAGCCCCTCTCCCAGCGCGATGCGGGCGCATTCGCGCGCGGCATAGAGCATCGAAGTCGCTTCGGTGTGGTGGTTGAGGCGCTTTTCGCTCCAGTAGTCCATGATCATGGCGAGATCGAAGTAATTGGAGCCGATGCGCGGCCCCTGCCCGTCGGCAATGTCGTCGCGGCGGATGCCCTCTTCGACATGGCGGCGGCGGGCGATGTGTTCGGCCGCGCGGTCCGAAATCGTGATCGGTGCCGAACCCGACGGTCCGCCCAGGCACTTCTGCAACCCGCCGGTGACGATATCGACGCCCCAGCGATCCGCCGCGATCTCCATGCCGCTGAGCGTTGCCGTGGCATCCACATAGCTCAGCGCGCCCGCCTCGCGGCACAGCGCGCCGAAGCCTTCGAGTGGCTGCGCCATCGTCGTCGACGTATCGCCGTGGATCGTCGCCACGACTTTGGGCTTCACCCGCTCTATGGCGGCTGCGATCGCGTCCATCGGCACCACTTCGCCCCAGGGGGCTTCGACGGTTTCGACCTTGGCCCCGACGCGGCCGAGAATCTCGGTCAGCAGCAGCCCGAAGCGCCCGAAATTGACGACAAGCACTGTCTCGCCGGGTGCCGCAAGGCTGACCAGCGCCGCTTCGATCGCGGCGCGCGCGGTGCCGTCGATCAGCATCGTCCACCGATTCTGCGTGCCGAAGATCGGGCGGTAGAGCGCCATGACCTGGTTCATGAATCCCGTCATCTCGGGATCGAATTGGCCAAGAAGATCCGCGCTCATCGCGCGCAGCACGCGCGGGTGCGCGTTGATCGGGCCGGGGCCCATCAGCAGACGCTGCGGCGGATCGATCTCGCCGAACAGCAGGGGATCGAGGTCAGCAGGCATTGCTTGATTTCCAGTCCTTGGCGAGGCGGTCGATGAAGGCGAGCATGACGCGCAGTGCAGCATCGGCATCGGCGGGCTCGACATGTTCGGCGGGGTTGTGGCTGACGCCGCCCTTGCAGCGGATGAACAGCATGGCGGTAGGTCCGAGCGCGGCCATGTTCATGGCATCGTGCCCCGCGCCCGATACCAGCCGGAAGGGAGGATGGCCCGCGTCTTCTGTCGCGGCATCCATCAGTTCCATCAGTTTCGGATCGCAGGGGCTCGGCGGCAAATCATGAATGCGGTCGACCGCGCATTCGACATCGCGCGCCTTGGCGATCTCGGCGATGCGTTGCAGGATCTGTTCGGCCACGCGGTCGCGCCGCGCGGCGTCGCCCGAGCGTACGTCGATGGTGAAGCGCACGTCGCCGGGAATGACATTGGCGGCGCCGGGGCGAGCCTCGATCGAACCGACGGTGGCGACGACGTCGGACTTGTCCTCGCGCGCTTCCTGCTCGACCGCGAGGATCATCGCCGCAGCGCCCGCGAGCGCATCGCTGCGCAGCCGCATCGCGGTCGTCCCGGCATGGCCGGCGGTGCCTTTCACCGTGACCGCATAGCGCAACTGCGCAGCGATCCCGGTGACCGTGCCGACCGCGAGCCCCTCGTCCTCGAGCACCGGCCCTTGTTCGATATGCGCTTCGAGATAGGCGAGCATCTCGGCCTTGCCGCGACCCGCCTCCAGATAGCGCGCGACGTCGACGCCGGCGTCGGCCAGCGCCGTGTCGGCACTATCCGCGATGTCGAGCGCTTCCGGTTCGAGCAGCCCGGCGACGGCGCGACTGGTGAGCATCGCGGCGGGAAAGCGAGATCCTTCCTCGTCCCCGAAGCCGTAAACTTCGATCGCGAAAGGCAATGTCTTGCCCTCACGCCGCAGCGCATCGACGCACTCGATGCCGAGCATGATGCCGAGCGGTCCGTCGTAGCGACCACCGTCGCGCACCGAATCGATGTGGCTGCCGATCATGAGCGCCGGCGCATCGGGCTTGGCCCCCTCGAACCGGCCGATCAGGTTCGCGGCCGCATCGCGCCGCACCGTCATGCCGGCTTGCGCCATCCACTCACCAAGACGATCGAGCGTGGCGGCGTAAGCAGGCGAAAGGTAGCCGCGATAGAGGCCCCCCGACATGTCGCTGTAGGGGGCGACGCCGAGCTCGTCGCAGCGCGCCACGGCGCGTGCGCCACCGGGGGGAAGCGCATTCACCATCCCACTGCCGCTCCGTCGCTGCGGGGGTCGCTTGCGCCTTCGAAGCTGCCGCCCGGCAGGCGCACGATTGCCCCGGCATGGCCCATCGTCGCAGTCAGCGGGCCGACGCGTTCGACTTCGTGACCCGCCTCGGCCAGCTGCGCGTAGAGTGCTTCGTCGAAGCCATCCTCGAGCTTGAGCGACGTCGATTGCTCGCCCCAGGTGCGGCCGAGCAGCCAGCGGGGCGCACTGATCGCAGCCTGCAAGTCTTGGCCGAACATGGCGTAGCGGCTGAACAGCGCGGCCTGCGTCTGCGGCTGCCCTTCGCCGCCCATGGTGCCGTAAGCCATCACTCGTCCATCCTCGAACGCCGCCAGCGCGGGGTTGAGCGTGTGGAACGGCTTGCGTCCGGGCTGGAGCGCGTTCCAGCCGCTTTCCGCGAGGCGGAACGAACTGCCGCGGTTCTGCCAGGTGATCCCGGTCTTCGGCAGCACCAGCCCGGAGCCGAACTCGAAGTAAGTCGACTGGATCGCCGAGACCACGCGTCCTTCGCTGTCCGCTGCCCCGAACCAGCAGGTATCGCCCCATTGCGGCGGCTGCGGCCAAGGCAGCGCGCTTGCTGGATCAATCCGCGCGGCCAGCGCATCGAGCGCGGCGGGGTCATCGAGCAGTCCCTGAAAATCGAAATCCGTATGCGCCAAGTCGCCGACATGCCGGTCGCGCAGCAGGAACGCCTGCTTGGTCGCCTCGACGAGGCCGTGGACATGCGCGAAGCCATCGGCCTCACCCACGCCCAGCCGGTCGAACAGCGCGAGGATCAGCAGCGAGGCGAACCCTTGCGTCGGCGGCACCGTGTTGTAGAGCCGCGCGCTGCGGATCGGCACCGAAAGCGGCGAGCTGACCGAGGCGGCATGACCTTCGAGATCCGCCAGCGCAACAGGGCTGCCGAGCGCCGCGAGATCGGCCGCGATGTCCTTCGCGAGTGCGCCGCGGTAGTAGGAAGCGAGCCCGTCGCCGGCGAGCTGGCGCAGCGTCTGGGCCAGGACCGGCTGACGCAAGGTGTCGCCTTCGCGAAGGGGACCGCCTTCAGGCTCGAAGAACGCGGCATAAGCGCCAGGCAGGTCGCGAAGTTCGCTGCTTTTCGCTGCCGCGATTGCCGCGCCGCCGGCCGTGACCGGCACGCCTTCCTCGGCATGCGCGATCGCGTCCCGCAATAGGCGCTCCAGCGGCAACGAGCAGGACGTCGCGCGAAGCACTTGCTCCCAGACGGAAATCGTGCCGGCTACCGTATTCGCGGCCAGCGGTCCCCGGCTCGGGACCGCTTCATATCCGGAATAGAGCGACAGATCCGCCGCTGCCGCCGCGCCGCCCACGCCCAGCACTGTCGAAACAGTGCCATCGGGTTCGCGCACCAGCCAGAAGCCGTCGCCGCCGATCCCGGTCATATGCGGATAGACCGCGGCGAGCGTCGCCGCGACCGCCACGCTGGCCTCGATCGCGTTGCCGCCATCGCGCAGCACCGCACAGCCCGCTTCGGCCGCGAGATGATGCGGTGCGGTGACGATCCCGTTGGAGGCGGATACGGTCTTCATCGTGCGAACGTCAGTCCGGAAGGACGCGCAAGTAGGCGTGCAGTACGCGCGCGGCATTGACGGCGGCCAGATCCTCGAACACTTCCGAAGCGTTCTTCCCGTGATCGCCGCCCGCCAGATCGGACAAGCTGCGAATGTGAATGACGGGGACCTGATTGGCGTACGCGACTTGCGAGACCGCGCCGCTTTCCATTTCGAGCGCACGCGCGCCCCAGCCCCGGAACAGGTATTCGCGGAATTGGGCGTTATCCATGTAGACTGGCGCGGTCACGCCGGTGCCGCCCACGACCACCTTGGGCGCCTTGGGCAGACAGATTTCCGCATCGCTGGGCATCTCCGGGCTCCGCTCCACGCAACGGTCGAGCTTGAGCGAGGTCATCGCCTCGGCAAGCTTCAGCATAGTCGGGTCGACCGGGAAGAAGTAGTGGCGCTTGCGCGGTTCGCTCGCGTTGCCGACATAGACGCCGTTCGGGTAGATGAACTCCCAGTTGGCGGGGGCGTCCGGATTGACCGGGATCGGCGGCTTATAGCCTTCGGGCGTCCAGCGGGCGAAGGCGGATTCGAGGTATTGTCCCCACTTGTCCGCGATCAGGACATCGCCGATGCTCAGCGCCGGATCGACCCCGCCGGCCACACCCGAGAAGACGATCCGCTTCACGTTGAAGCGATCGATCGCGATCTGGGTGTTCATCGCCGCGTTCACCGTGCTGACCCCGCTTTCCATCAGCACGATCGGCTTGCCGTCCATCTGCCCGACGATGAAGCGCCAGCCGTTGATCTCGTGCGGGACCGGCTCTTCCACCGAAGAGGCAAGCGCGTTCCATTCGGGGGCATAAGCCGTCATCACCAAGGTGCGCGGGGTATCGTCGATGCGCTCCGCGGCTTGCGCACCGGCGGCGATGAGGCCCGAAAGGGAAAGGAGAAAAACCAGTAGCCGGGGTAACAAGCGAGCCATCAAGCTCCTCCCATCCAAATGAAGCGAATGACGAACAGCAGTGCCAGCACGAGCAGGAACCAGTCGGTCCGGCTCAGCGTGCCGCGCACCATCTTGAGCAGAGCATGCGCGGTGATGCCGAACGCGAGGCCATTGGCGATCGAGAACGTCAGCGGGATCATCGCCACCGTGAGGAAGGCGGGGATCGCCGACATCGGATCTTCCCATTCCACCTCTACCAGCGGCAACAACATCAGTCCGCCGACGATGATCAGCGCCGGCGCGGTCGCGGCAAGCGGGATCACTTGCGCGTAAGGGGCGACGAACATCATCGCCAGGAACAGCAGGCCAGTGACGATCGCCGTCAGTCCAGTGCGCCCGCCCGCCTGCACGCCTGCGGCGCTTTCGACATAGCTGGTGACGGTGCTGGTGCCTGCCATCGAACCCACGACCGTCGCGGTCGCATCGGTGACGAGAATGCGGTTCAGCTTGGGGATCTTGCCGTTCTCGTCGATCAGCCCGGCGCGTTTGGTTACGGCGACGAGGGTGCCGATGTTGTCGAACAAATCGACGAACAGGAACACGAAGATGATCTCGAGCAGGCCGATCCCCTGGCGGCCGGACAAGCCGAGCACGCCCGCGATATCGAGCTGGAAGGCCGTGCCGGTCAGCGCTTCGAGCGAATAGGGCTCCGGGCTGATCGAGACGAGGCCCATCACCCAGCCCGCCAGCGTCGTCGCGACGATGCCGATGAGCATGGCCCCGCGCACGTTCCACACACTGAGCGCGGCGATCAGCAGCAGCCCGAAGATCGCAAGCGCGGAGCTCGGCGCCTTGAGATCGCCCAGCGCCACGAAGGTCGCGGGATTGGCCACGACGATGCCCGCGTCCTTCAAGCCGATGAAGCCGATGAACAGTCCGATCCCGCCCGCCACTGCGGCGAACAGGTAATTGGGGATCGAAGCGACGATGAGCTGGCGGATGCCGGTCAGCGTCAGCAGCAGGAAGGCGATGCCCGAGATGAACACGCAGCCCAGTGCGACCTGCCAGGGCACGCCCATCTGCTGGACGACGGTGTAGCTGAAATAGGCATTGAGCCCCATGCCCGGCGCCATTGCCAGCGGCGTGTTCGACATGAAGCCCATCAGGATCGAGGCGAACGCCGCGGCAAAGCAGGTGGCTGCCGCGACGGCCGCGACCGGCATGCCGGCGCTGCCCAGAATCGCGGGATTGACCAGCACGATATAGGCCATCGTCAGGAACGTGGTGACGCCGGCGAGCACTTCGGTACGCGCCGTCGTGCCGCGTTCGGTCAGCGTGAAGCGGCGTTCGAGCCACCCGGAAAACCCGTCGGAAGCAGCCACCGGGCCGGGGGGAGAGTCCATCGTCGCTTCGGTCTGGTTCACGCTGCTGCCCCCTGTGATGCCATCTGCGGCAATGTCGCCCCGATCAGGCCGTCCGCCTCGAGCCGCCGCGCGAAGGCGACGAGCGCGCCCTCGCCGCCCGGGGGACCGATCAATTGCAGACCCAGCGGCAGAAGCCCGGGCCGATAGAGCGGTACGGCCAGCGAGGGCAGACCCGCGAACGTGATCGGCTGCGTGTGAATGCCGAGGTCGGCGCGCGCGGGGCTGGGTTTGCCGTCGATCGTGATCATGGGATCGTCGATGCGCGGCGCGGCGCACGGCGTCGCTGGGGCGAGCAGCACGTCGAAGTCGGCCAAAACCTCGTCGAGACGCGCGCGGAACGTCGCCTTGAAGGCCTGCGCTTCGTCGATCAACGCGTCGGGAAGCAGCGCGCCGGCCAGCAGACGGTCGCGCGTCGCGGGATCGAACGCCATCGCATCGCGCGCGAGTGCTTCGCGATGCAAGCGTCCGCCCTCGCCCGCAGTGATCAGGAACGCCGCCGAACGCGCGCGGGCGATGTCGGGCAGTTCCACCAAGGGCGCGTCGCTCGCGATGGCGTCGATGGCCGCGAGCTGCGCGGGGTCGGCGTTCTCGCGAAACCGTCCGCCCAGTCTGCCGACCCGCAGATCCGTGTCCGGCTCGGACAGGGGGGCGCCTGCCAAGACCGACCATACGAGTGCCATATCGTCGATCCCTTGCGTAAACGGGCCGACATCGTCGAAGCTTTCCGCAAACGGGAACACGCCTTCGAGCGGCAGAGCGCCATGCGTCGGTTTGATGCCGTATGTGCCGGTCAGGCTGGCAGGCACGCGGACCGATCCGTTGGTGTCGGAGCCCAGCGAAAACGGCAGCAGTCCTGTCGCCACCACGGCTGCGGAGCCGCCCGAAGAACCGCCGGCGAGCCGCTCAAGGTCATGCGGATTTCGTGTCGTGCCGTGCAATGCATTTATGGTCGCGAACCCGTAGGCGAACTCGTCCATGTTTAGCGTCGCGACGAGCACGGCGCCGGCTTCGCGCAGCCGCCGGACCGCTTCGGCATCGCCCGCCGCCGGCGGTGCGTCGGCATAGAGGCTGGAGCCCGCCGTGGTGGGCAGGCCCGCGACGTCGAACAGATCCTTCACGCCATATGGCACGCCGGCGAGCGGCCCCGGATCTTCGCCCCGCGCCAATTTCGCATCGACGGCCTTGGCTTCAGCCAATGCGCGATCGGTAAGGATGCGAGTCACGGCGACGAGCGGCGAGGCCCGCTCCTCAAGCGCGGCGAGACAGCGAGTCGCAACGTCCGTCGCCGTCGTCTGGCCTTCGCGCACGGCGCGAGCAATGTCGGAGGCCGGGTTCACGCCTTGTCCTCGCGCATGCGCTCGGTATGGCCCGCCAGCAACGTCAGATTGTTCGCCACGCCCTCCGAGCAGGCCTCGGGGACGGTCAGCGCCTGGGCCTTGGCTGCGACAGCGATCTCTTCCGGCGTCTGCGGCACTTGTGCGGCCGCATCGGACGGCTCCTCGATCGGATCACGCGCGTAACGGTTGGCGAGCATCGCGCACACGAACAGCTGCAACTGATGGAAGATCATCAAGGGCAGCACGATCATGCCCACCTGATCGGGCGCGAAGAGCGCGCCGGCCATCGGCACGCCAGAAACCAGGCTCTTCTTCGAACCGCAGAACAGCAGCACGATCGAGTCTTCGCGCGAGAGCTTCGCGAGGCGTGCCGCCAGCACGTTCACGCCCATCACGATCGCCAGGATCACCGCGCTCGCCAGCAACAGCAGGCCGAGATCGGCGATATCGAGCACTTTCCAAATGCCGTTGACTACGGCCGCGCTGAAAGCGGAGAACACCACCAGCAGGATCGAGGCCCGGTCGACCGGCATTAGGATCTTCTTGTTGCGATCGACGAAGCCGCCGATCAGCGGGCGCAGGAAGTGACCGGCCAAGAAAGGCAGCAGCAGCTGCATCATGATCGAGCGCACTGCACCCCAGTCAAACCCCTGCCCGCCCTCGGCGGAATGCATGAACACGCCCACCAGCACCGGCGTCAGGAAAATGCCGAGCAAGTTTGACAACGACGCGCTGCATACGGCCGCTGCGACATTGCCGCGCGCGATCGAAGTGAAGGCGACCGAGGACTGCACCGTCGACGGCAGCAGGGTCAGGAACAGCAGCCCCGAAATCAGCAGCGGATTGGTGAACGGCGCCAGGATCGGCTGCGCGGCGAGACCCGTCATTGGAAACAGTACGTAAGTGGAAGCTAGCGCCAGCACATGCAGCCGCCAGTTGCCGATCCCTTGCATGATCGCCGCGCGCGACAGCTTGGCGCCATGGAGGAAGAACAGAAAAGCAATGGCAAGGTCCGCCAGCAGATCGAACGCGTCCGCTGCCGCGCCGCTGACGGGGAACAGACTCGCCAGTACCACGACCGAAAACAGCCACAGCAAAAACGGGTCGATAAACGACTTGATGGAAGGCCCCCGCATTGCTCGCCTCTCTGCCTAATCCTACCCTAGCGATCAAATGCAATGAAGCGCACGCCTGATTGCATAAAATAGAGCGCCCCCGCCGCATTGGAGCCGTGACTCGTTTCGGCGAAACCGCAGCGTGCTGTGTACCCGCCAAACGGCGCGGGTGCTTCCTCTATCGGCGGCTTGGAGTGCGCAATCCAGCGCTCAAGGCGCGCCGTATCCGCCGCCGCCGGGCGTCTCGATCACGAACACATCGCCGGGCGCCATCGTCACGCTACCGGTCGCACCCAATGTTTCGATCTCGCCGCCGGTCCGCTCGACCCAGTTGCGCGCGACCGCGCCCGGCGAGCCGCCCGCAAGCCCGGCCGGCGGCACCTTGCGGCGGTTGGCGAGGATCGTCGCGGTCATCGGCGCGAGAAACCGGATGCGGCGTCGCACGCCATCACCGCCGCAATACTGCCCTGCCCCGCCCGATCCCTCGCGGATCTCGAACGCTTCGAGTAGAACCGGGAAGCGCCATTCGAGCACTTCCGGATCGGTAATCCGGCTATTGGTCATGTGTGTGTGCACCGCCGAGGTCCCGTCGAAATCCGGGCCGGCGCCCGATCCGCCGCAGATCGTTTCGTAATACTGCCGAGTCTCATCGCCGAAAGTGAAGTTGTTCATCGTCCCCTGAGCGCCGGCCAGCGTGCCGGTCGCGCCGTAGAGCGCGTCGGTAATGACCTGGCTGGTCTCGACATTGCCCGCGACGACCGCCGAGGGCCACGAGGGCGCGAGCAGCGTATGCTCGGGGATGACGAGATCGACCGGCTCGAGGCAGCCGTCGTTCATCGGGATGTCCTCATCGATCAGCGTGCGCAGAACATAAAGGGTTGCCGCCCGGCAGATCGAGGGCGGAGCGTTGAAGTTGCCCGGATGCTCGCCGCTGCTGCCGGTGAAATCGATCCGCGCCCGCCGCGCCGCGCGATCGACGGTGATGGCGACATCGACATGCGCGCCATCGTCCATCTCGCAGCGGAACTTGCCGTCGGGCAACTGATCGAGCACCCGGCGCACCGCCTCGGCGGCGTTGTCCTGCACGAAGCGCATGTAGGCGAGCACGGTCGGCAACCCGAAATGCGCGACCATCTTGCGGATCTCGGCTGCCCCGCGCGCGCATGCGGCGATCTGGGCGCGAACGTCGCCGACGTTGCGGTCCGGATCGCGCGCAGGCCATGAACCGGAACCAAGCGCTTCGCGAAACGCCTGTTCGCGCAGCCGCCCTTGCTCGACCAGCAGGAAACTGTCGAACAGGATGCCTTCTTCCTCGAGCGAGTGGCTGTCTGCCGGCATCGAACCCGGCGTCGTCCCGCCGACATCGGCATGATGCCCGCGCGCGGCGACGTAGAAGGAGACCGCACCCGTCTCGTCGAACACCGGCATGACGACGGTGAGGTCGGGCAAGTGCGTGCCACCGCGATAGGGATTGTTGACCAGGTACACATCGCCAGGCCGCAATCCTCGCGTCGCGGTGGCCTTGTCACGCACCGCGCGCACGCTGTCGCCCATCGAGCCCAGATGCACTGGCATGTGCGGCGCATTGGCGATCAATGCGCCCGCGCCATCGAACAGCGCGCATGAAAAATCGAGCCGTTCCTTGATGTTCACCGAAAGCGCGGTGTTCTGCAGTGCCTGCCCCATCTGCTCGGCGATGGCCATGAACAGGTTGTTGAAGATCTCCAGCCGCACGGGATCGAGCGCGATGTCGCCGTCGGCAGGGGCTTCGCCAGCGCGCACTTCCAGGCGCGTCATCACGATCTCGCCGCTCTCACGCCACACTAGTGACCAGCCCGGCTCGACCACGATCGTCGCCGTCTCGTCGTGGACGATGGCGGGCCCGGCTAAAGTCTTGCCCGGCGCGAGCGCGCGGCGCGGGAGGATGCGCGTGGACTGCGCGGCTCCGGCCGTGAAGGCCTCGACCTTGCGCTCTTCGGTTTCCGGTTCGTGAACCGCGCCGGTCCCCGCGCGGGCCTGCTCCGGCGGAATGACCAGTTCGAGAGAGACTGATTCGATAATCAGCGGCACATCCGGGCTGGTGAAGGTGAAGCGCTGTTCGTAGGCCGCCTCGAAACCAGCGCGCACCTCTGCGGCATCAGCCTCGGGGACTTCGATCGGCGTGTCGGTGCCCTGATAGCGGACCATCAGGCTGCGCCGCACGCGCGCTGCGTCTGTGCGAAAGCCGTGCGGCTCGATATCGCGCCGTGCCTCGGCTTCGAGCGCGTCGAACAGCGTCGCGGCATGCGCGAGGCTCTCGTCGGCCAACTCGGCTTCGAGCGCCTGTTGACGGACGATCCGCTGGTCGGCGAGGCCGATGCCGTAGGCCGAGAGCACACCCGACAGCGGATGGACCAGCACCTGCTTCATCCCCAGCGCATCGGCCACCAGGCAGGCATGCTGCCCCGCCGCGCCCCCGAAGCACGAGAGAACGTAGTCCGCCACGTCGTGCCCTTGCGCGACCGAGATCTTCTTGATCGCGTTGGCCATGGCATCGACCGCGATCGCGAGGAAACCCTCGGCCAGTTCCTCGGGGCTGCGCGAGGGTAGCCCTGCTGCGGCGATTGCGTCCGCCAGCGCAGCGAAGCGCTCGCGCACCACGCCGACATCGATCGGCTGATCGCCGCCGGGCCCGAACACTTGCGGGAAGCAATCGGGCTGCAGCTTGCCCAGCATGACATTGCAGTCGGTGATCGTCAGCGGCCCGCCGCGCCGATAACAAGCCGGTCCCGGATCCGCGCCCGCCGATTCCGGCCCGACCCGCAGTCGCGCTCCGTCGAACCGGCAGATCGAGCCGCCGCCCGCCGCGATGGTGTCGATCGCCATCATCGGCACGCGCAGCCGCACGCCCGCGACCACTGTCTCCAGCGTCCGCTCCAGTTCGCCCGCGTAGTGCGAGACGTCGGTCGAGGTCCCGCCCATGTCGAAGCCGATGACCTTCCCGAAGCCCGCCGCCCTGGCGGTTTCGACCATGCCGACGATGCCGCCCGCCGGCCCCGAGAGGATCGCGTCGCGGCCGTGGAAGGCGCCGGTCCCGGCAAGCCCGCCGTTCGACTGCATGAAGGACAAGGGCACCTCGCCGCCCAGCGCCGCATCGACCTGCCGCACGTAGCGGGCCAGCACGGGCGACAAGTAGGCGTCGACCAGCGTCGTATCGCCGCGTCCGACGATCTTCATCAGCGGGCTGACACGGTGGCTCGCCGAGACTTGCGCAAAGCCCAGTTCCTCGGCGATCGCCGCGATCCGCGCTTCGTGCTCGGTGAAGCGGTAGCCGTGCATGAGCACAATCGCGGCTGAAGTGCAGCCCGAAGCCCGCGCTTCAGCGAGATCTTCCCGGACCCGATCTTCGTCGAGCGGCACCAGCACCTCGCCCGATACATCCACGCGTTCGATCGCCTCGATCACGCGTTGCTCCAACCGATCGGGCAGGACGATCTGCCGATCGAACAGCCGCGGCCGGTTCTGGTAGGCGATGCGCAGGACGTCGCGAAAACCTTGCGTCGTCACGAGCACGGTCGGCTCGCCCTGCCGCTCGAGCAGTGCATTGGTGGCGACCGTGGTGCCCATCTTGACGCTGGCGATCGTGGCGGCCGGGATCGGCTCGCCCGGTTTCAGGCAGAGCGTGTCGCGGATGCCCTGGATCGCCGCATCCTCATACCGTTCGGGATGCGCGGAAAGCAGCTTGCGCGTCTCGACCGCGCCTGCGGGAGACAGAGCGACGACATCGGTAAACGTGCCGCCGCGATCGATCCAGAAATGCCACATGCAGTGCCGTTAGCGCATCGAAGCGCGTGCCGCGAGACCGGAGTCCGGTCATGCGGCGACTCCGCCCCCGGCCAGCTCCCGAAGGGCGCACGCGACAGACTGCCGATGCCGCGCGACACACGATGATGAGACGCCCTTAGGGGGTGATGCCGTCACCCATCGCACGGGCCAGCACGATCATGAAGCGCGACTCCGCGTCGGTCATGAATTCGAGCGGCTCCCAGCCCCCGGCCAGCAGCAAGGTCCGGGCCCCGGGCTCGTCGTACTTGTGGCTGTTTTCGGTGTGGACGCTTTCGCCGGCGCGCAAGCTGAAGGTGCGCCCGCAGACCTGGAAGCGAATCTCGCGCGTCGCTTCGAGATGCATCTCGATCCGGGCGCGATCGGGATTCCACACGGCCTTGTGGCGGATCGCATCGACCGGGATCGTCCCGTCGAGCTCGCGGTTGATGCGATGAACGAGATTGAGATTGAAGGCGGCGGTCACACCTGCCGCATCGTCATAGGCGGATACCAGGGTTTCGCGATCCTTGATCCGGTCCATGCCGATCAGCAGGAGGCTTCCCGAGCCGAGAGTACGGTGCATTTCGCGCAGCAGATCGACCGCCGCATCGGGTTCGAGATTGCCGATCGTCGAACCCGGGAAGAAGCCGAGCCGCTCATGATCCAGAAGTTCCGACGGGATCGGCACGGGTCGCGTGAAATCGGCCTCGATCGGAAAGACGGGCAATTCGGGATAGCGGCGCGAAAACCCCTCGCAGGATTCGCGCAGGAAATCGCCCGAGATGTCGATCGGCACGTAAGCGCTCGGCGCGATCCGGTCGAGCAGCAGCGGCGTCTTGGCGGAACTGCCCGCGCCGAATTCCACGACGATGCGGCCCTCGCCGATCGCTTCGCCGAGCGCGGCGCCATGCTCCTGAAGGGCCGCCACTTCGGCGCGAGTCGGATAGTATTCGGGCAGGCGCGTAATGTCTTCGAACAGCTGGCTGCCGCGCATGTCGTAGAACCAGCGCGCGGGGATCGCCTTGCGCTCCTGCGCAAGCCCGGCGAGCACGTCGTCGCGAAAGGGATTTTCGGTTGCGTCGTCTTCGAATGTGATGGCGGGGCGTTCTGCGGCGACAGAGGCCATGGTCAAAGATCCTTCGCGAGGCGCAGGCCGGTGAACTGCCAACGCTGATGGGGGTAGAAGAAATTGCGATAAGAGGCGCGCGAATGGCCGCGCGGCGTGGCGCAGCTCGCGCCCTTGAGCACGGCCTGGCCGCTCATGAACTTGCCGTTGTATTCGCCCACCGCGCCCTCCGCGGTTTTGAAGCGCGGATAGGGAAGGTAAGCCGAGCGCGTCCATTGCCAGCAATCGCCGAACAGGCTGTCGGACCCGTGGGGATGGACGCTGCCATCGGCTTGCGCCGGATCGTCGAGCTGCACACCGCCATCTCGGTCTTCGCCTTGCGCGAGCGCTTCCCATTCGAACTCGGTCGGCAGGCGGTGCCCCGCCCAGCTCGCATAGGCATCGGCCTCGAAATGCGAGATGTGGGTCACCGGCGCGTCGGCGTCGCGAGCGCGCCATCCCCCAAGCGTGAATTCTTCGTCATCGCGCCAGTATAGCGGGGCATCGCGGCTTTCCTGCTGTACCCAGCTCCATCCGTCGGACAGCCACAACGCCGCGTCCCGGTATCCGCCGTCGTCGATGAAGTCCTGCCACTCGCCGTTGGTGACCAGTTGCTCGGCCATCGCGAAAGGTTCCAGGAGCACGCGGTGCTGCGGCCCTTCGTTGTCGAACGCGAAGCCGTTACCTGCATGACCGAGATGCGCGATGCCGCCGGGATGATCGCGCCAACCGCCCTCGCGGCGGGGCTTGGTACGGCCCGCGCGCGGCGCGTAGATCGGGCCCAGGGGATTGCGCGAGAACGCGTGCTTGATGTCGGTCAGCAGGAGTTCCTGGTGCTGCTGCTCGTGATTGAGACCGAGCTCTATCAGATCGGCGAGCTCAGGCCGCGCGAACAGCGGCGCCATCGCCGCATCGACGTGCTCGCGATAATCGAGCACTTCGGCCAGCGACGGCCGCGACAGCATGCCCCGCTCGGCTCTGGTGTGGCGCGGACCCTCGGCCTCGTAATACGAATTGAACAGAAACGGCCAGTCCTGGCTGAACAATTCGTAGCCTTCGAGATGATCGCGCAGCACAAACGTTTCGAAGAACCAGGTCGTATGCGCCAAGTGCCACTTTGCCGGTGAAGCATCGGGCATCGATTGGATTGTCGCATCCGCGTCGGACAGTGGCGCGACCAACGCGGTACTCAGCTCTCGGACGCTCCGAAACTGATTTTCCAAACCCGCCCCCATTTCCGCTTTGCACGACGATGCCGCCATTTACATGGCAACCTTAACGCACGGGTACGGTCAACGCTCCCTTGCATCGCAAATTATGCCCGAAAAGGCAGGCACATGCGAACGGGCGACGCAAAGTTTCGCTCCCTCGACACGAGCCGAAAGGAGACGGGCATTTTCAGAAGGCGTCGCGCCCGCTCGCCCTGGTGGGGGGCTAGCGGGCGCGATGTCCGAGTTAGCGATCAGGCGGCCTGCTTCTGCCGGGCGGTCGCTTCGAGATTGAGCAGGTCCGCCATCTCGAAGGCCAGTTCGATCGACTGCGCGCCGTTGAGTCGCGGGTCGCAATGCGTGTGATAGCGATCCTTGAGTGCCTCGTCGGTGATGGCGATGGCGCCGCCGGTGCATTCGGTGACGTCCTGCCCCGTCATCTCGATGTGGATGCCGCCCGCGTGCGTGCCTTCGGCGCGGTGCACCGAGAAGAAGCCGCGCACTTCGGACAGGATGCGATCGAACGGACGCGTCTTGAGGCCGCTCTCGGTCTTGATCACGTTGCCGTGCATCGGATCGCACGACCAGACCACCGGGTGCCCTTCGCGCTTCACGGCGCGCACCAGCTTGGGCAGCCCGTCCTCGACCTTGTCGTGACCGAAGCGACTGATCAGCGTCATCCGGCCCGGCTCGCGCGAGGGGTTGAGCGTGTCGAGCATGCGCAGCAGGGCGTCGGGCTCGAGGCTGGGGCCGCACTTCATGCCGATCGGATTGCCGACACCGCGCAGGAATTCGACGTGTGCCGAATTCTCGAAGCGCGTGCGGTCGCCGATCCAAAGCATGTGCGCGGAGCAATCGTACCAGTCGCCGGTCAGCGAATCGCGGCGGGTGAGCGCCTGCTCGTAAGGCAGCAGCAGCGCTTCGTGGCTGGTGTAGAAATCAGTGCCTTCGAGCTGCGGCACCGTCTCGGGATCGACCCCGCACGCGGTCATGAAGTCGAGCGCTTCGCCGATGCGATCGGCAAGCTGTTCGAACTTCTCGCCCTGCGGCGTGCGGCCGATGTGCTCCATCGTCCAGCGGTGGACCTGGCGCAGATTCGCATAGCCGCCGTGCGCAAAGGCGCGCAGCAGATTGAGCGTCGAGGAGGCCTGCGTGTAGGCGCGCACCATCCGCTCGGGATCGTTGCGACGCGCTTCGGCATTGCCTTCGATGCCGTTGATGATGTCGCCGAAGTAGCTCGGCATTTCGACGCCGCCGACGCTCTCGGTCGGGGCGGAGCGCGGCTTGGCGAACTGCCCCGCCATGCGCCCGACCTTCACCACCGGCTGCTTGCTGGCGAACGTGAGCACGACCGCCATCTGCAGCAGCACGCGGAACGTGTCGCGGATGTTGTCGGCCGTGAACTCGGCGAAGCTTTCGGCGCAATCGCCGCCCTGAAGCAAGAAGCCGCGGCCTTCGGAGACTTCGCCCAGAACTTTCTTCAGATCGCGCGCTTCGCCCGCGAACACCAGCGGCGGAAACTTCGCAAGCGTGGCTTCGACCTCGCCCAGTTTCGCTTCGTCGCCATAGGAAGGCAGGTGCCGCGCTTCACGCGTTTTCCAGCTTTCCGGTGTCCAGTTCGTCGCCACGTCAAATACTCCAAGGGGCGGGCCGCTATCAGTGGGTCCCGCAAGCAAGGCGCGCCACATAGCGGCGCGGCGCACGAATTGCAAAGCGAGAGGACGAAATGCGCAATGGCCGTCTACGCCAATCGTAGCGGGATTTGCATGGTGCCACGCGATTTGAGACATTGGCTAACCGAAAGGGAGGCACGCACATGCTGGAATTTATCGCGGCCCTAATGATTTGCATCGCAGCGCTCAGCGCGCTCATTCTGCTTTCGGTCCGCGCGGATCACCGATTTCGCCATCTCGAACGCCTGCCGATGCAGTGGTCGCTGCAGGGCAAGCCGACCTGGAGCGCACCGCGCAAGCTGGCGCTGGCCTTCACTCCTGGCCTGGCCGCCGTCATCCTCACCGCTGTCGTCGTGTCCGTCGCCACACTCGAACCGCACCCCGGCCAGGAAGGGCTAGAGATCCCGGTCGTTTTCCTTGTCGCGCTGTCTTTGGTGGCCACGCATCTTTTCCACCTCTGGATGCTCGACCGAAAGACCGGACCCAAAGATTGAGCGCGCCACCCGCCCCGCTGCATTAACGCGCAGACACTTTGGGCGCTCCTGCACTGCCTTGGTTCGCCGCAACCTTCGTTGCCTCGGGTAGCACTTCCAGACGCCAGGAATTGTCTTTGCCCAGATAGCGCGCGGCGAGCGCCTGCATCTTCTGCGGCGTCGTCACGGTGTAATCCATCAGCACCGAACGCACCGAAGCCAACCGCCCCGGATCGTAGGTCGCGCCCTCGATCTGCCCCATGAAGAACGACGAGCTCGAGGCGGCGCGGGTTACCTGCTGGCGCAGCGGCTCGATCACGCGGGCCAATTCGTCCTCGGTGGGCGGATTGGTGATGAGATCCTGCGCGATTTCGTCGGCGGTCTGGAAGAACACCGGCACCGCCGAAGGCTCGACTTGCGCCATCGCGGTAATCGAACCGCCCGCCGCCATGTCCACCGGCCAGGTCGAATAGACATACGGCGCGTAGGACACGCCCAGCTTCTCGCGCACGGCGTCGAGCAGGCGATTGGTGAACAGTTGCGTGAGAATCTCGAGCTGACGCGATTCGACGATGTTCATCGATCCGCCCCCGGTCGGCCAGGAAATGATCGCCGCCGCCTGGTCGGGGTCGCCGCGATGGCGCAGCACCACCGGCTTGTCCGACGGCATCGGTTCCTTGATCTGCGCCAGCGCGGCAGGCGGTTGAGTCGCAGTCCGCGGCGCCAGGGCGCCAAAAGTCTTTTGCAAGGCGGATACGGTCGAGGCCAGGTCGAAGTCCCCGTAGATCTGCACTTCGACGGGGCCGCTCGCCAGCGCTTCGCTCCAGACACGCTCGAACCCCTTGGGCGTCGTCTTCTCGATTTCGGCCGGAGTCGGCGTCTCGAAACGCGGGTCCTTGCCACGCTGATAGTATTGCAGATCGCGGTTGAGCACGCCTTGCGGTGATGTCGAGTACGCCTCGTACTGGATCTTGGCCGCCGCCTTGGCGCGCAGGAACGGGTTCTCGTCCCAACGCGGGAGCGCCAGCTTTGCAGCGAACAGATAGAGCTGGTCGGCAAGATCGGCGGGGCGCGTTTCGGCGGTGAACTGGAACGCGGCGTCTTCGACGTCGAACTTGAAGCCCATCTTACGCCCGGTCGAGATACGGTCGAGCTCTTCCTGGCCCAGCGTCGCGACCCCGGAACTGACCAGTGCCATCTCGCCCAGCGTCACGTAAGGTGCGTCCTTCGGCGCGATCGCGCGATAGCCGCCGCCGAAGCGCACTTTCACCGTCACGCGTCCAGGCTCTTCCTTGACCGGCCAGAGCAGTGCCTTGACGCCGTTGGCAAACTCGATCTGCTGAATATCCAGCAAACCGGTGGGCGCGGCCGAAGTAATCTGACCCGGCGCGCCGATCGCCGGCAGCTTGTCGAACGACACCGGTTCGGTCGATGCGAGGCGCACGCTGCTGTCGGCTGCGACCGGATCGATCAGCGCGGTGCGCAACGTGGCATCGTTGGCGAGCCCGCGCTTGGGTGTCACGAACACGGCGCGGTTCACCGTGCCTTCGAACAGCTGGCGGGTATGCTGCAACACCGCTGCGGGCGTGAACAGCGGAACGGTCTCGCGGAAGATGCGCAGAACGGCATCGGGCGCGGCCACCGTCTCGCGAATGTCGAGCGCGTTGACGAGGTCGTCCGCAAGCTTCGCGCCGGGCAGCAGGCGACGCTGTTCGACCGGCACCTGGAATGCAACGTCGAGTTCGGCGACTTCGCGATCGATCTCGGCCTGCGTCGGCGGGTTTGCCAGCGCATCCGCGATCACCGCGCGCACGTCCTTGAGTGCGGACTGCCAGTCATCGGTCAGCGGGGTGACTTGCACGAAGGTCGCATCGGCAGAACGCGCGACGTCGTCCTGATTGACTTGCGCGGTGAGAAACGAGCCGCCCATGCGCGCCTTCGATTCCAGCCGACGGTTGATGATCGCCTGCGCCAGCGCATCGGTCATCAAGCCCTGGTTGTAGACGATCGTGTCATCGACTTGCCGCCACGGCCGCAGAATGGCGTAAGTCACCGAACTCGGCAGATCCGGCTCGACGAGAACCTTGGTTTGCCCCACCGGTGGCGGGGTATATCCTTCGATCGCCATCGGCGTCTTGCTGCCGTGTGTGGCTGCCGCGGCGACGGGTACGGCTTCGGGTGCGATCGGATCGCCGAAGCTTGGCGCCGCCGTGGCCTTGCCTGCCGGTTTCCACGCCCCGAACCACTTGGCGATCTCGGCGGCGAAGACTTCGGGCTCGGCATCGCCGGCAACGATCACGACTACGTTCTGCGGGCGGTACCAACGCTGATAGAAAGCGCGCACGCTTTGCGCCGTGGCGGCATTCAAAACGTCGAGCGTGCCGATCGGAGAGCGTTCGGCCAGAGGCTGGCCTTCGTAGAAGGTCGACTGCATCGCTTCCTGCACGCGCTTGGCGGCACCGCCGCGATCGCGCATTTCGGATAGAACGATCGGCAGGTCCGACTTGATGTTGGACGCGCTCAGCTTGGGCGCGGTGACCATGCCCGAAAGCAGCTTGAACGTCTCGTCGAGCGACTGCGGCGTCGCATCGGGCAGATCGAGCTTGTACACCGTCTGCGTCGTCGTCGTCTCGGCATTGGTGTCGCTGCCGAACGAGGCGCCGAGCCGCTGGAACGTCGCGATCGCGGCGCCATCGGGGATGTATTTGGATTCGCGGAACAGCAAGTGTTCGAGCAAGTGCGCATAGCCGCGCTCGGCATCGGTCTCGTAGAGCGATCCGGCATCGACCCGGATGCGGATCGAGACCTGCCCCGGGGGCACGCCGTTCTTGCGCACCGCGTAACGCAAACCGTTGTCGAGTTCGCCGAACTTCCAATCCAGATCGGGCGGGACATCGCTGCCCCGGTAGAGCCAGGGCACCTGGTTGGCGGCTGAGCCACCATTATCGACGGGAACTGCCGAAGGCGCGTCGGAGGCCTTGATCGGCGGCGACAGAACCTGACCGTCGCGGGCACTGGCGAGCGACGAAGTCGTCGAAATCTGAGCGAGGCTGATGGCGAGCGCGACGGCGGCGCGCGAAATATTAGACATCCGACTGGTATAGGGTCGCGCTGCCTTAAGGACCAGTGAATTGGAATGAATCTTGGTGGCTCGTCGTGGTGCGACGAGCCTGCGAACTCTTTCTTATAAGGCCTATCGTGCACTTGACCGCAACGCCCCAGGACCTAAATCGCTAACATGTTCATAGAAACCGAAACGACGCCCAACCCCGCAACGCTGAAATTCCTTCCCGGAAGGCAAGTGATGCCGGATGGAACCCGCGAATTCGCCGATCCGGAAGCTGCGGCCGCTTCGCCGCTGGCCGAAGCATTGTTCGATCTGGGCGACGTGACCGGGGTCTTTTTCGGCCGTGATTTCGTTTCGGTCACCGCTGCACCCGGTGTCCAGTGGGCGGGATTGAAACCGCAAGTGGTGGCAATCCTGCTCGATCATTTCGTGTCCGGTGCGCCGCTGTTCGCAGGCGGCGACGCTTCGGGCATTTCGGTTCCTGCCGAAGAGACCGAGATGGACGACGATCCCGCCGATGCGGATGTTGTCGCGCAGATCAAGGATCTGATCGAAACCCGCGTGCGGCCGGCCGTCGCCAACGATGGCGGCGACATCGTCTATCGCGGCTTTCGCGGCGGCGTGGTCTATCTCGCGATGCAGGGTGCCTGTTCGGGTTGCCCTTCGTCGAGCGCGACGCTGAAGCAGGGGATCGAAGGGCTGCTCAAGCACTACGTCCCTGAAGTGACCGAAGTCCGGGCCGCCTGAGCCTGCGGACCTGACGGGCGAGGACCCCGTGCGCACTCTCGTGATCGAAAGCGCCAGCGAAGCTTGCTCGGTCGCCCTGTTCGACGATTCCGAGCTCGTTGCCGGGACCTGGGAGCATCTGGGCCGAGGCCATGCCGAAAGGCTCGTCCCGATGATTTCGGAACTGCCCGGACGCGGCCGCGCAGAGCGGATCGTCGTATCGCTCGGCCCCGGCAGCTTCACTGGCGTGCGAGTGGGCCTGGCCGCGGCGCGTGGCCTGGCACTTGCCTGGCGCACTGAACTGGCAGGCTTTGCGACACTGTCCCTGATCGCCGCGATGGCCCGGGCGGATTGCGGCAATCAACCCGTCGCGGTCGTCACGACCGGGGGGCACGGGGAATGGTTCACCGCCGGCTTCGGGTCCGCGGGCGAGGTCACCCGCGAATTGGCGTCGCTTCCCCCGGCCACGGCGGTCGCGCAAATCGACGAGGATCTCGTCGCAGGATCGCAAGCCGATGCGCTGGTGGCCGCGCGCGGATCGGGCCGCGCCTTGTCGATCCTGCCCGACGCGCGGCGCTTCGCCGAGCTTCGCGAATTCGAGCTCACTGCATCGCTGGTGCCGCTTTACGGTCGCGGACCCGATGCCCGGCCATCCGTCAGCCGGGCCTGAACCGGTGATCTTGCCCGGCCATCTCCCCGTTCCCGAAGACGTCGATTGCATCATGCTGGTCATGTCCGAAGCATTCGATCCGCACTACCGGGAAGCCTGGACTCGCCGCCAGGTCGAAGACGCCATGCGCATCGGCAACTGCGATGCGCTGCTCCATTTCGATGCCGAGCAATGCATCGGCTTTGCTTTGTCGCGACGAGGCTTCGACGAAGAAGAACTGCTGCTGTTCGCGGTTCGCCCAGCTTACAGGGGAAGAGGCCATGGTGCGCGTTTACTTCGCGCTTACCTGAATGCTGCAAAGGAACGGGGGGCTGAACGGGTCTACCTGGAAATGCGCGAGGGCAACCGCGCGCAGCAGCTTTACGAAGGGAATGGTTTTCAGTCGATCGGAAGGCGCGCCGATTATTACCGAACGTTAACAAGCAGCCGAATTGACGCAATTACGTATGCGCGGACCTTGTAGAGCCGCGCCAGACAGTTTCGATTTTTCGGATTTCATGTAATTTGTGGGGAAATCCACGATTCATTACTTTAGCTGTCTTGTAATCGGCAAAAATGCTCGTACATGCTCGCTCAGGCGAAGTCCCGGAATCAACTTCGCACCAAAAAAAATGTGGTCGCACACATTCAGATAAAGAAAGCCACCTTAATGGAAAATATCGCCCCCGACGTGAGCGAAACCCTGATTACCCTGACTTCCGATATCGTTGCCGCGCATGTCAGCAACAATAACGTGAATGTCGAGGACCTGCCCTCGCTCATTACCAACGTCTATGGCGCTCTCTCCGGCCTCGGCACGGCCGAGACGGTCGAACAGCCCAAGCCGGAACCGGCTGTTTCGGTGCGCGCATCGGTCAAGCCCGATTACATCGTGTGTCTGGAAGACGGCAAGAAGCTGAAAATGCTCAAGCGCCACCTGATGACGCACTACAACATGACGCCCGACGAATATCGTCAGCGCTGGAACCTTCCCGCCGACTATCCGATGGTCGCGCCGAACTATGCCGAAAAGCGCCGCGAACTCGCGAAGAAGATTGGTCTTGGCCGCAAGCCCAATGCTCGTCGTGGACGCAAGCCCAAGGCTTCCGCCACATCCGCAGCTTGAGCTGAATTCTCATGCAGCGAACGTGTGGCCGCAAGGCCGCGCGTATGGGGAAATGCTGCGCCCGCCTGATTGGCGGGTGCGGCATTTTCCGTTAAGGAGCCTTCGTGAACCAGCCAATCGATATCGAAGCCCTTTGCGCGGAACGTGGTCTGCGTATCACCGAACAGCGTCGTGTCATCGCCCGCGTCCTTTCCGAGAGCGTCGATCATCCAGACGTGGAGAAACTTCACGAGCGCGCGACGGCGATCGACCCCGGCATCTCGATCGCGACCGTCTACCGCACCGTGCGCCTGTTTGAAGAAGCCGGCATTCTCGACCGCCACGATTTCGGTGACGGGCGGGCGCGCTACGAAGCGGCGCCCGAAGCCCATCACGATCACATGATCGATGTGGAGAGCGGTGCAGTGATCGAATTCGTCGATCCCGAGCTGGAATCGCTGCAACGTCAGATTGCCGAACGCCTCGGTTTTCGCCTCGTGGATCACCGTATGGAACTGTTTGGCGTCCGGCTCGAGAAGAAGGCCGAAGCGGGCCGCGAGTGAGCGGTTCGGAACCGCGCGACCGAGCCCAGCGAATACCCCTGGCGCGCTGGCCGCGCGTTGCCGTTCGGATCGCCGCCATGGCCGGGTTTCTGCTCGTGGCGCTGGTTGCCTTCTATCTGCTGCGACCGTTCTTACGACGCAACCCCGTGCCCGCGCGCTTTCTTGGCGGCGTAGCGCGGATCGCAGGCGTTCGGGTCCGACGGATAGGCGACTTGCCGCAAGGGCGCGCGTTCTTCCTCGCCAATCACGTCAGCTGGCTCGACATCTGCGTGCTTGCGAGCACGACCGGTTGCGCGTTCATCGCGCACGATGGTCTCGCCGCCTTCGGTCCATTGCGATGGCTGTGCCGGCTCAACGATACGGTCTTTGTGGCGCGCGCGGATCGCGGGAGTGTGGCGGCGCAAGTCGAGCAAGTGCGGCAGGCGCTGTGCGAAACCGGGGCGCTGACCTTGTTTCCCGAAGCCACCACCGGCCCCGGCGCACCTCTTCTGCCGTTCAAATCCGCGCTGGTTTCCGCCCTCGTTCCCTTGCCGCAAAACACTGCGGTAGTGCCCGTGGCGATCGATTACGGCCGCGACATGCAGGACATTGCCTGGGTCGGCGAGGAACCGGGAGTCGACAATTTTCTCCGCGTCCTGGCCCGGCGCCGGCCATTCGATGCGACCGTCTCCATCCTGCCTGAACTGGTGGGCCCCGCCCTTTCCGACCGCAAGACGATCACCCGCGCGGCCCGCGCCGCCATCGAGACGGCCTTGACGGATCCGCCTCAGCGCGTGGCGTTATAGGCCACTTGCGCGTCGTCGAGCTGGAAGCCGAGGAGAACTTCGAACGAAGCCCGCGCAACCGCCGCCTTCACTTCGGGATCGGCCAGAGGATCGACCGCAGCATCGAGATCGCCCGCCTTGCGCCTACGCGTGATTCGATCGCGAACCTCGTCGGGCAGAGTCGCCGCGGAACGATCGATATAGGCCCCGCCGCTGCCCTTGGCCTGCGCGCGGGCGGCACCGGCCGCGAAGTCCAGCGTCACTTGACCGACACGCTTGCTCACCACCGAGGTTCCGCCCTGCAGCACGCTGACGAAGAACGGAACGCTCACTTGCCGCGCCGTGCTGGTATCGTTGCGCCGTGCCAGCACGTCGAAGCTCACGTTGGCGTAGACCTTGTCGGCATTCTCGCTGCAGGTCGAGCGCACGTTTGTCATCGCCGCCACCAGATCGATGTTGTCCGCGGTCTTGGCGCCAGCGGTGCGAAAGAGTGTGATATCGCCGGTATAGTCGGGAATTCCGACCGCCGGGCAGCGCGAACGCACAGCGGTGATACCCACGCCCTGGTCCACGACGATGTCGCCCTTGGAGCGACATCCGCTCAGCCCGGCCATCGCGGCGGCAGCGCACAGGGCGGTTGCGGCTAGGCGGCGGCGTACGGTCATGGTGTCGTCCTTGGCATTTCCATGGTCAGGTGCCCTAGCGAGGCGGGCGGCAAAGCGCTAGATGCCACGAGATGAATGCGCCCTTTCCCACAGGCAAACGCCCGCTCCACCTCCTGATCGCCGCCCCGCGCGGCTTTTGCGCCGGAGTCGATCGTGCCATCGAGATCGTCGAACGCGCGCTGGCGCGGTACGGCGCGCCCGTCTACGTGCGGCACGAGATCGTGCACAACCGCTACGTCGTCGATGGCCTGAAGGCCAAGGGCGCGATCTTCGTCGAAGACCTGGACGACGTCCCCGATGGCGTGCCCGTGATCTTTTCCGCACATGGCGTGCCCAAATCGGTTCCGGCTGCCGCGACCCAACGCGGACTCGAATGGCTCGATGCGACGTGCCCGCTCGTCAGCAAAGTGCATCGCCAGGCGGAACGCCAGATCGAAGCGGGTCGGCACATCCTGTTCATCGGCCATGCCGGCCATCCCGAAGTGATCGGCACCTTCGGCCAAGTCCCGGCGGGCACGATGACCCTGATCGAGACCGAAGCCGATGTCGCCGGGCTCCAGGTCCCCGAAGAGACCGAGCTTGCCTATCTCACGCAGACCACCCTCTCCGTCGACGACACCGCCGCGATCATTGCCGCGATCCACGAGCGCTTCCCGCAAGTCATCGCGCCCAAGGCCGAAGACATCTGCTATGCGACGTCCAATCGTCAGGCAGCGGTCAAGGAAATTGCCCCGCGCTGCGAAATGGTGCTGGTGATCGGCGCCCCGAACAGCTCCAACTCGTTGCGGCTCGTGGAAGTCGCCGAACGGTCCGGAGCGCAAGCGCGGATGATCCAGCGCGGCTGCGAAATCGAGGCCGATTGGCTCGAAGACGTCGACACTCTCGGCATTACCGCCGGTGCCTCCGCGCCCGAGGCATTGGTCGAGGAAGTATTGGCACGCCTGCGCGAACTGCGGACGGTCGAGGCCGAAGAGATCGTGACCGCGCGCGAACGGATCACGTTCAAGTTGCCGCGCCAACTCGTCGACTGAACCAGACATGGCGGTTTACACGCGGCTTGGCGCCGAGGACCTGGCAGCGATCGTTGGCGCGTTCGATGTCGGAGAGCTCGTATCGGCAAAAGGGATTGCCGAAGGCGTTTCCAACAGCAACTGGCTGATCGAAACCCGAGCTGCCGATCGTGCCTCGCAGCGCTTCATCCTGACGATGTACGAAGGGCGGACCGAAGTCGCCGACTTGCCCTTTTTCCTCGGCCTGCTCGATCATCTCGCCGCGCGCGATTGCCCTGTGCCGCGCACGATCCACGATCGCGACGACTGCAAATACCGCGAGCACGAGGGCAAGGCCCTGGCGCTCATCGAGTTCCTGCCCGGCGTTTCGGTCAGTGCCCCCACGCCCGCGCAAGCGCGCGCCGTGGGCGCCGCGCTCGCTCGCGTCCACCTCGCCGCCGCCGATTTTCCGATGGAACGCGCCAATTCGATGGACCTTGCCGCCTGGCATTCGCTGCTCGACGGGTGCGGCCATGACGGCCTGCAGACCATCGATCCCGGGCTCGGCGATCTCGTCGCGCGCGAGCTGGCGACGGTGGAGCGCGACTGGCCGGGCGATCTGCCGCGATCGGTGATCCACGCGGACCTGTTTCCCGACAACGTGCTGATGCTTGGCGACACGGTGAGCGGTCTCATCGATTTCTATTTCGCTTGTACCGATGTGACCGCGTTCGACATCGCGGTGACGCACGCCGCCTGGTGTTTCGGGGATGCGGGTCGCGACTTCGATCCCGCGATCTCGCGCGCGCTGCTAGAGGGGTACGCTGCCGTGCGTCCGCTCTTGCCGGCAGAGCGCGAGGCGCTCCCCTTGCTCGGCCGCGCCGCGTCGCTGCGGTTTCTGGCGACGCGCGCCTACGACTGGATGAACACCCCGGCAGACGCCCTCGTCACGCCCAAGGACCCCATGGCGTTCGCACGCAGGCTTGAGTTCTACGCCGACCCCCGGCATGCCGGAATCTTCAAGACGTGATCTGAACGCGGGACGAAGATTTTGAAACAGGTGGACATTTTTACGGATGGTGCCTGCAAGGGCAATCCCGGGCCCGGGGGCTGGGGCGTACTTTTGCGCATGGGGCAACATGAAAAGGAATTGTCGGGCTCGGAGGCCGATACGACCAACAACCGCATGGAAATGACCGCGGTGATCAAGGCGCTCAATGCGCTGATCGAACCTTGCGAGGTCACGATCCATTCGGACAGCAAGTACGTGATCGACGGCATGACCAAATGGATTCACGGTTGGCAGAAAAAAGGCTGGGTCAACGCCAGCAAGCAGCCGGTCCGCAATGCCGACTTGTGGCACGATCTGATCGAAGGGGTCCGCCGCCACAAGGTGCATTGGCAATGGGTCCGGGGTCACGACGGCCACGTCGAGAACGAACGCGTCGACAAGCTGGCGAGCGATGCCGCCAATGCGGCGGCAGGGCGTTAGGTCGAGCCAGGATCGACGTTCGTCATAACCCGGTTTCCTGCGATGCCGGTTTGCCTGTATGACAGCGCCAGACCACCGATGGATTCACAACACGCCCCCCACCCCTCCGAAGAGCTGGAAGATTGGGACATCGCGGCCGGCGAACCCGTCTCTGGCGAGGGAGAGCAACCGGCCCGGACAGGCCGCGGCTTCTGGTGGTGGTTTTCGCGGGCGACCGCGGCCGTGCTGTTGCTGCTCATCCTGGCGGTGGCGTGGCTGGCGATCACCGCTCCGCTCTCGAAGTCGTTGGAGCCGGTCGAACCGCCGCTGATCACGCTGCTCGCCGCCGACGGCACGCCGATCGCACGCAAGGGCGCGAACGTCGAGGCCCCGGTGCGCATGAGCGAGCTGCCGCCGCACGTAGCGCAGGCCTTTATCGCGATCGAGGACCGGCGGTTCTACGATCATTGGGGGGTCGACCCCTGGGGCATCGCGCGCGCCGCCTGGGGCAATCTCACCAGCGACCGGACCCAGGGCGGCAGCACGATCACCCAGCAGCTCGCCAAGTTCACTTTCCTCACGCCCGAGCGCAGCATGACGCGCAAGGCCCGCGAGGCGCTGATCGCGTTCTGGCTCGAAGCCTGGCTGACCAAGGACGAGATTCTCGAGCGCTATCTGTCCAACGCCTACTTTGGTGACAACGCCTATGGCCTGCGGGCCGCCTCGCTGCACTACTTTTACCGCAAGCCGGAGAACCTGAAGCCCGAGCAAGCCGCAATGTTGGCCGGGCTCATGCAAGCGCCGTCGCGCTATGCGCCGACCAACAATTTCAAGCTGGCCGAACGCCGGATGCGCACGGTGATCGCGGCGATGGTGGACGCAGGCTACCTCACCGAGGCCCAGGCGAAAGCCTTGCCGACCCCGGTGCTCGACGTACGCACCCAGCGCGACGTACCGACCGGGACCTACTTCGCCGACTGGGCGCTGCCCGAGGCGCGCAAGCTGGCCGAAGGCGGCTACGTCCGTTCGACGCTGACGACGACGCTCGATTCGCGGCTTCAGGCGGCGGCGCGCGACGCGATCGCGCGCTATCGGCCGAAAGGCGCGCAAGCCGCGCTGGTGGCGATGCGGCGCAACGGCGAAGTGGTCGCGATGGTCGGCGGTACCGACTATGCGAAGACCCCGTTCAATCGCGCCACGCAAGCGAAGCGGCAGCCGGGATCGACGTTCAAGCTGTTCGTTTACCTCGCGGCACTGCGCGAGGGCTGGAAGCCCGACGACACGATCGACAACACCGCCTTCACCACCGGCGCCTATCAGCCGCGCAACGCCGGCGGGCGCTATTCGCCCACGATAACGCTGGCCGATGCCTTCGCGCGGTCGAGCAACGTCGCGGCGGTGCGACTGTTCAAGGACGTCGGCGATCGCGCGGTGATCCAGACCGCGCGCGACCTCGGCGTCCGGTCCAAACTCGCTCGCGGCGATCCCAGTCTCGCCCTCGGCACATCGGGAATGAACCTGCTCGAACTGACCGCCGCTTATGCAGGGGTCGCCGCCAACAGCTTCCCGATCACGCCCACCGCGTTCCCGGTCGAAGAGAAGGGCTTCATCGGCTCGCTGTTCGACGGCCGCGATTCGCTCTCGCGGCGTCAGCACGCGGCGATCGAGGACATGCTGCGCGCGGCGATCAATCAAGGCACGGGTCGCGCGGCGATGCTGAGCGGGCCGAACTTCGGCAAGACCGGGACCACCCAGGACAACCGCGACGCGCTGTTCGTCGGCTATGCCGGCGATTACGTGGTCGGGGTGTGGATCGGCAATGACGACAACTCGCCCCTGAACGGCGTTTCGGGCGGGAGCGCGCCCGCGCGGATCTGGAAGGACTTCATGCGCCGCGCCTCCGGCAAGGTCGCGGCCCCGCCCGCCAGACCCGCCCCTGCCGCCAACCCCAGCGGCCCGGTCGAACCGCTCGACGTGCCCGACCTCGGCGATATTCCGATGGGCGAGAATTCGCGGCTGAGGATCGAGGACGGACAAGCGACGATCACTGCCGATTTCGGCGGCGTGCCGGTCGACGTGCGGCTCGACGAACAAGGCTTCAGCATCGACGGCGATGCCATCGCCGAAGAAGTCGAACGCCGGCGAGCGCGGCAGCAGGAACGCATCGAAGCGCGCGAACAGCGCCAAGCGGAACGACAAGCCGAACGCGAGGCGGCGCGCCAGGAGTTCTGAGGGCGCGCCGGAGCTATCCCGCCTCGTCCACCCAATCCTGCGGCAAGTGGCGGCCGGCAAGGCCCATCAGCAGCGCGGCGATCAAGTACAGCCCGAGCGAGAACAGCATCGACATCCGCAGCGCCTCGCTGCCGTAAGCGGGCGTGAGCGCAGTGGACAAGGCGCCCAGCGCATAGATACCCCCGCCCAGCCCGATGAGGTTGTTGATCAGCAGGAACATGGCCGAAGCAGTCGAACGCGCGGGCGCGGGGACGAGGTGCTGAACCGCCGACAGGACCGGGCCGAGCCAGACGTAGGCCAGCGCTTGCGGCACGAGGAACAGCGCGAAGGCCAGCGCGACGCTCGCCACCCAGATCCCGCCGGCGAACAGCGGCACTGCGATCACGAACGCGATCGCGGGCACCCAGGCATACCAGGCCCGGCTCGCCGCGCCGAGCCGGTCGGACAAGCGGCCACCGGCCAGCATCCCGGTCACGCCGCCCAGGATCAGCACTGCGCCGATGAACCATGAGGTCTCGACCAGATCGAGGCCGAACGAGCGCTGCAGCAGGCTCGGCAACCAGAAAGCGAGGCCGTAGCCGAGCATCGAACTGGATGCCGCGCCGAAAGCCAGCAGCCAGAACGAGCGCTTGGCCGCCAGCATCCGCGCGATTTCGCCAAAACGCATTTCGGGCACCGCTGCGCTCGCCGGAGCGCGCGGCCGGTCGCGCACGATGAACTTGAACGGGATCGCCAGCACCAGACCAAGCGCGCCGACCACCAGGAACGCCGCGCGCCAGTCGACGCTCGCGGCGATGTAACCGCCCAGCAGCACGCCCATCGCCGAACCCACCGGGATGCCCAGCGAATAGACCGATAGCGCGAAGGCGCGGCGCGAACTGGGAAAGTAATCGCCGATCACCGCATAGGACGGCGCGACACCGCCAGCCTCGCCGACGCCGACCCCGAGCCGTGCAAGGAAGATATGCCAGAACCCTTGCGCGAAGCCGCAAAGCGCAGTGAAGAAGCTCCAGATCACCAGCGAACCGGTAATGACCCAACTGCGACTGGTGCGGTCCGCCAGCCAGGCCAGCGGCACGCCGAGAGTCGAATAGAGCACCGCGAAAGCGACGCCGCCGAGCAGCCCCATCTGCGAATCGTCGAGGCCGAGATCCGCCTGGATCGGCGCAGCAAGGATGGCGAGGATCTGGCGATCGACGAAGTTGAAGACGTAGACCGCCAGCAGCATCGCCAGCACCGTGTTCGGGCCGGGAAGCGTCCGCGAAGCGCCGCGCGCAAGTGCGGTTTCAGCCATGTTTGCCCGAATGCTCCTTCAGGAACGGCACGATCGCGGCCAGCGCTTCAGGCTCGTCGAGCAATGGAGCGTGGCCCGCGCGCGGCACTTCGACGGATGCATAGGGGCCGGAATGGCGCGCGGCCATGGCGACGAAGGTCTGGCGGGACAACAGATCCGAATTCGCCCCGCGCACCACCAGCACCGGCTTGCCATCGAGCGCAGCCCACAAAGGCCATGCGTCGGGAGTCTCCGCCGTCGGATCGGCGTCGGCGAAGGCCTGGGCGATCGCCGGATCGTAATCGAAGTCGATCGTGCCGTCGGCGTTCTCGACGCATGTGCGATGCGCGAAGGCGAGCCAGTCCGCATCGTCGAGATACGGCAGCGCGTCGCCATTGATGGCGCGGCATCGTTCGGCCGCGTCCGTCCACGACTGCATCGGTCCGGACGGCCCGACGTAACCACCGATCCGAGCGAGACCCGCCGGGTCGAGCTCTGGCCCGACGTCGTTGAACACCAGGGCATCGAACACTTGGGGCCGGATCGCGTTCATCACCAGCGCGATCAGGCCGCCCATCGAGGTCCCTATCGTCGTGACGCTGGGGATACCAAGATCGTCGAGCAAGGCGAACATGTCCGCGGCATAGATATCCGGGCGATAGTTCGCCGGGTCCGGATCGCGGTCCGACAAGCCGCGACCACGCTGGTCCGGCGCGATCAGCCGGTACTGCCCCGCCAGATGCCGTGCCAGCGGCTCGAAGTCGGCACCGTTGCGCGTCAGCCCGTGCATCAGCAGCAGCTCCGGCCCCGGCGCCTCCCAGATTCGCGCGGCAAGGTCGAGCGTCCCGCAGGCGCTGCGGTAGCGGTGGACGGTGAAGTCCATGAGGTCGCTCCTTTCGAAAGGCGGGGGCCAGGCCCCCGCCCTTCCCAATCAGAATTCGATGGAGGCCGACACGAAAACCTGCCGCGGGTTGCCGTAGAATGCGGTCAGCGTGCCTTCGGGCCCAAGCGTCGGCACGGGCAGACCATTGGCACCGATCGCCGGTACGCCGGTCACCGGATCCACGGCGATGAAGGTATAGCCCGAAGTCTTGTATTCCTTGTCGAGCAGGTTCTTGCCATGAACCCCGATGCTCCAATTGCTGTCCGAATGGTAGACTATGTTCGCATCCCACAGCGCGAAGCCCTTCTGGTCGATGTAAGGGTTGGGGATTTCGAACTGGTAGGTCTTCGAACGGTACGACACCGTGCTCGCCAGACGCAGCGTGCCCGCGCCAAGGGGCGTCTCATACCCCAAGGTCCCGCTCGCGGTCCACTTCGGGGTGTTCTGCACTTCGCGAAAGTCCGCGACGTCGGTCGGCACGCCGCCGATATTGGTAATGTACTCGCGGTACTCGGCATCGATGTAGCCCAGCGAGCCACTGAAGGTCAGGCGGTCCCCCGGCGTCATCATGTCGCGCGCGAGCCGGGCGTTGGTTTCGAGCTCGAGACCCTTGAACCGCGCTTTGCCGGCGTTCGAAACGACGCCGCAGAAGCTGGGCAGGCCATTGACGTCGCAGGCCACCGAACCAGGGATCTGCACATCGGTGTAGTCGGCATAGAATGCCGCCGCCGCGACATAAAGCGCGCCGTCGAGCAAGTTGCCCTTGTACCCGATCTCGTAGCTGTCGACTTTCTCGGGCCGGAAGCTGAGGAACGAGGCCACTTCGGCATCCGAGCGCACGCCGTCGCCATCGAGGTCGGGCGCATTGGTGCCGACCCCGCGCGGATCGAAGCCGCCGCCCTTGAAGCCCTGCGAGTAGCTTGCGTAAATGTTGTGGTCCGGCGTCGGCTTGAAGCTGACCGACGCGCGCGGCGTGAACTTGTTGAACTTCGCCGAGCCGGTGAAATCCGTGCTGGCCGCGCCGAACAGGATGCCCGCCCCGCCGAACACAGGCGAGCCGCCGCCGAGATAGTTCTGGCGCAGGATGTCGGCCGTGCGCTCGTCCCAGGTGTAGCGCCCGCCCACCGAAACGCTGAACTGCGGCGAGATGTCGTAAGTGAAGTCGCCGAAGACCGCGTAAGTCTCGGTATCGACCGCCGCCTTGGTGAAGGCGGTGAGACCGGGTACCGTGGTGAAGATCCGCGTGTCGAACAGCGTATCCGCTTCGGCGGACAGGTAATAAAAACCGACGAGGCCGCTCAGCGGGCCATCGTCATACAACAGCTGGAATTCCTGGCTGGTCTGCTGGTTGCGGTAGATGCCGGGCACATCGAGATCGACCGCGGGGAGCGCGTCGAAGTCGATCGGAGTTTCCGAGGTATCCTTGCGCCACGCGCTGATCGAGCGCAGCGTAAGTGTGTCGCTCAATTCGGCCGAGACGTTCATCGCCAGGCCGTAAGCCTCGATATCCTGCTCGGGATCGTTGAGGCCACCGCGCGTATCGAACACGTTGTCGAGCACCGGCGCGCCGGTCACGAGCCCGGGGATCAGGCGATGGCCACCGCGCGGGTTCGATTTGTCGCGGGTGTAATCGCCAGAGATGCGAATGAGCACCGGCTCGTCGTAACCCCCGATTTCCAGAGTGGCGCGGCCCGCCCAGATGTCCTTGTTATAGTTCTCGAGGCCATTGGTGAGGTTGTCACCGAAGCCGCCGCGCGAAAGCCGCGCGAACGAACCGCCGACCCGCACGATGTCGGCGATCGGCCCGGACATCGTGACCACGCCGTCGGCCTGATCATACATGCCGTACGTACCGCGGACCTTGAGGGAAAAATCCTCGGGCAGCATCTTCGTCACGTACTTGACCGCGCCGCCGATCGTATTGCGACCGTAGAGCGTGCCTTGCGGGCCGCGAAGAACCTCGATCCGCTCGACGTCGTAGATGTCCAGCACGGCCGCCTGCGGGCGGTTGAGGTAGACATCGTCAAGATAGATGCCGACGCCCTGCTCGAAACCCGAGACCGGATCCTGCTGACCGATGCCGCGGATGAAGGCGGAAAGCGTCGAGTTGGTGCCGCGCGAGGGTTCGAGCGTCACGTTGGGCGCCGTTTGCGCGATCTCGGTGATGTCGATCGCGCCGCTGTTGGCCAACTGCTCGCCGCTGAACGAGGTGACCGCGATCGGCACATCGACCAGACGCTCTTCGCGCCGGCGTGCGGTCACGACGATCGCGCCGCCCTCATCGTCCATCGATTCCGCTGCGGCGGACGCGTCCTGCGCCATGACCGGTGTCGCCAGACCGATCCCTGCCGCGATCGTCGCGGCCAGTGCAAGCGTGCTGGTACGAATGGAAAGATTGCCCACCTGTTGCATCCCAAAGCTCCCATGTTCCTCTGTTATGCCCGCCGTCTATCGAAACATGAATCATGTTTCAACTTAGAATTTTGCGGTTCGCGTTGCATGGGAGGTGTTAAGCCGGTAGCTGTGGCGTAATGAACACATCGAGTGCGCCGCTCCCTCCGGGCGACAAGGTTCCCAGAACCGAACGCGGCCGCAAAACCTTGCGCAAACTGCTGGACGCTGCGGCTCTGGAATTCGGCGAGCGCGGTTTCCACGACGCGTCGATCACCGGAATCACCCGGCGGGCGGGCGTGGCCCTGGGAACGTTCTACACCTACTTCGATTCGAAGGACGAAGTGTTCCACGCCCTGGTGCAGGACCTCTCCGCCCTGGTGCGCGATGCCGCCCGCAAGGCGCTCGATCCCGAACGCGAGGCGATCGCGACCGAGGAAGCGGCGCTGGCGGGGTTCCTGCGCTTCGCCCGGGAACACAAGGAAATCTACCGGATCATCGACGAGTCCGAGTTCGTCGATCCCGAAAGCTTCCGGGCGCACTACGAAACGACCGCCAGGCGCATCCACGAGCGGCTGAAGCGCGGCGCGGCGCGCGGCGAGTTGCGGCCCGACGTCAGCGAGGCCCATGCCTGGGCGATCATGGGTATGAACGTGTTCCTCGGCCTGCGCTTCGCGGTCTGGAACGAGGACCTGCCCACCGACGACGTCGCCGGCATCGCCAGCGACTTGCTGGCCCGCGGTCTCAAGGCGGAGGACTAAGCGCGCCGGTGTTCCCGGCCAGCGGGTTCAATTGGTCGTTTCGGTGGCCGGCAGCGCATCGGTCGCGGCGCAGCCTTCGCGCTGCTCGTCGCCCAGCTTGAGCGTGGCGGTGAAGGGATAGCGGCGGGACGACATCCCGTCGTTGCACTGCCCTTCGGTAATCATCAGCGCGACCGTCTTGCCCTCGAGCTCGCCGGTGAACGACAGCCCCGCCCGCCCGGCGAAGCGCTCGACCGGGATCGCGACGCCATCGGGCTGTTCGGGCGTGGTGTAGGTGAATGTCCCCGAGGCGACCGTTCCGCCCCAGAACGGCTCGGTGCCGGTGAGCCGCACCGTATCGCCCTCGGCAATGCGCGCGAAGGGCGTGTGATCGTCCGGATCGCCCGGCAAATCGCCGCTGCCATGCCCCTGATGGCAGGCCGCGAGCGACACCATCGCGCAGGCCATCGCGCCGCCGGCCAAAGCCTTGCGCATCTCAGGCGGCGCCGGCGATTTCCTCGCGCTCTTCACGGGCGCGGCGAGCATCGTCCTCGCGTTTGCGGCGAGCTTCTTCGGTCTTCAGCGCTTGATCTGCCATCTTGCGCCAGGCCGCCTCGGAGCGCAGCGCGCGGTCGCGCACGTTGTCCAGCTTGGCGCCTTCAGCCTCGCGCGCTGCCGCTTCGGCGCGTTCGGTGGCGTGTTCGAAAGTGATGCTCATCGTATTCTCCTCGCTTCGGACCGGTCACGAATGCCCGGGCCGGCCAGAGGCCGCCCGGGCGGTGTGGCGTCAGGCCGAAGCGAGGTTGACCGCCGATTCCTTGCCGTTGCGACCGGTTTCGACTTCGTAGGAAACGCGCTGATCGCGATCGAGCGTCATCATGCCCGAGGCCTGAACCGCGGAAATGTGAACGAAACTGTCCTTGCCGCCATCTTCGGGCTGGATGAAACCATAGCCCTTGTCTGCATTGAAAAACTTTACGGTGCCGATAGGCATGGGGTGATTCCTTTCCTGGAATGCTCGGTGGCCTCGCCGCAGCGTGCTGACGAGGTTGTGCGTCAGTGCGTCAATCCAAGGGAAATCGTCGTCCAAACCACGCCCTTTCCCCGCAGCGTTGTTTGGGGGTTCGAGCGCTCGTTAACCGGCAAAGTCCGTCGCAAAATTCGACGTCGGCAGCCATGGTGTAGCATGGTTCGGCCCATCCGCCTAATCGCCTGCCCGCAGCCACCGCCCGCACCGTCGATTCGGTCGGATGCAGAGGCTCAGGCGCAGCCTTCGACGTAGCCGAGTTCGGGCATCAGCCCGACGTGCATCACGCTGACCTTGCCGCCTTCGATCTCGAAGCGCAGGCGCGGATCTTTGCCGGGCTGGGTGAGGTACTTGGCAGGCGCGGCGACGTACTGGTGCGGCGTGGCCTGGAAGCTCGGGAAGGCTTTCAGCACCGCCTTCTCGCTCGAACCCGGACCGATCCCCTCGACCAGCTTGACCGGCGACGTGCCGCCGACCGAGATCCGGCGCACTTCGTCGTCATTCACCATGGCGTAGACGCCGGGATAGTCAGGCGAGCTCAGCGTCTTGCAGGTGCTGTCGGGGATCTGCGCGCCGCGCACCGCGAAGCTGGAGCCGGCGGGCACCGGCTTGCCGATGACGAGATCGCCCAGCCCTTCGAGAGTGATGGTGTCGCTCGGCGCGGTGGATGCCGAGGTGCCCTGCGTCTCGCTCGACGCCATTCCGGACGGCAGCGCGGGAGCGGAGGGCATCGCCGCTTCGCTCGCCAGCCCGGCGTCATCGCTCGCGGCGGGTTCGGGGGAGGAACAGGCCGACACCAGCACGAGAGCCAGAGGTACGGCAAGCGGGGTAAGGGAAAGCCAGGTCTTCATGCCGCGCAAAGCGCACGACACGGCCAAGCGTTCCCACGGCCCGTCGCATGCGTGTCCCCAAGGTGCGTAATTTGCCTCCCATTCCTTCGTCATCCCCGCGCAGGCGGGGATCCAGTGGACGACCGCGAAGATGGATCCCCGCTTTCGCGGGGATGACGAAGTAAGGGGGCGATGCGTGGATTAGGCCGCGAAGATGGATTCCCGCCTGCGCGGGAATGACGAAGGGGGTGGGGCGATGTCCCGCCATTTTACGGTCGCCCGCCATATCCACATCGCCCCTTCCCTCGCCCCGTCACCCCGGACTTGATCCGGGGTCCCGCTTCAACCCCGACAGCGCGTCCGAAGGTGACAAAGGTGACACACCCGATTTCGCAAGATCCTGCCCCATCACCCTGAACCAAAACGATTTCCCGCCAAAAACCCAGGGTAACACCTCAGCCGTCCGTTTCGCCTGTTCCGGGCAGCAGCGGCGGCTCGTCCTCGTCTACCGGCCAGTCGGCGGAGAGATCGGGTTCGTCCTCCCAGGTCTCGCCGCCGGTCTCGACGCGGTGCAGCAACCCGCGAAAGTCGCCGGGCTCGTACGTCGCGGCATCGCGGGTTGGCGGGGCCTCGGGGCGCAGGAACGCCTCGCGCATCGAGAGCAGTGCCACCGTCAGCCGCTCGTCGAACCGGCGCGAGACGTAGACCAGGTCGCCCTTGTGGAAGTGCGGCACTTCGACGCCGTGCAGCGCGCGATCCATCGCCGCTTCGGCGAGCCGGTCGAACGCGGACTGGAACGCCGCCTCCCACGCCAGATCGAACGGCTGTTCGCGCAGCCGCGCGCGCAGCCGGTAGGCCGACTGCCGCGACATGCCGACGCTGCGCGCCGCCTGCTTGACGCTGTGCGTGCTCGCCAGCGCCCGCAGGAATGCGGCCTGCCTGCTCGTTGTCCACCCATCCCGCCGCTCCGACGCGGCGGGAACGATCGCCGTCCGGCGTTTGGTTCCCGTGCTCATCGACGAGGATAAGGCAGATTTGCGGCGAGTAGGAAAGGTTTGGGGCGCCCTACACCCGCGCGTTAGCTCTACGCGTTACCCTTGCGCATACCCCTGCCCCGGCGCGTTACAGCGTCTTTTCGGGGCGCGGTTCGTGGCCGTGGCGCTCGGACTTGCCGAAGTGCCGCTCGAGCCGCTGCGCCATCGTGCCCGCCGCCTTGCGCGCCGCGGCATCGACGGTGTCGGCATGTTCGGTGACCCCGATCGCCCGGCCGCCCGCCGGCCGCGCCTCGATGGTGCAGGCCTTGTCGTCCGCCCCATGCTTGGGCCCGTTCTCGTCGCGGACATGGATCTCGATCCGCGTCAGCCGATCCTCGAACCGCGCCAACTTGCCCCGCACGCTCTCCTCGATCCGTTCGGCGACGTTCTCGGTGCCCATGACGCTGCTGTTGGAATTGAACTGGACCTGCATGGTTTCGGTACCTCTCGGGTTGTTGTTGTGTCTATCCGAGATGGGGAGTGCGGCGCGGGATGGAAGGGCGCGCGGGCCAGGTTGCTC
Source organism: Novosphingobium aquimarinum (assembly GCF_009746585.1). Taxonomy (GTDB): domain Bacteria; phylum Pseudomonadota; class Alphaproteobacteria; order Sphingomonadales; family Sphingomonadaceae; genus Novosphingobium; species Novosphingobium aquimarinum. The sequence goes on from NZ_WRPO01000004.1 coordinate 187,848, forward strand.
CGCTGGCGGACTTGCCAATCTTGGCGATTATATGAGTGAATTTTATACGGCCTATAGGGTGGGAATATTAGGAGTTCAAACGTAGAACACTTGAACGCGACTGCGGGGACGCGAAAGAGATTTTTCGCTCATGCAACTTTTTTAGCGCGCGTAAATTTTGCTATGAGCGAGGGCAACTGATTACTTTTGACGAAGAAGAATTCCGAGAGCCGTTCGGTTGCACACCGGCCAATATCAGCGACGTATTTCAGCAACTCGATCTCTCTTTGCCTCGCGGCATCTTCACCGACGAGATCATTCGTCATGTGGCCGAGTCTGAAATTGAACAGACGAGAGAGAGGATCGTCATTGAAACTAGCCAACCGACCTTCAACATCTGATGTGCAGCCAATTTTAACAAGCACCTCGCCTTTTTGCCATTGCGGCATAATGGCGAGCAATTTCGGGTCTTCGCATGCAAATAGGTAGACGTGACATGGAATGGCAATTGGATTGGCCAGACGCTGCACTTGGAGAGGATTCCCAAAGACCGAGACTTGCTCTAGCTTATACTGACACAAGAGATCAAAGTCGTTACGATCTATTGGCACTATGCTGGTCGACACGTCCCAGCTTTTGGATCGAGCTGTTGGCATTGACGCTTTCGTCATTGGAGGGTTGAGAAACCTCCATGCTCGCACCGCTCGGAGCCCCAACGGCCAGCGAAAATTGCCGTTAAGATAATTGTCATCGTTATCGAAATGCGAGGCAGCGAGCACGTTATCATTCTCAAGATTTACCAGCTCGTTACTCAGTTCGTATACACCATGGACCAAACCCTCGTCGCCATCTGCAATATGGCGTGACTTATAGTGGCTCACAAAGCATATAACGAAGTATCGTTCAGCTTGATTTGCTAAACGCCGAGCAGTACCATCTTTCGGAAACCCGAGCGCTCCCCAGTCTTCGGGTGAAAATCCCCAAACTCTCGTGACATGACAGTCTTCAGCCGTAGTAATGTTGTCGAGATTGACGACAATCGACGAGTCGGCCGGACCGCATCGATAAACCTCTTCGCTCCACATTTCACGAACGTAGAAAGTCCGGGCAACTTCAGTATCGGAGTGGATAAAACCATAGTTATCGCAGTAGGCGACATACTCACTGTACAGCATCTCGTACTGCTTATCATGCGGATAAATTGGCTTAAATCCGGCATTGATGATCTTTGGCTTGAAGTGATCTGTGACCGGAGATTTATTTTTCGAGTACTTTAATATCGAATTGCCCTTTGCGCCGCACCATTTCAACGGCGCAAAAATCCACTTACCATCCTGCCGAAAACCAACTTGGTGTGTCGCATTCTTAACTCTGTCGTGGTGAAATCTCCGCTCCTGTTCTGAACCTTCACCCATTGCGTGTAGACGCAACAAGTTATCAATCACGTCAGTGGCGGCCGTCGATACTTCTACTCCGTCGATCACATCAACATCCTAAACTTGCGCCCACCACTACATCAGATAATCGTAGAACGCGAAGTGGATCACCCCCCCCTTGCAAATACAACTTCTCAGCCTTCTCCCAAGAAACTTCGCTCGTTTTCTCCATGCCTTCGCACGCTGCTCGATGTTCTCGGTGGCGAGGTAGCCGTCCGAGTTCTTCCTAGCGGCGAAGTTACGCGTCCGGCGCGATCTTCATGCCACCTTCGGCGCTGACGCCCCGCGCAAAAACCCTTCCGTACTCAGGTCTTCGTCGATCTGCGGCCAATGAATACCGTAGCCGCCTCCGCACGTCTGCCACTCGGCGCGCTGGTCGGAAGTGGCGTGCGCAAGGCGCGGATACCACGCGAGTGGCACCGATATCGTGCGTCCGTCCATCAGGTCGACGATCAGGCTTTCGTCGGTGCAGCGTACGTCGCTGACACGCTCATCGGCCACTTTGTCCAAAAAAGTCATGCCATGCCTCCAGCGACTGCTCGCGATGTTCGGCTACGAGCGTCAGTATGCCATTGAACTCCTTTGGACGGAAGCCACGGCTCCCGGCGATGCACGCCCTTCGTCACCCCGGGCTCGACCCGGGGTCCCGCTTCTGCCAGATGCCTAGCTGGACCCCGGATCAAGTCCGGGGTGACGAAAAGTGATGCGCTGGTGTTACCGCTCTCAATCGTGCTCGCGATCGCCCGCGCCGATATACAGCTGCCGCCCCACTTCCTCGTACTTCTCGCTCATCTTCTCCATGCCTTCGCGCGCTTCTTCGGCCTCAGCCGGGCTGGTTTCGCGCTTGATGTTCTCGGTGGCGAGGTAGCTGTCCGAGTTCTGCTTGGCGGCGAAGTCGCGCACTTCCTGGGTGATCTTCATCGAGCAGAACTTGGGGCCGCACATCGAGCAGAAGTGCGCGGACTTGGCGCCTTCGGCGGGCAGGGTCTGGTCGTGGTACTGCTCGGCGGTGTCGGGATCGAGGCTGAGGTTGAACTGGTCGCGCCAGCGGAATTCGAAGCGGGCGCGGCTGAGCGCGTCGTCGCGGACCTTGGCGGCCGGGTGGCCCTTGGCGAGGTCGGCGGCGTGGGCGGCCAGCTTGTAGGTCACCACGCCGACCTTCACGTCGTCGCGGTCGGGCAGGCCGAGGTGCTCCTTGGGCGTGACGTAGCAAAGCATCGCGGTGCCGTACCAACCGATCATGGCGGCGCCGATGCCGCTGGTGATGTGGTCGTAGCCGGGCGCGATGTCGGTGACGAGGGGGCCGAGGGTGTAAAACGGGGCCTCGCCGCACGCCTCGAGCTGCTTGTCCATGTTCTCCTTGACCTTGTGCATCGGCACGTGGCCGGGGCCCTCGATCATGACCTGTACGTCCTGCTCCCAGGCCTTCTTGGTCAGCTCGCCCAGCGTGTAGAGCTCGGCGAACTGGGCCTCGTCGTTGGCGTCGGCGATCGAGCCGGGGCGCAGGCCGTCGCCCAGCGAATAGGCGATGTCGTAGGCCTTCATGATCTCGGTGATCTCGTCGAAGCGCTCGTAGAGGAAGCTCTCCTTGTGGTGCGCGAGGCACCACTTGGCCATGATCGAGCCGCCGCGGCTGACGATGCCGGTGACGCGCTTGGCGGTCATCGGGATGTAGGGCAGGCGCACGCCGGCATGGATGGTGAAGTAGTCGACGCCCTGCTCTGCCTGCTCGATCAGCGTGTCGCGGAAGATCTCCCAGCTGAGGTCCTCGGCCACGCCGCCGACTTTCTCCAGCGCCTGGTAGATCGGCACGGTGCCGATGGGGACGGGCGAGTTGCGGATGATCCATTCGCGGGTGTCGTGGATGTTGCGGCCCGTCGAAAGGTCCATGACGGTGTCCGCACCCCAGCGGATCGACCAGACCATCTTGTCGACTTCGGCGGCGACGTCGCTGGCGACGGCGGAGTTGCCGATGTTGGCGTTGATCTTGACCAGGAAGTTGCGCCCGATCGCCATCGGCTCGCACTCGGGGTGGTTGACGTTGCTGGGAATGATCGCGCGGCCGCGTGCGACTTCATCGCGCACGAATTCGGGGGTGACGTAGTCGGGGATGGCGGCGCCCCAGTCCTGCCCGTCGCGCGTGTATTCCTTGAGCATCTCGCGCCCGAGGTTCTCGCGCGTGGCGACATATTCCATCTCGGGCGTGACGATGCCGCGCCGCGCGTAGTGCATCTGGCTGAGGTTGGCGCCCGCTTTCGCGCGCAGCGGGCGCTTGACGACGTTGGGGAACGCCGGGACGCCGCCCGAGCGATCGGGGCCGAGCTGGCCGTTGTCCTCGGGCCGCGTGTCGCGCCCGTCGTACGCCTCGACGTCGCCGCGTGCGAGCTGCCACTCGCGGCGCAGCTGCGGCAAGCCTGCCTGGATGTCGATCGTGGCATCGGGATCGGTGTAGGGGCCCGAGCAGTCGTAGACGCGCACCGGCGCCTCGCCCGAAGAGGGTTCGAGCTGGATCTCGCGCATGGCGACGCGCACGTTCGGGTTCGTGGGCGACGGGACATGGATCTTGCGGCTGCCCCGGATCGGTCCGGTCGTGACGCCGATTTCCAGCTTGGAGTTGATGTCGGCCATGCGCGTGCTCTCCTCAGATGGACTTCGGAAGGGGAGCTTGCGCGTACAAGGCCGCCCTCCCTCCGCCCGTGCTAACGGGTTCAGGTTCGACGGGTCGTGCGGAGCATACCCGCACCTCTCAGCCGTTAGACACTTGCGCGCCCTGCTGGCTCCCCGGGGTGTTGCGCGCAATGATAGACCTCCCAAGCGGCTCCGTCTAGGCACTGCCGGGCATGCCCACGCTGTACCGCCTCGATGCCGATGCCGCCGCGATCGGCGCGCAGTTCGGTGCGCGCACCGGCGAGGACCCGTGGGCGGGCGGGACCATCTCGCCTGCCGGGTTCGCACCGATCGTCACGGCGGGTCGCGAGTTCATCGCCGGGCCCCGCCCTGCGGGCCGCGCGCTCGAGGCGCGGTTGATCCCCCGGCTGTGGGGGGTACCGCCGCCGCCTTCGAGCTGGGGCGAGGTGCGGCGCGACGGCATCATGACCGTGCGCAATCCCGACAGCCCGTTCTGGATCGGCAACTTGCGCAATGCCGAGTTCCGCTGCCTCGTGCCGGCGAGCGCCTTCATGGTCTGGGGCAAGGGACGCGACGCGCAGGGCCGCCGACGCCATCACTGGTTCGGCTGCACCGACCAGCCGCTGTTCGCGATGGCCGGCGTCTGGAAGGATAGCGAAGTGCCCAGCTTCGCCGTGCTGACGTGCGAGCCCAACGCCGCGCTGCGCAGCTGCGGGCGCGATGCCATGCCGGTGATCCTGCCGCCGGATGCTCAGGCCTGGCAGACCTGGCTCCACGCCGGATGGGACCGCGCCCAGGCGCTATTGGCGCCCTACCCGTCCTCGCTGATGGAGGCGGCCGGTTCGCCGCCGTAGCGCGGGCCTCGCGGGTCGGGATGGGAAAGAGCGCCACGCCTCCCTCAATTGCGCGGGGTCCTTTTGACCCATTGAAATAAGTGCCGATTTTTCCGATAGTTGCTCGTCGATCCCAAAGTAGGAAACATTCTGACGGAAAAAATCGCCATTTCCTCAGGATTTTTTTGTACGGAGCGTCTAGGCGCGGACTGGGGGCGCAGGAAGCGGATTGGGTCGCGTAGGAAAAGGGAGGGTACATGGTCTGGACCATTACCAAATCACTCGTCGATGACATGCCGGCCGAGTCCGCGCGTGCGACGATTGCGCGCGTGATCGAAAGCTTCCGATCGATGGATGAGAGCGGATTCGAAGCCTTGCTCGCGCCGGACATCGTCGCCTTCCTGCCCTGCGACGAGATCGGGCTGCGACGTTCGGAAGGGCGCGACGCCGTCATGGCGCAATTCCGCAAGCTGTTTGCCGAACTGCGCGCGAATGGCAGCGATTCGATCGCGGTGCGCCAGACGCGGCTGGAACTGAAGAGCTGGGGCGACACCGCCATGGCCACTTTCGAGCTGGAAGGCGAGCTGCGCGCGGGATGCCGCACGATCGTGTTGCGGCGCGACGAGGGCGAGTGGCGGATCGTCCACTTGCACGCTTCGACGACGGCAGAGCCCGAGCCTGCGGCATTGCCTGCCTGACGCCCGCTGCCCGACGTCTGCCTGCCCGAGAACCGCCTCACGATTGCTGCACAATGTGACCCGGCAGCGGCCACTCCGCCGCCGCTTGCCGTGGCCGGCCGGCGACCTCACATCGTCACCATGCCGCCACTTTCGACGCATTCCGAACCCGATCAGGCGAACGAGACGCTCGAAGCGCTGCTCGCGCGCATTCGCGGCTGTCGCCACTGCACCAGCGTCTTGCCGCACGAGCCGCGCCCCTTCGTCCAGGCCGCGCCCGGCGCACGCCTGCTGATCATCGGTCAGGCGCCGGGCAGCAAGGTCCATGCGAGCGGGATCGGCTGGGACGATGCCAGCGGCGACCGCTTGCGCGATTGGCTGGGGCTGGACAAGGCGCGCTTCTACGACCCCGAACTCGTCGCGCAGATGCCTTCGGGGTTCTGCTATCCCGGCAAAGGCGATGGCGGCGATCTGCCGCCCAGGCCGGAGTGCGCGCCGCTATGGCACGCACCCCTCCTCGAACGGCTGCCGAACCTGCGGCTGGTCCTGCTCGTCGGTCGCTATGCCCAGGTGCTTTACCTGAGCCCGGCGCTGCGCCGCTCGATGACCGAGACGGTGCGTCGCTGGCAAGACATGCCAGATCCCTACTTCCCGCTGCCCCATCCCGCCTGGCGCAGCCGGCTGTGGATGGCCAAGCATCCCTGGTTCGAAGCCGAGGTCCTGCCGGCGCTGCGCAAGCGCATCGCCGAAGCGCTTGCCTGAACCGCTTGACGCGCGCCGCGCTAAGAACGCGCCGCGCTCAAAACGTGGCCGGGTTCAGAACGTGTAAGTGACGCCGCCGCCGAACGAGAACTGGCTCGCCTTGCCGCGGATCGCGGTATAGGGATTGTCCTTGCCGTCGTTAAGCATGCGGCCGTAGCTTGCCAGGCCGAACAGCGCGAAGCCACCGTCCAGGATATTGCCGTTGAGGTCGTACCCTCCCAGCAGGCCCACGTTCCAGCTGTCCCAGCCGCCTTTGGCATTGTAGACCGGGAGCCCGCTCGCAGTGGCCTGGGCCGGGCTCACCGAATAGTAGTAATCCGCGAAATCGTCGTCGACGTGCCGGGCGCTCAGGCTCAGCGTCACCAGCGCGCCGCGGCTCAGCGGCGTGACGTAGCTGATGCCGGGATTCCAGGTCATGCCGCCATATGCGCCATTGATATCCCACTTCACATCGGCCGACAGCGTCAGCGTGTCGTAATCGTTGAGCACTTTGTAAGCGGAAACACCGCCATTCACGCCGATCTCGATCGCCGTGTCGAGCTTGCCGGCAGCTTTCACCACCGGATCCTTGATTTGCCGCGCGCGATTGAAGGAAACCGTCGCCACTGGGCCCAGTGACACGCCGAAGCGCGGATCGTCACCGTCGGGAATCAAGTCGAGCGCAATGCCGCCCGGACGCGGATTGATCCCCACGCCTTTGAGACTGCCCTGCACTAGCGGAAAGGGCGTGACCACTTCGTCGTCCGACCCATCGTAACTCGGGTTGACGATGATGCCCGCACCCACGAGCAGATAATCGCCATCCAGCGCGCTGTCTTCGGGCGCGCTTGCCGTCTGGGCCAGAGCAGGCATCGGGACCAACAAGGCCACGGCGGCGAACTTGACGAGCTTCAACATTAAGATTCCCTCATTTCCAACGTGCAGCTAACGCGCCTTAGGGACGGCGGTTGCATGACGTGAGGATCCCGCCTGTTCGCCGGGATCGGTATTGACTGCTAAATTCGCGCTCCGGCTTAATCCGCAGCGACCGGCAAAGTGTCAGCACCCTGCCCGAGTTTGCGTTGCATGATGAAGACATCGAGCCACTTGCCGTGCTTCCACCCAGCCGCGGCGAGCGTCCCGACCGGAAAGTAGCCGGCGCGGGCATGCAGCACCACCGAAGCCGGCTCGGTCCCGGCGATCACTGCGAAGGCCTGGCGAAACCCGCGCGCTTCGCAGGCATCGATCAGCGCGCCGATCAGGCCGGTTCCGACGCCCTGTCCGACGCTGTCATACCGCACGTAGACATTGGTTTCGCAGGAATAGAGGTAGCCGGCACGATCTGCGTAGGAATTGGCGTGGGCAAAGCCGAGCACGCGGCCGTCGTCGTCGCGAGTCACCAGCCAGGGATAGTTTCCGGCTTCGGCGCGGCGCATCCGCTCCGCCATCGTCGCGGCGTCGGGCGCTTCGGTCTCGAAGCTGGCCGTGCTTTCGATCACGTAATGCGCGTAGATATCCGCGATTGCAGCGGCATCCTCGATCGAGGCTTCGCAAACTGTGAGCAAAACAGACATCACCGGCAACATGCAGCAATTCTATCACGTTGCCAAGTTGTGCAATGCAGCATTATGGCGCCGTACTGGATCGATACACGGCAACACAAATCCAAGACGGATTGCCACTGAGGCCAGCCATGCTACTGCCATGACGATGTCCTCGCGCAAACCCGACATCGCCATTCTGGGCGGCGGCCTGTCCGGCGGGCTGATGGCGCTGGCGCTGGCGGCGCGTCGTCCCGAGCTGAACGTAGTCGTGATCGAACGCGGCGAACGTCTGGGGGGCGCGCATGTCTGGTCGTTCTTCGCCAGCGATGTCGCGGACGAGGACCGGGCTCTGGTCGATCCCTTCGTGGTGAAGGCGTGGGATGGCTACGACATCCTGTTTCCGGGCCGCGCCCGCCGGCTGACCACGCCCTACCGAAGCACGACGAGCACCGCGCTCGACCGTGCGGTGCGCGCCGCGTTGCCGGACGGCGCGATCCACTGCGGCGTCGAGGTAACCGCGGCAAGCGCCACCTCGGTGACGCTGGACGACGGGCGCACGATAAAAGCCGGCGCCGTGATCGACGCGCGCGGTCCCCGCGCCTTACCGCACATGATCGGCGGCTGGCAAAAGTTCGCCGGGCGATTGCTGCGCCTGTCCGCGCCGCATGGGCTTGTCCGTCCCGTGGTCATGGACGCGACCGTCCCGCAGATCGACGGCTATCGCTTCGTCTACTGCCTGCCGTTTTCGGACACCGAAGTCTTCGTCGAGGACACTTACTATTCCGACGGCCCCGGTCTCGACGTCCCCCGGTTGCACGCGCGGATCGCCGAGTATGCCGCGCGGCGCGGCTGGCAGGTCGAGAGCCATGCGATGGACGAGACCGGCGTCCTGCCGGTGGTCGCGGGGGGCGATTTCGAGGCGTTCTGGCGCGCGGCCAGCCAAGGCCCGGCCTTGGCCGGAGCGCGGGCCGGGCTGTTCCACCCCCTCACCAGCTACTCGCTGCCCGATGCCGTGCGCTTCGCCAGTGTCCTTAGTACACTCGACAGTGTCTCCGCAGACGCTCTAGGGACGTTCACTCGCGATTGGGCTGCCAGACACTGGCGCAAGGGGCGTTTCTACAGAATGTTGAGCCGGATGCTTTTCGGCGCCGCCGAACCCGACCAGCGCTGGCGCGTGCTGGCGCGGCACTACGGCTTGTCAGAACCCCTCATCGAACGCTTCTACGCCGGCCGCTCGACGCGGGCGGACATGATGCGCGTCCTGGCCGGCAAACCGCCGGTCCCGATCGGCAGTGCCGTGGCGAGCCTTGCCGGACACGGCCGGCCCATTGGCAGCCTTGCCGGGGAGATCGGCTCATGAAGCGTGCCTGCGTCATCGGCGGCGGCTTCGGCGGGCTCGCGCTCGCGCTGCGGCTGCAATCGGCGGGGATCGCAACCACGCTGGTCGAAGCGCGCGACAAAGTCGGCGGGCGCGGCTACGCCTGGGAGCGCGAGGGCTTCACGTTCGATGCGGGGCCCACCGTCATCACCGACCCGGCCTGCCTCAAGGAATTGTGGCAGCTGTCGGACTCCGAGATGGCGCAGGACGTCGAGCTGATGCCGGTGATGCCGTTCTATCGGCTCAACTGGCCCGACGGCGTCTCGTTCGACTATTCGAACGACGAAGCCGCGCTGCGCCGCGAGATCGCCCGCGTCGCGCCCGACGACATCGGTGGCTACGACGAATTCCTGCGATATTCCGCCGGCGTCTACGAGGAAGGCTACGTCAAGCTCGGCCACGAGGCGTTTCTCGACTTCGCCAGCATGATCAAGGCGGCGCCGGCGCTGGCCCGTTATCAGGCGTGGCGCTCGGTCTATTCGATGGTCTCGTCCTACGTGAAGAGCCCGAAGCTGCGCGAGGCCTTGTCGTTTCACACGCTGCTCGTGGGCGGCAATCCGATGACGACGAGTGCGATCTACGCGCTGATCCACAAGCTGGAAAAGGACGGCGGCGTCTGGTGGGCGCGCGGCGGCACCAACAAGCTGGCGCAAGGGATGGCGACGCTGTTCGAGCGGCTCGGCGGCACCGTGCGGCTGGGTGACAAGGTGGTGCAGATGCACACCGTCGGCGACCGCATCACCGAGGTCGAGACCGAAAGCGGCTGGAAGGAACACTTCGACGCGGTCGCCAGCAACGGCGATATCGTCCACACCTACCGCGATCTGCTGTCGGGCAACCCGCGCGGCCAGAAGATGGCGCGCAAGCTCACCGGCAAGCGGTTCTCTCCCAGCCTGTTCCTGGTCCACTTCGGCCTCAAGGGGACATGGCCGGAGATTCCGCACCACATGATCCTGTTCGGGCCGCGTTACAAAGGTCTGCTCGACGATATCTACCAGCACGGCGTGCTGCCGCAGGACTTTTCGATCTACCTGCACCACCCCACCGCGAGCGATCCCGCGATGGCGCCGGAGGGTCATTCGACCTTTTACGCGCTGATCCCGGTCGCGCACATGGGCAAGTTGCCGGTCGACTGGGACGAAATCGCCCCCGAGCTGGAGCGGCGCGTGCTCGACGAAGTCGGCCGGCGGCTGATCCCCGACATTCACGAGCGCATCGTCACCAAGTTCAGCTATGCGCCGCCCGATTTCGCGCGCGATCTGTCCGCCTACAACGGGAGCGCTTTCAGCCTCGAGCCGATCCTGACGCAAAGCGCCTATTTTCGCGGCCACAATCGTGACGACGTGCTCAAGAACATGTATCTGGTCGGCGCCGGAACGCACCCGGGCGCCGGCATTCCCGGCGTCGTCGGAAGCGCCAAGGCCACTGCGAAACTGATGCTCGAAGACCTGCGATGAAGCGCCTTGCCGTCTACTGTGGCTCCGCCACACCCACCGATCCCCGCTATCTGGAGCTTGCACGCGACGTCGGCACCGCGCTTGCCGAGCAAGGCATCGGCGTGGTCTACGGCGGCGGCCGGCTCGGACTGATGGGCGCGGTCGCGGGAGCGGCGCTGCACAAAGGCGGCGAAGTGATCGGCGTGATCCCTGAGGCGCTGGTTTCGGCCGAAGTCGCCAATTACGACTGCGAGCTTACCGTCGTAGCCGACATGCACGAGCGCAAGGCCGCCTTCACCCGGCTTTCGGACGGCTTCCTCGTCCTGCCCGGCGGCGTCGGCACCCAGGACGAGCTGTGGGAAGCGATCAGCTGGGCGCAGCTGGGCTATCACGCCAAGCCGGTCGGCCTCCTCAACGCCTTCGGCTTCTACGACCACCTCATCGCCTTCAACCGCCACATGGCCGAGGTCGGCTTCGTCCGGCCCGCGCATACCGGGCTGCTGATGGCGGAGACTGAGCTCGATCGGCTGCTCGATCGGATGCGCGCGCACCAGCCGGCGCGGGCGATCTTCCATATGAAGTCGGAAGAGCTCTAGCGCAGCCATGCCGACAGAGAACCTGCTGACGCGGGTAACGCGAGATGGTCTTGTCGCGCAGGCTCGCCAGTCGATCCGCAAGGGCTCCAAAAGCTTCGCCGCTGCCAGCCGCTTGTTCGAGCGTGAAACCCGCGAGCGGGTCTGGATGCTCTACGCCTGGTGCCGGGCCTGCGACGATCTGGCCGATGCGCAGGACATGGGCGGCGCGCTGGGGCCGCAACAGAACGCCCCGGCGCGGCTCGCCCTCATTCGCGAGCGCACCGCTCTCGCCTTTGCCGGACAGGCCACCGGCGATCCCGCCTTCGACGCGCTGGGCCTGCTCGCCACCGAGACGCCGATCACGCTCGCCATGGCAAACGACGTGATCGAGGGGTTCGCGCTCGACGCGCGCGAATGGCGGCCGCGCAGCGAAGCCGACATGTTGCGCTATTGCTACCACGTCGCGGGCGCAGTCGGAGTGATGATGGCCGCTGTGATGGGCGTGCCCGGCGAAGACGACGAGACGCTCGACGCCGCGTGCGATCTCGGCCTCGCCTTCCAGCTTTCCAATATCGTGCGCGACGTCTGGGAAGACGATGCGGCGGGCCGCTGTTACTTGCCGATCGAATGGCTGGTCGAAGCGGACATCCCGCCCGGCGAAGTGACCAAGCCGCACTACCGCCGCGCGCTAGTGCCGATGGTTGCGCGGGCTTGTGAACTGGCACGGGGATACGAAGCCTCGGCCCGGGTCGGCGCGGCGCGGTTGCGCTTTCGCCAGCGCTGGGCGGTGCTGTCCGCGGCGAACATCTACGGCGCGATCGGCCGCGAGGTCGAACGGCTCGGCGCGCATGCCTGGGACCACCGCGTGCATACGACCAAGGCGGCCAAGCTGGGGCACGTGCTGCGCGGTTTGGGTCAAGCGAACGCGGCGCCCGCTCCCGCTGTCAGACCCAGCCTCGGACGGCGCGAACTGGCGTCATTGGGGCGCACTTGATCCGGCTTGGCGCTCGCGAGCGTGCCCATTTGTAGGCTAAGTCGCGCAATGCCCGGAATAGTCTAGACTCACTGCGCGCCTCGCAGTTTCCACGGTTTGTCCCCGTGGTTATCCCCAAGCTTATCCAGAGCGCTCAGGGCCTCACGGGGGGATTGAGCCGACGGAACAATTTGCCGCGTTCGGAATACAGCACCAACAGGATGGCGAGGACGCCGGCGACCAGCATCGAGGCGAGCAGCGGCACCGGCGTCCCGTCGTAAGCCTGACCGATCAGGATACCCAGCAGCGAGCCCAGCAGAACCCGCACGAACGACATGACCGAGGCGGCCGCCCCGGCAGTGCGAGGGAAAGGCTGCAGCGCGACCGACTGGTAGTTCGCGCCGATGAAGGACATCATGCACATGCTCGCCATCATCAACGGCACGAAGGCCCACAGGCTCTCGCCGCCGCTGGCAATGGCGATGTGCACCAGCGCGAGCGCGATGTAGGTGAACGTCGCCGTGTGCGAGACGCGGCGCGCGCCGAAACGCTCGACGATGCGCGAATTGACAAAGTTCGTACCCGCCATGCCCATCGCCATCGTACCGAAGATCGCCGGGAACAGCAGGCCCGCGCCGAAGTGCTCACCGATGAGCTGCTGCGAGCTGTTGATGTAGCCCAGCAGCGCGGCCTGAATGAAGGCGAGACCGAAGACATAGCCGAAGGACTCGCGGCACAGCAGCGCGGAGACCATGTTGCGCCCGATCACGCGCAGTTCGACAGGTTGGCGATGTTCATCGGCCAGCGTCTCGGGCAGGCGCAGCCAGATCCAGACCATGACCAGCGTGGCCAGCCCGCCCATGAGCAGGAAGATCGCGCGCCATCCGGAGATCAGCATGATCGATTGCCCCAGGATCGGTGCGATCATCGGCACGACCATGAACACCATCGCCACCAACGACTGGGTGCGCGCCATGCGATCGCCTTCGAACCGGTCGCGGATGACCGCCATCGGCAGCACCAACAACCCCGCAGTGAACACCCCGCACAGCGCACGCATGATCAGAAGCGCGGTGAAGTCGTTGACGAACGCACAGCCGAGCGAAAGCACGATGTAGGCGGTCAGACACACCAAGATGACGGGCTTGCGCCCGAACCTGTCCGATATCGATCCCGGGAACAGCGATCCCATCCCGCTGAAGACGAGGAAAATGCCCACCACCAGTTGGCGATCGTTGGGATCGGAGAGCGACAGGTCGCGCGAGATCACCCCAAGCGCAGGCAGCATGATATCGATCGCCAGCGCCTGCAGGGCCTGCAACGCCGCCATCATGGCGACGAACTCGACTTCGCTCAGGCGAAATTTAGCCGGTTGATCCAAGGGCGCTAGCATCGCCGGGCTCATGGCGCATCGCGTACTCAGTGCAAAGCGTTTGTTTCGCAACTGCACAACCGGGCGGCGCGTGCCGGGTATCACGGGAGACATGACGCGAGGCGATTTCCCGGGCGCGCAGATCCGCTATGACAACGGGATGATCGAAGCAGGCGAATCCGGCGGCGAGGAGGACGAGGAAAGCGCAGGGCTGCGCAAGATCATCCATGTCGACATGGATGCCTTCTTCGCCAGCGTCGAGCAGCGCGATTTTCCCGAGCTGCGCGGCAAGCCGGTCGCGGTCGGCGGCTCGTCCGGGCGCGGAGTGGTCGCGGCGGCGAGCTACGAGGCGCGCGTCTTCGGGGTGCGCTCGGCGATGCCGTCGTCCCGCGCGGCGCGGTTGTGCCCCGACCTCATCTTTCGCAAGTCGCGCTTCGACGCCTACCGCGAAGTGAGCCAGCAGATCCGCGGGATCTTTCACGATTACACGCCGCACGTAGAGCCGCTCAGCCTCGACGAAGCCTATCTCGACGTCACCGAGGACTTGCGCGGAATCGGCACGGCGACGCGAATCGCGCAAGAAATCCGCCGCCGCATCCGCGCCGAAACCGGCCTCACCGCAAGCGCCGGCGTGTCCTACAACAAGTTCCTCGCCAAGCTCGCCAGCGATCAGAACAAACCCGATGGCTTGTGCGTGATCCGACCCGGCGAAGGCGCGGCCTTCGTGCAGTCGCTGCCGGTGCGCCGGTTCCATGGCGTGGGTCCGCGCGGAGCGGAGAAGATGGCAAGGCTCGGGATCGAGACCGGCGCGGATCTCGCGGCGCAGGACCTGGCGTTCCTGCGCGCGCACTTCGGCAGCTTCGCCGAATATCTCTACCGCGCCGCACGCGGGGTCGACCTCAGGCAAGTGCGCGCCAATCGCCAGCGCAAATCGGTCGGCGGCGAGCGGACGTTCCACCAGAACATCGACGATCCGGCGGACTTGCGCGAAACCTTCGACGGGTTCGTCGACATCGTCTGGGAACGGATCGAGCGCGCCCAGGCGCAAGGCCGCACGGTCACGCTCAAGCTGCGCTATGCCGATTTCCATACGGTGACGCGCGCCCGATCGATCCCCCACATCGTTTCGGGCAAGAGCGAGTTCGCCGCGCTGGGCCTCGGTCTGCTCGAAGACCTGATGCCGCTGCAGCAGCCGGTGCGACTGATGGGGCTGACGCTATCGGCGCTGGTCCGCCCCGAGGACGAGAGCGGGCGTGAAACCGCCGCCGAACGCAGCGGTCAGTTGCCGCTTCTGTAAGCGCGCCACAAGGCGAGGCGCTGCTGGGCCGGGTAAGGCAGCTCGTCCGGCGGCGCGGCGGGATCGAAGAACCGTGTTTCGATGATCTCGCGGCCGTCGGGTTCGGGCTCGCCATCCAGACTGGCGGCGAACACTGAGGAGGCATGCGGCGATCCGTTGATCGTTTCCTCGATCAGCCCGACCAGTTCGATCTTTGCTATGCCGCGCCCCAGCTCCTCGCGCATTTCGCGGCGCGCGCAGTGCTCGGGCTCCTCGCCGCGCTTGTGCCCGCCGCCGGGAAAGCACCACGCGCGCGATCCGTAGGAATGCCGCACGAACAGGATCTTGCCATCCGCGCGCTCGACGATGACGCTGGCGCCGCGCCGCGCCGGCTTCCGGATCCGCAGCCAGTTCCAGATCAGGCGGTAGCCGAGCCGCAAGGCGAGCCGGTGCAGCGGCGCCGGGATCAGGTGAAACATGTGACCTTCTGGGTCGCCGCCCCGAGCAGCCGCGCGACCGGCAAGTCCGACCGGCCCGCCGCCGCATCCTCGAACACCGCGCGCTTGTCCGCGCCGCGGATCACGAAGACGATCTCGTCGCTGTCGAGCAGCGCGGGCAGCGTGAGCGTGATCCGGTCGAACGGCGCTTCGGGCGGCAGCGGATCGGGGGTGAGCGTGCGCACCGCCTGAGCATCGTCGACGCGCGGGTCGGTATTCGGAAACAGCGAGGCGATATGCCCGTCGCCGCCCATCCCGAGCCAGGCCAGCGCGAAGTGCGGCGGGCGCGCTTCGGGCGTGAGCGGCACGATGGTCGCGCCGACTGGCTCCAGCCGCTCGCGCACCCGACCGACGTTGCTGGCGGGATGCGCCTCCTCGACGATGCGATCGTCGCCCGGCCAGACGGCCACGCGCGACCAATCGAGCGGCGCTTCGGCCAGCGCCGAGAGGATCGGAAACGGCGTCGAGCCGCCCGGCACCGTCACCGCGATCTCGCCCTGCGCGCGGTCGAGCGCCGCCGCGAGCCGCTGGGCGAACCAGTCGGCAATCGCGGCGTCGCTAGCGGATTCGATGATATCGATGGTGGCCATGGCCTGGAGCCTAGCAGGCGCGGCCCGACAAGCGAAGCGGATCAGGCGAGGATCTCGCGCAGGAACCACGCGCGCTGCTCCGCCTGGTCGGTCCAGTCGTCGACGATGCCGTCGGTGGCATTGTCGCCCGCTTCCCCGGCGGCGTCCTTCACTTCGCGCAGCCGCGCAACGTAAGTCTCGTTGTCGGCCAGCAGCTCGCGCACCATGCTCATCGCATCGAGCGCGGTATCGTCCTGCGCCTTGATCTGGGTCTTGGCGGTGATCGCGGCGGGGCTGGTCAGCGTGGTGCCGCCGTTCTTGCGCACGCGTTCGGCGACCAGATCGGTCAGCGCGAAGATCTGCGCCGCCTGCTCGTCGAACAGCAGATGCAGATCGCGAAACTGCGGGCCTTTGACGTGCCAGTGGAAGTTCTTGGTCTTGATGTAGAGCGCGAAAGTATCGGCGAGCAGCGCGTTCAGGCTGTCGATGAGCGCGCCCTTGCTGTTGTCATTGTTGGTCATGGTATCGTCCTCCTTGCTGTGCGGCTTATGTATGTTCGAAAACTCGCGCATAAAGGCAAAGTTCGATCGGTTTTCCCGATTACACTATTCCGCGTTCGCGCAAGGCGATGGTGATCGCCGCGAGCAGCAGCAGTGCCCCGACAATCCGCCGCACGAGGCGCGCCGGGCGGCTTTTGACCACTTCCGGAAGGGCCCAACCCGCCGCGACCAGAACGCCGCCACCAAGCGCGCCGGCCATCCCGGCGACGATCGGCGCGGCCATGCCGGCGGCAATGCCGAAGACGATGAAGCGCGCGGCGTCGGTCACTTGATGCGCGAGCAACAGCAGCGCGAGCGCGCCCAGCGAATGAGTCGGCTCCTGTGGCGCGGCTTTCGCCGTTAGCAGCAGCGATTCTCCGCCCGCCAGACCCAGCGCGATCGCGACGAACCAGATCCGCGCCGGCGGCGGCAGCATCGCCGCGAAGACCGTCGCGGCCCAGGCGGCGAAGATGGCGGTCGCGATCGCGCAGGCCAGCGCGACGACCAGCACGCCCGGCCTGCGGCCCTGGCGCAGCGTCAGTCCGGCAATATCGATCTGGTCACGCGCGCCGCAGCCTGCGAACAGCACGGCCATCAGCGTGATGAAAAAGGCGGACATGGTTTCGCCCGCCCCCGCCTCAGTTCGCGGCCGAAGTCGCGGGTTCGCGGCTCGCGGCCGGCTGCGCGCGGGGCCACTCGATGCCGCGCAAGTCGTGCCCCGTCGGCGCCTGGAAGAGCTTCAACCCGAACTGCGGCATGATCGCGAGGAGATGGTCGAAGATGTCGGATTGAATCCCCTCGTACTCGTCCCAGGCGACCGTATCGGTAAAGCAGTAGATCTCCAGCGGGAGCCCCTGCCCCGAGGGTTCGAGCTGGCGGACGAGCAGCGTGCCGCGGTCCGCGATCCGGGGATGCGCGCTGAGGTACGCGCGGACATAGGCGCGAAAGGTGCCGATATTGGTCGGGCGCCGCTTGTTGACCGGCTCGCCGCCACAAGCCTTCGCGTTCGCGTCGTTCCATTCGGCAAGTTCGGCTTCCTTGCGCGCCATGTAGTCCTGCAGCAGGCGGAAGCGGCGCAAGCGCTCCCAGTCCTCGTGCTCGACGAAGTCGATCGTGGTCTGATCGACATACAAAGAGCGCTTGATCCGTCGCCCGCCCCATTCCCGCATGAAGCGCCAGTTGCGGTAGGCTTCCGAAACCAGGCTGTGGGTGGGAATGGTCGTCACCGACTTGTCGAAGTTCTGCACTTTTACCGTGTGCAGCGAAATGTCGATCACGTCGCCATCGGCGTTGAGCTGCGGCATATCGATCCAGTCACCGACGCGGAGCATATCGTTCGAGCGCAATTGCACCGAGGCGACCAGCGAGAGGATGGTGTCGCGGAAAACCAGCATCAGCACCGCCGCCAGCGCGCCGAGGCCGGATAGCAAGATCACGGGCGATTCGCCGATCAGCGTCGCCGTGATCAGGACGACCGCCGCGGCGTAGATCAGGATCTTGCCGACCTGCAGGTAGCCCTTGATCGGGCGCGAAGCCGCTTCGGGCTTCAATTCGTAGGTATCGTTGGCAAGTTCGAGCAAGTCGCACAGCGCGCGCGCCAGCGTGAAGATGATGAACGCGTTGGCCAGGGCGGCAACCACCACCACCAGCTTTTCGGGCATGCCCTCGATCAGGCCGAAGCCCTGCATGATGATGATCGCCGGCACGACATTGGCCAGGTGCGTGACGAGCGACTGCACGTCGTGCGTTTCGTTGCGCAAGGGCGTGCGCGCGATCAGCGCGGTTACCGGGCGGACGACGAGCTTCTTGGTCAGCCAGTTCGCCATCCAGGCAAGCAGCAGCACCCCGGCGAGACCGACCAAAGTCTTCGCCCACAGATTCGCGGACACATAGTCCTGTATTGTCTCGATGGCCTCGATCGTTTCCTCCTCGGCATCCTTCCGCGCGGGTACATGGCGCTCGAGTCGGGGCATGACAACCGGCAGGACGGCTTAGGCGCATCGCGCGGCTCCGCACACGTCGGGGCTGGTTTCGTACCGGCACTTTGTGCAACAAGGGGCCGCAAATGACTATCGACTGCCGCGAAGCGTTCCCCGAAAGCGAAATTCCGATCCCCTCTGACCTCCCCCGGCCAAGCCCTATCGCCACTGGCGAAATGATCGCTCTGTTTCTCGATTTCGACGGCACGCTCGTCGAGATCGCCGATCATCCCGAAAGCATTCATGTGGCGGACGGGTTGCCGGCGATGCTCGAAGCGCTCTCGACCTCCCTCGACGGCCGGATGGCAATCGTGAGTGGCCGCGCCTTGTCCGATCTGGACCGCTTCCTCGGCCCCGTCGCGGTCGCCATGGCCGGCTCCCACGGCGGCGAGTTCCGCGAAGCCGGCGCGCGCGACGCGATTCCTCTGGCCAAACCCCTGCCCGCAGCGGTTCTCGAAAACCTGCAAGCTCTGGCCAAGGCCCATGGAGACCTGCTGGTCGAGGCAAAGCCGTTCAGCGCCGCGATCCATTACCGCACCAATCCGTCCGCCTGCGAAGCTCTGCTCGAAGCAACGCAGGCTATGGCCGCCGCGAATGGCCTCAAGCTCAAGCATGGCAAGATGGTGATCGAGCTGGTCATGCCCGGATCGGACAAGGGCACTGCGGTTCGCCGCTTCATGGACCTGCCCGGCTTCAAGAATACGCGCCCGGTCTTCGCGGGCGACGACGTGACCGACGAAGACGCGTTCAAGGCGGTCGCCCCCTACGGCGGGGGCGGCATTCTCGTGGGTCCGATGCGCGAGACGGCGGCGGTGTGGCGTCTCGAAAGCGTCGCGGCGGTCCACGCATGGCTGGGCGCGGTTACGGGAGACGCCGCATGAGTTCCCTGGAACTGTGGCCGATCGGCAATTGCCAGGTCAGCGGCCTGTTCGACGAAGAGGGTTCGCTGGTGTGGGGCTGCGTGCCCCGGGTCGACGGGGATCCGACGTTCTGTTCGCTGCTGCGCGGCGACCACGGGCAGGAACTGGGGACCTGGCGCTTCGTGCTCGAAGATCAGGTTGCCACGCACCAGGAATACGTGCGCAACACGCCGATCTTGCGCACGCGTCTCGAGGATGCGCACGGCGGCATGGTCGACGTGTTCAGCTTCTGTCCGCGCTTCGAACGGTCCGGACGCATGTTCCGCCCGATGGCCTTCGCACGCATCATCCGCCCGGTCTGCGGTTCGCCGCGGCTTTCGGTGCTGCTGACGCCGATGAACGGCTACGGCACCGCGCAGGCCCCCGTCACGCACGGCACCAACCACATCCGCTATCTGGTGGATCGTGCCGGGTTGCGGCTCAGCACCAATGCCCCGGTGGGCTACATTCTCGATGAGCGGCACTTTCGCGTCGAAAGCGAGATGCACTTCTATCTCGGCCCGGACGAACCTTTCGTGGGCAACGTCGGCCGCGAAGTCGAGGCGATGCTGCAGCAGACCGAGGGTTACTGGCAGCACTGGGTGCGCGGCCTCGCCACGCCGATGGACTGGCAGAACGCGGTGATCCGCGCGGCGATCACGCTCAAGCTGTGCCAGCACGAGGAAACCGGCGCGATCGTTGCCGCGCTGACCACCTCGATCCCCGAAGCGCCCGGCACGCAGCGCAACTGGGACTATCGCTACTGCTGGATCCGCGACGCTTATTACACGGTGCAGGCGCTCAACCGGCTGGGCGCACTCGACGTGCTGGAAAAGTACCTCGCCTATTTGCGCAACCTCGTCGACGATGCCGATGCGGGCGTTATCCAGCCGCTCTATGCGGTCTCGGGCGCCAAGGAGATCATCGAGTGGGAGGCAGACTGCCTTCCCGGCTATCGCGGCATGGGCCCGGTGCGCATCGGCAATGCGGCCTACTACCAGCTGCAGAACGACTGCTACGGCCAAATCATCATTCCGAACATCCAGGCCTTTTCGGACAAGCGCCTGCTGCGCATGGCCAACGAGGACGATTTCGCCAGCCTCGAGGAAGTGGGCGAAATGGCCTGGAAGATGCACGATCAGCCCGACGCGGGCTTGTGGGAGCTGCGCACCCGCGCGGCCGTGCACACCTATTCGAGCGTGATGTGCTGGGCCGCCTGCGACCGGCTCGCCAATGCCGCGCAGCGGCTCGGGCTGACAGATCGTGAGAAAGTCTGGAGCGAGCGCGCCGATATCATTCGCGAGAACATCGACAAGGGCGCCTGGAACGAAGAAGGCGGCCACTACGCGGCCAGCTTCGGCGGTGACGAGCTCGACGCGAGCCTGTTGCAAATGGTCGAGCTGCGCTATGTCGAGCCCGACGATCCGCGGTTCAAGGCGACGCTGGCGGCGGTCGAGAAGGGGCTGCGGCGCGGCGAGCACATGCTGCGCTATGCCAATGAGGACGATTTCGGACTGCCCGAAACCGCATTCAACATTTGCACCTTCTGGCTGATCGAGGCGCTGCATCTCGATGGCCGCGACGAAGAGGCGAAAGGCTTGTTCGAGGCGATGCTCGCGCATCGCACGAAGTCGGGCCTTTTGTCCGAAGACATGGATTTCGAAACGGGCGAGCTGTGGGGGAACTTTCCCCAAACCTACTCGCTAGTTGGTATTATAAACTGCGCCGGAGTTCTGTCCCGGTCATGGAGAGACTGGCGCTAGTTACGCGCACTGCCGCTTTGGTCGGCCGCGCGAGAATATCGGCCTCTTGCGTCCGCTGGACGAAGGGAGCACGGACACGACCGGCAGGGGATGAGCTTTGAGCAGATTGATCGTCGTATCGAATCGCGTATCGGCGCCCAAGGCGATGGGGGCAAAAGGCGCACAAGGCGGCCTCGCGGTCGCCCTCTCGGCGGCCTTGGGCGATTACGGGGGCATCTGGTTCGGCTGGTCGGGTCAGGAGACCGATACGTTCACCGGCCATCTCGACATGCAGCGCAACCAGGGCGTCACCACCGCGACGATCGATCTCGAGCCGCAGGACGTCGACGAATACTACAACGGCTACGCCAACCGCACGCTATGGCCCTTGTTCCACTATCGAATCGACCTCACCGAATACGACCGCAACTTCGGCGAAGGCTACGAGCGGGTAAACGCGCGCTTCGCCGATAGCGTCGGACCGCTGATCGAGCCCGGCGATCTGGTGTGGATCCAAGACTATCACTTGCTGCCGCTCGCCTCGCTGCTGCGCGGCAAGGGCCTCAAGAACCGCATCGGCCTGTTCCTGCACACGCCCTGGCCACCGACGCGCCTGCTCGTCACCCTGCCCTTCCACGAGCGCCTCGTGACCTCGATGCTCGCGTGCGACCTCATCGGCTTCCAGACCAGCGAATGGCTCGAAAGCTTTCTTCACTACATCGACAAGGAACTCGGCCTGCCGGTCAGCCCGGATGGCGAGATCGAGTACGAGGGCCGCACGATCCAGGCGCGCGCCTTTCCGATCGGCATCGACTACGCCGATTTCACGGCCGGCGCGAAGAGCCCGGAAGCCGAGGCGTCCTACCAGAAGCTGCGGCAGAGCACGCGCGGGCGCAAAGTGCTGATCGGCGTCGACCGGCTCGATTACTCGAAGGGTCTGGGCGAGAGGCTCGACAGCTTCGGCCGATTCCTGACCGACAATCCGGAAATGGCCAAGGACGTCGTCCTGCTGCAGATCGCCCCGCCCTCACGCGGCGACGTCGCCAGCTACCAGCAGATCCGCGAGGACCTTGAGCGCAAGGCCGGCCACATCAACGGAGCGCATGCCGACGTCGCCTGGGTGCCGATCCGTTACGTCAATCGGGGTTATCCGCGCACCGAGCTGGCCGGGTTCTACCGCGCCGCCGACATCGGCCTGGTGACGCCGCTGCGCGACGGCATGAATCTCGTCGCCAAGGAATACGTCGCGGCGCAAAATCCGGAGGATCCGGGCGTCCTGATCCTGTCCCGCTTCGCCGGCGCGGCACTGCAGATGCCCGACGCGGTGCTGGTCAATCCGATGAGCTCCGAGGAAGTCAGCATCGCGATCAAGTACGCGCTCGACATGTCCAAGGAGGAACGGATCGAGCGCCACACGAAACTGCTCGCCTCGGTCCGCGATTCCAATGTGGAAAACTGGACGCGCGATTTCATCGCTGATCTCAGCGGTCGCACACCCGCCCCGGATCTCATCTGAAAAGCCCGCAATTCCAGGCGTTTCAACCGCCAAATCCGCCCTTCGGCGATCTTGTCATGAATACATAGTCGAACGGAAACCGTATTAACACATTCCGCGTTTAGTGGCAGAAGCATCATTGGCGTTCGGCCTTCGCATGTCGGCTACACCAATAATGATAACAAATTCGGCCTTCGAAGCCCTGGACGGATCTGGAATGATGCAAGTTTACGGCGAATGTATCGGCGCCACCGTGTCGGTGGCAGCGCTGATCTCGCAGCTTGGTGCCGGCGGATGCGAACTGATCCTCGATGGCACCTCAGCCCTTCTCGACACCGATTTCGCCTTGTGGATCGGCGCGATCGGGCCCTTTGCCGCGACGTGTGCAAGCCGCGACGAGACGGGTCACTGCCTCGCCGTGTTCAAGGAGCCGATCGATCCCGCGATCATCGAGCACTTCACGGCCGAAGCCTGCTGAGGCCCGCCGGCGACGCGCACGACTGGCGCTTCGCCGGGGGCTTCGCCAGACTGGCGCGATGAAAGCCCGATTCGCACCGCTCGCCCTTTTCGCGCCGCTATTGCTGGCCGCCACCCCGCCCGCTCCCGACGCCGCCCCCAAAGACGACGTCTTCGTCGCGATCGAGACCACGGCGGGGACGATCCTCGTCGATCTGGAGGAAACCCGCGCGCCGCTGTCGACCGCGAACTTCCTCAAGTACGTCGATGCCAAGCGGCTGGACGGGACCAGCTTCTACCGCTCGATGCACCTCGACTGGGGGACGCCGCCCAACGGCCTCATCCAGGGCGGAATCGCCGCCAATCCGAAGCTGACCTTCGAGCCGGTGGCGCACGAGCCGACCAGCGAGACCGGGGTGCTCCACAAGCGCGGCACCATCTCGCTCGCCCGCTATGCGCCGGGGACGGCGACCGCCGACTTCTCGATCATGGTCGCCGACATGCCCGGGCTCGACGCGCAGCCCGACAGCGACGACCCCGAAGCCCGCGCCGGCTTCGCCGCCTTCGGCCATGTGGTCGAAGGCATGGACGTGGTCATGGCGATCTGGGACCTGCCCCGCTCCGCCACCAAGGGCGAAGGCGCGCTGAAAGGCCAGATGATCGAGAACCCGGTGAAGATCCTGACGGTGCGCCGCGCCGAAGCACCGAAACCCGCACCCGCGCTGCCTTCAGCGAACCCGGCGAGCGAAACGGCACCCGTGGATGCAGATGGGTCCTAACGATCCGTCATGGCCGGAAGCGGACTTTCCGGACACGACGACTTTGCGAACTTTCCAGTGAAGCCGTTATCTGACCGATGTGGCCAGTGTAGTTTGTCTCGCACCCGGAGAGGACATGCCTGACTTGGGCGATGAAGGCCGTTGGCTCATTATCGAAGCCAACGATGGGAAGTTCTACGGCACCGGAGGTTCATGGAAGCGGTCGGGAGAGTGGGTCGGTTACGGGTCGCTTTCGGAGGACGATGTATCGCTCGACGCTGCGCTGGCGGCGGCCCACCAATGGGCAGCGAAATACGACGTGCCGACGATTTGGGTTCAGCTAGCACCGTAGGTCCGCTCCCCATGACTTTCCTTTCTCGGGGCCCATGTTAGTCTCTCTGATTGCGGACATGGCAGCTTCCCGCATCTTCTGCCCGAAAGTGGACCTTCCGGACACGACGACATTGCGGTCGTTGCGTTCGGACTGGTTTGCAGTCTAGCTGCCGCCCATGAGCGAGATGACTGATACGTTTTCTGCTGATGGGGCGAAGGTGTTCCGTGATGCAATCAAGGCGTGCTTGCCCATCTTAGAGAACGCACTGGCGCATCTTCCAGCCGACGAAGCGGGCACGCGCATTCACGGTATCGGCGCGCTGAAGCCGCTCCTTGCAACGGATGGATGTATCGGAACGGTCGCTGCGACGGTCCTTGGCCCATCGGCGAAACCAGTTCGAGCAATTTTGTTCAACAAGTCCGCTGGAGCCAACTGGGGCTTGGGCTGGCATCAGGATCGGACAATTTGCGTCAAAGAGAGGCGAGAGGTGGAGGGCTTCGGCCCCTGGACTATAAAGCGTGGGATGAACCATGTCGCGCCGCCAGCCGATCTGCTCGCCCAAATGGTGACGCTGCGCGTGCACCTCGACGATGTGCCAGAGACAAACGCGCCGCTCTTGATAGCTCTTGGTTCGCACTTGATTGGGCGCGTACCGGTCGAAAAAGTTAGTGAGGCGGTCGAGAGCCACAGTATACTGACTTGTCTGGCGAAGGCGGGCGACGCATGGCTTTACTCCACACCAATCCTGCATGCGTCGGATGCTTCGACAACTCCCGCAAGCCGAAGAGTTTTGCAGGTGGATTACGCAGCGTTCGACCTGCCGGGCGAATTGGAATGGCTTGGCATATAATGTCCGCCTCCCGCGACTTTCGCGACATTTAGAGCCAAGCGAACGGCCTCTGAAAGTGGACATGGCAGCTTATCGTGTTTTCACGTCAAAAGCGGAATTACCGGACACGACGACATTGCGGACGCTGAATGATTAAGCTTTGATCCCTGTGTAAAAAGCAGAA
This sequence comes from Novosphingobium aquimarinum, assembly GCF_009746585.1. Lineage (GTDB taxonomy): Bacteria > Pseudomonadota > Alphaproteobacteria > Sphingomonadales > Sphingomonadaceae > Novosphingobium > Novosphingobium aquimarinum. Next base: position 212,977 of record NZ_WRPO01000004.1, read on the forward strand.
GAAGCACGTAAGAGACGTCATGAACTACGCAACCGGCCGCGCTATTAAAATTGGCGATCGGGTGCTTGCCGATGGCATGGCGGGGGTGGTGGTATGCGACTTCGATCATCGTGAGTTCCTCGACGGGCATGAGAGTTGGGGCATGCCGGAGGCCGAGATGATCGGTGGTGGAAAGCTCAATTCTGGCGTGATGATCGATACGGTGGAGGCAGGCTTAGTTCATTATCCGGAAATGACCGAGGGTATCGTATTCATCGATAGCTAGATGTCCGCTCCCCACGACATTCCAGACGCTCGCAGTCCTTAAATTCGCCCGCGAAAGCCGTCATCGCCCCGGCCATCGTTCGGGTCCCGCCACATTTCGAGTCATTGGCGATCCGCCCCCACTCTGCGCTTTCCGGGTCGTGCGATCCGCCCGGCTGCCGCCTTACTCCTTCGGCAGCGCCTTCGATCCCTTGAGCTCGGCCAGAATGTCGTCCGCCGGGCTCGCGCCGGGCGAAGGCAGCGCGCCTTGCGATTTCGACGGGCCGGCAATCTCCGCGAGGATCGAATCCGCGCTGGACGTCCGCCCGCCGATCCCGGCTTCGAGCAATTGGCGATCGAGATCGGCGCCGCTTTCGATCATCGCCATTTCCTCGCCTGCTTCGAGGCGCGCCGAGAGCTGTTCCTGGCGGTCCTTGATCCGATCCAGCGAGCCCATCGCGCTGCCGAGCCGCGAGTTCACGCCGGCATGGCTCGAGGCGATCGCCTTCTGCGCCTTCTGCAGCGATTCCGTCGCCTTCACGCTTTCGACTTCGCGCTTCATCGCCGCGATGCGCTGCTCGGTTTCCTTGACGGTGCGCAGCATGATTTGCTGCTTTTCCTGCATCTGCGCGAGATCGGCTTCGTCGCGCTGCAGTTCGGCGCGGCTGACCGCGACCCGCTCGGCTACCGCGCGGGCGAGGTCCTCGCGCCCCGCGTCCATCGCCGAACGCGCATTTTCGATATCGCGCGCTTCCTTGGCTTTGGTCGCTTCGACGCGCTTTTCGATGCGCTTGGCCGTCGCCATCATGTTGGCGAGATCGCCGCGCGCCTTGCGCAGCGAATTATCGGCATCGCGCAGTTCCTGGTCGAGAATGCGCATCGCCTGCGTATCGACGATCGCTTCGCCGGCTTCATTCGCACCGCCGCGCACGGCCGTGAACAGCTTGCCCCACACGCTCATGCCGCTTCTCCCATCTTCGTGCTGTCGCCGCCCGCGGCGATCCATTCCGAAACCCATTCGGCGGCATCGACCGCATTCGCGGCCAGCACCGAGACTTCCTCGACCAGCAGATGCGCTTCGGACAGCGAGGAGAGCGATCCGAACAGCTCGTACCATTCCGCATCGCCCACGGTGGTGATGCCGAAGGTCGACAGAGGGATCAGCTTGTGCACCGCCAGCAGCGTGCGCTCGAACGCCTCGCGATTGGGGATCTCAGATGCGGCGATAATATTGACGCCGCACAGGATCTGCTCGCCGGTCGCGACCATCAGCACGTCGAGATCGCCGCGCTCCTTCAGCGTGATGCGCAGCACTTCGCCTTCGACCGAAACGTCGACATCGCCCAGCTCCTCCGGGTCGGACGCGAAGAGTTCGGTCAGTTCGGCGAGGCTCCAGCCGCCAGTCGGCACGGGCCATTGCTCTGTCATCTTTGCCTGTCTCCTGCAGCCACCGCTGCCCTTGCTGGCCCATCGCGGGCCTGTATAACCACGCGCGGGGTTTTAGCTGCCCACCACGGCCAAGCAAGGGGGCAATCGAAGCGAGCCATGCCCATCATCCGCACCGTCTGGCAGAAGGTCTACACCGCGATCGCGACGCTTTCGTGGAGCGTGCTGACGCTGGGGCTCCTCGGCCATGCGCTGGTGAGTTGGGCGTTGCTCGATTGGGCGGGCGAGCGCGATCTTACCGGCGATGCAATTACCTTCCTCTACTACTACATGACGACGGCGACGACCGTCGGCTACGGCGACTTGTCGCCGGGCGACCGGATGGGCCGGCTGGTCGACATCGTGTGGGTCTTGCCGGGCTCGATCGCGCTGTTTACCTCGGTGCTCGGCAAGGCGATCGCGGACATCGGCGGTTTCTGGAGACGACGATTGCAAGGCATGGGCGACTTTTCCGAACGGCATGGCCACATCGTGGTGGTCGGCTGGCAAGGCGCACGCACGCGGCATTTGATTGAGGATCTGGCGCACGAGCAAGGCACTGCCAAGGGAGACCGGATCGTGCTGCTGGCCTGCGGCCTGACTGAAAATCCCCTGCCCGATACGGTCGACTTCGTGGCGACCGACGAACTGTCCCAGCTCGACAATTACGAACGCGCCGGGGCGGGAACGGCCGCCACAGTGGTCGTGCGCGGCAAGCTCGACGACGAGACGCTGGCCGCGACGCTCGCCGCGCGCGCGGCCGCGCCCGAAGCGCATATCGTCGCCTATTTCCAGGATGCGGGCGCCGCCGACCTCGTCCACCGCCAGTTTCCCGAGATCGAAGTGATCACCTCGATCGCGTCGGAAATGCTGGTGCGCGCCGCGCGCGATCCCGGTTCCTCGCGGCTGGCGGGGCTGATGTTCTCGAACCGCAATCCCGATACCGCCTATTCGTTCAAGGTGCCCGAAGGCGCCGCGACGATGCGCTACCTGCCGCTGTTCTGCGCGCTCAAGGAGCATCACGACCTGACGGTGGTCGGCATTGTGCGCGACGGCACCGTCGATCTCAACTGCGCGCCGGACTGCGAGGTTTCGGGCGGCGATACGATCTTCTACATCGCCGACGCGCGTTGCCCGCCCGAGCGGATCGACTGGGCGGCACTGGCGGGAGTTCCGGCATGATCCGGTCTTGGTTCGGCGGCAAGAAGGAGGAAGCTCTCCCCGAGGAGCTGGGCCCGTTGGAGTGCGCGATCGGCGGCGCGCTGGTGATCGACACGCTGGGGCTCGAAGCCGCGCTGGCGGCAGGCGATCCGGCGATGGGCGCGCCCGAGGGCGGCACTTTCGTGGTCGCCGCGGTCGGCACCGCGCGGCTCGACGGCAATTCGCAGCTGACTCGCTACTACGATGATGAGGACCGCATCATCCAGGTGATCGCGCCGCCGGGCAGCGACCGCGAGGCGGTGCAGGACGTCAGCCTCTATCGCCCGTGGGACTCGGTGGTGCCGGCGGGCCGTTCGGAATGGCAGCGCTGGGTCGGTCGCGGCGGGCTGGTCGGCGCGCCCGAATACGATGCCGACGGCCTCCTCTATGCGCGCTACTGGGGCTCGGGCGAGGAGCATGCCGATCTCGTCGAGTTCGTCGAGACGGTGTCGGACGGAAAGAATTCGCGCGAGATCCAGCAAAAGTGCATGCTCTATGCGCGCAAGGTGGGCGCGGTAGAGGAAATGCTGTTGCTCAACATCGAACAGGACCTCGCGCTGGAGGCGCGCCGCGAAGGCGCCTCGATCGAGTTCCTGATCGGCTACGGCCTCGGCGTGGCCGATATCGAGCGGGTATGACGAAGAATCTTCAAGGGGTGACGCAATGAACGGATACGTGGCCGGACTGCCGGCATTCCTGGCCTATTTCGGCAGCGGGGCGGTGCTGCTGGTGATCTTCGCGCTGGTCTATTCGGCCATCACGCCGCAGCACGAGTTCCGCCTGATCCGCGCGGGCAACACCGCGGCGGCGACCGCCTACCTCGGCGCGCTGGTCGGCTTCAGCCTGCCGCTGGCCTCGGCAGCGGCGAATTCGGTGTCGATTATCGACTTCGTGATCTGGGCGGTGATCGGCGCGGTGCTGCAGCTGATCGCCTTTGCCGTGGCGGCGATGGCGCAGAAGGAGCTTTCGAAGCGGATCGACGCGGGCGAAATGGCGGCGGGCGTCTGGGCGGGCGGCATCGCGCTCGTCACCGGCATGCTCAATGCCGCCTGCATGACGTATTGAACAGGAGGATCGGATGACCGATTCCAACGACAAACCGCGCCGCGAGCGCCGCTTCACTTCGGGCCAGCGCCATAAGCTGGTCCTGGGCGGCATCGCCGCAGCCAGCATGAGCCTGTCGGGCTGCGGCAGCAGCGAGCCGGAGTTTTCCGACGCGCGCTTCACCACCGTGACCGAATGCAAGAGCGCGGGCTTTCCCGAGGACTTGTGCGCGCAGTCCTTCGCCGCCGCCTTGAAGGCGCAACAGGACGAGGCGCCCAAGTTCAATACCCTCGCCGAATGCCAGCAGGAATGGGGCGCGAACAACTGCACCCCGACGTATAACAACAACACCGGCGGCAATAGCTTCATGCCGCTTCTGGCCGGTTTCGCCATCGGCCAGATGATGCAGCGTAACTACTGGAACAACGGCTACATCGGCAGCGGCGGCGGCTACTATGGCACGCCGATCTACCGCGATCGCGGCGGCAGCACGGTGACGGTCGATCGTGGATCCGGCGGGATCGCGCGCACCAAACCGGTCAACGTCAACACCAAGGCGGTGGCCGCCAAAGGCTTCGGCGGCATGGGCATGAGCCGGTCGAGCGGCGGCCGCAGCGGCGGCTTCAGCTTCGGCGGGTGAGAGAACGACGCTTCGAAAACTCGTCACCCTGAACTCGTTTCAGGGTCCATTCCGCCTCCCGCGCCGTCGGTTCGGGGGGGCGAGATGGATGCTGAAACAAGTTCAGCATGACGGCCCCTGTGTCGTAATTCGTTGTCAGGTAACTAACCCATGGACCGCATAACCCTCCCCGAACGCCCCGACTGGCGCGAGAAGGCGCGCGCCGTCGGCTTCGGCTTCCACGAGATGTACGGCGAGCCGTACTGGGTCGACGATGCCGCCTACACCTTTTCGATCGCCGAGATCGAGGACGAGATCGAGGCCCCGACCGAGGCCCTGCACGAGCTGTGCATGGACCTCGTCGCCGAAGTCGCGGTGGACACCGCGCTGCTCTCACGCATGGCGATCCCGGAGGAACGGCACGGGCTGATCCGGGATTCCTGGGCGGCGGGCGACCGCCACCTCTACGGCCGCTTCGATCTCGCTTACGATGGCCTCGGCAACGCCAAGCTGCTCGAATACAACGCCGATACGCCCACCTCGATCTTCGAGGCGGCCTACTTCCAGCACAACTGGCTTGTCGACCAGATGGAGCTCGGCGCGCTGCCGGAAGGCTGCGATCAGTTCAACATGCTCCAGGAAAGCCTGGTCGAGGCTTTCGCCACCTTCCCGCCCGACCGCATCCTGCATTTCTCGTGCTGGATGGAGAACGACGAGGATCGCGGCACCACGACCTACCTGATGGACTGCGCGGTGCAGGCTGGGCACGAAGTCGACATGCTCGACATTCAGGCGATCGGCGTCGACGCGCAAGGCCGCTTCGTCGACGAGCATGAGCGCACGATCGACCGCTGCTTCAAGCTCTACCCTTGGGAAGACATGCTGCGCGAGCCCTTCGCGCAGTATCTCAAGCCCGGCGTCTTCATCGAGCCTGCATGGAAGACGGTTCTCTCCAACAAGGCGATCCTGCCGCTGCTGTGGGAACGCCACGAGGGCCACCCCAACCTGCTCCCCGCCTTCTTCGCCGACGATCCGCGTGCCGAGAAGCTCGCCGACGCGGTGGTGAAGCCGGTGTTCTCGCGTGAGGGCGAGAACGTCACGTTGCGGCGCAAGGGCGAGACGGTGGAAGCCAGCGAAGGCGATTACGGCAACGAGCCACGCGTGGTGCAGGCCTATGCGCCTCTATTCGAACGTTCCGGCCAGCACGCGGTGCTTGGCAGCTGGATGGTGGGCGATCGCGCCGCCGGGCTCGGCATGCGCGAGGATGGCTCGCGGATCACCCGAAACCTCTCGCGCTTCGTACCGCATGTAATCATGCCGGACTAAGCCTGGGCGCGTATGGCGAAACTCTATTTCTACTACGCCAGCATGAACGCGGGCAAATCGACCACGCTGCTGCAGGCCGACTTCAACTACCGCGAGCGCGGCATGCGCACGCTGCTGTGGACCGCCGCCATCGACGGCCGCAGCGCCGACCACGCCATCGAAAGCCGCATCGGCCTCGGCGCCGACGCGCGGCGGTTCGCGGCGGACACCGACTTGTGGCACGAAGTCAGCACCGCGCACGCCGTCGCCCCCCTCGCCTGCGTGCTGATCGACGAGGCGCAGTTCCTCACCCCCGATCAAGTCTGGCAATGCGCGCGTCTGGCCGACGAAGCGGGCGTGCCGGTGCTGTGCTATGGCCTGAGGACCGACTTTCAGGGCGAACTCTTCCCCGGCTCGGCCCAGCTCCTCGGCATCGCCGACGCCCTCGTCGAGCTCAAGGCCGTGTGCCACTGCGGCCGCAAGGCGACGATGAACTTGCGCATCGACGCTGCGGGCGGCGCAGTCGACGAAGGTGCCCAGACCGAAATCGGCGGCAACGACCGCTACGTCGCCTTGTGCCGCCGCCATTTTCGCGAGGCGCTGTCGCGCTAAGGACGGGCGGCGGGCGGCAGAGCGGCCTCATCCAACCTCTCCTTCACACCCGTTCCCAAGCCCCAAGCCCCACCCCCGCTCAACCTGAGCGTGTCGAAGGCCACCCGCCCAAACTTGCGCCTCCCCCTTCGTCACCCCGGACTTGATCCGGGGTCCAGCTTTCCAAGAGCGGTCGAGCAAAAAGCGGGCTATAGTCAGCCATTTGATGCCCCCCGATGGTACTTGAATGGTCGGCCAATTTCAGGGAACGTTATCGAACTGCTGAACGGCCGCTCTTTAGGCGAAAATTGACGCGGAGGCGTACGGATGGTGGGCGGCAGCTTATCGCTTTTTCCTGCTGAAAGCGGCATTGCCGGACACGACAACGTTATCGCTGTTACCTAGGGGCGGATCGTTTCCCTGTTGCGGTCATCCCACAAGGGCGACAGGATGCGAGTGAACAGTCTGCGACATTGTTAGACGCAAGGAACCCCAGATGTTCGTTTACCTCGTTGAACACTCACGCGAGATAAATCCCGATGAAACGGACGTAAAAACTATTGGAATTTACTCGACCGAAGAGAAGGCCAGAGACGCAATTGCGAGAACATCCAAACTTGTCGGATTTCGAGATCATGTCAGTGGATTTACGGCCGACAAATATGTGATTGACGAGGATCATTGGGAAGAGGGGTTTCACACATACACCCCAGCGTGATCAGCATACGATGCGGCGCTTGTCGCAAGTAAAATTGGCGGAAAGGCAGTTTGCTCCCCGCGACGGCCCGAAGCGGACTTGCTGTTTTCCACGACTTTCCGGTCATTGGGGGCGTCCCGCGCCGCGCCTGATAGCGGACATGGCAGCTTATCGCGTTTTCAGCTCGAAAGAGGACTGCCGGACACGACGACATTGCGGACGCTGAATGATTAAGCTTTGATCCCTGTGTAAAAAGCAGAAGAAGCACGTAAGAGACGTCATGAACTACGCAACCGGCCGCGCTATTAAAATTGGCGATCGGGTGCTTGCCGATGGCATGGCGGGGGTGGTGGTATGCGACTTCGATCATCGTGAGTTCCTCGACGGGCATGCGGGTTGGGACATGCCGGAGGCCGAGATGATCGGTGGTGGAAAGCTCAATTCTGGCGTGATGATCGATACGGTGGAGGCAGGCTTAGTTCATTATCCGGAAATGACCGAGGGTATCGTATTCATCGATAGCTAGATGTCCGCTCCCCACAACATTCCCGCCATCCGCCCCACCTCCGCCGAGACCTGAAAGCGGCCATCCCTTCCAAACAATCCACATCCATCGAAGCCCCGCCATCCCCACCGCTGGCGCCCTGTCCCGCGCCGCCCTATCTAGCGCCGCATGACCGAAACCGTGCTGCTGGCGCTCATCCTCATTCCCTGCCTCGTCATTGCGATCGTGTTCCACGAGGTGGCGCATGGTTGGGTGGCGAACATGCTGGGCGATCCGACCGCGAAGGAGCAGCGTCGGCTGAGCCTCAATCCGCTGCGGCATGTCGACCCGGTGGGCACGGTAATCCTGCCCGGCGTCCTCGCGCTGACCGGGGCGCCGGTGTTCGGCTGGGCCAAGCCGGTTCCGGTGGTCCAGCGACGGCTCAACAATCCGCGGCTGGGGATGATGGCGGTGGCCGTGGCGGGGCCCGGCACCAACCTGATCCTCGCGACGATCGGCGCGGTGCTGTTCGGGCTGTTCCTCGGCACGCTGACCGCGCCGCCGACGGGGCTGGGCGAGATCGCCTTCATGGCGTTCAACTACTTCATCGTCATCAACCTGTTCCTGGCGCTGTTCAATCTGCTGCCGATCCCGCCGTTCGACGGCTCGCACATCGTCGAGGGCCTGCTGCCGCCGCATCTTGCCCGCTCTTACGCCAAGCTGCGGCCGTTCGGCTTCCCGCTGCTGTTCGTGCTGCTGCTGGTGATCCCGTATCTGTTCCCCAGCCTCGGCATCGTCGAGAACGTGGTGGTCCCGCCGGTCGAGTGGGCGCGCGAGAAGTTCATGGCACTCGCGCTGTTCGTGGCGGGCGGCTGATGCCCGATGGCTGGGTGATCCTCGACAAGCCGCTGGGCCTCGGCTCGACGCAGGCGGTCGCGGCGGTGAAGCGCAACTTGCGCGAGGCGGGGTACGGCAAAAAGGTGAAAGTCGGCCACGGCGGCACGCTCGATCCGCTAGCGAGCGGGGTGCTGCCGATCGCGATCGGCGAAGCGACCAAGCTCGCGGGGCGCATGCTCGATGCCAGCAAGATCTATGCGTTCACGGTGCGCTTCGGCGAGGAGACCGACACGCTCGACGCCGAAGGCACGGTGATCGCCACTAGCGAGCATTTGCCGACCATGGCGGACATCGAAGCGGTGCTGCCGCGCTTCACCGGCGCGATCGAGCAAGTGCCGCCGGCGTATTCGGCGCTGAAAGTCGACGGCCAGCGGGCCTATGACCTGGCGCGGGCGGGCGAGACGGTGGAACTGAAGACGCGGGCGGTGACGGTTTACGAGTTTACCGTTCAGCATCCGCGCGAAGGCGGAGATGAGATCCTCCCCGACACGGGGAGGGGAACCACGCGTAGCGTGGTGGAGGGGCGCGCCCAGCAAGCGCAGAACACGCCCGACCTGCCCCTCCACCAGCCTGCGGCTGGTCCCCCTCCCCCGGTGGGGGAGGTTTCCCTCCTGGCAAATGTGAGCAAGGGTACCTATATACGCAGTCTGGCGCGCGACATTGCGCATGCGCTTGGCACCTGCGGCACGGTTACCATGCTACGCCGCCTCAAGGCCGGGCCGTTCGATCTCTCCCAGGCGATTTCGCTGGACAAATTGAACGAAACCGGTAAGGGCGCGCCACTTGAACACATACTCTTGCCGCTGGAGGCGGGGCTGGACGACATCCCGGCCCTTGATCTTGATCCGGAGCAGGCAAGGGCGGTCCGACAGGGCCGCGTTCTGACCGGGCTGCCCCTGACAGACGGGCTTTACTGGGCACGATACGGTCGAAATCCGGTCGCGCTGGTGGAAGTTTCGGGCGAAGACGCCCGCGTCTCCCGGGGGTTCAACTTACCCGATGTCGCGGAGTGATAGTATGTCGGTTACCGCCGAGAAGAAGCAGGAAATCATCAAGGACAACGCCCGTGGCAACACGGACACCGGGTCCCCCGAAGTGCAGGTCGCGATCCTCACCGAGCGTATCGTGAACCTCACCGAGCACTTCAAATCGCACCACAAGGACAATCACTCGCGTCGCGGCCTGTTGCAGATGGTCAACAAGCGCCGCTCGCTGCTCGACTACCTCAAGAAGAAGGACGTCGAGCGCTACAACGCCCTGATCCAGAAGCTGGGTCTGCGTAAGTGACGTGAAGCTTCGGCCCGCCCTCGGCGGGCCGTTTCGCATTCACGTCATCCCCGCGAAGGCGGGGATCCAGGCGCCACGAACCGACGCCTGATGAAAGCGATCCCAGCTTTCGCTGGGATGACGAAACAGGAATGGCCCCGCAATTCGGCAGGGTCGTCTTGGGGCCACGACAGGCCCCACACCGGACCGGGACGGTACACCCGGCAGTAAAAACCCGAGGGCAATAGGGCTCGCGGGCTGAGGAAAAAACTACATGTTCGACGTTAAAACCGTATCGATGGAGTGGGGCGGAAAGACCCTCACTCTCGAGACCGGCCGCATTGCCCGTCAAGCCGACGGCGCCGTGCTGGCCACCTATGGCGAGACCGTGGTGCTGTGCGCCGTGACTGCCGCCAAGTCGGTGAAGGAAGGCCAGGACTTCTTCCCGCTGACCGTTCACTACCAGGAGAAGTTCTCCTCGGCCGGCCGCATCCCCGGCGGCTTCTTCAAGCGCGAACGCGGCGCGACCGAGAAGGAGACGCTCACCAGCCGTCTCATCGACCGCCCTGTGCGCCCCCTCTTCCCCGAGGGCTTCTACAACGAGATCAACTGCATCGCGCAGGTCCTGTCGTATGACGGCGAGACCGAGCCCGATGTCGTGGCGATGATCGCGGCGTCTGCCGCGCTCACCATTTCGGGCGTGCCGTTCATGGGCCCGATCGGCGCGTGCCGCGTCGGCTTCGTCGATGGCGAATACGTGCTGAACCCGAAGCAGGACGCTGCCCTCTCCGACGGCCGCCTCGACCTCATCGTCGCCGCCACCGGCGATGCGGTGATGATGGTCGAATCCGAAGCCAAGGAGCTGACCGAGGAAGAAATGCTCGGCGCCGTCATGTTCGCGCATGACGAGTGCAAGCAGGTCGTCGATCTCATCATCGACCTGGCCGAAAAGGCCGCCAAGGAGCCTTGGGAAATCGACGTGTCGGACAACACCGCCGACATCAAGACGAAGCTCAAGGACGCCGTCGGCAAGGACGTCGCGGCGGCCTACAAGCTGACCGACAAGTCAGAGCGTTCCAACGCGCTCAACGCGGCGCGCGCCAAGGCCAAGGAAGCCTTCGCGGACGAAACCCCGCAGACCCAGATGGTCGCGATCAAGACCATGAAGAAGGTCGAGGCCGAGATCGTGCGCGGTGCCATCCTCAAGGACGGCCAGCGCATCGACGGTCGCAAGCTCGATCAGGTCCGCCCGATCGAGAGCATGGTCGGCTTCCTGCCCCGTACCCACGGCTCGGCGCTGTTCACCCGCGGCGAGACGCAGACGATCTGCACCACCACGCTGGGCACCAAGGACAGCGAGCAGATGATCGACGGCCTCGAAGGCCTGTCGTACTCCTCGTTCATGCTGCACTACAACTTCCCGCCCTACTCGGTCGGCGAAGTGGGCCGCTTCGGCGCGCCGGGCCGCCGCGAAGTGGGCCATGGCAAGCTGGCATGGCGCGCGCTGCACCCGGTGCTGCCCGCCAAGGAAGACTTCCCCTACACCATTCGCGTGCTTTCGGACGTGACCGAATCCAACGGCTCGTCTTCAATGGCGACGGTGTGCGGTGGCTGTCTGTCGATGATGGACGCGGGCGTTCCGATCGAGCGTCCGGTCTCGGGCATCGCCATGGGCCTGATCCTGGAAGGTGACGATTTCGCTGTGCTCTCCGACATCCTGGGCGACGAGGATCACCTCGGCGACATGGACTTCAAGGTCGCGGGCACCGAGAACGGCATCACCACGATGCAGATGGACATCAAGATCGCCGGTATCACCAAGGAGATCATGGGCAAGGCGCTCGAGCAGGCCAAGGCCGGCCGTGCGCACATCCTGGGTGAAATGACCAAGGCGCTGGGCTCCGCCCGCACCGAGCTTTCCGCTCACGCCCCGCGCATCGAGACGATCCAGATCGACAAGTCGAAGATCCGTGACGTCATCGGTACCGGCGGCAAGGTCATCCGCGAGATCGTCGCCGAAACCGGCGCCAAGGTCGACATCGACGACGAAGGGATCATCAAGATCTCCTCGTCCGACATCGACCAGATCGAAGCGGCCAAGAAGTGGATCCTGGGCATCGTCGAGGAGCCCGAGGTCGGCAAGATCTACGACGGCAAGGTCGTCAACATCGTCGATTTCGGTGCATTCGTGAACTTCATGGGTGGCAAGGACGGCCTCGTCCACGTCTCCGAAATGAAGAACGAGCGCGTCGAGAAGCCGACCGACGTCGTGTCGGAAGGCCAGGCGGTGAAGGTCAAGGTCCTCGAGATCGACAACCGCGGCAAGGTCCGCTTGTCGATGCGTGTGGTCGACCAGGAAACCGGCGAGGAACTCGAAGACACCCGCCCGCCGCGCGAACCGCGTGGCGATCGCGGTGATCGTGGCGGCGACCGTGGTGGTCGCGGCGGCGGCCGTGGCGGCGATCGCGGCGGACGCGGTGGTCGTGGCGGCGGTGGCGGTCGTGATCGCGGCCCGCGCGGCGATCGCGACGGCGGCGGCAACGGTGGCGGTGATCCCGACCACATGCCGGCATTCCTCAAGGAGGACTGATCCTCTCCGAGGGCTGTTTACGCCAACAAAAAGGGGCCGCGCAGGACAACCTGCGCGGCCCCTTTTTCATTGGGCGTTCGGAATTGCGGGGAGTCCTGGGCCACGACCCGGCGCATAACTCAGACGGCTGCCGAAGAGCCCCCGCACGCAGCAGCCGTCAGGAAGGAATCGGGGCGCGACTCAATCGCCCGAGAGCAAAACCGACGATATCAGTCGTCGGCGCCCTCACCCGCTTCGCCATCCGTGCCGAGATCGCGCTTGACGCGCGGGTCCGACAGCAGTCGCTCGATGCGGTCGGCTTCCTCGAAGCTGTCGTCGGTGCGGAACTTCAGCCGCGCGGCGAACTTGAGCCCGAGTCGCTTCGCCACTTCCCTCTGGAGGAAAGCGGTGTTCTGCTGCAGCGCCTTGAGCACTTCGGCCTCCTGGGCCCCAAGCAGCGGCTTCACGTAGACCGTCGCGACTCGCAGGTCGGGCGTCATGCGCACCTCGGTCACGGAGACGGAATGCGCGGACAGCGTATCGTCGTGCACTTGCTGTCGCGTGAGAATCTCGGACAGAACGTGGCGTACGCGCTCCCCGACCTTGAGCAAGCGAACGGACTGTTGTTCGGGTGTAAACTGCTGACGTGCCATGGCTCCCTCATTTGGCCGCGCCCTTGCGATTTGCAACACGCGATTGCCGATCGCGCGCTTTCAGCTGCGACAAATTATCACAGGTTCGCGCGACAAAAGGGGTAGACACCCCACTTTTTTATATGCATATCTTGCATAATAGTTCTGCAGAGAAAGGAACGGGACCAAGCTCCCCGAGAGCTTCGAAACAGGAACCGAATTTTTCGAATACCGGCGGGATGGGCAGGAGTTTCCCCCCTTGCTCCCGAGCCCGTCCCGCCGGAGACGTCGCGTGGGCCTGTGCCAGGGCCCGGCTGCCAAGCCAGAACAGATTAAAACTCCATGGCGGCTTTCCAACCAGTCTGTGACCCCTGACGACTGGCGGGACGCGACGTCCTTTTTTCTTCGAGATGGATCGGGAATCTTCGCACCCGATCCGGCGACATCGGTCCGTCCTCCGGCCCGGACGGCCCCATGGCGGACGCGTCTCCCCTGGATGCTTCCGCCATTCCGGACCGACCCGGACCGGTGTCGCCCCCCCACCATCTCGCTGGCCTGTGCGGGGCACACGAAATTTCCGCTCCGGCGGACGTACCTGGAGTGCCGGGCCGTATCCTTCTCGACACGGCCCGGTCGCTTCCCCGGCCGGGCGGATCAGCCTTCCAGTTTTTCGAGAATACGCTTGAGCGAGCGCATGTTGCGCGCCGTGCCGCGGCAGCCGAGGCGCTTGGCGATGAAGGGGCTGGTCAGCTTGCTGTTGCCCACACCATCGACAAAATCGATGTACAGCGCGCGTGAGCCCGACGCGAGCATCTCGTTGCCCCGACCCGCCTGATCGGCGATCAGTTGCGCGAATTGCGCCTCGCTCGGCTGCTGCTCGAGGAAATGGGTATGGACGAACTTGTCCTCGCCCTTGCCGTGAAACGGGTTGTCCTCGATTGCGGCGCGCACTTCGGCGGGCGTGCGCACCGCCGCCAAGCTGTCGATCCCGAACCGATCCCGCAGCAGATCCGAAATCTCCTGTCCGAGCGAGGCCTCGCCAGCGCGCGGATGCGCGAATACGACGTTGCCGCTGGCGACCACCGTCGTGACTTCGCTGAACCCCGCCTCCTCCATCGCGCCGCGCAGATCCGCCATCTTCAACTGATTGCCGCCGACGTTGATCGCGCTGAGAAAGGCGACGTGGCGGTTCATTGCGGCAGTGCCCGACCGCAGTATTTGGCGCTGACCATCGGATCGAGCCGCGCGAGTTCGGCATTGTAAAGGCTCACCCAGCGCTTCGCGGCGTCAGCGCAGTCCGCGCCGTGGGCTGGCTTGGCGAAGGGCCAGAGTCGATTGTCGGTATAAGGCCCGCCCGTGGCGCAGCCGGCGATGCCCGGCGCATGGGGCGCGGGCGCGGCCTGAAAGAAAGGCCGGTCCTCGCCGCGGTCGAGATCGCGCCGCGCGACTGCGACCGGATCTTCCCGCGCGACGTCACGAAGGCATTGGGCGTGGCTCTGCGCCGCCGCAAGATCGCGCGACCGGGCTTGCGACCACCATACCAGGCCCGCCGCCACCAGGACGACGAAGACGCCAATCGCGATCATCGCTGGAACGGTTCGGGACAGGCTGAGCATCGTGCCGGCGAGGATGCCACGCAAACGAAAGCGGCGGCAAGCCGAAGCCTGCCGCCGCTCGTGATTTTTCGTTGAAAGGCGACCTTAGCCGATCGTGCGCTCACGCTCGGAGACCTCGAACACCTCGAGCTGATCGCCCGCCTTGATGTCGTTGGTATCCGCCAGCACGACGCCGCATTCGAGACCCGTGCGCACTTCGTCGACATCGTCCTTGAAGCGACGCAGCGACGCGATCGTGGTTGCCGAGACAATGACGTCCTGGCGAGTGAGACGGGCATGCAGACCCTTGCGGATGACACCCTCGACCACCAGCAGACCGGCGGCCTTGTCCTTCTTGCCGGCCGGGAAGACCTGCTTGACCTCGGCGCGGCCGACGACGGTTTCCACTTTCTCGGGTCCCCAGATGCCCGACATCTGCCGCGCGATCTCTTCGGTGAGTTCGTAGATCACGTCGTAGTAGAGCATCTCGGTCTTGGTCTGCTCGATCTGCTGACGCGCCTTGGCATTGGGGCGCACGTTGAAGCCGACGATCGGCGCGCCGCTGGCCGAAGCCAGCGTCACGTCGGTTTCGGTGATCGCGCCGACGCCCGAATGCAGGATGCGGACCTTGATCTCGTCGTTCGACAGCGCATGGAGCGCGCTGTTGATCGCTTCGACCGAGCCCTGCACGTCGGCCTTGATGACCACCGGGTACTCGATGACGTTCTGCTTGTCCGCCAAGGCGGAGAACATCGTGTCGAGGCTGGCGGGCGCCATTGCGGTGCGCTTGGCCGTCGCCTGCTCCTGACGGTACTCGGAAACTTCGCGCGCGCGCTGGTCGTTCTCGACCACCGTGAGCACGTCGCCGGCCATCGGCACGCCGCCCAGGCCCAGGACTTCGACCGGCGTCGCCGGCCCGGCTTCCTTGACCTGACGCCCCTTGTCGTCGTTCATCGCCCGCACACGGCCGCTCTCGGTGCCGACGACGAAGATGTCGCCGCGCTTGAGCGTGCCGCGCGTGACCAGCACGGTCGCGACCGGGCCCTTGCCCTTGTCGAGCTTGGCTTCGATCACGGTGGCGTCGGCATCGCGATCCGGATTGGCCTTCAGTTCGAGGAATTCGGCCTGGAGCAGGATCTTCTCGACCAGTTCGTCGAGGCCCTTTCCGGTCTTGGCCGAAACCTCGACGTCCTGCACATCGCCTGACATTTCCTCGACGATGACCTCGTGCTCGAGCAGACGCTCACGCACTTTCTTGGGATTGGCGTCTTCCTTGTCGCACTTGTTGATTGCCACGATCATCGGCACGCCGGCGGCCTTGGTGTGATTGATGGCCTCGATCGTCTGCGGCATGATGCCGTCGTCGGCCGCGACCACCAGCACGACGATGTCGGTCACGTTGGCGCCACGCATGCGCATCGCGGTGAAGGCGGCGTGACCCGGCGTATCGAGGAAGGTGACCATGTCGCCACCCTTCGTCTTGATCTGGTAGGCGCCCATGTGCTGGGTGATGCCGCCCGCTTCGCCGCGCACCACGTCGGTGCCGCGCAGCGCGTCGAGCAGGCTGGTCTTGCCGTGATCGACGTGGCCCATGATCGTGACCACAGGCGGACGCGGCTTGAGCGATTCATCAGGATCGACGTCTTCGGTATAATCGATGTCGATGTCGCTTTCGGAAACGCGGGTGATGTTGTGGCCGAATTCCTCGACCAGCAGCTCTGCCGTATCCTGGTCGATGGTCTGGTTGACGGTGACCATCATGCCAAGGTTGAACAGCGCCTTCACCAGGTCCGCGCCCTTTTCGGCCATGCGGTTGGCGAGTTCCTGAACCGTGATCGCCTCAGGCACGACGACGTCGCGCGTCTGCTTCTCACGCTGCTTCGACTGACCGCCGAAATGCGCACGACGCTCCTTCTCGCGGGCACGCTTGAGCGCGGCGAGCGAACGGGCGCGGGCGCCCTCGTCCTCGTTGAGCGCACGCGTGACAGTGAGCTTGCCGTCGCGACGACGGTCGCCCTTGCGCTCGGCCCGGTCCCCGCCACGTCCCGCAGCCGGCTTCTTGGCCTCGGCAGGCTTCTTGGCTGCAGGTGCTTCGGGCTTCTTGGGTTCGGGACGCGCGACGGGCGTGAAGCGACGCGGTGCGGGCGCTTCTTCCTCGACGGGTGCAGGCGCGGCGTCAGCTTCCGCGGACTCGGCAGCCGCCGGCGTAGCCTCGGCCTTGGCCTCGGCTTCGGGCGCACTGGGCGCTTCGGCGGCGGGTTCGGGCTCGCTGGCATTTGCGACATCGGCATTGGCCGAAGCTTCTTCGGCCTTGCGGTTTTCCTCGGCGCGGCGACGCTCTTCCTCGAGCGCCTGGGCCTTTTCCTCTTCCTCGCGGCGGCGGGCCTCTTCGGCGAGCCGCATCCGCTCGTCTTCGGCTTCGCGCTGCAAACGCGCGACGCGCTCTTGCGGCGTTTCACCCGCGGGGTTCGAAGGCTTGCGCGGCGCGGGCGCGGGGGCCGGCGCGGGCTTCTTCGCGACGGGCTCGGGCGCGGGGGTCGGGGCCTCGACCGGGGCCTTCGCCTCGGGCGCCTCGGTGCCGGGCTTGCCGAGCACCTTGCGGCGCTTCACTTCGACCACGACCTTGTTGGTGCGGCCATGGCTGAAGGTCTGCTTGACCTCACCCGCTTCCACCGAGCGCTTAAGCCCAAGCGGCTTGCGGCCCAGGGTCGGTTTGTTGTCGGTCTCGCTCATAAGTCTCGTTCAGCCCTTCACTTCAATTCGTCGTCGCGGCGGCGGCGGAAGCCGCACCGCTGGTGTCATCATCGGCGGCCGTCGCGGCGCGCCCCTGGTAGCGCAAGAGACGCCGTAGCGGCTGCGCAACTCTTCGAGCCGCGCCGCGATCGCTCAGCGCCAGATGGACGACGTTGTCGCGGCCCAATGCCACAGACAAAGCCGCCCGGTCCAGTGGCAAGACGCAGCCCGTCATGCCGCTCCCTTCAGCCTCCTCGCCCACGCGCCAGGCCTGGTCGAGCTTGCGCGAACCATCGCCACTGGCGTCCGCGGCGTGCCCGAGCCAGGCGACTCGGCCGGAGCGGGCTTGCTCGGCGATCCGGTCGGAGCCCAGGAGCAGATTGCCTGCCTTGAGTTCAAGTCCGAGGCGATCCGCCAATGCCCGTTGCAACGCGTCTTCGAGGCGCTGCGGCAGGTCTTCGGGAATGGTTATCGGCGCACCCTTGAACGCGCGCGCCAGCGCTCCCTTAAGTTTGCCCTTCGTCAGAGCAATTTCAAGGGCTTCGCGCGATACGCCGAGCCAGGCGCCCCGTCCGGGGGCGCGTGCGTTGACATCGGGAAGCACCATGCCCTCGGGCGAAATCGCGAGGCGCACCAGGTCATCGCGCGCAAGCGTCTCGCCGGAGAGAATGCAAGTCCGCTCCGCGCTGCTTCCAGTACTGTCGGACGCTACACGTTCATTGCGAGGATTCCGCATCGGCGGCCTCCTCGGTTTCGGGTGCGACGGTCTCGGCCGTGCTGTCCGGTGTTTCGTCCGTGGCCTCGCCCGCGTCCGATTCGTCATCGAACCAGTGCGCGCGGGCAGCCATGATGATTTCGTTGCCCTGTTCCTCGGTCAGGCCGTACTCGCCGAGCACGCCTCCCTTGTCCTCGTCGCGCAGACGGCGCGTGACAGTGCCGTCGCGGCGGCGCTGTTCGGTGCGCTTCTTGGCGATCAGTTCGTCGGTGGCGAGGTCGGCGACATCGTCGAGCGTCTTGATCCCGCCCTTGCCGAGCGTGACCAGCATGGCTTCGGTCAGGTGCGGCAAGTCGGCGATGGCGTCCTCGACGCCGAGCTCGCGGCGCTGCTGGCGGCAGGCCTCTTCGCGGCGATCCAGCGCTTCGATGGCGCGGCTCTGCAGTTCTTCGGCGAGTTCCTCGTCGAAGCCCTCGATCGCGGCCAGCTCGGCCATGTCGACGTAGGCGACTTCTTCCAGTTCGGTGAAGCCTTCGGCCACGAGCAGCTGCGACAGCGTCTCGTCGACGTCGAGCTCTTCCTCGAACATCTTGGAGCGTTCCTGGAACTCGCGCTGGCGCTTCTCGCTCGATTCCTGCTCGGTCATGATGTCGATCTGCGAGCCGGTGAGCTGGCTGGCGAGACGCACGTTCTGACCGCGGCGACCGATCGCGAGGCTGAGCTGATCGTCGGGCACGACGACCTCGATGCGGCTTTCTTCCTCGTCGATGACGACGCGGCTGACCGTCGCAGGTTGGAGGCCGTTCACCACGAACGTCGCGGTGTCCTCGCTCCAGGGGATGATGTCGATCTTTTCGCCCTGCAGTTCCTGCACGACGGCCTGCACGCGGCTGCCCTTCATGCCGACGCAAGCGCCGACCGGGTCGATCGAGTTGTCGTGGCTGATGACACCGATCTTGGCGCGCGAGCCGGGATCGCGGGCCGCGGCCTTGATCTCGATCACGCCGTCGTAGATCTCGGGCACTTCCTGCGCGAACAGCTTCTTCATGAATTCGGGATGCGCGCGGCTGAGGAAGATCTGCGGACCACGGTTCTGGCGCTCGACCTTCATCACATAGGCGCGCACACGCTCGCCGACGCGGGCGGCTTCGCGCGGGATCTGCTGATCGCGGCGGATCACGCCCTCGGCGCGGCCGAGGTTGACGATGACGTGGCCGAATTCGACCGACTTGATCGTACCGACGACGATCTCGCCCGCGCGATCCTTGAATTCTTCGTACTGGCGTTCACGCTCGGCATCGCGGACCTTCTGGAAGATCACCTGCTTGGCCGACTGCGCGTCGATGCGGCCGAGATCGACCGGCGGCAGCGGATCGACGATGAAGTCGCCCAGCGCGGCGCCCGGCTGCAGCTTTTCGGCCTGCTTGAGATCGACCTGCTTGAAGTAGTCCTCGACTTCCTCGACCACTTCGACGACGCGCCACAAGCGCAAGTCGCCGGTGCGCGGATCGAGCTTGGCGCGGATGTCGTTCTCGGCACCGTAACGGTTGCGCGCCGACTTCTGGATCGCTTCTTCCATCGCCTCGATGACGATCGACTTGTCGATCATCTTCTCGGTGGCGACCGAGTTCGCAATCGCAAGCAGCTCGGCGCGGTTGGCTGAAATCGCACTGGCCATCGGTTCAGTCTTCCTGTTCTTCTAGGACGTCTTCGGCGCCCGTCATGTCAATCGGCTTGGTCGCGGCGATCAGCCGGTCCGTGAGGACGAGGCTGGCCGAGTGGACTTCGGCAAGCGGGAACGTGACGCGTCCCGACTTGCGGTCGTCGAAAAGGATCGTGTCTCCCTCGATCCCGGCCAGATCACCGCGCAACTGCTTGCGGTTGCCTTCGACCGGTTCGACGAGATTGATCTTGGCTTCGTGCCCGACCCAATCGGCGAAGTCCTTTGCGCGCGTCAGCGGACGGTCGATCCCCGGCGAGGAGACCTCGAGCCGATACGCGCCATTGATCAGCGTCTCGCCCGCTTCCTCGAGCGCGTCGATGCGATCGGAAACGCGGTGCGAAAGTTCGATGCAATCGTCGATCAGCAGCTGGCCGGTCTCGGGCCGCTCGGCCATGATCTGCAAGGCACGCTCGTCATCGCCCGCCTCGCTCTTGCCGAACAGTTTCACGCGCACAAGCTCGAACCCGAGGGCTTTCGCCTCCGGCTCAATGACTTCTACGAGTCGCGCGATATCGACCAATGACTGCTCCAACCTAAATCCTGCACGCCAATGATGCGGCAAGCGGTTCGGGGCCGGCCCCGAGAGGCGCCAGCACCTGACGTTGCAGCAACAATGTCGGGATGGCGGATAGATAGTCCCGCCTGCGTCAAAACGCAAGCGCATTGCCGTGGCTCGATCCGGCGACCGCCCGAATCAGTGCGTCGCAGCCGTCTCGCCTGCAGGGGCCAGCCGGCCTTGCTCCCGGGCCATCATCGTAAACAGACGGCGGACGCGCTTGCGGCCCTCCGCGCTCAATTCCAGAATCACGGCGTGTCCGCTCGCATCGGGAACCACCACCACCAGCCCCGCGATTACCAGGGGATCGAGCGATTCCAGCACGGCGCCCTCGATCGGGATCATCGGCATGACCGGATCGGCGGGTTCGAGACCGGCGAGAAAGGCGTCGACCATCAGATCCCACGCCTTGCCTTCGACTTCGACGCCAAGAATCTTCGCACGCTTCTCGGCCGTACGACGCGCCGCCGCCGCGGATTCGTAGACTTGCCGGTCCCGCGGACGCGGCTCCGGGCTGGCATCAGGCATGTCGTTGCTCATTCGCGCTTCTTCCGAGCCGCGAACTTTCCACGATTCGCGGCTTGGCGCAACGCATCCACGGAGCGCATGCCCCGCATAAAACCGCCGCGCCGGGTCAGAGCGCCGGCGCTTGCGTCAACTTGTGTTTCTTGAGGCAGTGGCGCAACTGATCGTAGGTCAGGCCAAGCGCTTGCGCTGCTCGCCGTTGGTTCCAGCGATGATGCTCCAGCGCGGTCTCGAGCAGGCCGCGCTCATACGCTTCGACTGCCGCGCGCAAGTCGTCGACCAGCGGCGGCTCGCTCTTGGCGGCAGGCGGATCCTGCGGGGCAGCGGGTACGGGCTGGTGCTCTTGGGCAGTTTCGGCCTTGGCTTCGGGTTCGGGCGACCAGGGGCTCGCGAAGGGATCGAAGACGATCGCGGCGATCGGCCGCGAAGGATCGTCCCAGCGGTACGTCGCGCGCTCGACCACATTGCGCAACTCGCGCACATTGCCCGGCCAATCGTAAGTCTCCATCGCTTCGATCGCGCCTTGGGTGAAGCCGGGCCATTCGTCCCAGCCGAGCTCCGACGCCATGCGCCGGCCGTAATAATCGGCGAGCTCGGGAATATCGCCATCGCGGGCGCGCAGCGGCGGCAGCGTGATCACTTCGAAGCTGAGGCGATCGAGCAAGTCGGCGCGGAACCGCCCCTCCTCCACCATCGCGGGCAGACTGGCGTTGGTGGCACCGACGATGCGCACGTCGACCGAGATCGGCCGCGACGCCCCGATCCTCGTGACTTCGCCATATTCGACCGCGCGCAGCAGGCGCTCCTGCGCCGCCATCGAAAGGGTGCCGAGTTCGTCGAGGAACAGCGTGCCCCGGTCGGCCTCCTCGAAACGTCCGGCACGGGCCCGCGTCGCGCCAGTGAACGCGCCGGCCTCGTGACCGAACAGTTCCGCCTCGATCAGCGTTTCGGGCAGCGCCGCGCAATTGACCGTTACCAGCGGCTCGCCCCAACGCGCGGACAGACTGTGGAGCCGCTGGGCGATCAGTTCCTTGCCGGTGCCGCGCTCGCCGATCACCAGCACCGAGCGCGGCATCGGCGCGGCGCGACTGGCACGCTCGACCGCATCGAGGAAGGCGCTGGACTGGCCGATGAAATGCGTGTCGCGGTCCATATCCCAACAGTTAGGATATTTCACCAACTATTGGCAAGGCGCTATATGATGGTCCATCTCAGCTACCTTGCAATACTCAAGGAATCCGGGCTTTTTCCGATTTGGCACGGCGCTTGCGAAGCATGGGACACGAAGCGAATACAACCAAGAGGCAAGGGAATACACGTCATGGCCACTCGCAAGGATAGCATGCTCAGGACCAGCGGACTGCTCAGGACCAGCGGACTGCTCAGGACCAAGCTCGACTGCGCGATCTTCGCGAGCCTGCTGGCAATGGGTGGCCTGAACCTCTTGGTCATGTCCGACCAGCTCGGCGCCCCGAAGGCCTATGCGGCCACGCCGTGCGACAAGGTGCAGCTGGCGTGAGCCGGCTCGCCGCGGAAATCGAAGCCGTTCGGGGGCGGGCCGCTTACGCCCCGCCGCCCCGACTGCTCGCATCGGCGGGCGACACTGCCGCCCGCACTCATGAGCCCCGTGCCGACGAGCTCCGTGCTGACGAGCCCCGTACTGACACTGGCGCGAAGTCCCATTATGCCGGAGCGGCATGGATGGGCTCCGGCGCCTCATACCCCCGCCATGGCGGCCCCGCCCACAACAAAGGAACAACCAGGATGGGTATCTTCTCCCGCACTCGCGACATCATCGCCGCGAACTTCAACGACATGCTCGAGAAGGCCGAAGACCCGGCCAAGATGATCCGCCTGATCATTCTCGAAATGGAAGAGACGCTGGTCGAAGTGCGCACCAGCAGCGCGCGCACGATCGCCGATCAGAAGGAAATGCGCCGCCACGTCACGCGTCTGAAGACGCTGCAGGCGGACTGGGAAGACAAGGCCGAGCTCGCGCTCAGCAAGGACCGCGAGGATCTCGCCCGCGCCGCCCTGCTCGAGAAGAAGAAGGCCGGCGACATGGCCGACCAGCTCAGCGAGGAGATCGCGGTGCTCGACGATGCGCTGCGCGCTTACGAGCAGGACATCGAGAAGCTGCAGAGCCGCCTGCGCGAAGCCCGCGCGCGTCAGAACTCGATCGCCGCCCGTCTGCAGAGCGCGGAAAACCGCGTCAAGCTGCGCACCGTGCTCTCGAGCGAGCGAGTCGAGGACGCGATGATCCGCTTCGATCAGCTCGAGCGCCGCGTCGATTATGCCGAAGGCCGCGCCGAAGCGATGAGCATGGGCGACGACAGCCGCCAGCCGTCCCTTTCGGACGAGATCGCAGCGCTTGCCGCGGGCGACCGGATCGATGCCGATCTCGCCAGCCTCAAGCGCCGGATGGCGGGCAAATCGGAAGCGCCGAAAGCGCCCGAGAGCAACGAGACCCCCAAGCCGGCGGCCGACTAGTGCCGCTGCCGGCCACCGCGCATCACCCCCGTGCGCGGCGGGCCGGAATGGGATATATCGGGGGAGGGAATGCGCCTCGCAGTGCGCAAGAGGGCCAGCGACGCAGTTCGCGGCGCCAGGTCAAAGAGGGAAGGAAACACAACGTGTCACGCGGACAATTCTATCTCGACAAGAGCAACGCCAAACTCGCCGGTGTGTGCTCGGGTATTGCCGACTACACCGGCGTCGATGCGGTCTGGGTGCGCGTGGCGGCGGTGTTGCTGACGATCTTCGTCTCGTTCATTACGATCCCGATCTATCTGGCAACCGCCGTGATCGCCGAACCCAAGCCCCATTACCTCTACTCGGATGCCGACGAGGAACGACTGCTGCGCCGCATGCGCCGCCGCAGCGGTTCGAAGCGGAGCCACTCGGACCGGGTCTATTCGGACCTCTCCGACCTCGACACCCGCGTGCGTAACGTCGAGCGCTACTATGCGACCGACAGCTCCAGCAGCTCGCGCCTCGCCGCCGAGATCGATAGCCTGCGCTGATCGCGGCCTGACCGACCTGACCTCTTTTCCGACACGAGACGTATCATGACCGACATCCTGGCACTCTGCATCCCCCTCGCCCCTTTCCTCATCGCCGCGCTCGCCGTCTGGACGCGCCACCAGCGCAGGATGGCGGAGATGGGCGTCACTGCGACTGCCGAAAAAGCCGCGCAGTACGCCGCCAACAACGCCGAGCTCGAAGAACGCATCCGCGTGCTGGAGCGCATCGTGACCGACGGCAGCTACGATGTCGCGCTGCAGATCGAGGCGCTCAAGGACCAGAAGCGCGTCGACGAGCTGAGCCAGTCGGTGCAGGACCGCAAGGTCAACTGAGGGAGGTTTCGATGGCTGACCTGACGACATTTGCCATGCTTGCACCGATGGCCGCAGGCTGCGCCGTCATCGCCGCGAGCTGGGTCTTCAACAACTGGCTGCGTATGCGGCACGGCTATCCGCTGGAAACCCAGACCGGCAAACCGATCTACCCCTCGACCGACAGGGAGGCCCAGGCCCGGATCGGACTCATCACACAGGAAAACGCCCAGCTGCGCGCCGAAATGAGCGCGATGCGCGAGCGGCTCGAGACGGTCGAACGCATCGTCACCGACCGCGGCTTCAGCGTCGCGCGCGAGATCGAGGCGCTGCGCTCTGAGCGCGCGAACTAGGAAGGAATACGCAATGTCGTGGGGCGGCCCGGAATTCATCATCGCCATTATCGCCGTGTGTTACGGCGGATGGATCATCAACAACTACATTCGCGCCCGCCACGGCTATGCGCTCGAAGACGAATGGGGCGGCAAGACCGAGCGCAACGATCACGCCGTCGGCGAACTCAAGGCGGAAAACCAGGAGCTGCGCCGCCGCCTCGCCAGGCTCGAGGAGCGAGCCGCCGCGATCGAGACGATCGTCACGGACAGCGGCTTCGAAACCGCGCGGCAGATCGGTGCGCTCGAACGCACCGCATCGGGCAAATCCGCGCCCGCGGCCAACTGAGGAGGCCCCCTTGGAAGACGAATTGAAAGTCATCTTGGTCATCGCGATCACGCTGTGTGTCACGATCGGCTGGCTGCTCAACACCTGGATGCGCATGCGTCACGGCTACCCCATCGAGAATTCGTGGGGCGGCAAGGTCGAACGCTCGCTGGATCGGGAAAACACCCAGCTACGCGCCGAGAACCAGGCATTGCTGGAGAAACTGGCCAAGCTCGAAAGCCGCACGGCCGCGCTCGAGACCATCGTGACCGACGGCGGCTACACCGTGTCGCAGGAAATCGAGGCGCTTCGCGACTCTTCGCGTCCCGCCAGCGCACGTCAGCAGGCAATGCAGTAAGATGGGCTTCTGGGATGCCGTCGTCATCATGTTCATCGTCGGCGCGGTAATCTGGCTGCGCGCGCAGAAGTACCGGGCGCGCGGCGACGGCGCGACGCCGACGATCGGCGCGCGCGAGCCCGAGCTCGAACGCGAAGTGCAGGACTTGCGCAAGCGGATCGCCGTGCTCGAACGCATCGCCACCGACGATCGCCAGGGAACCGACCTCAAGCGGCAGATCGAAGCGCTGCGGGATTGATGGCGGGTTGTGACCGCGACCTGCGAAGAGAGTTTTTGTCTAATATGGTTTCGACATCCGTCGAAACCTTGGCGGCGCCGGCCCGCTCCCCCACCCGACCTCCCACTCAAGTATACTGCCGATGGGAGGTCGGGTGGGGGCGCGGGCCGGTGCCGCACGATCAATGAGGCAAACCGCGCTTCAATTCTTCCAGCCAGACCGCCGCGCTCGCATCGCTTGGCGCGCGCCAGTCGCCCCGGGGGCTGAGCGCGCCGCCGGATGAGACCTTGGGGCCGTTCGGGATCGCCGAGCGCTTGAACTGGCTGAACGCGAAGAAGCGCTGCAGGAACCGCTCGAGCCAATGGCGGATCGTGGCGAGGTCGTAGGCCTTCTTGCGATCCTCGGGGAAGCCGTCGGGCCAGCGCCCTGCCGCCGCGTCACGCCAGGCGTGCCAGGCGAGGAACGCGACTTTCGAAGGCCGCTGCCCGAAGCGCATCACATGGTGCAGGAAGAAGTCGTTGAGTGCATAGGGCCCGATCGCATCCTCGGTGCTCTGGATCACGCCGTCCTCGCCCGCCGGCACCAGTTCGGGAGAGATCTCGGTATCGAGGATCGCCATCAGCACCGCGTCCGTCGCATCGTCGAACTGCGCGGTCGTGGTGGTCCAGCGGATGAGGTACTGGATCAGCGTCTTGGGCACCCCCGCGTTGACCGCATAGTGGCTCATCTGGTCGCCGACGCCATAGGTGCACCAGCCCAGCGCCAGCTCCGATAAGTCGCCCGTGCCCAGCACGAAGCCGCTGTGCTGCCCGGCGAGGCGGAACAGGTAATCGGTGCGCAGCCCCGCCTGCACGTTCTCGAACGTGGTGTCGTAGACCTTTTCGCCGCGCCCGAAGGGATGGCCGATGTCTTCGAGCATCGTTTTCGCCGCGGGCTTGATGTCGATCTCGCCCGCGGTGATGCCCAAAGCGTCCATCAGCTTCCAAGCGTTGGACTTGGTGTGATCGCTCGTCGCGAAGCCCGGCATCGTATAGCCGCGGATCGTGGTGCGCGGCAGACCCAGCCGGTCGCAGCATTTCGCCGCGACGATCAGCGCGTGCGTGGAATCGAGTCCGCCCGAGACGCCGATCACGATCGACTTGGCATGCGTCGCCTCGATCCGCCGCGTGAGCCCGTCGACCTGGATGTTGAACGCCTCGTAGCAATCGGCATCGAGCTTTTCGCGGCGATCGGGCACGAATGGGAAGCGCCGCAGCGGACGCACCAGTCCGATATCGCCCTGAGCCGGCGTGTGATCGAACCATACGGTGCGGAACGTCGCTTCCGGCCGCCCGGCCTGGAGGGCCGAGTCGTGAAACGTCGGCAGCCGCATCCGGTCGGCGACGATGCGTTCGCAGTCGATATCGGCCATCGCGAGCTGCGGTTCGCGTGCGAAGCGTTCGGATTCCACGAGCAAGTCGCCCAGCTCGTAGATCACCCCCTGCCCGTCCCAGGCAAGGTCGGTAGTGCTCTCGCCGTGTCCGCTCGCGGCGTAGACATAGGCCGCGGCCGCGCGGGAGGATTGCGAGGCGCACAGCATGTGCCGCTCGTCCGACTTGCCGATGACAATGTTCGAGGCCGAAAGATTGCACAGGATCGTCGCCCCGGCGAGCGCGCCCAGCGTGGAGGGCGGCGTCGGCGCCCAGAAATCCTCGCAGATCTCGACGAAGACCTTGAAGTCGCGCAACACGTTCGAAGCGAAGACGAGATCGGTGCCGAACGGGACATCCTCGCCGCCGATGCGGATGGTGCGTCCGGTGACGCCACGACCGCTCGCGAACCAGCGCTTTTCGTAATATTCGCGGTAATTCGGCAAGTACGACTTGGGCACTGCGCCCAGCACTTGGCCCGCCGCGATCACTACCGCGCAATTGTAGAGCCGCCCGCGATCGGCCAGCGCCGCGCCGATCAGCAGCACCGGCGAAAGCTCCGCACTGGCCGCGGCGATCTCCCCGATGGCGACCTCGACTGCCTCGATCACCGCCGTCTGCAAGTGCAGATCGTCGATCGCGTAGCCCGACAGGCACAGCTCGGGAAACACCACCAGATCGACGCTCGCCGCGTGCGCGCGTCGCGCTTCGGTCAGGATCGCGTCGCGGTTGAACGCGACGTCGGCAGGGCGTCCGTGCGGTGTCGACGCGGCCGCGCGGACGAAGCCATGGCGGTGCATGGCATAGAAAGGATGCGTGGTATCGTCGCTCATCGGCCCATTTCCTACAGCAAGCGCGGCGCGAGGCAATCGCGCGTCCGCCACTAGCTCTTGCCGCGCGCGCGGGGGTGCCTACATCGCCTGCCATGCGCAGCCTCGACGATATCCGCGAAGAGTATGAATTTCTCGATGGCGACGAACGCTATCGGATGCTGATCGAATTGGGCCGCGAGCTCGACGAGATGCCCGAGGCGCTCAAGACCGACGCCACCAAGGTGCGCGGTTGTTCGGCCAGCGTCTGGGTCTATCCGACCGAGGCGGACGCCGGCACGCTGCATTTCCTGGCCGACAGCAATGCCGCGATCACCAAGGGCATCGTCGCGCTGGTGCTCTCGGTGGTGCAGGACCGGCCCGCCGCCGAAGTCGCCGAAACCGACATCGCCGCCCGGCTCGAGCCGTTCGATCTGAAGAACCAGCTCTCCTCGAACCGCACGCAAGGCGTCCCCAACATGATCGCGCTGATCCGCGAAACCGCGGCGCGCTATGCGACACCTTAGCCGGCACGCCTGGCACGCAGCGGGCTGGGTCTTCGTCGCGCTGGGCGTGATCGGGGCGTTCCTGCCGATCATGCCGACGGTGGTCTTTCTGCTGGGCGCCGCCTGGTGCTTTTCCAAAAGCCATCCGCATCTGGCGGAAAAGCTCTACGCGCATCCCCGCTATGGCGCGCACTTGCGCGACTGGCGCGATCGGCGCGCGATCAGCCGCAAGGGCAAGATCTCCGCGATTGCCGCGATGACGCTGAGCGTGCCCTTCACTGCGCTGGTGCTCGGCCCTCTCTTCGCACTGATCCCGGTGACGGTGCTCGCCATCGTCGGCCCCTGGATCTGGACGCGCGCCGAATAGCTTGGCCTCGGCCCGGCATCGTGGCAAATGCCGCTGATCCGACGGCCCTTGCACAGGGAATGACACGATGAACCTTCTCACACGCTTTCGCGCCACGGCCCCGGCGGCTTTACTGCTGGCTCTGGCGGCCTGTTCGAACGCGGCCCAGGCCGCGAGCTACGTCATGTTCCGCGATCCCAATTGCGGTTGCTGCGAGCAATGGGCCGAGCACATGCGGTCCGGCATGCACGCCCAAGTGGCCATTACGGATAGCGCGGACATGACGGCGGTGAAGGATCGCAACGGCGTGCCTGCCGCGCTGCGTTCGTGCCACACGATGATCGTCGACGGCTACGTGATCGAGGGGCATGTGCCCGCCGCCGACGTCGAGCGGTTGCTGAAGGAACGACCGAAGGGAGTCCGTGGGCTGGCCGTGCCCGGAATGCCGATCGGCTCGCCCGGCATGGAAATGGGCGGGAAGACCGAACCGTACCAGGTCATCGCCTTCGGGCCCGCCGGGACCAAAGTGTTCGCCAGCCACCAGTAACGACGCGCGCCCTCATCGGACGCAGGCCGCGTCGGATCAGTCCTCGACCGCTTCGCGCAGCACCGCGACACCGGCCTTGCGCTGCTCGCGCAGCTCGCGCTTCAGCACGGCGGGATCGCGAGCGAGGACGAAACCAAAGCTGACGCCGCCTTCCTTGCCGATCGTCGCGTGGTGCAACTTGTGCGCCTGGACCAGTCGCTTGGCGTAACCACGCTTAGGCACCCAGCGGAAGTAGCGCTGGTGCACCAGACCGTCGTGGATCAGTGTATAGATCACCCCGTAAATGAGGATGCCGATGCCGATCCAGGTCGCCGGCTCCCAGGCGCTCTTCCCCAACACCAGCGGCGAGCCGATCGCGAACATCGAGATGCTCATCGCCGCGCCGACAAGCGCGTAGAGATCGTTGCGCTCCAGCAGCTTGTCGTGGGGTTCGTGATGGTCGCGATGCCAGCCCCATCCGAAACCGTGCATCACGTATTTGTGGCTGGACCACGCGACGAATTCCATCGCGGCGACCGTCACCAGAACGATCAGCACCGCGGCCCAAGGGGAAAGGCTTGCGAACATGGGCGAGCCTTACTCCGAAGCGCGGCGAATGTCAGCGGCGATCGAGCGCGGGGTGGCCGCGACCCTTGCCGAATGGGTCGAGCACCCGGTCGCAATGCCATGAACTCTCTTGAGAAATCGGAACAGGAATGTGCAGTTCCGGCGTCCTGACGACATCTTTCTCGCAGGTTTCCATGCATTCGACGTTGCTCTGCTGGCCTGAACAATCGCGACGGCAATATTTCTAGCGGTAACAACGTCCTTGCGCGCGCATCGCGATGTATCGTCAAAGACGATGCCGCCTCCTTTCCGCGTTGTCGTCTACGACGTGACCTTAATCACATCTTCATTCGTTGACTCCTGAACAGCGATTCATCACGATCACCGCATCTGGGGCCAATATGCGAGCCAGCCGGCAAAGGGGCAGTCGGCTGATGCTCCTGGCCGCGTAGCACATTGGGGGGTTCGATGCGGGCATCTGGGGCCGGCTCCGCTGGCAGGTTCGTGCGATACGCAGTGATCGCGGGTGCACTGTTCGCGGCGACCCCGTGCTGGGCCGAAACCGCGACTGCAGACAGCATCTGTTCTCTCGAACCGCCGTCCGGGACTTTGCCCGACGAGGCGACGCTGAAAGATCGGACGGCGCGGATCGAACGCGCGATGACGCGCGGCGGCCTGCCGTTCACCCTGCAATCGGCCGTGGCGATCGAAACTCCCGACGACGATGCCCCGGCGGGGCGCGGGAGCACAAAGCCGTCGGACCGTTCGCTCGCCGCCTACTGCGCCGCAGCCGGCGAAGCCGCGCGCACGTTGAGCGAAGGCAACCAGTTCCAGGCGCACGCCTACCTCGTGTCCGCCTTCCGCCGTGCCGAGCGGGCCGACTTATCGCGGCTCGGCGCACGCTCCGCCTACCGCCTCGGCCTGGTCCACGTCAGCGATCCCGCATCCCTGAGCGGGGCGGCGGCGGTGCAGTTCGCCGATGGCATGGGGGCCGGCAACGGGGCCGAGCAGGCTTGTGCGATGCTGCGCGGCCTCGACGTCTCGCAGATGTTCGGCAAGGCCTTCTCGGCAGTCGCGCTCGAATGCGCCAACGGCCGGGCGCTGGCTGCGGGAGACGCCGACCTCGCCGCGCTGTCTTCGCTGCGGCTGGCACGGCTCGCGACGACCAGTCCCGATCTGCTCGTCGCCGCGCCCGATGCCAGGGCTTATGGCGGAAGAGTCGCGCTCGACGCCTTCGCCCCGGCGCGCGCAATCGCCGATCCCATCCGCAGCGCGACCGTGACGGGTCGTCTCGTCGAGACCGCACTCGATGCCGGCATCACCGACTACGCCGCGCTTGACAAGGCGATCGGCGACATGGACGTTGCCGGCGCGGGCGATCCCGGCGTGGCCGCCTTCGCCACCGCACTGCGCGGTCGGCTCGCCCTCGCGACCGGCGCGGATGCGACCGGCTATTTCCAGCGCGCCATCGAACTCGAAAGCCAGCGCGCCCTGCCCAGCCGCCTGCCCGACTGGCTGCTGCTGCTGGCCGCGACCGACCGCGCGCATCGCTACGAGCACGTCGCATCGGCCTACCGCGCGCTCGAGGCGGTGCGGCCGTTCCTACCTGCCATCGACCCGCTGAGCCAGGAATCGACGTTCGCCCTGCGGATGCAGGCGGTCTACGAAGCGGCGGTCGATGCCGAGCTCGCTCGCGCCACGGGCGACGACCCGGCGCGTATCGCCAAAGCGCAGGACATCCTCGAAAGTTACCGACAAGCCGAGATCCAGGATCTGTTCGGCGCGGATTGCGCGCCGCCCGCGACACCGTTCACCGCCGCCGACCTACGCGGCCAGGAGATCGTGCTCTATCCGGTCCTGCTCGAGGACCGGGTCGAACTGCTTTACGCCTCGGCAGCGCGCGGGGACGGCTCGCCGCGTTTTCATCGCCTGCCGCCGCGCAGCGTCGGCCGGGGCGAAGTCGAACAGGCAGTCGCCGCGCTGCTCTCGCTGGGCGAGCGCGATCACGGCGAGAGTTGGGCCGCGGCTTCGGCAGCTCTGTATGCGCTGCTGATCGCCCCCATCGAGCCGCAGCTGGGCGAAGGCACGACGCTCATCATCGTGCCCGACAGCGGCTTGCGCGCGGTTCCCTTTGCGGCGTTGCGCGACGCGGACGGACGGTACCTCGTGCAGCGCGCGCGTCTCACCGTCGCCCCTGCCCTCGCCTACCTGCAGCCCGGAGACGCGACGATCACGCGCAGCCCCGATGTCGTGGCCGCGGCGCTGAGCCAGGAAGTCGTGGTTTCGGGCGGCGCCTTCTCCAAGCTGCAGTTCACCGTTCCCGAGGCCCGCGCGGTCGCCGATGTCGAACAAGGCGCGTCGGGCTCGGGCCGCGTGATCGTCAACTTTTCCAAGGCCGAGCTCGAACGCGTGCTGGTGCGCGAGCCGGTCGACATCCTCCATCTTGCCACTCACGCCGCCTTCAACGGCGGTTCAGACCGCTCGTTCATCGTCGCGTCCGATCAGCTCGTGCGGCTGTCCGAATTGCGCGACCTGATCGTCGCGCGCCGCACCCGGGGCAGCGGTCTCGACTTGCTCGTACTGAGTGCGTGCGAGACTGCGGTTGGCGACGACGAGGCGGCGATGGGCCTTGCCGGCGCTGCGGTTCAGGCCGGCGCGGTCAGCGCGCTCGCTTCGCTGTGGCAAGTGGACGACATCGGCACGGCCCAGCTCATGACCACCTTCTACCAGGGGCTGCGCGCGGGAAAATCGAAGGCTGCCGCCCTGCGCGAGGCGCAGATCGCCATGATCACTGGCGATCCGGCGCAAGCCGATCCGTGGATCTGGTCCGCCTTCACCATGCTGGGAGGGTGGAGATGATCGCCATGGGGACCGCTCGCCGCCTGCTTCCCGTCGCCCTGCTCGCTGGAACCGCTATGGCTTCCGGCACTGCCCATGCGCAGGCCGTCCAGACGACCATCGTCGCCGACACGGGCACGCGCGGAACCGGGACCACGGTGGCGGGCAGTGGCGGGCAAGTGCTGATCGGCGGCGGCACTGTCGCCGATTCCAACCTGTTCCACA
Source organism: Novosphingobium aquimarinum (assembly GCF_009746585.1). GTDB lineage: Bacteria > Pseudomonadota > Alphaproteobacteria > Sphingomonadales > Sphingomonadaceae > Novosphingobium > Novosphingobium aquimarinum. The sequence goes on from NZ_WRPO01000004.1 coordinate 245,592, forward strand.
GCTTCGCCGAATTCGACCTCGGCAGCGGCGACACCGCAACCTGGACCGCGCCGATCTCGGGCAGCATTGCCAACATCATCAACCGCGTCACCGGCGGCTCGCCCTCGAACATCGACGGCACGATCGACACGACCGCGATGCCCGGTGCGGACTTCTGGTTCATCAATCCCGACGGCGTGGTGTTCGGCGCGGGCGCCAGCCTCAACGTGCCGGGCGCTTCCTATTTTTCGACCGCCAGCGAGATCCGCTTCGCGGATGGTAACACCTTCTCCGCGCGCACCCCGGAGGGCTCGACGCTGTCGATGGCCAATCCGGTGGGCTTCGGCTTTATCGGCGGCGAAGCAGATGCCGCGATCGCAGGTGTCGGCGAGCCCCTGTTCGACGGTTCGGTCTTGCCAAGCGAGGGCGGCTGGAACCCCACGGCGCTGATCGCGCCCAACATCGCGGTCAGCGACAGCGCGCTGTTCGTCGAGCGGCTGGATCTCGTCGCGACGGGCGCAATCGGCGAATACCTCATCGTCGGCGAGCAGGTCGAGAACGTGATCGGCACGCTCACCATCGAACGCTCGGAAATCCTGCTGCGCCCGCAGAGCGCCGAGGCGATCGGCGATCCGGTCCCCTCGCGGTTCTTTGCGGGCGATGTGCGCCTCGATGGTGTCGAGGTGCGCAGCCTCACTAGCACCGCGGTGGCGGGATCGGGCGTCTTCATCGGCGGCAATTCCGATGTCTCGCTGAGCGACAGCCGGGTGTTGACGCGAACCGAAGGCACCGGCCGCGGCGGGGACATCACCCTGTTTTCCGGCAACACCATCTCGCTCGCCGGCAGCACGATCAATGCGAGCACCAGCCTCACCGAAAATGGTGGTGCCAGCGGATCGATCGTGCTGAACAGCCTCGGCCCGATCACGGTGACGGCGAGCAACCTGGCCGCCTTCTCGGAAGGTTCGGGCGCGGGTGGCGGGCTTTCGGTCCGCTCCTTGGGAGAGATCGCCATCGATGGCAGCACCTTCTTCACCGGCTCGCTCTTGCCAGCGGCGAACGGCGGCGACGCGGGCGATCTGCTCATCTTCGCGGATGGCGCGCTGACCGTCAGCGATTCCGGCATTTCGGCGGATACCTTCGGGGGCGGTGACGGCGGCGAAGTCCGCTTGCTCTCGCTGGTCGAATCGCGCTTTACCGATACCTTCATCTCCGCAGGAACGTCGAGCGCCAGCGTGCCCGCGACTGGCGGCAACGTGTTCATCGGCACGCCGCTCACGCCGATCACGATCCAGGGGTCGCTGCTCGGCTCAATCAATTCCGGCCCCGGCGTGGGCGGCAGCTTCAACATCCTGGGATCGGATGTCGTCATCCGGAACAGCGGCGTCACGGTACAGGCGGTCGAAGGCGCGACGGGGGCCGGCGGTTCGCTGAGTGTCCAGGCCTCGCAGTCGCTCGCGATCGCCAATTCCTCTCTGGTCGCGGATACGGCAGGGCCAGGCGATGGCGGCGATATCACGATCGTCTCTTCGGGCAGCGTCGATGTGGTCGAATCCGAATTCATCGTGCGCACGCTTAGCAGTGGGACCGGCGGCGACCTGTTGATCAATGCGGGCGACGCCATGACGATCGCCACGTCGAGGATATCGGCCAATACGCAGGCCACCGATGCGGATAGCGGGGAGGCGGGTTCGGCCGGGATCATCGCCGGCGGGCCGATCACGATTACCGCCACGCAGATCGAATCCGATACTTTCGGCGGCGGGGACGGCGGCTTGATCAGAATCGACTCAGGTGCGGCGCTGACCATCGCGGACAGCCTCGTCACCGCCGATACCAATGGCGGGACCGGCACCGGCGGGCTGATCGATCTCAGTGGCGCGAGCGGGGTCTCGATCGCGAACAGCAGTATCTTCACCGACACGCGTGGCCCGGGGATCGGCGGCAATATCGCAGTGGAATCGGAGGGCGGCATTGCCCTTACCGACAGCTTCGTCACGGCCGAAAGCCTGGACGAGACCGGGCTCGAAGCGGGCCAAGCCGGGCTGATTTCGCTGTTCGCGGGCGACGGCCTGACCGTGAACAACAGCACCGTTTCCACCGACACCTTCGGTAGCGGCCCCGGCGGCGGCGTCTTCCTGCGAGCGGGCAGCGAGATCGTGGTGGACGGCGAGAGCGAAGTCTTCGCCAATACACGCAGCTCGGGCGACGGCGGGATCGTCAGTCTGACCGCGGACGAAGTGCGGATCGAGCAAGCGGTCGTTTCCGCGAGCACGGCGGGAGCGGGCGATTCGGCCGGCGTCATCCTCGATGCCCGCGTGATCGACATCGGCGCGGGCGGCGTCGTCTCGAGCGAATCGCAAGGGGCCGGCGCGGCGGGCCTCATCGGCCTGCTCGGCGATCTGGATACCGACGGCCCATCGGAATCGATCACCATCCACGACGGCGGTCTCGTCCTCGTCCGCGCAACGGGCACGGGACCGGCGGGCAACACCGTCATCCGGACCGATGACCTCACGCTGCTGCGCGGGGGCACGATCTCCGCGGAATCGGCCAACGCGCTGCCGGCGGGCTTCATCACGATCGATGCCGGCGACGTCCTGATCGACGGCATCGGCGCCGACGGTTCACCGTCGCAGATCTTCAGCGCGAATACCTTGCCCCAGGCGGCGCCCGGCGGCACCAACCTCGGCGGCGACATCGAGATCACAGCCGACAACCTGACGATCAGCAATGGCGCGCGGCTCAACAGCAGTTCCGCCTCGGCCAACGCAGGCTTCATCACGGTCGATCTCAGCCGCAACCAAGGCGGCATCCTGTTCCTCGGCGGTGAGGAACGGCCCGGCTCGATCCTCACCGATTCCGGGCAGATCGGCAGCGGCGGCGTCATCACCATCACCGGCGCTTATGCCGTGATCGCCGACAATTCAGAGATCAGCGCCAGCGGCGATGTCAGCAATGCCTTCGTGCTGATCGATCCCGAAACCATCCGCGTCAACGCCAGCGATGCGACCAATATCGTCAACGTCTCCGGCTTCACCGCAGTGTCGCCCGCCGAGGACGTGGCCAGCGGGACGCAGATCGTCGAAGTGCCGTTCCTCGACGCGTCGGAAGTCTTGGCCAACCGCTGCCAAGCGGCGCGCGCACGGGGACGTTCGAACAGCCTGCAGATCGATCGGATCGGCCCCTATTCGGTCGCGCCGGCAAGCGAGGACGACTCGATGCCGACAGACATCGCGGCGGCTAAACAGGCGGGAGCCTGCTTGTGAGCGGTCTTGCGGCGAATGGGGCGCAGGCAGCACGGACCGCGCTGCTGTCGCTGGCGATCGCCGCGGCTGGATCGACAAGCCCTGTCGTGGCCCAGGAGATGCCCCCGCGCGAACGCACCGGTCCTTTGGCACAGCCGTTGCCGCCGCCGGACTACGCAGTGCCGCCGAGCGATGCGCCACTGCTCCCCGAACCGCAGCCCTATCGCGTCGAGCCGCGCCCCGCCGGTATCCGCTTCGCGCAAGTGGTCGTCACGACCGAGGGCGAAGGGCGCGCTCTGCCCCAGCCAGGCTGGGAACCGGCACCCGATCCCGTCACCGGCCTGACATTGTCGCGGCCTGGCATGGACGGTTTCGACGCGGCGTGGGTCGAACAGCAATTTCGCGCCAATGGCCTGATCGGCCAGCCCATCGGCTATGACCGGGTGCTGGCGCTGCTGCAGCTCATCAATCGCGCCATGCTTGCCAACGGTTACGCCAATTCCGGCGTCCTTGTTGCGCCGCGCGATCCGGGATCGGACACGCTGGCGCTGCGCCTCGTCAACGGGCGCATCGGCGCGGCGGACGGCAGCGATGGCATAGCCGTGCGCTTCGCCGATGACCGCGCCTGCGGGCTCACTTCGCGCTACGTCGCGCAGCGGATGCCCTCGGCGCAGGCGCGCCCTTTCAGCGCCTACGCGCTCGAGCGCGACTTCCGCCTCCTCGCGGCGGATCCCGCGATCCGTACGGTCGATGCCAGCCTGCGCCCCGGCTCGCGCCCCGGCGAAGCGACGCTCGACCTTCTCGTCGCGCCCGACTGCGCGCTCGACGTCTACGCGCTCGTCGCCAACGATCGCTCCCCGGCGGTCGGGGGCTTGCGCGGCGCGATCGGCGGCTCGAAACGCAGCGCAATGATCGCGGGCGACATTCTGGCCGGCGAAGCCAGCTATTCGGACGGCCTGACCGACGGCTTCGTTTCCTACTCGGGCCCGGTCTTCGGACCCGCGACTCGTCTGCTACTGCGCGGGGCGATCAACGATGCCGCCGTCGTCGAACCGCGCTTCGCGGCGCTCGACATCACGTCCGAGGAATGGTCGGTCGAAGGCGGGATCTCGCACACGATCATCGACACTCCGCTGATTCCTTCGGGCGCAGGCTGGGATTCGGCGCGCAGCCTCTCGGCCGGAGCTCTGGTCGTCCATCGCCGGACCGAAACCGAACTGCTGGGGCTGCCATTCTCGTTCAGCCCGGGCGCGGTCGACGGCCGTGCCGAATACACCGCATTGCGCCTGACCCAGGACTTCGTCGAGCGCGGCACGCGCCACGTCTTTGCGGTCTCGCTGACCGAAACCATCGGCCTCGAAGGGACGCGCCCGACGGCGCCGGGATCGCTCAAAGTGAACGAAAACTTCACCGCGATCCTCGCGCAGGCGACGTATGCGCGGCGGATCGGCGAAGGGCTCGACGTGAACTTGCGCATCGCCGGGCAATATTCGGGCGGGACGCTCTATTCGGGCGAACGGTTTTCGCTCGGCGGACACAATTCTGTGCGGGGCTATCGCGAGAATCTGATCCTTGCCGACCGCGCGCTGTTCGGCAGCGCCGAGCTCGGCTACAATCTCAGCCTCACCGGTGCCGCCCGCGACGCGGATAGCTTCGACTGGGGGGCCTTCCGGCTCTCTGCCTTCGTCGACGGCGCCTTGGCCGACAACGACCGCGCGCCCGAGCCGCTCCCCGAAGAGATCGCCGCCGTCGGCGCCTCATTGGCCTGGCAACCCTCGGACGCGATCCTGGCCCGCGTGACTTACGCCGAGGCGCTGAAGGACGCGGGCCGGATCGGCAAGCAGACCCTTCAGGACAAGGGCTTCCAGTTCTTCGTGACCGTGCGGCCGCTCAAACTGTTCCAATGAGGCTTTGGAGGCTGCCGTTTACGCGATCAGGCGAACCGGCACGCCCTTGCTCGCCGGCGTCTTCGACAGCTTGTCGTGATACTCGAGCGGCACCAGCGGATTGAGTTCCGGGAAGTAGCCGACCACCGTTGCCGCCGGCAGATCGTACGGTTTGACCGCGAGACCTTCCACCCGGCGCACGATGCCGTCGTCGATCTCGGTTTCCAAGCTCACGATCTGGTCCTCGCGCAAGCCGCGGCGATGGATTTCGCCCGGGCTCAGCAGCACGATCATCCGGCTGCCCTCCAACCCGCGCAGCCGGTCCGAATGGCCGTAGATCGTGGTGTTGAACTGATCGTTCGAGCGGAGCGTGACCAGATGCAAGCCGCCGGCATTGTCGGTCACGCCGCAGGCATTGAGCACGTCGGGATCGGTGAATTCGGCCTTGCCGCTTTCGGTCTTCCAGATCCGCTCGCGCGCGGCATTGCCGCGGTAGAACCCGCCGGGTTCGTGCATCCGCGTGTTCATGTCGTGGAACTCATCGGGATACGTCCGGGCGATGAGGTCGCGAATTTTCCCGTAATCCCCCCGCCATGCATCCCAGGTCCAGCGCGGATTGGCCGGGAGTGTCGCCTTGGCGAGCTCGCAGATGATCGCGGTTTCGCTCAGCAAATGCTCGCTGGCCGGCGTGCGGCGTCCCTTGGAGCCGTAGATGTGGCTGAAGCTGTCCTCGATCGAGACCCACTGATTGCCCGTGACCTGCATGTCCTCCTCGGCGCGGACCAGGCATGGGAGGATCCACGAGGTCTTGCCGGGCATCATGTGCGAATGGTTGAGCTTGGTGGCGATGTGGACGGTCATTTCCATCTCGCGCCAGGCCTTGTGGACTCGCTCGTGATCCGGCACCGCCATCGCCAGATTGCCGCCAAGCCCGATGTAGCCCTTGTTGCTGCCATCGAGGAGAGCTTCGAGAAACTCGACCGTGGTGTGCCCGTCCTCCTGCGGTGTCTCCAGCCCGAGCACTTCGCGGTACTTATCGACCGGTGCCAGCTTCACCTTCTCGGTGATGCCGACGGTGCGCTGACCCTGCACGTTCGAATGGCCGCGGATCGGCGAGCAACCTGCGCCCTGGCGGCCGATGTTGCCGCCGATCAGCAGCAGGTTGACGAGCAGGCCGATCGCCTGACTGCCGTGGACGTGCTGGGTAAGCCCCATGCCATAGATGCCGATGACGTTCTTGGCGGTGGCGTAGATCTTGCCCGCCTCTTCCATTTCGGCGCGCGTCAGCCCGCTCTGCGTCTCGAGCTCGTCCCAGCCGGTCGCATCGAGCTTGGCGCGAAAGGCATCGAAACCATCGGTGTGCTGCGCGATGAAGTCTTCGTCGAGGATCCGCGCACGGCCCGCCGCCTTCGCGGCCGCGTCGCGTTCGAACACGTTCTTGCACACACCCATCAGCGCCGCGATGTCCCCGCCCGGCCGGACCTGCAGGTACAAGTGGCTCATCTGGGTCGGCTTGCCGACCGTCATCTGCAACGGGTTCTGCGGATTGACGAATTCGAGCAGGCCTTTTTCCTTGAGCGGATTGAACACGACGATCTTGCAGCCGCGCTTCACTGCCGCCTGCAGCGGGTGGAGAATACGCGGGCTGTTCGTCCCCGGGTTCTGGCCGAGGTAGAAGATCGCGTCGCAATGTTCGAAATCGTCGAGCTGGCACGTGCCCACGGAGGAGCCGGTGACCTTCTTGAGGCCGACCGAGGTCGTTTCGTGGCACATGTTCGAGCTGTCGGGCAGGTTGTTGTGGCCGTACATCCGCGCGAAGGCGGCGTAGAGGTAGCTCGCTTCCAAGCCGGCCTTGCCGCTCGCGTAGAACGTCACCGACTTGGGATCGAGCGCGCGCAGTTTCGCGGCGATCGCGTCGAACGCCTCGCTCCAGCTCGTGCGCACATAACGATCGGCCGCGGAATCGTAGCGCAGCGGTTCGGTCACGCGGCCGAGCAGTTCGAGATCGTGGGCATCCAGCCGGGCAAGCTCGCTCACCGTCCGATCCGCGATCGTCTCGGGCGTGCAGCGCGCCGTGGTCAGGTCCCACAGCGTCGCCTTGGCGCCGTTCTCGCAGAACTCGAAGGGATGGGGCTGGGCCGGCTTCACCCAGGCGCACGAGGTACACATCGTACCGTCGGGCTTGTTCTGCAGCCTGAGCGTATCAAGCGCACCAGGTCCGGCGCGCTGCGACAATTCGGTGCGCGTGATGCCCTGCAGCGAGCCCCAGCCGCCGGCGGCGTGCGCATAGCGAATGACGCCGTTCGAGGGTGATTTGCGCTTCGTCACGACATCTGTACTCCTTGGGAACTCTAGGGCGTTTACGCTTGCCGAGTCCGACTGGTTCCAAGCGCTACACGAATTCGTTCGCCCCAAGAACGAAACATGGCTGCCCCTTGAGGCAGCGGCCTTTCGGAAGCGCCCGCCTTCAGAATTCGACTTCGAGCTCGATGATATCCTCAGGCTCGGCCTGCGCCGCCTCGTACCATTCGCGCATCGGCGCCCAATCGGCGATGGTCCGGCAGTACGCGGCGCAAGGCTCCGACACGCTCACGGCGTAGGAAACAAAGCGCGTGGTGACAGGAGCATACATGGCATCGGCGATGGTCGGCTTGGCGCCGAACAGGAACGGTCCGCCATAAGTCTCGAGGCATTCGGTCCAGATCGCCTCGATCCGCTCGATGTCCGGACGCGCGCCGGAAAACACCGGAAACGTCTCGTGCCGCACTTTGAGATTCATCGGCAGCGCCGAGCGCAGATTGGTGAAACCGGAATGAATCTCGCCCGAAATCGAGCGGCAGTGCGCCCGCGCGATCGTGTCGCTGGGCAGCATGCCGGCATCGGGGAACTGCTCGTTGAGATATTCCGCGATGGCGAGCGTATCCCACACGCTCGCCTTGCCGTGAGTGAGCCGCGGAACCAGCACCGAGGGGCTGAGCAACAGCAGTTCCGCCCGATTGGCGGCATCGTTGGTGACCGTCTGCTCGGTCACTTCGAGCCCGGCGAGCTGGCACATCAGCCAGCCCCGCAACGACCAGGCCGAATAGGTCTTGCTGGAGATCGTGAGAGTCGGTGCCGTGGCCGCCATATCGTTTTTCCCGCCGGTTGGACTTGACCGCAGCTTATGATGCAGCGCAGCATGAATCCAGTGCCGAGGCGATCGTATCGTATCGTATCGTCGCTTTGCTGCTTATGGGGATATCACGTGCTGTATCAGGCCTATCAGGCGTATTGCGACGCGCTCACGCCCGCACACTTCGCGGCGCGCACCGCGACGCGCTTTCGCGACAAGGCCTACGGGGACATGACCGGGCACCCCAATCTGCGACGGCTGTTCGCGCTGGCAGATGTATTCGACACATCGCGGATCACGCATGCCCGCCCCGCTTTCGGGATCGACGAGGTCCTTTCGGGCAACGAAGTCGTGTCGGTTCGCGAGGAGATCGCGCTCGCCCGCCCCTTCGGCAATCTGCTCAGATTCGCCAAAGACGGTGTCGAGGCTCCGCAGCCCAAAGTGCTGGTCGTCGCGCCGCTATCGGGCCACTTCGCGACACTGCTGCGCAACACGGTCGAGACCCTGCTGCGCGATCACGACGTCTACATCACCGACTGGGCCAACGTCCGCGACGTCCCCACTTCGGCGGGGCGCTTCGGGCTCGACGAATATATCGACTACGTCATCGAGTTCTTGCGCGAGCTGGGCCCGGGAAACAACGTGCTCGCGGTGTGCCAACCCTGCGTTCCGGTGCTCGCCGCGGTATCGTTGATGGCGCAGGACGACGATCCGTGCCAGCCGCGCACGATGTCGCTGCTGGGCGGCCCGATCGACGTGCGCGAGGCGCCGACCGTGGTGAACGAGCTCGCGATGAGCCAGCCGTATTCCTGGTTCGAGGACAATCTCATTCACACCGTGCCCTGGCGGTACAAGGGCCGTGGGCGGAAGGTCTATCCCGGCTTCATCCAGCTCAGCGCCTTCATGTCGATGAACCTGGGCCGGCATTTCGGCCAGTTCCGAAAGCTCTATCAGGCGCTGGCCGACGTCGACACTGCAGAAGCGGAAAAGATCGCCGACTTCTACGAGGAATATCTCGCAGTGCTCGATCTCGATGCGGCGTTCTATCTCGAAACCATCGACAAGGTTTTCCAGCGCGCCCTCCTCGCCAAAGGCGAGCTGACGCATCGCGGACGCCCCGTGGATCCTTCCGCGATCCGCAAGACGGCGCTGCTCACGGTCGAAGGCGAGCGTGACGATATCTGCGCGGTCGGCCAGACTGCCGCGGCGCACTTGCTGTGCACGTCGCTGCGCCCGCACCTGAAGCGCCATCACTTGCAGCCCGGCGTCGGCCACTATGGCGTTTTCTCGGGCTCGAAATGGGAGACGCAGGTCTATCCCCAGGTCCGCAACATGATCCTGGCGATGAGTTGAGCTAAACGCCGGGCGACCGCCCACGGCCATCATCGCGCGTAGCTAGCGCCTAAATTGAGATTAGCAGAGAGATGGAGACGAAGCGTCCGGACACACTCGGGGCGTCAAATCCGGAACGCTTCGTCTCCTCGACTTTCACCGGTCGTCCATAGGGCCTGCGAGACCTGCAGGGGTAGGGGGTGACTGGCCCCGCTTGCCCGGACGCACTGTACGACGGAGATATTGCTCCTTCGCACCGGTTCTGCCGAATCGAAAATCTCATCCGCAAAGAGCATATCGCGCAGGCCCGGGACCTGCGCGATTGGGTATCGCCGAAACGCCATGCCGACGGGTCCAGACATGGCGTGCCTGCAAGAAAACCGGAGCCCCCGCTCGAGCCCGGTTTCCCAGCAGGTCACCCCGGGACTGATCCCGGCGATCCCACGCACGGGACGCTGCGCAAGAGCCGTCGCAGGCGAAGAACGCGAGGTCTTCCTGTCCTGTCGAGCCACTTGCATCACGTCCGCTATCGCTTCTCTTTTCAATTGATCGGCACTGGCAAGACGGAATTACGCAGGAGAACCCGCAAAGTTTCCGATGAATTTTTTTGCGGCCCCCGAGGCTTGCGGGTCGCTGGTCGGGACTCCGTCTGAAAAGGTAATGAATGGTCTCACACAATCCCTCAGGGTCGGCCCGTTGCGAACGCCGGTGGCGTACGAAGCGGAGCTCCGCCCTTTCGATGCGAACCGTACTGCGCGCTTGACGAAGGTGTCGGCACGCCGTCTACCCTTGGGCGCAGTCCTGATCGCGAACCTGACGACGCGAAGCGGACCGATGCCTTTGGACGCCATGGAAAACACCAGACAAAGTAGCGGGCTTCAGGGAGTCCTGATCAACGAGCGACCGCGCCTCATGCGCTTCCTCCTGGCTCGCGGTGCCGGTGAAGAGGCGGAGGATCTGCTGCAGGAACTGTGGCAGCGCGTTTCCGCTTCACCCGGCCAGCCGATCGCCGATCCCTTGTCCTATCTGTTCCGCGCGGCCGAGAACCTGATGCGCGATCACCGCCGCTCGCAGCTCAGCCGGCAGCGCCGCCAGTTCGACTGGCACGAGATCACGATGCGCGAGGGGGATGAGCCCGGCGGCGAACGCGTCCTGATCGCGCGTGAGCGGCTGCGCGAGGTCGAACGCAAGATCGAGGAACTCGGACCCCGCGTCGCGCACGTTTTTCGCAGCTACCGCCTCGAGGGCCAGAGCCAGGCCCGCATCGCCAGCGAGCTCGGCATCAGCCTGAGTTCGGTCGAGAAGGACCTGCAGAAGGCCTATCGCTGCCTGGCTACCATCAAGGCGACATTCGATGCCGATTGAGTTTCACACCGTATTGGGGAGCGACCGGTCATGACCGCGGCCGTTCGTGACATCGCCGACGACGCGGCGATTTGGGTCATCCGCACGCGCGAGCCCGACTTCGCCGGCTGGGTGGAGTTGCTAAGCTGGCTCGAAGCCGACCCGCAACATCTCGCAGCCTACGAAGCTGTGCTTGCCGAAGACGAGTGGCTGGATGAGGTCGTGGCCGATAGCCGCGGGGGTGTGATGGTGGAGACGCCGGCGCTGGAACTTGCGCCCAGCCCCGCCAAACGCAGGCTGGCCTATTTCGCGATCCCGGGTGCGGTGGCTGCCGTTCTGGTCGGCGCCGTGACGTGGACGGCCCTGCCGACGCACCCGGCGGCGACCGAATTCGTCACCGAGCCCGGCGAACATCGCAGTTTCGCCCTCGCCGACGGATCGCGTGTCGAGATCAACGGTGCGAGCCGGCTGACCTACGATGCGCAGCAGCCGCGCATGATCTCGCTTGAGTCGGGCGAGGCGGTATTTCGGGTTCGTCACGATGCCGCCCATCCCTTCGTGGTGAAGGCCGGGGGCGTGCGGCTGATCGATGCGGGCACCGAATTCAACGTGGTGCACGAGGGCGGTCGGCTCGAAGTGGCGGTGGCGGAAGGCGCGGTCATCTACGATGCCGGACAAGCACCGGTGCGGCTCGATCCCGGCGAGTGGTTGCGCCGGGCCGGCCCCGGAGCGCGGATCGAAACCGGCACGACGAACCCCGGATCGGTGGGATCCTGGCGCAAGGGACTGCTCCAGTACGACGATGCCGCGCTGTCCGCCGTCGCGCGCGATCTGTCGCGTACGGTGGGTTCGAGCGTGCACGCCGGTCGGTCGGTGGAGGATTTGCGGTACACCGGTACTCTTGCTGTTGACGGCCCTGCCGACGACGTGCTCTCGCGGATCGGTCCGCTCTTGGGCGTGACGTTCCGCAAGGACGGTGATGGTTGGGAGATGATGCCGAGAGATGCTGCGATCCGCTAGCCTGGCAGTTGTCGCGGCTACCCTGATCCCGTTCCCAGCCCTAGCAGGGGAGGAGCGAACCGCCATCGACGTGCCGGCCACCCGGCTCGATCATGCCGTGCGTTCGCTCGGCCGGCAGAGCGGAGCAAGCATCGGGTTTCGTGACGCCAAAGTGGCCAAGCTGCGGGTCCGCGCGGTCCGGGGGCGCTACACCGCGGGCGAAGCGCTCTACCTCATGCTCCAGGACAGCGGCGCGCGGGCGCGCCGGGTTGCGGCCGACACCTTCCTGATCGAGGCAGACCCGGATTTCGGCAAGCGGTCGGCGGCCCCTGCCCCGACACGCACGCCATCGCGGATTGCCGAAGTCGCGCCGGCAGCGCCCGTCCCGCCCCCGGTGGAAATCGTCGTCACCGGCACCAAGCGCGACATTCCGATCGCAGCCTACCCCGGCATGGTCCACGTGATCGATGGCGATCGCATTTCGGTCGCGAGCGGGCGCATGGGCAGCGACGCGCTCGAAAGCGCGACACCCAGCGTGGTTTCCACGCACCTCGGCCCCGGCCGCAACAAGCTGTTCATTCGCGGCATCGCCGATTCCAGCTTCGTCGGCCCTACGCAGTCGACCGTCGGACAATACTGGGGCAACAGCCGGATCACTTACAGCGCGCCCGATCCGAGCCTGAAGCTCTATGACGTGGGGCGCATCGAAGTGCTCGAGGGGCCTCAGGGGACTCTCTACGGCGCCGGGTCGCTTGGCGGCATCGTCCGGGTGGTGCCCCGCGCGCCGCAGCTCGACCAAGTCAGCGGGTCGACCTGGGCCGGGGTCGAAGCCGTGCAGCACGGCAAGCCGGGGTACGACGGGGGCGCGGTCCTCAACCTGCCCATCGTCACGGACCGGCTGGGCCTGCGCGTGCTCGCCTTCGGCACCGAGGAAAACGGCTATATCGACGATGTGAAGCGCAAACTGGATGACGTGAACGACGTCAGCTCGATCGGCGGCCGCATCGCGCTACGCTACGAGCCGACCACCGATATCACGGTGGACCTGGGCGTGGTCGGCCAGCGCATCGACGGCGCCGACAGCCAGTACGCCGAACGGACATTCGGTCGTCTCAAACGATCCTCGAACCTCGCGCAGCCGTTCCGCAACGATTTTCTGCTGTCCGATCTGGTGCTGCGCAAGTCATGGGGCGAAGTCGAGCTCACCGCTTCGTTCGGGCTGGCACATCAGGAAGTCACCGAGGAGTTCGAGGGCCGCGCCTTGCGCAACATCGCGGACGCGGCGCTGGAACCCAAACGTCTCGCCGAAGTCGCGCTCTATAGCCAGAAGAACCAGATCGACATGTACACCGGCGAGATCCGCCTGGCGCGCAGCGCGGCGGACGGCACGGGCTGGCTGATCGGGGCAAGCGTGCTGAGAAACGAATCCGAAGTCGATCGCAGCGTCGAAGTCGAGGAAGAGTTCAACGCTCTGACCGGCGTGCGTAACGAAGTGGTCGAAGGCACGGTCTACGGCGAGATGACGGTCGCGCCGATGCCGCAAGTGAACGTCACCTTCGGCGCGCGCGGCACGGCGTCGCGCATCTCGGGCGCCGTACGCGACCCGGTGCTTCCCCTCCTCATCTACGAGCTCGATCCCGGCGCCAAGGCGAGCCGGACCGAATCGCGCTTTCTTCCCTCGCTCGCGCTGGCCTATCGTCCCACCGCGACAATGACGTTCTTTGCCCGTTATCAGGAAGGCTTCCGACCCGGCGGGATCGCCATCCGGCGCGAATTCGTTCAGCGCTACGACGGCGATCGCGTGCGCACCCTCGAAGCTGGCCTGCGCTACCGCGGCGAAGCGATCGAGCTCGAATCCAGCGTCTCCTGGACCGGCTGGCGCGATATCCAGGCGGACATCATCGACGGTTTCGGATTTCCCACCACGACCAACGTCGGGAACGGCACGGTCCGGTCGTTCGGCATTTCAGGTCGCTGGCGGCCGCTGCCGGGATTCGAGCTGGACGGCGCCCTCTATCTCAATCGATCGAAAGTCACGCAGCGCGACAGGATCCTCGATCAGGTGGATTCCGTCACGACCGGACCCGCGCAATTCAACCGCCTTCCCAATATCGCCGACGAAACCGCGCGCCTCGGCTTCACCTGGTCCACGATCCTGAGCGATACGCGCGATCTGGAGATCACGGGCTTCGGGCGCTACGTCGGCGAGTCCGTGCTCGGCATCGGCCCGATCCTCGGCAAGCTGCAGGGCGAATATATCGACACCGGGATGGAGGCCAGTCTGCGCGCGGGGCCGATGCGCTACAGTCTGTCGGCTTCCAACCTGTTCGATGCGAGGGGCAATCGCTTCGCGCTGGGATCGCCGTTCCAGATCCGTACGCGCGAGCAGATCACGCCGTTGCAGCCACGCTCGGTGCGGTTCGGCATTCAGTTCGATTTCTGAGGCGCGATCGTTCCGATAGTGGCTCGGTTGGCTCAGGCTCGTGGCGCTCCGCTGCGCGCCGCACGGGAAAGGTTCCCTTCAGTCGACGAAAAGTCGTCGTCAGCAAATCATTTACTAAGAAATTTCGCGCAAATGGGTGGTTCTGGCTGAGCTCAGAGGCGGGGCGCACGAAATGAAATACAGGTTTGGCGGCTTCATTGCGGTGATTGGCATGGCGTCTGCCGCAGACGCCCAGGATCCGGTGGGCGCCGCGCATTTGGGCCATCGCATACAATCCCTGTCGTCCACGATCGACATGGTCTGGGTTCTGATCGCGGCCACGCTCGTAATGATGATGCAGGTCGGCTTCATGTTGCTCGAGTCCGGCTCGGTGCGCACCAAGAACGCGGTGAGCGTGGCGCAGAAGAACCTGCTCGACTTCGCCTTCTCGACCGTCGTCTTCGCGACGGTGGGGTTTGGCCTGGCCTTCGGTGCCGCCACCACCTGGCTGCCGGTGGGGACAAGTCCGTCCTTCTTCTCGCTCGATACGATCAGCCGGGAAAACGCGATTTTCTTCATCTTTCAGGTCATGTTCTGCGGCACGGCCGCAACGATCGTGTCGGGTGCCGTGGCCGAGCGCATGCGGCTTCGCGCCTACATCACATTGTGCATCTTCGTGGCCGGACTCGTCTATCCGGTATTCACGCACTGGGCCTGGGGCGACGCGCTTGGCCCTTCCTCAGGCGCGTTCCTTGCGAACGCGGGCTTCGTCGACTTCGCCGGTTCCACAGTGGTTCACGCCACCGGCGGCTGGTTTGCCTTGGCCGCCTGCATCGTGCTTGGCGCGCGTGATGGACGCTTTACCCACGGCCCGGCGATCCGCTTCAGCGGACACAGTGCAGTGCTCGCCTCGGCAGGGGCGCTGTTCCTGTTCATCGGCTGGGTCGGGTTCAACGGCGGTTCCACTCTCGCCGCTTCGCCAGCGGTGCCCGGGATCATTCTCAATACCGTCCTGGCCGGAGCAGCCGGCGGGGTCGTCGGTTACGGCACGATGTGGTTCGGCGGAGCGATGCTTCCCGAACGCGCGGTCAACGGGGTCGTCGGCGGACTGGTGGCGATCACCGCCGGGTGCCATCTGGTCTCGCCCAACGCGGCCCTCCTGCTCGGCGCCCTTGGCGGCGTGTGCGCCAATGGCGCGAACTATCTGATGGAATCCCGCTTCCGCATCGACGATGCCGTCGGCGCCGTCGGCGTGCACGCGGTCTCGGGAGTTATCGGCACGATCGGCCTCGCCCTGCTTGCTCCCGTCGACGTGCTGCCAGCCGGATCGCGCCTGGCGCAAGTCCTCGTTCAGGCCGAGGGCAGTGCCATCAATTTCGTCTGGGCTTTCGGGATCGGCCTGGCTCTGACGCTGGCCATTCGCCCTTTCGTGACATTGCGCGTCACCGGCGAGGAAGAAGCCGTCGGCCTCAACGCGGCCGAACACGGCGCCAAGCTCGGGACCGATCACTTGCAAGCGGCGGTCGAGTTCATGCTGGAGGACAGCCCTTCGAGCCAGCGCCTCAAGGTGGAAGCGGGCGATGATGCCGAAGGTCTCACGCTGGCGCTGAACAGCCTGATGGACAAGCTGCAGCAAGCCGAGTCGGATCGTGCCAAGCAAGTGCTTTCAAATCGTTCGGCGGAAGAAGTGCAACGGCTCGAAGCCTTCGGCGAAGTCGCGTCTGAGGGTATATTCCTCGTCTACGATGGCCTCATCCGGTCCGCGAATTCCTCGGCGGCGGCGCTCTTCGCGACGACGGTCGAGGCGCTTGTCGGCTCGCGTCCCGAAGACCTGATCGAACCCGAGATGCAACCGCAATTGCGCAACTGGCTCGAAACCGGGGCCGACGCTGTCCACGAACTGCCTGCGATCACGCGGGACGGCCAGAAGTTTCCCATCGAACTGCGCCTCAGGGAGATCGAGATCGACGGCCATGCCGTGGTCGTGCTGCGCATGACCAACCTGAGCGAACGCGACCAGGCACGCCGCGAGATCTACCGGCTCGCGCTGCACGATCCGCTCACCGACTTGCCCAATCGCGAACTGTTCAACCGGCGGCTCGAACAGGCACTGGAAAAGCAACGCTTCGGTACGTTGACGGCGCTCCTGCTAGTCGACATCGACCGCTTCAAGGATATCAACGATCTGCATGGCCACCCGGCCGGGGATATCGTGCTTAGCGCCGTGGCCGAGCGGTTGCTGGCAGGCGTGCGCGACTGCGATACCGTCGCCCGGCTCGGTGGTGACGAGTTCGCCGTCATCCACACCAACATCCTGTTCCCGAACCAGGCTCTCGATCTCGCCTACCGCGTGCTCCAGAATATCTCGCAACCGCTGGCGCTGCCCAATGGCCAAGTGATCCAGCCACGAGCAAGCATCGGCCTTGCCTTGAGCCCGGTGGACGCGAGCGATTCGAGCGCCCTGATGCAGTGCGCCGACTTTGCGCTCTATGCGACCAAGAACCGGGGACGAAACGGCTTCCAGCGTTACAAGGCCGAGATGGGACGCATCTTCCGCCTGCGCCAGGAGTTCGAGGAGGATCTCGCGATGGCCGTGGAACGCGGCGAGCTCCATCTCGAATATCAGCCTCGCATCGACCTGGAGTCCGGCGCCATTGCCGGGTTCGAGGCGCTGCTTCGCTGGACCAGAAGCGGCACGCTCGTTCGCCCGGAAGACTTCATCCCGATCGCAGAGGATTCGGGCCATATCATCCCGATGGGGGCCTGGGTCATCCGCGAAGCCTGCCACACCGCCAGCGAGGTTCTCGGCGGTCTTCCCGTCAGCGTGAACGTGAGCACGCGACAGTTCCACGATCCCCAGCTCATCGCGACGGTATCGGAGGCTCTGCGCTCCTCGGGCCTTCCTGCGGAACGGCTCGAGCTGGAAATCACCGAAAGTGTGCTGATCGACGACGATCGTACCGCGATACGGACACTGGACGCGCTGCGGGCGATGGGCGTGCGGGTCGCGCTCGATGATTTCGGGACCGGCTATTCCTCGCTCAGCTATCTCACGCGTTTCACCTTCGACACGATCAAGATCGATCGCAGCTTCATTCGGCTCGACGACGAGCGCACCTGGCAAGTCATGCGCTCGGTGCTGCAGATGTCGACCATGCTGAGCACGACGGTCGTGGCCGAAGGCGTCGAGACACAGGAGCAGCTCGACCGGCTGATGCTGGAGGGCTGCCACCAGATCCAGGGCTTCCTCGTCTCGCGTCCGATCCCGGCCGGAGACGCGGCCCGCAAGATCGTCAACGGGCGCTGGGAAAGCTTCCAGACCAAGGCCATGGCCTGAACCCCGGCGTCATTCCGGCACCGAAGCGTCCATGTCCGAGCCGCTGGACGACGGCCGGTCCTTCTTGAAGCGGATACCGGCAAGAACCTCGGGAACTTCGGTAGCGGCCTTCAGGCACTTGCTGGTGTCGCGGTTGGGGAAGCGGGTGCAGTCGAAGCGGATCGTGGTGCCGCCGCCGCTGCGCTCGTACTCGAACACCATCATCGCCCTGCTGCCGGCCGAGATCGGGAATTCACCCGGAACGTCGTCCTCGTTGCCCCAGGCGTTGACCCGGCACGGACCGGGATCGGCGCAAAGCGCGAGTGCCGCGTTGACGAGCTTGGCTGCCGATTGCCCCGCGGGCGCGAGCAGGCCGAACGAGTGCCCGTCGTAGCCGACCAGCTTGAGCCGATTGCCGTAAAGCGGAACATTGCCCATGCCCGCGGGCAGTTTCGCCGGAGCCTGCGGCAAGCCGAGGATCTTGGGCGCGCCGGGGTCAATCGCGGTGATTGCAGCCGCATCGTCTGTGGTGCTCACGCCCGGCGCCGCAATCGAAACCGGTGCCTCGCTGCCGAGATAGGGCCGCCGGAAGGCTTTCGCTCCGCCCCAGCTCCCGGGCCAGCCAAAGAACAGATGCGTGCCGACTTGCCCCAGCTTGCGCAGGCTGGGGCTCCAGTAGGGATAGACCCAATTGGTGTGGTAGTGCGTCGCAAGGCCGACGCTTTCCTCGACGTGCCCCGAGAGCGCCTTTTCGGCTACGTCGCGCGCGCGCTGCCAGGCGGCTTCGGACATGCGCCGGCGCAGCGAGCCATCGCAGGTGAACGTGAACTGGCAGCCGGTCGTACGCTCGGCGCCCTGATAGACGACGCCGCACACCGTGCGCGGAAAAGCCGCATGGCGCACGCGGTTGAGCACGACTTGCGCCACTGCCGCCTCGCCCACGGTATCGTCGCCCGCTTCGTAGAGTACCGCGGTCGCGAGACACTCGCGTGCGCGCATCCGATCCACCTCGGAACCGCGAAACGCGAACGGCGCGGCCGCCTCGCCCTTGCGCGGATCGAAGGCGACGGCTTCGTTGCGAGCGCGGGCATCGTCGGGCGCAAGCACGGTCTTGGCGGCTTCGCCATGGCGTTCGATGTCCTGCGGCGCTGCGGGAAGCCGAGCGACCTTGGCCGGATCCGCCACCGCCTCATCCGCCATCCGCCCCGTCAGCAATCCCGAATACCACCCCGCCAACTGGAACAGGACGAGCAGCAGAACTGCTCCGGCCAGGGCCACGACCAAAGGCTGGCGATAATACGGAAGGGAAACGGCAGTCAGAGTAAGGCTCCATGGCAGGCTCTCGTTTGGTGCCTGCGCTTATCGAGGACGCCCGTCGCGCCGAATCGTTCCCGGGGCAAGCGGTGCGGGATCGGCCGGGCGGAAGAGGGGACGAGGCGTCTAGGTCGCGCTTTCCAGCGCTTGCACATGCGCGGCTGCGCTCGCGGCCAGAGCCGCAAGATCGTAGCCGCCTTCCAGCAGCGAGACGATTCGGCCGGGCGCGTGCCGCGCCATAGTCGCGACCAGCTCGCGCGTGATCCAGGAAAAATCCGCTTCGTCGAGCGAGAGCTGCGCCAGGGGATCCGCGCGGTGCGCGTCGAACCCGGCGGACACGATCAGCAATTGCGGGGCGAAATCGTCGAGCGCCGGCAGCAGCACGTCGCGCCAGGCATGGCGGAAAGCGTCGCTGCCGCTGCCGGGCGGCAGCGGAGCATTGACGATATTGCTATGAGCGCCACGCTCGTGCCGCTCGCCCGTTCCGGGATAGCACGGCGACTGATGGCTCGAGAGGAACAGCGTGCCAGGCTCGGCCCAGACGATGTCCTGCGTGCCATTGCCATGATGAACGTCGAAATCGGCCACCGCGATACGCTCCAGACCGTAGGCGCGGCGCGCGTGTTGCACGGCAACAGCGACATTGTTGATCAGGCAGAATCCCATCGCGCGATCGGGTGTCGCGTGGTGACCGGGCGGTCGAACGGCGACGAACGCGCCACGGACCGTTCCGTCCATCACCAGATCGACGCCGCGCATCGCTCCGCCCGCTGCGCGCAGGGCCGCTTCGCGGCTACCCGCGCTCACGATCGTATCGGCATCGAGCGCGCGCAACTCATCCTCGCGCACATCAAGGGAAAGGATGGCCGAGACATGGGCGGGATCGTGGACCGCAAGCAGCGCCTGCTCGTCCGCAAGCGGCGCATTGTGCCGTGCAAGCGCGGGAAAACTGCGCTCGTCGAGCGCATCGAGCACCGCCGTCAGCCGCTCCGGCCTTTCGGGATGTCCCGCACCGGTATCGTGTGCGAGGCAAGCGGTGTGGCTGATGAGCGCGATGGTCAAGACATGGCTACCCTGGTTTCGGTCTGCATTTCTCAAGGGAGATAGGTAGGTGGTCCGGTGGTCCACCGAAACCACTCTGCCCCGTTTATCGAAGTTTGTCGCGCTGCACCATTGCACTCTTGCCGCGGCGCCTGTTTCGTCCGAAAGGCGCGCTTACGTTACATTGAGGCGCATTTTGCTCACGCGAAACTTCCGGCCGTTCACGGCGCTCTTGGGACTTCCTGCGCTCGCAAGCGCTGCCTTGCTGCTCACTCTCGGCGCCTGCGGATCCGGCTCCGGCCAAAGCGAGGTAGGCCAGCGACCGCCGACCACTGTCGGGTTCATAACGGTCAAGACGCAGGCCGTTCCCCTCACGGTGAAGCTCGACGGGCGGACCGTCGCGTTCGAGACCAGCGAAGTGCGTCCGCAAGTCAGCGGAGTCATTCGCAAGCGCCTGTTCACTGAGGGCGGCTACGTCCGGGCCGGCCAGCCGTTGTTCCAGATCGATCCCAGCCTCTATCGCGCGGCGGTCAATCAGGCGCAGGCCAACCTTGCAAGCGCGCGGGCGTCGGCAGAAGCGGCGTCCGCCAAAGCCAATCGCTACCGTCCGCTCGCCGAAATGGAAGCGATCGCCCAGCAGGACTATACCGACGCGGCGGCTCAGGCGCGGGTCGCCCGCTCATCGGTGCAACAGAATGCCGCGACGCTCGATACGGCTAAGATCAATCTGCGCTTCACCACCGTGCCCGCCCCCATCAGCGGGCGAATTGGCCGTTCGCTGGTGACTGTCGGCGGGCTCGCCAACGCGAGCCAGGAAACGCCGCTGGCAGTGATCCAACGCACCGATCCGATCTATGTCGACATGCAGCAGTCGGCCGCCGAACTCGTAAATTTGCGCCGGCGGCTTGCCGGCGGCGGCGTCGCGAGTGGATCGACCGACGTGCGATTGCTCCTCGACGACGGCAGCGAATACGCGTTGCCAGGCACCGTGCAGTTCTCGGAAGTCACGGTCGACGAGGAGACCGGAACGGTCACTCTGCGGGCCCGCTTTCCCAACCCCGAGGGCCTGCTCCTGCCCGGCATGTTCGTGAGCGCGACATTCAATCAGGCCATCGAGTCCAATGCGATCCTGGTGCCGCAGCAGGCGGTACAGCGCGATTTCGACGGCAGCGCTTTCGTTATGCTGGTCGGCCCCGACAACAAGGCGGTGCGGCGCAAGGTCGAAACCGCAAGGGCCGTCGGGCAATCATGGGTAGTGACGAAGGGTCTCGCGCGCGGGGACAAGGTTATCGTTCAGGGTCTCAACGACCTCAAGAGCGGCGCGACGATCAAGCCGGTGGCGGCATCCTCGCCCCAGAAAGTCGCGCCGCCGCCGGCCGGTACCGAAGCGAAGGCGCCCGGCGGGGCCCGCTGATCGATCATGTCACGCATTTTCATCGATCGCCCGATCTTCGCGTGGGTCATTGCCATTATCGTGATGCTGGTCGGTGTCGGGGCGCTGATGCTGCTGCCGAACGAGCAGTACCCCGATATCGCGCCGACGCAGGTCAATATCCGGGCGAACTATCCCGGCGCCTCCGCCGAGACCATAGAGAACAGCGTCACCCAGATCCTCGAGCAGCAGCTCACCGGGCTCGACGGCCTGCTCTATTTCAGCTCGCAGAGCACCAATCGCGGCCGCGCCACGATCACCGCCGTTTTCGCCAAGGGCACCGATCCGGACATTGCGCAAGTTCAGGTGCAGAACCAGATCCAGTCTGCCATCTCGCGCCTGCCCCAGTCGGTGCAGGATCAGGGCGTGCGGGTGACCAAGTCCAATCCCGATCAGCTCATGCTCGTGGCCGTCTACGATACCACCGACACGCGATCGAATACCGACGTGGCGGACTATCTCGCATCCAACGTGCAGGATCCGCTGTCGCGCGTCGACGGAGTCGGCGAAGTGAACATCTATGGCGCTGGCCATGCGATGCGGATCTGGCTCGACCCGCGCAAGCTGGCGGCCGCCAAGCTGATGCCGGGTGACGTCATCTCCGCGATACGAGCGCAAAATACCGAAGTCGCCGCCGGCGAAGTCGGCGGGACCCCCGCGCCCGAAGGTCAGATGCTCAACGCGACTCTGACCGCGCAATCGCTGATGCAAACGCCGGAGCAGTTCGGCGCGATCGTCCTCAAAACCCAGCCGAATGGCTCGAGCGTCAGCATCCGCGACGTCGCGCGGGTCGAGATCGGCGCCGAGAGCTACAGCGTTTCGTCACGGCTCAATGGCCACGCGGGGGCCGGCGTCGCGATCTCGCTCGCACCGGGTGCGGACGCCCTGCGCACGGCAGAAGCGGTCAAGACCGAGATGACCCGGCTGTCGCGCAACCTGCCGGAAGGGCTCGAATTCACGTACGGCAGCGATTCCACCGATTTCATCAAGCTTTCGGTCGCGGAAGTGGAGGAAACGCTGATCGTCGCCATCGTTCTGGTGGTGCTCGTGATGTTCGTGTTCCTGCAAAGCTGGCGCGCGACGCTGATCCCCGCGATCGCCGTGCCGGTGGTGCTGCTGGGCACTTTCGGGGTCTTCTATATCGCCGGTTTCTCGGTCAACACGATGACGCTGTTCGGCCTGGTTCTGGCCATCGGGCTGCTGGTCGACGACGCGATCGTCGTGGTCGAGAACGTCGAGCGCCTGCTCGATGAGAATCCCGAGATGACGCCGCGCGAAGCCACGATCGAATCGATGAAGGAGATCTCTGTCGCGCTGGTGGCTATCGCCCTCGTCTTGTCGGCCGTGTTCCTGCCGATGAGCTTTTTCGGCGGCTCCACCGGGGTGATCTACCGCCAGTTCTCGCTGACGATCATCTCGGCGATGGTGCTGTCGGTGCTGGTCGCGCTGATCCTGAGCCCTGCCCTGACCGCGACGATGCTCAAGTCGAAGGCGCAGGAACAGGAAGGGCCGGGTTTGCTCGAACGCCGCGCACCGTGGATCGCGGATCGCGCCGAACGGTTCCGCAACGGGTTCAACCGCGGCTTCGAGCGCGGCACGGAACGGTACGTTGGCTGGGTTGCCGCGATCGTCGAACGCAAATGGCTGTTTCTCGCCATCTACGTTGGTATCGTCGTCCTTCTTGCCGCGCTGTTCTTCCGGCTGCCGACGGGTTTCATTCCGAACGAGGATCAGGGCCTGATCATCGTGCAGTATCGCCTGCCCGCCGGCGCCACGCTGGAGCGCACCGAAAAAGTGCAGCTCGCGGTGGAGCGGTACTTCAGCGAGCATGAAGCGGACACCGTCGAGGCGCTCTTCACTCTGGCCGGAGGCGGCTTCGGCGCGAGCGGACAGAACACGGGGCAGGCCTTCATTCGCCTCAAGGACTGGAGCGAGCGTCACGGCGAGGGGCAATCCGCGCAAGCCATCGCCGATCGGGCCGGAGCGGCGTTCGCCGGACTGCGCGATGCGCAAGTCTATGCGCTCGTGCCCGGCGCGGTTCGCGGCCTCGGCAATTCCGCAGGCTTCACCATGGAGCTTCAGAACGCACAAGGCATGGACCGCGAGACTTTCGTCGAAGCGCGCGATCAGTTGCTCGAGAAAGCCAATGCCGATCCGAACCTGCAAGGCGTGCGCCTGGGCGACCTGCCCGATGTTTCCACGCTCAAGCTCGATGTCGATCCCCATCGCCTGCAGGCGTTCGGGCTTTCCGTCGCTGACGTGAATACGACTCTCTCCTCGGCGTGGGGCGGCCGTTACGTCAACGACTTCATCGACAAGGGCCGGATCAAGCCAGTCTATGTCCAGGGCGACGCGCCGTTCCGCGCCAGCCCCGAAGACATCAAACAGTGGTATGTGCGCGGCAGCAGCGGGCAGATGTCGCCCTTCTCGACCTTCAGCGACGTAGAGTGGTCGACCGTGCCGAGCTCGACCTCGCGCTTCAACGGCGTTTCGTCGTTCGAGATCTCGGGCCAGGCCGCGAGCGGGGTCAGCTCGGGCACGGCGATGGACCGGATTGCTGAACTCGCACGCGAGATCCCGGGGGCAAGCGTAGCCTGGTCGGGTTCGTCCTATGAACAACAGGCATCCTCGAGCCAGGCGCCGCTGCTCTATGCGCTCTCGATCCTCGTCGTCTTCCTCTGCCTCGCGGCCCTGTACGAAAGCTGGACGATCCCGATCGCGGTGTTGCTGGTCATTCCGCTGGGGCTGGTCGGGGCGATCGTCGCTGTGAGCCTGCGCGGTCTGGAAAACGACGTCTACTTGCAGATCGGGCTGCTCACCACGATGGGCCTTGCGGCCAAGAACGCCATCCTGATGATCGAATTTGCCGAACAGGCCGAGCGGCAAGGCAAGCGCGTGATCGACGCCGCGCTCGAAGCGGCGCGCATCCGCCTGCGTCCGATCCTCATGACGAGCTTCGCGTTCATCTTCGGCACTCTGCCGCTCGCCGTCGCCTCCGGCGCGGGGGCCAACAGCCGCCTCGCCATCGGTACCGCAGTCGTGGGCGGGATGCTGACCGCCACGCTGCTGGCGATCTTCTATATCCCCCTGTTCTTCGTGATCGTCCGGCGCAGCGTGCGTGACGGCATGAAGGCCGCCCGCGACCGACTTGGAGGGTCTTCCGCCGACGAGGCCGACGAAAGGGAGAAGCCGGCGTGAGGCGCGCGTCGCACCTGCTTGCCGCGCTGGCGCTGCCGATGGCGCTGGGCGCATGCTCGCTCGCTCCGCGCACTGCTCTGCCCGAGCCGCCGGTGCCGCCGTCCTGGCCGGTCGGGGATGCCTATCTCGCGCAGGCAGAAGATTCGCTGCCGATCCTGTCCTACGAACAGGTCTTCACCGATCCCCGTCTGCAGACGCTGGTCGAACAGGCTCTGATCAACAACCGCGATCTGCGCCTGGCGGCTGCCAACATCGCAGCCGCAAGGGCGCAAGTCCGCGCGACGCGGGGCGCTCAGTTTCCCGAGGTCGGCGTCTCTGCCGGGACGACGTATCGCGGTGTCGGCGGCTCGGGCGTTCCCGCGACCGGTGGCGGCGTCGGCGGGAATGTCGGCAACGGCGGAGCCGGCGGGTTCGGCAGAGGCGGCATGAATTATGCCCTGCAAGGCGGCGTTTCCAACTTCGAACTCGATCTGTTCGGCAGGCTCGCCAATGCGACTCAGGCCGAGCGCGAGCGCGCGCTCGCAACCGAGGCGGCGGCACGCACGGTTCGGCTCGGTCTCGTCGCCGACCTGGCGCAAGCTTGGGCCCGGCATGCCGCCGATGTGGAGCTGCTACGCATTGCGCAGGCCACGGCCGCAAACGCGCAGCGTTCGGTCGAACTGACTCGCAAGCGCCTCGAAGGAGGCGTCGCGCCGCGCACCGATCTGCGCCAGGCAGAACAAGTGCTGCTGACCGCGCAAGGCGACGTTGCCGAGCAGACCGCGCTCATCGCGCAGGACAAGAATCTCGTGCGGCTGCTGGTCGGCGCCGAGGTCAATCCCGCGCTCTTGCCCACGAGCATGGCCGAAGTGAATGCGGCAGTGCAGCCGCTTGCTGCCGGCACCCGCTCGGAAATCCTGCTGCGGCGCCCCGACGTGATCGAAGCCGAATACCGGCTGCGCGGGGCGGACTTCGATATCGGTGTGGCCCGGGCCCAGCTGTTTCCCGCGATCTCGCTCACCGGCCTGCTGGGATTGGCGAGCGACTCGCTGTCTTCGCTCTTCGATGGCGATGCCTTCAGCTACACCGCCGGGGCGAACCTCACCGCCCCGCTTTTCGATGGCGGCAGGCGCGCCGCCAATGTCGATCTGACCGAGGCGCAGCGTGCCGCGGCCCTCGCCACTTACGAACGCACGATCCAGACCGCGTTTCGCGAAGTCGCCGATGCGCTGGCCGACCAAGGGACGCTCGACGCACGCTTGCGCGCAGCCGATGCCGCGACCGAGGCGGCAGCCGATACCGCGCGCCTTGCCGAAGCGCGCTATCGGGGCGGTGTCGACAGCTACTTGCTGAGCCTCGATGCGCAGCGCAGCCTCTACGCGGCACGGCGCGCAGAAGTCGCGGTCCGCTTTGCTCTGGCCGCCAATCGGGTGACCGTCTACCGCGTGCTTGGTGGCGATCAGGCGACGACGAATGCAACGGCGACGACGACGCCGGAGTAATCTCGAGCCTTTGCGAGTGAGAGGGAAGCGCGCAGCGCCTTACTCGAATCTACCTATGAACCCCGCCACGCGTACTTAACGTTCCAGCTGTATCAGAGGCACGTAAGACTCCGATTTTCGTTGACGAAGCCTGAGATACCCTCCGATGTATCGCATCTTGACCTTATCCGACGCCTCGTCCGATCCGTCCGCATCCAAGTCCGCGGGGTCCCGCGACGACGAGCCGACGCGTCCGCCGCGACGCGGCTTCGCGGTTGCGGAAGCGCCCGACATGGGGGACGACGAAAGCCAATCGGACAAGTATCCGATGTGGATACGATTAATTGTGATTACGGGTTCCGCGCTTGGCTCATGGGCCTTGGTCTACGCGCTCCTGTCTCTGTTTTAAGCAGGAAATCAACCTCTTAGAAGGTGCACTTTATCAGCGATTCCGCGTGTATCTGCGGGACGGCGGCGCAGGTGGCGGCAGTCCATTCCTGATACATTACTTCGAATACACGCCCAATATCGTTCCTCAATACTTATTACGTGTTAACTCTACTATTCGCCCCTCCCCGAGACTGTATATTGCAGGTGCGTGATTCAGGAGGAGGGCCAAGATGCAATCACAACCGCTGAACTCGGCAGAGTCCGGTTGGGTAACTTGCGATGTCCGATTGCCCCTGTCGGCTGCTTTAGACAGCGAAGTCGGCACCAGCCCCGCTCACTTTGCCGGGTATCGCGAGCCCAACCCGGTGAGCGCGATCGTTCTGCGCATCCTGGACATTTCCGTCGCGCTCATCGCGCTCCTGTTTTTCCTTCCCTTGTTCCTCATCATCGGATTACTAATCCTCGTCACCGATCCGGGTCCGGTGTTATTCGCGCACAGACGTATCGGCCACGGCGGAAAGCCGTTTTACTGTCTGAAATTCAGAAGTATGGCCGTCGATGCCAGAGAACGACTGGAACGGCTGCTCGCCACCGATCCGCTTGCGCGTCAGGAATGGTCGCTCAATCAGAAGCTCAGGGACGATCCGCGGATCACGAGGATCGGCGCCATACTGCGCAAGACCAGCCTCGACGAACTGCCCCAGCTCCTCAACGTCCTGAAAGGCGACATGAGCCTGGTCGGCCCACGCCCGATCGTGGCGGACGAAATTTCGCGCTACGGTCGGTACTTCGTGCATTACTGCCGAGTGCGCCCTGGGATCACGGGCCTCTGGCAAGTCAGCGGACGCAGCGATGTTTCCTATCGGCGGCGCGTCGCTTTCGATGTGGTCTATACGCGCTCCTATTCGGTCGCGCTGAACACCAAGATTCTCCTGTTCACGATCCCCTGCGTCTTGCGGCAACGCGGGTCGTACTGAAGCCGGCTACCGCCATGAGCCACACGAATTGGGCGAGTCTTTACGCGGTCCACGCCCCCGCGACTCACGCGCTGCGAAGATAAGTCCGCGGATTGTTCGAGCAGGGCTCGAGCGTTTGCAGACTTCGCTCGACCGCTTGGTTTTCGGCGTCGGCGTGCGCACTCACCTCTATTGTTGCCGATTTGGCAGTCTTTCGGTGAAGCTCCTACCGCGCCTTCTCGACCCGGCGATTGGCGGCAAGGCGCATCGCCAGGTCGGAAAAGCGTGACGCGCGTTCCTGAAAGCTGAACTGATCGAGGAAGCGCTGCCGGGCATTCCCACACAGCTCCTCGGCGAAGTCGGGATGCCGCAGCACTCGCCGCACCGCTTCGACCCAGGCCTGTGTGTCGGCCTCATCGACCAGCAGGGCTTCGCGCCCATCGCGCACGGTCGTCTCCACGGCTGGAATACGCGAGGCGACGATGACACATCCGGCAGACATGTATTCGACCAGCTTCAACGAGCTCATCGACGATGACGACACGAACGCCATGGAATCTCCCCCAAATCCGCTCGAGGCGTAGGGGGCCAGACCGACCCGGAAGCTGCGGAGCGCGCTCCCCACTTCGGTTCGGGGGACGAAACCCGCCAGCGTGACATTATCGAGCGCTTCGAAATGCGCGGAAATTTGGCGGTTTCGCGCGGGATCGCCATAAATGACGAAAGTCGCTTCACGCAGCTCCCTGGCAATTTCGAGTACCTTTTCGATGCCCTTGCCCGGCATGAAACTGCCGACATAGCCTACATCAAATGCGGGTTTCGGCGGCTCGCAAGCGGCAAAGTCCGCCCCCGCGCTGGGAATGACCCGGATTCGGCCCGATCGTGCCCGCAAATCGGAATCGAGTTGATCGTCCAGAGCTTGCGTCAGCACGGCGATCGAAAGGTGCCGCGCGTGGACCAATGCCAGCAGCCGCTTCCAATGCTTCCAGTTCCTTATGGTCGAACAGTCTTGATGCATCTCGAAGATGGCGGGCATGCGCAGTGCGGCTGAAAGGATCGCGCAAGGGCCAAGTCGTGCGATCAGGATCGATCGCGGAGCCCTGCGCCGCACTTGCCACGCCCAGAACGCTTGTTGCGCAGGACCGGACACCGTCTTCAAGGGCCGCAGCGCTACGGATTGCGGCACCCCGTAGAGTCGCCGGATCGTGCTCTCGCTTCCGTTGCGATAGAAGACCGTAACCGGATGTCCGAGGGCCGCGAGCGACGCGCAAAGATCCAGCACCGCACCGGAATTTGCCGAGGTATTGGGCAATTCCTGTCCGTAGAGATAGGCGATCGGCACGCTCGTCTGGCCCGGAGCAACGGCAACGGTCCGCGCCATCTCGTTCATGCGACGAGTGGATTGCGGCGAGATGTGCGCTCACCTGGAAGTCTCCTGCGCCGATCAGACGACAACGGGGCGCGTTCGCCTATCGCTGCCGCCCAGAAACCCACGATCAGGATCAGCAGCAACATCGTGCTGTCGAGCGCTTCGCTATAGGCATACGACACGAGCATTACGAACGCGTAAGCCGGGGCGCGATCCTTACTTCCGGCTTGCAGCCCCCCTTTCGCGACGATGGCCCTCCCCACACACGCCACGCAGCAGCCGAGGTAGGCGAGCACCCACAAGATACCGACCCAGCCGTTTTCGACCGGGACCCGATACCTCTCTCCATGGACGTTCATCGAAAGCCCCCCGGATGTCTGGATGACCTCGGGACAGCCCTCACGGCTATTCCAACCATCAAAGTTGGCATGCTGCAGTTTGGCTTGAGTTCCGTGTCCGCGACGTTGTTCTCGGGCGGCGGTACTTTCATCGGCAACCTGACCGGCGATTCATCCCAAACCTTTACCAGCCTTGCAGCGGGCGATTATTACATCACCGTCAACGGTACTGCGATCAACCCGGTCCTGGGCGGCGCTTATGGACTGACCTTGCTCGCCGATGCGGCAGCGCCCGTTCCCGGTCCTGCCGCCCTCTTGCCCGCGCTTGTCGGGGCCGGCGCGATCGCATGGCGTCGCCGTCGTTCGGCTCCCAAGAAGGACCGGGGTCCGAAGCTGGCCCTAGCCTGACTGCCTTCGCTGCTTGTCGCACCGAAGTACGCATTCCGGAACTCATGCCAAGCATGAGTTCCGGAATGACCAAGTATTTTCTTCATAGTTGGCATAGTTGGCGGACCAGTGATGATCTCGAAGTTTTCGCGCTTTCGATTGGTATTACTATCTAGCCTGGTTTCTGCGGTGTCTTTGGCCGGTTGTGCGGGATCGTCCCAGCCCTCCGAGCAAGTTGTCGCGGAAGGCAATGATTTCGAGCTGACGATTCACGAATACGACCAGGCGCTTCGCCAGTCGCCGGCCGTGACCGCGGAAGCGGTTCAGCCGATGCGCAAGGCGATCCTCGAAGCCCTGATCGACGAAAAGTTATTGGCGGATAGAGCGATGAGTTCCGACCTCGACAAGACGTCGAGCGTCGCGCAGGAACTTCAGGCCGCGAAGCGGTCCATTCTGGCCAAGGCCTTCGTGCAGCAGCTCACGGGCGGGACATACAAGCCCAGCGAGCAGGACCTGCGCCAATACTACCAAGACCACCCCCTTCAGTTCGCCGGTCGGAAACGCTTCGTCGTTTCCGAAGTGGTTCTGAAGTCCGACTTGCCCAACATCCGCGACTATCTCACCGCATTCGAGAAAGACGGCTTCGCAGGTCTCAGTGATCTGGGGGAGACACCCGGTTTCCGCTCACGGCCCGCGCCGATCACGGTCGTGCGCTTCAGCGATGACATCGTCGGCCCCGCAACCGCGAATGTGCCGCGCCTCTCGGTCGGCAGCCAGGTCGTCTATCAGACCGTCGGACAAGTCCATCTGGGCCTCATCCGGGAACTCGCCGAAGATCCCCTGCCGTTCGAAGAAGCGAGACCGGCTGTGACCGCGGGGCTTCTCCAGGAGCGTAATGCCAAGCTCGTCAAAGCGGCCGTCAAGAAGGAACGAGACGACCGCAAGGTCGCGATCGTGAGCGATACGCTCAAATCGATCCTCGGCATGCCCAGCGTGGCGCAAAAATGATGCGCCTCATGATGATCCTGTTCGGTCTGTTGCTTATGGCAAGCGCACCCGAAGTATTCGCAGCCGGCGCAGCCGACGCGGCTAGAACCGAGGCGACGGAGACGACGGACACGACGCAGGCCAGCGGCTACCGCGTCGGCACCGGCGATATCCTGAATGTCTCGGTCTATCGGGCTCCCGACTATTCGACGGTCGTCGAAGTGGGTGAGGACGGGGCAATCGCGCTCAGCATGCTGGGCAAAGTGCAAGTCGCCGGACTGAGCGCGACCCAGATTTCCGATCTGGTTGCCCGACGCTTGCAAGCGAGCGGGATCTTCCGCGACCCGGTGGTCAACGTGCTGGTGCAGACTTATCGCAGCAACACGGTTTCAGTGCTTGGACACGTATCGAAGCCCGGCGAATATCCGTTGGATCGCGCCACCGTGAAAATGAGCGAAATGCTGGCGCGATCCGGCGCCGAGCTCGGGGTCGGTGGCGGCAACGTCGAACTGATCCACGCAGATGGCGGTCAACAGACGATTGCGGCCGACGACATCCTGTCGGGCGCCGTCGATCTCGCGCTCCTGCCCAAGGACACGCTGATCGTCAACGAAGCGAGCAAGTTCTTCATTATCGGCGAGGTCAACAACGCAGGCACATTTCCGATCGATCCGGGGCTGACCTTCGCCCGTGCCCTCGCCCTGGCCGGAGGAACGACTCCGCGAGGTTCGCGCAACAGCATCAAGGTGACGCGCGCGAGCGCCGACGGCGAGGAAACCTTCAAAGTGTCTGGCGATCAGCTGGTGCGGCCCAACGATCTGATCATCATTGGCGCCCGGCTCTTTTAAGGCTCGCGAACATGCCCTTCCTCTATCTTCTCAAGTCTCTCCTCGTCCGCAAATACCTGATCGCCGGATGTTTCGTGCTGGGTCTGGTCCTGGCCGCGATCTATCTGTTCGCGACGAGTCCGATCTATCGATCGACAGCATCGGTCGTCGCTGGCGTGCGTCCGCCCGAGACGATCGGGCCGCTATCCGTGGCCGAACAATTGTCCGCCGACTATCTGCTGACTCAGGAAGACATCCTCAAGAGCGATCGTGTCGCGCAGGAAGTCGTCAAGACCACGGGGCTGGCAGAGGATCCGAATATCGCGAAGTTCTTCGAATGGTCCCCCGAATTCGGCCCCCTGACAGACTATATCGCCGAGAGGCTTCGCCTGGGTCTGGTCGTCGAACAGAGCACCACCAACTCGCGGGTCATGAACGTGAGCTATCTCAGCGGGGACCCGAATTTTTCCGCGACGATGGCCAATGCTTTTGCCGCTGCCTTCATCGAAACCAACTTGCAGCTCCAGAACGATCCTGCGCGACGCAACATCGAATCCTATGACCGGCAGCTGCAAGCCATCGCGACCATCGTGATACGACGCGGCGCCTATACTGCGTGTGGCGGCTTCGATCCTCAGCTTCGGGTTTTCGAAGACACCGACTTCTGCATGCGCATGGCCAGCGTGACCAAGTTCGCCCTGATCGACGAACCACTGATCTATAAGCGCTATCATGAAAATTCGATCACCGGTGGACGCCCGGACCTGATGGCCCACCACGCTTTCGTGGCCTTCAAGGCCGCGTCGAACCAGCCGCAACTGCTTGGCCTCATTCCACGACGGCTGGCAGAGCGGGCGAGAAAGCTCGGAAACCAACGATTTTTGCTGAACGACCCGAGGAGCGCATCGGACCTGCTAGCTTTGGCGTTACGGCTCGATCCACTCAATTGGCGCGCCTTCGGCTCGTATCTCGCAGCCAGATACTTCCCCAAACTGGCGCTAAGATTGCTGGGCAGAAATGGGCGCCGCCGCCAAGCATCGCTGGGACTGACAGACTGAATGTCCCGGATGGCTTCTGAACCGAATATCCTGATCGTGACTTGCGAATATGCGCCCTTCCCTGGTGGTATAGGCACCTACGCCACACGTCTGGCAGCCACGCTTCGCGATGCGGGCGTCGCGGTGTCGGTGATCGCGCCGCGCTATCCGGAGCTGACAGGCAGCCTGCCAGAAGGCGTCCGCCATCGCCTGCTTTTCGAGCACCACGGCATCACCGCATCCGCCACACTCGGCCTGCTCGGCGAGCTGCGAAGCGCCGATCAGCGTGTCGTTGTAATTCCCGCCGGTCGCGCGAGCGTTCGCGTTGCCCGTCAGAATGACAGTTTCGATGGACTGGTCCCTGACTGCGAAGCTCACGGACGAATATACCGTATCGCGCCCCTCGCCCGCCATCTCGATGACGCGGTCCCCGACGTTGTCGACGACATAGACATCATCGCCGATACCGCCGGCCATCACGTCCGCGCCATAGCCGCCATCGAGCCGGTCCGCACCGCCGTAACCGCGAAGCTCGTCGTTCCCTCCGAGGCCGAGCAGCAAATTGTCGAGCCCATTGCCGAGCAGAACGTTGCTCGCAGTATTGCCGATCGCAACCTTAGCTGCGGTGCCGTAGAGCTTCAGGTTCTCGACATTGACCGGCAGCGTGTAATCGACGCTGCTGTTGATCGTGTCATTGCCCGCACGCGCACGCTCGACCACCACGTCTGCGACATGATTGACCCAATAGGTGTCGTCGCCCTCGCCGGCGGCCATAGTGTCGCTGCCCGTCGTGCCGTGGAGATCATCGTCTCCCGAATTGACGCCGGCAGGGACATCGGGCGAAGCGGTGGGGTCGTCCCAGGCACCTTCGCCCGCCTCCGTGTCGGGCTTCAGCGGCGGCGCATTCGACTCAGGGTTCTTGGCAAAGGCGCGGACATAATCGATCTCCATATCGTAGACGATCGAGGTGTCGCCGGGGTCGCGGAACATGGCGAGGTCGATGATCATGTAGAACGGCGAACTGGTGTATTCGCTCGCCGCGACCCGTCCGATTTCACGACCGTCGAGATAGTTGATGATCCATTGCGGCGTGATCATCGTGCCATAGGTATGGAATTGATCGTCGAACAAAGAGTCGACACGCTCGTACACACCACCGCTGATTTTCTTGCTGAACGCCTGCGTCGTTTGGTTCGGCGTGTAGTGAATATGCCCGTGATAACCTCGCGGGCTGTTCGAATAGCCCTCGACCGTGTCGATCTCGACCCGGACTTTCGACTTGTCGTAGCGATCCTCTTCCGAAATCAGCCAGAACGCGGGCCAGGCACCCAATTCTTCGGGAAACTTCGCGCGCATTTCGAAGTATCCGTAGCTTTGCTTGAAGCCCTCGGTTTTCGAATTGACGGTCTGGAGTAGGCCGCTTTCCCACTGCCCATTGTCGTGATCCATTCGGATGTGAAGTACGCCGTCGGAAACCGTGAACGGTTCGAGGTAATCCTCCCCTCGCGCAAACCGGGCCAGACCGAAGTCTGAGTGAATGCCCGAATACCAGTTGGCTTCACCTCGACCATTTGAGATCGACAACGTATCAAATTCGTCTCGAAAGGTGATTTCGTACCCTGTAAGATCGAGACTGTTTCCCGAAAAATCTTCAGTCCACTGAGTCGATGGCAACGGCATACTTATTATTCCCGCTCGAAATATCTGACATGCGACCTTATCGCATGTCATAATTTCGATCGGGTTATTGCCCTTGGTATATGGATCTTAAGTCTCAATAAGAGATTACTACTACAATATAGGTATATTTATAGTCCTACCGATTTGCAATTAGGATTCGAGGCCGGCCAGCAACCGATGCCGGTCTAGCCGAACCGGCGGCTGCGTCAGCGCAGGGCCCAGCGCAGGCCCAGCCAAAGCGTACGCGGCGTGCCAAGATCGATCGATCCGCCCGCGTTGCGGGTGACGATGCGCTCGTCCAGCAGGTTCTCGCCACGCACGACCAGCTGTAGGTGCGACACGAGCGGCAGCTGTCCGAACAGATCGAGCGTCGTCGCGGCCGGAAGCGCGTCGGTTTCACGGTCATCCTCGAACTGCCGCCCCACGTGCCGCACTGTCGCTGAAAGCCTTATCGCCGGATCGGGGCTCCACGCCAACGTCGCGCTGGCGCTCAATTTCGGCGTTTGCGAGGGACGATTGCCGTCAAGATCCGCCGAAGCGCCCTCGCCTCTCGTTTTGGCGTCGGTCCAGGCGATCGAGCCGAGGAAAGAGAAAGGGCCGCGCTCGATGCGGCCATCGGCCTCGAGACCGCGCGCGACGATCGCCGGCAGATTGCGCCGCTGGCGTAAGTTCTCGCCGATCGTCACGTTCGCGATCGCGTTCTTAACCCGGTTGTCGAAGGCGGTAATCGAAACCGAGACATCGGCGGCAGGCGCGAAGGTAAGCCCGGCCTCGTAGCCCTCGAGCCGCTCGTTGCGCAGCGCCGCGTTGGCTTGAGTGACGACCGGGAAGACGACGAAGGGGCGGTACAGTTCGTTCAGCGTCGGCAAGCGCAATCCGGTATATCCCGCGCCGCGCAGGCTGAGCCCGCCGCCAAGCTCGTAGACAGCACCGCCGCGAAACGATTCCTCCCAGCCCGCGCGGCTCGCATAGGTTTCGTCGATCACGGTCGCGCCGGATCCGTCGCGTTCGCGGAAGAAGCCGTCGCGAATGCTGTAGCGGTCGACGCGTGCGCCGGCGGTCAGCACGAGGTTGCCGAAGCGCACGTCGCCATCGGCAAACACGCCGAGGTCGCTATTGGTGCCGCCCGCATTGCGCCGCGCAGTGATGTTACCGGAAAATGCGCTGATCGCGGTTTCGAACAACTCGCCATCGGACCGGCGATAGTCGGCGCCGAGGCGCAGGTTGATGGTTTCACCGAGCGGCGGGCGGACCTCGACCTTCCCGCCCACGCCGGTCGAAGGCGTATTGCGCTGATCGAGCACGGGCACGAAGCGGGTCGAACTGACGACGACATTGGTGAAGTTGCGGGCTTGCAGATAGGCTAGGACATCGAATTGCCAGTCGCCGCGGCCGACGAGGCGCAAACTGGCATCCTGTCCGCTCGAGGAGCTGTCAGCGCCTTCGAAGCGGAGCGTGCGCTGGTCATCGAAGATCAGTCCGCGCGCCTGAAGTTCCATATCGTCCCCGATCGGCGCCACCCCGCGCAAACCGATGGACCAGGAATCGAAGGCCGCGCGTGCCGTTGCCGGGACGCGGTCGTCGCGCGGCGTCGTCTGGAAGCCCTTGCCGCGATCCCAGCGGCCCGAGATGACCGCGAACCCCGCGCCCAGCTTGGGCGCGAAAGTGGCGCTGGCCTCGGTCTCGCCGCGCTGATTGGCGAGCACGCTCGCGTTGAGCGGCCCTAGCGTGGTGCGATCCGCGCTTTCGAGTTCGATCGTGCCGGAAAGCGCCCCAGTGCCGAACGGCCCGGAGCCGCCGCCCCGAGTGACGAGCACGCGGCCGAGGCGCTCGGGAGCAAGCGCGGGAAGCGGAACGTAGCCGAAGAACGGATCGACCATCGGCACGCCATCGAGCACGACGAGCGCGCGCGTCGTCGCATTCCCGCCCAGCGAACGCAGCGTGACGCCTTGGGCCGAGGGGTTGGAGGCGCGACTGTCGGACCGCCGGAACTGCTGGAAGCCCGCGACCGACGACAGCACATCCTCGATCCGCCCCGACGCGCTCGACACCAGCGTTTCGCGGTCGATCGCGCGCGTGGAATAGGCGGGCATGCCCGGCAGATCCTCAAGACCGCGCCCCGTGACGACGATCGCTTCGGGATCCGGCCTTGCCGGGGTTTCCTGGCACATCGCCATATGCGGAGCGAAAGCGGCCGCCACTGCCGCTGCCACGATTGGCAGATCGAGCCGCATACGGTTGGTCAAGGCAATCTCCGAATCTCTACGCTCGAAAATGCTGCCGGCACCCGTGCGGCGCGCGTGTTGAGCCAGAGCGTGAATGGCTTGAACGCGCCTATGTCAGAACTGGTGCGAAGGCCCAAGGGCACACCGTGCGAATTTCGCCTGGGTCGGTACTGGCCTTGATCGGGGTTTGGTACTAGGGGGCTGCGCCATGGGGCACCTGCGCGCAATCCTGATGCAACGACGGCAGCTGGCGTTGGTGTGCATCGCGCTGGCGATCGCGCTCAGGGCCATCGTGCCGGCGGGATACATGATCGGCAGCGATGCCAAGGTCCTGACTATCGCGGTTTGCCACGATGCCAGCGGGGCCGGGATCTCGCGAGACGTGGTCGTGCCGATGAAGAGCGACTCCGGGGTGCCCGGCAAGCCTGCCAAGGGCGAATGCCCTTACGGCGCGCTAGCCATGGCTGGTCTTGGCGGCGCGGACGTCGTCTTGCTGGCCCTGGCGCTGGCCTTCGTCATCGCGCTCGGCTTTGCCCCGCAAACCATTCCGCAGGCTTCCCGGCCCGCGTTTCTCAGGCCGCCGTTGCGCGGCCCTCCGGCCCTCAGCTGACGACATCATACTCCTCGTCTGACTGACGCGCGGCGGCCAGAGCCCGTCGCGTCCCTGCCGGAGATATTCCATCATGTTACGTCCCTTCGTGACGCTCGCC
The DNA here is from genome assembly GCF_009746585.1 of Novosphingobium aquimarinum. Lineage (GTDB taxonomy): Bacteria > Pseudomonadota > Alphaproteobacteria > Sphingomonadales > Sphingomonadaceae > Novosphingobium > Novosphingobium aquimarinum. The sequence continues at coordinate 282,581 of NZ_WRPO01000004.1, forward strand.
CTCGCGGCGTGCGCCATTTCGCCTGCGCTTGCCGAAGACGCAGAGAGCGATCCCACCATCATCGTCACCGCCGAACGTCAGGCGGACGATCCGCCCGCGGTCGCCGCCGCCCGCGAACGCCTCGCGCGCACGCCCGGTTCGGTCTCGGTCGTCGCCTCGGAAAGCTACGAGGACCGCTTCGTCATCGGCTTGCCCGATCTGCTACGCGACGTTCCCGGCGTGCTCGCGAACACGCGCTATGGCGAGGAGGCGCGGCTATCGATCCGCGGCTCCGGCCTCGATCAGAGCTACCACCAGCGCGGCGTTCTGCTCGCGCAGGATGGCGTCCCATTTGCCGATGCCGACGGCTTTTCGGACTTCCAGAAGATCGATCCCCTCGGCGCGCGCTACATCGAGGTGTACAAAGGCGGCAACGCGCTGCGCTTCGGCGGCGCGCAGCTTGGAGGCGCGATCAATCTCGTCACGCCCAGCGGCCGCAACGTGGCGAGCCCGTTCGCCCTGCGGCTCGAAGGCGGTTCGTTCGACAGCGTGCGAGGGCAAGGCCATGGCGCGGGCACCGCGGGCAAGTTCGATTGGTACGGCGGCGTCAACGCCACGCGCTCCGATGGGTACCGCCAGAATTCGCGGTCCGATCAGGTGCGCGGTACGATCAATCTGGGATATGCGCTGGGCGACGACAGCGAGATCCGCGTGATCGGGTATGCCGCCGACATCAACCAGCAAGTCCCCGGCGCGGTCTCGCTGGAGACGGCGCTCACCAACCCGCGCTATGCCGGGGACGGCGTGATCCTGCGCAGACAGGCGCGCGACCAGAGCGTCTATCGCGGTTCGGTGCAGACGCGGCTGCGGCTGACCGATGGGCTCGTTTTCGAAGGCGGGATCTACGCGACGCAGACCGATCTCTATCATCCGGTCGGGATCTTCATATTGCAGGACACCGACACCCAAGGGGCGTTCGGCCGCTTCGATCTTGCCGGCGAATTGGCCGGGCACCGGGCCGATGTGTTCTTTGGCGCTTACTACCGCGAAGGCGGGAGCAACCAAACACTGGCGCTCAACCTCGCGGGCAACCAGGGAGCCACGATCGGAGATTCTGTGCAGCAGGCCGATGCACTCGACGTGTTCGCCGAGGGGCGGTTTTTCGTCGTGCCAGAGTTGGCCGTGGTCGCCGGGGGATCGTGGGGGCGTGCGCGGCGCGACTATGCGAATACGCTGGGCGGAACGCAGGCGGATCGCACCTACGACTGGTTCGCCCCACGCCTGGGCCTGCTGTACGAACACGGCTCGGTGCAGGTCTATGCCAATTACACGAAATCGGTCGAACCACCGCATTTCAGCGCTTTGACTCAGACCAATACCGCCGGCTCGGTCTTCGTGCCACTCCATCCCCAGCGCGCCTGGACCGCCGAGATCGGCACGCGCGGCAAGCTGGCCGGCGTCACTTGGGACGTCACGTACTATCGGGCGCAGGTGCGCGGCGAACTCCTCAGCTTCCTCCCCGATGCGAACCTTCCCGCCAGCGTGTTCAATGCCGACAAGACCCTGCATCAGGGCGTCGAAGCCAGCCTCGACATCGCCCTGATCGATACGGATGCGGCCCGGCTGCGGCTGCGCCAGACCTACGCCTGGTCGGATTTCCGGTTTCGGGACGAACCTGCATACGACAACAACCGCCTGCCGGTCGCGCCGCGCCATCAGTATCGCGCTTCGCTGCGGTTCGAAGGAGGGGGAGGCTTCTACATCGAACCCTTCGTCGATTGGCGGTTCGAGGACGTGTTCGTCGATTATGCCAACACGCTCAAGGCGCCCGGCTATGCCCTGTTCAACCTTTCGGCGGGGTTCGATCTCGGGCCGGTGACGATCTACGCAGATGGCCGCAACCTCACCGACAAGCGCTATGCCGCAGAGTTCGCGGCGGTCACCGACGCGCGCGTCGCGAATACCGCTGTCTTCTTCCCTGGCCAGGGCCGCACCGTCTTCGGCGGCTTGCGCTTCGCATTCTGATAATGAAACGGCAAATCCCCACGAGGGGCACCGTTCCTTAACGAACGATCAGCCGAGGATTTTCTCGCTCTGCGTGCGGCGCAGGGTTTCTTCGGTGTGATGACACAGGACCGCATTGCCTGACGAAAGTTGCCGCACCGGTGGAGCAGACACTTCGCATGTGCCGGCGATCGCTACCGGACAGCGCGGCAGGAAACGGCACAGATCGGGACGCTCGCGCAAGTGCGCGAAGGGAGCGGCTGCGCGTTCGGATTCGTCCGATAGCCAGTCGCTCCTGAGTTCGGGCACGGACGAGATCAGCAGATCTGTGTAGGGATGAACCGGCGGCACATTGTAACTGTCACGCACGCCGCTTTCGACCCGTGTTCCTTTGTAGAGTACGACGATATCGTCGCACAGCGCCTTCACCGTTTCGATATCGTGGCTGATGAAAAGGTAGGCCACGCCGAGATCGCGCCGCAGTTCGGCCAGCAGATCGAGGATCGCGCCGCGCACGACCGTATCGAGCGCGGAGGTAACTTCGTCGCACAGAATGATGTCGGGTTCCGCCGCGAGCGCCCGCGCCAGATTGACGCGCTGCTTCTGGCCACCGGAAAGTTCGTCGCAGCGTCGGCTGGCGATGGATGCGGGAAGCTTGATGAGGTCGAGCAATTCGGCCACCCGGCGGCGCGCTTCCTCGCCGCGCGTCCCGCGGTAGAAGCGCAGGACACGCCCCAGGATGTCGCCCACGCTCCGCCCGGGATTGAGCGCGACATCGGCGCTCTGGAAGACGATCTGCACGCGTCGCAGCTCTTCGCGACTCCGGCCCGACAGCGTCGGGGCCAGGGGCACGCCGTCGAGCTTCACGCTGCCACGAGCGGGTGCGAGCAGGCCGGCGACGACGCGCGCCACGGTGGACTTGCCCGACCCGGATTCGCCGATCACGCCCAGTGCGGCGCCACGCCCGATCGAGAAACCGACGTCGCTGAGCACCGGGTGGGCCGGCCTTCCTTCCTTGTCGATCGGACCGTATCCGGCATGGATCCCCTCGACTTCCAGCAAGGGGACGGGCGCGTCGGGCAGAACGGGCGCAGCCATCACCACCGGCATGGCCGCGGACATCAGCATCCGCGTATAGTCATCGGCCGGGGATTGCAGAATGACGTCGACTGCGTTCTGCTCGCGCACTTTGCCCCGTTTGAGAACGAGGACCCGGTCGGCCATCTGCGCGACGACCGCCAGATCGTGCGACACGTAGACGCCCGTTGCCCCCTGCTCGCGCACCACGCGGCGGAAGGCCTGCAGCACTTCGACCTGGGTGGTCACGTCGAGCGCAGTGGTTGGCTCGTCGAAGATCACCAGCTCGGGCTGAGTGATGAGCGCCATGGCGGCCATCAAGCGCTGCAGCTGGCCGCCCGAAAGCTCGTGCGGGTATCGCTGGCCGATCGTTTCGGGATTGGGCAGCGCCAAGCTGCGGAACAGCGAAACCGCCCGCTTGCGAGCGGCCTCTTCGGGCTCGATGCCATGAATGAGAGCGGGCTCGATCACTTGGTCGATGACGCGGCGCGAGGGATTGAACGCCGCCGCCGCACTCTGCGCGACGTAGCTGATGCGGTGGCCTCGCTGCGCCTTCAGCGCGTTTCCGCCAGCCCCGTCGAGCGTCGCCTGGCCGACGCGGATCTGCCCGGTGATTTCGGCACTGCCACGGGCATAGCCCATCAGCGCCAGCGCGATCGTGGTCTTGCCCGAACCCGATTCGCCGATCAGCGCCAGCGTTTCGCGCGGCGCGATGTCGAACGACACGTCCTCGACGATGCGCAGCGGCGTGCCGTCCTCCCGCCGCACGGTGACGGACAAGTCCCGGACTTCGACATGCTGGGTCGTATCCTTCATCGCACTTTGCCCTGTGTCAGCGCATCGATCAGCAGATTGACGCTGACCGTCAACGTCGCGATCGCGGTTGCCCGCACGAAGATCGCCAGCGCGCCTTCGGCGAGACCCGAAGTGTTCTCGCGAACCAGCGAGCCCAGGTCGGCGTCCGGCGGCGCCAGCCCGAGGCCGAGGAAACTCAGGCCCGAAAGCAGCAGCACGATGAACACGAAGCGCAGTCCGATATCGGCGGCGAGCGGCCGGATCATATTGGGCAGCATTTCCGAAAGCGCGATGTACAGCCGTCCCTCGCCGCGCGCGCGCGCAACTTCGACGTAGTCCAGCCGGGCGAGACCGACGGCGAGGGACCGCGCGATCCGGAAATTACCAGGCACGTAGATCACCGCCAGGATCACGATCAGCAGCAATTCGGAAGAGCCGAATGCGGCAATCAACACCAGCGCGAAGATCTTGCTGGGAATCGAAATCAAGGTGTCCATCGCGCGCGAGAGCAATTCGTCGACCCAGTGAGGTCCGACCGCCGCCGTCAGCGCCAGACCGGTGCCGATCCCGACCGCGAGCGTGACCGCAACGGCGGACAAGCCAACGGTGAAGCGCGCGCCCATCAGCAGGCGGCTGAGCACGTCGCGCCCTAGAAAATCGCTCCCCAGCCATAGCCGGGAGCTGGCGTCGGCAAACACTTCCTCGCTCACGAAAGCGCCCGGCGGATGCGGCGCGAGCATCGGACCGAAGGCCGCCGCCAACAACCAGAAAACGACGAAGGCCAGGCCGATCTTGCCCGAAAGCGGCAAGTTGCGGATCGTCGTGAAGAGCGCGGCGATCTTCATGCGTTGCGCAACCGCGGATTGGCGAGGATCGCGAACACGTCGGCCACCAGCACGAGCAGGAGATAGACCGCGCAGAAGATCATGGCGCAGGCCTGCAGCAGCGGCATGTCGCGCGAGGTGACGGCATTGACCATGAGGCCGGCGAGCCCCGGATAACTGAAGATCGTCTCCACGATGATCGCACCTCCGAACAGATAGGAGAGACTGAGCGCCATCGCGTTCACGATCGGTCCGATCGCGTTCGGCAGAATATGGTGGAACACGAGGCGCGTTTGCGAGACGCCCTTGAGGCGCGCCATCTCGACATAAGGCCTATCGAGCTCGGCGATGATCGCGGCGCGGATCATGCGGCCGAGCTGGGCAATGACGCCCACGGCAAGAACCATAACCGGCATGGCATATCCGCGCACATAGTCGGCGAAAGAAGCTTCCTGCGGTATCAGCGTAATCGAAGGCAGCCATTGCAGCTTCACCGACAAAATCAGGACGGCGACAGTCGCGACGAGAAACTCGGGCAGTGCCACCATCGACAGGGTCAGCACGTTAAGCGAGCGATCCAGCTTCTTGCCCCGTGCAATGGCCGAGGCAATGCCGATCAGGAAGGCGAAAGGTACCGATACCAGCGTCGAAAGCGCCGCCAAGATCAAGGTGTTCGGCAGGCGTACCGAAATGATTTCGGACACCGGCGTATTCGTCACCATCGATTGGCCGGGGTCACCCATCGATATGCCGCGAAGCCACTGATAATAGCGAACCGGCCCCGGCTGATCGAGGCCCATTTCCTTGCGCAGAGCGGCGATCTGTTCGGGCGTCGCGCTTTGCCCCAGCACTTCCTGCGCGGCGTCACCCGGAAGCAAGCCACTGATCGTGAAGATCACCGCCGAGACCAGCAGCAACGTGATCAGCGCGAGCAGCACGCGATGACCAATCAACCGCAACGGGCCGCGCCAGCTAGAGGCGGAAGCGCTGGCGCTCATCGCAAAGTCTTGGGCGCAGGGGCGCAACGTAGGTTCATCATACCTCCAAGAGGAAAGTCAGTACGTCCAGCGGAGCCTGCCCGTGCCCAGCGCTCGGGCAGGCGCGCTGCTCAGAAGTACTTCAGCCAGGCGATGTCGCGGCGACGACGCTTCAGGCGCGAATACCAGACCGTCGGCAGGTAAAGCGGCACGATCAACGCGACGTACCAGAGGAGCACCCAGTTGTAGTTGTTGAAGCCGTAGTGCTCGCCGTGATCGGGGCCGAAGATGCCCAACGCGCTGTGATAGAAGATGCGCAGCACGGTGAGGTGCAGGATGTAGAAGAACATCGGAGCGCCGCCGAACACCGCCAGCTTCGCGACGAGCTGCGAATCGTTCACGCGTTCGAACAGGACGAGCAGCAAAGCCCCGATCCCGAGCGTCGGCATGAGGAACAGCAGCGAAGGCGGATACTTGGTCATCGAAATGAAGCTGATCACGGTGCGGACGGGCTCGCCTTCCACGACGAACCAAGGCTTGTCGCCGTAGAAGTTCAGGAAGCGCAGAACGATGAAGCCACCGAGCAGGCCCAGACCCAGCTTGATCAAGCGCTGTTGGCGCTCGCGCGCATCGACATCGGGCGCGAACCAGGGGCCGATCGCAAAGCCAAGCACGATGACGCCGATCCATGGGAGGATGGGGTATGTCGTCTTGGCCTGAAAACCGAACGGCAGGTCAATCACGTCGCGCTGGTGGATCCCGGCCCAGAGCGGGAAGAATGGGTTTTCAGGGGTAAGCTGGATCGGATCGAGCAGGTTGTGCAGGCAGACCAGCACCAGGCCGATGGTGATCAGCGCCGGGCGTGGCAAACCCTTGAGCGCCGCAAGGATGAGCATGCACAAGCCGATGCACCAGATGACCTGGAGCCAGAACGTCGGCTGCGGCACGATACCCCAGTAGAGCGGGGACAAGTACACCACCTCGATCGCCATTAGCAGCAGCCCGCGCTTCACCAGGAACGACGTCGTTTCCTTCGCGGTGTGGTTGATGCTGTAAAGGTAAACCCCAAGCCCAGTGAGAGCGACGAAGATCGGGGCGCAGAGGCTGACCAGAACGCGCGCGAAACCGATCGCGGGCAAAATCGTGCGGGCATCGATCGGATCGGTCACTGGGTAATAGACGAACCAGGTCTCCCGCAAGTGATCGAGCAGCATCAGCACCATGACGAAGCCGCGCAGCGCATCGATGTTCTGGAGCCGCGTACGCGCCGTCGCCCGCGTCTTCTGTTCTGCTCCGAACCGATCGCCGGCCGGGAATGCGATTGAAGCGCTTGCCATCTACTGCCCTCTTCCATCGTCGCAATGAAGCCACGATCGTGATCGTTGCGACGAAGTAAAGGGTGTTGTCTTTGGGAGGAATTCGGCTCTTCGTGCCGGAGCGTGTCATGCAAGTGAAAGAATGTGCCGCGCTGCCCCGGCACCGGGCAACCAGGCAGGCGCAGGCCGACAACGGCCGCTCGCCCGCCGCGCAGCTAGTGCTGAGAACGGCGGTGCAAAATTAGACCACGGTAGCGGCGGCGAAGTGCTGCTGCGGGCGGCGTAAAAGTCGTCCACTTTTTCCCTTTCGCGATGGCGGCGAGGGGGATGAGGGATTTACACCGT